>PGZV01000007.1:176550-211970 GCA_002841495.1 Firmicutes bacterium HGW-Firmicutes-2 | reverse complement strand
GTACAGCATCTTGACCCGGTGTAGGCTCAAACTGAATCCATCCAAAGTTAGGCACATAGATTTCAACCCAAGCGTGAGCGTTGCTATCATATACATGTTTATAAGAATCAATAACTCTTCTTCCATTATAAAGAACTTCTTCAGGAATATCATCGATTTCAAATTGGCTTGAACCTATTACAAAACCCGTGACAAACCTAGATGGAATCCCTTGACTCCTGAGCATCAATGTCATAGAAGTTGCGAATTGTTGGCAAAATCCTTCTTTTTCTTCAAATAAAAACGCATTGATCATATCACCTTCGTGTTGAAAATCCGGATTCTCATTATAGGTATATGCACTTTTTAAATACCGCTCAATGGCTATTGCTTTATTCATATCCGATGATAGATCTTTTGTAATCTCATCCGATAAGTCTTTTAGTTTATCAAATCCATCCGGAAGCAATAAGTAACTTGTAAGGTCCGTATCATCTTTTTCTAAGCCACTTAAGTACTGGGTTAAAGCTGTTGTCCTATATTTAGGTATAAGGATGGATAATGTATATTGATAATCCTGACCGACCATTTCATCTGCTTTAAACATGCCATCTTCATACACATGAATAGGAATCGTTAAGTCAGAAAGGACAACCTCTTTCGTATAAGGACCCGTGACAATACTATCTGTATAAATGTTTTGGTAGATGACTTCAACTTCTTCATTGAAGAACAAGGCCTCATTAAACACTTGATCTGAACTGAGAATCGGCTCCGTTGGCCACTCATCTTGATGAATCGGCTCATTCTTAGTATTGGTCCATACACCATCAACATATTGGTTAAAGGTTTGAGATTTGAAGTATTTCAGCTTCTCTGTCTTAACTCTAAAGAGTTCAATGCCTTGGTGTTCAAAAGAAGAAGCGATTTTGTATGCATCTGCTACACTATAGATCATCTCTAACTGATCCAAATCAAATTCATTTGGTGAACTTTCACCATTCGTTCCAGTTGTGCTAACTTTTGCAACGCTCTTTTCAAATGGATTAGGATGCGTATTATTCACAACAAGGGATAGCAGAATAACAAGGGTTGCCATAACAATAGAAAGACGGTAAAAAGAATATCTTCTACAATCACCTTCACTATCTTTCAGTCTCACATAATAGATTTCAAAGTAATAGATGAATGTAGCGATTACAAATAGAAAGAAGGCTTGCCGATCTCGTATCGATGAAAATGCTCCCGCAATATAGGCTCCAAGAATCAGTAAAGCGCCAACAACAGGCTAATATTAATAGTTGCTGATGAAATCGACCAATATAGAAACCTTGAATTCTCATTGAATAATAATAGGGTTTTACAAAATTTGCAATCTGTATGCCTGTTGATTCTAGCAGTTCCTTTTTATACAAATAATAACTGGTCACGGTTATTGCCAATATAGTGGCAAGAATCGACCAGATTAAAACATTACGTTTACCTAAAATAAAATAATATACAAGAAAACTCAAACCACTTATAACAAATAGTTCGAATATATTAAGCACATATGAAAAAGTTCCTGACAAAATTGCAAGGATCGCAAATCCAATAACAAATATAGCAAACACTAAGTCACCCCCAACCTTGTTGAGCTTTCATCATGTTGCATATAATAAATCGGTATTCTTGATGTGGTTAATATAAATTGACACTGATTGTCCCCAAAACTCTCTATACCCTCTATATCCATGGTCTTACGATCACAGACTACAATACTTATTTCGTAATTCTGATATTTTAAGCGTACCAATTTTTCAACTAAAGGTAATGTGATGTGCTGAGTCATTAATATCACATGACATGGGTCACATTCTAGATGTAGAACATCATCAATCAGTTTAGAAAAGCCTTGTTCCTTATAAAAAGAAAGCTTTGCCAGTTCATCATAAAACCTTGGGAAATCTTTACTGCTTCGTCCTTCCGATTTATGCATTCCAAATTTTTCATAATACAATTGTGTATGTATTCGGTTTTCAAGGAAGAAATGCACCAGTGATACACAGCCCTCAACCATATAGTCTTCATAGACAATAGAACTTTCACTGTCTAAGTTCAAACTATATGTATCTAGGAAAATCTTCGTTTTATTTGTCACTTGACCTGAGTAGTCTTTCGAAATAAAGTCTCCCGTTTTTGCTGTTAACTTCCAATGAATTTTATTTAGAGGATCACCTGGTTGGTAATCCCTTACATCCGTAAACACGGATTGGTTTTGTGTCGTATTGGATATAACGCTTTCATTACTTTCATTACTAATATTGCGAAGCAAGCTGCTTTTTAGCTCACGCAGTTTTGGATAAACAAGAATTTTATGTTGTTCTATCGCGGTGTAATTGAATCTGAAAAATTTAAAATAATCACAAATAACAACGCGATCAACACCTATCGAATAATTACCTCGATAAGTACAAATGAGCTTTTTGCGTATAACGACAGTCTTTTGTTCAGACACGATAATCGGATGATTAACATCATTCTTTGCATCTATAAAAAGCTTTTCGCTTGACACATAGTGAAGTGAAAATGGTGCCAAAAGAAATGAAGTTGGATTAATGAGCTTAATAACATAGACAATCTCATCACCCTTTGATACAAATCGCTTGTCAACATTATGTGTGAGCTTAAATGCAAAGTACGTCAAAGATATATGAACAAAGCTAATAACCGGAGTAAACAGTATAATATAAAAACTAATACTACTCGTATAACCCGGTAATAAGCGGTTAAAAATCATTGATGAAACAAGCAATACACTATAAATCGTCCATGTTCTACGCAAACGCATCACCTTCCGGTACATATACTAATTTCATTACATTTTTAATGATATCCTCATTGCCTCTATTTTCATATTTGGCTTCAGGGCGAGGCACAATACGATGGGATGCAACCGCCATAAATATATGTTTAACATCATCTGGAATGACATAGTCTCTACCTCGATAATAAGCCACACCTTTGGCCATTTTACTGATAAACAGCGTCCCTCGCGGACTTATTCCAAGTAGCGTATCTTTAGAATCCCTCGTTGCTTTTACCAGATCAACGATATATCTTGAAATATCTTCATGTTGCCTGACCTCTAGAATCTGTCTCTGAATAGCCTTAAGCTCTTCAAGTGTAATCACAGATTCTAATGTATCCAAAGGATTGGATTGCTTAAAACGTTCCATAACCATCATTTCTTCTTCAAGACTTGGATATCCAATAGCCATTTTTATCATAAAACGATCAAGTTGAGCTTCAGGAAGTGGATAGGTACCAAGATATTCAATAGGATTTTGTGTAGCAATCACCATAAAAGGGTCTGGTAACTTGTGATGTGTGCCATCAACAGAAACATATCTTTCTTCCATCGCTTCAAGTAAACCTGATTGAGTTTTTGGGGGTGTACGATTAATTTCATCCGCTAAGAAGATATTTGTCATAACCGCACCTTCGTGATATTCAAATGCTTCGTTCTTAGGATGATACATTGTAAACCCTGTAATATCTGAAGGCATAACATCCGGTGTACAAGAAATGCGATTAAAGTCCCCTCCAATTGATTTTGCCAGTGCAATGGCTAAGGTTGTCTTACCCGTACCTGGTACATCCTCAATAAGAACATGTCCGTTGCATAACATTGTTAAGGTTTTTTTCCAACCATGACTTTATTAATGTTATTGATCAAATCTTCTACTTTTTGGTTCAATTCAATCCTCTCCTTCGCTGGAATTTTAAGTATGCTCTTTGGCTGCTTTATGTTATGTTATTATGATTTTTTATTATAGTCGTAATAGATGTTTTATTAAATGAATGATACCTAATTTCTAATATTTAATCAACTTTTTTCATGGATATGAAGTACCTCTTGACTACTGACATTCATTGTACCAATAATTCATAAAGTTGTAAAAACAAGTTTAGATGATTCCATTCATATCAAAGTATATCAGAAACGGGAACCCAAAAGTCTCAAGGTTCCCGTCGTTATTACATTTCACATCTACTAACCTAAGCACTTTCTCATAAGTATCCCTATTGAATCCACTATCTGTTGCCTTCTTACTTATATAACTTTTATCATATATATTCATCCGGTCCCTCCACATCGTTTTTCCTTGGTATGAATTCCTCTGGTATTATAAGATTCCACCTAGCCAGAAACTTACCAGAATATTTCGCTCTGAGAGAGCATAGCGTACCCTTGGCTCAAGTTTAAAATATTATTCATTGATTTTACTTCGTTTCATTTCATTAGTTTCAATAATGTCATTAGTTTTTTATAGGCTTCAGTTAATATTAGTACGGTTTTAGTATAGTGTTCAAGATCGAACTTTTCAGATTAAATGACTCGGTCATATAATTTGACCGAGTCATTTATTTGTGCTATAATGTCTTTAAGGGTGGTGATATTCTTGAATGATAAAGAAAAGAAGCAGAAGCAAATACAATTGCTACAGCAAAATCTACGAAGTATTAGACAGATTGTAGGTTGGACAGCAGAACAACTTGGAGAAAAAATTGGAGTTACAAAGCAAACTATTGGTGACTTAGAAAATATCAAGAGACCAATGAATTTAACTCAATACCTAGCCTTTCGCTCAATACTTAATGACGAAATTACTAATAATCCCGAAAGAGGAAATGTACTTAAACAAGTCATCGAAATTCTAGTTGATAAAGGTGCCGAATTAGAAGAAGAAAATTATATTGAAATAAAAGATACAATAGATACAGTTGCAGCATCGGCATCAAAAGGTAAGGAAGGTATACAGTTAACCAAATTGTTGGTAACTTTACTTTCTTCACCTAATACCATTCGCGCTCTTAGCACTATTGGAATTATAATTAGCCAGTCAAGTACAGGAATCGCAAAGGGGTTAAAAAATATTAAATAGGAGGTTTTGATTGTATGAGGAATCCAATAGACAACCTAGGTGACTATACCAAAGTAAGAATTGCATTACAGGCAGCAGGTGGAAACAAAGAAATTCTGTATAAGCAAATTGGAGACACTGCCATTGCTAAAGCGGCTCCAAAATTGTTAGCCAAAGGTGGTGTAATGGGGGCAGGCGCCTTGTTGGGGGTATTTGGAACTGCCTATGGCGGATATATGTTATATAGATTTATTAAAGATAGAAGAGAAAAAATCGAAAATGAGCCTGCCTTAAAGAAAGAGGTTTTTGATGCAATTGAAGCAGAATCCATAAAAATAAATTTAGAAGAATCCACCGACAGTGATGTAATGAATATTGAAGGAGTGAATAACCATATGATAATGTGTGGAGAATGTATGAAAGTATATGATGAGTCTGAGTCAGCAAAATGTCCATTTTGTTCAAGTGAGAAAGAAAAGGTACAAACCATTTATATTGATGAAGAAACTGGCGAAGTGGAAGCTAAAAGTAGTGAAGAGTAGTAGGTATATTGATAATAAGCGAGCAACTAAACTGACTTAACAAAACAGCTATATCCATATCACTGGTTATAGCTGTTTTATTACACCAAGATTAAAACAGTTTAATAATCTAATACCCTCTTAATAAATCTTTTCACTTATCTAATTCTAGACTGTCCAAGTCTCTTGTATAAATTTTCATTTGCGTATGTCCCTTTGGAGTCAGCACTCATTAACTCATCAAACATATATGATGGGATATCATAATATTCATATGCTGCCCCCGATAAAAATTCAATAATTAGTACTGCTTTGTCCTCATCATACCCAATAGCTTCTATATGTGATGAATTTACGCTAATCATTTCCATTATCTTCCTCCTTTCTATTAATTATACGTTGTTCTCTCATATTTGTTACAACACTTTGATACTGATTCTCATCAATAATATGTGACGACTTCCATGATTCAACTAAATCAGGATCATTGCTATTAGGGCAAGGTTCATGTAAGTCTACTCTCACTCTTGATGGAATCTTTATCGATTCACCTGTAACAATACCCTCACCAATTCTCAAAGAAGGTAATAAATCAATTAAACTAGTCATATTATTAGGGGCTGATGCTTTTATTGTATTTTGATCAGATGAATTTGTTAATCTCAACGAAATAAATGTTCCTAACTGAGATAGTATTGTATCTGAAACTTCTGAAGGTCTTTGTGACACAATCATTGCTCCTACTCCAAACTTCCTTCCCTCTTTAAATATTCTTTCAACACCTTTTCTAGCATAACCAAATATATGACTATTAGATTCATTCTTAGGTAAGTATTTATGGGCTTCTTCATAAATCAGCAGAAGTGGCCTTTTCCTACCGGTGTATATTTCATCTCTTCCCCAAAACATACTATCATAAACTAACCTAGTTAATAATCCAACTGAAATATCTATTAATTCAAATGGTACTCCGCTTAAATCCAATATCGTAAGTCGTTGCTCATTACTGATCCACGACCTAATTATCTCATCTAAATCGTGTTCCATGCTAGCATTTTTATATGGTCCTGGATTAAACATAAAATCAAAACGGTTATCAAGAAGTCTTGAGTATATTTTTTTTTCATATGCATACATAGTTTGATTCTTGCTTTTAAATGGAGCTCTATTCGACCTATCATAATCTTTAAATCTTGCAGGTATTAGTTTTCTATAATCACCTTCAGAAATCAATTCCTCATTCTCAGTATTTTGTTCTGATTCCTTAGCAGTATTATATGTTGCATTTACCTCCCTATTAATTTCATACCATAATTTACGAAGATCAAAAGGGATTGGAGAGTCTGCTGTAATCAAATGATCTTCAACAGATCCTGATTTCATATGATCTTTATTCTCTTTTTTTAATTTAACAATTTCTTCCCTTAACCTTTTATCCTCTGGCCTTTCACTTCCTTCTTGTCTTGAAACTAAAAAGAAACTTAATTCATCAAAAGTCATCGCCCAAAATGGAATATAAAGTGGCGAACTTGAACAATTTATTCTGAAGCTCTTTGCTGTTGTTGGAAATGCCGAAAAATACTCACCATGAATATCAATCAAAACTATTCTTGAACCCTGATACTTATTTAGTATTTTATCAATTATTACAGCAGTTGTATTTGATTTACCACTACCTGTTGATCCAAGTATTGCGGAGTGCCTTAAAATTAGTTTATGAATATCTAATGAAACTGGTAAATAACCAGATGATGAATGCTTTCCAATTTCAATATAATCTTCTCCAGATTCACCGTATATTTCTTGTAAGTCTCTATCAATGACTAAATGAACTTCATCATCAATTGTAGGAAATATCCCTATACCAGTCTGAAATTTTCTCTTACCAATTTTTTCTCCTATTAAATTAACTTTTAAATGTCTTGTATATCTCATCACTATTTTATTTGATTTTAAGTCTTCCATTGTTTCAATATTTGAAACTGATGCAACAACTCCATATAAATTAATATTCCCGAAAGGGATTCTTACTAATGTTCCAATTTGTCCAATTCTATATTGCTTTCCATCTATAATAGGTGCAGCTGATGGTATTTCATCTGAAACCAATACATCTAGTTCCATCGCACTAACATTTGTAACCTTACCTAAATATGTAGTATCTTTAATCATTAACATCACCTACGTTCGTAATAATATCTCTTTTTCGTCCAGAATTTTCGATAAGAAAATCTACAAGCAACTCAAAATCTCCAAGTTTCAAATTATCATCTTCGACATATGCTTTAAATCCATTGTCCTCAATCTTTTTTAAATCAAATAACCATACATCTGATTTCCCTCCAATTATCGCTTTTGTAGGTGAAAAAACGCTCAAGTTTGGATATAGTATTGCCTTGTCAATAATTGCATCTAAGGAATCATCTGTGTACATAAAAGCCATTATATGCATCCTACTATTACGTGTTAAAGACTCATAAATTGCATCATTTATGTGTTCATCCCCAAACGAGTATCCAGATATAATAAATATTCCTTCTGATTGATTTAAAAATCTCTTCATTCTATCAAAGTATGATATGAATGGTTGTTTTCTAGATGCATGATATTTTTCTTTTGATGGATATATTACGAGTTCATTTTCTAAATCTTCAATTTTCATATCACTTAATCTAATTATTCTATAACCATGCTCTTCCTTCTCCCAAAACCATCCCAAAGACCCATGGATTTTCCATAATCTAATCCAATTACTAGGTACTACTTGATTGCTATCTGTTGATTCAACACTTTCCTGAAAAAAGAATGGTTTATATGCACCTACAAAGCCATCAAAAAATGGTATATATAGTTTTTCCATAGCCATTTCCAGAATAAGATCATAATTTGCTGTGAATATTTCTTTTGGACAATTTGTTTGAACACCATTTAACCACGATGCAAATTTCAATGGTATTAAAATTTTATCATCTACTGAATTCTGTTTTTCAAACAATATCTGATATATTTCTTTACAAATATCAATATCTAGCTGCTTTGCTTCATCCCCTGATATTCCACAATAACTATACTCTGAAACATCATTTGTTAACTCTCGAATAATTCGAATCTTATTTAGTATATCTTCTATAGTAATAACAACATTATCTGGATTTTGTCCATTTTTAATTTTTTCAGTCTTTATCTGCTTACTAATTTCAGATATTTTATCTTTGTATCCCACTTTTAGGAGTACATCAGATGTTAACTTTATAATTCCTGGCATCCCTAAAGCCATTGATGTACCCGCTCCAAAAAAGAACCCAATTTTCTCAATTGATGTTAACTTATCAACGATTCCTTCTAACTCCTTATTTAAACAAAAACCCATATATACCTCCTACACTTTCTCTCCATTTATATTTATAGCATCATCTAAAACCCTCACATGTGTCCATTACCAAAGATTACTATTAGTTGTCTAAGCAATATAATTGTTCCTAATTCACCTCTACAAATACCGACTGAAGAAGATAAATGTTCAAATATTGTATGAATGTATAAATGCCAACAATCATTTACACCAACTTCATTGAACTTTCTAAATCATTATTTGTTCCTAATTCACCTCTAAAAGCCTTAGCTAATATAGATTTTTTTAACATTTCGATTTGCTCGCAATAATGCTTTCCTCAATTAAATATTATATACTAAAAATGGGGATATGTGTAATTTTTCAGATAATTTGTAAACTTAATTGCTTATATAAGTCATGTCCCACATTCCACTATAACCAAGATATAACGAGTGGTGTGACTATATGACATTAGAATAATATCATACTATACTTTATTAGGTATGAGTTTTAGTACGTCGTTAAGCAATGGTAAAACTAAAAAAATTTGTCGAATATGAAAGACTATAGTTGGCTGCTAATGAAAAATCAGGAACAAAAAAAGACCGTTATAGCACCATTGTGTTATTCTGATCTTTTTAATATTGTTGATTTCATTTTTTTAAATGTTAAAACTAAATTTACAATAATCAAGTAATCAAACTATATATTGTTCAGTTTGTCAAATCCAATTATTCCATCGTGTTGTAAAAAACCAACAATAAACTCTGGAAGTATATCTTGACTTTGAGAGAATGAAATAATTTTTTCTTTGCTAAATTGTCCTTCATCAACAAACCCATGATATGCTTGAGCATTAACTAATAAGTTCCTAGTGTGTTGATTTGCTTCTGTCTCTTTAGCGTTTTCATTCTCCTCTTCATATGAAATTAATAATTCTTTTTTATCATAGTGTAGTAAAAGATGAAATATTTCATGAATAATAGCAAACCAAATATGTGCATGAGATCTAAACCTACCACTTATATAAATTGCTGGATGATTATTATATGTGGTTAAAGCTCCTCTAACTTTACTGTTAGTTATTGCTTCACAAACAACAAAATATATCCCTAAACGATTGAATAGTTTTCTGCAGCTAACAATAGACTTCTCTGTTTCCTTGTTATTTGCTAATATCCTAAATCTATCAAGAGCTTTCTCAACTTTTTTCTTATCGAACTTGTTTTCTGTCAAATCCACATTCTGTATTTCTATTTCACTTTCACAAAGACCTAACCATACTGCAATAGCTTCTGATTCTCCACCATCTTCCATGAAGTCAATAGCTAAATCTCCATAAACTTTTTCAAACTGATCAAAGCTACTTATTTTTAGCAACTTGAGCATCTCAACGGCTTGCTCAACTATATTCAATTCTAAGCCTTTAAATACTTCTTTAAACCTAAATCTGGTTGCAATTGATGCTAAATCTAAGTTTTCAAAATCGATTTTTTCTTCTTGCCTTGCAATGTACTCTCTGTATTTTGCTTCGTAATTCAGCCAATAAGAAGCGTTAATGTTAGTAAGTACTTTCTCAAGTTTCAAAACAAATTCTTCAGTCAATCTGCTGTTTCCATTGATTACATTAGAAATATGTTTTTCACTCATTCCAGTCCTACTTGACAAGGATTTTTGACTAATATTATATTCATCTAAATAGTCTTTGATAAGTCTTCCTGTAGGCACAAGATATTCACCATTCATATAATCGCTCCTTTCTTAATGATAGTCCAATAAATCGATTATCTCAATCTCTGTAATTGATTTAATATTCTCAAGATCAAACTCACCTATTGGTCTAAGAATAATCCTGTAATTTTTTGAATAATCAATTCCCCAACAATCTGTCCATTCACCATGTAACTTATGTCTTCTAGGAGGGGGAACTTCTGGTATATCAGACAAGTTATTAGCAGCTCTTAATTCAGATAATCTTATTGATAATCTTTTAAAGTCTTTACTGTAATGTTTTTTTAAGAGTCTAGGATTTGTTAATATTTTTTCAAGTTTATTAGATGAATATTCAATGTTCATTGACTTCCCCCTTTCATAGCTATGATATCATAATTAACCTCTTAGGTCAATTTTATTTTCGTTTTATAGGTGACCTTTTTCTGCTATAATGTAAGGAATAAGAAAGGAGGTATGTATAGTGACTGATTTAAATGAATTAATTGTAACAATAGATGATGCCAAAAAACTTCATTCTCACTATGCTACAATCGAATCAAAAAAAGAACTCATTAGTAATCTGTCTCTTTCCTTAAATATTGACTACGTCAACATAAAATCAAAATACACCATACATGAAGTATATAATTATATTCTAACAAAGTATTATCCTAATGAAACAGCAATAAAATCATCTTTTATAAATAAAGTTTTAATGAAAGGTAAAACTCATGTTTCTATATTCGAGTTACCTATTTCTAATAGTCGTGCTGATTTATGTAAAATTAATGGTGAAAGTATCGTCTATGAAATAAAAACAGAACTAGATAATTATTCTCGCTTATCTAAACAAATCAATGATTATATGAGGATATTTGATAAATGTTTCGTAATATGCCCTAAAAATAAAGTTAAGTCTATAAAAAAATATATACCTATTGAAACTGGCATATACTCTTATAAAATAACAAAAACCGGAAAATATATTTACCATCAAGAGCAAGATTCAGCTGTAAATACGCAATTTAATTCATGCGAGCAATTACGTGTATTGCGCAAATCAGAACTTGAACAACTTGTATCTTCTAGTAGTTATTCAAGTAAAAAAGAATTGTTACAAAGTATTTTGAATTCCTACTCACCTTTTGAAATCAATACTCTTTTTAAGGAATCCTTGAAAAAAAGATACCAATCACAATGGGACTTCCTACGCTCAAATCATGATGACATTTTAGAAATTGATTATCAATGGTTTTTTAAGAATACTATCAAGCCAGAAATCATCTATAGCTAGTTTGAGTTTTCATAAACTTGCCACAGATATCTTCTGGCACAAATATTATGCCAAGTACTCCAATTACCACTACCATCTAGAGAAACAATTTTATCATATCCTGAACAAGTTCCATTTGGATCGAACTTTTCCCTATCATTTAATATTATTGGAATTAGCTTTTTATAACCACTCATTCCATCCTCAATATTCTTGTTGGTATATGCCCAAAACGCATTCTCCTCATAATCATAAATAAGGGCTAATGCAGCACCCAGGCCATTGCTTCCTCCAATCCTTGGTAATACATCCTTTAATCCACAATAATCGCCATATCCCGCAAAACCATATTCTTCAACATAATCTTTTGCCGAATTATCTATTAATGCCGTATATGCATTTTCAGGGTAGTCTCCATTTTTTGGTTTTACGAGCCTTGGTGAATTAAGCAATATAATTTGTGCACGTAATTCTAACTCTTCTATTTCTTCATATTCGATAAATTTACTTTTGGGTAACTGTTCTTCAATATCAAGCATTACAAAATCATTTTTATCAAGTTCCTTCTGTAAAACTTCACCTAAAGGCTCAATAAAATCATCTGTTAATCTAATTGCCACTCTTGAACTTCCTTCCTTAACTTCTCTTAAAAGCTTAATCAGTTCAGCTTTCTGAATAGAATATCCATCTTTAATAGATATAACTGGAATTACATTTTTATATTCTATTAAACCCAAAATTTTATTTTTATATAGAGCGAAACTCTCATTTAGCTTTCTTGACAATCCTACCTTTTTAATATCTATATTTGTCCCATATTTTTTTGTAGTATATCTAAAATAGTCTATAAATATATCTTTACGATCTGTTAATTTATTAATTTCTTCGAGTGTTTTTATATCCTCAGCTGTTGGGTCAATTTTTACTCTTTTTTTTTGTTTACCTACTTGTGCTTTAATAAATTCTCCTGTGTTCTGATCCATTTTATACCTTGTTTCATAGTATTCATCTAATACCTCTATCAGCGGAATAATATCTTTTCCAAAGCATTGATTAAGCGCCCTTACTACTCTCATTTCTTCTGCTCTAGTTTTAAACATTGGAACATATAACATTTCTCTCCTCCTTATTCAGCACAATACTCCAAATATTTCATATGCTCATTATAGTACTAATCAGAAAATCATACAACTTTTCTTATTTATCAATTATTAAACGATTCATCGAAAACAAAAATGATAACAGTCATGGGATATAACTTATTTGTCAGATTGGAGTACGCTTTATTGCAACGAAAAAACGAGAGTACCATATTATTTGCCATCATGGACAAGGTACCCAAAAAAATTTTTATATATACACATGTTATAGACCACAATCTATTTCTAAAATATTTTAGCGAAAGTGACTCACAAATAATGGAAGAAGCGCTTGAAAATCTAAAGAAAAATAGAAAAAAACAAAATGAATAGTAAGGTTATTAAAAGATTATACGATTCCAAATATAAACTATTGGAATCTTTTATTACATTAAAAAAGCGCCAAACCTTTTAAATACAAGGATTTGACGCTTTAAGTTTACTTTCACATGGTTTACTTCATTGACGATTCTGTTGGAGACTTTGGCTAGGATCTCGTGAGGGATTCTGGACCAGTCTGCGGTCATGAAGTCGGAGGTGTCAACGGATCTTAGGGCTACTGTGTAATCATAGGTTCTCTCGTCACCCATGACGCCAACACTCTTAAGATTGGTTAGTACAGCAAAATATTGGCCAAGGCCTTTTGAGATGCCGGCTGCTTTTACTTCTTCGCGGAAGATGTAATCGGCTTCTCTTAAGATGTCCAGTTTTTCCTTGGTGATGTCGCCGATGACACGAATAGCAAGTCCGGGACCTGGGAAAGGTTGTCTGGATACTAAGAACTCAGGGATGCCAACGGCACGGCCGACATTCCTTACTTCATCTTTGAATAAGTCTCTAAGTGGTTCTATGATTTCTTTGAAGTCTACGTGTTCCGGTAGACCGCCTACATTGTGATGGCTTTTGATGACGGCTGCATCTTTTGTACCGCTTTCGATGACATCCGGATAGATGGTTCCTTGAACCAAAAAGTCGACCACGCCGATTTTCTTAGCTTCTGCTTCAAAAACACGGATGAATTCTTCACCGATAATCTTACGCTTAGTCTCAGGGTCAGATACCCCTGCAAGTTTGTCAAGGAACTGTTTCTCACAATTCACACGAATCAAGTTCATGTCGAATTCCTCGCCAAATACCTTCTGCACATCATCCCCTTCGTCTTTACGAAGTAGACCGTGATCAACGAAGATACAGGTCAATTGCTTACCTACGGCTTTGTGAATCAACATAGCTGCAACTGAGGAGTCTACACCACCGGATAAGGCGCATAGTACTTTTTTGTCGCCGATTTTTTCTTTTAGGAGTTTAATCTGATCTTTTGCAAAATCACTCATGATCCAGTCTTGACTGCAACCACAGATATTAACTAGGAAGTTCTTGAGCATCTTGGTGCCTTCAGGTGTATGGTTAACTTCCGGATGAAACTGTACAGCATAAAGCTTTTTGCTCTCATTGGACATGCCGGCTACCGGACAGGTGTCTGTGGATGCGGTTATTTTAAAGTCACTCGGTGGACTTGAAACATAATAAGTATGGCTCATCCAAGCAACGGATTCTTTGTCAACATTTTCAAACAATGGGTCGCTATTATCGACTGTTAGATCTGTTTTACCATATTCTCTTGAATCGGCTCTGGCCACACTGCCGCCAAGGAGATAACCCATTAACTGTGATCCATAGCAGATGCCTAGTATGGGAATGCCTGCATCAAAGATGGCTTTGTCAATTAAGGGTGCATTTTCTTCAAAAACAACGGAGGGTCCGCCTGTAAAAATAATACCTTTTGGATTTCTTGCTATGATTTCCTCTATGGGTGTTTCATAAGATAATACTTCTGCATATACGTTTACTTCTCTGACCCGTCTTGCAATCAACTGATTGTATTGACCGCCAAAGTCAAGTACTATGATCAATTCATGTTTCATTTTGTGTCCTCCTAATTACTACTTGATTATAAAATCATGATTATTGTTCTTTATCATACATGGGCAAGGTTATACTGTCAAACGTTTTTTGTCATATTATGTTTAATGTTCGGATATTAGATTCAACTCATGTCCTAATACTACCGCATTCAAAGTCGCCTTTTTTTAGAGCCTCTATAATAGATGCTTCATCCACGCAGCTGTCTGGGAAAATATTGTAGTAACAACCTGTATTCTCTATAAAATGGCTATCTGAATTGGTGACCATGGGACATTCTAGGTTATTTGCCAAAAGACGCCGTCTTTCATAGTTTTCTCTGCCGATATTTGAGGAGAGTACTTCTACCGCATCCGGCGGATAATCCCATATGTTCACATTCACTTCGTCTGCAAACCGATAAGGATGGGCCAGTATTATGGCGCCGCCTTTCTTTTTCACATAAGCATACAGGTCTTCATATTTCCAACGACTGCCTTCAATCTTAGGATCATGAACCCCAAGGACAAGAACGTCTTCATAAGCACCTTCCATGATCGTCACTTCTATACCTTGATAGATCTTAAGGGGTGCGTATTGCTTGTTATAGTCTTCAATGACTTCCATGGGGAAAAGTGTCATATGGTCCGTTATAAATATGACATCAAGCCCACTTTTTTTGGCACTTCTAATCTGTTCTTCGGCTGTTGCCATTGCACATCCTGAATATTCACTCGTATGTAAATGAAAATCCACTTTCATCTTTATGACCTCTTTCTAGCTTTAATGCATGATTAACTTTGTCTGATTCATTATATCTATATCCCAAGCTTCAATGACCGCATCTTCTCTTGTGATGCAGTAGAAAAATAGGGTTATGTTTTTCTCTTCATAATGTTTGGCGTAGATGCGGCCTACCATGTCAATAACTGCAAAATCCTCTATAGAATTCTCTACAACTGAGGAGGCTTTTGGTGGCTTTCCGTACTGAATGTAAGCTCTATGGTCTTTCTTATAAGTATGCATGGACCCGTTGACCTTAATATTTGCGTCTATGACCAACCAATCGTCTTCATTAAACAGTTCTGCCTTTTCCTCGGAGATGACTTCATATTCGAAAATATTGTCATAACTTCCGATACTCTCAAGCACCAGTCGTACCATATCAAACTCCGGTACCTTGCTGATGGCTTCATGGTCTGCCTCACCATCTATGAATCCAAAAGCTTCCTTAGAGCCTTTGCTGACACCGTAGGCACCGTAGAAGCTATTATAATAAGGGCTATCAATATCATAATAGGATGCATAACCCTTAAAAGGTGAGAAGTGACCAAAATTATATAAGACAGTCATCCGCATGGGTTCGCCCATGAATCCGGAAAAACCTCGATCATCATTAAAAGTCATGACAAAAGGATACCAATCTTTCTCTTTTGTCTGAAGGCCACCTGGGATCTTAATCTGAATGTTCTTATCCTTTAATAAAGAATAGCCGGATTCATATCGGCTATAAACACTCATAACAACAATGCTCTTAGCCCACGGGTATACCGGCGTCTGCATGATGATCACAACCAAAATGATGATGATGCTCACAATGATGCAGCATCGTTTTATGACTTTACTAAAATGTCTTCTACCTTTTTTTAATGTTTTACTCATATGAATCCCTCTTTTGGTTTCTATTTGTATAGTATAGTACATTACTGGGATTCTTGCCATCATAAAACGTCAAAGCATCCATTTAACAAGGTTTTCTTACAACCTAAGTAAATGGATGCTAATTGATTAATAGGGTAAGCGAATGCTAATGGTGGTGCCTTTTCCCTCTTCACTTTGGATATCTATGTCACCGTTATACAATTCTACAATGTGCTTAACGATGGAGAGACCCAATCCAGTACCGCCTGTTTTTCTGGTCCGTCCCTTATCGACTCTATAAAACCGTTCAAAAATTCTACTAAGATGTTGATGTTTGATCCCGATACCGGTGTCCTCAACCACAATATTTAGAAAATTCTTGTATTTAAAGACTTGTAACTTAACATAACCTGCGTCTGTATACTTGATACTATTGTCAATGAGGTTAATGAGCAGTTGTTTCATCCGATCTCGATTGCAATCAAAGGGGGGAAGATTCTCCTCCACCTCCATAATTAACTGTACGCCTTCTTTGTCTTTTGGTAAGATGTCCACCACTTCATCTACAATTTCAGAAAGTTCAAATGCTTGCAAGCTTCGTTCGCCAACGAGGGACTCTATCTCTGATAATGTTAGAATATCTTGTATCAGATTTGCCAAGCGATCGGTCTCAATGTCAATGATGTCAAGGAACCGATTGGCTACGACTTCATCTTTGATAGCGCCGTTTTTTAGTGTGTCCACAAAGCCTTTAATAGAAGTCAACGGTGTTTTTAACTCATGGGTTACATTGGATACAAATTCTTTACGGATATTTTCCAGCTTTTTAATCTGTGTCACATCCGTAAACATGAGCAATGTCGCCAAGGCCTTATTCTTATTGGTTTTGGAAAATATTGGTGTTGCGGCGATTTCAATAATCCGATCCTCACCGTCTTGTTGCAAGATGGCTTCACCTGCCATATAGGATTTCTCTTCTATGGCTTTTTCTATGATGTCAAAGATCGACAATTCTCTGATAACTTCATAAATAAGCCGATCTGACATATCTTCTTCCGGTAAGCCCAGTAGCTTTGCAAACCGCTCATTATACAGTACAATCTTATAGTCCATATTCACAGCAACCAGTCCGTTGCTCATACTGGTTAAAATTGATTCAAGCTCTGCATTTTTCTGTTCCAAGGTCCACATATTGATCTTCAGGTTAAAAGTCATGGTATTAAACGCCGTCGCAAGCTCACCAATCTGATCGGTCCGATCGATATAGATTTTCTCGTCATAATTCCCTTCTGATATCACTTTTGCTACTCTGGTTAGATCATTAATCGGTTTCATGAACCTATTGGTAACCACATATGCTGCACCGATGGCAATAAGGGAGCCAAAAATCGCACTGATTAGAATAATAAAAATCATATCTGTGGTAATCGCTTCAATTTCACTGACGGATACGGATATCCTTATAGCTCCTGAAAACTCAGCGTTCTCCAGTGGTCTTGCATAATAAAAAAAGTATTTTTTCATGGTGTTACTATAGCGCATCTCAGACGATTTCTCACCTGCCAAGGCTTTTCTGACTTCCGGCCTATTGGCATGATTGTCCATCTTATCCGCATCGTTATAGGAGTCTACCAGTACAACACCCGATTGATCAATTAATGTGATTCTAAATGAAGTAATCCCTGAATAGTCATCAATAAAACTTTGATAGTCTTCTTTTGAAAGATTCGAATCTTCCATTGCTTTATGGAGCATATCACTGATGGTTATGGTTTCTTTTTCAACACGTTCAAAGAAATAGTTATTAATTCTACTCCAAGAGAGCCCAACTGAAAAAATGACCGTTACAACGATTAGAATAATATAGGTGAGTAGTATTTTTCTTTGCATACTTATCCTTTTCCTTTACGCGTATTTGTAACCAACCCCACGGACCGTTTTAATATGCTGCGGATTTTTATCATCCACTTCGATTTTGACCCTTAGATTCCTTATATGGACGTCGATTTTGACCCTTAGATTCCTTATATGGACGTCGACGGTTCTGGTTTCACCGTAATAATCATAACCCCATATTTTTTCTAAGAGGTACTCTCGGTCAAATACACGACCTCTGTTCTTTGCTAGTAAATATAAGAGTTCAAATTCTTTTAAAGGTAATTCCATGATTTTCCCTCTTACGGTAATCTCATGGGTTGTACGGTTGATCATCAAATCTTCCAGTTTCAATATGTCTTCTTCTGGCATAGAACCACCAGAGTTTTTGGACAGCGCTTCTGTTCTTCTAAATACCGCTTTAATACGCGCACTAAGCTCGTGGACACCAAAAGGCTTAGATATATAGTCATCTGCACCCATTTCAAGCCCTAGTACCGTGTCGATTTCTTCTGACTTTGCTGTTAGCATAATAACAGGTAATCTTTTATAGGTATCGTTGCTTCTGATTCTTTTTAGAACTTCCAATCCGTCGATACCCGGAAGCATATGGTCCAATAAGACCAAATCTATATTTTCTTTTTCTATGATTTCCAGGGCTTCTTCACCGGTTTCAGCTTGAACCACTTCATAACCGCTACTTTCAAGATTGTATTTTAAGAGTTCTAAAATATGGCCTTCATCATCAACGGTTAGTACTCTCGTTTTTAACATAGTGTCACCTCATAGGGTTTATTCAAAATGCTTTCCTGTAATGTTATAGGCAATCCATTCTGAAATATTGGTTGCATGGTCACCCATACGTTCTAGGTATTTGACAATGAACATAAAATCCGTACATTGTTTAACCACGGTTGAATCTTTCATCATATATGCTTGCAGCTCTTCAATAATGGAATCAAATAGATCATCAATCTCATCATCCATAGCGTTCACTTCTTCTGCTCTAGCTAAGTTCTTACTGATACAGCTATCTATGACGGCATTAATCATGTCTTTGACCTTATACGCCATTTTGGGAATGTCATCTAAAGGCTTAAAATACTTTTCTTTACTAAGTTTAATGGTATATTGGGATATGTCTTCACAATGATCTGCAATGCGTTCTAAGTCTGTAATGATTTTTAGTATGGATGCTATATCTCTAAGATCAGATGCAATCGGCTGTTGTCTGGCAACGAGCATGATACACTCTTGTTCTATGACACGCTCCATTTCATCAATAATATCATCTCGTTTAATGACTTCTCGGGCTAATTCCACATCTTGATTGAGCATGGCTTTAATCATATCATCAATCTGCTTTTCTATGGTTGCACCCATCTTAACTAAGTTACGGTGTAGTTCATTCAGTTCTTTTTCAAATTCATATCTAATTGGCATAATTACCTCCTAGGTCTCTGGCCTAATATGTTTTATTTTATCAAATGCACATGTGTATATCAACCAAATCGTCCGGTGATATAATCCTCTGTCTTCTTGTTCTTAGGATTAGAGAATATGGTTTCTGTAGTATCAAATTCCAGCAATTCTCCTAGTAGGAAAAAAGCTGTCTTATCTGATATTCTAGCTGCTTGCTGCATGTTATGGGTTACCATGATGATGGTATAGTCTTTTTTAAGTTCTGTTGCCAAGTCTTCAATCTTTAATGTCGATATCGGGTCAAGGGCTGAAGTCGGTTCATCCATAAGCAGGACTTCCGGTTCAACGGCTAAAGCCCGGGCGATACATATTCTTTGTTGTTGACCACCTGAGAAAGACAAAGCGTTACGTTTTAAGTGGTCTTTCACTTCATCCCATATGGCAGCCTGCTTAAGACTGCGTTCAACGATTTCATCCAGAATCGCTTTTTTTCTAATTCCATGGGCTCTTGGTCCATAAGCGACATTATCATAGACACTCATGGGAAAGGGATTGGGTTTTTGAAATACCATACCCACTCTAGATCTTAGCTTGATGACGTCAATATCCCCGTAGATTTCCTCTTCATCCAACTTAACGGTTCCGTCAACTTTCACGCCTTCAATGAGATCATTCATTCGGTTTAACGCTCTAAGAAAAGTAGATTTGCCACAACCTGAAGGTCCAATGAAAGCTGTAATCTCATTAGGGAGTATATTCATGTTGATATTTTTTAACGCTTGAAAATCCCCATAAAACAGGTTCAGGTTTTCAATACTGAATTTATTATTTGTCATATTTTTACCACCTTATCGTCTGATTCGTTCATGTTTTCTAAGTCCATTTAATGTATTCAAACGCTTTTATACACTTTTATTAAAGCTTTTTGATATCAGCTTCGAACTTCCATTTAAAATGAATATAATGATGATGACAACCGCACCAATGGCGCAGGCCATTCCAATATCTGCTTCTTCTTTCGCAGATGTGTAGGCTTTAATGGTCAATGTGGCACCGGATTCAAAAATACTACTGGGTATTTTTGCCGCTGTCCCTGCTGTTAGCAGAAGCGCTGCAGACTCCCCAACGATACGGCCGATACTCAGAATAATGGCTACCACGATGCCGGGTATGGCACTGGGCAATACCGCTCGTCTTATGGTCATCAACTTGGTAGCACCAAGACCTAAGGACCCTTCTCTGTATGTCATAGGCACTGACTTTAGGGATTCCTCAGTCTGTCTTATGATTACCGGTAGTAATATGATGCTCAGGGTCAAAGCACCTGCAAGTATTGAATAGTTGAGTTTCATATATGTAACAAAAAACAACATTCCGAAAAGTCCATATATAATTGAGGGAATACCGGCCAAGCTCTCTGTAGCAAAGCGAATGGTTCTGACTAAGCGACCCGGCTTTGCATATTCCACCAAATATATGGCTGCCAATATACCAATAGGACAGGCGATCATGAGAGAAAGCCCAATCATCATAAGCGTTGTTACGATCATCGGATAGATGCCGCCGCCTTCTCTTGAGACACGTAGCAGCATTGTTTTATCCGTATTGGCATTGATTGTTTCGTAAATTTCCTCCATGGACATGCCTTCTGTAGTTTTTCCGGATATTCGGTCAATCGCATCTCCCTCTCTTAACGGAAATGGATTGCCAAGACGGTCTAAAGCATCTTTTACACCGGATGTGCTTTCAATCTTTGTTATATAGGGTACGGTTTTATCGTTGCCACCAAACTGATGGATATTTTTAAAATCTAACACAACACCTAATTGATTTTCACTACCTTCAGTCGCTCTTACTTCTACATAAGAAGATATAGAGTCAAAATCTTTTACAAGAAATTGCCAGTTTAAATGAGGCGCACCTTGTATGAATATAAAACCGATAATCCAGATTAGTATACTAACTGTAAAGGCAGTCGCTAAGCCAATAATACCATAGGCAAAGGCCTCTTTAAACTTTTTTCTAGATTTTTCCGGTTTAAGTGTCACATGGATTCGATCGTTAATATAAGATTTTTGTACGGCTTCCATTAGTTTTCACCTACTTTATGCGTCAGTCTATTCAATATTAGGTTGATGATAATGATGAAGGTGAATAAGACCACACCTGTTGAGAAAAGCATTTCTTGATGTAATCCAAAAGCATAACTCATCTCCATGGCAATATTAGTAGTTAAAGGTCTTGTTTTGTCCCATATCTCAGTAGGTATACCTGCTATAGGATTACCTGCAACCAACATAACCGCCATGGTCTCACCTATGGCCCTACCTATTCCAAGTACCACACCTGTTAAGATGCCTGACTTAGCAGCCGGCAATATGACCTTGAAAATCGTTTGAATCTTAGAGGCTCCAAGTCCTAAGGAACCTTCTCTATAGCTTTCCGGAACGGCATTGATTGCACTTTCTGATATGGTGATCACTGTTGGTAAGATCATAATCGTAAGCACCAACATGACCGCTAGTAAGGACTGGCCTTGATTCTGTGGGGATAAAGTCATAATCTTCGGAACAATAATCCCCAATCCAAATACACCGTACAGCACCGATGGAATACCTGCTAATAGTTCTACTGCCGGTTTTACAATCATTTTTACAGGCTTTGGGGCTACTTCAGATATAAAAACCGCCGTTAAGACACCAATAGGCACACCCATAAGAATAGCGCCAAAGGTGGCATATATGGAGCCAACAATCATAAAAAGTATGCCATATTTCGCTTGACTGGGATCATCACTGGGTCGCCACTCAAGTCCTGTAATAAAATCAAAGAAATTATATGTACCTTCTGCATTCCCTGGAAAAAAGGGTTGTAATCCTTTATAAAAAACAAAGCTGGCAATGGCGACAACGCTTATGATGGCTATGGTCGCATTAAACATAAATATATATTTGGCTACCAGCTCCGTAAATTCTCTTTTCTTGTTGGCGCGCATGTCTGTACTATTATTCGCCATAATTTTGTCACTCCTGTATCCGAATTATTGCTCAAATGGTTGGTTTACATAAACTTTATATCCTGATTATCGATAAATTAAACCAATAAACAAACATGGCCTAGGCGACATTTGCTTATTGGTCTTTACACTATATGATGATTCTATATCGACTATTTTACTGGGATGCCGCCTTTTTCTTCAACAACTGCTTGACCTTCTGCTGTAAAGATAAATTCTACAAATGCTTTAGCTGCATCGGACAAATTCGCATCGTGGTAAACGATATTGAAAGGTCTGGATATTGGGAATGTTTGATTTAGAACATTTTCCATAGTCGCTTCCGCACCATCTACTTTAAGTGCTACAATGGTATTATTAATTGTCGAGAAGGATATATACCCAATAGCTTGTGGGTTACTGGCTACAGTAGTTTGTACGTTACCGTTACCTTCTGCTATTAAAGCGTTTACAGTTAATGCACCTTCAAAATCAAGTATTTCTTCAAATGCACCTCTTGTACCTGATCCGTCTTCTCTTGATACAACAACAATATCTTCATCTGCGCCGCCAACTTCTGACCAGTTGGTGATTTCACCTTTGTAGATTGCAGCTACTTGATCTTTGGTAATCTCTGTAACACCATTTGCAGGATTAACCGCTACGGCAATACCGTCAAATGCGATAACCGCTTCTGTCATACCCCATTCTTTTTCAGTGTCTTTAATCTCTCTTGAAGCAGTACCAATCATAGTGACGCCTTCGTTAGCGTTTTTTACACCACCGGAAGATCCGATAGACTCATAAGTCACTGTTACACTTGGGTTAAGTGCCATGAATTCTTCTGCAAGACCTAAACCAACTTTTTCTACGGATGTTGATCCGGAAATCGTAACTGTACCTTCAATCTCAGTTGCAGTTGCTTCAGCAACAGGCTCAGTTGCTTCAGGTGTTTCAACAGCTGTATCAGGTGTTGTGTCCGCTTCGGTTGTTGTATCTGTGCCACATCCTGCTAATACGGTAATAAGTGATAATGCTAATATTAATGCTAATAATTTTTTCATTTCATGTTCCTCCCATTTAAGTTCATGTTTGTATTTGCTTCAAGCACACCGCATTGATGCATCTTGATACTATGACTTTAACATCTATTGGTAAAGACCATATGAGTCCTATGTTAAATCCATGTAAAGTGAGCAATGTATACAGGAAAATAGCCCTTTTAATAGGGAAGTCTTTCTTTATGAGTATAAAAAAAGTACCAAACCATTTGGCTTAATACTTTCTTATATACTTTATTAAATATCTTTTGCTACAGCTCATCAGGGATATAACCTTTGAATTGGGCATGGTAAAGTTTGCTATATAGTTTATTGTTATTCAGTAGAGTCTCATGATTACCTTTTTCTTCTATACCATTTTCTGTTATCACTAAGATCTCGTCTGCATTCTTAATTGTAGATAGTCGATGGGCAATAACCAAACTGGTCCTACCTTTGGATAGTTTTTCCAGAGCTTGTTGTACTTTTAACTCTGTTTCATTATCAAGGGCTGAGGTGGCTTCATCCAAGATAAGAATCGGTGGGTTCTTAAGAAATACTCTGGCAATGCTGATGCGTTGCTTCTGACCGCCGGACAACCGTAGTCCTCGTTCACCTACTATCGTATCATAGCCTTCTTCCAAGCCCATAATAAAGTCATGGATCTCAGCGTTCTTTGCCGCTTCAATAATATCTGTATCACTTGCACCTGTTCTACCGTATAATATGTTTTCCCTTACGGTACCGGCAAAAAGGAAGATATCTTGTGACACCAATCCAATATTCGTTCGAAGAGAGGCCATGGTCACTTCTCTTATGTCTATACCGTCAATGCTGATTCGACCGCCATCCACTTCATAAAAACGAGGAATCAAATGGCATAATGTGGTTTTACCCCCACCGGATGGTCCAACAATGGCCAATGTATGTCCCGGTGTAATTTCCAGGTTAATACCGTCTAGAACCGTTTCATGGTTGTTGTAAGAAAATACAACATCTTCAAAACGAATATCACCTTTTATGTTTTTAAGTTCGATAGCATTTTCTTGATCCATGATTTCAGGTTCCGTCGCCATAATCTCCATAAAGCGTTCAAAGCCTGCCATACCGGATTCATATTGTTGAACAAAAGATGTTAATCTACGAATCGGAATCAAAAAATTATTAATATAGAGCGTAAAAGCAATAAGGTCTGTGTAGCTCATTTCACCTTTATAAATCAAAAATCCACCAAAACCAAGGGCTACTACATGAAGACTATTGGTCATGAAGCTCATACCCAACATAAAAATGGCCATTGTTTTATAAGCTATATTTTTGGAGCCTCTAAAAATCATATTCCCTTTGTCGAACTTATCAATCTCGTAGTTCTCATTGGCAAAGGATTTGGCTACTCGAATACCGGATATACTGCTTTCAAGGTCTGCATTGATACCTGCCATACTTTTTTTGACTTCTTTAAAACCATTAGACATCTTTGTACGCTGCTTAATGGCAAACCACACCAATACAGGAATGAAAAGATAGACTGCCAAAGCCAACTTCCATTGAATCATAAGCATGGCTATAAAAGAACCGACGAGCATGATGATGGAGAGAAAAAGATCTTCCGGTCCATGGTGAGCCAGCTCCGTCATTTCATTAAGATCATTAATCATCCTAGACATAATATGACCGGTCCTAGTCTTATCATAATACTTAAAAGAAAGCTTCTGAAGATGGTTAAAAAGCTCCTTACGCATATCGTATTCCATCCGAACACCCAGAATATGCCCCCAATAGTCGACGATGAATTGAAATGCGGAACGTACCACATACATCAATAATAAAGCACCAATAAAAATCAGAAAAGGCCGAAGGGTCTCATCTGATGTGGGTAAGTAGTCATTAAGGACTTGCCTAGATAACATTGGATAAACGAGATCAATTGCTGCTATGACGAGGGCACTTAACATGTCCAGTATAAATAGTTTTTTGTGGGGTTTATAATAACTGATGAATTTTTTGTAATTTTGTTGACCTGCCATACGTGCCTCCTTTGTAAAATCATTTCTATCATTAAAACGTCCATTAAGTCACTTGATAGAACCAAGATATTATACCACAGGCGTTCTCTAAGAGCCAATAAATTATTTTTATCGTCCACCTGTTCAAAATCTATTGACACTATCTTCTAACATATGATAGAATAAACTTCGCGAATCAAACAAGATTCATGCAGTTGTGGCGGAATTGGCATACGCGCTAGACTAAGGATCTAGTCCATATTATTTGGGTAGGGGTTCAAGTCCCCTTGACTGCACTACAAAAAGCATTTACCTTTAGGTAAATGTTTTTTTAGTTTAATGGTGGGACTTGAACGTGGCCTGATAGCAGAAGATCCTGTGGATCTTTTGCGGCGGAAGTCCCCTTGACTGCATTATAAGTACTTGTCGATGTACTGAAATAGAGACACCCAGTTGGGTGTCTCTATTTTTATGCTTTGTTTAATTCATTAGGGTTATGTTTAATCCGTAAATAATTGTGTCCATAAATACCCATGCTCGTTTCGCGCTACAACACCTATACCTATTTTGTTAAGATTAGGGTTAAGGATGTTTCTTCTATGCCCTGGTGATGCCATCCATCCATCTACTACTTTTTTTGCCGTTGTATAGCCTGAAGCGATGTTCTCTGCTAGGTGTCTATAAGGTACACCATGCATGGCTACGATATCTACCATACCACCGTGGACCGGTGAAACATGCTCAAAATAATCATTAATCAGCATATCGTTGGATTTGAAATAAGCTGCCTTTTCCAATTTGGCATCCATAACCAACTTACGCAACCCTGCTTTTTCTCTTTCTATATTAATCAGTCTAAGTACTTCATAGGATAATTCTTGGTTTTTTATGACGGTCTCGGCATTACCTTCCGTATCAATTACGACTTTGTTCTTAGCGCCGTCCCAGAATACATTAAATCCAAATGCAGAACCCATGTCTCTCAATTTGTAGTATGTATTTCCATTAATAACATAACCAGTCATAGACAATGGAACACCGTTTTTCAACACTTTGGCTTTACTGACACGCACATCCGTAACCCCACCTGCATCTATTGATGATCCGCTGACGGAGCCACCCAAGTATGGTTTGCCTGTCTCAATTATGATTGTTGCTGTTTCATGATTCCATCCCACATCAAAGGCTTTTTGACTGTCTTTAACATAGTGGGCTATATCCCTGAGCATGAAATAATTATGACCTTGTATGTTATAAGCTCTGGGTGTTATGGTTTTATTATTAACCTCAATATGCGCTGTTGTGGCTACTGTATATATCGACTGGCTTGCGTGAATTGGTACAATCATCGTTAAGATTATACTCAGAACTGCCAAACCGGTCACGATTGTTTTTCTCATTCGAATAGCTCCTTAATCATGGGCTTAAATAGATGGGTCACACCCTACATTATGACTACCTTATCCCCTATTGTCAATCCTATGCCCCTAGTACTAATGGCTCATTATCGCCTTAATTAGCGTGATCTTGTAGTAACAATTGACCCGCATCGACAATAATGCTATTATTTTATGTAAGCTTTAACTTTTATCCTATTTAATCAAACTTAACTCATTATGTAAACCAAGGAGGCTTCAATGATTCATATAGATAATTTGAACTATATTTATCCAAAATCAGGCAAACATGCCATCAAAGGTATTGATTTTAACATTGAAAAAGGCGAAATCTTTGGATTTTTGGGGCCCAGTGGCGCTGGAAAAACGACAACCCAGAGATTAATCATTGGCCTTCTTACAGGTTATGAGGGTCAGATTCAGATATTAGGCAAGGAACGTCGACTCTGGCAAAAAGATATTTTCGAGAAGATCGGTGTTGCTTTTGATTTTCCTAATCTCTATCTAAAACTGACCGCACTGGAAAACCTTAAGCTTATTGGTTCTTACTATAAAAACTGTCCTAAGGATTTTGATTCTCTGCTGGACATGGTCGGTTTGCTCGCTGATAAGCACCAAAGGGTAGAAAACTTCTCTAAAGGCATGAAAATGCGCCTTAATTTTATTAGGTCTATCATGCACGATCCGGATCTTATGTTTTTTGACGAACCCACCTCAGGATTAGACCCTGTGAATGCCCGTATCATCAAGGATCAGATTCTATATATGAAAGCCAAAGGCAAAACCATCTTTCTAACCACCCATAATATGACGGTAGCTGAGCAGCTCTGTGATCATGTTGCTTTTATCAATGATGGTGTTCTCTCTGCTATTGATACACCTTCCAACTTAATGGTTGAACATGGTAACGCTTATGTGAAGCTACGGTATATGCACAATCAACAAGAAATGGAAACGGACTTTCCTCTTAAAGGTCTTAGCGAAAACATGGACTTTAAAAGGATTTTGGATCAAGATCGGATTATTACCATACACAGCGGTGAGGCTACATTAGAAGATGTGTTTATTAAGTTTACAGGAAGGAAGCTGATTGGATGACATCCCATAAACCAAGAACAACAGGTGCTCAAGGTCAGCGTCTGCTATCGGCACTTAAAGCAGATGTTTTATTTCAATTCAAACAAGGCTTTTATTTTGTCTACTTGATTCTAAGCCTATTTTATCTTATTATCTTTCATCAACTGGATAACACATGGCTTTCCTATGTGATGCCTGTTGTACTTTTTATGGACCCTTCTGTTTTAGGTTTATTCTTTATTGGTGGCATATTACTCCTTGAAAAGGAACAAGGCATCTTATCTCTAATCTATGTCACCCCTTTACGTGTCTGGGAATACATATTAAGTAAGGTTATATCCCTCTGTCTTATTTCACTAATGGCTATTTTATTCATATCCCTAATCGCCTATAAAGAAGCTGTTAATTATGTATATTTAATCATAGGTGTAATTCTAACTTCGGTATTTTTTACATTAATTGGCTTTCTCGTTGCTACAAGGTCCAAATCTGTAAATGATTTCTTTGTGAAAATCATTCCTTGGATGATGGTTCTCATACTCCCTTGTCTCCTATTAATCTTCTATCCTAATATGCAGGTACTAGGACTTATTCCCAGTATTGCCTCGCTAAAATTGGTTTGGGGTGCCTATCATGCTATAAACTTTTGGGAATTTATAATATTGACTTTATATATGATTGTACTGAACATCTTCTTGCTAAAATATACCTATATTGTTTTTCAGAAAAAAATGGTTCAAGAAAACTAGAATAAAGCCTTGTAGTACATTATTACCATTAGGAGGAATCCATGTTAAAACTAATATATTTCAAAAGTGATCTGAAACAATTGTTTAGAGAGCCCATGATGACCTTACTTTTTTTTATACCCATTATTATGGCACCTCTCTTCAAAATCATTCTAGCCCTCGGCGTTCCCTTTTTACAAAGATATGTTACCTTCTCGGTGGAAGCATACCATAATTACATTCTAGCGTTCGTCTTACTCATGATCCCTGCTATGCTGGGTGTTGTGATGGGCTTTATGTTACTGGATGATAAGGATGGGAAGATTATTGAGCTCTTAAGTGTTACCCCTTTTGGACGCAACGGTTACTTGATTGTTCGCCTCTCTTTTGTAGCTATGGCTACCCTTATCTATACTTTTTACACCTACTTAGTTATGGGACTCTATATTCTACCGATATTGATTTTATTTTTTATCGGTCTATTACTGTGCTTCTATGGTGCTAGCATCGGTATGATTTTCTTCAATCTTGCAACCGATAAGGTAAAGGGTTTAACTTATGCCAAAGGTCTTAATGTTATGCTGTTTTTTATACTGGTTGATCTACTTCATATACCTTGGTTGACATTTCTTGCCGGCTTCTTCCCGACTTATTGGATCTATAGAATTATAGAAAACAAAGGTACGACCATTCCAATCGTTTTTGGACTGACCGTACATATTGTTTGGTTTATAATCTTGCTTTGGATTACTGATAAACGAAAAATAAGTATATAGATTATGAACTAAGTAAATCAGGGTGTTACGATATACTATGTAAATTATTATACATATTTGTTTTATAGGTTCATTGTTATGCTACTACTTAAACAACCAGCTTATATACTGAACCTTCAATGGCTTTGACTTGTCTTTTTAATTCGCTCATAAATTCTCCAAGGTTTTCCGGAGTTTTAAAGGGCGTTAGCGCCCCATGATAAGCGGCTATGGATATAGAATTTAGTGGGTAACTATGCTGATTATTGTAACGGTCTTTTGAGATATAACAGCCTTTAAGGTAATCTTCCTTAGAAAAAAAAGAGGATAGTAAGCTGTCAAATGTTTCACAAATCTCTTTACCAATTGCTTCCACTTCCTTAGCTTCCACTTTTACCAAAGCGACAAAATCATCACCCCCAATATGACCGACAAAATGTATATTCCCATGCTTATTGATTATATCTACAATAATATTAGCGGTTGTTTTGAGGATATGGTCCCCTTTTTCAAAGCCATATACATCGTTATATGCTTTGAAGTGATCCAAATCAATGTATAGGATGCCAACTTTTTCCCCATTGCTAATATACTGCTCCATCATCTGCCTTATAATTATATTACCCGGCAAAGAGGTCAGTGGATTCTGTTGCTTAGCATAAAGTTTCTCATATTCTGTCGAATTCCTGATTAAGTCATATATGGTTGTTATACCAAAATATCTAGAACATTGAGTAACAATAACATCATCATAAAGATTTTCTTTTGCTCTTTGCATGGCCAATGTTAAAACCTTGGTAACCGGTGTGTAGTAGTCAACCATCAAAGGCCTGGCATCCATCAACAATTCTACCGGTCTATGAGAATAAAGATCAAAGCCATAGCGGTCAGCAAGTTTACTGTTTAAATAATTCTTCATAATAATCCCCTCAGGGTATCGTCCCTTAGATATCAAACAAATACTATCCATGGCTTCTCGTTCCATTATGTCCTTGACGACACAACATGATGTGCTTTTATAATAAGTACAATTTTGTTTAGCAATCTTCCCAACACAATAATAAGCAGCGTCAAAAGAGAAGGCATCTGCAACCGCTCGGTTAATCTGAAGTATCAAATCTCGTACTTCCGGAATATAATGTGCTATAGTCTGTGATGGTCTACTAAGTAGAAAACCTTGAGCTGCATAGACATCTAACTTTATTAATGCTTCTAGCTCACCTATGGTCTCAACACCTTCTGCAATCAGTTTAATATGGGTTTCTTTAGCCATTGAAACCAATGCTTTGATTATAGATTGCTTAAAACTATCTGAATCAATATTACGAATCAAGTCCATATCCAGCTTTACATATTCCGGTTTAACTTCTGAAATCGTTTTTAGCCCAGAATACCCACTTCCCATATCATCTATGGCAATTTTATAATTCTGACTCTTATAATGCGAAGTTAATGCTGTAAATGTGGCGTAATCTTCAATAGCCGTTCGTTCAGTAATCTCAAAAACAATATTTTTTGAATCGATTCGGTATTTTTCAAGGTATTTCTTCGTAAACCCTTTTGTATAACTGGGCTCTCTAAAGACATTAGGGTCAACATTCAAAAACAGTAATCTATTTGAAGGCAATGTTATGGCATTTTCTATGGCTTTCTTACGAAATAACATCTCCAATTCCCATACACAGCCTTCTGCTTCAGCCGCTTCAATCAGTGCCAGGGGTGAATAATACGGTGTATTAACCGGCCCTCTACTCAACGCCTCATAACCGATAATCTCACCATTGTGCATAGAGATAATCGGTTGATAATGGGCTGTTATTTGCTCTTGTATAATAATCTCATGAATTTGTGATGTATGAATAACCATGGCTGCTCCTTTTTGTGTGACTTATTTCATCATCCATAGTTCTAAAGTACCACGGTTTTGTTAAGTCTATATAAGCCTTTTGTTAACTTCAAAAAAGACCTTATCCATAACGGATAAAGTCTTTTTAATTTTGATTCTATTCATAGTCAGCTATCATTTTAAAGCTGACTTATATATTTACTTTATATTATCTTTTAAAGTTAACGGACGGAGCGGCGCTTTCACTTGGATCAATCTGGAAAAAGGGAAGTTCTCCGGCACCAAAAATAGTTGCAAAAATATTGTTAGGGAACGTAATGACAAATTGATTGAACTTCAAAACCGTATCATTGTAAAACTGTCTATACATAGCAATCTTTTGCTCCAATTCTCTTAACTGACTCTGTAGATCTAAGAACCCTTGATTGGCTTTTAGATCCGGATATTGCTCGGATACAGCAAATAATCTGCCAAGCATCCCAGTCATCATATCTGATGATTTGATCACATCATCTTGGGTCTGTGCATTTAAAAACATATTTCTGGCATGGGTGACCTCATTCAAAGTTACCTGTTCATGAGATGCATAGGCACTCACCGTTTCAACAAGATTCGGTATTAAATCTGCTCTCATTTTTAATTGAACATTAATTTGCCCCCAGCTGTTATCTACCTTAGCCTTATTGCCAATCATCTTGTTATAAAACAGTATGAGCCATAGTCCCAAAAGTAACAGTAATGCAGCTATTCCAATCCCTAAGTATAACATCCATGTACCTCCTTATTTTCGTCTTAACTCTATTATAGCCTAATTTATAAAAATGAAAAACAAAAAAGATTCCAGTATATTCCTGAAATCTTTTCATGTTAAAGAAAGCTATATTATATCTTCACTTTTGTTTTCAAAACACTACATCTTTTTATGATACAAGAATTAGCGCTGTTTTCATAGGTGAAAGCCCACTAAGGATACCTTCCGTCACTTTTGCTCTGGCTTGATCATAGCGCTTAAACTTACTAATAGCTTCTTCCGCTTTTGTATAGACTTTCCAGTAGCCGACTACAATGCCTTTTCCATCTGTCTCTTTTATATACTCAACCACATCTTCTAAGTGATAGCCAAGAAATAGCCCAACTTCATGAGGACACTGATCTATAAATCTTGAAGACATATGTTGTAAGACCTCAATAAGATTCATTTTTGAGTTATAACCAAATCGTTGTAAAAATTCTATGTTATCACTATTTTCTATAATCGCTTCTAGCAACCGATTGTGAAAGAAAAGAATCACCACATGATTTTCATCCCGTTTCATTTCATAATACGAAGTCTTGGTGGTTTTTCCAATCTGATCTTTGTATTGATCCCATAAGCTTAAAGCATCCAAACGTTTGTTGGTGTTTTTTAAGGTAATCAAAGATGCCGGCTTCTCTTTTGAGAAAGTAGCCGCACCATGAAATAGGAGCTTATAAAGCATATAATCATAATCATCCAGTTGTTCAAGTCTTTTCATTGGTTCCATCAAATAGGTTTTTTTCATAGAATTATGCCTCGTTTCATTATTATTGTCCCAGTTGCCTTCCATAATCTCTACATTGTTCCAGACCGCCTTCATCAGGCGCTTCATTAATGATAAAGCCATTTTCAATTAATGTACTACCATAATCTGCCATACGTTTTTCCCAGTCTCTCATCCATTCCCCATCGCCCCATCCATAGGAGCCAAAAAGGAAGACTTTTTTATTTTTTACAGCTTCTTCAATGGATTCTACAAATGGCTCCATATCATCCGGGTCAAGCACCTCATTGCCCATAGATGAGCAACCAAGAGCAACCACTTCTGCATCTACAACATCTTGTACCGTCGCATCCTCTACGCTAATCAACTTCACTTGGTCTGTTACTTCTTTTGCACCTTCAAATAATGCCTCTGCCATCATCTGAGTATTGCCGGTTCCACTCCAATATATTACGGTTAATTTACTCATCTTTTTTCCTCTCTTACTAGCCAATTTATTTGTTTATTGAATTTGATACTCATTATCGTCACATGTTCTTATTATAAACAGAATACTAATGCTTGTCAATAGTATGATAGAAGATGCAAAGCAATAATAGAGGTTTCCAGAAACAGAACAAAGCTGTTCAGTCACATTTTGTATAAAAAAAAGCCTTCCCAAATTGAGGAAGGTTTTTGTTCTGTTTACTGATGATGGAAAAAATTAAGCTTTGGCAATAATCGGAGCACCCATCGGTAATACTGTTTTACCAAACTGCCCGTTAATAATTAATGCCGCTGATCCATAAAAGCTTAGTAAAGAAATGATAAACTCTGCGTATGCTGCTAACTGATGCATGGGTCCTTCTAAAATGCCTAGTGTAGAAAAAGAAAGCCCAATAAATAAAAAGTTAATGAAAAAGAAAATTAAAAATAAAACTTTGTTGGTGGTTAAAGAACCTATGGTCATATATAAAGTGAAAATCAAGTAACCAACAAATGCGATGCCAAGTTGCTTGGTATCAGCTGTATTTGCGAGCGTTTCACCAAATACGCCTGCTTTTGTCATCCATGTCATAGCGACACTAAACCAAAAAAAAGCGTAGCCGCCAAATGCTGTTGCTCCGAACATATTGTTCTTTTTTGCATCTTGAATGGATGCGTATAATTGTGCACTTGCCCCAAGAAAAATTGCCCACGGTATCACCAAAGAGACACCATCTGTTAAACCTAATTTTTGTGATGCCGCCACCAGTGTTACCATAGCCAAACCAAATAAGCCTAGTGGTGTTGGATCCGCGACTGTAATCATTCTTTTTTCTTCCATGTTTGTCCTCTCATATCTATCCTGTCGGTATTTGTACACTTATTAGGTTATATAGCCCAAAGAAGCGCCATTTTGTAGTATACGCCTTGAAGGATATGATTTCAAGAACTTTTTTTGCTCTAGTTGTACTAAATAAAGACTTAGCAAAAGAATACATAAGTATGTTTAAGTGATTTCCGTTACGGTTTCCAACTCAGCTTTTATCTTACCTTTAAAAATGAATTGGTAGGTGTCATAAAATGTTTCATGTTTAATTTTTGCAGGGTCGAATCTTAATACCTTAAATGTGGTTTGGATACAATAACCGATGCCTGTTGCTGACAAGATTGTTCCAATACCAAACATACCGCCTAAGCGCCAACCAATCATAAATGCAGTGAGTTCTATCATGCCACGACAGATTCCAATAGGTAGGTTGGTCTTTTTTCTAATCACGACCATCAAATTATCTCTAGGACCAGCACCAAATCCTGAACCAATATAGAAATAGGAACCCAGTGCGATGATAAAAAGACCTAGAACCAGCATAAGAAGACCTAATAGAAAATGATCCATAACAGGTAGCCTATTAATAGCTATTAATATATCCATAAAAGTGCCTATAAGGAGTACATTAAGAAGCGTTCCAATGCCAATCTTCTCTCCAAAAATTATACCAACCATCGCAAATCCAAAACCTGATAAAATAACGACCATACCGATTTTCATGCCTAGGGCTTGGGCTAAACCTGCATGAAACACTTCCCAAGGCGCATAACCAACTTGGGCATTCATACAAAGGACAATCCCTAAAGCAAACAAAAATAGCCCTAATATCAGACGCAATAAACGTATTATAAAAGCTTTCATGTTACCACCTCATAGTCTTAAATATGTTGAAATCATAATCAAGCCTTCAAATTATATGTTAGAGAAAAAAGACTTCCAGATTTCTGAAAGCCATTTTTACATTATGGTTAGAATCCTTTGAGGCTTTAACCATTATGGTTAGAACCTAAAACTAAGTCTCACTAATTCTCTTACAATCTATAGATTACGTTGATG
>PGZV01000007.1:78728-176515 GCA_002841495.1 Firmicutes bacterium HGW-Firmicutes-2 | reverse complement strand
TAGATTACGTTGATGCTTTCGTAACTATATCTTGTATGAGAAAGTTCGGCTATATAGTTTTGAGGCTTTAACCATTATGTTCCTAAATATGCTTTTTTGACTTCTTCATTGTTCAGTAGATCTAAGCCTTTACCTTCCATAAATACTTCACCCGTCTCAAGGACATAGGCATAATCTGATATCTCAAGGGAAGCTTTGGCATTTTGCTCGATCAGTAGAATCGTAACACCCTCTTGATTGATTTTCTTGATAATCTCAATAATATTTTTTACGATAAGTGGTGCCAGTCCAAGGGAAGGCTCATCCATCATCAATAATTTCGGCTTGGTCATCAGCGCACGTCCTACAGCCAACATTTGTTGTTCGCCACCAGACATGGTGCCTGCTTTTTGTTCCTGTCTAGACTTAAGTATAGGAAAAAGCTCAAATACCCAATCTAAATCCTTCTGTATTTCTTTGGCATCATTTCTTATATAAGATCCCAAAATCAAATTCTCTATGACGGATAGATTGGTAAAAACCCTTCTACCCTCCGGTACCAATACCAGATTCGATTTTACGATTTCCTTGGTTTGTTTACCTGTTATGTCTTGGCCGTTATATATGATCTTACCTTTAGATGGCTTTTCAAGACCCATGATGGCTCTTAGAGTTGTACTTTTTCCTGCACCGTTAGCACCAATTAGGCTGATAATCTTGCCTTCTTCTACATCCAACGTGATACCTCTTAGTGCATGAATACCGCCATAATGAACGTTTAGGTTTTCTACTCTTAACATCTAGTCCACCCCCAAATAAGCTTCTATGACTTTTGGATCATTTTGTATGGCATCCGGAAGACCTTCTGCAATGGTCACACCATAGTCTAGAACGTAAATCCGTTCACACACACCCATAACAACTTGCATATGATGCTCGATCATCAAAATAGCAATATCAAACTTGTCTCTAATCTCTCTTATAAAACCCATTAGCTCATGAGATTCTTGAGGGTTCATACCTGCTGCCGGTTCATCCAACAAGAGTAACTTAGGATCCGTTGCAAGTGCTCTAGCAATCTCAAGTCTTCTCTGCTTACCATAAGGTAAATTAGATGACTTCTCATCCTTCAAGTCTTCCAAGCCGACATCTTTAAGAAGTGCCATGGATTTTTCATAAATATGTTGCTCTTCTCTTCTATAACCGGGTGTTCTAACAACGGACCCAAATAAATTGGATTTTAACCTTAAATGATTGGCTATTATAACGTTGTCAAGAACGGTCAATTCTTTAAAAAGTCTTATGTTCTGAAAAGTCCTGGCTATACCGAACTTCGTAATCTCATGAGGCTTTAACCCAGTTACATCTTTATCATTATAATACACTTGACCTTTGGTTGGTTTATAAACGCCTGTGATCATATTGAAAGCCGTTGTTTTACCGGCTCCATTTGGGCCAATCAAGCCAATGATTTCCCTATCGTTGATCTCAATATTCAAATCCAAAACCGCTGTCAATCCACTAAATTGCATTGTGATTTTGTCTGTCCTAAGTAACGCCATAATGTTCACACCCTTTTAAGCTGATTTTTTTCTGTTTCTTAAGAATTTCTTTTTCAAGAAATAATCCCAGTTGAACTCTGCCCTTCCCATAAGACCTTTGGGATAAAATAGAATAACACCCATCAGCATTAAGGAAAATACGACCATTCGCATTCCGGGTATACCCGGTATATTAATAAATCCTAGATTAATCGGATTCTCAATGAATCTTAGCGCTTCCATTAATATAGTTACAGCAGTTGCTGAAATAATAGTGCCAGTAATGCTACCGATGCCGCCAAGGACAACGATCAACAATATGTTAAATGTCAATATAAATCTAAACATATTGGGGTCAATGGCTCCAATAAGATGACCAAGTAGTCCGCCACCAACGCCTGCAAAGAAAGCACCAATAACAAAGGACATCATTTTATGTTTGAACAAGCTGATGCCCATCGCTTCAGCTGCAATCTCATCTTCTCGTATGGCTTTAAATGCTTTACCATACATCCCATGAATCAACCAAATCATAAAAAATATGGTTAGAATAGCAATACCCCATGCCCACCATGCGTTGGTATAACGGGTAATGCCCTTTAGACCTAAGGATCCGTTGGTTAATGTCTGTGTATTTGTGATTACAACACGTATAATCTCACTGAACCCTAATGTGGCTATGGCCAGATAATCATCATTTAGCCTTAGCACAGGTGCGCCAATTAAAAATGCAATACCGGCTGCAGCTAAACCACCAACAATAAGTGCCAACGGAAATGGCAATTGAATCATTTTAATAAAAGGGTTTATCGGAGCCACATAAAAGACAGAGTCTTTAAGCTCGGGGCTCATGGTCAAAAGTGCAGAAACATAAGCACCTACCGCCATAAAACCTGCATGGCCTAAAGAAAAGAGACCTGTAAATCCATTAATGAGATTCATGGATAGGCCAAGAATAATGTATATACCGCATAGTGTAAATATTTTTATCTTATAAGAATCTAGTGTTATGTTTAATACCGCTATATTTCTATTTTTCATAATTACACCTTCTCCGCTATGTTTTTGCCCATGATACCTGTTGGCTTAACCAATAGAATGACAATCAAAAGCACAAATGCAAAAGCGTCTCTATAGCCTGTTAACTCAGGGAAAACAGCAATGAGCATAATCTCTATGAGTCCAAGTATAAACCCACCGATTACGGCACCTCGAATGTCCCCAATACCACCGATTACGGCTGCAATAAAGCACTTAAGTCCAGGCATAACACCCATTAGAGGTAATAAACTTGGGTACTTTAACCCCCACATAATACCACCTATTGCCGCTAATGCAGAACCGATTGCAAAGGTAAATGTGATAATGAAGTTAACATCAATTCCCATAAGTCTGGCTGCTTCATAATCCTTAGAAACCGCTCTCATTGCCATACCTGTTTTTGTTTTGTTAACGATAAACATAAGTACAGCCAAAGCAACCATTGTAATAATGGGCGTAATAAATGTGATGCTGACAACGGATACATTGCCAATATGAATGATTCTATTAAATAAATCAGGTACCGGAAGGGATTTGGGTCGTCCTCCAAAAACCACGATGGCCAAATTCTCAATTAAGAATGAGGCGCCGATTGCTGAAATCATAATCGACATTCTCGGTGAATTCCTAAGAGGCTTGTATGCAGCCTTCTCAACCAATACACCAAAAGCAATTGTTAGAATAATTGCAATAAAAAAAGCAGCACCCCAAGGTAGCATAAAGCTTGTCATCATATAAAAAGCCATGTAAGTACCGAACATGAAGATATCTCCATGGGCAAAATTAATCAACCTAAGTATACCGTAAACCATTGTGTAACCGATTGCCAAAAGTGCATAAAGACTTCCAAGGGAAATTGCGTTGGCCAATTGTTGTAAAAATAGTTCTAAATCCATAAAGCTTCTCCCTTAATTAGATTTGATTGATCAAATACCCTATATACATAGGTTTTTCTCGTCTCATATTTCCATTTTATTAAAAATCAATGCATAGGGATAGCCCCATGCATTGATTTTGCTTATTATTTTATGGGTTCTACTGTTGTCATGTACTTGAATAAACCACCTTCAACCTTTTTGATAACCGCGCTTTTGACTGCATCACCGTTCTCGTCAAGGGTAATCATACCTGCAGCACCTTCAAAATCAGTTGTTGTTGCTAATGCTTTTTGTATTTCAACAGGATTTGTTGAACCTGATCTCTTAATAGCATCTAAGATAACGAGGTATGCATCATAGCCAAGTGCTGTAACAGATGCTGGCTCTTTATCATATTTAGCTCTATAAGCATTTAAGAATGTTTCTGATTCTTTTGTTATTGGAACATCACTTGTAAAGAATGTTGAGAAAGCAGCGCCTTCAACAGCATCTCCACCGATTTCTAGGAACTCAGGTGCTTCCCAAGTATCGCCACCGATAAAAGGTGTTGTAATTCCAAGTTCTCTTGCTTGTTTAATTAACAACGCTGATTCCGTATAATTACCAGGTGCAAAGATGACATCCGGATTCAGTTGTTTGATGTTACTGAGTTGTGCAGAAAAATCTTGATCTCCTGTACTATAGTTTGCAGTACCGATGATCGCATCTGCATCACCTGTTAATTCAATAAATGCATCATTGAAGTACTTTACAAGTCCTACAGAATAGTCACTTGAGATTTCTTGAATGATGGCTGCTTTTTTTGCGCCTAAAGTTTCAAATGCATACTTCGCCATAACCGTCCCTTGGAAAGAGTCGATAAAACATACACGTTGATAGTATTCATTACCGATGGTTACCAACGGATTGGTACAAGATGCACCAACTGTAGGAATTTGTTTCTCAAGAACAATGGGTCCAGCCGCCATAGATAAGGATGATCCCCAGCTACCGATGATCGCATTAACCTTTTCTTTATCGATCAACATCACTGCTGCATTAGCAGCTTCAACCTTGTCTGACTTGTTATCCGCTATAACCAATTCAATCTTCATACCGTTAACTTCAGGATATAATTCATTGGCCAAACGAATACCTTCAACTTCCATTTCTCCACCTGCAGCATTAGCACCGGTCATTGGCTCAAACACACCAATCTTGATGACTTCAGTAGCACCGCCTTCGGCAGTTGTGTCTCCCCCTTCTTCCTTTGGACCGGAACAAGCGACACTAAACAACATGATACCTAACATAAGCATTGATATTACTTTTTTCATTTTCTTTCCTCCTGAATCTCTTGTTTTTTGTAATTCATCCCTCTATCTAAAAAATCTTTTGAAACTGAAGGCTAAACACCTTCAAAGTCAACAAAAAAAGTGCCTTCTGGCTAATTACTAAGCTTCAATATAGGCCGTTCAATAACATAAGAAAACACTTTTCTCATCTAACTTTTTAAGTATAATGATACCTTATTCATTTGTCAAGAGGCGTTTCTACCGTTGTATCCGCATATGAAGCCCTCCGACCTACATGCCTCTCGTTCACCGGATCCGATCTGTCCCATGGCCATCCGCCAAAACGTGTTTTTTGATAATCCATATAAGCTTCTTGAATCTCTTTTTCACTGTTCATAACAAAGGGTCCGTATTGCACAACCGGCTCCCCGATAGGTTCACCTTGCAAAAGTAATAGATAGGATTCGCCTTCACCGTTTTTGATGGTTATGTCAACATTCTTAATCTGTAAACACTGACCAGATTGAGTAGATTCGCCATTAACCAAGATTCCCTCGCCTTGATAATAATAGAGATTACGAATCATGGTGTCTGATTTTCGGGGTAAATCAAGAGAGAAGCCTGGTGCCATCTTAATTAACAAAATATCAACTTGATGATTCGGATCTGCTGCCCATGAATTCGGTGCCGGATCAAGGGCCCTGTGACCGTCAAATTCGCCGGCTATAATAGTCACCTCACTCATCAAGCTTCCCTCTCCGTACGTAAGCCTTGGAATCTTTTCACTCCATAGCATTTTATAATGTGGTTCTACGAATTTGTCTTTCCTAGGAAGATTTAACCATATCTGAAACAGGTGCAAGGTGTTGTCTTTTTGATCATGGACCAAAGGAAACATTTCTGCGTGTTGCATACCACTACCTGCTGTCATCCATTGAACATCACCACCACCATATCTTCCGGAAGCCCCGGATGAATCATGATGATCTACAAAACCTTCAAGCACAATCGTTACGGTTTCAAAGCCTCTATGAGGATGTTCAGGAAAGCCTGGTACCTGGTGCCCATGATACATTTTCCAGTCATTCTCTAAGTCAAAGTCTTGTCCAAGTCGTCTTCCTTCAAGAGATGCTTCCGGTCCTTGATGGCTGTTACCTTTAGGGTACAGGTCCAGATGATGGACACAAAATAAAAAGGGATCCTGTGTCGGCCACTGAAATCCTAAAGGTTGTCTGTTCATGATAGGGTTCATCTTACTACCTCCTTATTTATCCGCTATTGATCTGTTATATCACTTATTTCCTTCTACTTACAAACATCCACATAGTCCAAAGCTTTACCAAAAGTATGTAATTCATCTACGGTCAATTCTATGGCTGAATCACTGCTACCGCATGCCGGATAGACTTTATCATATGCCTTTAAGGATACATCTATATAAACCTGGACAGCTTCATGTTCAATAGCAAATGGACAGACACCGCCTACTTCATGACCTGTAAAATGAAGCACCTCATCCGGTGATAACATCTTAGCTTTGGTCATGAAGGTTTCCTTGAATTTACGATTGTCAACCCGTGCTTCTCCTGCGGCCACCACCAAAACACATCCTTCGTCCTTTTTAAATGCGAGCGTTTTGGCTATTTTATCTGCCGCACAACCAATGGCTTCTGCAGCTAGTGCTACTGTGGCACTGGATGTTTCAAACTCCATAATTTGATCTTCCATTTCGTATTGCTTGAAGTATGCTTTTACCTTATCTATGCCCATATATACGCCTTCCTTCTATTATATAGTATCCACAAATTGTCCGTCAGCCAACTACAAATCTTGTATGGCTTCCAATGTTTGATCCATGGACCTCAAGTCTTGTATCAATACGTTCTTTTAGTTCTTGAACATGTGAGATGATGCCTACCAATCGGCCTGTTTTTTGCAAATCCACCAAACAGCTAATGGCACTGTCTAAGGATTCCTGGTCCAGTGTTCCAAATCCTTCATCAATAAACATCGTATCTAGCTGTACACCACCGGCATATGACTGAACCACATCTGCTAAACCAAGGGCCATGGAAAGTGATGCCATAAAACCTTCACCACCGGACAGAGTTTTTACATGGCGGTTCATGCCAGTATAATTGTCATAAACCTCCAACTCAAGACCACCTTTCGCATTACGTCTTTGAAGCTCTTGTGTTCTGGATAACAGATATCGACCATCTGTCATCTGAGTCAATCGTAAATTCGCTGCCACAATAATATCTTCAAGAAATGCCGCCAACACATAGCGTTCAAAAGTAATGCGGTAAGTATTGTTGCCTTTTGCTATATTGGATAAATGGCCCAACACTTGATGTTCTTCTTCTTCATGACTAATTTTATGACTCAGAACCTTTACATGTTCTAGCATCATACTGTTATTTTTGATTCTACTTACGATGATACCCTTCCGATCCCCAATCGCTTTGATTTCTTGTCGTAATGTCTCAATAATCCCCTCAAAGCTTGCCAAGTCCACTTCGTACATATCTTTGGTTTGAAGTTTTAGCGATTCAAGGCTTTCCGTTAGACTATGAAGTTGTTTGGTGTGGTTCTCAATCGTTTTTTCGTGTTGTTCTATGTCTTGTTGAGTCATCTTTGCCCTCAGATAATCTTCAGCATTTTCAAATCCTTTTTGATGAAGCCTTTGTAAAAAGGTGTCTTCTTCTTCCTTTAAACGCTGCGTTAGAAAAACGATGTCTTTATTATATTGCTGCTTTTTTGTTTCATCGGTTAATCTTTCTTCTTTCAATTTATCATAGTTTGTCTTCGCTGTCTCTAACTGATTTTCCATATCTTGAACAAGGACATCTTGATTTTTTTTGGCTTGCATTAAGGCTTTAAGATTTCTTAAGCCCACAGGTACTTCGTCATATATATTTTTAAGGTGAGACCGTTTTTCTATCAGTTGACTACTCAGCTTAAGACGCTCTATAATCACCTGCTCTTTAAGAGTTTCTGTTTGATCTATCGTTAGTTTGTTCTTTTTAATAGCTTCAAGTAACGTTTCTGATTGTCCTGCCAACTTCTCTAGGATAGCCAGTTCCATCTGTTTTATTTCAAGAGCTTCCTCCCGTGACTCTAGTTCTACTATAAAATAATTTTTCTCGTCTTCTATTAGCATGCCTTGAATCTGAACAAACATGCTTTCTGATAAGCTTTGGATACTTTCATGATACATGGACGTGGTTTTACTTAAGCGTTCTTCGAGTACACTTATTTGATTGTTTTTATTATTAAAGTATGTTTGATAGACTTTGACTTCATCTCCCAATGCTTTGATAACCTCTTCTGATACTTCAACGCCATCAAACATAGCAAGATTTAAATGATCTGTAGCACCACATACAGGACAAGGGTATCCGTCTTTTAGATCTCTGGCAAATATAGCTGCCATGTTTTGCAGAAAGTCATGTTGACTTTGCTCATATTTTTTCTCAATAGCTAGTAAATTATGCTTTAGTGTATCACGTTCTTTTTTTGCTACCTCAATCTGATCTTTTCCACTATGAATCTTATCTTGAAGTTCAAGGATTTTACTCAGATCACTTTTTTCATGATTGATTTTTTCCAGTTCGACTCTTTTTTCTACAATTTCAAGGCGCGCTTGATCTGCCTTTTCCTTTTCCAGAATAAGCTGTTCCACCTCTTTGTGAGACAGCGTTAAGAAATCTTTATATTTTTGTTCTTGTTCTTCCAAGCTTCTTAATACACCTTCCATTTCCTTAACCTTATCTTCTATAGGTTTAAGATCTTTTATCTTATCTTCATAGGATTTCAGCCGCATCAATACTTCTGACTGCTTAAGGCGTTCTTCTTTTCTTTTTGCAGATATTTCATCTTCATAAAGTTTAAGGGCAGCTTCCAGCTCTAATTGAAGGGCTCTAACCTTACGATCTGATCTTTTATAAGCTTCCTTCTTGTCCTCAAGCTCACCTGTCCTCATAATAATGTTTTCTTCTAGAGGCTCTATAGCTTGCACTTCCACAGCTTGTTTAACTTGTTCTCTTAACGTTATTATAAAAGGCTCTTTCATTGTTTCTTCATTTAGAGCGATTTGAATCTTGTTTTTTTCATGAATTTTTTTGTTGATCTCCTTAGCTTTTTCACGTCTTTCAATCGCCGCTTCAAGGGCTTGACTTTGAGTGCTTGCTTGTTCTTCTAAATATTTTCGTTCTAACAGGTCCTTCGTATTCATTGCTTCTACTTGGTTCAGAATCTCTTCGATTGGCTTATCTTTTGCCTGTATCATCCTGCCTAAAGCTTCATTATCTGCCCAATCCATATTGGTGATATCATGATCTCTAATCTCTATATCACGCTTTATACTATTCATTAACATACTTGCTTTTGCTTCTAAACGATTTTGTAACATACTGTAAATACTTGTATCAAAAAGTTGTCTAAGAACACTTTCTCTTTCTTCACTTGAAGATGTTAACAGTTTTTGAAACTCTCCTTGAGGAATCATCATGATTTGCCTAAACTGTTCTGCATTGATACCCAGTAAGGATTCCACTTTTTCATTAACCTGTTTAACACCTGTTATAATGGTGTTTGGCTCATGATCAAAGATGGTCAAGACTGCGTCCGGGTTTTGAGTCGTTGTCCCTTCACCTCTTTGTTTGGGCTTTTCTTGTTTTGGTATACGATGTATAAGGTACTTCATACCTCTAAGTTCGAATTCAAGTTCAACTTCAGTTAAAACATCATTTTCAGAAAACTGACTTCTGAGACTTTCTGCAGTACGCATATGGCCACTACATTCTCCATAAACCGCAAAACTGATGGCATCAAAAATAGTGGTCTTTCCGGAACCTGTAGGTCCTGTAATTAGAAATAAGTTCCTGGGTCCTAATTCACCAAAATCAATTGTTTCTTTATGTTTATATGGGCCAAAAGCGGTCATGGTCAATTTGATCGGTCGCATTATAACGCTCTCCCCTCTTGTTCCAAAGCATTCATGACGCTTGCTATCACATCTCTCTTATCTTCAGTGAAGGCTTCTGCGGAAACGTTTTCATAGAACTCTCCGAACAATTCCAAAATATTTTTTTTTGCAAATTCACGCCCTGCTGATGTCTGCATCATACCGGCTTCTCTTTCAAAGACTTCTTTCTCAATCTTCAATATATTTGGGTATATGGATCTTAGTTTTCCAATCGCATCCATAAGTTCCCCTCTATCTGTTAATACTGCCATTATATAATCTTCTGTCTTTGTGTCAGAATATATCTTTGAATCCATCAGATTTTCAAGTTTGCCTTTGATCATTCTCATATCTCTTAATGGGGTTAAACTGACTTGTCTTATCTTCACGTTACCGCTATCATCCATGTCTACCACCGTTACAGATTTTTTCTGATTGGCTTCCGAGAATGAGTATTTAAGCAGAGATCCGGCGTAGCGAATGTACTCATGCTTAACCTTCTGTGGCTTGTGTAAGTGACCTAGTGCCACATAATCAAAGCCTTCAAAGTGACTGACATCCACATATTCAGAACCACCTATGGATAACGGTCGCTCAGATTCACTTGTTTCCGCCTCCATGACACCCATAACAAATCCATGGGCGATACAAATATGCCTACCTGTGGAAGGCTTATTGGCATGAATATCGGATAGGATTCTCTTCATGGCTGTATCATGATCTTTGATGCTATCGTCATCATAAATTCCTCTTATAATTGCAGGTTCTCCATAAGGTATCGGATAAAAGTAAACCGGTCCGCTCTCATCATTTATGATAATTGGCTCAATGACTTTTCTAATATTTCCATGAATATAAAGTCCCTGATCTGTTAAAATCCGACTGGCAAATCCCACCCGATCAGAACTGTCATGGTTACCGGCAATAGCTATTATTTTTAGTTTATAAGTCAAGACAGCCTCTGACAAGAATCCATCCAGCAGTTCTACTGCTTCAACCGGCGGTATTGAACGATCATATATATCCCCTGCAATAATCATGACATCCGGTTTTTCTTGTTTGATTAATACCATTAGCTGCTCAAGTAAGTACCTTTGATCTTCTGTCATATGAATGCCATGGACCAATTTTCCTATGTGCCAGTCTCCTGTATGTAATATTTTCATCAAATTCCCCCTATAGAAAAGGTTATATCATATCTGACGCCTCTCCAAAATTTCGTTTTCTTGAATTTCCAATAGTGCATTTTCAATTAAATTTGGTTTCTTCATGGCTATGATTCCCATCTCCTGCAGTTGTTTTATCATGGCTGGTCCTATTTGAGCCACAATAACAATATCACAATCTTTAATCAAGTTGCAGGTTTCTTCCATAGTACCTAGCGGCTCATTTAATTGTCCACATCCTGGTGCATTCTCTCTGTTTTCTATAAACCGGATTTCCTTATGGGATAATTCAAAAATCAAAAACTTTGGTGTTCTACCAAAATGGGCGTTAACTACTATGCCATCTGAACTTGCTACAGCAACTTTCATCATCTCTTCCACCTCATATCTTAGGCAATATTAATAGGGTTATTCCTAATATACAAAAACTCGGAGGGCCATAGTGACTGTCCGCTCCGAGCTAGTTTTTATGATAACATGACCAAACTCAAGGCCATAACTGCCATGCCACTAATCAATCCGTAAATGGCTAAATGATGTTCTCCGTACTTTTCTGCTGTTGGCAAGAGCTCATCCAAGGAGATATAAACCATAATTCCGGCTACACCTGCAAAGATAACCCCAAACATCAAATCACTTGATATCCTAAGCAATAGGAAATATCCGACGATTGCACCCACCGGTTCTGACAGGCCTGACAAGAATGACAACTTAAATGCCTTCTTCTTGTCACCTGTGGCAAAATATATAGGTACCGATACTGCAATCCCCTCAGGGATATTATGAATGGCAATCGCAATGGCAATACTGATACCTAATGTTGGGTTTTCAAGGGCTGCAAAAAAAGTAGCCATTCCTTCCGGAAAGTTGTGTATTGCAATGGCTAGAGCAGAAAAAAGTCCCATGCGTAATAAGTTCTTATCTTCTTTCACCTTGATTGTAGGTGGCTCATAGCCTTCTTTTTCAACTAAGTCATCTAGCGCTTCAATTTCAGAAAGATCATGTATTTCATGAGGATTCTCATAACTCGGTACCAGTTTGTCAATGAGGGCGATTAAGGCGATTCCGCCGAAGAAGGCAATCGTCGTCAGCCAAAGTCCGCCTGTTTCACCTACTACTTCTGATAGTGATTCATTTGCTTTTGGAAATATCTCTATGAAAGATACATAAATCATAACACCTGCCGAAAAACCTAAGGCTAGCGATAGAAACTTTTTATTGGTCTGCTTAGTATAAAAAGCAAGCGCGCTTCCAATACCCGTCGATAACCCGGCAAATAATGTCAAACTAAATGCAAACAATATCGTTTGCCATGAATAATCCATAAACTGTCCTCCAAATACTGTTAGTCATAAACCCAACATTCTAACGGTGGAATCTATTAGAACGCCGAATTATTTATGTCTTGTATAATCCTAGAATCCATACTTAGTTTTAATATGAATCCTTTTATGATTATAACACTTTTTTAGAAAAAGAGGCAACGGATAACTGTTAAACATAAACCAAAAAATCCGTAAGCATTTTTTAAGGAATGCCGTACGGATTTTGGGGTTTAATTCTTATATTATTTAAGTAAAGCAAATGTTCTAAAATAGGCTGAGCAAAATGTGTCCATTCGATTAATAATAACTACCACTATCCACTACGGAATTTATCAATAATGCAATGGCTGATCCAAACACGATACTTAAAATGATCATGACAACAAAAATAATCAAATAGGCTTGGAAAAATGTTTTTCTGCTTCGGTTACCGTTAGATCCAAACGCCCAAACAAAGACCATAACGATGTTCACCAATGGAATTAACATAACAAGAAAAGTCCCAAGCCATCCTAATACCGTCATCGGTTGATTGTTCTTATCATTCAAATCAACGCCGACTGCATTATAATGTGGTTGCTGATTCATATTATTCACTTGTGGTGTTGGCTGTGGTGTAGGTTGTGGCATTGGTGTTGGTGTTGGTTGAGGTGTTGGTATTGGTTGTGGCATTGGTGTTGGTGTTGGTGTTGGTGTTGGTGGTGTAGGTTGTGGTGTTGGTGTTGGTTGTGGTGTTGGTATTGGTTGTGGTATCGGAACCGGTATTGGTATCGGTTGTGGTGTAGATTGTGACATATTATTTGATTCTTCCTGATTTGCCTGCATTTCAGCCATTGTAACCGCAGTATTGCCTGTTGGCTTTTCAGTTTTTGCGCCGCATTTTGTACAAAACTCAGAATTCTCTTCTAACTCTTTGCCGCATTGATGACAAAACATATTAACGCCTCCATCTTCCTCATATATAATTTCTATTTCATAATTATAATATTATTATACCAACTTTGTGGTCAAATTCAAGTATAAGCTAAAACCTATTCATTCACGCCTTCTATTTCAATATCAAAGTGTTGATAGTCTTTGCTGTTTTTCCAATCACCGCCCCATGAAAAACCTCTGGAAATAAACGCATCATAGCATACATCTCCTTTTATAATCATACCTTTGACAGGTACATCTCTATCTACATATAGTGCGCCTTCCACCGGATAAACGCCATTTCGGGTGACATATGGATTCATAAGTGGGTTGATGTCGATAGCCAGTCCATAGCTATGGTTAGAGAGATGGTTTGTTCCTTCTACTACTCTGTAATTAAAGGCTGAAGTATTATTGTCAATCATGGATTTATTATCATCCCCATCATAGACATCGATTAGCTGAATTTTTTCTATTGGAAATGCAACCTCATGCAAATCCTTGAAAATATCCAGAACCTTATGAGCAATTTCTTTGTGTACAACTAATTGGCCTTGATGTTCTAAATCATCAAAACCATAGTAAATCACCTTAACCAGTCTTAGGTCCGTAAATTGTATAGTTGGATTTTCATGATAAGACTTACCCAACATAGCTGTTTGCATTGTTTCATCTATTTCAAATATGCCTTCCTCTATTTTGGGAACAACAGGGGTTGTTTCAATAACTTCTTTTTCTGGCTCATTTACTGCACTTACTTCCGCTTGTTCAGATATACTTATAGATTCATAAATAGATTCACCAACATTTGAGACTTCCGGTTTTTGTTTATCATTATTGATACTAAATACTACAATCAGCAAGAGAATGATGCCCATTCCTATGCCTATAATTTTTTTCATATCTGTTTCTCCTTGCTGGTTCTCATAACTCATAACAATCCTTAAATGAGCGTCAATACCTCTCTCATCTCATAACCAAAACTTTCTGCAACTTGTTGATATGTGGTATATCCTTTATACGTATTCACGCCTTTTCTCAAAGCTTCATTAGCTGTAATCGCACCTTCAAAGCCTTGTTCGGCAAGAAGGATTGCATAGGGCAGCGTTACACCTGTAAGCGCAAAGGTGGATGTTCTTGGAAAGGCACCCGGCATGTTGGCAACTGCATAATGTACAACACCATACTTGACATAAGAAGGTTGGTCATGGGTTGTTATGCGGTCGATGGTTTCAACTGAGCCACCTTGATCAATAGCAACATCTACTATGACAGCACCCTCCTTCATGGATTCAACCATCCTAGATGTAACCAACTTTGGTGCTTTAGCGCCGGGTATTAAAACAGCACCTATGAGCAAGTCTGCTTTTTCAACAGCTTTAGCTATATTATAAGGGTTAGAGTATAATGTTGCCACCCTTCCGTTAAATATATCATCCATATACGCCAATCTTTTGGGGCTGATATCTAGTAAAGTCACATGAGCACCTAAGCCAACCGCCATCTTCGTGGCGTTCAAACCGACAATACCACCACCAATAACAACAACCTCACCCGGCATGACACCCGGAACACCGCCTAATAAAACACCACAACCGCCTGTATACTTCTGTAACATAAATGCACCTACCTGAGTAGCCATTCTTCCTGCCACTTCACTCATCGGTGTTAACAACGGTAGACTATGATCCTCTAGTTCAACTGTTTCATAAGCGATTGCCGTAATTTTTTTCTTCAACAATACATCCGTCAATTCCTGATTGGGTGCCAAATGTAAATAAGTAAAAAGAATTTGACCCTCTTTTAGCCTTTCGTATTCAATAGGTATGGGCTCTTTAACCTTCATAATCATTTCTGCACTATTAAAAATATCTTCCGCAGTGTTTAAGATCGTTGCACCTGCTAAAACGTAGGCTTCATCTTCAATGCCACTGCCTATCCCTGCTTTTGTCTCTATTAGTACAACGTGACCTTTGTCCGTCAATGTATGGACACCTGCCGGTGTTAAGGCTACGCGATTCTCATTGTTCTTGATTTCCTTTGGCACACCAATAATCATATGAAAGCCTCCATAGTTCTTTTTCTATAATCATATCATAAAATTATCACAGCTTCAATATGATAACCTTACATATTCAGGTGTTCCTTCAAAATACATGTATTTTTTTCTACTTATCTCTGAATACTCAATAATATTTATATTATCGATTTTACATGACCTAGCTTCTTAGTATGGAAACTTCCTGCTTGATCCCTTTATTAAGCTGTATTCATTTTTCTCAAAGAGTGAAGCTCTAATTCTTTTTAAAAAAGACTTGACCTAAGACTGGTTACTGGTTATAATAATACTTGCTTCAACGGTAGCCAATTATGCGCGAATGGCTCAGTGGTAGAGCATCGCCTTGCCAAGGCGAGGGTCGCGAGTTCGAATCTCGTTTCGCGCTTCAAATAAAAAACGCCTACTCTCTTTTCAATAAGAGTATGGCGTTTTTTATTTTTGATTATCGCTTAATCATGCATATATTAATACAAAAATATCTGTTTCTATGATATTATTACTATAATCCTTTTCACCATAATAACCGATTATAATTATATCCCATTACGATTTTGACTTGAACTTGTTACCAATGATTATTATAATATACAATAATAAGACTGTTATAGTTTGACATTCTAACCACTTAAGATAAAGCTCAAATACGACAAAAGTGAGGTTACCTATGAGTAAAATTGCAATTATCACATGTAGTACAAGTGGACTTGATTATATAAAAGGCTATGAAGAAGTAAGAATAGCAAGAACCACCATCATTATGAACCAACAAGAATATATGGATGGACTCGATCTTAAACCAAGCGACTTCTACAATCAATTGGATTGTCTTGAAGAAATTCCTCAAACCGCTCAACCTTCACCGGGCCAACTCCTTGACATCTATCAAAAGCTTAAGGATGAAGGGTATACCGATGCCATCTACATTTCTATATCTGAAAACCTAAGCGGTACCTATCAGGGTGTCTGCCTTTCAAGAAGCTATGTTGATGACTTTAACATTCATCCTTTTAATAGCGGTTCCGCTTCATATATCACCGGCTATATGGCAATGGAAGCTTACCGGTTGGTAGAGGAGGGTGCTGATGTTGATACCGTTTTAAGCCATCTTGAAAAAATAAGAGAAAATGATTACATTTATTTCATGGTAGATGATCTTAAATACTTAGTAAAAAACGGTCGCTTATCTAACAGTGCTGCCTTTATGGCTTCCATGCTGAAAATCAAACCGCTTCTTGAGATGAACGAAGAAGGTAGAATTGTGGCTTCTGAGAAGATTAGAACGACAAAAAAAGCACTGAACCGAGTCATCGAAAGATTTTTCGAGTCTACTAATAATGGTGCTGATACACGATTCATATTCCTTTTTCATACAGAAGCACCTGAACACCTTGAAACTGTTAAATCACGCTTTGAGGAAGTGGGTATAGATACGGCTTCTCTCATTGACGCACCTATATCACCGGCAGTTGGCTGCCATCTCGGAAAAGGTGTAATCGGCATCGGGTATGTTAAGAATTTTTAATCCGATTACATTATGACTGATCCGCTTTGGGTAATACGCGATAGTATGAACCTAATATTTTAATATTGTATTTATCATAAACATGAGCAATGGCTTCTCGCACTTGCTCATCTTTTTGATAGCAGCCATCAATATCTATAAAAAAATTATAATTGCCCAAGCCGGTTTTAGTCGGCCTGGAGATAATAGATTTTAGATTGATTTTTTCTCTTGAGAATGTATTTAATATATCACACAACAGACCCGGACGATCCAGATCATCACTGACGACAAAAAATGTCTTCCATGATCGATTGGCTACCACTTCATCATTTAATTGTTGAGATACTATAATAAATCTCGTTTCATTATCCATAGAATCTGTGATGTTTTCTATGACCATCTTAAAATCATGAGGGTTATTTAGCATATGTATGGGAATTATTGCACCAACCCCATCATCACCCTGAATAACTTCTTCATAGGACTGGCTGTTGCTTGCTGTAGTGATGATATCTTTGTCTCTAAACTGCTCTAAAAAATCCAGACATTGATTTTCAGACTTAAACTGAGCATAGACCTTTTTTATATCTTCAATATGTGCACAATTACCTACAAAGGCGAATCTTATGGGTAGCACAATCTCATGAATGATTTTAAGGTTGGTGTGGGTCAATAAATCCAAGATGATCTGCACAAACCCATCTAAAGTGTTTTCTATAGGGATAACGCCATATTTACAACTGGTACCCACTGCATCAAATGTTTTACGCATAGAAGGATAATAAGCCAGTTCCATCTCTATGGCTTGTGCTTCTAGGTATTTTTTTGTAGCAAGCTCTGTAAATGTTCCTTTCGGTCCAAGTACTGCAATTTTATCCATTTTTTTACCTCTTAATCTTTAACATGTGCCATGTTTATATAAATCTGCTTCTTCAACCTTTTTATTATCCCATAAACTATCCAGACCCGCAATCGACTTTATTAAATTCAAAAAAAGAAATATGATACGCATTGATGCTCCCCAACTTATATGGTACAATTGACCTATTGAGATTATTGTTTCGAAACTGTTGTTAAAGTTTATATTTTTGTATATAGATTGTTTTGATGCCGTAATTCCATTGAGATAAAGAGGTATACTCTATGCTTGTTGAGCCTATTTATACACTTACCATAAACGGGAATTTTGTTGGTACACTTATCGCTAGTGTGATGGTAGGTGCTTTTTCTTTGCTTTCCATTTTATACTACATTTACATTGATAAGGATCGCTTACTCATTTATGTTATCAGTTATTTTACATTTATTTTTTTTAGTTTGATGACAAGCAATTACTTTCTGCTTTTGCAGTTATCCGGCTTCACGCCTAGCAATCCTACAACCTACGCTCTTGTCATTCTTTTTTTTGATTATGCGATACTTTTTTCGGTTCTATGTAGTACCATTCATATCTTCCAACGGAAACACCCATGGCTATATTTCTTTTTTCTTATTCTGATACCTATTTTCTATGGATTTAACTTCTATTATCCTATTACCCTACTTCCCTTATTTTATACCTATTTGGCTATGGTTGCTTTTTATGGTTTTTATTTATCCCTATATGAAATGTTCCATCGGTCGTTTTTCAAGTACGCTTTCCTTCTGAGCCTTTATCTATCTTTATTCATCTATTATGTCTTAGCTTACCGCATTACGATTAATGGAACATCTATAAGATCTTTAGATTGGGTTTTTACACTCGTATTGACTTTCATGTCCATTGTTTTTTTCCTTCTACGTTATAAAAAGGTTTTACTGGAAAAGGATTATTTGTATGAAAAGTTGACCCATGACAGTTTGACCCATTTATATTCAAGAAATTATCTCCTTGAGACATTAAACCATGTCGAAAAAGGTACACTGCTCTTTATTGACCTTAATCATTTCAAAGTTGTTAATGATCAGTTTGGTCATGTCGTAGGCGATCAGCTGCTCCTTGATTTTTCTGACTATTTACTTGAAGGCAATCCCATCGACTTCCTACCTTGTCGTTATGGCGGAGATGAGTTTGTTCTTCTTATTTCCAATCATGCTGTAACCTCCATCCAGATTCACGACTTTTTGGACGCGCTTATACATAAGTTTAAATCAATTTTAATGAACAATAGCATAACCGATTCATCCATTGGGCTTAGCATCGGCATGGCAACTTTCCATGATTATGGCGGGCATGATGCTATTATTCATGCTGATCTTGCCATGTATGAAGCTAAAAAAGTTGGCAATTACAAGATTATTGTTCATGATGAAGGGATGGTGTGAACGTGAATTTTCTTCAAAAAACATTTGAAATCAACTTTACTTTCTTAGGTACCATACCCACCATCATCGTTTTATTAATTTTAATTATGCTCTATGTCATTTCAACCCTCTTCATCCAGCGTCTTAAGTATGTCGGGCAAGCCGTTATAATAGAATGCTTCATACTCATCACATTGATTGTCTATTTATTTTTGACCCATGCTCGTTCAGATTTGGAAATTTTTAATTATTCAAGACTTTTATATCTATCCTATATCGCATTAGCAGCAGTTATTGTTGGCGCAACATCTTGGATGACTAAAAAGAAAACCAAAATACCTTTTGTAACCGCGGTTATTATGAGCACCATCATCATTATCCTGATTTTTTCCAACGACACATGGTTTATCACAAGAGGTGTCCAATACGGTAGTACACCTTCATCAATTAAAGGTCCTTATTTTTTTATTTTTCAGCTCTATTCAATTATTCTTGCTCTGTATATTCTTGTTGATTTTATTTTGCTTTATTATCGTAATAGAGCCTTATTTAGAGAGATTTGGCTTTTATATGGTGCCATATTACTCTATTGTATTCACACCACCTATTTAAGTTATATCATTATCAATTATCCTTTTAACAATCCCAATCTATACCTAAGCACTTTACTTTTCGCCACCTTAAAAACCATCTATACATTTAAAAAAATCAAAGAGACGATTGTAAAGCGTGAATCATACTATCAAGCTTATCTTTATGACGACATGACGGGTCTTTATAGCAGAAATTACGCTCTTGAAAACATTCAGCATTTACTAAATGCTGTCCATCTAAATAATCATTACTTTGCCATCATCGATGTTGACTATTTCAAGATGATCAATGACCGCTATGGCCATCATAAAGGTGATCTCGTCCTAAAAAACTTAGCTTTGATACTAAAAAAACAATCTGCACATTCTATTATAAGTGGTCGACTTGGAGGGGATGAGTTTGTTATGACTTTTAAGGAAATGACCAAAGAAAAAGTCCAAAAGAACCTTGAAAACATTCTTTTGGACTATAATAACATGATTGACCAGATGGGTATCCAATTAGATGAAGTACGAACCGGTCTTAGCATTGGGTGTATTCCTTTTCATGAAGGCATGAAAGAAAAAGATGTTCTATCCTTAGCCGATGCAGCTATGTACGAAGCAAAAAAATCGGGTAAAAATACCATCGTTTTCCATCTTGGCCATACAGACCATGCTGGCATGATTCAAAAACAATAGTACTAGATGGTCCATTGGTGATTAATTACGCCGACCAAATACCAAACAGATCCAACTTCTTCGTAAACCAGTGTTAGGCTGGACCAGTCCATACCCTCATAGGCAGAATCAAACCCAGTGAAATGATATTCAATATAATCGCCATTTGGATATATGTCTTCAACATTGTCAATCATATTTCCAAAATGGACCGTTGTATTAAAGCCCATAATCTGCGGATTCATATAATCTTCATCATATACAAAAGTATCAAAATAATCTAAAGCTGTCATCTGAATCGGATCACCTGTACCATCATAGGCACCCCACAATATTATAGAAGTATCAACCGCCATATTGGCTACTTGAGTGCTTGTAAAAACCACATCGCTTGCTGTATCCACATACGTATAGGGTGTAAACCTAACACCTTGAGTCGGATGGATAAAAGTGGATAAAATAGCAAAATCCTGCTGACTCATGGCTTCAATAACATCCGCGGATGTACTATTAATACTGGAGCTGGGCCCACTTGAGTTAGTAGCATTCCCCTGCTCTAGAACCATTATGTCCGCTTCTAAGACAGCAACGGTCTCTTCTAAGGATAGAATCTCATCATCCTTTACTAATAACTCGGATTCCAACTGACTGTTAACTGCTTTTAATGTTTCTAATTCGATTTTTATTTCTGAAATCTGATTGGCTGAATTGTTACAGGCTGTTAGTGTTAACAGTGTTATAAGCATAAGAATCCATAATATCTTTCTTGTGGTTTTCATATAATCACACCTTTCTTTTTTATGAAACTCATTCTCAATATGATTTATTATAGCATATTATTACACCTTTTTATAGACATCTTCCTAATTCTAATGATTTAATCTAGGATTTTTAAATAAATATTTTGTCAATAGTAATGAAAAGCTTTTTATGCCAATTTTCATGATTGATTCGTGTTTAATACACACAAATACTCTTATACTTCCGGCTATTCTTCCTATTCTACAGACTTTTTTCTATGCTTTATGCCAATTGACTAAAGCATACCTATCTAGTAAAATATAACTATTAAAATATGAAAATTTTCAAGGAGTGAACAGATGAATATCAAAGATGTGGCCAATTGTGCCGGTGTCTCAATTAGTACTGTCTCAAGGGTCATCAACAATACAGCAAAAGTTAGTGAAGATGCACGTAAAAGAGTTGAAGCCGTCCTCAAAGAAACCGGATATAGACCCAATTCCCTTGCAAGAGAGCTTCAGCAGAATAAGACGTATACTATTGGGGTATTAATTTGTGTCACGGAACTTAGTATGAGTTCATTAAGCCAATCTATTAACGCTATAACGGATGTGTTAAAAGCCAATAACTATAATATCATGCTCGCTAACAGTCGTTACCATGCCGATGAAGAATTGAGTATCTTTAATACTTTCAAAGAAAAAAGGGTTGATGGCATCTTATATTTTGCTGCTGGTTTTGCAAAGAAACATTATGCCATGTTAAAAAACTACAAGATTCCAATTGTCATGATCGGACAAAAAAGTAATTATATTGATATGCCTTATGTCATACACGATGACTTTTATGCTGCTAAGACCGCTACTGAATATTTGATTCAAATGGGCCATCATGATATTGGTTTTATCGGCTTACCAGATTATGATGAAGCTGCCGGTTTAGAACGTAAGAAAGGGTATAAGCTTGCTCATGAGATGAATAATCTACCTATAAATCCAAATAGAATGACCGAGGGTGACTTCAGTATTGAAAGTGGTTATGAAGCCATGAAAATATTACTTAAAAATCCCGATGATCGTCCTACTGCAGTTTTTGCCACAACTGACTTCATGGCTATTGGTGCTATCAGCTGTGCAAACGAAATGGGGTTAAAGGTACCGGATGACATTTCAGTGATGGGCTTTGACGATGTTCATGTTGCGGCTTTTTACCAACCGCCACTTACAACCATACATACTGACACCCATGCTGTCGGCACCAAAGCAGCAGAACTTCTCCTTAGTCTTATGGATAAGGACAACCCTAATAAAATCACTAAGTATGTTGCCAGTTATTCCTTAATGGAAAGAGGTAGTGTCCGACCTTTATAATATTTAATATGATTTAGTGAAACTTAGTTTTGACTCTTTAACAACATATGCTATAATGAGCATTGATTATAGATTCAAACAGAAGAAAGGATATCTATTATGTCACTTATATCAGATTGGAAAGATCTTGCCTATCAGGATAGGGATCAAGATGCTTATGATGCTTTTTGGGGAGATTATCTTCCTAAAGAACAGATTATTTACGAAGCAATACTTGCTACACCAGATCAAATAATTAAAGGAACTGTATCTGAATTGGCCAAAACCTATAACATGGATCATAAAACCTTGGTCGGATTCTTGGATGGCATCAACACGAGTCTTAAAAATGAACTGGAATTAGAAAGCATTAAAGCAAGCACACCCATTCAACTTGATGTTGATCTTGAAAAGCTCTATTTCAACATGCTACACGCTAAAGCCGATTGGTTATATAATCTTCCTGCTTGGGATTCTATTTTCACATTAGAAAAAAGAAAAGAAATTAAAAAAACTTACAACCAATCAAAAATCATCATAAAAGATAAAAAAATTGGACGTAATGACCCTTGCCCCTGTGGTAGTGGAAAAAAATATAAACAATGTTGCATGAACCAATAATTTATATGAGAAGAGGCTATGTCATTATTCGTCGACATAGCCTCTTCTTAATATTTTTTTATGTTTCTTTGTAATTTATTATGTATTTTATTTCTTAGACCTATAGAGCTGTTTCTAAGATTCTTCGTACATCTTGCTTACGTAATGGTTTTAAATGACCTAAGGTATCACTTAAAAATGCATGATCTATAACTTCATCCAATCGTGTATTATCAATTTTCACATGACTTAGTCGACTGGGCATTTCTAAGTACTCATAATACCTTCTGGTACGCTCTATTCCCTTTTTAGCTACTTTCATATCATCTTCACCTACGATGCCCCATACTTTTCTGGCAAATCTGGCAAATCTTGATACATTTTTCTCATCCAGTACATACTCCATCCAGTAAGGCGCTAATATGGCCAATCCATCTGCATGGGTGATGTCATAAATTGCACTAAGGCCGTGCTCTACAGCGTGATTAAAGCCTTCAAATGTTTTCCCCCTATTGGTTATGCCACTAAGCGCAACAGCACTTGCCCACATTAAATTCGATCGGGCTTCGTAGTTATCAGGCTCAGTCATGGCTTTCTTACCGTATTTAATAACCGTCGCCATAACGGCTTCACTCATTGCATCTGAGAGTTCTGCATCTTCTTTAGCACTGAAATAGAACTCATATAAATGGGTTAGAGTGTCAACAATCCCGCAAGCCGTTTGATGCTGTGATACTGAATAGGTGTATGTCGGGTCCAATATAGAAAACTTAGGCCACATCCATTCACTAGAAAAGCCTCGCTTTTCTTTTGTTTGTGTGTTGCTAATAACAGCATTGCCATTAAGCTCCGATCCTGTCGCTGAAAGTGTCAAAACAACCCCTAATGGCATCGCTTTTTGAACCTTGGTTTTATAAGAAATAAGGTCCCAAGGATCACCCGCATAATAGACAGCTGCCGCAATGACTTTTGCACAATCAATAGCACTGCCTCCACCCACTGCTAAAACAAGATCAATCTTTTCAGATATGCATAATCTCACACCTTCGTTCACCGTATCTAACTTCGGATTCACATCAACACCGGAAAGTTCTATATGGGTGATGTCACCCAACTCAAATGCAGCCATAACATCCTCATAGACACCGTTTCGCTTAATACTACCATGTCCGTAAACCATCAAAACCCTGCTACCATATTTCTTAATCTCATTACTCAAATCCTTGATCGCGCCTTCGCCAAAATAGACGCTTGTTGGTATGCGTAGGTTGAAGCTCTTCATCACTTATCCCCTTTCACCTATTTATATTCTAACAATAAAAGGCAAACCCATCTCACGAAATGGATCCACCTTAGCCTGCTGATTGATTTTCAATTAATTTGTTGTACACCTCAATATCCATAAGAACCATATCAACTCGATTGTTGACCAATACACCGGCATTTCCTCGGCTATGCACCAATTCTCTTACGTCTTTGAACCTTCTTCTTAAATCATCACTATTAATCAGAACGTCTGCTCTAATTTCCTGAAATCCATGCATACCAGACCCCTACCCAACTTTTTCTACTTTTAGTTCCTGCCATATCTGATTTAAGACTTCATCTACCTGTTCTTCAGACAGCTTCTCAAAAATCTTATGGTCACTATGATGCTCAACGGTATATCTGTAATCACCTTCATAGTAGATATCGATGTTCATTCTTTCGTAGGCAAACTCAACACGCTGGCGCATGTTTTTGAAACGTAACATATCATCACTCTCCCGAATAATATTAAAATTATCATACCATATATTTTATCAAATGACAATTTATTTTCATCAATTTTTAATATTTTTTTATCTTATTTTTAATACTATTTTTAATTGCCTTAATATAGTACATTTTACTTACTTTATTTTGGTATTTTTACTTAATATTTTTACACTTCTTTATTTCTATAATATTAACATTATTTTATATAAGCTTTTAATATATAAATATAGTATAATAAAAAAGACGATTATTATTCGTCTTTTTTATTATACTATATGATTTTTTCTATCTTTACCTTTAAAAGAAACGCTTTAGATGCTATAGTAAGAGTTGGTTCTAATAGATTTTCTTAATGAAACTACGAGAGAGGTACATTCATGAAGCATAAAAAAGTTTTGCAACATATACAGGATTACGGCTACCTTGTTACCCCAACCGGCTTAGAGGATCTCATAAGCTACCACTGTTTTAACCCATCATCTAACAATACTTTCATCTTAATAGTTTTGGATTCAATGCTGTTCATCCCTAAAAATGCTGAGATTTTAATTTTTGCACGATACAAATCCAATTTACCACTGGTCTATTTGCTTCAGGTGGATGGCAACATGGAGGATGTTGTCGATTTTGCTCAAACTGCTTATAACCATAATAAACCCTGTCTGATCTATGATCCGGACGATGAAGTGGAATTCTTTTTAAAAGATTTGTGGAATACCATTGTAAACCTTACTCGGGACTAAAATGAGTGGTCACTAAATCTTCTTTGGTATCGACACATTAAATTCTGTACCAACTCCAAGCATGGAAGTCACATCAACTGTGCCTTGAATGCTTTTTAAGTTTTCCTTCACAACATGCAACCCTATACCCTCTCCTTCAGTTCCGGTAGCATTAGCACCTCTATAATAAGCATTAAAAATATTTGGTATTTCTTCTTCATCAATACCAATGCCGTTATCTTTTAAGGTGATTATGATACGCCCGTCTTTTTCTTGATATTCAATGAGGACTTGACCATTAGCATTTGTATACTTATAGGCGTTTGTCAGTATATTATATATCACTTGGCTCAACTTATATGGATCTGTTTTCATTTTAATTCTAGCATGACTGTTCAGTATCAACGCTATACCTTTTCTTTCAAATTGAATCGATAGCCCTTTTACAATTCGAGTAAACATCCCATTAAGATCAAATTCTTCTACCCTGACTTCATCCATATCTTGATCTGCATCAATCATGCCGCTCATGTTCTCAATAATAATTGTTAAATCTTCTATCTGGTTCTCACAAGTTTTAATTTCATCCTCTGTAAATTGAATAAGACCATCTTCATAACCTTCAAAGTGAGACTTCAAAATCGTTAACGGTGTTCTGGTTTGATGTAGCAGTGCATCTGTCAGATTTTTCCGACTCCTTTGTTTAAGCCTCAACTTGGCTCTTAGTGCTTCTAGACGCTCCTGAATAATTCGGATTTCCATGACTTTAGATGATTGGATTTCCAAGTCTTCTCCTATGTCGATCTTCTGAGCCAGAATTGAAGTGTCTTTAAGATCCCTGCTCATTTTTTTACTCACGACCAAACCAATGACGATTGATAATAACAGTACCAAACCTACAGAAATTAAGCTGTTGGTAAAAAGAGCTACTTTAAACATCCTTGTAGCCATTGAATTCTCAAGTGAGCTATAGCGCAAGATATTAAGTTGACCAATTTTGGTACCGACATCATCTTTAAGCTCTATACTATCCATTTCCTCAAAGAAACCACCCATCATTCTGGACATCATGCCTTCACCCATCATATCCGGCCCTACCCTCTGTTCACGTGCCACATCAATCAGAAGTTTGCCATCAACATCATACAACTTAATACTTGTAATCGGATCACTTAGATGTGTTTCCAGATCCATAGCCATTTGGTCCTTATTGGTATCGGATCCTTCCAAGATTCTCTTAGAATATGATGATATCTGTTCCACATGTGCTTCATAATTCTTTGTTGTATAATCAACAAAATATCGATTAATAAGAGCACTTAGAACCAGTGCATTAACCGCTACAGATAATACCGCTATAAAAATGAGAACGCCTAGCCACTGTTGTCTTATTGATATCATCATTTACCTCCAAACATGTAACCGGCGCCATATTTTGTCATAAGTATTTCAGGCGTTTTAGGATCGACTTCTATTTTTTGACGAATGCGTTTGATGTAGCTATCAATGTTGCGGTCATACCCTTCATAATTCTGACCATATGCCAGTCTAATCAATTGCTCTCTACTAAGAACCTGACCTTGATTCTTGAAAAAAACGCATAATAAGCCATACTCAGCAGAGGTGATGGTGATTTCCTCTTGATCTTTGTACAGCTTCATGCTACCCATATGTAAACTTAAATCTTTGCATCTATAAACCATAGTTTCTGACTCATGATAAACCCTTTTCAAGAGAACTTTGATTCTTCCCATAAGTTCTCTTGGACTAAAAGGCTTAAGCACATAATCATCAACACCTTGGTCAAATCCTTTGATTCTATCTATCTCTTCTTTTTTTGCTGTCAACATAATGACCGGCACGTCGGATATTTTTCGAATCTCTTTTAAGACTTCAAATCCGTCAATGCCGGGCATCATGACGTCAAGTAATACAAGATGAATTAAAGTCTGACTAAAAAGTTCAAGTGCTATAAAACCATCTTGCGCAATTACAACCTCATAGTCTTCTTTTTCAAGATATTTCACAACAATGTCACGAATCTCTTTTTGATCTTCAACCATCATAATCTGATATTTCATTCAATCACCTCATTCTGATTCTACAGGAGCATGACTGAATTGTCCACCATCCTAAATCCTACTTCCTATTTTTTTAACAGCAGATCTTTTTTCTTTGTATACTCTTCTTCAGTCAGTTCACCTTGAACATATTTCATCTTCAATATATCAAGAACATCTTTGTTATCATTTCTATGGGTTGATTTGTTAACCAGATAAATAACCGTAAAAATGACTGCCAATAAGATAACCGCCATAATCAGCATATGCCATCCACCTAAGTAACCACCAGCGAAACATCCGCCACCTCTGTAACCACCTTGAAAACCTCTATCAAACATCATAATCTGTTATACCTCCTTAACCTTTTATGGTCTTCATCATCCTGATGAAAGTCTCTTCATCTATTTCGCCAGTTGCATATCTTTGTTTCAATGTTTCTTCCGGACCAGTTCTACCATCACTTCTAAAACCAGTTCCCTTTTGTTCTTTAATCATATAATAGATACCAAATCCAATCAGTACCCATACAAGCATCATCATAGTACGACCTCCTTCGTTTTCATGTATATTGTTATATCCTCATTATAGAATCCAAATATGGCACAAATATGATTTGACAGTCAAAATTATATAGTTGAGCTTTGCATACATCCTATAGTTGCGAACGTATCAACGCAATCTATAGATGTAGGCAATCTGTGAAACTTAATTTTGACAGTCAAAATTATATAGTTGAACAATTACATAGGATATATAGTTGCGAATGCTTCAACGCAATCTATATGTTCTAGGTAATTAGAGAAACTAAATTTTAACAGGATAAAAAAGCAAGCATTCATTTTCTATCTTTTCTCATAGAGAGATGCGACAAATGAACACTTGCTACTATACAATAATATAAAATATTTCGAAGGTCATACACACTGTGGAAAAGTTTTCATGGGACCTACTGCAATCATTCAAAACCGGCATGGATGCTGACCGTCGACTTTTGGTGCATGGATGCACCAACTGGAGACCGTAATCATACACACTGTGGAAGGGTTTTCATGGGACCTCTTAATACAATATTTCTTTTCAACCTAACATAACCTAACCTAACCTATATCCTCTTAGGAAACCAAGGAACAAATACCGGCGTCACCGCCTTGTAAGCCTTAAAATCCTCTCGGTCCTTATACTTCCTCTCCAGCAACGGAACCCCTGATACATACCTCAGAAACAGATTAATCAACATCGGACCAATAAAAGTCCAAGCTGTTCCGGATGCCTCAAGCACCGTCAAATAAATACCCCACCAAATCATAGCTTCACCAAAATAATTAGGGTGCCTCGTATATCGCCATAACCCAGTCGTAATAATCTTGCCTTTATTCTCCGGTGAAGCTTTAAACCTTCTGAGCTGTTCATCACCAATCACTTCAAAAAGATAACCTATAACAAAGACGATACTTCCAATCAGAGAAAAAACGCCTAAACCATCAACCGTTTTACCTGCAAGAGCAATAATCGGCAATGCTACAACATACATCACCACCATCTGAAGCATATATACGTTCAAAAAAGCTTTTAGCCTGGGCCATTTTTCTCCCCATTTGATACGCATCTGGACATATCTGTAATCCTCAGGCTTGCCAATATTACGTTTTGCCAAATGTAAAACCAATCTAATTCCCCACAAAAGAACAAAAGCCGTAGTTAGTATATGTACTGCTCCTATTTCTTTATTAAGAATCAATCCGACCATAGCCAAAATAACAAAACCGCCACCCCATCCGATGTCAACAATAGAGTTATCCACTAAAACTTGTCCTAATATAAACAAACATGAAAAATATATAAAAAGTATAACTAAGGCTTGTAAAAACATAATATCCCCTCCTAGTGAGTGATATAACCGACAGCTATTGCACCGTCACCTGCGCCAATTGCAACGATTGAGGAAACATCTTCTAAGTAAGCAGGCGGCATACCTAAGGCTAGTTGTAGTGCTTCTGTGTATGCTTTAGCCGCTTCAAAATTCTGTGCATGGACCACACAATAAGCTTTTAATCCTATTGTGTCATTAATTTTAATGAGCTTTTTCTTTATTTTCTTTAGACTGGCTTCATGACTAAAAGCAACGCCACCAAGTCCACCCTCCCCTTTACTGTCTAATGTTACAATCGGTTTAAGGTTAATGAGGTTAGCTATTTTTCCGCCTTTTGTACTCAGTCTACCTGATCTAATCATTGCATTTAGGTTTTTAACACTAACCAAAATCTTACTTTTACTTACTAGTATTTGCATCTTCTCTATTATCTGATCATATGGTATACCCTGTTCAATAAACTTGGCACATTCCATAACCAACAAGCCTTGTGCCGCAGAATTTTGCTTCGAATCTATAACAGTAATTTTTTTGGGATAAACTTCTATTTCATTAGCTGCTTTTTGAAAAACATTAAAAGTACCACTTAAAGCTTTTGAAACTGTCATCACAATAATCTCGTCATAATAATCTTGCAGAGTTTGGAGTTGTAAAATAACGGCTTGCTTATCCGGTTGTGAGGAGGTCGCGCGCTCATCACCTTCTTCTAAGAGTCCAATCGCTTTTTTATTGTCAATCGTGATTCGATCGATATATATGTCATCCTTATGAAGGATTTTCAAATTAACGACTTGTATCTGATGGTCCTCAATAAATGACCGTGGAAGATCAGCAATAGAATCCGTCACCAATCCTATTTTGTATTTTCGTTCATTCACCAGACTGCTTTGGTTAACCATATCATCCACTTTTTGAAAGGTAATCCGCCCCAATGAACGAAGTTTTTCAAAAAAGTCAACCGGCTGATTGGTGTGAATATGAACGCGCATTCTGTGTTCATTACCAGCTACAATTAATGAATCCCCAAAAACACGTAATTCTTTTTTAATGTCTTTAAGCGGTATATCCATATTGATTAGCATTGCTTCCGCACAATACCTAAAGGCTAAATCAACAACCTCCTGATGGTCAATGGATATCTGTGGGACCTGCTCCCAATGATCATGACTCAGATTGTTTACAATCTCAAAATCATGATTACCTTTTAAGGATCTTAAGAAACCGTCTACAAAGTGCACAAATCCTTTGGCACCTGCATCGACAACAGCAGCTTTTTTAAGACTTGCTAATTGATATTGGGTTTTTGCAAGCGCTTCTACAATATCACCATAAGCATAACTGAGTAATTCTCTAAAATCTGATGTCTTTTTTATAAAGCGGTTTAGGGCTTCTGACCATATACGTATCAAAGTCAGCATTGTACCTTCAGTAGGATCTTCTACGGCATCATAGGCATAATCGACTGCTGCTTTGTTGGCTTCAACATAATGATGAACACTAACAATACTTGCACCATTTTCCAAACCAATACTAATACCACATAGATACTGGGCAAATATAATACCTGAGTTCCCTCTCGCTCCATTGATAGCTGCATCAGCTATAGAACGCATGGTATTTCCTACATCCTTCTCCAGTTTGGATTCGCTTAAAATGCTATGCATCAAAGAAGAAAGGTTAGACCCTGTATCACCATCAGCTATAGGAAAAACGTTGATACTATTAAGTTGATTTCGATGTCGGATGACTTCTTGTGCCCCTGCTCTATATGCATGATACAGAATCTTATTACTAATTTCATTCATAATCTAAGCCCCCTACTAAGTGGTAAATGATAATAAATCTTATATAAGATATAATATCACGCTTCGTGATTATTGTCCATCATTACTTGAAAAACTTATCACAAATCGATAATCATAGAGTTTATGCTTTGGCAATTTATATGCCTCAAGTAAGGATAGCATGCCCGGTTCATCACCACCAACACCCCTATGAAAGCCATCTAAGTTCAGAGTAACTATGCCCTCATGCTTCATTTCATAGCTATGGCGTGCTTCTTCTAGACTTTTCATCCTGTATGGCCATACTGAGAAAAACAGAGGCTTTTGCGCCGATTTTATTTTAATAGACTTATTGGGCGCGATAAGCTTAATTTCGTAAACATCCGCTCTTAAACCATTTTCTTGAGGTCGCATATAATGATGGGGCATATCCTCAACATCTTGGTGATACCTTCCGAATTTACCACCGGTTTTTCTATCCATATAAGATTCATGAGGCCCTCTACCAAACCAGGATACTTGATTGAATGCGCTACTAAACTCAGTGGTAAAGCCTAGTCGAATCATATCTTTTTTAGGCTCAGCGATGGTTCTGATCTGCAGGTCACCTAGACTGTTCACATAATATCTGATTTCAAGCTTTTTAAAAGTCGGTACATTATAAATAGATGTAATAATAACGTTGTTTTCCTTTCTATTAACAAGAAATCGAACAGCTTTTGGTGGATGATCTGTCAATTTTTTGAAGACACTACGGTTTATAAAACCTGCTAGCTCCGGTCTAAAATTCGCCATACCCATATCATTGTCTGTCGGTGGTCTCCAGAAATTCATTTGAAGCTTATGGTCCAAGATGACTTGACCTTTAAACAGGATTTTATAAATCAATCCGTCTTCACGCATAAAATGCACCACTAGATCTCCGCCCTTAACAGATAAGCCTTCATCCGTTTTTTTAACTTGGACTTTTGTGCCTTCTTCAATTATAGTGTTGCCTGACTCTTGAACGCAAAACTGCTCAAAACCCATTTCATACCCGGCTTTTGCATACCAATGATCTGTTTTTAGCCTAGCTACAAAGACCTCATGAACAATACCCTCTTTGTTTTCTTTATTTTCCATGCTATTAGGCAATGTAAGTAATGTAGATGCACCCGGACCAATCCATGGTATCTGAATTGTTTTTTCTTCTACCACATAACCTTCCACTTTTTTAATATAAACAAACTCAAAATCTTCTAGCCCTGTAAAAAACCTCTTATTATACAACATATAGCCTTCGTTTTCTTTACGTATTTCAAAGTCCTGATAGACTTTTTTTACTTCATATATAGCCGGATGCAATCTTCTATCTGCTGAAACAATGCCATTGGCACAGAAGTGACCATGGTGTTTTTCCTCATTATAATCACCACCATAGGTCCAATAATCCTTATCTTCTTTGGTGCCTTTTCGTAGAGATTGATCTACAAAATCCCAAATAAAACCACCACACCAGTTGTCATATGTTTCAAAGACTTTGATATGTTCAGCAAAATTACCCAAACTGTTTTCCATAGCATGAGCAAACTCACAACTCATAACCGGTTTGTCCATATATTGTTCTCGCTTAAATGCTTTTTGGTCTGCGGTAAGTTGGTTCATCAAGTTCTGAGCAAGGGTTATTTTTGTATTTTCTAATCTGCCGTACTGCGCTGCTTTCTCAGGAGAAGGGTACATCAAACTAAGAACGTCTGAGACTTGTAAATCCAAATCACCTTCATAATGAAATGGTCTTGTCTGATCTAGCTTCATGGCCTCCTTTTTCATAATCCGGAAATTATCACCATAACCGGCTTCGTTACCAAGTGACCACATGACAATACTTGGATGAATACGATCTCTAAGGACCATACGATTCATACGATCTACAACTGCATGCGTCCACATAGGGTTGTCACCCGGTACATTTTTTTTGCGAACACCATGAGTTTCAACATCCGCCTCGTCGATAACATACAGACCATGACGGTCACAAAGTTCATATAGATGAGGATCATTGGGATAGTGTGCTGTGCGAATTGCATTGATATTATGTTGTTTTATAATCTTTATATCTTGTTCTCTTAGGGCTCTTGGTAAGTACCAACCTGTGTCCGGATTGAACTCATGTCGATTGACCCCTTTGAAAATGATCGGAACACCGTTAATCAAAAACCTGGCATTTTTGATTTCAACAGTTCTAAACCCAAAGGTCGTACCTTTGATTTCTATAATTTCTCCGTCTTCATTCTTAATGATACATGTTAAAAAATATAAATTAGGTGTTTCATGGTTCCATTTTTTCGGGTTTTGGACTTCGATTACATCTTGATTTACCATGGTTAACTCAGACTTTTCCAAAATACACTGGCCCAGTTCCCCTTCTTTTTCGCTTAAATATAATTCGAGGCCGTGGACATCACTAAAGGATTTTAGTGTTATTTCACTATATAAAAAGGCATTTTCATAAGCTGAATCAAAAGTATTATAGAAATAAAAATCCTTTATACCACTTCTTGATTCCTGGTATATGTAGACATTCCTATAGATACCAGCCATAAACCACATGTCCTGGTCTTCAAGATATGTACCGTCACTATATTTATAAACTTCTACGGTTATCTGATTTTCACCGGGCGTAACAAAGCCTGTTATATTAAATTCGGAAGGCGTCATAGAACCTTGTGAATACCCTACCTGATGACCGTTTATGTAAAGATAAAAAGCTGATTTTACCGCTCCAAAATGACAATATATCTCGTTTTGAGCCCATGTATCTTCCAATATAAAACCTGTTCTATAAATACCTACCGGGTTTTTCTCTTCATCAATCCAAGGTATCTCTTTGGTTTTTTTACTGACCGCAGGAGGATAATCAAATGCCAAATAATAGGGTTTATCATACCCTTGTGTCTCCCAAACAGAAGGTACGTTAATATGATCCCAGTCCTTGGTGTCCAAATCTTTTTCAAAAAAGCCACTGGGTCGCTCACTGTCATTTTTACAATAATAAAATTTCCATATACCATTTAAAGATTGTCTTTTTGACATTTGATTCAAATAGTCTTCAAGCAAACTATGACTTTCTGCCTCTTGTCTAGCTTTTTCTTTATTTATACCTATTACCAACGGGTTGTTCCAGTCTTTTTTCATCTTGTCACCCTTTCATTCCTCTCATCTGAGAAGCTATTTAATGATATGCAAAGCTTACCTTAATAATCCCATATACCATCATATTTGTAAAGATTGAGGATTCGACTTTCTAATTAAATCTTAATCCTATACTAAGGGCATGATAAATATAAAATCTTATACTAAAATGAATAAAACATTTGTTAAGAAAGGATGATTGAATATGTTAGAATTATTGTTGTTTTTTGCTATTCTCGGTCTTGTGATCAGTTTAGTTTTTAAAGTCAGCGTCGGAATTATTCGTCTTGCTTTGGGCATTGTCGGTGTGCTATTGTTTTTCGTTCTCATACCTGTCGGCTTAGCTCTTATTATACCTATTATCTGTCTCGTAATAGCTGTCGGTCTGATTCGCCTCATTTTTTAACATGAGATCGCCACGATGTAATCGGAACCAAAAAACAGTTGTGCCGTTATCATGGCTATTTACGCCAAATTCAACCTCATGTGCGCGTAGAATATTTTTTACAATAGCGAGCCCCAAGCCACTACCAATCGTACTTTCTCCGGCAACTCGATTGACTTTGTAATAACGTTCCCAAATATGCTCAATATCTTCATCTTTGATTTTCACACCTTCATTGTTGACTTCTATGTTTATGTAATCCTTTATCTGCTGGGCCTTTATAAAGACATTGCCATCAGGTGGTGTATGATTAAAGGCATTGCCTACAAGGTTTATCATAACTTGTTCGATACGGTTATGATCACCAAAACCAACCAAGTCGTCTTCTATGTCTACTTCTAGATTTATGCCCTTTTTTTGTGATAAATCCAGAAACCTTTTATTTATACTGTCAACAAGGACTTGTATGTTTATCGGTTCTTGAACCAATTTTACCCCATCCACTTCTAATTGAGATAAGTTTAAAATGTCGTCAATTAAGCGTCCTAATCTTTCAGATTCATCAATGATAATCGCCAAATGGCCTTCTCTTTTTTCTTGTTCTTCACCACTAATATCGCGAATGGTTTCTGCATAACCACGAATGAGACTAAGGGGTGTTCTTAGTTCATGTGAAATATTTCCAATCAGTTCTTTCCTTAGTCTGTCTGTTTGCTTTAAAGATGATGCCATGTCCTTTATGGTATCAGCCAACTGGCCTATTTCATCGTCACCCATTTTTTCCATATGAATGTCCCATTTCCCCTGGGCTATTTCTTGGGCTGCTTTATTAATCTTCATAATTGGTCGACTAAGATGAAATGAAATCACATAAGCTATGCCAAATGCAATCAATAGTAGAATTAACGTAATATAGATGAGCTGATGTTTAATAATGCCGGCAGTATCTGAAACAGGCGCCATCGTTGTCATGATCAATAGAGCACCTGCAACGTGATTCTTATCCATACTCATAATAGGCACACCTAAAATCAGATAATCTGTATCAAACCTTGGGTGTTTAAAAAGACCTCTGGTTTTTTCGCCGTTTAAGGTGTTGTTTAGTATTTGTGTATTTTGTCTTCTTAGCATACCGGAAAAATGCTGATCATTGTTGTCATCCATTTGATAAATCGTTTGTCTGTTAGCATCAACAATTTGCAAACTAATGTTATAGGTGTAAACAAAAGCTTCAAGCTCGTCCAGTATATGACTGACTTGAAAATAATTCAAATCACCTTCTTGATTCTGCAGATTTGATACAATTTGTTCTCCTCTACTTTCTAATTTGTTAATCTGCATCGTCATATAAAATTTTTCTAGAAAAACAACTTGAAAAAGCCACAAAAGTAAGAGCATACAGACAACTAACAACATCATACCCATCCACAGTTTCATACTTATTTTCTTCATCTATCAACCTCCGGATCGAACTTATACCCAATGCGCCATACAGTCACAATCCATTTTCTATAGGACTTCAAATGCTCTCTCAATGTTTTTATATGGGTATCCACTGTTCTATCATCACCAAAAAAATCATATCCCCATACGGCACTTAAGAGTTGTTCTCTACTAAATACTTTTCTGGGATTCTCTACTAAGAATAAGAGTAGTTCATATTCTTTGGGTGCTAATTGCAAATAACCATCTATTAACCAAACACTTCTTGCATCCCTGTCAATTCTAAGCTCACCCAAATCTATCTCATTCTTTATCGGTACCACCTCCAACATGCTTTGACTCCTTGCTAAATGTGCTTTAACTCTAGCTCTTAGCTCCTTAGGACTGAAGGGTTTGACCACATAATCATCAATTCCCAACTCAAAACCTAGTAGTTTATCGTATTCCTCTCCTCTGGCTGTTAACATGATAATGGGTATTTTAGATACTTTTCTAATCTCTTTACATACAGTCCAACCTTCCATTTTTGGCATCATCACGTCTAAAATGACCAAATCAATAGTGTGTTTTTTAAATTGATTCAATGCATCCACACCATCAACGGCTTCTATGACCTCAATATCTTCTTGATTTAGGTATTCTACAATGATATTACGTATACCTTTTTCATCATCTGCAATCAACACTTTTAACGGTTCCATATAATCACCTCCATACATCATGTCCTCTTCATATTATATCATTTACATACAAAAAGTCCCTCAATATTATATTGGGGACTTTTTGTATCATTACTGTTTTTATCTTTAATTAATTGTTGCGTAATCCAAGACCTTGTCTTTGTCCCAAACCATTTCGGCTTCCAAATCCTCGACCACCACCAACTCTTTCACCAGTACCCATACCATTACCATGGCCAAATCCTAAACCAAGTCTTTGATCGCCTTGATTTAAACCTGTTTTGTCGCAGTTTTCTTGATTCTCAATAATTACCGCAATCATTTCATCCGCTACTTCTCTGGTTAGCGTTCCTTGGATAACACGTTCTTCAATAATTGCTAATTTATTCCCAACCATGTCTGTTCTAAATGCATCCTCGACTTCAAGTTCTTGTGCCAATGCGCCAAAGGTTTGGTCGCCTTTTGCTTCATATAGTTCTTCAATACTGATACCTGTTAATTCTGATAGGGTTTGTGCCGGACTCATGTTTTCAGCTGCGTATACACCTATGCTTGTTGCTGCTACCAATACCAAAGCACTCATTGAAACAACTAATTTTCTAGATTTTTTCATTTTTCCATCTCCTTATGATTTGTTTGTTTTCTTTACTATGCTTGTATTATACAAACCAATTGTGATGGAACTGTGATGGAAGTATGATAAATCTATATTTATTTCTTTTTATGTTTCATAATCTGCCGAACGATGCTACTTGAAGTACCCTTAATACCCCCACCGCCTCTGACAACAATCTCTTTTACAAGTATAGCTTTATAATAAGCACTTTTAGTCTCATGTATGGCAATAGGAATGGCAGCGTTTTTTATAGCGTCGTAAGCACTGGTTTTTTTCGCTACTTTTTTGGTACCTGCTGTATGTTCTTTGTTTGGATCAAATATCTGAGCTGCCTTTATTAGCTTTTCGTAGACATAGACGAGTTCCGGTTCTGATGAATGATGTCCAATTTCACTGACATCAATCCATTTTGCACCATCGGTTTCTTCTTTGTTAGCTTGAAGGGGTTCTGATTCATCGGCTATTAAGACATAAGCCGCATTCAAATGTAGATGAGCACTGATATAACGATCCTTTTTCCTGTGACCCCAAACAGGCAAGATATCCATCGCCATTATTTTTTTTGATAAGGGTCTAATATTTTTTAGCCCTGTTTCTTCTTTAGCTTCTTTTAACGCAATCTCTAATAAATCTTCATCCCCATCTGCATGACCGCCGGTCCATCCCCAAGCTTGATAAATCCTGTGATAGATGACTAAGATCTTTGTTAAGTCCTTATTCATAATAAAGCCTGAGCTGGTGATGTGGGCTAAGGTGTTCTCTCTATGAAGTATATTATATGGAAACTGCTCAATATAATGATAAATATGCTTTTTATCGCTACGTTCCTGTTCATTCACCGGTGCATAACTCCTTATTTGTTCCTTGAACATATTAAGCCTCCTTCTTTCTCGTACTTTCTTTTAACCATCATAGTATATCCGCTTCAAAAAATCAATCTTGTCCTAAAGGTTATGTTTGAATACCTGTTCAGGTAATGGTACAATGTTATTAACTTAAGTTCCGAGAAATGGGTTAACTAAGTTAGTAGTATAAGGGTACTACATATGAGGGTATTAGGAGGTTATTTATGAAAAAGACAATGCTTATTTTTGTATTCATATTTTTAGTCTTTACGGTATCTAACGATACGCATGCCAGTGAACCATCACGGTCCCAAAACATACTAATTATTAACGCCTACCACTTTACTTATGAGTGGACCTTGGAACAAAATCAAGGCTTAATTGAAATATTGAAAGAAAAGTATCCAAATGCCATCATTTACACAGAATTCTTAGATTGGAAAAGATTTCCAAAAGCTTCACTTCTTGATGAAAGCCGTCAATTTCTTAAAAATAAATATAGGGATATACCGATTGATCTCATCTTAACCACTGATGACATGGGGCTAATTTTCGCTTTAGAACATCGCCTTGAATTGTTTCATGATGCGCCCATCGTCTTTAGTGGTATTATCGGATCTACGGCTATTGATATCCTAGGCGATTCAAAAAATGTAACAGGCGTCTATGAAGAGATGGATCCTGAAGGTGTCCTTAGGCTGATTGCCCATTTACAACCTGAGGTCAAAAAAATCCATCTCATACATGATACAAGCGAAAGTGGACTACGAACTGCAGATGCTTTTTATGATGCACTAAACCGATTTGGTCTAGACGCTTATGAAATAAACAACCTATCTCATTTGTCCTTTGATGATCTTCTACTTGAAGTCACGACATTCGAAAAAGACAGTGTGGTTATGATGGTTTCTTATAATAGCTCTATAGATGGCTTGATTGAGACCCCTGAATACTTTGGTCGATTGATAGCCTCAACTAGTACTGTGCCTGTCTATTCTATAGATGCATTTTTACTTGGTACCGGTATTACCGGTGGTACTTTTTTAAGTGGTCATTTACAAGGCCAAGAACTGGGTAAACTGGCAATCCAGATTTTAGATGGGCAAGATGCAGATCATATAGAGCATGTAAATGAAGCAACGGTTTATACCGCCGTCGATGAAAACCAGCTACGTCGATTTGACTTGGATAAAGATATTCTTTCAGAAGATGTTGTTATATTAAATGAGCAATTTTCCTTTTTTGAAACTTATTCCGAGTTGGTCTTAACCATTGAAATCATTCTTGGTATCATGTCGCTTTTCATTTTTCTTCTGATCATCGGTTTACGTAAATATCGTCTATCGGAAAAGAAGATTCTAAATCAAAAAAATGATCTCCAGATCTTAAATGAACAATTATCTTCATCCGAAGAAGAATTAAAAGCTCAAAATAATGCCCTGTTATCCTACCAGTTAAATTTAGAACATGAGGCTTATCACGATGCACTGACGTCATTACCTAACCGTAATTTTTTAAACCAGCATTTTGATCAAATGGTACTTTCATCTGATAATCAAACTCAAAAAACTGCTTTGGTTTTTGTAGATCTCGATAATTTCAAATATATTAACAATACCTACGGACACCCATTTGGTGATCGGGTACTCAAGGTCATTTCTGTTCGTCTTAAGGATTTTAAAGAAAGTACATTTACCATTAGATTGAATGGCGATGAGTTCATTCTTCTCATCCCAATAACTCAGAATGATACAGAAGCCTGTTTATTTCAGGTGATGAATAACCTAAAAAATCTTTTCTTACGTCCCGTCCACATCGATGACCAGAATATCCGATTAACGGCCAGCATCGGATATAGTATCATACCCGATGACGGCCAAGACCTAGATGAACTTTTGATACAAGCAGATATGGCCATGTACCATGCAAAGAAAACAGGAAAATCGACATACAGGCATTATGAGCCTCAAATGGGTGACAAGATGGAAAATGATTATATCTTAGTTTCACACTTGAGAAAAGCTTATGAAAATAAAGAACTAACCTTGAACTTTCAGCCACAAATTGATTCAAAAACTCATAAAATTGTTGGTTTTGAAACATTACTAAGATGGCATAGCCCTGAACTTGGTACGGTCTCCCCACTTAAAATTATTCCACTTGCAGAGTCTAGTGGTCTTATACTACCTATTGGTCAATGTGTTATAGAACAAGCCATTCGATTTACTCTAGATATGTTAGATTATATGGAAGATCCTTTCCTTGTTTCAGTGAATATATCTGTTATTCAACTTCTAGAAGCTACATTTGTTGAAGATTTAATTGAGACCCTCGCCTCTTTCGAGCTTGAACCCGCCTATCTTCAGTTGGAGATCACCGAATCTATCTTGATTGAGTCCTATGATATTATTTTGGGTAAACTTATGAGGCTTCAGGCTCATGGTATTTCACTATCTCTGGATGATTTCGGTACTGGATATTCTTCCCTTAGTTATCTACAACAATTGCCTTTAACCGAGCTTAAAATAGACAAGAAATTCATCGATGAAATCACGCAACCGAACACAGATTATATCCTAATTGACTCCATTATCATGTTGGCTCAAGCCCTTAATCTTAAAGTGGTTGCTGAAGGTGTGGAGAAAGAATTCCAAGCTAAGTATTTAGAAGCAAAAGGTTGTCACATCATACAAGGCTATTATTATGGCAAACCTATGACCGAAAAAGAAATCATTTTATATTGTAAAGATTTTTCAGTAAACAAATTAGCATCCCTAACATAATATGCTCAAATGATGCACTTAAGCTAACTTGTAAACTGAAGGCTATAGTCATACAGACTGTGGAAAGGTTTTCATGGGACCCCATAGATACTCACTAACCAAGAAAAGAAGCTTCGCTTCGTTATGAGCTCTGCTCATATTTCTGAAAGGTTCGACAGGAAAAACTTCCTTAATCGTTAATGCGACGTTTCAACGCATTAACATAGAATAGATTTTCATAGAGACTAAAAAAGCTGCCTCATATTTTGAGACAGCTTTTTTTGATGTTTATTATAACTTCATTTTAGATCTTAACTTGTATCGCTTGTTGCTTTTCTACGGACTCAAAGGCAGCTTCCATCACCTTCATAACCCTCATGGCTTGTTCTGCCGTTATGGTCAGTGGTTTAACACCTTCAATAGCATCTATAAGATTGTCATAGACCTTAGTAATACTGTCTTCCACATCCATCGGTTCCGATAAGACGATTGTCTCAATCGTCTCCGGACGTCTAGGCGCCATTGTTTTGGTTGGACCGGCTTTGGTATAGACAATCTCATCTTCCCATACACTTTCCTTGTCCAGACACCTTACTATTTTACCGTCACAATCCCAATCCTCAATTCTCAGTGTGCCGTGGGTTCCAAGAACATACCACCTAGGATGGGTTATGTAATTATTGGTAGAGACTTCTACTTGGGCAGTTATACCGCTTTCAAAGGTCATGGTTAACCTAAAGTTATCGTCCACTTCAGGGTACTCGATGTTATACATCTTACAAAAGACATTTGTAACCGGCTCATCGATCATATACATCAATTGGTCAATCAAATGAACCCCCCAGTCGAACATCATACCACCACCAAGCGCTTTTATCGTGCGCCATCCTTTAGGCATGCCTCGTGAACCTTCAACCCTGGATTCGATTACATAGACATCACCTAGTAGACCTGCTTCTACCGAACGTTTCATGAGAATAAAGTCTTTATTGGTGCGTCGGTTTTGATTAATGGTGAATACCTTATTGTATTTCTTGGTCGCTTCCATAACTTCTTCAAGTTCTTTTGAAGACATGGTAACGGGCTTTTCGCAAATCACATGTTTTCCGGCTGCCATGGCTTCAATGGATAATTCCTTATGAACTTCGTTGGTTGTCGCCACCAAAACAATATCAATCTCCGGATCCGCTAACAATGCTTCTTTTGAAGTATAGGCGATAAGGCCATCCTTCTTGCCCGCTTCTTGTCGAAGTGGGTTAAGGTCATATATGCCTTTCACCTTAAGCCTTTTATATTTTTTTAGATTTTTATAATGATAGGCAGCGATGCCACCATATCCGATTATTCCAAGCTTTAACATTTATTTCTCCTAACTAGGCCCACCACATTTTTGTAGGGGTTTCAAAAATGATCACTTCTTTTAAAAACTCAATGGCTTTTGATAGACCTTCATCGATAGACATTAATGCATCCTCATGTTCTATGCTAATGGGACCATCATATTCTACAGCCTTTAGCATACTGATCATATCATTCCATATCTCTTGATCATGTCCGTACCCAACCGTTCTAAACACCCATGAGCGTCCAAGTACATCACCATAATTCTTATTATCTAAAACGCCATTGATGCCTACATTTCTTTCATCTATCTTGGTGTCTTTTGCATGAAAATGATAAATAGCACCTTTTAGAGCTTTTATGGCACTTACTGGGTTGATGCCTTGCCAGAACAAATGACTTGGATCGAAGTTGGCGCCAATAACATCACCTACCGCTTCCCTTAGACGTAATAAGGTTTCCGGATTGTACACACAGAATCCGGGATGCATTTCAAGAGCTATTTTGTTGACATTATGCTGCTTAGCAAACTCAACGGTGTCTTTCCAGTATGGTATCAACACTTCATTCCATTGATAGTCCAATATGGTACCAAAATCATCCGGCCATGGGCAGGTAACCCAATTCGGGTACTTGGCCCCATCACTGTCCCCAGGACAACCTGAGAAGGTGATGACTGTTTGTACGCCAAGTTTTTCTGCTAATAAAATTGCATCGATAAATTGATCATGAAAATCTTTAGCTATGGTCTGATCCGGATGTACCGGGTTCCCATGACAAGAAATGGCTGCAATCTCGATATTGTACTTCTTTGTCAAAGCCATAACCGCTTGTGCCTTCTCGTCATCTGCTAAGAGCTCTTTTGCATTAAGATGGGCATTGCCCGGGTAACCGCCTGCGCCTAATTCAACTGCTTGTACACCCATGGCACTTAGTTTTTTTAGGGTTTCTTCTAGTGATAGACTGCTATAAGGTACTGTAAAAACACTTAGTTTCATAATACACCTCTTTCTATTCATATGATATGCTTCAATTATTTCTTAGAATTCAATGGTGTTTCCTGTCCTTGCTGATTCATAGATGGCTTCAAGGATTTCTGTGACAACAAGCGCTTCCTCAGGCTTTACCGTAAGTTCTGTCCCATTAGTTATAGCATTGTAGAAAGTTTTGGCCTCTGTCACTTCAGGTTCTTCTGCAGTACCTTCGTAAAAAGCAACACCTTCGCCACCAAGACTTGGCTTCACTGTTGTCAACTCATTAAAATCGACTTTATTAATTCTAAGACCGTCTCTCATATCTGCACCGGCTTTGGTTCCACATAATGTGGTCTGGGCCTCACCTACGTCTAAAGTATTAAGCGCCCAACTGGATTCAAGAAATATCGTTGCACCATTTTCCATAGTTATAAAGCCAAAAGCTGAATCTTCTACAGTGTATGCTTTAGTATCCCAATCACCCCAAGCGTTGCCTGTTTCTGTTTGATCTGCAAGTTTTCTATATACACTGCCTTTAACACTCTTTACTTTATAATTATCCATGGTCCAAAGGGTTAAATCCAGTGCGTGAGTGCCAATATCAATAAGAGGTCCGCCGCCTTGCTCTTCTTCATTTAAGAAAACACCCCAAGTAGGCACAGCACGTCTTCGAATCGCATGGGCTTTTGCCATATAAATCTCACCAAGATCCCCTCTTTGACAAGCTTTGTACAAATACTGACTGTCTTCTCTAAATCGATTCTGATAGCCTATAGTAAGCAGTTTTCCGGTTTTTTGGGCTGCCTCTAACATGGTTCTAGCCTCTTTTGCCGTTTTAGCCATTGGTTTTTCACACATGACATGCTTGTCTGACTCCAATGATGCTACGGTAATCTCTGCATGAGATTTGTTTGGCGTACAAATGTGTACAGCTTGTATGCTTTGATCCTTTAACAACTCTTTGTAATCTACATAAGCTTTTGCACCTTTAACTCCAAATTCTTTAACCGCTTTTTGAGCCTTTGTTTCATCAATATCACAAAAAGCCACCATTTCTACATTGTCCAGTTCTTGAAGCGCCGGCATATGTTTGTTATTGGCTATGCCACCACAACCAATAATTCCGATTCTTATTTTTTTCAATTCATTCACTCCTTCATCTATGATTTTATTTTTTCCATGTTTTAAGTATAGCTAATCATCCTTATATATAATATAATAAAATCATAAAAAAATATCAATTATTTGTCATGAAGGAGAATCCTATGGAAGGCTACTTAGAAAATGAAAAATTCATTGAAGATGGTATCTCTTACCCCTTTAGAACCCACACGCAGGTCATTGAAGGTCGTAAGCTGATTGTCGGTTCACATTATCATGACCATATTGAGATACTCTTTTGTTTATCCGGTCGTATCAATATCTTTCTGGACGGTCAAGGCTATGTTTTTGGAGAAGGTGACATGGTGGTGATTAATTCTATGGAAGTCCATAATATCTTTGCCGCTTCAGAAGGTGTTAACAAATACATTGTCATTCGTTTTGATCCTGAGTTACTTTATACCACTACTCAGTCCATATTCGAATCCAGATATGTACTACCATTCACCATGAAAACATCTGTTCATCAAAAATTATTTACATATGAAGAAACCGCCGATACGCCTATTCCGGATCTCATCAAGAAAATTCTCCTGGAAGATCAGAAAAGAGCTTATGGTTTTGAATTGGCGATTCGTACCTACATTGGTGAAATATTTCTTTGGATTCTTAGAAGTTGGCAGGAAAAAGGACTTGATTTAAATCTAACACAAGCTCTTGATAAAACCAATATCGAACGTCTACAAAAAGTCTTTGACTATGTGGACGAACATTTTGACCAAGAAATTTCTATTCAAGATATGGCAAAACTATGCGCTGTAAGTTATAGTTATTTTTCTAGGTTTTTCAAATCCGCCATGAATAGAAATTTTAGTGCTTATGTTAATTTTATCAGGATTTCAAAAGCTGAAAGCCTATTGACGACTTCTGAACTTAGTGTGACTGACATCGCTCTTAATGTCGGCTTCTCTACAACCAGTTACTTCATAGAACAGTTCAAGCTCTATAAAAATATGACCCCAAAACGATTCCGAAGCAACTTCCAAACACTTGAACAAATATAGACTTATGCTAGTAGCGTAGCTTTTTTTCTCCCATAACAAGGTCCAATAACCGTAAGGCTATTGGACCTTTCTCATTAGTATCAACCGAAAGAACTGTCCCCTTGGTTGTTTTGGTCGCTAGTGAGCGCCCTAGGTCAGGCGATGATTGTTGTGCCTGCTAACCCTTTCACCCCATCACTCAAACAGGCCGGACTGGTAATAATCGCCTTTTTCCCACCCGCTTTAATGAAATCCGATGCAGCGTTAATCTTTGGTAACATACTACCTGGTGCAAACTGATTGTCCAACTTTAAAGCTTCGACCTCATCTAAAGTCAATACAGTCAAAGCCTTTTGAGTCGGCTTGTTATAGTCTATATAGACCTGATCGACTGCTGTAGAAATAATAAAATAATCTGCACCTAGTTGAATGGCCAACAAACTACTGGCATAATCTTTATCAATGACCGCATTGACACCAATGAGCTTACCCTCTGCATCTCTGGTAACCGGAATCCCACCACCACCGACAGCCACCACCGAAAACCCTGCATGAATTAAAGTTTCTATGGCTTCTCTTTCAATGATTTTCTTTGGCATTGGAGATGGAACAACCCTTCTATAACCACGACCGGCATCTTTAACCATATGCCAATCGGGATGTTGACTGGTGATCCGTTCGATTTGTGCTTCTGTATAAAACGTTCCGATGGGTTTTGAAGGCATTTGAAACGCCGGATCATCGGGTTCAACTTCAACTTGCGTCACTACTGTAACCGCTTTATTGGTCAACCCTCTTTTGTTAAATTCATTTTGCATGGCTTGCTGGATTTGATAACCTATGGCGCCTTGGGTATCTGCATCGCAACTCACCAAAGGCACCGGATGCATGTGCTCTACTTCTTCGGCGATTTCTGAACGTCTCATAATAAAACCTACCTGTGGTCCGTTTCCGTGGGTGATGACCACATTAATACCCAGTTCAATGAGGTCCACCACATGACGGACAGTTTCACAGACCGCCATGTATTGATCTTCAATAAATTGATGTTCGCTATCTTTGATTAAGGAATTGCCGCCAATGGCAATGACCGCTAATTTTTCCATGGATGCCTCGCCTCCATTACTTAGTGCCATATTAACCCTTACCGCCCATGGTAAGAACCATAACCGCTTTAGATGTATGAATCCTATTTTCTGCTTCATCAAAAACGATAGAATGAGGACCATCTATAACACTATCTTCAACTTCGTTACCTCTGTCTGCCGGTAGTGCATGCATATACATCACGTTATCACTGGCTAAAGCCATCATTTCTTCAGTACATTTCCAGCCTTTGTAGGACTCTAGAAGATCATCTATAACAGCGTCACTTTGATTGTTCACCCAACTACCCCAGTTCTTAGGAATCACTACATCCGCATCTTTATAAGCTTCTTCCATGTTATGGGTAATTCTAAATTTACCACCGTTTTGCCTTGCATTTTCTTTGGCTTGTTCAATTGCCCAGTCCGGTAAGTCATAGCCTTCCGGATAAGCCAATGTCACATCCATGCCATACCTTGGAAACAACAAAGCTTGGGTTAAGGGTACGGAAATAGGTTTTTTGTGGCTTTTTGCATAAGCCCATATAATGGACACTTTAAGATTTTTGGTGGTTTCCACCTTTTCCTTGATGGTCATTAGATCTGCAATCCCTTGCATCGGATGGTACAAATCACATTGAAGGTTCATAATCGGCACACTTGAGTGTTCTGCCAGTTCTCTTAAATATTTGTTACCTACTTCCCAGAAGCAGTTTCTACAGGCAATCGCATGACCATAACTGGATAGGATAATAGCTGTGTCTTTGGCAACTTCACCGTGACTGATCTGCATGGTTGAAGTATCCAAATAATTGGCATGTCCACCGAGCTGTGCAAAACCTGCCTCCATAGAGTTACGGGTTCTTGTGGATTGCTCAAAAAACATCAAAAACATCGTTTGATAAGGTAGATATGGGGTTGGTATACCCATGGCGAATTTCTTTTTCAGATCAAATGACACCTCAAGTAAAGTATCAATTTCTTCTTTGGTCCAATCTTGAAGGGTGATAAAGTGTTTGCCTTTAAATCGTGTCTGCATATTATAAACCTCTCTTTCTTTTTATATAGGCTTTTGGGATGGCCGCATACATAGCTGCAGCATGCACCAATTCATCTTTCCATGTTTTTTCATTAGGGGCATGAGCTTGGTCCTCATGACCGGGTCCAAATCCGATACATGGAATCTCATATCGTCCCATGATGGAAACACCATTGGTTGAAAATGTCCACTTATCTACCAAGGGTTCTTTATCAAATAAACCTCTATAGGCATCTACCAGCGTTTGGGTAGCCTCATGCTCTTTTGGCAATACCCAAGTAGGAAAATATGCATCTGTTGGATAGACCAGTCCTGTGTAGGAAGGACGCTCATAGGTGTACATAGATACTTTGGCATCTGCTGCTTTCACTGATGGTAGGTTGCGAATCTCTTCCAAGGCGGATTCATAGGTTTCTCCATGGGTCAATCTGCGGTCGACTGAAATGGCACAACCATCGGCTACAGCACACCTTGACGGTGAACTAAAGAAAATCTCTGATACGGTCAAGCTGCCTTTTCCAAGAAAAGGATTGTCTAATAAGTTTTCATGAAGCACTTTAAGTTCATTGATAATGGGTGCCATCTTGTATATAGCGTTATCCCCTCGCTCAGGTGCTGAACCATGACAACTAACGCCCATGGTCTCTACCTTGATCTCCATGCGGCCTCGTTGACCTCGATAGATGTTTAAAGATGTGGGTTCTGTAATCACAACAAATTCCGGTCGAATCTTAGATTCCTCTATAATATACTGCCAACACAATCCGTCACAGTCTTCTTCTTGTACTGTGCCTGTAACAAGCAAGGTATAGTCATCCGCCAAATCCAGATCTTTAATGATTTTACCGGCATACACCATAGAAGCCATACCGCCTTCTTGATCACTTGCCCCACGTCCAATAATGATCTCATCGTCTTCGTAGCCTTCATAAGGATCATAATCCCAATTGGCAAGCTCACCGATGCCCACGGTGTCGATGTGTGCATCCATAGCAATCAAAGTGGATCCATGGCCGATATAACCTAGAATATTGCCCATAGGGTCAATATCGATGCGATCAAATCCTACTTTTTCCATTTCTTCTTTTATTCTTAGAACGACTAATTTTTCATCACAGCTTTCACTGGATATGCGAATCATATCTCTAAGAAAGGTGGATATGTCATTCCTATAGGTTTTGGCGCTTTCCAGTATCGTATTAAAGGGTATTGTCATTATCATCATCCTCATCTCTTAGTACTTTGATTTTTGCATTGTAGGCTTGTACTTTTGCATATTCCGAATCCCAGAATTCTTGTACTTTCATGGCATCCAAATACTCTTTTTTATAACCAAAGGGCAACCAGTCTTTTTCTTTTTGATCAAAAAGCTGCTCTTTTTTATCATGACTTCTAAAGTCTGTTATTTTACCTGTATCGGCTTCATCAAAGACATCTTTTTTCCATCTTCGTAATACATTGTCTGAAGTCTCAAGAGAGCGTCTTTCAAGATCTAGAATAACGGAATCATATCGGTCAAAACCATCTGTTGCTATGGTCACCACATTATCCTCCGGTCCAAGATTAAGATGTTTGGCCATCTTAATAGCGCCTAGAATATTACATATGCCTGATACGCCAAATAGGTCTGTTAAGCTTTCAGCTAATGCCTTATCGACGCCTGCTTCTACCAGAATATGTGCCCCATCATGTATGACCTTCAAACCTTTGACACAATCATCATCTTCAATCATGACCACAAAGTCTGTATTTAGAACATTATGAATTAAGGTACACATTTTGTCGCCTATACCTTCGATTCTATGTTGGCCACGGCCACCATCCGTTAAAGTAGAACATTCATAAGGCTCAAGTGCCACGATTTTCGCATCGGGATATACTTGCTTAATATGATCCCCTGCTGCTATTGTACCGGATGAACCAAGAGCAGATGTAAAGGCTGCTATGCGCCCGTTTCCAATACCTTTGACTGCTTCAACAGCACTATGCCCTGTGACATGTCTATGGAATCTATAATTTGGAAACAGTTCAAACTGAGCTAAAGCTTTATTCTTTGGCTCTTTCATTAATTCATAAGTACGTTCAAGGGTCAAGATAACATCCGACTCGGTTCCGGGTGTTAGGTCCAGCTGAGCCCCATATCTCTTGATTCTCTCATAACGTTCTTTGCTCATATTATCCGGCATGATAACAATAGCTTCATAGCCCATAAGATTACATATGTAAGAAACACCAATACCAAAATTACCGGTGGATGGCCCTAATATCGTGTGCTCTCCCGGTAAGATTTCTTTATCCACGCAGCCTTCTATAAGTGTTGCATAGGCCGGTCCTACTTTATGAGAACCGGATGGGAAATACTTTCCTAGCATAACCACAATGTTAGCATCCACGCCGGTTATGGCTTTTGGCAGTACCACCTTGCGAATCTCATTGTTAGCATCTCGCCATGTAATATTAAAAAGATTCAAAGGATCAAGTTCATCGTCTTTGGCCAATATCACTTTCTCCATTATGTTTTCTGAGATTTTGGATGGATCCAACATCTCGTCATAGGTTGGTCCGTACGGTATTTTACCCATTTGTTATGCCCTCCGCTTCGTTCATTATTTTTATAAAACTTTGGATGTCCGGCTTCAATCGCATAGGTTCCCCCACCGCTTCCATGCCGTGTTCAACGTCCTTAAGTCCGTTACCTGTTACAATAACTGCTACTTTATCCTTTTTATGTATGATGCCTTCCTCAAGTGCTTTTTTAAGACCTGCTACACCTGCAACACCTGCTGGTTCACCGAAAATACCCTCCGTTCTTCCAAGTAGAGCTATTGATGCTAATATCTCTTGGTCTGTTACGGTTAGATAGGTACCCTTAGAAGCTGACACAGCTTGAATGCCTTTAACCGGATTCCTGGGTACACCAACTGCAATGCTGTCTGCTAAGGTATTTTCCTCTGTGGCTTCTAATGCTTTTTTATCTTTGAACGCATGGTAAAAAGGTGCACATCCCTCAGCCTGAATCCCAAGTAGCCTTGGCATTTTATCTATTAAGCCAATGGATATAAGGTCATAGAAACCTTTATAGACCCCTGCTATGGTACATCCGTCTCCTACAGATACAACGACCCAGTCCGGTACATCAAATGACAACTGTTCAGCTATTTCTAGAGCCACCGTCTTTTTACCTTCAACAAGATAGGGATTTATGGCTGCATTCCTATTGTACCAACCATAATGATCAATGGCTGCTTTGGACAATTCAAAAGTGCTTCTATAATCACCATCTACAGAAACCACTTTAGCACCATATACCAGAAGTTGGGTTAGTTTCCCTTTAGGCGCGCGCTTAGGGACAAAGATGACTGTCTTAAGGCCCATATGAGCTGCGTTACCTGCTAAAGATGAGGCTGCATTCCCAGTTGAGCTACAAGCTATGGTGTCTTTGCCTTCTTCCATAGCTCTCACAACAGCTATCACAGAGGCTCGGTCTTTTAATGAGGCGGACGGATTGACACTGTCATCTTTTATAAATAATGTTTCTATACCTATATGCCCCGCCAATTGATGGCTACGGTATAGGGGTGTTCCGCCTACTTTAAGGGTTTTCTGCAAATGGGTGGACTCAACAGGCAATAAAGGTGCATAACGCCAGATGGTTCTATCTTCATTGTTTTTTAGAGCGTCTCTGGTTAAGACTTTTGCTATACTTTTATAATCATAATTCACATCTAAGATGCCCAGATCACCACATATGGGGCAAGTGGTCATCGGTCCATGGTCGTTTGTATATTCTTTTTCACATAGTGTACAAGTATAACCTGATACATAGGACATTTAAGGTCCTCCTTCTATACATCTATTTCTACAAAGGCAAATTGTGTAACATCAAATAGTCCTTGATCTGTGAGCTTTAATTCCGGTATGACCGGTAATGCCAAAAACGCCAACGTTAAAAATGGCTCAATCTTTGTGCTGACGCCACTATCAAGGGCCAGACGGTCCATTTTCTTAATCTTGGCTATAACCTCTTCAAGGGGTGCATTGGTCATAAGACCACCGACTTCTAACCTCAGCGTCTCGATAACCGCGCCATCTCTACAGATGGTCATACCGCCATCACATCTTTTGAGTTCTTCTATGGCAAGTCTCATATCCCCATCGTTATCACCTATGACAATAACATTATGTGAATCATGGGCGATCGTTAGCCCCACTGCGCCATGTTTTAGACCATAACCTTCAACAAGTCCAATGCCTACATTACCTGTGTTTTGATGTCGTTCTATGACGGCTAACTTTAGAAGATCCAACTTCGGATTATGAATAAACAGATCGTCCTTGGTATCTACCTTCCGTATTACAAGATCCGTAATGATGCTTCTCTCTTTTAGTCCAATAACCTTAGCAATGCCTGTAGCAATCTTTAAGTCCAGATTAATCGCCTGGGTATTATCAAGCTTAACTGTATTAAGTACGCTTTCATCTTTTATCTGAGGTGCTTCAAAAAGCGGTTTTTGATCCGATGCTACCAATACACCTTTTTTATAAACTTGACTGACACTGACGTGTTCCAGATTGTCTAGAATTAACAAGTCCGCTTCATAGCCTGGTGCTATGGCACCTTTGCCTTTTAAGCTATAGCATTCTGCTACATTTAAGGTAGCCATTTGAATTGCTGTAATGGGACTAAGACCCAGTTCAATGGCGCGCCTTACATTGTGATCAATATGGCCTTCGTTCATAATATCGATGGGTTGCTTGTCATCCGTACAAAACATAAGCCTGCGACTGTTGCTTGGTGTTACGCCTTTTAAAAGGGCGTCAAGATTCCTCGTCGCAGAACCTTCTCTTAAGTGGACATACATCCCTTTTCCGACTTTTTCCAGCATTTCTTCTTTCGTTGTACATTCATGATCTGTCTTTACCCCAGCAGAGATGTAAGCGTTGAGTGCCTTGCCCGTCACTTCAGGTGCATGACCGTCAATCAAACGGTCTGACATCATATCTATTTTTTCGTGGACCATTGGGTTGCCGGCAATAACACCTGGATAATTCATCATCTCGCCAAGACCTATGACCCTAGGATGATCTTTCAATTTCTTAAGATCCTTTGCTAACAAGATGGCACCTGCCACTTCAAATTCTGTAGAGGGTACACAAGACGGCAACATGATATAGATATCAAGGGGTACTTTTTCACTGGCTTTTAACATATATTCAATGCCATTTAAACCGCATACATTTGCTATTTCATGTGGATCCGCTATAATACTGGTGGTTCCTTTTGGCATAACCAACCTTGAAAATTGTGATGGTGTCAACATTGAGGATTCAATATGGACATGACCATCTATAAATCCCGGACATACATATTTATGATTCAGATCAATCTCATTATGACCTTCATATTCACCTACACCCACAATTCGACCTTTTTCTATGGCGATATCGCCGGATTCAATCTGTCCGTTAAGTACATTGACAACCTGACAATTTTTTAGTACTAACTCTGCTTTCTGGTCACCTCTTGCTATAATCATCTCTTTAATCGGCATATCATTCCTCCTAAATTGCTAATACCTCTAGTAAGACCTTAGAATCTTGGTGGGGTAATTGTAGACAAAAAACTTAATAAATGCTTACCCGAATTCTCAATCTGATGGGGTATATTGGCGTAATAGTATATGGTGTCACCTTCTGATAAATTATAGGTTGTATTACCAATACGTATGAGCATTTCTCCTTCTAAAACAAAAATCACTTCTTCACCTGCATGGGCCATAGGTTCATCACACGTAACACCACCTGGTTCAAGTTTTCCAAGAAAAGTCTCCATTTGACGGTTTAAATCCGGTGACAGTAACTCATAAGAAACCTTTGAACCGGGAAATTGTATAGGTTGTCGTTCATTTTTTCTTACCACCGGATTCTCATGCATTTCTTCAATAAAAAAATGAAATACGGCTACCTCCAATGCTTCAGCAATCTTTCTTAAAGATGTGATGGAGGGTTCGGCAAGGTCTCTCTCTATCTGACTAATGAATCCTGAAGTTAAGCCGGATGCCTCAGCAAGTTCTTTTAAGCTCATGGATTTTTCAATACGTCTTAGTCTTATTTTTTCGCCTAACATTGTCCTACCTCCGCTTATAAATCATTGAGATTCTATGCATGATGTTTTATATGCTTTATAAAATCCGTGAGCAGGTTAATGGTGCATGCTTTTCGATAGGATGCCGAAGACCTTTGGTCATCGATAGGCTTTATTATGGGCTCGTACCATTTGCCGATTTCTTCAATATTTTCATCCAGCCAATCCAATGATTTACCTATAAGTTTGGACTCTATTGCTAGATCTCTTACAACCGTAGGCCCAACCGCGCCAAAAGCTGCTCTAAAGTTCTGAATCATGCCTTTTTTAGTGTCCATAATTAGACAAACAGATAACTTTGAGATGGCATCCGCTTTACGTCCGCCAACCTTCCTATAGACCTTATGATTAAACTTATGACCGGATAAGATGATTTCTTTAATCATTTCATTGTCATTGATGATTGTCTTACCCGGGCCAGTAATAAAGGCGTTAATAGGCACATGTCTTATACCTTCTACAGATTCCAATACGATCACACTATCAAGAACATACAGTACCGGTAAAGTATCGCCTGCCGGTGATGCATTCACCACATTACCGGCTAAAGTTGCACTATGTCTTATAGCCGGTGAAGCCATAATTTTGATGGCTTCTGATAACAAAGCCGGTGTATGAAAATGATCCATAATATCTTCTAGTGTCACGCCTGCACCGATATGGATGTTACTACCTTGGCGATCGATATAATTCAGTTCTTCCAATTGCCCAACAAATAACACGTCCCGGTCAAAGTTTGTAGGCAAATCGCTCCATGCTCTTTTCCTGACCATAAGATCTGTACCACCTGCAACAATCGTCGGTTTGTAGATATTTAAAAGTTCAAGGGCTTCTTCATAAGATGTTGGGTAATGGGTATTTACCACAAAGATCCCTCCTTTTCAACTAAGGATAAAATGGCTTTGACAATCATATTATAGCCTGTACAGCGGCATAAATTACCGGACAAACCTTCTCTGATCTCAGCCTCAGTTGGATGAGGATTGGCATGGAGTAAGGATTCTGTAGCTATGACCATACCTGGTGTACATATGCCGCATTGAACAGCACCATGGGTTTCAAATGCTTTTCTAATGGTCTGTCCTCTTTGAGTTTTGGCAAATGCCTCGATGGTCACCACGGATTTTCCATGAACATTGCCAAGAGGCGTTATACAGGCATTCATTATTTTATGATCTATGAGTACAGCACATCCACCACATTCTCCTTCGCCACAGCCTTCTTTCGGACCGGTCAGGCCAAAGCTTGTCCTTATAACATCTAATAGTCTTTTTGTCGGATCATCTTTTGTGATAACTGTTTCTCCGTTTAATTCAAATCTTACTTCAACCATTTTTCATCAACTCCATAATGTATTCCGGTACCACAGGTATCTGAGTTACATGCTTACCAATTGCATTTTCTATCGCCAGAGCAACAGCAGGTGCACCACCAATTAAAGTGAGCTCACCAGCACCTTTTGCACCATAAGGACCAAGCGCATAAGGGTTGTCCATCAGTTCCGTTTCCATAAATACCGTATCTTTGGCTGTAGGTATGATATAATCCGTTACGGTTTTTTGTTGTATCCGTCCGTCTTTGTTTTTCATCACTTCAAGCATGCCGTAGCTAATACCTTGTAGTAAACCGCCATCTGCCTGTCCAAGAATAACCTGTTCATCAATGGCTTTACCCACATCATAAACCGACCAAACACCAAGTAAGGTCACTTCAAAGGTAACCGGGTCCACTTCGACCTCAACAACATTTATGCCCCATGAATACGCCGGGTACGCATCACCTTGTAAAGTCTCATCATCCCACCTTATGTGTTCCGGCTGTTTATATCGTTCTTCAACCATCACTTCTTCTTGATCTTTCCATTGTTGCTTAAGCTGATCTGCCGCTTTTGCCAACAAACCACCCACAATCATCATGGTACGGGATGCCACTGTGGGGCCGGAGTCAGGCACTTTATCCGTATCCGGATTCTCAAAGATGACTTGCTCCATGGGTATATTCAGTTTGTGAGCGACCAGTTTTCTAAAGGTTGTTTTAATACCTTGGCCCATATCTGTGCTGGCAACCAATATATGCACCCTATTGGATTCATCTTTTTTCAGTCGTACGATTGCTTTGATATGAACTTGCTCACCACTACCTGTAAACCCACATCCGTGAAGAAACCAACTCATACCAATACCTTTATTCATATTGTCATGACTGTATTTTTTTATTTTGGCTTCATAGTCAGACATCAGCATCGCCTTTTGAATCATATTTTCCATAATAATGGGTTCAATAAAATGACCACTGGTAGATGTTACATCACCTGTCTTTGCCAAATATTTCATTCTTAATTTGTAGGCATCTTCTTTTAGTTCTTTTGCAATATGATGGATCATCATTTCTACGGCAAAAATCATCTGTGGTGCGCCAAAGCCTCTAAAAGCACCTGTTGGTACTGTATTGGTTATATAAACATCGCCTGACACACATAGGTTATCAATGGTATAGGCGCCGGTTGCCGCAATCATAGCTCTTAATAAAACAACACCTGATAGGCCTATATAAGCGCCACCATCTAAACCAACATGTGTTCGAAGCCCTAGAATCTCATGTTCTTTTGAAATGGCAGCTTCAATCTTAATCTTTGCAGGGTGACGTTTTGTTGTATAAGCCATATCTTCTTCTCTACCATAGATGAGCTTAATCGGCTTTTTCATCTTCTTAGCAGCTACGACTACCTGACAGGCTATTAAAGACGGAAACTCTTCTTTCCCGCCAAAAGCACCACCTGTTGTCGCTTGTTCCACCCTAACTTCATCTTCATTACAATCCAATACACTCATAAGCGCGTTCTTAACATAATAAGGACATTGAATAGAACCAATAAGAGAAATCTTATCCGGTTCATATAAAGCAATGACACCTTGTGGCTCTATGTAAACATGCTCTTGATAACCTGTCTCATAGGTATGTTCAATAATCTTATAAGCCTTATCAAAAACAGCTTCACCTTGGCCTTTGATATAACTTTTATGAATTTTACTGTCTACATAATCATAAACCGGTTCTTCTGTTTCATATTGAATGCTAATCTGATGCATCAAACTCATAATAGTGGCTTTATCTTCACCGACCACCAATAAAATAGGTTCACCAAAATAATTGACGGTCTCTTCAACAAAAACCGGCATATCATCAAAAATGATTTTTACAATATTTTGACCGCTAATGTCTTGATAATCAACAATAGCATATCCCTCGGGCATGTCCGGATATTTTCTTGAAACAATGCGACCCCTTGAAATGGTTGCCCTTAACGTTTTTGCATAGAGGCACCCTTCCGGCTTGATATCGTCAATATATTTGGCTGTACCTGTTATTTTCTCAAAATTGTCCACCTTATTAATGGACTTGCTAATGTCTAACACCATACCACCTCCAGTTATATTTTTACTTGTCTTCTAGATATATGGCTTTTACCGGGCATTTACTGACACATAAATGACAACCGAAACATTTTTCCTGATCAAATAGAATCTGCGTCTCAAAACGGATTGCAAAATACGGACAAATCTTCACACATAGCATACACTGGGTACAAAGTTGCGTATCCACACTTGGTACAACCGGTTCATAGCTAATTGTCTTGGTAAGTCCAACCCTGGTGACTTCTTCAATAGAAGAAAAACCATATTTTTCAAGTGCTTTTGGTAGATCTTCTATAATTTTGCTGTATAGATCCTTGCCTTTTAATAACGCTGCTGACAACATCTGAACACCACTGGCACCTGCTAATAGGAATTCTATAACATCATCGGCACTAGAAACGCCGCCAACACCAATAACGGTAAAATCCGGCATAGCTTGCTTAATCTTATAAACTGTTGCCAAAGCCAGGTTCTTAATGGCGGGACCGGACGTCCAAACAAAACCACTTTCACCACCATAAATAATTTCTCTAGATTTCAAATCAATTTTCATCGTCGGGCCAAGGGAATTAATAGCGGCGATACCGCTGGCACCGGCTTCTCTAACTGCTCTAGCAAAGGCAACCGGATCATCCATGTGAGGGCTGACTTTCATATAGATAGGTTTTGTTGTATGGGCTCTGATGGTGCGTACTGTATCCCTGATCACCGATAAATCCTTGCCTACATAATGGGTAGATATCTCAAATGCATCTGCGTAAGGGTCTAGTAAAGGTATCAAAAGTGCCATATCTTCTTTGGTGTACCCTACCGAAATAATTAAAGGTGCACCTGCTTTATCATAATTCGGTAATATTTCTTCAAGCCACATTTCTTTGCTATGTTCTGACCAAAGCTCAGAATTCATAACAAAATACCGATCACCATAAATACAAGGTCTGGGTACGACGGCTGCTTTTGATGAAATGGTTTTGGTAACAACAGCACCTACACCTTCATCTCGAATGAAGTTCAACTTTTCAAGATCTCCTACCAAAGGACCCGATGCCGGCATTAACGGGTTTTTTAATGTTAACCCATCAAAACTTATATCTAATTTCATGGTATTACCCCCTTTTTATTTTATACCTCTTAACTTATGCCTTTATCATCTTTATTGTATTCTATCCCACAATTGCCTAGCTGACTTTGATGCTTCTCTATAAGTGTCCATAAGATTGTCCTTGATCTTATAATGATCTAAGACCTTCTTACCACCACACCAAACATGGCTTGGGTTAAAGTTATTTGCCAATCCAAAACATACATGACCAAAGGCATTATCCTTATTCATAGGTGTAGGCGGAATATACGGTATCATCAACAAATCAGCTTCATAACCTGGCCCAATCCGTCCAAGCTTGCAACCTAGAATGCTTGATGCATATACATATGTTTGATTGACCATTTCCAGGACTTGACCCAAACCAAATTCAACCGGTGTCAAATCCCTATGATGCATGGCAAAATTTAAGTTAAGCCATTCCGGCGTTATGCCACTTCCTATTCCGTCATTACCGATAATTACCGGTATGCCTGCTCTTTTAAAAAGTTTATGGTCCGGTAAGCCTACACCATTGTTCATATTTGATGTAGCATTCAGGGCTACTGTACATTTGCTTCTACTAATAATATCTGCTTCCCCATCATCAATGTAAAGACAGTGAACCAAAAGACTGTTTTTGTTTAAGAGTTGGTGTCGATCCAGTCTATGGATAATCCGTTCACCATATCGCTCCAAACTTAAGTCTTCGTCCATATGACTTTCAGCTACATGTATATGGATTGGTATATCATCAATGACTTTTGAAATCTTAGTAAGACTTTCCTCTGATAAGGACATAGCCGCATGAAGACCAAATAAGCCTGCTGTTTTAGTCGTCTGATATTTCTTAGCAAAGCTTAGATTCTCTTCAATGCAGGCGTCTATATCAAAACGGTCGCTACTTTCAAAGCAGAATATACCCCTTTGACCGACTTCATCACATATGGCCTTTTTTAAGGTTTCCAACGAGCCTTTAATATCTAGGCCACTGGCATGATGGTCAATGATTGTCGTGATACCGTTTTTGACGCCTTCAACACCACTTACAATTCCGGAATAATACACATTGTCCAGATCTTGGCTACCATCCAGCTTCCACCATAATTGATCCAATATTTCTTGAAAATTCTCAGGGTCAAAAGGCAATGCTAAGCCTCTTGCAAAAGTTGAGTAAATATGATGGTGACCATTAATCAAACCCGGCATAACCAATTGATCTTTGCCTTCTATTATTTCATAGTCCTCATTCACAAAGTTCGCCATAGGCCCAACCTCAATTATTTTATCATCAAAAATAATATATTGATCTTTGGCATAGGTCTTAAAATCATAATAATTGACATGGGTCAGTGCAATCATGGGGTCACCCTCCTAACTTTAACAGTTAAAGCGGCAATACTAAAGTTTCTCTAACCCCACAACATATAGATTACGTTAATACGTTCGTAACTATATGTTGTAGGGTAAGTTCAACTATATAGTTTTGACACTTTAACTTATATCCATGAAGTGGCCTACACTTCCTATGACTAGGGCATTATTCTTGATAATAAATTGGCCTTTGCATAGTGTGGTTTCTATCTGACCACTAACTTCTAGATCTTTATAAACGGTATAACCGGCTTTTGAATGATCCGCCTCAATCTTGTTGGTTATATTAGGGTTGTAGATAGCAATATCAGCATCTGATCCCACATCCAGACTTCCCTTTTTAGGATAGAGACCGAATATTTTAGCCGGCATTGTACTCATTTTATCAATGGCTTTTATGCCGTATCTGGTCGCCATCAAACTAAAACTATGTTCAACACCGCCGATACCCAAAGGCATTCCCAAAAGATGTTTTTGTTTTTTTTCTTGGGCTGTAAAAGGACAGTGATCCGTAGCAATTGTATGCAAATAATCAAAACCATTAATGAGTTTTTCTCTAGAGGCTTCACTCCGCAGTGGTGGGGCCATGGTATAAAGATGTCCTTGGCTACCTTCAAACCGCTCTTCATTAAATTCAAAGTAGTGAGGACAACTTTCCAGATAAAGGTTTTCCCCCAGTATCTCAGGAAACGCTTTTACCAAAGCCTCTAAAGTATTGCCGCTGCTAACATGAACCATATATAAATGGCCATTCGTTTCTTTTGCTAAGGTCGCTAGTTTTAAGGCTTCTTCTGTTTCAGCCATCTCCGGCCTACTTATAGGTAAGTCACCTGCAGTATAACTTGGTTCCATGGTAATACTGTCATCTTTTTCTATATGCGCTAACACGATAAATTCTTCCTTATGAGAAAGTTGTAATAACTCTACAATTTCACCGTCATAAGTCCGTCTGCCTGAGTCTGAATAAGTTGTAAAAATTTTTATGCTGTTTAACCCTAATTTCTTCATTGTTTTAACTATAGGCACGACTTCATTCACAGGATCTTTCACGGTTACATGGAACCTATAGTCAATCATGGATTTACCAGCGAGCTGATTTCGGTCATTGAAGGCCTTTTCTAATTCTTTTTCGCTGGATATGGGATCAAGGAAGTCGATTACCGTAGTAATGCCACCATAAGCCGCAGCTATCGATCCTGTGTAAAAATCATCTGAAGATGTATATTTACCACAGTCCAACTCAAAATGAACATGAGGGTCAATCAACCCGGGCATAACCCACCTATCGGTAGCATCATAAACTTCTCTCGCTTGATGCACCTCATCACTTATGGCAACAATATGATCCCCATTGATATAGAGATGTTGCTTTACAAGACTTCCCTCTATATAAAGTTGTCCGTTTAATATTGCCAAATCATACATATTAATCTCCTTCTCTACCTATTTCTCTTTCGTTATATAGGCATCTCGCATATGTTTATTGCCCGTTTTGTTGTAATATACGGCCAATATTTCTGCACTTATGGACACAGCAATCTCTGCCGGTGATCCACCACCGGTATCAATACCGGTAGGTGCATAATGGTTGGATAGATCAAGGTTTTCACCAAATTTATCATAGGTTCTTTTTAAATAGTCCTTCAGTTTGTTCTTTGAGCAAAGCATACCTACATATTTTAATTCTAATTGTTTTTCAATGATTTTGTGCATGACCTGGTAGTCATACTTATGGGATGGTGTACATACGACCACATAGGCGTCTTTTGTTAGCCCTTGTGTTTCAATAAAGTCCACAAAATCATGATGATGTACTTCGTCACCACCGACAAATTGATCAACGACTTCTTGGCGGTTATCAACAACGGTCACATAAAAGTTCATGGTCTTTAGAACATGGCAGAGTGCTTGACTGACATGGCCTGCACCAAAAATGTAAATATGGGCACCATGTCCGATATACTCATAAAAAAGTGTTACAACACCCCCACAGGTCATTGGCAATGTGGTTGTTTGACCAATAATCTCACCTTCTTTTAAAAGGTATTTTTCCAAATGACTTTTTCGCGCTTTAATTAAGTCCTTGCAAGTTTCTATGGCTCGATTCTCTAGAGCACCACCACCGACGGTACCCACGCGCTTACCTGTACCACCGACCAACATTTTTTTGCCAAGTTCCACTGGGCCGTCACCTGTTTTTTCAACAACCGTCACGGTCATACATGGTTCATTGGTCTGCTTCATTTTTATGATTTCATCATATATGTCCATGATTTATTCCTTCCTTTTTTGCCAAACTTCTTATTTAATGTTATTTTTCTTTATTATGTATTGCTGCCCAAACCTTTTCAGAAGTAATAGGAAGGCTATTGATTCTAACACCTATAGCATTGTATATGGCATTAGCAATGACTGCAGGTGGTGTATCAATACCAATCTCACCGACAGACTTGGCGCCATAGGGTCCTGATGCTTCATAACTGTCCGCAAATTCAACGTGTATGTTTGTGACTTCTTTACGGGTTGGTATTTTGTAATTCATGAGGTTATTGGTAATTAGACTGCCGTTTTTATTGTAAATAACTTCTTCAAACATGGCCATGCCTAATCCTTGAAGAATCCCACCCTCTACTTGAACTTTTGCCAAGCTTGGATTGATGGTGGTGCCACAATCCACTACGGCAACATAATCCAATACTTTGAATTCTCCTGTTTCAATGTCCACTTCAACTTCAGCAAAACCTGCCATAAATGGAGGTGGTGATTTTGTGCCTACATAAGAATTAGCAGCTACCAATTGTTTTTGGTCTTCATTATAAAAGAGTCTATTGGATAATGATTCCAAGGTCATGGATGTATCGGTATCATTTACTTTTAGGATAACACCATCAAAGTGAATGTCTTCCGGTCTAACGCCTAAGGCTTTTGCCCCTTCTTCTACAATCATTTCTAACATCTGATCTGCAGCTTTTTTAACTGCATTACCGGATACATAGGTTGTACTAGAAGCATAAGCACCTGTATCAAAGGGTGTTAAGTCTGAATCTGATGAGTAAACGATCACTTTATCCACAGTTGTCTTTAAGCTCTCAGCCGCGATTTGTGCCAAAATGGTATCACTGCCTTGGCCTATATCTGTAGCACCTACCATTAAGTTATAAAAACCTGTATCATTTAGCTTAATGATGGCTGAGCCCATATCAATATACGGTATGCCGGATCCTTGCATCGCAAGACACATACCAACACTTCTTACTTTTGTTTTGGAGATGGATTTCCTTGGATATTTGTCTTTCCAACCAATGAGTTCCATGCCTCGATCGACACAATAATCCAGTTTGCAGCTATCCATATTCATGGCGGTGCCTTCTGTACCTTCACCCATTTTTGCAAAAACCGGTGAGGTTTCGCCCTCAGCAATCATGTTTGTTTTCCTAAATTCAATTGGGTCCACGCCTAGTTTTTCACAAAGTTGGTCAACAGCAGACTCCACTGCAAAGTTGCCTTGTATAGCACCATAACCTCTAAAAGCACCACCCGGTGTGTGATTGGTATAGACAACTCTACCACCAAAGCGAACGGCTTCTACTTTATTATATAGTGGTAATGTTTTCGCACCCGCGACCATAAATACAGTCAGAGCATGCTCACCATAAGCACCTGTATCCGATAAAACATGAACATCAAGGGCTTTTAATTCTCCCTCTTTTGTTGAACCTAAGGTGACATCAATACGCATCGGATGTCTTGAGTAACTGGACTCGAATACCTCTTTTCTGGTATATACAAGCTTGCAGGGTTTTTTAGTTTTCATGGTCACCGCTGCTACAAAAAATTCACCATGTAAACATTGTTTACCACCAAAACCCCCTCCGATTCTGGGTTTGATGACCCTTATTTTACTCATAGGAATTTCAAGGGCTTGAGAAACAATCCTTCTGGCGTGGAAAGGTGTTTGGGTGGATGAGTAGATGACCAAGCGATCTTGAAAATCCAACCTAGCATTAGCAGTATGAGGTTCCATCATAACGTGAGCTTGAGCCTGGGTATAATAAGAAGACGTCGCGGTTACGTCGCACTGATCCATAACCGCTTCAACTGAACCTATTTCCATGTGGTAAGCCGCTGCTACATTTTTCTCTGGTTCAAATCCTATTGGAAACATTTCATGAATTTCAGGTTCAGGATGTATGATGCTTTCATTTTCATAAGCTTTCTCAAAATCCAAAACAGGTTCAAGAATCTCGTAGTCAACTCGAATCAACTCAAGAGCTCTCGTTGCAATGGCCTCAGTTTCTGCAGCTACAACAGCCACATCATCTCCCACATAACGCACAACTGAATCCAGCACAAACTTATCATGGGGTGATGGTTCGGGATACCCTTGTCCGGCACGTGTAACCGGAATCCTTTTAAAGTCCTTATAGGTTAAAACACATTCAACGCCTTCAAGAGACAGCGCTTTTTGTGTATCAATATTTAAAATCTTTGCATGAGGATGAGGACTTCTTAAAACCTTAACCGTCAAAGCATTAGGATCAGCCAAGTCGTTGGTATAGGCAGGTCGCCCAAGCATGAGACCTTTTCCGTCAATAGATCCGGTATTATGATTTACACATTTCATGATTATATCACCTCCATATACGCTTTGATGGCCCTATGCTGGGACACATAACCTGAACAGCGGCACAAATTTCCGACCAGATACGTACGTATATCCTCATCTGTAGGATTGTTCAACTCTTTTTTCATTGCATAGACCGTTAGTGCCAACCCAGGATTACAAAAGCCGCACTGATCGGCGCCTTCTTTTCCAAAAAGTTTCGCTAAAATCGTTGCTTCTTCCTCTATGGCTTCAACAGTGGTCACAGCATGACCATTGGCTTTAACCGACAAATAACTACAAGAGGCAATGGGCTTACCATCAAGAAGTACTGTGCACACACCGCATGAGGATGTGTCGCAACCCTTTTTCACACTATAATAATGATGCTTTCTTAGTGTATCCACCAAATATTCATCCGGTTCAACCTCAAATGTCCTGATTTTGCCATTGATTTTAATTTGTGTTTTCATAAGCCACCTCCTTGATCCCTCTTTCCACCAATACCTTACATAGCTGAGTTCTATAGGCCTTTGATCCTCTGGCGTTGCTTCCAAAGCTTATTTCTTCAACTGCAATCTTTGCCGCCTTTTCAATGATATCATCTGATAAAGTTTTATTTTCATTTAAGTACGCCATGGTCTTTGTAGCTAAGACGGCTGCAGATGGTCTTGCACCTACTGCCACTCTGAAATGTGTCCCAATTTTCGTGATACTAACATTCAGTATAGGAAAATCATTTGCCGTTTTCTTAACCGTTGTATAGTGGGCTTTGCCATATTCTTTTTTTATAATGATTTGCAGCAATATGTCTTTTTCTTTTAATGCTTCTTTCAAGTAAGATTCTAATGTAACCTGACCTTTCTTGTAAAAAACCAAATTGGCTTTAAGGGCAAGAAGAGGTGTCAACAAATCTGAAAAACCGAATCTGCCGGCAACGGTACCCCCAATAGTAGCAATATTGCGTATTGGAACACCCATAATATGTGAGATAGCTTCCTGTAACACACCATCCATGTAAGTTCCAAGACTGGTATGTGTCTCAATCTGTCTTAAAGTCACCATGCTACCTATCGTATAATTTTCTTCTGTTTCATTAATGGTATCCAACTTAAGTCCGGACAAATCAATACCCTGGGTCAATGTTTTAGGTAACAACTTGAGCCATGCGCCTCCTGCGATAATTCCGGCATCTTTTTCTTGTAATAATTGGTACGCTTCTTCCAGATCTGTAGGCATTGTATACGTTTTAATCTTCAAATCAATAACTCCCTTCTATTTGTGATCTCATACTTTCATACTCTTTGATGGTATCTATATCCATGAGTATACCTTTATCCTCTACAGGTAAATAGGTCACTTGATATCGGTCTCTGAACTTCTTTAGATTGGATAATGGGGACTCCAAAAGCAATGGATGAATCAAGTGTTGCCTTATAAGTATGGGATGACCTTTCCTACCATTATAAGTCGGCACTACCATCTCACCCTCTGAATCTATGACACTTTTATAAGTTGATGCCAAAATAAAAGGGTAGTCACCGGGAATCAAGATGAAATCTCGGGTCATACAGGCGACACCGGTTAAAACAGAGCTGAACATACCCTCATTATAGTTAGGGTTATACACAACTGTGACACGCTCCATATCTTTTAACATTTCTACGACTTCTTTATAATAGTGGCCGCCTACAACAACAATGTTGTCGCAACATTGTTGTAATGTCATGACAACAATGCGTAAAATAGGTTCTCCTTTTATTGGTAGTTCCAACTTATTCGTTTGAGTTCTGCTTGAAAAACCACCTGCCAACACAATACCATCACACATAGCTTACCTCCAACTCTAAGTAATAGAGATCCTATAACAAAAAGCCCCTTATAAAAGAACGTGTCTTATATAAAAGGCTTCATTACCTCTTTGATTGCTTTGTTGTCTGTTTAGTCTCATTAAATATTCCTATTATTATTATACACCTATTAAATTTTACTTGTCAAACTTTTTATACTTTTTGCCCAAATATTTAGTTAATATCAACAATACCATGACATAGATAGGTTAATAGAAGATTGCTGTAACAAAAAATAGAAAGCAAGAGCTGTCAGCGCTCTGCTTTCTATTTTTATTTGACACCTTAAACAATTAATGAATCATTCTCCTTAAGACTGTATGAAGGATACCACCATTACGATAGTACTCTTGATCCACAACCGAATCCATTCTTACCTTGACTTTAAAAGTGGTGATTTGTCCTTCCTCTGATGTGGCTGTTACATCGATTAGGGCACCCGGTTGGATATCATTATTAAGACCTTTGATTTCAAAAGTTTCAGTACCTTTTAACTTAAATGTTTGGGCATTTTGACCCTCGATAAACTGCAGTGGGAGTATGCCCATACCGACCAAATTAGATCGATGGATCCGCTCATAACTTTCTGCTATAACCGCTTTAATACCCAGCAGAGCTGTACCTTTTGCTGCCCAATCTCTGGAACTTCCCGTACCGTATTCTTTACCGGCAATAACAATCAGATTCGTTTCTTCTTCTTGATACTTCATGGATGCATCATAGATGGACATGACTTCGCCTGTTGGCAAATAAGTTGTAAAACTGCCCTCAGTGCCAGGAGCAATTTGATTGCGAATTCGGATATTACCAAAGGTCCCACGCATCATGACCTCATGATTACCACGCCTAGAACCAAAACTATTAAAATCAACGGGTTCTACGCCACAGCCTTTTAAATATTCACCAGCAGGACTGTTCTTCCCAATACTACCAGCCGGTGATATATGATCGGTTGTGACTGAATCACCAAGAAGTGCCAAAACTTTTGCACCTTTAATATCTTCAATGTCGAAGATTTCTTTTTGCAAATTCATAAAAAATGGTGGTTCCTGAATATATGTTGATTTTTTATCCCATTCATAGAGATCCCCTTCAGGTACCGGTATATTGTTAAATCTCAAATTTCCTGAGAATACATCTGAGTATTTTTGTCTGAACATCTCCGGCTTAACCGCCATAGCCACCGCTTCTTTAATTTCAAGTGAGGTCGGCCATATATCTTTCAAATAAACTGGCTGACCTTCATGACCCAGACCAATCGGCTCAGAAATCAAATCGATGTTCACATTGCCAGCAAGGGCATATGCCACAACCAGCATAGGTGATGCAAGGTAATTGGTTTTAACTTGGGGATGAATACGGCCTTCAAAATTACGATTACCACTGAGAACAGAAGCCACTGTTATGTCGTTATCTGTAATGGCATCACTAATAGGTTTTTTGAGGGGACCACTGTTGCCGATACACGTTGCACAGCCATAACCCGCTACATTAAAACCAAGTGTTTCTAGATAAGGCAGTAAACCAGCTTCTTTAAGGTATTCTGTTACAACTAGCGATCCAGGCGTCAGACTGCTCTTAACAAATACAGGTTTCTTCAAGCCCATTTCAACTGCTTTTTTGGCTACAAGTCCTGCACCTAGCATAACACTTGGGTTAGATGTATTCGTACAACTCGTAATCGCTGCAATAACAACAGATCCTGTTTTAATGGTATCTCTCTCTCCATCTACTTCAATCTCTACCGCTGTAGCAATTTCTTCTTCTGAAAGATTAAAACCGCCTTCTGCAAAAGGTTTTCTAATCGCTTCATTAAAAGCTTCTTTCATACGTGTTAACTCAACGCGGTCCTGAGGGCGTTTAGGTCCTGCTAAACTAGGGACCACTGTTGACATATCCAGCTCCACAACTTTACTGTATTGTGGTTCTAAACTGTTTTCATCTCTAAAAATACCTTGTGCTTTATAATAAGCTTCAACCAGATTAATCTCTGATTCGCTTCTTCCTGTTGCTTTTAAATAGTCTAAAGTCTCTTTGTCAACAGGGAAAAAGCCCATTGTCGCTCCATATTCAGGAGACATATTGGCTACAGTAGCTCGATCTGCCAAACTCATGGCATCTAATCCAGGACCAAAAAACTCAACAAATTTACCCACTACTTTTTCTTCACGCAGACGCTGTGTGACGGTGAGTGCTAAGTCAGTGGCATTTGCGCCTTCTAATAGAGCGCCTGTTAATCTGAATCCGATGACTTCTGGAATAACAAAGTACAAGGGTTGTCCAAGCATACCGGCTTCTGCCTCTATACCACCCACACCCCATCCCACTACTCCAAGGCCGTTTATCATGGTTGTGTGGGAATCTGTACCAACTAAAGAATCAGGAAAAACCCAAGTTTCATTGTTTATCTCTCTCGTAGCTGCCACTGTTGCCAAATATTCCAGATTGACCTGATGAATAATACCGGTTGCCGGTGGCACAGCTCTGAAATTGTCAAATGCCGTTTGTGCCCATCTAAGAAATCTATACCGTTCGTCATTACGAAGAAATTCATTATTGTTGTTAATCTCAAGGGCTTCACTGGTACCATAAGCATCTACCATTAAGGAATGGTCAATAACCAGATCCACCGGTATTAGAGGGTTGATTTTCTTTGGATCAAAGCCAGCTCGACTTACTGTAGAACGCATGGCTGCTAAGTCAACGACAGCAGGTACGCCTGTAAAGTCCTGTAATATGATTCTTGCCGGGATAAAAGGTATTTCTTTGACCTTCTCATCATCTGACGTCCATGCAGCAATTTGTTTAATATGATCTAGGGTGATGGTCTTCTCATCAAACTGTCTAATAGCGCCTTCTAATAAAACTTTCATGGAATAAGGTAGATGTGTTACATCCCCATACCCCAATGTCTCAAATGTTTTCAAATCATAATAGTTATAATCTTTACCATCCACTGTAAGAATCTTCTTACAGGATAATATTTTCTCTTTTGACATAAGTTTTCCTCCATATATTTTAATAATTCTAACTAAGCTTTGGTTTAAGCTATAATTTCCGTTTCCTATAGTATACCTTTTTATTTCGTATTTCTCAAGTTTTACCATGTACTAAAATAGAACCTGAAACTATATAGGTATTTCTTCGTGAAGAAGAAAGGGTCTAAGCCTTGCTTTGCTTGCAAAGAAGAACAAAAAAAGCAGATTTATGACCATCTGCTTTCCTGTATGTTCACTATGCTATTAAAAATCTTCTTATGTCTGAAATAATCACCAACATTATTATTCGTATTCGAGATTCTTTTCCAAATCCTCCATAAGATTACTTAAATAGGAAGAAACTTCTAACTTCAAATCATCTCTTCTTAAGGCAAACTCTAATGTTGCTGATATAAAACCAAGCTTATTCCCAACATCATATCTCTTACCCTTAAAATCATAGGTATACATATCTTCTTCCTTGGATAACTTCATTAGGGCATCTGTTAACTGGATTTCTCCGCCTGCACCAGGGGTTTGGGTTTCCAGGTAATGGAATATTCTTGGGGTGATAATGTAACGTCCCAAAATAGCCAGATTGCTTGGTGTCACATCGATGCTCGGTTTTTCTACTAGGCCTTTAACCTTTGCTATCTGGCCCTCCACCATCGTAACATCTGCAATACCATATTTGGAAACTTCACTTGGTGCTACTGTCTGAACACCTAATATGCTCCTGCCGTAAATGTCATATGCATTCATCAACTGCTTAATACAAGGCTCTTTGGATACAACCACGTCATCACCAAGCATAACTGCAAAAGGCTCATCACCGATAAAATTCTTAGCGACCAAGACAGCGTGTCCCAATCCTTTCGGTTCCTTCTGGCGCACAAAATGAATATTAGCAAGGTTGGTGGATTTTTCTACAATCTTCAGCAGTTCCATCTCACCTTTTTCCTGCAAGCTCATTTCCAATTCAATGTTTTTATCAAAATGATCTTCAATCGATTGTTTGTTACGACCTGTAATAATAATAATATCTTCAATGCCTGCAGCCACAGCTTCTTCAATAATATATTGTATGGTTGGTTTGTCTACTATAGGGAGCATTTCTTTTGGTTGTGCTTTGGTAGCCGGTAAAAATCTTGTTCCAAGCCCGGCAGCCGGAATAATTACCTTACGTATTTTCATGTTTCACTTTCCCTTCACCTTGGTATAAGTTACAACGTTATATTTATATTGGTTTATCACACAATAATGATATCATTTTGACTTCATAAGGTCAATCTAATACACACCAACGGTCGGCCGTTAGTCATACCGACTGTGGAAGGGTTTTCATGAGACCCCTAATTACCTTTATACAATACTTCTTTTGTTTTAATATTTTCAAAGAAAAGTGCATTATAGGAAATATAGCTCATTTTACGTCGTGTGAATTCTGTATCATCTTTGCCGTCATGAATGTATACATATTCTCGTAAATCATCCTTGTATAAACCAATCTCAATGGCTTTATCTACTGAAGCATTCCAGATGAAATCCCCTTCACTATCCAAATACCCTAACGCTCTTAAGACAAGTGTTGTATATTGAGCTTCTGTCATTTTCGCATTTGATCCATATAATTTATCCGAAAGTCCCAAAACCAGTCCTTTATAATGAAGATAATCGATGGTGTCTTTTGCCCAACTCGGTACATCTGTAAAACCAGACATATAGTCTGATTGCTCACTGGAAAAAGCTATGATCTCATCTTCTAAATCTAATAGCCTTGAATACATAATGGCACCCTCTGCTCTTGTAAGTTCACGATCTAGCTCTAGACCCTCATCTGTCCCTTTTAAGTAACCTAATACTTTTAATATCTCTCCGTGAAAGTCCATCTGGGTTCGGTCTAGATCATTTTTTTCTTCAAGTCCACGTCTTAATAAATTTTTGCTAGGTGCCATATTAATACGGATTTCCATAAATCCAAATTCTCGTTCTGGTGATTGCATGAATATATCATCTGTTAGATCCCAAACATAAATGGTATTCTCATTAATATAATCTGCGTTATGACCTACGACCTCATAATCTGTCTCAAATGAATATATGACTTTGCCACCCATAGCTTTAAAGACGGCACCCATCTGCACCCTTTCCTGTTCATCAGCCTCATTGCTTAGATCGCTCAAGGGTATCTCAAAACGATACACACTGTTGCCTTGATAAGACCATCGAAGTTCTTCCTCTTGTGAAATATCACTAAAAGCAATAAGTGGATGATTAAATAAAACCCTATTTTCTTCTCCCACAAAAAGCATATCATCTTTATAGTACTCTAGTGGTTTTCGCTCTATCTGAGCATGTTCCTCATCGATACCCAGTTCTCCAACGAAATCAGAATCCATACCCGTTGTATCACCATCACCCATTATGCTTTGATTCGCTACAACAAACGAATTTACGCCTCCTGAACCATCCTTTTTCAAGAAAAAATCTAATCGAATATCCATACACCCTGATAACATCGTCATTATAATGAGTAAACTTGCTACAACGCCCCATATTCTACGCATAATTTACCTCTTTTCTTTAATCAAATTATTTCGTTTCTATAAGTCATTATAATATGAATAAGATTATAAATCTACAGCTTATTCATACACATTGTGGGAGGGTTTCATGGGACCACAGTTCTCCACTAAACATCACCACTATAAGTACCGACCATGAAGTTCATGGAGCAGTGTGTATGGTGGAGCAAGTCAGCATGGATGCTGACCGTCGACTTTTGGTGCATGGATGCACCAATTGGAGACCGTAATCATACACACTGCGGAAGGGTTTTCATGGGACCCCCATAAGAGCCTCTACTTCACTTCGTTACGCCTCGGCCATTTCTTGCATTCTAATGAATCAGAACACATAACAAAAGCCCCTTGAATGCAAGCATTCCGGGGCTCTGATATGTATTCTGATTCGCAAGTAACTGCTTATCTTTTTGAGAATTGAGGTGCTCTTCTGGCTGCTTTAAGACCGTATTTTTTACGCTCTTTCATACGAGGATCTCTTGTTAAGAAGCCTGCCTTTTTGAGTGCGGGTCTGAACTCAATGTCTGCTTCAAGCAATGCTCTTGAGATACCATGTCTGATTGCACCGGCTTGACCTGTGAATCCTCCACCATGTGCGTTAACGATTACATCAAATTTGCTTAATGTCTCTGTTAATACCAGTGGTTGTTTTGCAATTACTTTTAAAGTTTCATAACCAAAGTAATCTTCTATATCTCTTTTATTAATTGTAATTTTACCATTTCCAGGTACAAGATAGACTCTTGCAACGCTGCTTTTTCTACGACCTGTTCCGTAATATTTTACTTGTGCCACGTCTATTCCTCCTCTCGAGACTATTAGAATTTAAATTCTAATACTTCTGGTTTTTGAGCTTCGTGGTTATGTTCAGCGCCTCTATAGACACGCAATTTGGTAAGCATTTGAGCACCAATCTTGTTTTTTGGCAACATACCCTTTACTGCATGGGTCATTACAAGTTCAGGCTTATTCTTCATCATATCTCTGTACTTGGTTTCTTTAAGACCACCAATGTATCCGCTATATGTTCTGTATAATTTTTGGTCAAGTTTTTTACCTGTCAATACTACTTTTTCGCAATTTATTATGATGACATGGTCACCCGTATCTACATGTGGTGTGTAAATCGGCTTTGTTTTACCGCTAAGTACTTTAGCGACTTCAGATGCAAGACGTCCGAGTGTCAGTCCTGTTGCATCAACAACATACCATTTTCTATCAACTGTTTGATCGTTTGGCATGAATGTGTTCATGGGTTCTACCTCCTATTGAATTCTTAGTTTCGTTTTTTGTAGGTCAAAACCCGGGGCTAAGGGGTTTATAATACAAACTCACGCTACAACATTATAGTACATTCACCCTGGTGTGTCAAGTGAAATAAGTACTAATAATTGCTTTCGTTTTTCTTTTCCAAAATTGCTGCGATATAGGCTGTTAAAGGAATACTTAAGACCAATCCAATTGTACCTGAAAGCGCTCTGACGATTTCTGTTGCTATCGCATCCATATTGATAATATCAAAATAGGGAATGTCGTTCATGAAAAAAACGAGAATCAAGAATATGGATGTTCCGGCATAAGCAAGTATTAAGGTGTTTGCCATAGTACCCATAACATCTCTACCTATGTTCATACCTGATCTAAATAAATCTTTAGTACTCATAAAAGGATTGGCTTCCGTTATTTCATTGATGGCTGAAGCAATGGACATACATACATCCATGACCGCACCCAGTGTTCCTAGTAAAATACTGGCAAATAAGATGCTGGTAAAATTAAAATCAACTTCACCTTGAGTAAAAAGTAGCATCTGTGCTTCTGTGGTGCCAAGACCTGTCAGTACTGCATAATCACTAACAATTATTGCAATAACACCGGATACCAATACACCACCAATGGTTCCGATAATGGCAGAAATAGATTTGCGATTGAAACCGGTGACCAGAAACATGGTCACAATGGCAATAAGGGCACATATGACCATAGATAGAAGAATGGCATTGCCACCGCCTGCAATACCGATCAGCATGTAGTAAATGCCTGCAAGGGTCAATCCAAGGGTCAATAGTGTTCTAAGGCCTTGATAGCCACCTACTACCACCATCAATATAAGGAATATGGCTACAAGTACGTAAAGATATTTATCTCTTCTGTAGCTATACACAAACCCTTCACGTATATTGCCATCTTCATCGTATTCGACAAACGTATAGATTTCTGAACCTTCATAGAGTTCCAAGTCATAAGCATACATCTGGTCCATGGAATTAATAACTGTTATGATTTCACCTTCATAAGGACCATCCAGTAGCTCGACATCTGCTTCTTGTATTCTTTGTTCATAACCGCCTCCGGAAGTCTCTATGACATTAATCTCATCTTTTGTAATAGTCAGAATTCTACCAATGAAAACATCTTGTTCCTCGGATGTATTTGCCTTTTTTTCACAACCTGTAATAACCAATATAAAAAATAACATGATGCCAACACGTAGTATATTTTTCTTCATCCTAATCTCCTTGTAAGTAATCTATGTACTCAAGTGTCAGACCTTTTGCCGGTGCTGTTTTACCTGCTGCTCTTCTTGACTTTTGTTCCAAACCATCTCGAATCGATTCCGGTTTTCTTCTGCCGTTTCCCACTTCAAGCAAGGTGCCAACCATGATTCTAACCATATTATATAAAAATCCGTTTCCTACTATCTCAAAACGGTACATGGAACCTTCTTTGGTAATCTTTAAGTTGTGGATCGTTCTAATTGTCTGTTCTATACTTTTCTTTATTGAGCTATAACTTTCAAAATCATGGGTACCGATGAAATACCGGGCTGCTTCTTCCATTGGTTCAAGTTTTAGATTATATCGATAATGCATGCTATATCGTTGATCCTTCGGCAAATGATGAGGACCGTTATACACACTATATATATAAGTCTTTTGATGGGGTATATACCTTGGATGAAAGGTATCATCCACTTCTTCAGCATTCGTAACAACAATATCTCTTGGCATATGCATGTTCAAAGCCAAAGGGATTTTATAAGTCGCCATTGCTTTTTCACTCACCATGAGGACCACTTGCCCATTGGCATGGACGCCTGAGTCCGTTCTGCTGGCACCTGTAAGGGTGACATTCTCTCCAAAAAGAGCTTTAGCTGCCATCATCATCATACCTTGTATGGTTTCATTATTCTTTTGTACTTGCCAACCGCAGTAATTCGTACCGTCATAGGCTACTGTTAACTTGTAATAAAACATAATGACGCTCCTTTTTTATAATAAGAATCTCATTACAACAAAAACAAAGAGATAAAGCACAAGTATGCTATAAGCCCAAAAGTCAATTTTTCTATACTTAAGTTGCTTCAAACGGGTTCGTCCTTCGCCACCTCTATAGCATCTTGCCTCCATGGCCAGTGCTAGATCATCCGCTCTCCTAAATGAAGATATGAATAGAGGCACCAATAAGGGCACCATGCTTTTTGCCTTTTTTACTAATCCGCCTGATTCAAAGTCTGCACCACGGGCAAGCTGAGCTTTCATAATCTTATCCGTTTCCTCAAGTAAGATCGGAATGAATCGCAAAGCAATGGTCATCATCATCGCAATCTCATGAGCAGGCACCTTAATGCGCTCTAAGGGCTTTAATAGCGCCTCTATGCCGTCCGTCAAGGTTATAGGTGATGTTGTCAGTGTCAACACCGAAGAACCTATAATCAACATAATAAGCCTTGTACCCATATAAAAGGCTGTTTGCAGACCTTCAAGTGTTATTGTAAACCGACCCAGTGTTAACAATACCGTTGTTCCGGGTGTTAAAAAAAGATTCAGTACGATTGTGAGCATGATAATGATAAAAATGGATTTTAAACCTTTTAACATAAAGCGTACAGGTATCGTTGTTGCCAGGATAACTGAACAAAGTGCTATAAAAGCTATGGCATAAGTCATCAGTGACTGATTAATAAATAGTGAAAGAATAAAAAAGAAAGTACCATTAATTTTTGTGCGTGGGTCCAATTCGTGAATCCTTGATTTCGCCGGATAAAATTGTCCGATGGTTATATCCCTAATCATAGTATTTACCTCTTTACTCAGACTCTGTTTTAAACAGGGTGATCAAAGCTTCCTTGGCCTCTTCAAGCGTTACGATATCCTCTGATAGATTAAAACCTTGCTTGTTAAGTGCTTGGATAAGATAGCTAATCTGCGGTACTGCTAGTCCCATAGCTTCAAGAGCTTCTGTTTCCTTGAAAATGTCTTTAACTAGACCATCCATCTTAATTTCGCCTTTGTCCATAACTACAACCCGGTCAACATAACGGGCGATGTCTTCCATGCTGTGAGATACCAAAATAACAGTAATCCCTAAGCTTTTGTGTAAATTTTGTATTTCATTTAGAATCTCATACCGGCCTTTTGGATCTAGGCCAGCTGTAGGCTCATCTAGAATAAGTATCTCAGGCATCATAGCAAGCACACCCGCAATGGCGACCCGTCTTTTTTGTCCTCCTGAAAGGTCAAAGGGTGATGACTCATATAAAGATTCATCAATGCCGACAATATTCAAAGCATGCTTAACCCTATCATTAACATCATCTTCTTGAAGCTTCATATTGGTTGGGCCAAATGCTACATCTTTAAAAACCGTCATTTCAAACAACTGGTGCTCCGGATATTGAAACACCAAGCCCACTTTTTGCCGTATGCTTCTTAGATCTACACCTTTATCAAAAATAGATATGTCACCAATGATGACTTTTCCTGAATCCGGTTTTAGGATGCCGTTAATTTGTTGTATGAGTGTCGATTTACCTGATCCGGTATGGCCAATCAAACCAACAAACTCACCAGATGATATTTTTAAGTTGATTTGCTTTAAAGCTTGCATTCTAAAAGCTGTATCAGCACCATATGTATAATTCAAATTTTCTATCGTAATTGACATATGCTTTCCACCATTTCATCGATCGTTAATAAATCTGTCGGAATATCGATACCTGCCTGTTTAAGTTCATAGGCCAGTTCCGTTACCTCTGGTACATTTAATTTTAGTGCTTTCATGGTCTTTACCTTTGAGAAAACATCTCTAGGTATACCATCTAAAGCAATCTTACCATCCGCCATGACATAGACATGGTCCGCCATGACAGCTTCCTCCATGAAGTGGGTAATCAGTATAATTGTTATCTTGTCATCTTTATTGAGCTTTTGTACGGTTTTTAGGACTTCTTCTCGCCCTGAAGGGTCTAACATGGCTGTTGGTTCATCTAGAATAATACAATCCGGCTTCATAGCCAATACTCCGGCAATAGCAATACGTTGCTTTTGACCGCCTGATAATTTATTCGGTGAGTGTCCTGCATAATCTGTCATCTCAACAACTTCAAGAGCCATATCTACTCTTCTTCTTATTTCACCAGCTTCAATTCCAATATTTTCAGGACCAAAGGCAACATCTTCTTCAACTATTGTGGCAATAATCTGATTGTCCGGGTTTTGAAACACCATCCCTGCTGATTGCCGGATGTCCCATACATGTTGATCAATTTTTGTATCCATATTTTTAATCAGTAAAGTTCCTGATTTAGGTTTTAACAAGGCATTTAAATGCTTGGCTAAGGTGGATTTTCCAGAACCATTGTGACCTAAGATCGCAATAAAGTCTCCTTTTTTCACATCAAAGGAGACATCATCGATGGCTCTGTGAACACCTTCCACTTCCCCTCGATCATTATGAGCAACATATTCAAATACCAAATTATTCGCTTTTACCATTTTAGTCACTCCTGTTCCGTTATTGTCCGTAGATTAGGTCAGGACCCAAGGTATTGGATTCTCAACTATAACTACTGACAGTGTTTATGAATCTATTGTGTAAACAATAAAAGAAGCTTTGCTTCGTTATGAGCTCTACTCATATTTCTGAAGGGTTTGACAGGAAAGGTCTTTGACGTATTCTGCCACGTTTCAAGGCAAAATACTAAAATATGACTTTCCTTGAGAATAAAAAGAGGGCTAAGTGCAGCGCACTTAACCCCTGTTTATTATACTAATTCAAGAATTACTTCTTCCGCAGCGTCACCTTTACGTGGGCCGATTTTGATGATTCTTGTGTAACCACCATTTCGGTCTGTATATTTTGGTGCGATCTCATTGAATAAAACTTCTGCAAGATCTACTTTTTTAGTATTCGCCTTTTTACCAGCTGCCTCTGTTGGCACTTCAGTAACAGGGTATAATACTTTTAAAATTTCTCTTCTTGCATGTAGCTTTGTTGCGCTGTCTTTTCTGATGACCTTTTTTATTTCTTCAAATTGTGTTACTTTCTTGCCATCAACGACCTCTTTGACTCTTTTACCGTCAGCAGTTTTTTTAGGCACTTTTTGAGTAACCGTTACTTCCGTAAAATTGTCTTTTTCTCTTACAGCCATTGCAATTAATTTCTCAGCAATCTTACGAACTTCTTTAGCTTTTGGATCAGTGGTCTTGATTTTACCATGATACAAAAGATTCGTCACTTGGTTTCTTAGTAATGCTTTTCTTTGGGATGATACTCTCCCAAGTTTTCTATAACCAGGCATGGATACAGCCTCCTTTTCCAGATAGTGTGTATTTTAAGAAGATTGCCTATTCGTCACCAGGTCTAAGTTGTAAACCCAATTCTTGAAGCTTAGCAAGCACTTCTTCTAATGATTTGCGTCCTAAATTTCTAACTTTCATCATATCATCAGGGGTTCTGTTGGTTAATTCTTCAACAGTGTTAATCCCAGCTCTTTTAAGACAGTTATAGGAACGTACAGACAATTCCAGTTCATCAATGCTCATTTCAAGCACCTTCTCTTTTTCATCATCTTCTTTTTCTACCATAACTTCTGCATTTCTAGCATTTTCTGATAAATCTATGAATAAGCTTAAGTGTTCACTGAGTACTTTGGCCGCTAGACTTACTGCTTCATCTGGTGACAAGGTGCCATCGGTGAATACTTCTAATGTTAATTTGTCATAATCCGTAACATTACCGACACGGGTATTTTCCACCTTAATATTAACACGCTCTACAGGGGTGTAGATGGAGTCAATTGGAATTACGCCAATCGGTTGATCGTCAGATTTATTCTTGTCAGCTGTAACATAGCCTCTACCTTTATTGATTGTGAGCTCAATAAATAGTTTGCTGTCTGATCCACCACTAAGAGTTGCGATAGGTAGATCTGGATTTGCAATTTCTATGTCAGGATCTGCTTGAATATCCGCACCAGTAACGACACCTTCACCTTCAAATTCTATGTACGCTACTTTTGGTTCTGAACTATCACTGTTATTACGAATTGCTAACCTTTTGATGTTAAGAATTATCTCTGTAACATCCTCTTTAACGCCAGGAATCGTACTAAATTCATGGAGTACGCCTTCGATTTTAATACTGCTTACAGAAGCACCCGGTAAAGATGATAGCATGATTCTTCTTAGAGAATTCCCTAAAGTCGTACCATAACCTCTTTCAAGAGGTTCAATAACAAACGAACCATGTTTGTTGTCTTCTGAAATTGATATAATGTCAATTCTTGGTTTCTCGAAATCAAACACTAACAAGACCCTCCTAACTTTGATTGGTTACTTTACTTGTGTAAACTAAGCATTTAATCTGTATAAACCAAAGCTTATACAGATAGAAACCATTATTTAGAATATAACTCGACAATAAGAGTTTCTTCTACTGGGATCAGGATTTGATCTCTTTCTGGTTTAGCTGTAACCTTAACAGTAAAGTTTTCAAGATCTGCATCTAACCATTCTGTAACGGATCTTGATGCTGTAGTTTCGATAATGTTCTTCATACCTTGCGTGCTTTGTGACTTTTCTTTAACCGTAATCACATCGCCAACTTTTACTTGATAAGAAGGAATGTTAACTTTCTTACCATTAACAAGAATATGATTGTGACGAACAATTTGTCTCGCCTCAGTTCTTGAACGACCAAGACCTGCTCTATAAGCTACATTGTCAAGACGCATTTCAAGAAGTACCAATAGGTTTTCACCTGTGATGCCTTTTTGATGTGCAGCTGTTTCATAGTAGTTTCTAAATTGTGTTTCTAAAACACCATATATTCTTTTTGCTTTTTGCTTTGTACGTAATTGTAGACCGTATTCAGAGACTTTCGCTCTTCTGTTGCCATGTTGTCCCGGTGCGTATGGTCTACGTTCCATTGCACATTTTGCTGTGTAACATCTCTCGCCTTTTAGGAAAAGCTTGTCGCCTTCTCTACGGCAAAGCCTACAAACAGCACCTGTATATCTAGCCATCTATTGACACCTCCATTAAACTCTTCTACGTTTTGGTGGACGACATCCGTTGTGAGGAACTGGCGTCACATCCTTAATACTAGTTACATCAAGACCTGCGGCTTGAAGCGCTCTAATCGCTGCTTCTCTACCTGACCCAGGACCTTTAACCATGACTTCAACTGTCTTAAGACCGTGAACCATAGCTGCTTTTGCTGCTGTTTCTGCTGCCATTTGAGCTGCATAAGGTGTATTTTTTCTTGAGCCTCTAAAGCCTAAACCGCCGGCACTTGCCCAGGATAATGTATTCCCTTGTGCATCTGTCAAGGTTACTATTGTATTGTTAAACGTAGATTGAATATGTGCTTGTCCACGATCAACATGTTTTTTAACACGCTTTTTAGCCGTTCTTTTGACTATTTTTGCCATTACTAAGCCTCCTTACAACTATTTTTTCTTGTTAGCTACTGTTCTACGTGGACCTTTTCTTGTTCTTGCATTCGTTTTTGTTTTTTGTCCTCTAACAGGAAGACCTCTTCTATGACGAATACCACGATAACATCCGATTTCCATAAGTCTCTTAATGTTTAGAGCGATTTCTCTTCTAAGATCACCTTCAACTTGTGCTGTTTTTTCGATAATCTCACGTAGAGTACCTACTTCAGCATCTGTTAAATCTCTTATTCTTGTATCAATACTAATTCCAGCTTCTTTTACGATTTTTTCAGCTGTTGGTCTTCCAATTCCATAAATATACGTCAAACCAACTTCTACACGTTTTTCTCTAGGTAAGTCAACACCAGCAATACGAGCCATGTTTTCTGTACACCTCCATTAAATTTGATAGGTCGGCAATACCATCAGGCGATAAAATCTACCTTTAAGTTGCCTTTGGTCTCAATACCATTCAATTCTTTATTCAATGCAACTCTCATTCTATAAAGTACTGAATCATATTCTCATCTCATTAGACTAGCCACCTAGTACCTTCGCTTCATCCAATTTCACCCTGATTAAGGAACAAGGTTCAATTGTTTACACAACGTGTCCTGGTGGTTTCTGTTCATTAGTCTTTATAAACATCACAATTAGATATTATATAACATTATGACCAATAGTACAAGTCTAAATTTGTAGCCGTTTTATATATATCACTTAAGCCCACTTAATCATCTATAAAGTGCGTTTAATTTAGATATTTTCTCTTACAAGGGTTTTATCACCCTTGCTTTTGCTTATGTTTTGGATTCTCACAGATAACTCTGATTCTTCCGTTTCTTTTTATAACTTTACATTTTTCACAAATTGTTTTTACTGAAGCTCTTACTTTCATTTTGGTACTCCTTCCTTGATCTATGATCGAAATCTAGGGCTATTGATTTATTTGTCGCGCCAGATAATTCTACCTTTTGTCAAATCATAGGGTGACATTTCTATTGTAACTTTGTCACCTGGTAAAATTCTGATATAATGCATTCTAAGTTTTCCGGATATGTGGGCTAATATAACATGACCGTTTTCAAGTTCAACTTGAAACATGGCATTGGGTAATTTCTCTTTAACCTTACCTTCAACTTCTATTACGTCTTTTTTGGACATGGTCTACCTCCTAATTAGGCTTATTCTAGGGTTTGTTGATAATCTTTTAGATTATTTCTGATATCGGCATTGGTTATTTTTTCATTGTGCTTTAATTTACCGGCAATTTCTTCTGATATCATGTAGGTGATTTGAATATGTTTAAACTTCTTCTTTTTGGGAGACTCGATTCGCCTGCGTTTTCCATCTGCAAGATACACATAAGCCTCTTTAATGTCTAAAATGATAAAAAGTTCACCACAATCTCGACCAGCAGTAGATTTAACTATTTGACCAAGCTCAAAATTTTTCATTACTCTCACCTTGACTCAAAACCGTCAGTAGTTCACAACCTGTTTCCGTTATCAATATTGTATTTTCATAGTGGGCAGATAATGAACCATCCAAAGTCACAACTGTCCAGTCATCACTTAAAGTTCGAACATTATATCGTCCGGCGTTAACCATTGGTTCAATGGCAAGTACCATGCCTTTTTGAAGTTTCGGCCCTCGTCCTATTGGTTTATAGTTAGGTATTTGTGGTTCTTCATGCAAATCTTTACCTATACCGTGACCGACCAGATCTCTTACGACTGAAAAACCATGAGCCTCTACATAATTCTGTATGGCTGCTGATATTTCATGTAAATGAGCACCGGGCTTTGCGTACTTAATACCTTCAAAGAAACTTGCCTGCGTTACTTCAATGAGTTTAATGGCATCCTCAGATGCCTGTCCAACAGCATAACTTCTTGCTGCGTCACCATGATAGCCATTGAAATAAGCGCCAATATCAACACTTAAAACGTCGCCGTTTTCTATAATCTGATGTTTACTGGGAATACCATGAACAACAGCTTCATTTACTGAAGTACATATAGAAGCGGGAAAACCACCATAACCTAGAAAAGAAGGGGTAGCGTTTTGACTTCGAATGAAGTCTTCAGCAATCCTATCAAGCTCATAAGTTGACACACCTGGCCGTATAGCCTTGGCCACTAATTCGTGGGCTTTAGCTACGATGGCATTAGCCTGTCGCATAATCTCAATCTCTGAATCGCTTTTTATTAATATTGCCATCTACTACGCACCTACAATTTCACATATGGATTCAAAAATCACATCTATGTCTTGAGTTCCGTCCACTGTCTTTAGTATGTTTTTGTTTGAGTAATATTCAATCAGCGGTTGGGTTTGTTCGTGGTACACGCCTAATCTTTTAAGTACTGTTTCAGGCTGGTCATCATCTCTTAGAATCAGCTCACTGCCACATACATCACAGATACCGTCTACTTTTGGTGCTATATATACTGTATGGTATGTTGCACCACATTTTACACATGCTCTTCTACCGGACATTCTTGTAACAATCACTTCATCAGGAACATCCACATCAATAGCATAATCCATGGAAGCACCCATTTTTTCTAAGGCAGCATCTAAGCTTTCTGCTTGAGGGATGGTTCTTGGAAAACCGTCTAATACAAATCCATTTGAACAGTCATCTTCTATGATACGATCTGCTACTAGATCTACAACCAACGCATCCGGTACTAATAAACCTTGATCCATAAAACTTTTTGCTTTTAGACCCAGTTCTGTCTCACCTTTGATATTGGCTCTAAATATATCACCTGTAGAAATATGTGGAATGCTATATTTTGTAGATAATTTCTTTGCTTGCGTTCCTTTGCCGGCACCTGGTGCGCCTAACATAATAATTTTCATACTATACCTCCTTTAGATACTGATTGAGCAGATACTCAACTCGCATCAAAGTACTCGTTATTCAGTGAATAGATGAATGGCTTCTAAATCGACTAAAAGGATGTATGGATTGTCTCCCATACCCTCTTCTTCTAGTCGAATTGAAGCTAATCAAAAACTTTATATTGTTCTTATTATCCTAAGAAACCTTTGTAGTGTCTCATGACAAGCTGTGACTGAACCTGCTTAACCGTTTCAAGTGCAACACCCGCCACGATAATCAGTGAGGTTCCACCGAAATTCAACTGAATTTTGGTAACCGCTGTTAGCCCAACAGGCGCTAAAGCTATAATACCAAGCATCACAGCACCGATCAATACAAGTCTACTAAGCACTTTTGATAAATACTCTACTGTTGGCTTACCTGGACGAATCCCCGGAATAAAACCACCATTTTTTTTCATATAGAAATAAGCAAACGCTATAATGAGTACAAAGTATATTGCAGCACCATATGGGTTACTGATGCTAATCACTTCTAAAGTTTTACCCCACCAACCGGAAGGGCTTGCCGTGATAAAAGAGGTGATGGTCGCGGGAAATTGTAATAAAGATGATGCGAATATTACGGGAATAACACCAGCCATATTCACTTTCATAGGTATGTGCGTCGATTGACCACCATACACTTTACGTCCCTGAACCCTTTTTGCATACTGTACCGGTACACGTCTTTCACCCAATTGGATTAAGACGACAAACACAATCATTAAGAAGAAAACAACCAACAGTATTATTGCCTTTACCACTTCATTGCTCATAAATAACTCGTATAATGTTAAAGCGCCACTACCAAGACCTGATAAGATATTCACAGTAATAATAAGTGAGATACCGTTACCTACGCCGTTTTCAGTGATTTTTTCACCACACCACATCAAGAAAGCTGTTCCAGCTGTCATCGTAACAATGGCTGCAATGACAGACCATATGTTGTAGTCAACAAAATAACTTCTAAATCCGATGCTTATAGCAGTTGCTTGAATCACTGCGAATACAATCGTTGCGTATCTTGTAATTTTCGCAATTTTTTTCCTACCGTCTTCACCGTCTTTTTGCATTTCTTCAAGTGCAGGAATCGCAATTGTAAGAAGGTTCATGATGATGGATGAGTTGATGTAAGGGATGATACCAAGAGCAAAAATTGTCATGTTCTTGAACGCACCACCTGAAAAAGCATCAAACATCCCTAGAAGACCTTCACTATTGTTATTGAAGTATTCTAGGATACCACGGCTGTCAATCCCTGGGATAGGAATGGCAGCACCTGAACGGTGTCTTAAACAATTATACCACCTCTGCTTTCCCACCAGCAGCCTCAATTTTCTCAATGGCTGATTTACTAAAAGCATTCACTTGAACCGTTAATTTCTTAGTCAATTCTCCATCTCCTAAGATTTTGACGCCGTCGCGTGGGTTGTTGATAATTCCTTTTTCTTGTAATTTTTCAACTGTAATCACGGATCCTGCTCTAAATACATTTAAAGCGTCCAAATTAATGGCAACTATGTCTTTTGAGTTCAGACAATGGAATCCTCTTTTTGGAAGACGTCTATATAAAGGCATTTGTCCACCTTCAAAGCCGGGTCTGGTACCCCCGCCTGAACGTGAGTTCTGACCATCACGACCTCTACCTGCAAACTTACCGTTTCCAGAACCGTGACCTCTACCTTTTATGAATTTCTTCTTTTTTGAACCTGCTATAGGTCTTAAATCTGTTAAATTCATGTCGGTTACACCTCCTTATTGTTTTTTCGACTAAACTTCTTCAACTTTTACTAAGTGTACGATCGACTGAATCATACCTCTAATTGCCGCATTGTCACTTTGTTCTACTGATTTATTAAGTTTTGTCAAACCTAATGCTTCAGCAGTTAACTTGTGTTTAGGTTTGGCGCCAATTGTCGATTTAACTAAAGTAATTTTTAATTTATCTGCCATCTTGGTTCCCTCCTAACCTAATACTTCTTCTACTGTTTTACCGCGAAGATTGGCTACTTGCTCTGGTGTTTTCAATTGACTAAGTCCTGTAATGGTTGCAGCAACAAGATTTGCCTTATTGTTTGAACCAAGGGATTTTGTTCTGATATTTTTAATACCTGCAAGCTCAAGTACGGCACGTGCCGGACCGCCGGCTATAACACCGGTACCTTCAGGTGCTCTTTTTAATAGAACTGAGGCACTACCGAACTTCCCTAACCAGTCATGTGGTATGCTGTTGTTTTCATCTAGAGGAATTTCGATCATTTTTTTCTTTGCATCTTCTATACCTTTACGGATTGCTTCTGGAATTTCCACAGCTTTACCCATACCGGCACCAACATGTCCGTTTTCATCTCCAACAACGACTGTCGCTGTGAATCTGAAGTTACGTCCACCTTTTACAACCTTAGTTACACGTTTAATGGTTACGACTTTTTCTTTAAGTTCTAAGCCATTAAAATCTATAATGTTTCGCTTCATGTGTCAACCTCCTTACTTAGAATTTTAACCCAGCTTCTCGAGCTGCGTCAGCTAATGCCTTGATCTTGCCATGATAAATGTACCCACCACGGTCAAAAACAACAGCGTCGATGCCTTTTTCGATTGCTTTTTTCGCAACAGCATCACCAACAGCTTTTGCTGCGGTTATATCGTTGGTTTTTTCCAATGTCTCCTTAATTGCCTTTTCTACAGTTGAAGCTGCAACGATTGTGTTGCCCTTAACATCATCAATTATCTGAGCATAGATATGCGTATTACTTCTATAAACAGCTAATCTTGGTCTAGCAGGAGTACCTGAAATTTTATTTCTTATTTTCAAGTGTTTTTTAACACGGACTGCTTGTCTGGATATTTTCTTAATCATTTGGATTTCACCCCTTTGTCAATTTTATTATGAAAGTTGTCCGAAGAATCATCAATTTCATATAAAGGTGCTTATGTTAGTCAAAGGCTAAACCTAGGACTTACCAGCTTTTCCTTCTTTACGTTTGATAACTTCATCAATGTACTTGATACCTTTGCCTTTATAGGGCTCTGGTGGTCTCTTGAATCTGATTTCGGCTGCGTATTGACCAACTTTTTCTTTGCTGATCCCGCTGACGGTTATTTTATTACCTTCTACCACAGATTCAATACCTTCTGGATCTTCCATAACTACAGGATGACTATAACCTAAGCTCAGGTCAAGTTTTTTACCGTCTTTTTTAGCTCTATATCCAACACCATTGATCTCGAGTACTTTTGTGTAACCATTCGTTACACCTTCAACCATATTAAAGACTAACGTTCTTGTAAGTCCATGTAATGATTTCATCTTTTTAAGTTCACTAGGTCTTGTGACCACGATTTCTGAACCTTCAAGTTTTATTTCCATTTCTTTTGGTACTTGTTTTTCTATTGTACCTTTTGGTCCTTTTACCGTTACAAAATTCTCTTTTGTAATTGTAACATCAACACCAGCAGGCACAGTTATTGGTAATCTTCCAATACGTGACATTCTTTTTTCCTCCTTACGGTTAAATTAAAACAGCTTCTACTTTGAAACTATCTTTTCACCTAATCAGACCCTTGTTTGTATCTATACATCATCAAGGTTCTATTGACAGTCTTAAACAGATTATCATAGTTTAAAGTTAATTTCTAGTCCTTTAGAAAATCTTTATGTCGCTAGGTTGCTTAACCGGTGATTTACCAGATAAATGCAATAACCTCGCCACCTACATTAAGTTTTCTAGCTTCTTTGTCTGTAATTAGACCTTTGTTTGTTGATATAATTGCTGTACCAAGTCCACCAAGTACTGATGGTAACTCATCTTTGCTTGCATAAACTCTAAGTCCTGGCTTTGATATCTTTTTGATACCGGAAATAACTTTTTCGTTTTTATCCGCACCATACTTAAGTTCGATTCTAATTGCCTTGAAAGCGCCATCCGCTATAATCTTATAGTTTTTGATGTAACCTTCTTTTACTAATATATCAACAACAGCAAGTTTCATCTTTGATGATGGAACTTTTACAACGTCATGCTTTGCTGTGTTACCGTTTCTAATTCTTGTAAGCATATCTGCAATAGGATCACTCATTGTCATGATAATTGCCTCCTTCCTATATGTTGTTTACCAACTAGCTTTTTTAACACCGGGGATTTGTCCTTTGTATGCAAGTTCTCTAAAGCAGATTCTGCATATGCCGTATTTTTTCAATACACTATGAGGTCTTCCGCAAAGTCTGCAACGGGTGTAAGCTTGTGTGGAGAATTTTGGTTTACGTTGTTGTTTAACCTTCATTGACGTTTTAGCCATTGATTATTACCTCCTTTATTTTCTGAAAGGCATTCCGAATTGAGTTAGTAGCTCTCTAGCTTCTTCATCCGTGTTAGCAGTTGTAACAATGATGATATCCATACCTCTGATTTTGTCGATCTTGTCATATTCAATCTCCGGAAAAATAAGTTGTTCCTTAATGCCCATTGCATAGTTACCCCTGCCATCGAATGAATTAGGGTTAACACCTCTAAAGTCACGTACACGTGGTAAAGATAGGTTAACAAGACGGTCTAGGAACTCATACATTCTTTTGCCACGAAGGGTTACTTTCGTACCAATGTTCATACCTTCTCTTAATTTAAAGGCAGCTACTGATTTTTTTGCTTTTGTTACAAGTGGCTTTTGACCTGCAATGATTGTAAGATCACTAACTGCAGAATCCATAGCTTTTTGATTTTCTTTAGCTTCACCAACACCCATGTTGATGACGATTTTTTCAATCTTTGGCACTTGTAATTTATTTGTATAGTTGAATTTTTTCATCATACCTTCAACGATTTCATTTCTGTAAGTATCAATAAGTCTACTCAATTGAATGGACCTCCTTTCGATTATTTGTCGACGACTTCACCGGTAGTTTTAGCTACACGTTTACGTACAGTTTTGGTTTTGCCGTTACGCTCAACCGTAGAAACAACTGCGCCAAGTTTGGTCGGCTTACCTTTGTGCATATACATAACGTTGGATACATCGATCATCGCTTCTTTATGTATGATGCCACCTTGTTGATTGGCTGCACTAGGTTTTGTATGTTTGGTTGCTTTATTGATGCCTTCAACCAATACTCGACCTGACTTACTGTTTACATCTAAGATCTTGCCTTCTTTACCTTTATCCTTACCAGTGATTACTTTTACAGTATCTCCGGTTTTAAGTTTCATCTTTGACATGTGTACACCTCCTTATAATACTTCTGGTGCTAGTGATAAGATTTTCATATACTTCTTCTCACGAAGTTCTCTTGCCACAGGACCAAAGATACGTGTACCTCTTGGAGTACCATCATCTTTTAGCACAACTGCTGCGTTTTGATCAAATCTTATATATGAACCATCTTTACGTCTGATTTCTTTTACTGTTCTTACGACAACGGCTTTTACAACGTCACCTTTTTTTACAACGCCACCTGGTGTTGCATCTTTAACGGTAGCAACGATTACATCACCAACACTAGCATATCTTCTAGTTGAACCTCCCAGTACACGAATACATAGGATTTCTTTGGCACCTGTATTGTCAGCTACTTTTAGTCTAGATTCTTGTTGAATCATACTGAAAACCTCCTTTCGGGAATACTATTTTGCTTTCTCGATGATTTCCACTAAACGCCATCTCTTGTCTTTTGAGATTGGCTTGGTTTCCATCACTTTTACTCTATCGCCAACTTCACACTCATTGTTTTCATCATGAGCCTTAAGCTTATATGTTCTTTTTACTACTTTGTGATACAGTGGATGCTTTACAGTTCCTTCAATGGCTACAACAACTGTTTTGTCCATTTTGTCACTGACAACACGTCCGGTTCTTACTTTTCTAAGATTTCTTTCTGTCACAACAATGCCTCCTTTCGAGATCATTACTTAGCTGCTTGCAATTGCTCAGCAATAATTGTTTGGATCTTTGCAATATTTTTTCTTACTGCTGTGATTCGAGCTGTATTCTCTAATTGGTTGGTTGCATTTTGGAATCTTAAGTTGAATAATTCCTTCTTCGCAAGTACCAATGCTTCTTGTAATTCAGCTGCTGACTTATTTCTTAACTCTTCTAAATATTTTGCTGACTTCACAATTATTCACCGCCTTCTAAATCTGCGCGAGAAACAATTTTACATTTCAATGGCAACTTGTGCATTGCAAGTCTTAGGGCTTCTCTAGCTGTTTCTTCTGGAACTCCTGCAAGTTCAAACATAACGCGTCCCGGTTTTACAACCGCAACCCAATACTCAGGTGATCCTTTACCAGAACCCATACGAGTTTCTGCTGGTTTAGTAGTTACAGGCTTGTCTGGGAAAATCTTAATCCAAACTTTACCACCACGCTTGATGTAACGTGTCATGGCAACACGGGCTGATTCTATTTGATTGGAACGTACCCAAGCAGCTTCCATTGCTACAATACCAAATTCTCCATAGATGATTTGGTTACCGCGAGTGGCCTTACCAGTCATACGTCCACGGAATTGTTTACGTCTTTTTACTCTTTTTGGCATTAACATTATTCTTTTCCTCCTTTGTTCGCTTTCTTAGGAAGAACTTCACCATGGCAAATCCATACTTTTACGCCAATCTTGCCGTAAGTTGTATCTGCTTCAGCGAATCCATAATCAATGTCAGCTCTAAGTGTTTGTAGTGGAATGTTACCTTCGTTGTAACTTTCAACTCGTGCCATTTCAGCACCACCCAAACGTCCTGAACATTGTACCTTGATTCCTTTTGCGCCTGATTTTAATGCGCGTCCCATAACTTGTTTCATAGCTCTTCTAAATGATACACGGTTCTCTAATTGAAGTGCTACGTTTTCAGCTACCAGTTGAGAAGTTTTCTCAGGTCTTTTGACTTCAACGATGTTGACAATCACTTTTCCTGTTACCATAGCTTCTACTTCTTTTTTAGTCTCATCAATTGCTGTTCCACCTCTACCGATTACGATACCAGGTTTAGCAGTATGAATGTTAACTTTAACTCTCTCAGATGCTCTTTCAATTTCGATTTTTGAGATACCTGCAGAGTATAGTTTTTTCTTTAAAAATTTTCTAAGATTAAAGTCTTCTACTAGAAGATCTGAAAAATTTTTCTCGGCATACCATCTTGAATCCCAATCCTTGATGATACCGACTCTTAAGCCGTGTGGATTAACTTTTTGTCCCATGCCTTACCTCCTTTACCTTTCGTTTAAGATAATCGTGATGTGACTGGTTCTCTTTTGAATTCTAAAAGCTCTACCCTGAGCTCTAGGTCTGATTCTCTTAAGTGTTGGTCCTTTATTAGCAAATGTCTCTTGAATGTATAAGTTGTTTGGATCAAGTCCAAGATTATTTTCAGCGTTTGCTACTGCTGAATTTAATACTTTCTCTATAACACGTGCAGCTTTTCTTGGTGTAAATGCTAATATACCAAGAGCCGATACAACATCTTTACCTTTTATGGTGTCTAGTACAATTCTTGCTTTTGTGTCAGAAACTCTTGCAAAAGATACTTTAGCTTTCGCTCTGTTATCTGTATTTGCATTTCTTTCACGTTTAATCTGACTTCTATGTCCTTTAGCCATCTAAAAGTGCCTCCTTTCGTACATATGATTAACGTACTTTTGATTTCTTTTCGTCTTTTCCATGTCCTCTAAAGGTTCTGGTTAATACGAATTCTCCAAGTTTATGACCAACCATGTCTTCACTGATGTAAACCGGTACATGTTTTCTACCGTCATGCACGGCGATTGTATGTCCAACCATCTCAGGGAATACAGTGGAACGTCTTGACCAAGTTTTAATAACTTGCTTGCTGTCGGTTTCATTGAGTGCCTCTACTTTTTTAAGCAGGTGCCCATCAATAAATGGTCCTTTTTTTAATGAACGAGCCATTTATAAAGCCTCCTTTTGCATTAATCGATATGGATGAGTGACTATTTATTACTGCCACGTTTTCTTACGATATATTTGTTTGAATGTTTGTTTTTCTTTCTTGTCTTAAGACCAAGAGCAGGTTTACCCCAAGGCGTCATAGGACTTGGACGACCGATTGGTGATTTACCTTCACCACCACCATGTGGATGGTCACAAGGGTTCATTACAGAACCACGCACGGTTGGGCGAATACCCATATGACGCTTACGTCCTGCTTTACCTATCGTAATAAGCTCATGATCAACATTACCTACTTGACCAATAGTAGCTCTACATTCACTAGGTACCATTCTCATTTCACCGGATGGTAATCTTAGTGTTGCAAACTTACCTTCTTTTGCCATAAGTTGTGCTACGTTACCAGCTGAACGTACAAGTTGTCCGCCTTTGCCAGGCTTCATCTCGATGTTATGTACTTGAGAACCTACAGGAATGTTGATGAGTGGTAATGCGTTACCGGTTTTTACTTCTGCATCTGCGCCGCTCATTAACGTTGTTCCAACTTTAAGACCTACTGGTGCAAGAATGTATTTCTTTTCACCATCTGCATATTGAAGCAATGCAATGTTAGCTGTACGATTTGGATCGTATTCGATGGATGCTACTTTAGCAGGTACTCCGTCTTTATTTCTCTTGAAATCAATAATTCTATATTTGATCTTAGCGCCACCACCACGGTGTCTCACTGTTATTTTACCTTGATTGTTTCTTCCTGAATTCTTTTTGATTGCTACTACTAAGGATTTTTCTGGTGTTGATTTGGTGATTTCCTCAAAAGTAGAAGCCGTCATATGTCTTCTGGAAGGTGTATAAGGTTTGTATTTTCTAATACCCATTGTCTTTTAGCTCCTTTCCTGTAGCGTCTTACCACGCTACCGTGTGTGTCCCCGGAATGTGTTTTTTACATTCCTTCGAAGAAGTCGATCTCTTTACTCTCTGCTGTCAAAGTTACGATCGCTTTTTTTGTTTTAGCTGTTTTACCGCTTGTTGTGCCACGTCTTTTTGTCTTACCGTCTTTATTCATGGTATTGACTTTTTGGACGATAGCGCCTTTAAACATTTTTTCAACCGCTTCTTTGATTTGAACTTTAGTCGCTTCTGGATGCACTAAAAATGTATATTTACGATCACCCATTTGATCCATACTTTTTTCAGTGATTACAGGTTTAAGTAGTACGTCATAGTAATTTATGCTTGCCATTATGCGTACACCTCCTCTATTGTTGCCACAGCTGCCTTAGTCGTTACGAATGTATCGTATTTTAGAATATCATACACATTAATCGTATTGGTTTGAGCTGTTGCTACATTTGCTATGTTCCTAGCTGATAATAATACATTTTTGTTGTTTTCATTGATACAGATTAATGCTTTTTTAACACTTAGGTTATCCAGCACCTTAACCATATCTTTTGTTTTAATACCTTCAAATGTCAATTCATCAAGAACGATGAATTTTCCGTCAGCAACTTTTGCTGATAGTGCAGATTTAAGGGCAATTCTTTTTTCTTTTTTATTCAGTTTGAATGAGTAATCTCTTGGTTTTGGTGCAAAAACCACACCACCACCTGTCCAATGTGGTGCTCTTATTGAACCAATTCTAGCTCTACCCGTTCCTTTTTGTCTCCAAGGTTTTCTACCACCACCACGTACTTCTGCACGTGTTTTAGCGCTTTGTGTTCCTTGGCGTTTATTTGCAAGTTGTTGAACAACTGACATGTGCATTAAATGGTTTTTGATTTCAACTCCAAAAATGCTATCGTTGAGTTCCAGTTCTTCTACTTGTTTACCATCCATATTGTATACAGATACTTTTGCCATTTTCGTTCCTCCTTCCTGCAATTACTACGCCTTAACTGCGTCTCTAATTGTTAAGATAGATTTTTTAGGTCCAGGTACAGCACCTTTAACTAAAATCAAATTTTGTTCTGCGTCCACTCTTACAACTTCAAGATTTTGAATCGTCACTTTTACAGCACCCATATGTCCAGGTAAGTTCTTACCTTTGAATACTTTTGAAGGTGATGATGCTTGTCCCATTGAACCAGGTCTTCTGTGGTACTTAGAACCGTGAGCCATGGGGCCTCTTGTTTGTCCGTGACGCTTGATGTTACCTTGGAAACCTTTACCTTTACTTGTACCACTTACATCAATCATGTCGCCAACTGCAAAAATGTCAGCTGTGATTGCTTGACCGGCTTCAAATGTTTCTGCATTTTCAAGTCTGAATTCTTTAAGCACTCTCTTAGCAGTAACGCCAGCTTTTTGGAAATGACCTTGTAAAGGTTGTGTAGTGTGTTTTTCTTTTTTGTCTTCAAAACCGATTTGAATAGCACTATAGCCATCGTTGTCTACGGTTTTTACTTGAACAACTGTACATGGACCGGCTTGTAATACGGTTACAGGAACCAACGCACCATCTTCCATGAAGATTTGTGTCATGCCTACTTTTCTCGCAATAATTGCTTTTTGCATATTGCACCTCCTATTGATCTACAGCGGATTACATTGACGTAATCATCCTAGACGGTTATATAAAACATTAGCTTCTATATAAACCTCTAATGTGGATATTATTTTACATCTACTTTAATGTCTACCCCAGCAGGTAGTTCTAGACGCATAAGTGCATCTACCGTTTTAGCTGTTGGCATTAATATGTCAATTAATCTTTTGTGTGTTCTTTGTTCGAACTGCTCTCTAGAGTCTTTGTACTTATGTACGGCTCTTAGGATTGTAATGATTTCCTTTTTAGTAGGAAGTGGGATAGGTCCGCTCACTTTCGCTCCTGTTTTCTTTGCAGTTTCGATGATCTTCTCTGATGATTGGTCGATTAATTGATGATCATACGCTTTCAAGCTAATTCTCATTTTTTGAGTTGCCATAAAAAAAGTCGCCTCCTTTTCGTACTTGAGTACGACAAGTGGTGACTGTACATCTTGCCTGGCGTGTCATTCATTCACACGTCCTTCATCAAACTTAATTGATGGCATCTTATTCGTACAGTGATCTTGTCGTCAGTTTCTTGAACATGACATTCGCTCCATTAGAATTACCCGTTGTTATGAACGGCAACCTCTAACTTCTTTGCTTTTATTGTCACAGCCTTTATATTATAACTTATGGTTTTATCTAATGCAAGCTTTTTCTACATTTTTTTCTAACAAGCCAAAAACAGGGTTACCCTTGACGGATAACCCTGTGATTATACTAAATTATTTATAATATTATTTGCTGATTACAGTTACAGATCCTGAACCAACTGTTCTGCCACCCTCACGGATTGAGAACTTTTGACCAACTTCCATTGCGATTGGCGCGATTAATTCAACGTCCATCTCAAGGTTGTCGCCAGGCATACACATTTCTATACCTTCTGGTAAATTGATAACACCAGTTACGTCAGTAGTTGTAAAGTAGAATTGTGGTCTGTAGTTACCAAAGAATGGTGTATGACGTCCACCCTCTTCTTTTTTAAGTACATATACTTGTGCTTTAAATGTTGTATGAGGTGTAATTGAACCAGGCGCTGCAAGTACTTGTCCACGTTCAATCTCTTCTCTTTGTACACCACGTAGCAATGCGCCAATGTTATCACCCGCTTGAGCTTCATCAAGAAGCTTACGGAACATCTCTACACCTGTACAAACAACTTTTCTTGACTCTTCTTTAAGACCAACAATCTCAACGTTATCTTGAACGTGTAGAACACCACGGTCAACTTTACCAGTTGCAACTGTACCACGTCCTGTGATTGAGAAAACGTCCTCGATTGGCATCAAGAAAGGCTTATCTGTTTCACGGATTGGCTCCGGAATATAATCGTCACAAGCTTGCATTAATTCAAGAACGATATCGCCCCATTTGCTACTTGTATCTTCAAGTGCTTTTAGTGCTGAACCTTGAATAACCGGAAGATCATCTCCTGGGAATCCATAATCAGATAACAATTCTCTGATTTCCATTTCAACTAATTCTAGTAATTCTTCATCATCAACCATGTCACATTTGTTCATGAATACGACGATATGTGTACCACCAACTTGACGAGTTAAAAGAATGTGCTCTCTTGTTTGAGCCATTGGTCCGTCAGTTGCAGCAACAACAAGGATAGAACCGTCCATTTGAGCCGCTCCGGTGATCATGTTCTTAACGTAGTCAGCGTGACCTGGGCAGTCAACGTGAGCATAATGACGATTCATTGTCTCGTACTCAACGTGTGCTGTAGAGATTGTAATCCCTCTTTCTCTTTCCTCTGGCGCTTTATCAATGTTATCGAAATCAACGATTGATCCAGTACCAAGTCTATCGTTCCAATATTTACATGCGGTTTGTTTCTTTCATACTTAGCTTTACCCATTACTTTTTTTCCTCCTTTAATCAATGACACCAAGAGATTTTAAAACCCCTTCGTCATAACTTATCTGTTTTTTCTAATTAGAATTATATTTTATTGTACATCCAATTGCAAGGACTATTTCTTATTTAATTAGGATAAAATCCTTACTCAAGGCCTTTTCCGGAAAGTATTTTTTCTTGAATACTCTTTGGAAGTTGCTCATAATGTGAAAATTGCATGGAGAATGTTCCACGTCCCTGTGATTTGGAACGAATGTCTGTTGAATATCCAAACATCTCAGATAAAGCAACATAACAATGTATGGATTGTGCACCATTTCTTGGCTCCATACCTTCAATTCTTCCACGTCTTGAGTTAATGTCACCAATGACATCACCCATGTACTCTTCCGGTACAAGTATATCTACTTTCATGATTGGTTCAAGTAGTACTGAATCACCTTTTTTCATAGCATCCTTAAACGCCATTGAACCGGCTATCTTAAATGCCATCTCTGAAGAGTCGACATCATGGTAAGAACCGTCGTAACAGTCTGCACGAACACCAACAACTTCATAACCTGCAAGAACACCGGATTGCATTGCATCCTTAATACCTGCATCAACTGCCGGTACGTATTCTCTTGGAATTGATCCACCGGTTGTTGAATTAACAAATTCATAAGTGATTTCGCCGTTAACGTCCATTGGTTCAAATCGTACTTTACAATGTCCGTATTGTCCACGTCCACCGGATTGACGCGCATATTTCTTATCCACATCAACGGCTTTTGTAAGGGTTTCTTTATAAGCAACCTGTGGCGCACCTACATTGGCTTCAACTTTGAACTCCCTTAACATACGGTCTACGATGATTTCAAGATGAAGCTCACCCATACCAGCTATGATAGTTTGTCCCGTTTCCGTATTTGTAAATGTTTTAAAGGTTGGATCTTCTTCTGCAAGTTTTGCTAATGCGATACCCATTTTTTCTTGGCCTGCTTTAGTCTTAGGCTCAATGGCTACTGATATTACCGGTTCAGGGAACACCATTGACTCAAGAATAACCGGATGTTTTTCATCACAAAGAGTATCTCCTGTTGTTGTTAATTTCAGACCAACAGCTGCAGCAATATCTCCTGAGTATACTTTTTCAAGTTCTTCTCTTTTGTTGGCGTGCATTTGTAGGATTCTACCCATACGCTCTTTTTTATTCTTTGTTGAATTTAGAACGTAGGAACCTGCATTGATGGTTCCTGAATAGACTCTAAAGAATGCCAGCTTACCAACAAAGGGGTCTGCCATGATCTTAAACGCCAACGCTGAAAAAGGTGCTTCATCAGACGCCGGTCTTTCAACCGGTTCTTCCGTATCCATATCAATACCTTGAATTGCAGGTACATCAAGTGGAGAAGGCATATATTCTATAACCGCATCCAAAAGCTTTTGAACACCTTTATTCTTATATGCTGAACCACAGAAAACTGGTATAATTTTAACCCCTATGGTTGCTCTACGAAGGGCTGCTTTAAGTTCGTCTGTCGAAATCTCTTCGCCTTCTAAATACATCATCATAAGATCTTCATCAGTATCCGCTATTTTCTCTACCATTTCATTATGGTATTCTGTTGCTAGCTCCACCATTTCTGCCGGAATATCAACTTCTGAAATATCTTCACCTAAATCATCATTATAGATGTAGGCTTTCATTGTCATCAGGTCAACCAATCCAGTAAAGTCTTCTTCAGAACCGATTGGCAACTGAATCGGTACAGCATTTGCACCTAGACGCTCTTTGATCATACCGACGACGTTAAAGAAATCTGCACCCATAATATCCATCTTGTTAACAAATGCCATTCTAGGTACTTCATATTTGTCCGCTTGACGCCATACTGTCTCAGATTGAGGTTCAACCCCACCCTTTGCACAGAATACGCCAACCGCACTATCTAGTACACGGAGAGATCGTTCAACTTCAACAGTGAAGTCAACGTGACCTGGTGTGTCTATGATGTTAATTCTATTTTCTAACCATGAACATGTTGTCGCAGCAGAAGTAATGGTGATACCTCTTTCTTGCTCTTGCTCCATCCAGTCCATTGTTGCTGCACCTTCATGAGTTTCACCAATCTTATGGCTTATGCCTGTATAAAATAGTATACGCTCAGTCAAGGTAGTTTTACCGGCATCAATATGTGCCATGATGCCGATGTTTCTGGTCCGATCTAACGGATAATTTCTACCTGCCAAAGTATTTCCTCCTTTGGTACTAAACTGTTAATGAATTACAATCTGTT
>PGZV01000007.1:0-78454 GCA_002841495.1 Firmicutes bacterium HGW-Firmicutes-2 | reverse complement strand
TTTACGTGGCACGGTTCTTCCCTCCTTAATTATTGATTTGCGCCTTTGCGCTAAATTAATTCATAGGTACTCGCAGAAACCTTTTGGATTTCTGTGTGTCGTGCTAGTTTTCATATATTTCATCCTGCAACCACAGGTTATATACATTCATAACTGGCACTACATCGAACAACACTTCTTCATTTAGAAGGTGTTCTATTTGTTTCCTTTAATTAGCTTTTTACTTTAGGTCGTTTTGCTCCGTATTTGGAACGAGATTGACGACGATCAGCCACGCCAGCTGTATCTAATGTACCTCTGACTACGTGATAACGTGTACCTGGTAAGTCTTTTACTCTACCACCTCTTATGAGAACAACACTATGCTCTTGTAAGTTGTGGCCTTCACCTGGAATGTAACCTGTTACTTCAAGTCCATTGGTCAAACGCACTCTGGCGATTTTTCTAAGGGCTGAGTTAGGCTTCTTTGGTGTAGCAGTTTTTACAGCTGTACAAACACCACGCTTTTGAGGCGCTGAGATATTTGTTGACTTCTTATGTAAGGAGTTGAATCCTTTTTGAAGTGCTGGCGCTGTTGATTTCTTAATGATTTCTTTTCTGCCTTTTCTAACTAACTGGTTAATAGTTGGCATTCTTTTCACCTCCTGAAAATGAGTTGTTTACGATCAGTGCTGCGGTTGCGGCTTTCACTTTAACGTTGCAAGCTTTGCCTAGTTCTTCCATTGTTTTCACATAAACAATCGCTATATGATTGGCTTCTGCCATTTCTGTAAGCTTTGCAAGCAGGCGTTTATTTGCATCTTCTGCTACAAACAATACCTCTACTTGGTTTCGCTCAAGAGCTCTAAGCGTTTGCTTAGTTCCTACAATTTTGGAACCATCTTGTAATCTGTGCATAGTAACCATCTCTTTCATTAAAGAATTCATTACTGTCTGCAAACATTAAACTACAGACAAAATACGCATCAAAATGCACACTGATGAATTCTATCATGAGTTACCTGTTCTGTCAAGAAAAACAGGATTATTTTAGTTTCATTATAATCAAAAATAGGAAGCCCATCTAGGCCTCCCATCTTTTATTGATTTCTAATACTCGTCCTGAAACAATGAATCATCTACATTATCATTATCAATATCTTTTTCAATAATATTGAGTTTTCTATAACGTTTCATGCCTGTACCAGCCGGAATCAACTTACCAATGATGACGTTCTCTTTGAGGCCAATCAATGGGTCTGACTTTCCTTTAATAGCAGCATCGGTGAGTACTTTGGTCGTTTCTTGGAATGAAGCTGCAGACAAGAAGGAGTTTGTCGCAAGGGATGCCTTCGTTATACCGAGTAAAACTTGTGTCGCTACGGCAAGTTCAAGTCCTTGATCTTCCATTTCCTTATTGATTTTCTCAAATTCCAATCGATCTATCAAGCTTCCCGGTAAGAAGGATGTGTCACCACTATCTTCTATACGGAGTTTCTTAAGCATTTGTCTACATATAACTTCAATATGCTTGTCATTGATTTCAACACCCTGAAGTCGATAAACACGTTGTACCTCTTGTAACATATAGTCTTGAACCGCTCTAACACCTTTGATTCTAAGTGTATCATGAGGGTTAACACTACCTTCAGTCAATTCATCGCCTGCTTCTACCATACTACCGTCCGCAACCTTTGTTCTTGATCCATAAGGAATTAGATATGCTTTTGATTCACCGGTGTCTGCATTTGTAATGACCATTTCACGTTTTTTCTTTGTTTCTTGCATGACGGCTTTACCGCTAAATTCAGCGATGATGGCCAAACCTTTAGGTTTTCTTCCTTCAAAAAGCTCTTCAACCCTAGGAAGACCTTGGGTAATGTCATCTGCTGTTGCTATACCACCAGTATGGAAGGTACGCATTGTAAGTTGTGTTCCTGGCTCACCGATAGATTGAGCTGCAATAATACCGACAGACTCACCCACTTGAACCGGTATACCTGTTGCCATATTTGAACCATAGCACTTGGCACATACACCAACTTCTGACTTACAAGATAAAACTGTTCTAATCTTAACTTGATCGATACCTGCTTTTATAATCTTTCTTGCTTTAATAGGTGTAATCATACGATCGGCTCTTGCTAACACTTCACCGGTTTTCGGATGTTTAATATCCTCAATAGACCAACGACCGCTCATTCTTTCTTCTAAGCCTTCAATGACTTCCTCACCATCCATAAAGCTTTTAATAACCATACCTGCAACTTCCGGCTCATCTTTACAGCAATCTGTTTCTCTAATTATAAGATCTTGAGAAACGTCAACCAGTCTTCTCGTTAAGTAGCCTGAGTCTGCCGTTCTAAGGGCTGTATCTGCAAGTCCTTTACGAGCACCGTGAGCGGATATGAAATACTCAAGTACATCAAGACCTTCACGGAAATTGGATTTAATCGGAAGTTCAATTGTATGACCGGATGTATCCGCCATAAGACCACGCATACCTGCTAGTTGTTTAATCTGATTGTCAGATCCACGGGCTCCGGAATGTGCCATCATATAAATATTGTTATATCTATCTAGATTGCCAAGAAGTGCTTTGGTAATTTTATCATCACACTCACGCCATGTTTGAATGACGCTGTTATATCGTTCTTCTTCTGTCATCAAACCGCGTTTAAATTGCTTAATAATATCTTCAAGGGTTTTTTCCGCTTCCTCTACAAAGCCTTTTTTCTCCTCAGGAACCTCCATATCCGATATGGATACAGTAATGGCACTTTGAGTTGAATACTTAAAACCTAACTTCTTGATTTCATCTAAAACCTCTGCTGTCCTAGTAGCTCCATGGACATTAATACAATAGTTCAAAATCTGTTGCATTTGTTTCTTACCTACAAGAAAATCAACTTCAAACAAGAGTTGGTCATCTACAGTCAGTCGCTCGACAAATCCAAGGTCTTGAGGAATAGCTTCATTAAAAATGATACGCCCAACCGTCGTCTCTATGAGACGTCTTTCTCGCTTACCATCAATGATGCGTACGCGCTCTACCTTAATACGTGCATGCAAACTTACTACTTTATTGTCATAGGCTAGAATGGCTTCATTCTCATCTTTGAATATCGAGCCTTCTCCCAGCTCTCCTTCTTTATCCAATGTTAAATAGTAAATACCAAGAACCATATCCTGTGAAGGAACAGATACAGGTGCACCATCGGATGGCTTTAATAGGTTGTTTGGAGATAACAATAGGAATCGACATTCTGCCTGTGCTTCAACGGATAAAGGTACATGGACCGCCATTTGGTCACCGTCAAAGTCAGCATTATATGCTGTACATACAAGTGGATGCAACTTGATGGCTTTACCTTCTACAAGTACAGGTTCAAAGGCTTGTATACCGAGTCTATGTAGAGTGGGGGCACGGTTAAGCATTACAGGGTGTTCTTTGATGACGTCTTCTAAAACGTCCCAAACACCTGGCTCAAGTCTTTCCACCATTTTTTTTGCTGATTTAATATTATGTGCTAGACCGTCTTCTACGAGTACTTTCATAACAAACGGCTTAAAAAGCTCTATTGCCATTTCTTTCGGTAAACCACATTGATAAATCTTAAGTTCCGGCCCAACAACGATAACGGAACGTCCTGAATAGTCGACACGCTTACCAAGTAGATTCTGACGGAAACGTCCTTGCTTACCTTTTAACATATCGGATAAGGATTTGAGTGGTCTATTGCCGGGTCCTGTAACAGGTCTTCCCCGTCTACCGTTATCAATCAAAGCATCAACGGCTTCTTGGAGCATTCTTTTTTCATTTCTAACAATGATATCTGGCGCACCAAGATCCAAAAGTCTTTGAAGACGATTATTTCTATTGATGACACGTCGATACAAATCGTTTAAATCTGATGTTGCAAAACGACCACCATCCAATTGTACCATCGGACGAATATCCGGTGGTATAACCGGCACAACAGAGAGAATCATCCATTCAGGAAGATTACCGGATTCTTTGAACGCTTCAATCACTTCTAGGCGCTTAATAATACGGGCTCTTTTTTGTCCTGAAGCATCTTTTAACGCCTTTTTCAATTGTGCAGACTCTCCTACTAGGTCTATTTGTGATAAGATTTCACGTATAGCTTCCGCACCCATTGCTGCTCTAAATTTATGGCCGTATTTTTCATAGGCTTCTGTATATTCTTTTTCTGTAAGTACTTGTTTGTACTGTAATGATGTATCACCGGCATCAATAACAATGTAGGAAGCAAAGTACAATACTTTTTCAAGTGTCCTAGGTGACATGTCTAGGATTAGACCCATACGACTAGGAATACCTTTGAAGTACCAAATGTGAGATACAGGCGCTGCAAGTTCAATATGGCCCATACGCTCTCTTCTTACTTTGGATTTTGTAACCTCTACACCACAACGGTCACATACAACACCTTTGTAACGTATTTTCTTATATTTACCACAATTACATTCCCAGTCCTTGCTAGGACCAAAGATTTTTTCACAAAAAAGTCCGTCTTTTTCAGGCTTTAAGGTTCTGTAATTAATGGTTTCCGGTTTTTTGACTTCACCCCTGGACCATTCTCTGACCCGTTCGGGTGAAGCAAGACCTATTTTTATAGCGTCAAATACCAACGCTTCAGATTGTTGCTTAACTTCACTTTGCATATTGGGGAACTCCTTCCTTACGACCTACTTTATCGATGTGGCTTATTCAAACAACTCATCTTCGTCTTGAATAATAAAACTATCTTCCAGCGAAGCATCTTCTTCATCATCCTGTATTTCCAACAAATCTGTATCGTCTTCAATATCAGATCCGATTTCCACTTTCCCAACGATAGCCGTATCAGATAGCTTATCTTCACTTACAGCAACATTCGTTGACAAATCATAGTCATCTTCAAAATCCTCTTTGACATCGATTTCTATATTGTCACTTGTCATAACTTTTACGTCTAAACATAGTGACTGTAATTCTTTAAGTAGTACTTTAAAGGATTCAGGAATACCTGGTTCAGGTATGTTTTCACCTTTCTTGCAATGTGTAAGCAGCACCATATGCTTCAAGTGCCCAAACTTCCATCTCTCCAAATCTCTGACCACCGAATTGTGCTTTACCACCTAGTGGTTGTTGCGTTACAAGGGAGTAAGGTCCGGTTGAACGAGCGTGAATCTTATCTTCAACTAAATGGTGAAGTTTCAAGTAATGCATGTAGCCTATGGTAACCGGATTGTCAAAATAATCGCCGGTTCTACCGTCTCTTAGCGCTACTTTACCATCAGAGGATATAGGAACGCCTGCCCATTCTTCCTTGTGCTTTTGGTTTTCATCAAGGTATTGTAAAAGGCCATCATTTAATTTGTCTTCCCATTTACTGCAGAAGGTTTTCCATTCCGAATTAACATAATCATTGGCTAATTCAAGTGTTTCAATAATGTCCATCTCGTTAGCACCGTCAAATACCGGCGTTGCCACTTTAAAACCTAAAGCTTTTGCAGCTAAACCAAGGTGAACTTCTAGAACCTGACCAATGTTCATACGTGAAGGTACACCAAGTGGGTTCAGTACGATGTCCAAAGGTCTACCGTTTGGTAAGAATGGCATGTCTTCTACCGGTAAAATACGGGAGATAACACCTTTATTACCATGACGACCCGCCATCTTGTCACCAACTGAGATTTTTCTCTTTTTTGCTATATAGACTCTTACAGATTGATTGACACCCGGTGCCAATTCATCCCCATTTTCTCTAGTAAATACATTGACATCAACAACAATACCCTTAGCACCATGTGGTACTTTTAAGGATGTATCTCTAACTTCACGGGCTTTCTCACCAAAGATGGCTCTAAGAAGTCTTTCTTCAGCTGTTAATTCTGTTTCACCTTTTGGTGTTACTTTACCAACAAGAATATCGCCGGATCTAATCTCCGCACCAATTCTGATAATACCACGTTCATCTAAGTCTTTTAATGCATCGTCACCAACACCCGGTACGTCCCTAGTGATTTCTTCAGGGCCTAGTTTGGTATCTCGTGCTTCTGCTTCATATTCTTCAATATGCAATGATGTGTACACGTCGTCTTTTACCAGGTTTTCACTTAGAAGAATAGCATCCTCAAAGTTATAACCTTCCCAAGTCATGAAACCAATTAATGGGTTCTTACCAAGAGCGATCTCCCCGTTACTGGTCGAAGGTCCATCTGCTAGTACATCACCTTTAAGCACTTTTTGGCCTTTATTGACCAAAGGTCTTTGATTGATACATGTACCTTGATTGCTTCTGGAGAACTTCGTGAGACGGTAATAATCTTTTTGTCCAGCCTTCGTCTTAACTACAATTTCTTCAGAGGATACACGTTCGACAACACCGTCGTTTTTGGCTATTGCCATAACACCAGAGTCAACCGCTGATTTGTGTTCCATCCCAGTACCTACAATAGATGATTCTGTCACCAATAATGGTACCGCTTGACGTTGCATGTTTGAACCCATGAGGGCTCTGTTGGCGTCATCGTTTTCAAGGAAAGGAATCATAGCTGTTGCAACTGAAAATACTTGCTTTGGTGATACGTCCATCAAGTCAATTCTTATGTCTTCCATCTCAATGATGTGCTCGCCAAAACGTCCTGTAACATATTTATGTACAAAGTGATTGTTATCATCAAGAGGCTCATTGGCTTGAGCGACACGATAATTCCATTCAACATCGGCAGTCATGTAAACAATATCGTCAAGGACGACAGGCTTTTCGCCTGTTTTATCAATCTTGCGATAAGGTGCCTCTATAAAGCCGTACTCATTGATACGCGCATAACAAGCTAAGGAGTTGATTAGACCGATGTTCGGACCCTCCGGTGTCTCAATAGGACACATACGCCCATAATGAGAGTCATGAACGTCTCGAACCTCAAAGCCTGCACGTTCTCTTGATAAACCACCGGGGCCTAGAGCTGATAAACGCCTTTTGTGGGTCAATTCTGCTAGTGGATTGGTTTGGTCCATGAACTGAGACAACTGTGAACTACCAAAAAACTCTTTGATTGCTGCAGTCACAGGTCGAATGTTAATTAATGTTTGAGGTGTGATACCTTCAGGGTCTTGAATGGTCATACGTTCACGTACAACTCTTTCCATCCTTGATAAACCGATACGGAATTGATTTTGAAGCAATTCGCCAACGGCTCTAATACGTCGATTCCCTAAATGGTCTATATCATCTTTAACGCCAACACCATGCTCTAAATGGATATTATAATTAATTGAAGCAATAATATCTTCTTTTGTTATATGTTTCGGCACAAGTCTTGCCACATTCTTGGAGATGGCTTCAACAAGTTCATCACCTTCGTATTCCGCCATTAATTCAGCAAGAACAGGATAATACACATGTTCGAATATGTCTAATTTTTTTCGATCCACTTGGACATAACGATCCATATCTACCATCATATTGGAAAGGATTTTAACTTTTTTATCTTCTACGGTTACATAAACATAAGGTACCGCAGCATTTTGGATGTCATCTGCTTTTTCCGGTGTTAACACTTCGCCGGCTTCTGCTATGACTTCCCCTGTGGTTTGGTCAATAACATCTTCTGATAAGATTTGTCCTGCAATTCTAAACATGAAAGATAGTTTTTTGTTGAACTTATAACGACCTACTTTTGCCAGGTCATATCTTCTTGGGTCAAAAAACATAGAATTGATTAAAGACTCCGCACTTTCAACGGATGGCGGTTCACCTGGACGTATACGTTTATAGATCTCAATAAGACCTTCTTCGTAACTTCCCGTATTGTCTTTTTCTATACTTGCAAGGATTTTCATTTCCTCACCAAAAAGTTCCTTGATTTCTGCATCTTTTCCTATGCCTAAGGCACGGATTAGAATTGTAACCGGAACTTTTCTGGTTCGATCCACACGCACATGGAAAATATCATTGGAATCTGTTTCAAATTCCAGCCATGCACCTCTATTAGGTATAACTGTAGCTGAGTATAGTTGCTTCCCAATCTTATCATAATTGATATTATAATAAATACCAGGCGAACGTACCAACTGGCTTACGATGACTCTCTCTGCACCATTGATGACAAAAGTCCCTGTTGGTGTCATGAGCGGTAAGTCACCCATGAAAATCTCGTGTTCCTTGATTTCGTCTTTTTCCTTGTTAAAAAGTCGGACTTTGACTTTTAGTGGGGCCGCATAAGTGGCATCACGATCCTTACACTCTTCCATTGAATACTTGATCTCTTTGTTCAGAGCAAAGTCAATAAACTCAAGCTTAAGATTGCCGCTGTAATCGCTTATTGGGGAAATATCGCGAAATACTTCTTTCAATCCTTCATCTAGAAACCACTGATAAGAATTCTTTTGTACCTCAATTAAGTTTGGCATTTCAAGAACTTCTTTTTCGCTAGAATAGCTCATTCTAAGACCTGTTCCGTACTTGGTAGGTTTAATCCTGTTTTTCTCCATGGTTTAGTTTCACCCCTTGGCTATATGATTTATTATAAATACACACTTCATGTTTGTGTATAAAAGTGACGACACCCTGCTAAACACCCTATTTAACTGGCTTTCATAGTTAATTCGAACTACATAAGCCTATAAATGAGCATACAAAGCCATATTAACGCATTAACAAATAATATCACACCTTATAATAGGTGTCAAGAATAATTCTCCAACAAAAAATGACATTCTGATTGCAGATTTATTCTATACTTTATACAATTTTTCTGATGACCTTCGTAAAAACCATGATCTTTCTCTAAGCCTTTACGAAAACCATCTTAAATATGTCACTAAACATTACTTCCTAAGCACAAAAAAACTAAAACAAATACGATTTTGTTCTAGTTTCCATGATGATAATTAACCCCTAGATTCTAAAATCCAGGGGTTAGATATAGTATTATTTAAGTGTAATCTCAGCGCCAACTTCTTCAAGTTTAGCTTTCATTTCATCTGCTTCTGCTTTAGTTACGCCTTCTTTAACTGCTGTTGGAGCACCTTCAACTAAGTCTTTTGCTTCTTTAAGACCAAGTCCAGTGATTTCTCTTACCACTTTGATAACTTTGATTTTTTGAGCGCCTGCTGATGTTAACTCAACATCAAACTCTGTTTTTTCTTCTGCTACTGCTGCTTCTCCGCCACCTGCTGCTACGACAACACCAGCTGCTGCTGATACGCCAAATTCTTCTTCACATGCTGTAACAAGTTCATTCAGTTCAAGTACAGTTAATTCTTTGATTGCTTCTATGAGTTCTTGAGTTGATAATTTTGCCATTGTGTGACACCTCCGTATATTATTATTCTTCTATTTTATCTTCTGTGGTTACTTCAGTTTCAACTGCAACTTCTTCTACTACTACTTCTTCTACTACTTCTGCAACTGGTTCTACAACTTCTGCTACGCTGTCAGAAACAAGTCCTGCTGCTGTCGCCACACCTGTTTCAGTCGCTTTGTCAGCAACTGCTTTGATAGTACGTGCAAATGTAGAAATAGGTGATTTGATACTTCCAAGTAATTTTGAAAGCAGTTCTTCTCTGGATGGAATGGCAGCGATTTTGACAATCATTGCATCATCATAATAAACACCTTCCACAACGCCGGCTTTGAATTCAAGATTCTTGAATACTTTTGATTGCTTAAGCAATACGCGAGGTCCTGCAGTAGGATCTTCATAGCTGATGGCTATTGCACTAGGTCCAGCCAAATGTTTTTCTAATGCTTCAAATTCTGTCCCTTGGAATGCAAAACTCATCATTGAGTTCTTGAACACTTTGTAAGTTACGTTTGCTTCACGCAATGTCTTACGAAGCTCAGTGTCTTGCTCAACTGAAAGACCACGGTAGTCAACCAACACAATAGATGTTGCGCCTTCCATTGAATCCTTGATGGTTTTGATTACAGATTGTTTTTCTTCGATTCTTGGCATTTAGTACACCTCCTTGATTTATTTATTGGGGCTTGCCATAGACTTGTTATAAACAAAAGACCTTTGTCAATAGACAAAGGTCGATTCATATCATCATTCATGATAAAAAAGTCTCCTCGGTAGGTGAATGATATCTTTATGCTTACGCACCTACTGTCTACAGCGATATAATGGTCATCCGTAAACGAACGACCTGCGAGATAGAGTATAACAAATGCCAGACCCTATGTCAACAATTTTTTTACCCTTTCAGATCACTTATAATAGAAGATCTAAAGGCATTATTGATTATTTTTTTGCTACTGAGCTGTCCAACTTCATTGGGTTTACCTTCACGCCAGGGCCCATAGTAGCAGCTACGGATACACTACGTAGGTAGGTACCTTTTGCAGCAGATGGTTTTGCTTTTATAATTGCATTCATTAAAGTGTGGAAGTTATCTGCTAGTTTTTCTTGACCAAAAGAAGCTTTTCCTATTGGACAATGGATGATGTTTGTTTTATCCAATCTATACTCAATTTTACCAGCTTTGATCTCTTCAATTGCTTTAGCCACATCCATGGTTACAGTTCCTGCTTTTGGGTTTGGCATAAGGCCTTTAGGACCAAGCACTCTACCAAGACGACCTACAACACCCATCATGTCAGGGGTTGCAACAACCACATCAAACTCCAACCATCCTTCATTCTGGATTTTTGGAATTAAGTCTTCTGCACCAACAAAGTCTGCGCCTGCTGCTTCTGCTTCAGTTGCTTTTGCACCTTTTGCAAATACAAGAACACGAACAGTTTTACCTGTACCGTGTGGCAGTACAACTGCACCACGAACTTGTTGCTCTGCATGACGTCCGTCAACACCTAACTTTACATGAACCTCTACGGTTTCATCAAATTTTGCTTTTGCTGTTTCAATGGCTAAGCTTAAAGCATCAGCTGGATCATATTGCTTTGTCTTATCTACTAATTTTTGTAATTCTATCGTTCTTTTGCTTTTTTTCATTGTTATACCTCCTTGTGGTAGTATCGGGTCTTACCCTTCCACGGATTATCGGTCGACCGATGTTTTCAAATTGTCCGGCTTGTTGTTATTCTTCTACAACAATACCCATGCTTCTTGCTGTTCCTGCGATCATTGACATCGCTGTTTCGATGTTGGCCGCATTTAGGTCCGGCATCTTAAGCTCTGCAATTTTTTGAACTTCTGCTTTTGAAATCTTAGACACTTTTGTTTTATTAGGTTCACCTGAACCGGACTGAATGTTACATGCTTTTTTAAGCAAGATCGCCGCAGGTGGTGTCTTTGTGATGAAACTAAAACTTCTGTCTGCATATACAGTGATGACAACAGGAATAATCATACCTGGTTGATCCGCTGTTTTTGCATTGAATTCTTTTGTAAATTGCATAATGTTAACACCATGCTGACCAAGAGCCGGTCCAACCGGTGGTGCTGGTGTTGCTTTACCAGCAGGAATTTGTAATTTTATGAGTCCTGTAACTTTTTTCGCCATGATAGCGTACCTCCTGATTTCTAAAATATAACTAATAGCGCTAAGCGCCTATGGGAAATCAGTTATATCCGATGTGGTATTTACGGGGATTTCCCTCCCACTTGTCCGTTATGGACAAATTGTTACGATACTAGACTTTTACCATGTTGGAAAAGTCCAATTCAACCGGCGTTTCTCTACCAAATATTGACAGATTAACAATAACAGTTCTTTTGTGGTCGTGAATCTCTTTAACGACACCAACCGAACCTTCGAATGGTCCATCCGTTACTGTTACCGTATCACCAATTGCCACGTCCATCTTCATAATATGTAAATCGATGCCCATGGTTTTGATTTCCGCTTCTGTTAAAGCCACTGGTTTGGATCCCGGTCCTACGAAGCCTGTAACACCTCTTGTGTTACGTACAACGTACCAAGTCTCATCATTCATCAACATCTTGAGTATGACGTAACCTGGGTAGAGCTTTTTCTCTACTTCTTTGCGTTGACCGTTCTTATCTTCCAGTACTTTATGAAGGGGGACGATAACTTCTACAATCTGATCTTGTAGCTTTCTGTTTTCTATTAACTTTTCAATGTTGGCTTTCACCTTGTTTTCATACCCTGAGTAGGTATGAACTACATACCATTTTGCTTCTTCAGACATAGAACCATCCTTCTGTTATTTATAGTAGTAAGAAACGTACAATTGCACCAAATATTGTATCAATTCCTGCAACTATACCGCCGACGACTAATGAAACAGCAATAACAATACCTGTCTGCTTCATTAAGACTGGGAAACTAGGCCATACGATTTTTTTAAACTCGCTTTTCAGACCTTTGAAAAAATCAGTTTTTTTCGTAGTGTTTGATTCACCCATTGTTTCACTTCCTTCTGTGCTTTATAGAAAACTATTTTGTTTCTTTGTGATTGGTATGTTTTCTACAAAATCTACAATATTTTTTTGTTTCCATACGTTCTGGGTGCAACCTTTTTTCCTTGGTTGTATTATAATTCCTTTGCTTGCACTCCGTACATTCTAGCGTGATTTTAACGCGCACAACTTCCACCTCCACTTGTTCTACTGTTAAAATATGTTGCGTTTGTAGCTGCATTCTTTTTAAAAATAGCGCATAAAAAAAAGCCCTACAAACGTGCAACTATAAATTTATCATAGGGACAACATCTTGTCAAGCTCTTTTAATAGGTTCATAAGGCATATCCTAAAAGGTGATAATAATACAATACATATTGTAAAATACTTATCTTTCCTAGGTAGGTTTCTATTTTTTAGAATCAAAGAAATGGGGTTGGTCCGCCTTCTTCTGCTTGTTATAATTGTTATGGTAACTGGACACCGCTGATTTCTGGTTCCTAAAGTTCTTAACGTCACCCTTGATGTTCTGACTCTTTATGTCAAACCTTTGCTTGTTACGCATTTCAACAACTTGAATCTCCACACCTAGATCACTCACTTCTGTAATATATTGTTTCATCTTCTCAATGGCTTCCTTATACAACTGAGGTTGGGATTTTAAGGTAGATCTGATTCTGCCAAAAGCGCTTTCAAAACCTTCATCGATTTGGATTAGTTTATCTATGCGTATTTGCTTATTGCTCATAATATTATTAAAACTTGATGTATTGAATTCTTCCTTCATAAGCAAGTCCGATTGTTCTTTTGTATATTCCAGAATCTCTTCTAGTAATACTTTCTTTTTCTCTAAAGCTTCAACAAGTATATCCACTTGTACATTCATGTCGCCCATAGTGCACCACCTTTTTTCTTGTTCTTAAGGAAAGTCATACTTTAGTATTCAGCCTTGAAGCTTGGCAGAATACATCAAAGAACTTTCCTGTCGAACCGTTCAGAAATATGAGCAGAGCTCATAACGAAGCATAGCTTCTTTTCTTGCTCTCTTGATTATAACAAATTATTATGCATTTGACCACCATGACAATAAAGTGATAAGGATCCAGCCCATCGACTAGATCCTCTTTGTTCTTTGTGGATTTTTCCCTCCGTGAACAATTTGCAAGCAAATTGTTCATATCTATAGGAAAATTAGAGCTTTCAGCCTTGAAACATGGCTGAAAGAAAATAGGATTTTTCCCTCCGTGAACAATTTGCAAGCAAATTGTTCATATCTGTATGTCAATGCTACGCCCGATCTCCGGGGTAACACTTTGTTCCATCATCTTAACAAGTTCATTACTTTGAACTTCTGACATATCCATAATCTTAGCCGCCAGTTGAATACCGGCTTGTTGCTTAACTTGTCCTTGAGATAATATCATAGACATTGCTGCTATATCCATAGAATTCACTCCTAATTATTGGTCAATTTAATCATTTTTATAATTGGTATTTGTTTTGAAATCAATATTATTGGGCCTTAGTTGTCAAGTTACTAATACTTTCGCCAGTTGGACTTGTACCTGCGCCTTGTTTAGTCAGTTGCATGGCTTCTTTCCATGTATTACGTAAGTCTCTGATAAACCCAATGGCTTCTTCAAGCATCTCAGGGTCCTTGGTCAAATTGGCTTCCATGAGCTTTCTGCTTATATAATCATACATCAATTCCAAACCTGTAGCGACTTCATAGCTCTTATCTAATGTTAATTGGAATTCTTCAATGATGGCCAACACCCTCATAACAAGATTATGACTTTTTTCAATGTCTTTATCCATCATCGCCACTTTTGCCTGATTACCAAACTTAATAGCACCATCATAAAGCATTAAGGTTAATTCTTGAGGGGAAGCGGTCATAATTGAGTTGGATTTTATTTTTGTGTATGGATTACTTGTCATATTAGAGACCTCCTAATTGTTGCGTTAGCCAATTGCTTGTTGAATTGGACTGTTGCATGGCTTGTTCCATTGCAGTGAACTGTTTGTAATAACGGTCTTCAATACTTGATAGACGTATCTCAAGTTCACTGATTTTGGTGTCAAAATCTCTGATTTGTTTATCCATAGTTTTGTCGTTGAAGAAAGTAAATGCACTGTTAAGGGTAGATGATCGCATCCTCATACTCATATCGTTATATAATTTGTCGCCCAAGCTTGTAAAAAGCTTCATAACAGCATCAGGATCCTCATCGATGGCTTTCCTTAGCTTATTTTCTTTTACACTATGCAAACTATTATCTTCGTCACCTTCAATATGTAAGACACCTTTTTCTGTATAGCTGCCGGTAACAATACCTAAGCTGCTTAGGTTTCTATAAGTAAAACCTGTTGTATCCACACCAGATGATAGAGTCAATGTGTTTCTCATACCACTCATAATACTGGTTAGAGTATCATCTCTTCGTAGTAAGGAAACTTTGATTTTCTCTTCCCATAACTTAATATCATCTTCACTCATCGCTGCTTTTTCATCAGAAGTCAATGGTTTGAAACTTCTGGCTGAGTCAGCACTTACTTTTCCATCCATTTCCAACATCAGTTCATTGTATTTGGTGATAAACTTCTTAACAGAATCATATATGGCTTCCGTGTCTTGGGTAACTGAAACAGTAGAACTGCCGCCTTCACCTAATATGTTAAACGATAGACCGTTCACTGTTACTTCATTGGTAGCACTCGTTAGATTGGTGCCATTATAGATAAATGCTGCATCATTACCGATTGTACCTGAACGATTACCTGCAACAAAGCCTAGTCCATCCAAGACTTCGTCATCACCGGTTACTTGTAACTCAACACCATTACCCGTCTTCGTCGAAGATAGAAAAAGTCGATTAAAGCTAGTGTCGTAACTAACATTCAAATCCAGACCCAAGTCTTTAATCTTACTTGTGATATTTGCCATCGTATCACTTGCTTCAATGGTGATTTGCTGTGTTGTTATACCGCCATCTAGACTGATGTTTAAGCTCTTAGTATCCGGATTTGTAAAAGTCATCATTTCACCGGCTGTTGTTGTTGCCGTAACACCAGTTAAGGGGTCTCCTGTTAAGAACGAACCTTTTGCCATATTTATAATCTCAATACTATGGCTCCCTCTTATAGCACCCGATGATGTATTTACAGAAACCATACCCTCATTAGAACTGGTTAGTTTTTTCTTACTGTAGCTTCCTGCAGATTTAAATGAAAAAAGTTCTTCTTTATAAAAACTATAAAGTTTGGCGTTTACCGATGACCACGCTTCTTTTTTCCACTCTGCTAAGACTTTATTTTTTTCGACGACATCCACTCTTGTTCTTTCTACCTTCATGAGATTTTTTATTATACTCTGTGTATCAAGTCCAGAAGCGAGTCCTGTAAATTGTATAGCCATAGAAGTACCTCCTATCTATGTTCGTCCACAAGTATGCCTGAGATCTCCCACAAATGGGCGACCATATCCAATACTTTTTCGGACGGTATTTCTCGTATTACTGAATCATTCTCAGTGTTAATGACCTTCACCATAATCTGTTTGGTAGTATCATGAATAGAGAATTCAAGTCGTCTATCGTAGGTTCTGATATGTTTATTGGCCTTCTCTATGGCCTTAATGACTTGTTGCTCCTGTTGAAGTGAATTTTCTACAGCTGCCACTTCTGCATCGGCATGGATCCGTTCTTGTCGTTTGGCAGCTGATCCATTTTGATTTTCTGATCTTTTCACAGGTTGTATCGGAGTCGGAGATTCCGTTCTTCCTACTCGTTCTACGCTTTGGGGTGCTGGCACACTGTTTGCACTGCCAACCGAATCAATTCTCATAGTAATACCTCCTTGTATTGTTATATCCTACACTATATATCGGCTTTTCTTGTGAAAAGTTAATAGGTGATTCATTATTCAGGGTATAATTGATTTAGTATATAAATTTTTAGATATTTCATAATTAAATATTCCTAACTCTTTCAGAAATTAACACTTCTGCAATAGTAAAGTCAATTTGACTATCAATATCAATGGAGTTTTCTTTCCCCATTATTGTTGCATAACTTTTTTCAGCATAGATACTATCGGATTCCCTCAAATAATCTACTTTTATAATATATAAAGCCCCATTAATTCGATAATGGGTAGGTATACTTTGTCTGGGCATTGCAACAACCTCAGGCTTAATAAAGTCTTTCATAGAATTATCATCCGGCAATACACTCGCCCATAATGGTGAATGATCCATTTCACAAACAGCTATAACAAAGTTTGCACTTTTTTCTTCATAAACTTTATATCCCTCAATAATATCATTTGAGGTTCTTAAAGGAGAAGTTGGCTGTAACAGAGCTACCGTTTCAAATTCAACACCTAAATCCTTATATAATCCAATAACCTCTTTAACAACATCCCATGATGAGGATGTATCATTTGACAATTCATTGCTCCTCAGAAAAGGTACATTTGCCCCACACTTTTTGGCAATCTCAGCATATTCTTCCGAATCGGTAGAAACCATTATCTCATCAAACAGATCTGTTTTTTTAGCTGCCTCAATTGAATACATTAATAAAGGTTTTCCATTTAGGAGTTTGATATTCTTATCCTTTAGGCCCTTTGAACCTGATCGTGCAGGAATGATTGCCAGATTTTTCATTTCATCACCTCACAATCATAAAACTTCTTCTTAAGGTCAATTTTTTCATCAAGAATATATCTTTTAATTACTCCGACTACTTTATTAGAAGTATCACCATCGCCATATGGATTTACAGTATTTTTAGCTTTATCAATAAAATCGTTACTTATTGCTAACTCTATTGCTTGTCTAATGCTTCTTAACGTTGGTTCACAATTAATAACACTGCTTGCCTGAAGCCTCCCTTTTTGTCTATCCCCGATATTAATGGTAGGTACACCAAAACTAGGGGCTTCTACTAATCCACTTGAAGAATTCCCGATGACCATTGAAGAATATTTAATTGCGCTAAGATATTTCACCATCCCTAGTGAAGTAAATGCAATAATATTACTATTTTCTTTAGAGTATTTATCAATATATAGATTAATAATACTTCCTTCAGCATCAGCATTTGCCTTAGTGAAAATGAAATTATAGTCTTTATATTCTTTACAGACTTCAAGCAGTGATTTGATTTGCTTCTCTGAGCTATTATTTTCGAGTGTTACTGGGTGAAATGTAACCACAGCATAAGGATTTGATAAAGCAATTTGTAATTCTTCTCCCAACTGCTCTTTCAGTAACATTTTCTCATTTAGTATGTTCTCAATACCTATCGCACCAACATTAAACACTCTTTTCGGATGCTCGCCTAATTGGATTACTCTTTTGCGATGCTCCTCAGAGCTCGTAAAATGAAGATAGCTTAATTTTGTTATTGCATGACGAATCGATTCATCAATGGCACCTTCTGTGGTTTCCCCGCCATATAGATGAGCTATTGGAATTCTTTGAATCATAGCTGTCGATGCAACAGCAAGTGTTTCATAGCGATCACCAAGAACTATCAACAAATCCGGATCTAGTTTATAAAAATAATCAGCAAAACTAATCATTGCAAGCCCCATTGATTTAGATATAGAAGATGATGTGTCTGAGCTTAATAGGATTTCTATTTTCTCATCAATGATAAAACCATCCTTTTCTATTTCTTGATATGTAAGCCCAAACTCTGGTGAAAGATGTGCTCCAGTAACTACAATTCTCACATCGAACTCATTGACCGTATTAAGTTTTATAATGATAGGCTTTAGCAAGCCATATTCCGACCTATTCGCAGTTAGTATACTTATTGTTATTTTCATAATTCTATCAACTCATCTTCTTCAAAATCTCTAGGGGCAACCATCCCTATAACTTCAAACCACTTCATTGGACTTATGCCATTTCCTGGTCTTTTAACTGTAAGGTTCTCTTCACAAAAAATCTCTCCTGATTTAATATCCCTTTTAGCAATAATGCTTTTACGTGCAACAGCCATATTTTTTCTCTCAGATTCTGCTGGCTGTTTTATTCCGTTACCTAGGGCTAATTCTAGGCATCTTATAGAATCCACCATGGCCTTAAATTCACTAGGTTCTAAACTAGCTTTATGATCAGGTCCTACCATATTTCTATCTATGGTAAAATGCTTCTCAATAACTATAGCACCTAAAGCAACTGCTGCAATAGGAATCTCTATGCCACTAGTATGATCAGAATAACCAACTTTTACACCAAACTCATCTTTAATTGTATTCATTGCTTTTAAGTTTACATTTTCATATGGAGTGGGATATTCTGTTGTGCAATGAAGAATAGTCAGCTCGCCGGCCCCATTATTTATTAAAACATTAACTGCGCTTTTTATATCATCCATCGTACTCATTCCAGTAGAAAGTATAACTGGCTTTTTAAGCTTAGCAATCTTATTCAAATAAGGCAAATTTGTTATTTCACCCGAAGGAATCTTCCATATTCTCATTTCAAGACTAGCTAAAAAGTCAATACTATCAAGATCGAAAGCCGTGGACATAAACTCAATATCTTTTTTTTTGCAGTACTCACTCAGCTCCCTGAAATCATTAAAAGATAGTTCAAGTTTCTTAACCATTTCAAGTTGACTCTCATTTAATGATGTGTATTTATTTTGATATTCTGCTTTTAAAGCATGTTTAGAAATAACATTTTCCGAAATAAAAGTTTGAAATTTTACGGCATCAGCACCAGCTTTTTTTGCCACGTCAATTAATTGCTTTGCCAGACTAACACTACCGTTATGATTTATACCTGCTTCTGCTATAATAAATACTTTCTTTTCCATCATCTAATCCCCTTCTGAGAATTAATACAGAAGTTATTAATTATTTCTTTCATTTTTTTTGTATCTAATACAAACTTGGCTCTCACACCGTTGTCTTTTAAGATAATTCTAGATGCACCATTTCCATATTCGCCTATAAGACTTTTAGCAATATCCATATACGACAATGATTCATCACCAATATTGCAAACTCCATCTATGTCATTTACGACGAAACATTTTATTATTTCAATCAACTTGTCAATGTGAATAAAATTGCTTATTCTTTCGCCTTGACCAAATACAGTTATTGTATTTTCTTCTTTTAGTTCAGACCTCATAATTGGAATGATCCTATCATCTCTCATTCCTTCTCCATATACCTGTGCCACTCTTAAGTTTGTTACAACCGTCTTTTCATTTTTAAACATGTACTGAAAAATATTTTCACTACAGAATTTTGATAATCCATATAGACAGTCTGAGTTACTAGACATATCAATCTTGGAATTCTCATCAAAAACACCATCTATATTAGGATAAACAGCTATTGAAGAAAGGTTTATTATTTTATTCAACTTCAATTTTTTTGTAATTAGAACCATGTTTTTAGTTATCTCTATGTTGTCCTCTAAAACACTTAATTGTTGATACTCGTCATGTTTATAATCAGCCATTTTTGAGGCTAAATGAATAACCATATCTACCTGCTTTTCATTCTTAAAGTGTTTACAAAAATCTATGACTTGATTATTATCTGTTAAATCAACTTCTATGGTGTCTTTTGATTTATTGCCACCTGATCTAACCAACCTATAAATTCTGTGACCTTCATGCTCTAATGCGCTACTAACCTTTTTACCTATAAAACCATTAGCGCCTGTAACTAATATATTCAAAGCTACTCCTCCCCCATCAATTTTTCTTCAAAATAACGATATGCCTTACCCTCCGACAAAACAAAATCTCTTGGTTCCATCTTTTGTAGATATTTAATAATATATTCAACTTCCTTAAACCCAAAAAGCGCTCTCATATATGTAGTTCCTGAAAATCTCGGATTGATTTCAAATACATATGGCTCACCTTTGGTGTCACATCTCAATTGCAAATTACAAGATCCGTTTGGCATTAAATTCATAGCAATTTTATTAATATAATTATATATTTTATCGTTGTAACTGTTCTTATACTCTGCGATAGATGTGTTACCTTCTTTTAAATATCTTTTTAATACTATAGTACTAATTATTTTATTGTCAAGACATAAAATTCCACATGTATATTCACTGTCTATATTTCCAACTAACTCTTGAACTATCGGTTCTTCTATACTTTTTATTTTTTCTTGTAGTTCATCTTTATTCTTTATTACATATACACCTTTACTTCTTGCACCTACCCTCGGTTTAAGAATACAAGGATATTTAATCTCAACTTTATCTATTTCCGTCTGCAACCATGTTTTGGGGAAATTCAACCCATTATCTTTTAAAAATTTATAGGTTAAATATTTGTCATTTCCGATGCTTATTACCCGTTCGTTTGAAACAACAACCTTACAACCTGTTGTCTCTTCTATTTCACTTTTAAATTGCGAAAATAACAGTAATTCAAAGTCGATTCCAATAAACAAGATTGTTATTTTTTCATCAATTATTGTTTTAAAAATAGTTTTTTTCCATTGTTCTTTATTCTCTTTTTTTAGTATATCCGGTAAAACTATATTTTTTTGACACCAAAAACCACCAATTGTGTTGTCAAAATAATCAAAACCGATTATTTTAACCTGATTAACTATATCAGACTTTTTTATTGATTTAATTATTGCTTGGCCTATTAAAGAACCAGTTCCAGTAATACCAATATTTATTGTTTGCATATTATATTTCCCCTTTTAGAAGAGTTCTCCATTTCCCAATACTTAGTTTATTATGAGCGTCAGATCCTAGAGAAATTAAGGGGTTGTGTTCTCTTAGTAGTTTTATTAGCTCCGGATAGACGCTTCTATGGTAGTGACTATTTAAATCAAAAGCAATACTATTCTCTTTGCAAGCTATAATGATTTCTTCAAAATATTCTAAGGGAAAGTCATTAAAATATCTCAAACTCATGCCACCAGGATGACCCAACACATTAAACTCCTTATTTATATTTTTTAATGCTGCTAAAGATAAATCAAACTCTATTTCTTGGGCTATTTCTTTAGGAAAAAAATCAGGATTATATACTTTCTTGCCTATTGTGAACCTATGTACGCTTGCTATTTTAATATCCGATTTTGCATATATTTCATTTGCCACATCAACTTCACCTTGAAAATTCTTAATTCTAGCTTCAAAACCAATCAATATTTTTATGTTTGTAGTCTTTCTTATTCTGATAATTTCTTGTATATACTCATCAAAATAAGTTGAATTTTCTCGAATATGATCGGTGATTGCAATTGTTTCCAAGTTAATAGCTTCAGCTTGCTTTACAATGTCCACGATAGAGTCTTTTCCGTCTGTAAAAGTTGAGTGGATATGTAAATCAATATTAAAATTTGTCAAATCATTATATTTTTCAAACATCATATAGACCTCAATTTCTTTAATTGAAGATTTCAACATACAACACTACTATTAAGTTGCAAATTTTTATTTAAGAAAATGCTCACACTCTTATTATTCCAATCTTCTTCGCATTTCCTCCATATCATCTATCTGTCCCATATCCATCCAACTATTATCACTTATAGGATAAATCCCTATTTTCTCACCTTGAGACTTGTATTGTTCGATTATATCTGGAAAACCAATAGCGCTATTCTCTTTTAACTCTATTATAACTTTTGGTTCTACTATATACATACCAGTGTTTGCGAAGAATGTTAGCTCCGGTTTTTCTTTCATACTTTCAATTTCTCCTGTATCACTAATTTCTATGACACCGTATGGAATTTTTATATTTTTCAATGAACAAACCATTGTAATCAAGTAGTTTTCTTTCTTATGATATTTGTAAATCTTTTCATAATCCTCTTCAATTAAAATATCACAATTGGATAAAATGAATGTTGAGTTAACCTTTCCTTTAAGTAAACTCAATCCACCTCCAGTTCCTAATGGCTTATCTTCATCAGCAAAATCAACTTGATAGGGTTTTTCAATTTCATTAAAATATGCTTTAATCATATTCTTTTTGTGATTAACTACTAGAAAGAACTGGTCGCTCCCGTATTGATGAAATCGATTAATAATATGCTCCACAATTGGTATTTCACCAATGGGAATAAGCGGTTTAGGAAGTATTTTTGTATACGGATATAGTCGTGTACCAAGTCCTCCTGCCATTATTACAACTGGAACATTAAGATTTCTTTTCGGTTCTACTTCCTCGTCATTCCATAATAAAACGGAAACAATATTGTTTTCTTTATCCAATATAGGAATCGCTTCAACAGAATGTTTTTTCATAAAGTCTTTCGCTTTGGTTTTATCCTTCTCTAATAGAAACTTTGGATTGTAGTTAGCGATATCTTTGACTTTAGTATCCAGATTCCCTTTTCTTAGAATCCATCTCCGAATATCTCCATCCGTAATCGCCGCAACAAAAAGTCCATCTCTTATAACAAAAAGTACTTTCTTTGCAACTTTATCTAATTGCTGCATCGTTTCAATTATTGTTGATTCTTCATCTATCAAAAATTCTTTGACTTCCATTATTCCACCTCTTTTCAAAGGTGATTTACACCACCTCCGGTTGTTTTAAACAATCTATAATATATTCTGCTTCTTCTCTATCAAGGTTGGTACTGCATGGAATATTTATTATCTTTTCCAAATATGTTCTAGCTTTTTCAATTTTATAAGTTTGATTACCTTCATATGGTTTTTGGTCACTTATCAATCCCCATATTGGTCTTGACTGAATCTTTTTAGAAGCTAGATATTTGATAATTTGATCTCTATTTAATGCATACCCCTTGTCTACATATAGTGCATAAAACCAGTGATTTGGACGAATACTATCCTTAAAATCTAAAATTCTTAGTCCTGGCATTCCTTGAAATTTATTTTTATAAAAATCATAATTATCCTTCTTCACCTTTATAAAGTCTTCTATTTGTTCAAGTTGCGCTAGACCTAAAGCTGCTTGAAGGTTTGTCATGCGATAGTTATAACCAATTTCATCGTGAGTATAAAAAAGTTCGTCACTTTTGGCTTGAGTTGTAAGATGCTTTGCTCTCACTAGTAACTCTTCATTATCTGAAACAATCATACCACCACCGCCAGTAGTCATAATTTTATTTCCATTAAATGAATAGATACCGATGTCTCCAATTGTTCCAGCATGTTTACCTTTATACTTTCCTTCAAGATAAAAAGTACCAATTGCTTCTGTCGCATCTTCAATCACTATCAGATTGTATTTATTTGCAATAGCAATAATACTTTCCATATCTGCCATGTTACCAAAAACATGGACCACAATCAGTGCTTTAATATGTTTATCAGAGATCTTATTGATAAGTCTACCATCTACAAATATACATTCTGTTTCACAGAAATCTCTTAGCTTATTTACATCCATGGTTAGCGAATCATCACAATCCATAAATACAGGTTCCGCTCCAATATACTTCACTGGATTTACTGCAGCGATAAACGTTAAAGTAGGTACAATAACTTCATCAATCATTGTAACCCCACAAACTATAAGGGCTATATGAATCCCTGATGTACCATTTTGGCAGGAAACAGCACCTTTACACTTGACATACTCTGCTATTTTCACTTCAAAATCAGTTACATAAGGACCACCTGTTGATACCCACTCTGTTTCTATAGCATGTGCTACATACTCAAGCTCTTTTCCTTTTAAATTTGGAACTGACAGAGGTATAAACTTTCGATTCACTTTAGCACCCCCATTATATGTTATATAGATCTGTCTTGTATCGCTCCATATTGTTTCTAAAGAATTCTATGGTTTCTGCCAGACCATGTTCAAATGTATAGCTTGGTCTCCAGTTTGTCAGTCTTTTTATCTTTTCATTTGAACCTAATAGTCTATTAACCTCACTCTTTTCAGGCCTTAATCTCTGCTCATCACAAACAATCCCTGCATTAGGATTTATTTGTCTAATCAACTCTTCTGCAAGTTCACCGATAGAAATCTCTTGTTGAGTAGCAATATTAATTTCTTCACCTATTGTCTTATCTGACTTTGCTATCTCAATAAACCCATTCGCAGTATCTTTTACATAGTTGAAGTCTCTTGTTGGTGATAATGAACCAAGTTCTATTTCTTCCTTGCCTGCAAGTAACTGAGTAATAATTGTAGGAATCACTGCTCTTGCTGATTGCCTCGGACCATATGTGTTAAATGGGCGAACAATTGTGATCGGCATATTAAAGGTTCGATAGAAGGACTCCGCTAAACGATCCGCACCAATTTTTGTTGCTGAATAGGGTGATTGACCTTGATATGGATGTTTTTCATCAATTGGTACATATTGAGCTGTTCCATAGACTTCTGAAGTTGACGTAATAAATATTCTTGACGTATCTAAGTCTCTTCCTGCTTGAAGTATATTTAATGTCCCTTTTATGTTAGTATCTATATACATATCAGGCGCGTTATAACTAAAGGGAATAGCTATAAGAGCAGCAAGATGAAATACTTCATCAATACCTTTCATAGCAACTCTTACCCCATTAGAATCACGAATATCACTAGAGTAAACTTCTACATCCTTCATAATTTCCTTTGGCAAAGCATCTAACCATCCCCATGAGTTAAAAGAATTATAATGTACAAATGCCTTAACTTTATTCCCTTGCTTCACTAATTCTTCCGTCAAATGACTTCCAATAAATCCATCAGCACCTGTTATTAGTATTCTATTCACATACACCCACCTTTCTTTTTCTTCAATATTTATGCATGTCTATTTTTATTTATTTTAAGTTCATTAATTCTTTATATTTATTAGATTCATTACTCATCGGTTCAAAAATATAATTCATGATCTCATCCTTATCCTCATGTTCCATAATCATTGCTTCTATTTCCTTATTCTCATCCTTTTCCAGATCCAACTCTGTAATATACTTATAGACTAACCTACGATTATAATGATAGAAAACATAGACACCACCATAAACTGCAAACCACAGAAACTTAAATGGCTTTCTTTGATTTATATTTCTATTCGAATGTTTTTTATAATAATATCCAAATATTTTTGCATGATCTATCAATCTTGTGTTTTCTTTTTGAACAAAAAATGGTACATCTTCTTCATCAAGAATATAATATTCAACTTTGAACTCTTGATTAATCAGTATATCGATATATCCCTTTTTACTTTCTAAAAATGCTTCATCGCTGCTAGAAAAATCTATTACTACTCTTAAAGTATTTTTACAAAATTTACTTGTCTTAATTAAATATTCGTTTGCTAAATTTCTAATATCAAAATGTTGTGGTGCGAAATAAAAACTATGACTCGGATTCGTTGTCCAACCCTGAAAATCAACTAAATATATAGGTAATTTTCCAATTTTATTAACTTGTGTTTTTCTAAATATACCATTTTCCCATTCGGTCATATTACAAAACAGTTCTGTTGAAGTTGGTGCTACATAGCCTCTCGCATTCAGAATCAATGAGAATAAGCCAGGAGATAATCGTTCACACAAGTCAATCAGATATCCTCCATATCCAAATCCAAAACCAATACAATCATTCCAATTTAAATCCGGATATTCCTTTGCTACATCATCAATTGTATTGATAATATCTAATGCAGGTGCAAGTCCATAATCACTATACTCTTCAGGCCCACCATATAAAGGAATAATTGTCTTTAAATTTAGTGGATAACTAGCAGGTAATGCATAAAAAAGTTCATTAATAGCATCTTGATACCGCTTGTTTTCAATAAGCTGCCGAATTGAATCACTTGTATATTCTTTAACATTATCTAAGAACTGAGGCAGTTTATCTTCTAATTTTTTTAGTAAGTCATCCGAACGTTTCATTTTTGTACCTGAATACTCAACAACTAAAACTGCTAAATTATTCTGTTTAGAAATTGTTTCTGCCACTTGCTGCACTTGTTTATCTTCTAATTGTTCACCAAACTCGTAAGCATAAACAACAACACCACTTTTACTATCTGATGGTGTCCATATTCTATACTTTACCTTTTCATTACTCTGAATATTCAACTCTGTCATAGAACTGGATACATTTGAAAATTTCATTTCATTCCTCCAAACCTTTAATATGTTTTAATACTTTATATTCTAGATGATCTGCCATCTTTAGTAAATCTTTTGACAAAAAAACTTCCATTAGCTCCATAGTAATTTTCATGAGTTTGTTTTTGTTTCTTGGATTATTTTCATATGTTTCATTAAGCAATTCTGTGATTTTTATAAAATCCATATGCAACTCACTTGATTCCTTATAATAAATATCTGTTAAGAAATTTTCTATGCTATTAATCAGATTTTTCATTTGAACCTCCAGTTATAGAGCTGAGATAATCACCGAATTTTTCTTTAAGCACTACCATTATATTTACTGTCTTTTTCATAAAATTTATGATTTCAAATGTTAGTAAATTCCATTCACTCTCACTCATCTTCACTGGAAATTGTCTGGTTTTCCTATAAAAACTAACATAATAGGGTTGTACTATGAATCTCAATGTGGTATCTAAACTAAGCTTTGAATAAATTTCATTGAGCAGATCAATATGACTGTCTAATTTATGTGGTAGTTTGTACATCTCATCCACTTGCTCAAGTTTAGTAGTTAAAAACTCTTTTACATCGTCAGTAGTATTCATCATTTTTTCGAATACTTTTTTTCCTTGTTTTGTTATTTCTGAAGTATCCTTATATTGATTGCCGGTTAATCGCGCGTAGTTCTTGCCTAATCCTATGATTTCTTCACTACAGTAATTATTGATAGCCTCTTTAAGTGTCATCTGAAGTGTACCCTTAATTCTTGCACCACCTTCTGTAGCATTAATAAATGTTGTATCTTTTGTTTTCGCTATTTCATTTTCAAACCAGAGTAAAAAGCTGTAATAAGCACTATTGGTTTGTAATATTTCACCATTTTGACCGACTACCGTCTTTAAATCACTTTTATTCACATTTTCTGTCACATACGACTCTACATCTTTATAATGTGTACTTCCATCAAGTCCAAAAGATAAGTCTTGTCCAATAAATATAATCGGATTTGCTCCAATATACTTTGCAAAAGCAAATGGAATATGAGAGCAACTCATCCCAATTTCAATGGAGTCATATTGGAATAAATTAGTCATCATTTTAGTAATCAATTCGCCTTCTCTTCCGACAAAAATTGTCTTATCAAACTTATCTATTATTTTATGTGTTACAACAGGTGGTCCCATAAATACACTTTCATTTGGAATATCCATTTTCTCATAAAAAATCGAAAACATTTTATCCGGACGTTCTATTGTTGAAATCGAGTCCGGAATTACCCCTAGCTTCATGACTTTATCAGCTGTTGCATCTACCGTTAATATCAGAGATTTCTTATAGGCGCTTCTTAAATAGTGTATGTTTTTATCCAATGAAGGTCCTGCTGAGACAATAATTGCAGGAATATTGCTATATTGATCTTTAAAATCATTAATTCCTTTATTATAAAGCATATTATTCCAATTATCGACAATATGGTCAAATCCTTCTAAAACATCGTTAATATCATTACCATAAGAAATGGTATGATAGATGATTTGTGAAGAAATATTGTACATAACCTTGTTGATATAGGGCTCATCTTGACTTTTCATATAAGGCATTGTTACAAACTGAAAATTCGGAGTGTTGTACACAATATTCTCACTTCTTAATCGTACATCTAACATTTTATAGATTGTATCCAATTCGTCATTACATATAATGCACAATCTATCTTCTTTTAAGATATGGGATAGGTCTTTATTTCCTAAACAGTTTGATAAAACGTTATTATACTTTTCTATGACTGTTATTGTACTTTCATTTGACATATTTTTATAAATATTTTCGAGCATATAGCCATTACCGATACCAAACATTATGAAATTACTATGTTTGTTAAAATCAAGTTTCCTACTGCCCCATTTCCATTCATTACTTGAATTATACTTGCTTTCAATGAGCATACTACAATTAACACTTTTATTTAAAGCAAGATAGTCTATTATGTAAGTACCAAAAGCGTTTTTTTGCAAAGCATTAATATTTTTTTCTGCAACGGTCATATATTATCTCCTTAAATGTAGAATTTTCATCTTCTTATGTAGTGTTTTTGGGGCTACTACATTATCATGATTATGATTAAGATTTACATTTTCGCTAGCATATCATATTCTCTATTCTACTCTATTCAAAAAAAAATGAAGTAGAGCATTAGCCCTACTCCATTTTACTTATATTATCTTAATAATTGTAATACACCTTGTGGTGCTTGATTTGCTTGAGCGAGCATGGCTTGAGCCGCTTGTGTTAATATGTTATTCTTTGTGAATTCCATCATTTCTTTGGCCATATCAACATCTCTGATTCTGGATTCAGATGCTTGCAAGTTTTCAGCAGAAGTATCTAAGTTCTTAATTGTGTGTTCAATACGATTTTGCATTGCACCTAATTTAGATCTTTCTTCTGAAACCGTATTAATTGCATTGTTAATTGTTTCAATTGCTTTATTAGCGTTTGTGTAGTTCATTACTGAAACCGCACCTGAATCTTTGTCGCCAGCAACATTAACAAGTGGTGTAGCCGCAAGTGCTGCAGTAACTGTACCACCAGCTGTACCTGCTGTAACCGACACTTGAGTGATGTTTGCTGCAGCTAATGCTGCTTGAATATCAGCTGAACTTGCAGCTACCACTGCTCCCGCAATAGATCCAGCTGCACCAGTGTTAGCTTCCTTGCCAAGTGTAACTGTTACTGCACCAGAAGCAGTATCACGAGTTGCTGCTATTGTTGTTGCTGCTGTTCCTGTAGCTAAAGCAATTTCGAAAGTAACTGCTGTTGTAATTGTTTCATCTTTTTTAACACTTAATTTATCATTTACAAGTGACATACCTTGTTCGCCAACAATTTTAAGATCCAAAGCATTCATTCCGTTGATGTCTAAATCTACTTTTTGATCTTTATTGGCACCAATTTGAAATTGTTTTGTAGTGAATGTACCATCAACTAGTTTTTGAGTATTAAATTCTGTTGTGTCTGCAATTCTAGTTACTTCTTTTGATAGTTGATTCATTTCTGATTGAATTTTATCTCTATCAGTTGTTACATTGGTATCATTGGCTGATTGAACAGCAAGTTCTCTCATACGTTGAAGGATTGCTTGAGTTTCATTAAGAGCACCTTCTGCAGTTTGAATCAATGATATACCATCTTGAGCATTTCTTGATGCTTGATTTAAGCCTCGTACTTGTGCTCTCATTTTCTCAGAAATTGAAAGACCAGCAGCGTCATCGCCTGCACGGTTAATTCTAAAACCTGAGGATAATTTTTCCATGGATCTTGAGCCAGCTGCATTTGTTTGTCCAAGTTGTCTGTGTGTGTTCATTGCCATTAGATTGTTATTAATTCTCATAATTTATTCCTCCTTGAATTTCATGAGTTTCGGCTATTGTACTTAGATTTTACAATAGCCAAGTTATTGTCGAATATGCCAGCTTCCATGCTGGCACTCGTTGGCCAACGAGCTTTGTTCGTTACAGGTAGTATATCGTCTCATTTTTCAAAGACCTTAATAGTAAATTAAAAAAAGTTTTATATTATTTCATAAAGTCCTTAAGTTTGCTAAGAGCACTGTCGTTGCCTGCGGCTGCAGCTTTATTTTCTTCTTGAATCTGTAGATAGACTTCTTTTCTATGAATAGGGACACTTTTGGGTGCCTCGATGCCAATCTTAATCTGATCTTTTGAGATGTCCAACACAGTGATGACTATATCATCATTGATGATAATCGATTCACCTAGCTTTCTTGATAAGGCCAACATAATTATTCACCAGCCTTCATAAGCTTCATTTGCTCATAGAGATTGTGCTTAATCTCATATTCCTCATTGGCTGCTATGACTTGCATGCCCTTCTTAGTCTGAATATTTACTACAATTGGTGCTTTTAGATTGGTGGTCATGGATTCAATGTTATCGGTAATCACAACAACGGAAAATAAGTTCAAGTCTTCTTCCTTCAAAGCACCGATTCTGGCAATCTGCTCATCTGCCACTTCCGGACTATACTCCGGAAACCAAAACATAGGGTTAATCACAGGTAAGGATAAGCCCTCTTCATCTACAGATTGCATCCAGCATAAGCCATTTTTTGTTTCTTCATCTTCATAGAGCATAACGTAGCGTTTACTGTCTTCAAATCCAAAGATGCCTTGTTCAAACACTACAATTCTTTCTTCATCGATTTCTACTTCTCCAAAATGCTTGGTATTAATTTTCATCATAGACACTCCCTTATATGTTTTCTATATTATTTCTTTTCGATATTATATATATAATATCTTTTTTGACGCTATTAAGCAAATAATTCTTATACCAGCCTATTTCTCTAGGAAAGTCATACTTTAGTATTCAGCCTTGAAGCCTGGCAGAATACGTCAAGGACCTTTCCTGCCGGAACAATTTGCTTTGCAAAGCGATGCGTAGCATCTTTGTTCTTCTTAACGTATAAAATCCAATAAAGTCGGTTGGATAATCTTAGCGGATGCTGCTAAACTTGCATTATAAACCATTTCTTGAGCTGCCATCTTCATGATGACTTCCGCATAGTCCACATCTTCATTTTTTGATAATAAATCCGTAAAGTTCAGATTATCTTCACTCAACCTATTAATGGTCAATTCCAAGCGGTTAATCTTACCACCTATCTCGGCTCGTGTGTTCAGCAATTTACCGATATGCTTATCCATCTTACCAATGAGTTTGTTAAAGACATCGCCTAATAAGTCTTCCTGAAGAGCAGAGGTTAATGTACCATCAGCCGTGATGCTTTTTGTAGCATTAATAAGCTCTTCAATGTCTCGGACCAGATCTATACCTATGACATCATAACCCATGGTGTTAATGGACATCTGTTGGCTGTAACTGATTTGATAAAGCATTTTCTCATCATTAACGTTAAAGACAGTACCTGTGGTCAGATTCTGCCCCACAAAATAATGTTCCGGCATAAGGTCCCCTTTATCAAATCCTGTTTTTTCATAAGTAAAATCCAAAGGATTAGGAATACTAGCAACATCATCCGGATGAAAAATTAATTCACCCGTATCTTGTATAAAATTGACCTCACCAATAGCAGGGGTCATAGCACCGGGATCTGATGCGTTTAATGTATTAACCGTTGTAAAAGGGGGTATCAATGTAGTCGTATCAGGATTAGAAATATTGGTATAGCCTAAACGGATTCTGTGCACATCAATAATCTCATTATCAACCACCCGTTTTGTCTTTTCCACATCTGTAGCTTTAAAACCTTGTGTCAGTTCATAGGTGTCACCGGATGTTTCTGTAAAGACTAATGGCATATTGGTTTTGTAACCGGAAAAGACATGACGGCCGGCATAAGTGGTATTGCCTTCATTCATAAACTGTTCCATAAGTTGTTCTATTTCTGTTACGACATTTTTTCTATTATCAATATTCAATATGTCCGAAGTCGCTTGCACACTTAAGTCACGAACTCTTTTTAAGATTTCTGTCACATTGGTGACCGATTGCTCCGTAACACCTGCCCAGGATATGGCATCTTCTGCGTTGGTCTTATATTGCTTGATCTCATTGACGTTGTTACGAAACTTCAGAGCTCTAATGGCCACAATCGGATTGTCCGAGGGCTTCTGGATTTTCTTGCCTGTTGCCATCTGTGTTTCGTACAGACTTAGTGTTTCCCTATTTCTATTAATATTAATGAGTACATTATTGGTCATCATTGAATTGGTTATACGCATTTTATCACCTCTTATCTAGCACCCATCTGATTGATGGTCACATTGTAGATTTCATCCATGACACTGATAATTTTAGCCGCTACATTGTAAGCTTGCTGAAACTTCAACATATTCAAGGTCTCTTCATTTAGATCCACACCTGAAACGGATAATCTTTGATTAGTCACCAATAGCATAAGGTTCTCTTGACCCTTTTTAAAACTTATGACCTGTTTGGCATCGATGCCAAGCGTTCCAAGGAGTGATTGCATGAAATTATCCGGTTTTCCTTTGGCAAACATGTTTGAATCATGTCTTTTTTCAATTAGCTTCAGTATTAAATCGTTAGCACTTTCTCCGTAATCTACAGTTGCCGATGTCTCTACTAACGACAGGTCTTTTATGACAGCTTGATTGACTGTAAAATTGTATATGTTCATCTTTTCATAGCTGGTCGGATCATTCACATCTAGAAGCGGTGTACCGGTATAACCTTTGTAGGTGAACAACTGAGTGCCTGTTCCACCATTACCGCTTTCATTTATGGCATTAAATTCTCTCGCAATCGTTCTAACAAAATGGTTGAGCTCCCCTGTATAATAGGGTATGCCTTTAAAAGGTTGGTTGTCACCTATGAAGGTCGTTGTACCATCAACACCTACCGGTGCCGGTGCATCCAAGTTAAAGGTCATTTGATTCAATACAGGGTCGTAGGTAGCGCTACTATAAGTAATCAAAGTACCACCAATGTTCATCTCACCAGCTGTAGGAATATCGGTGCGTGATGGGTTATCTATGACAAGTATATTTGTACCTTCTCCTGATAAAATGGCGCCTTTAAAATTCTGTCCGTTGTTGCCGTCTCTAAGATCAATGTAGCCTTTAAGTTCACCAGAAAGGTTATCATTATTCAAGTAAAGCTCTTTGCCTGATTTCCAAAATATATCATACATATCTACTTGATCTTCCGGGTTATTTAAATAGGTTCTGGGTTTCACTTCTAAATAACTAGCCGTTGTATCAAATACAAGACTTTGGCCGTTTATAGACACACTGAATGTCTTCTTGCCGTTTGCATCGGTTATTTCTTTTGTGTCTACATTGACTATTTTTGACAGATTGTCAAGGATACGGTTTCTTTCATCTCTTAAGTCATTGGCCGATTTTCCGGACAATTCCATATTTCCGATCTGATGATTAAGGGATGCTAATTGTTGAGCGAAAAAATTAATCTGATCGACATTGGTCTTAATACCAAAATTGGTTTCTTTTTGTAAAGTGGTTAATTGCTTACTTACATCGTTCATATAGGTTGCAAAAGATTCCAATGAAGTTACATAAGCATTTCTAACCGTTATATCTCCGGGATTTTTTGATAAAGTCTGAAGACTTTCAAAGATATTGTTAAAAAAAGTACTGTAACCTGTTTCTGACGGCTCATTAAACAGTATTTCCATCTGGCTAAGTATTTCATCTTTGACTTGATACTCGCCCAATTTATTAATCATGCTCCAATATTTGTTGTCCAAGTAGCTATCTCTGTGCTGAAGAACATTGGTAATCTCCGACCCTGTACCAATCATGCCTTTCATACCATTTGGCAATGGTCTAGTAGCGGATTGTACGCCGTATTGACGGCTGTAGCCAACGGTCTCGGCGTTGGCTATATTATGATTGGCGATGTCCAATGCTGTTTTTGCTGTATATAAGCCTTGGGTTCCAACCCCAATGCCAAAAAATGCTGATCCCATTGTCATACCTCCTCAGTAAGGTTTTTTTAAACGTTTATTTGTAAGGCTCATTAATTACTATCTTCCAACAAGACCGAGTGATCTCACTACTTGTTCAATCATACTGTCCACCATGGTCACTACCCTAGCTGCAGCATTGTAAGCATGTTGATACTTCATCATATTACCTAATTCCTCATCAGATGAGACACCTGTTAGACTTTTTCTTTGATTATCAATCTGGGTTGCCATCAATTGCTGATTTTTCGTCTGATTCTTAGCGGTATAACCTAGATTGCCTAGATTGCCTACAAATCCTGTATAATACTCTCTAAAACTCATAGCACCTGTTGAACCCGGCTCTAGAGTGCTAAAGCTTGCATCCCATTGCTCAAGTAACCTAGAAGCCACTTGACTATCCCCGTCATAACCTAGATTCTGACTCAGTGCAATTCTATTGTAATCGGCTAAAATATCCGGATTAATCATCAAATTGCCAGCTGAATAGAGGGAATATTGGTTACTTGGGTCTTCTTCATTGTATTCACCAGTTATAGCATCATACCTTGGTATGAATTTCCTTGAAAAGATTTCATCACCCTGAGTACCGTTTAGACCATAGGGTGCATTAAGAGTGTCAAGTTCCTGTGGCGGACCCGGTAGATTCGGTGAAATTGTGTTGTTAATCATGGTGACAATACCATGAATCAAATTATCAAATTGAGCTTGTGCGGACATAATGGCTGACTCTTTGATCTCATTATTATAAACATTCACGTCACTAAGATCTAAGTAACTCGCACTTCTGGTACCACGCGCCAAGATTAGACCTTTGAGTTTACCGACATCATTATCGTACTGAGGACCTATAGGGTTATCAAAGTTAAAAACAGGTTCATTTAAATGAGGCCAACTGGGACGAATCAACATACTAAAGGGTTCTGCTTGCATGCTTCCCATAGGTACATAATCACCTTTAATAACGAAAGGTACATTCTCCACACTAACCAATAACGCACCGTCTTTATCTTCTCTATATTTTACACTGACCATCGTTGATAACTCATCTAAGAGCATATTCCTAAGGTCTCGATAATCATTGGCATTACCACCGGCGAGTTCCGCTTTTGATATGGTATTGTTTAGCATATTTATTTCTTTTCCAATGGTGTTGATACGATTAATCTGGTCGGTAATCTCTGTATTCACATTACTTTGATAGTCATTTAACTGATTCATAATCAGATTGGCTTTTTCAACAAATATAACCGCATTTTGTACAAAGGAACCTCTTGTCTCTAGGCCATCCGGATGCTTAGACAACTCATTAATAGATGTCCATAAATCATCTAGAATCTTGGAAAAAGATTCACCTTCAGTTTCTCCAAGTATGGTTTCTATTTCTTCAATGGCTGATGCTGTTGCCTCATAAAAACCTTTTCTTCCGGATTCTTCACGAAAAGATTGATCAAGAAATATATCTCTAACTTGACGGATAGACTGTATGTCTGCACCAAGTCCAACGCTCATCGTAGAGGTGCCGTTTTTTCCAATATGAATATAATTGCTTTCTTTGATGAGCACTTGTTGTCTGACATAGCCATTTGTATTAACATTGGTTAAGTTATGTGCGGTTGTATTAAGGGCTGACTCACTTGCTCTTAATGCAGACAATGCTGTGGATAAACTGCTGATTGACATGTGCGTCATCACCTCCTATATATTTTGCTTTATTAATTTGCTTTATTGTTTTGCGTCAAAGAAATTCGTGTTGTTGCCTTGCTGATAGCCTTTCCCTTTTGGTCTATAACTTGCACTGGTAATAGGCTCTTTACTGCTTTGTATAGCATTCATCGTAAACTCAACAAATTCAAGAGATTGACTGATAAGCTGCTCGTTCATCTTATTCATTTCTCTAAGCGGCTCGATTACTTCTGCCAAATGCTGCGCGGTTGTTATTAGCTTACCTTGTTCTTCTTTTTGACCTTCTAATAGCTCTATAAGTTTTGCTACGGTCATTTCATCCGGCTCCTTATTGGTAACCAGACATATATCTTCAATGATGCTTATCTTGCTCTTGTTTCGTCAGTTCCTGTAGGCCGGGCAAATCCCCATTAATAATAACATCCTTTTTATTATTCGCCACTTCAAGTAGAAGATTATAACATCCTGTTTCTTCCTCTAGTACTCCTATTAGATCTTCTATTAAACTTGCCATCTAAATAATAGATCCCTTCTGTATAAGTTTGCGGCATTTTTATGCCTAAAAAAAAGTTTAACCCATAGTATTCGCATTTCGGATATCAAAAATACGCCTTACATACTCGTATGACTGGCATCTTCTTACGAATAATATGGATTAGAGTTGTTCGATAATCTTGTCTGCAACTTGAGATGCCGTAATGTTATAAGTACCGGCTTCCATTTGTTGCTTAATTTCATCTACTTTTGCTTGACGTACATCCGGTGTCTTGTTAACCGCCGCTTTTGCTATGGATAATTCCTTTGCAAAATCCGACAGCGCCAATGTATCCTTACCGGCTGCAACCGATGATGAACCATAGGCTTTTTGTGCCTTATTAGGTTTGTACGCTTGATTCACACCTTGTATACCATTGATTCTCATATCCTTCACCACCTTTGTTTTTATCTCACTTTATTTATCGGCATCTCTTCATGGTTCATTAAGTTTTTTTTGATTTTAAGTTGATTTATGTAAAAAAAAAGCAACCTCCTAGAATGAAGGTTGCTTCTGTTTTTATCGATCTTTATTCATAAAGCGCATTTTCGTTTCCTTTTTCTGGTTGGCAAAGGGGTTCTCCTCCACCTTTTTAGGTCGATCATAAGCGTTGTTCAAATCATTGGTAACGGTTTTTTTACAGGTGTCACAAAAACGTCCTGTCTTGATGGTCACGCCACAAACCTCACAATCAATCCCAACAGCGGAGTCCTTAGAAAAAGATAGTTTTTCTTCTCTAATCCACTGTTTAATCTGTTTGATGTCCACTTCATTGACTTCTGCCACTTCCGCAATAGACGCATTTGGATTGCGTTTTACATAGGTTCTAACTGTTTTAAACTCCTCTTCTTGATTCTTAACACATGTAGGGCAAATCGGTCTACCACTTACATAATTAAAAATCTTACCACATTTGACACAGTTTTTTACATTCATACTAACACCTCCATGATTCTAGAATTATTTCAGGTGTATCCAGTCTATTCTACATCCCTCTCCCAATAGCTATGGATAAACAGTAGACCGCTTTCGCACCCTGAATCTTTAATGCTTTGGCACAAGCATCCATGGTCGAGCCCGTCGTGTATATATCATCGATGAGTAAAATGGTTTTCCCTTCTACGTGAGCCTTGCTTGCAAAAAAAGCATCGTGAACATTGTCCCATCTCCCCTTATCTGATAAGGTTTTCTGAGGGTCTGTTGGTTTATCACGCCATAAGACCTTTTGCCCGCCAACCTGTAAGTCAAAACTTTTTGCAAAATAATTTACCATAAGTTCGGTTTGGTTAAAGCCGCGTTCCCTTAACCGATGCTTATGTAAAGGTATGGGTAATACCATGTCCAATTCCCATCTAATAGTTTCATTATAATACCTAATCAATTCTTTAGCAAATAATAAGCCATATTCTTTTCTTTTTTTGTATTTATAGTCATAAATACTTTGTTTAACCAATCCTTCATAAACCCACAAGCTACGACCTTCATCAAAAAAATGGGCTCTTTTACCACAATCGTAACAAATCGATTCAAAAGAATCAGCTAAGGGTTTACCACAAATTGAACAAAGATCTTCTCTTAGATGAGGGTGTATACTTTCACAGTGTGGACACAGAGCTTTGTCATTACTAAAATCTAGGGTTTCTTCACACAAAAGGCAAAAATTCGGATAAAGCAACGTCATCAGATGCTTCCATATTGTGGATATTATAAGCTTCATTTTACAGAAAACACCTCCAACAAACGTTGTTTTAACGCCGAGTTCCTAAGCATTTCCCTTTTATTATGTATCATTTGCATAATGACCTGTTCATCACCCACCAATACCACATATCTCTTGGCTCTTGTAATACCTGTGTACAAGAGGTTTCTGTTTAGCAATAATGCCGGCCCTTTGAACATCGGCATAATAACAATCGGGTATTCACTGCCTTGTGATTTATGTATCGTCACAGCATAAGCTAAATCCAACTCATCTAGACCTTTGAACTCATAGTAAACCATTCGGTCATCATCAAATAATACTTTAATCTTTTCAGTATAAAGATTGATCTCTACGATTTGACCCATGTCACCGTTAAAAACACCTAGGCCTTCATCTACTGTAAAGCCATAGTCACTCATGATGCGCCAACTGATGTTATAGTTGTTCTTAATCTGCATCACTTTATCACCTTCTCTAAACAAACGGGTACTATATAATTTCTCCGTTTTATCTTTTGAAGGTGGGTTTAGATTTTTTTGCAACTCCAGATTCAGATTATCGACACCTAGCAATCCTTTACGGGTGGGTGTCAGAATCTGAATGCCTTCTGAACTTTCAAGTCCTGCAAATTTCGGTAACCTTGACTTGATTAAGGTAATAATCTCTCCAATCACTTGTCTTGGATCTTGTCGCCTGACAAAAAAGAAATCTTTGGTATTATTGGTTAAGTCAATCATTTCACCCGAATTAATCTTATGAGCGTTAACGACAATATGGCTTTCTCCTGCTTGTCTGAATATCTGCTTAAGCTTGACTGTATGGATGTAGCCAGAGTGAATGATGTCTTTCAACACATTACCGGGGCCAACAGACGGTAATTGATCCTGGTCACCAACAAAAATGACTCTGGTTCCCGGGACAATGGCCTTAAGAAGGTGATATGTCAGCACTGTATCCATCATGGACGTTTCATCGATGATGATGACATCCGCCTCAATTGGGTACTCTTCATTGCGTTCAAATCTCTGATGCCCTTCAGCGCCACCGCTTATTTCCAATAGTCGATGAATGGTTTTTGCCGTTTGACCTGTGGTCTCTGACATGCGTTTTGCGGCTCTTCCTGTAGGTGCTGCAAGAAGTACCTCTTGTCTTCTTTCATCAAAAAGTTTAATAATAGCATTTAGCGTCGTCGTTTTACCTGTACCGGGACCGCCGGTTATAACCAAAGTGCCGCAGGTTAAGGCTTGAGTGATGGCATTTTTTTGATTCTCATCAAAGCAGATGCCCATCTCTTTTTCTATATGTTCAATATCTTGATCTGTATAGTCATGTTGTTCTAGACTGACATGGGTCAATTCAAACAGCTTTGCCGCAATGTATTTCTCCATATTATCAAAAGATGTCAGGAAAATACAAACCTTTCCTTCTATTTCCTCAATCATAATATGTCCATTAAGTTGTAAGTTCATGAATGCATGATCAAAATCAAGTACTTCAATAATCAACAACTCTGTTGTCAGCTCTATAAGTCGCGCTCTCTCAAGATAGGTATGTCCATCTAGCGCACTTCGCATCAAGACATGCTTGATCGCAGCCATCATTCTAAAGTCTGATGTTTTTTCTATACCAATCTTTTCCGCAATATCATCAGCCATCCTAAAAGATATACCCTGTATGTCTTCCGCTAACACATAAGGATTTTTTTTGACGATATCATAGGTTCTTTCTTTATATTCTCCATAAATTTTCAGGGCATAGGTTAAGGACAAACCATACTCCTGTAAAAATATAACAACTTGTCGCATACTACGTTGTTCATAGAAGATGGACGCTATACTTTGAGCCATTTTCTCACTGATACCCTTAATCTCCGCCAGCTTCAAAGGTTCGTTTTCTATGGTAAAAAATGTATCTTCTTTAAAACGTTCTACAATCTTCGTTGCTAAAGATGGCCCAATGCCTTTAATAGCACCGGAACCTAAGTATCTTTCAATGGCTGCTGCTTCATTAGGCATATTGGTCTCTATATGGGTCACCTGAAGTTGTCTACCATAGATGTTGTGTGCTGTGTATTCACCTTCAGCAATAATATGTTCACCAACCGTAATGCCATACATAAGTCCAACGACGGTTAGTTCATCGTCCTTGGTTGCAACTGTAAGTACAGTGTAGCCATTGTCTTCATTACGATATATAATATCTTCCACGGTGCCTTCGATTCTTTCCATACTTCCACCTCTTATAATACTTTCACATCCATTCATTCTATCATATGAACGACAATATCGTCTACGAATATAGAGGTATTAAAAAACAGATTCCTGTCAAAGCGAATCTGTTTTTTCAAATCGTATGAATGCTATTTGGTTGTTATAGCTGCCTTAAGCATAGCCACCTTATCTAATTTTTCCCATGGTACATCGATGTCCGTACGACCAAAATGTCCATAGGCTGCTGTTTGAGCATATATCGGTCTTCTCAGTCCTAGACTCTTAATAATAGCCGCAGGTCTTAGATCAAAATGTGCTTCTATTAAAGCAGTGATGGCTTCATCTGTGATGACACCGGTGCCGTGACTGTTCACATATATGGATACCGGATGTGCAACCCCAATGGCGTAAGCTAATTCTATCTCACATTTTTTTGCGATGCCGGCTGCAACAATATTCTTTGCTACATAACGGGCTGCATATGCAGCAGATCGGTCTACTTTCGTTGGATCTTTTCCAGAAAAAGCACCACCACCGTGACTGGCATAGCCACCATACGTATCTACAATAATCTTACGTCCTGTTAATCCCGAATCTCCTTGAGGTCCGCCAATAACGAATCGGCCGGTAGGGTTAATAAAGAACTTCGTCTTATCATCCAATAATGCCTCAGGAACAACAGCATGTACCACTTCTCTAATCAAATCCTCTTTGATCTGGGCTTGTGTCACTTCCTCGTCATGTTGTGTTGAGATGACGATGGTGTCTACTCTAACTGGTTGATCATCGATATACTCTATTGTTACTTGTGATTTACCATCCGGTCTTAAATATTTAAGAAGTCCCGACTTTCTTACGTCTGCTAATTTTTTAGTTAGTTTATGAGCAAGGGATATAGGCAGTGGCATCAATTCTTCTGTCTCGTCGCAAGCAAAACCAATCATCATACCTTGATCGCCTGCACCTGTTCCTTCATCATCTTCTTCACCCATTCTTACTTCTAACGCTTCATCGACCCCCATGGCAATATCAGATGACTGTTCATCTATACTTACAAGGACTGCGCAGGTCTCTGCATCAAAACCATAATGGGCACTTGTATACCCTATCTCTCGAACCTTATTACGTACCACTTTCGGTATATCCACGTAACAATCCGTTGTTATCTCTCCCATAACCAAAACCATACCTGTGGTTACGGCTGTTTCGCAAGCCACTCTGGCATTAGGGTCTTGAGCTAATATGGCATCCAGTACTGCATCTGATATTTGATCACAGACTTTGTCCGGATGACCTTCTGTTACGGACTCAGATGTAAATAGTCTTCTTGTCATTGTATTTCCTCCTAATTCTTATTTGTTCTAGTGTTTAACCATGAATGTTAAAGGGTCAAAACTAAGTTTCACTAAATTCACCCACCATATGTAGATTACGTTGATACATTCATAACTACATATGGTAGGTGAAAGTTCAACTATATAGTTTTGACACCTTAACCATGTATCCAAAATAATGATACAGCACCTTTAAAAACCAACATGAGTATGAGACCACAAATCATGGCACCCAAAATGACTGTAGGAAAGGCTTTCTTAAAATCAAGCTTTAACATGGCTGCTACTGCCGACCCTGTCCATACACCTGTTAGCGGCAAAGGGAATGCTACAAACATAAGAAGCCCTAACAATTCATATTTCACAATATTCTTTCCACGTTTCATGGCACTTTTCTCATACCATTCAACTAAGCGTCCTAATTTATCAAACCGCTTAAGAAATTCAAATACCTTTGGTATAAACAACATGATAAATGGCGCCGGTATTATGGCACCAATTAAAGTAACGAAATATACCAAAACATCTGAATAGCCTAAGGATAAAGCTAAAGGAATGGCTGCTTTTTGTTCAAGTACAGGAACTGCAGATAATACCATAATCCATAACAATTCTGTTGTCATATAGACCTCTCTATCGTGCTTCTCATATTTATTTAATCCGTTGATGCATTTCCAACATAGGAAAATAATCAGAGTCGATTATAACATATTTTTTGTGTTATTGCTAACACTTTAACCTATTCGGTGAAAGCCTCAACACACCTATTTATCTACAAATATCAAAATGCTGTGGGCTACTGCTCTTTCTTCGCCGCCTGATGGTTCATTGATGACCTTGTTGTTCATGATGAGCGTGGATGAAGATCCTCCATCTAAATAAGCTGCTTGTATACAGCCCAGTTCTAACATCAACTTCGCTGATTCTTGTCCTGACATACCAAGGCTTTTCCCCTCAAGACGACCATCCACGACCACTAACACCAAATGGTTGTCTTTCGTCACTCCTACCAATGTTCTTGGCTGATAGGCCGTAGTATAACCCATAAACGCCTCATAATTCTTTGCTACATTCTCTCCGTTTTTTACTAACCATGCACCTGTCCCAAATGCTTCCTTAATTTCAATATTATGTAGACCATAATCCAGATTTAACTTAAAAAAATCCCCGATTTTGATGGTACGATTCTCACCTACAAAGGTTAAAACATGATCCCAACCTTCTAGTTCTACCGGCTGATCCGTTACAATTATATCCATCACCCGATTCTCGCGAATCATATAGTTGGTGCTTAATCGCCTGACCCTTGTGGTTTTACCGTAGACTTTATCAAACAGAACCCATTTTCCATCCGGTACCAAACTGTTGAACCCAAATAGCTCAATATTCTGGTTTTGTATGGACACAACTGCCTTCAACTGTACATCCGCTATGGTTACTTTATTATCTATATCAATCAGTACCGTCGGTGTACCAATGAACTGAGAACGTATCGGTTTGCCGTTATGTACCATCAGCCCATAGGGTAACCCTAAGTCATTGTAGAACATACCATTAACACCAATGGTAGCATGATTATCCTTGACCATAGCTGAAGTGGGCTCAAAACCATATAGTACCCCAAATGACAAACCATTTTCCACGCGAACATGCTGATTATTCATATCAATATCCAGAACACGAATCATTTCCGGTTTCAAAGGATGCACGCGCTGAATGACCTCATATTGAATACCGCTGTAAAGTTGGGTGGAATAATAGAGTATGCCCATGATCACTGCTATGATTTTGACCATTGTCTTTTCTCCTAGCCTTTTGTTATTACGTCTGTTTCCGTATTATAACATGAAAGACACTCAAATAGAAAGACTGCTTTCCTATTCTCTAAGAAGCGCAGCCTTATTAGTTCATACCTATACATTTTTATTCTTGTTTCTTCAATTGTTGGAACAACATGTCCTTAATACCTGCCCCTTGTCCTTTGGAAATCTCCTTAGAATAGGCTTCATAAAGCATATCTTCATATATTTTTCGTCCTTGGCTTTCTTCATAAAGACCGGACTTTGGGATAGATTTACGCATTTCTGTAAACACCTTATTCAAATAGTAAGACTCAAATTCTGCACAGGCATCCTTCAAAGCTTCGTCATCCTTATTTTCCATCGCCCTTTTAATAACGTTCTGAAAGCCTTCATCTTCAATCTTACTTTTTACCGTCTCAGTGCTTGTTAAAGTATTTAAAAAACCACTGCCCAGTCCGCTAATATCCATTTCATTCACCTACCGCTTCAATTCATTAGCACGTTGCAACATCTCATCTGAGCTTTGAATTGCTTTTGAGCTTAATTCATAGGCTCTTTGAGCAACAATCAGCTTAACCATTTCCTCAACTGCCTGAACATTGGATGATTCTAAAGCACCTTGTACAACCATGCTGCCTTCTAAATCTTCATTATCCACTTCAATAATTGGGACCCCTGAAGCAACCGTCTGCTCATAAAAGCCACCACCAATGGTTTTGAGCCCTTGAGAGTTCTGAAATTGCACCACTTGTAATTGTAAACCAAGCTCAACACGGTCACCATCAACAATTGTTGAAAAAATCCCTCTTTCATCTACAGATAATTTATTTGCTACGATGGTTTCGTCAAAAACAATGGGCTCCCCGTCAATACCCAAAACAGGTCGTCCTGTCGAACTGGTCAACATAAGTTCACCATCTAAGATAGATGTCTTAAAGCTTCCATCTCTTGTATAAATTGCATTTCCATTCACATCCATGAGTGTAAAGAAACCATCTCCCTCTATGGCAAAATCAAGTGGACCTTCCGTACGTTCGAAAGTACCTTGAGTAAATGATTTAACCGAAGCAACTGTCCGTACACCATGACCGACTTGTAAATTAACCGGACTACCTCCGTTAGCAATATCCCCTGCATTTTTCATTGTTTCATATAATAAGGATTTGAATTCCAAACGTTCCTTCTTAAAGCCTACCGTATTTACATTAGATAGGTTGTTGGCTATACTGTCAACGGTTGCCTGCTGGGTTTTCATACCGGATGCAGCGGTCCATAACGATCTCATCATATTAGGCGTACCTCCTTTAGGTTCTCATAGGTTGTTTATCTTACTATTAAATAGACCCTACGTTATTCACCACTTTTTCCATGGTTGCATCGTAAGTCTGTATGATTCTTTGATTAGATTCATATGTCCGCATGACGTTAATCATGTTAATCATCTCTTCAATACTATTGGCATTAGAACTCTCCAGAAAGCCTTGTTCCATCGTTCCCACGAATGGTATTTCTACTGTTCCTTCAGTACCCAGATATAAGTTTCCACCTTCTTTTCGAAGGGTTTTTGTATCTTCTATGCCGACAATCTGTATCTGGCCCAAACGCACTTCATTTGAAAATATGGTACCGTCGTTGTTGATACGCACATCTTGTTGGTCCAAAGTCAGCAGTGCATTTTCCTCACCGAGAACAAATAAACCGTCACTTGTGACCAAATGTCCTTCTTGATCCAACATAAAAGATCCGTCTCTTGTATATCTTTCTATCATCGTGCCATCTTCATTCATACGTCCGACCTTAATCATACCTTGTCCTTGTAAGGCCACATTTAGACTCTCATCTGTCTGTCTCAAAGAGCCTTGTAGATGATCCGTATGTATTTCTTCTGCTTTAACACCAAGACTCATTTTACCGATTCTCTTGCTATAAGGTACTTCCGGGTCATTTATTTTTAAAGTTAGCATTTCCCTAAATGATGCTAAAACGACTTGATCTTTTTTATAGCCTGCAGTATCCACATTTGCAAGATTATTAGAGATGGTATCCATCTTTTCTTGTTGACTTCTCATACCTGTATAAGCTGTATAAAGACCTCTAAACATTGTTCCACCTCATTATCATCGTATTCTCTTATTTATATCGTACTAATATCGAAAAATATTAATAGCTTTTACCTATTTAATCATTTAAGTTGCCAAAATAGTTTAAGCTGCCAAACCTAAGTTTCACTTGTTCCCAAACAAGATAAAGATTGCATGGATGCGTTTGCAACTATTCTTGTTTGGGTAAGTCAACTATATAGGTTTGGCAGCTTATTAATTTTAACTTTAATATTATTCATACCTTAATGATTCTATGGGGTCTAAATCTGCTGCTTTTTTTGCCGGATAAACACCAAATATAATACCCAGTAAAATCGAACCGGCAAAAGCAATTAAAGTGGTCTTAATGTCTACTACCGGTGGTATCTTAATTACACTGGAAATAATAGCTCCTGTTAGAACGCCGAGAAAAATACCAATCAGCCCGCTAAAGCCTGTCATTAATATGGATTCCGTTAAAAACTGCAATACAATATCCTTTTTCTTGGCACCGATTGCTTTTCGAATACCTATTTCCCTGATACGTTCTGTAACTGAAACCAATAATATGTTGATGATTCCTATACCGCCAACAATTAATGTTATAATTGCTATGACCAACAACACCATAGAAATTACATTCAATATGCCGCTAACTGACTTTTGTATATCCTCTACACTTGTGGCCAAATATTTGTCTTGATTGTCATGAACAAATTCCAACAATCTTATAATTCGACTGCCAGCTGAGGCTAAATTAGCTTCCGGATCGATAGAGACCTGAATCTGATCCACATACTCTGTTCCAAAAAAAGATTGCATAGTCGTAATCGGTACAATCACTTCTACAGGAAACTCAATACCTTGCAATAAGGATGAAAACAAATCATCCTCTGTGTTCAAGACGCCAATTACTTTCATCTTCATTATGTCACCGTAGTAATTGGTCAATCTTACTTCTTCTCCCAAAATATCTGTTCGGTTAAAATATTCTCTAGCAAAGGTATCCGGAACAATAATGACTCTTCTCTGACCATCAATGTCCGATCCTGATATGAATCGTCCTTCAACCAGATCAATTGTTTGGAAACTGGTATATTGTGACGTGACACCTGCAATTAAAGCATCACGATTCCCGTCTTCCAAGCGAATGCTGGAATAAAAAGTTGCTGCAGCTGTAATATTCTCAACTTCATCCACACCTCTAACAATACTGTCCATATCTTTCATAGTCAGTCGATCTCGGTCTTCCAAATCTGAACCGGTGGCCTGTATGATGATGGTATTTGCACCTAGCTTTCCAAGTTCCGATGAAATGTAGACCTTGGTGGCATTACTAATGGCCATAATCGCAACAATAGAGAAAACACCCATGATAATGCCAAGCATCGTCAAAATCGACCGTAACTTATTGGTGGTCAAACTTAGAAACGCTTGCTTGAAGTTTTCTGTCAAATGCATATTATATGCCTTCTTTCTCTAGGTCACTTATAACTTTTACCTTCATACCATCTTTCAGACTAAGTGATGGGTTATTAATAACAAGCTCACCTTCTTTTAGCCCTTCTAGAACCTCAGCATCAAAATCAGCCGTAATGCTTAGTACGACGACCCTCTCTTCTACAATACCATTCTCCATAACCACATAAGCCAACTTATTGTTGTCACGATCATCTCTGAACATATCATAGGAAGCTACCAACACTTGTTCCTTAAAGGATGTGGTAATCTCACAGTCTGCAGTATAACCCGGTTTTAGTTGATTCATATCTTTTACAATTGTAATCTCAATAGGCACTGTTGTCGCCTCTTTGCCATTCACCAAAGCCTGAATCGCTTTGGGTGCTATAAAAGATACTTCACCTTCTACAGATGCGGATTTTGATATGGCATCTCCTGTGATGATAACCTTTTGGCCTAATGTGATGTCCTTGATGTCATATTCTCTCACATTAGCTTCCACCTTCATCTTGTTCATATCCATTAATGTCAACATCGGCGTAAGGCTAGGTGACTGTTCACCTGCTATTATATGTACTTCTGTCACGACGCCTTCACCAGTTGCATAAGCCAAGTCAGAGATTTCTTTGATTTGGTTTTCTAGGGTGGTTATGTTCATTTTTAAACTTTCAAGGTTCTTCACTTGAATGGTCACATCTATTTGAGAGGATTGGTTGGCTTGATTATTGCTTTTAAGTAGTGCCGCCAAATCATCTTCAGCTCTTTTTAGGTTTAGCTTTGAAGTTGCTAATTGATTTTGGGCTTCTTCTACAGCCTTTGTCATGGTGTTAAATTCCTCTTGGGAAATAAAACCTTCACTTAATAGAATACGACTTTTTTCCAAGTTGGTACGTTGTTCTTCCAAAAATTTTTCTGCTGTACTGACAGCCAGTCTGGATAGTTCTAGGGTGATTTCTCCACCGGCTGCCGTTGATGTTGAAGAAATACTTCGTAGCTTCTCCAACTGTAATGTTTGAATTTCATAATTTAGTTTTGCCTGGTTAAGTTCTGCTATAAGATCGGTCATATCCACTGCAAAGAGTTCTTGACCCATGGTTACATGATCACCAACCTCAACGAAAACTTCATTGATTTGAAGTGGCGTATTGGAGATCACCTCCCATTTATTGCTCTCTAATACAGTACCTGTTATCAAAATACTTGAATACAGATCATCTCGTTGCATGACAGTAACCTCGACTTCTTGAGCCTTTCCGCCACCAAATCCACCTTCACCTGTCGTGTCTTTATTTAAATTGTAAATAATCATAATGGCAACGATGCCAATGATTAAAACAGCAATTCCTATTTTTTTCTTCAATTCTTCAACCCCTTACATTTGCATCGATGATGTCAAATTCGTCAACAATACGGTAATAACCGATATGGAGGCACCAAATATAAAGGCCAATCCAACGGTTATACTAGCCGCTTTTTTACTTAACTGTGCCACAATTCTAAGTCCTAAAAATGTGATGTATAGGCTCCAAAGGCTAATAACTTCAATTGGTGCTAATACAGCTGACAAAACGGAACCATTCATAGACTCAGGTAATAAACTGGAAAGGCTTGTTACCGTTACGGCAGGCATTTCACCAGCGAGTAATGTCATCACCATCATGATCAACCACGTAAATATGGATAAAATTCCTATATGAACGGTCATAGAAAAAATCTGCTTAAAACCTACTTGGGATTTTGCAATTTTACAAGCTACGAAATAATAAGCAGCAACCAACAACATTCCGATAATCACACCAATAGGTGTAAATACAAAAGTGGATACTTTCGCTATGGTTAAAGGCAGTTCCATCATACTTTCCGTCATGACTTGACCACTACCCTCTAACTGTTTTTCGATTTCCTGAATCATGGTGACTTCAAACTGTCCCCAACAAACTAAGTAGTAAACAATTGGCGCTAACATCGTAATCAATAATGGAATCAACCAGTTGGGTTTGGATTTGATGGCTTTGAAGGCTTCTTTTGGAGAAAAAATAATATTTGCCATCTTAACTATAGTCGAGGTGGTTCCCCCTTCCATAGTTTCATCTTCGTTCATATCATACAAATCGTTACTTTCATTCATATCTTTTATTTCGTTCATGTTACTCATGCCATTTGTTTCTTCCACTTCATTTGTGTCGATTTTGTTCTCTTCATCTCTCATCCTAGTTTCCTCCACTTAATGACGCATTGAGCGCTTTTTCTTTCTGTTTTAATATGTCAAGTGCTTGTATTGGTTTCTCAACCCTACGATCGCTAGTTAAATAACCGTCTGCAAAGGTAATGACACGCTTGGTATGTTCTGCAATATCCGGTTCATGAGTAACGATGATGACTGTGACCCCTTCTTCATTGAGTTTTTGGAACTCTGCCATTATTTCCTCTGATGAAACAGAATCCAAGTTTCCTGTTGGCTCATCAGCAAGAATAATCGCCGGCCTATTCACTAAAGCTCTTGCTATGGCTACACGCTGTTTTTGACCTCCTGACATCTCATTAGGCTTATGATCCATACGATCTGCTAACCCAACCCGTTTCATGGCCTCTATTCCTCGTTCTTTTCGCTCCCTATAATGAACACCGGCATAGATCATGGGTAATTCTACATTTTTAAGGGCCGAAATCCTAGGCAACAGATTGAAAGACTGGAAAACGAAGCCAATCTTTTTATTACGTATGGTCGCCAAATCATTGTCATCCAAAGTGGCTACATTCACGTCATCCAAGTGATAATCCCCGCACGTCACTCGGTCAAGGCATCCAATCAAATTCATTAAAGTTGATTTTCCTGAACCTGAAGGTCCCATAATTGATATGAACTCACCTTTCTCAATATTCAGATTAACTTCTTTTAGAGCCTCAACAGCAATATTACCATTGCCATAAGTTTTTCCTACATTCTTGATTTTTATCATACCTTCACATCCTATTTCTATAAACAGCCATTAAAAATACTCATTAAAAAAATTACCCCTGCATTGTTATTATTTTAACCTTTATTCCTATAAATTGCCATAAGTTTTTCATTAAAAATTATTTAATGTAATTTTAATGTACTAAACACCTTCAATATCCAAAGCTTTTTTTGCCAATCGATCCGCCAGTTCATTATAGTAATCCCCTGAATGGGCCAATACTTTTACAAAATCTATCTGAAAGGATGCACTAAATTCATTAAACATGGTTACATATTGCCGTGTGCCCTTTTTCTTAGCTTCCCAGCCTTTTGTTGCCCATTTGGCTATACCTTCATAATCATGATAAATAATCAACTTCTCTATGCCTATAGCATCTTTATGGTTATAGACCCATTCCATAGCTCTTATGGCGCCTAAAAGTTCCCCAGCAACATTTCTCATCGCGGCCAACTCAGCATCATCACCGGCTTCATTAATATGAATCTCTTCTTCCCCAATAAGAATGACCGCGCCACCTGCATAACGTTTTGTACTATGATCATAACTCCCATCCACATAGGCTCTGGCTATTACATCCTCATTTATTTCAACTTCTTTTATACTAGCATCCCCATTTACATGATGATTCATTGGAGAGGTCTGATCTATCTTCATATAGGATTCCGCTTCTTCTAAGGTTTTAAAACTTTTAAACTCAGCACCTGAATAGCCCTTTGTACTTGCTTGGCATTCCGCCCATGTCTTAAATATACCCTTTGTTAACCCTTGTCTAACTGCATAATATTTTTTCGGCATGATTGTTCTCCATTTTCGAATTAATTATTCTTTTTGTATAGAATTCATAGTTTTACAAACTTAATCATACCTTAGATGCTTTTGTAACTCAACACTTAAGAAAGATTATTAAAATAAGCCAACATCGACCATGAAGTTCCTGGAAGTAAGAAAAGAGGCATTGCCTCGGTATGAGCTTTGCTCATATTTCTGAATACTTCATAGGAAAGTTACTTTGACGCATCTTGTCAATCTTCAAGACATGATGCTAAAGCTGTCCGCCGACTTTTGGTGCAGGACGCACCAACCGGAGGCCGTAGTCATACAGACTGTGGAAGGGTTTTCATGGGACCCCTTTAAATATAGTAAAAAAGATCCCTAAGCACAATTTCACTTAGAGACCTCATGAATGCATATTAATGAATCTTTGTATAACTTCTAACTAAAATCTATTGAAGAGTAAACCTGGCTAAGGACTCTCTTAATGTATGGGCCATTTCATTCAGATCATTAGCCAGTTTAGCCACTTCCTCAGTAGATTCCAGTTGTTGATCCATCGAAGCTGTAACTTCCTCGGATGCTGCTGCTGTCTCTTCGGATATGGCGGATATATTGGTAATGGATAAAACGATGTTGTCTTTATCATCGTTCATTTTTAGCATATGCTGATTAATGGATTCAATCTGAAGGGTGATATCCTTAATATTACTCGAAATAGAATCAAAGGCTTCATTCACATGTTCAACCGCCGTCGATTGCTCCTTACCACGGTCCTTTACATCCTTCATGATTTCTACTGTCTGAGAACTTTCATTCTGTATGTTAACAACGATGTCTTGGATTTCTTGTGTTGCATTTTTTGAATCCTCTGCAAGTTTACGAATCTCATCGGCTACAACTGCAAAGCCTCGACCATGTTCTCCTGCTCTGGCTGCTTCAATGGATGCATTCAGTGCTAATAGGTTGGTCTGAGCAGCAATAGATGTTATGGTATCTAGTATATTGCCTATTTCCTTAGACTTACTGTCCAGTTCAAGAATGGATGACTCAACACGTTTGGTTGCGATCTCATTCTCAGAAGTTTTTATTCTTAACTCATTAACCACTTTTACACCCATATCATTTAGATTATTAGAGTCTGATGCCAACTCGTCCATCAACTTCGTACTTTCCGTTAATTCATCAATGCCTTCTGCTAGTGTATTGGTCATATTCGCACCAGCTTCTGACTCTTCGGCTTGTTCTACTGCACCTTTGGATATCTCCTCAGCGGTTCTTGTAACTTCCACAGCAGAATTCTTTGTGTGATTGGAAGTATCTGCCAAGACTTTTGATGAATCATTCACCTTATTGGCAACCGATTGTATGTCCCCTATGATATATTTCAAATTGTCTACGGTAGTATTTAGACTATTTGCTAATAACTCAAGTTCATCATTAGATTTCACAGATACATGTGTTGTCAAATCACCTTGACTGACTTTCTCAAGTCCAACTGCTATGGTCCTAATACGATTGGTGAAAAAGACCGCTACAAAATAAGCAATGACCCCGGATACGACCAAAGCAATGGCACCAAGGCCTATGCCTGTCCACATAACAACGTTAATATCATCTTGGATATCCGATACCGGTAATGCCGCCAAAATAAACATATTAATATGATCCATCTTTTTATAAACGGCAATTTTAGATTCACCCTCATAATTGTATCTAAGCTGGTTGCTGTCATCATTTTTCATAGCTTCAACAATAACATCTACCGGTAATAACTCATTTAATAAGCTACTATCCTTATGGGTCAAAACTTTGTAGTCTTTATCGATTAATGTCGGATAACCGGTTTTCCCAATGACAATAGAATTTAGAGCTTGTGACAACTCCGCTAAAGAAACATCCACTGCAAATACACCTACAAGTTTATCACCTGACATAATCGCTTTTGATACTGAAAAAACGATTGTTTGTGTACCTGCATCCACATATGGGTCTGATATACTCACTTCACCACTGGCAACGGCTTCCTTATACCAACCTCGTTCTGTAGGATCATAACCTTCGGGTAGTTGAGTCGGTGGATAGAGATACATATCCTTTGCAGGTGTTGCCATATATATATTGAATATATTCGGATATGCTTCGGAAAACTTTTCAAAAGTCTTATAAACTTCATCTTCTGATATACCTTGTGTCGCTAACATCATAACATCTTCTTGACTTGCAAAATAGCTAGCAACGCCTTTAAGATCATCTAGAGTATTATCTATACCTCTTTCAATCTCATTAATAACATCATTACTATTTCTTTCCAAATTGCTTTTTAAGATTGCCAAAGTACTAAAAGTACTTGCCAAAACAATGAGGGCAACCACCAGAAGTGTTTGAATGACGATGATAAAGATGAGTTTACGCCTAAAGCTTCCATTAACCTTTTTTGTCTGTAACATCCCTCCTTGATTCAGCTTTTCCCTATCGTGTATTTCTGACATAATATTCATCCTTTCATATGAGCATACGTTGATAAATTATCTTTAATTCCGTTTAAACGCAAGAAAAGCTGAGGTTCGCCGCCCTCAGCCATAACTTTATTATATATGGTGTCATGTTATATTACAATATTTATCTTTTTATTAACGATTCGTCAGCCTTTTATTTGACTAGTAAATCCTTTATCTTGTCCAAGAACTTCTTTTTCTTAATCGGTTCAGCCGATTTTCTAAATTCGATGGGTCCAAGTTTTGGTAAGATCACCGTTTCAACTTTAACTTCTGTCTTTGGCTTTTTATGATATACAGGCTTACTTGGAACATGGATTTTTTCCTTGACTTTTTCCACAATGGGCTCAGCCACATGGACAATCTTTGCTTTTTCTTCCAAGACCTTTTGTACCATAGGTTTAAACTCTCTTGGCTTATGTTCTCTAGGTTTATGATCTTTTGATTTATATTCTCTTGATTTATGGTCACTTGGCTTATGGTCTTTACCTGCATGGGCCTTTGGAGGCTTAACACCTACCCATTTACCCGTTGCAGATGCAACAGCTTCATGTACTTGTTCATCTGTGGGCAATTCTGTCTCTTCAATCAAACAACCCACATGTTCTTCAATCTCGTATAATGTCATAATATCATCGGCTGTTGCCAAAGTGATGGCTTTACCTGTATTACCAGCACGACCAGTTCGACCGATACGGTGTACATAGCTGTCCTTTTCTATGGGTACATCGTAGTTAATGACCAGGCTTAGATCATCAATATGCAACCCTCTAGCAGCAACATCTGTTGCAACCACAATCTGAAGTGCACCTTTTTTAATCTTCTCAATCGTTTTCATTCGGCTCACTTGTGTATTAGCACCATGAATAGCGTCTACAACATAGCCTTTTCTTTCTAGATAAGCCTGCACTTTATCTACTGCATAACGGGTGTTACAAAAGATTAAACAACTATCCGGTTGTTCGATTTTTAACAGTCGATCTAACTGTGTTCTTTTTTCATTGGCTTCCACTCTATAATACAGTTGCTTAATAGCATCTACGGTTTTTGTATCTGACTCTAAGGCTATGGTTGTGGCTTCATTCATATACGCTTGACAAATTCTCTGAATCTCAGCCGGCATAGTCGCTGAAAAAAGCATGGTCACCCGATTTTTCGGCAGGGTTTTTATGATTTTAACCACTTGGTCGATGAAGCCCATGTCTAACATTCGGTCTGCTTCATCTAACACTAGAAATCGAATGCCCTTTGTTGGTAGCGTTTTTCTCGAAATATGGTCAAATACGCGCCCAGGTGTTCCGACAACAATGGATGCACCTTTTTTAATCGCTTCCACTTCAATATTAATGTTATGTTGTCCATATACAGCTGTTGTGGTCACTTCTTGGTACTTCGACATTAAACTAATGTCACTTTCCACCTGCACCGCCAACTCCCTTGTAGGCGTCAATACGAGTGCCTGAGGTCCAACTATTTCAGCCTCCATCATCTGCAACATGGGAATACCAAAGGCACCGGTTTTACCACTGCCTGTCTTTGACATAACCACCAAATCTTGATGATTCAGAACATGGGGTATGGCTCTGCTTTGTACGTTTGTTGGGTATTTAAAGCCCATTTCTTCTATAGCCTTGACAATAATTGGGTCTACCCCTAAATCAATAAAGTTATTATTCATTTTGCCTACTTTCCTTAACCTTGTTTATGGTTTATATGCTTTACATCTCGTGGATGTTTCTGATTTAACTATTATGCCTTATACTTTATCATTATCTTGATGTCAGGTCAAATATTATCCACAATAAAAACATGAAAAAAGTGAGCGTTACCTTACGGTTTCTGCTCACTCAATAATTCTACTTCAAATGCGTTCATCTTATAGCGACCATCATGCCTAAAGCACTACCTGATACAAACGAAGCATGACCGGTATTGTTATGAGACATATGATTGTTGTTGCTATTGCAATTTCCATAGCATAGGTGTAGTCTGATCCATTTTCTTTGGCAATCGCAACGGTAACTGTACTTGCAGGCATAAGCGTTTCTATAAATATGACTGCAATGGCAATTTCGCTTGCTATTTCTTTTGCAAATAGGAGTACAAGTAAAAAAAAGCCGGGTATGACAATCAACTTCACCAATACAAGTATTTGAACAGATCGATCTTTAAATATCCCAAGGATCTGTTTAAATTCCATTTGTCCGATAATCAATCCGATAAATACCATAGATAAACTCATGGTTGTATTTCCAAGAGGATAAAATGTATCATACATGAACTGATATGTATTTCTAAATAGAACCCATTTATCCATAGCGATATCAATTCTAAGAATAAGCGCAATGACACCTAATGCAAAAGCAATTGTGCATGGATTGACCAACGATTTAAAAATATGTCTAATATTCTTCATCTCATCTTTATTAAATAAGTAAACACCAATTGTCCAAATAAAAGTTAAGCTAACCAGATAATAAACAATTGCATAGATTAAACCAATATTACCAAACAAATCTGTCATAAGCGGAAATGCAAGGTATACAGTGTTACCTATCATTAATTGCGCTGCATAGACATTCTTTTTTACTCTATCTAATTTTAATTTTTTAGCTATTATCTTACCCGTAAACAAGCTGAAAAGTTGGATAATAACACCCATACATATAATGAAAAATCCATCTCTAAAAATATTCTCCGGTAGTTTATAGCTTGTGATACTGAAAAAAGTTAAAATGGGTAAAGTTATATGAATGAGTAATTTTGACAGAATTGCTATACCTTCTTCCGGTATAATTTTCAGCTTTCTCGCATAGACACCTACGAGAACTAATAAAATAAGTTTTGAGATCTGAATAATAATGATTTGCAGTTCCATGAGTTACCTCGATTCTTCAACAAGTTGTAAAAAGTACTCCACATTTTCTATTCCGGCATAAGTTGAAATAGCGTTGTAGGCATACTTCATCTTCTCTTTAAACACACTGCGGTCAGGATAGGTGATGATCATACCTTCATCCTCTAGTTTTTTTAGAATTTCTACTTCTTCCTTTTGCACTTCCTCCCGCATCCAATTACCTGCAGCTATGCTTTCTTCTAAAATTATTTCTTGTTGTTCTTTCGTCAGCGTTTCCCATGTCTTTTTGCTTATGACATGTACCATACAATTATAAGTATGACGTGTCATTGTGAGATACTTTTGAACTTCATACAACTTATTGTAATATATAACAGATACCGGATTTTCTTGGCCATCTACAATGCCTTGTTTTAAGGATAGATAGATTTCAGGAAACGCTATTTTAGTTACATTTGCACCAAGAGACTCCATCGCAAGTTGTAGTTGCATTTCCGGCGGTGTTCGAAGTCTAAGGCCAACAATATCATCCGGTGTAACAATAGGTCTTGTGTTATTTGTTATATTTCTAAATCCATACTCCCAATTAGCCAGCATGATTAAACCTTGTTTATCTAGGTCATCTTTAACCCATCCAATAAACTCGCCATCTAGAACTCGATAGGCATGCTTATGGTTATCAAAAACAAATGGTAACATCACTGTCGCAAATTTCTTTGAATATTTATCTAAAGCACCTTGTGTTGGCAAACTCATATCGATAGAGCCAATAATGTTCTGCTCTAACATTTCAGGTGGTGTACCCAGTTGCCCATCTGCAAAAATCTCTACTATGACTTTACCATTTGTTCGCTTTTCAACATTTTCAGCAAAAAGGGCTGCGGCTGTGTTTGCAGGATGATCTTCAATTGCATAGTGCCCAAACCTAAGGACAATCACTTCCTCGGTCATGTCCGGCTCCTCCACTAATTGCTTTGAACAGCCGGCTAATATCGTAATGATTAGTATAACTGCTATCATACATCTAATATTATTCTTAATCACATTGACACCTTCCCATACACAATTCTGTTGGACTTCATGCCTTCATAAAATCAATAGCGTTCGTAATGGTATTACCTAATATATGTGCCACCATTAACATCAATATTTTCACCATTAAGAAACATATTTTCTATACAAAATGAGACTGCCAAAGCAATATGTTCTCCTTGACCATTCTTTTTGAGAGGGTTAGTTTCTGCCCAAATATCCATTTGCTCTTTTGTAGAAACTTTATGGTGAAAAGGTGTATCTATGACGCCCGGCGATATGGTATTAACACGTATATTGGGTGCTAATTCTCTCATAAGCCCTCTTGTAAATACATCAACTGCACCTTTTGAAGCTGCATACATCGTCGCTCCCGGAGCACCATGTCGAATAACCACAGAGGCTATATTAACAATATTGGGATTAGTTCCCTTGTTAAGCAACTCAATTGCTAAGGATGTGATCTTAAATAATGAAAAAGTATTGAGATTGAAAACTTCCTGCATATGATCCCATGTGAGTTCAGTGGCCGGAACACGTTTCACCAGACCTCCTGCATTATTCACAAGGACATCTAAATACTCTGTATACTCTTTAACTTCATTCATTAATGCTATGCAGTTTTCTTCTTTTGTTATATCACATTGAATTAAGTGTGCAATTCCACCCATCTTTGTGACTTCTTCTGCCACCTGAATAGCACTTTCTTTAGATTGGTTATAAACCAAGAATAATTCATTATTTTCTGCTAAGGTTTTCGCTATTGCAGAACCGATTCCTGTACTTGCACCTGTTATTAATATTTTCATATGGCCTCCTTATTTTTTGCTTTAATTGTTTTTTTCTTACTATTTATTTCGTTACTTTGGAGAATTAGCGTACGTTAATATGTACATTTGTGGGTATAAAAAATATCTTTCTTACATAAACAAAAATATCTCTAATTGAATATATACCCATTATTATACCTGAAATCGGAATAGACGCGTAAAATAACTTCCTTGATATTTTAAATATTGGTGACCATGCTGTTGCCTTACTAACCAGTACTAAGCTATACCTTACCATAAAATAGATAAATATCAATCCTATAATACTTATAATAAGTTCTAGAACAAATTCTTTCTTAGTTCCCATAAACTTTTCACTTAAGAAATCAATTCTAGAATGCTCATGTTGACTCCATAAATAGGCAGCACCAAAAAAACTTAAACACGTAAAAGATAATTCAACGATTTCATCAAACCATCCCATGGAAAAAAGTGGGAAAAATCTAACAAACACGTTAAGTGATAGCAATGTAAATAAGATGACAAGAAATGAAACACAGATAACTTGAAGTGTTGTCGTGATACCTTTATCGATTTTTATTAAGACATTCATTGTATGCCTCCTATCTAAATAAGTTTGGTATGAATAATGATATTTGTGGTATTGCTGCAACCGCTAATAACACAATGAAAATTCCGGCTATATAGGGTAATACCTCTTTGCTTAGCGCACCAATTTTCACATCACTAATACTCGACACTGCATATAAACACATGCCAACAGGTGGGGACAAGAGTCCAATCATAGATGCCAAAATCATAACAACGCCAAATTGAATGGGATCAACACCTAACTGATATACGATCGGCATAAATATGGGTATGGTTATCATCAGCACCGCGATGCCTTCTAAGAACATGCCAAGTACAATCAAAATGCCAATAATAATGAGTAATAATATATACTTATTGTCACTCACACTTGTAAGTGTAATAATAATTTGCTCCGGTACTTTTAAGAAAGTTAATAACCATCCAAAAAAACCGGCTGCTGAAATGATAAACATAACTTTCACCGTATGAATGACTGTATTTGTTAAAATACTCATGATTTTTTTAAAGCTTAACTCGTGATATACAACGCCGTCTAATAGCAGCGCATAAATACAAGCAACTACCGCTGCTTCCGTCGCTGTAAACCAGCCGCTTAAGATGCCGCCAATAATGATAACCGGCATAAGGAGTGGTAAAAATGCCTTTCTAAATGCTTCAAATCGTTTTCCAAATGATTGCTTTGGCTGTCTTGGGTAATTTCTCTTCCTTGATATAATAGAAACGGCAATAATCATGGTAATAGCCATTAAGATCCCCGGCAAAAAACCGGCTAAGAACAAACTACCAACAGATACACCCGTCATTGCACCATAAATCACAAAAGGAATACTAGGTGGTATAACCGGTCCAATTGTTGAAGATGCTGCCGTAATCGCTGCTGAAAAATTTTTGTCATACCCACTATCCGTCATAGCTTTGATCTCAATCATCCCAAGCCCGGCTGCATCTGCAACAGCTGCCCCTGACATTCCCGAGAAAATGACACTGGCAATGATATTGACTTGTCCAAGTCCGCCCCAAACATGTCCTACGCTTGCTTCTGCAAAGTCAAATATTTTTCTAGTAATACCACAGGTATTCATTAAATTCCCGGCAAGAATAAAAAAAGGAATGGCTAATAAAGTAAACCCTGTTGTAGATGCGTACATTCTTTGTGCCATCATAAGTAAGTTTTGTGATTCACCAAGTAAGATGAAGGCACCTACAGATGTAATTCCAAGACTCACTGCAATCGGCACGCCAAGAAGTATTAATCCAATAAGCACCATAAAAATTAGTAATGCTTCCATAAAATCCTCCTTTAAATGAACAAGCTATATCTATTTTAATACCCATAAATATAGCTTGTTCTTGAAATGTCTTGTTATATGCTTACAAGTAATTATTTATTTTCTTCAGCAATCTTTAGCAAATAGTCAACATTATCTTTTCCGGCGTATTCAGCAATACGATCGTAGGCAGGTTGCATCATATCTTTAAATAGGGCTTTATCCGGATAAGTAACTTCCATACCTTTTTCTTCAAGCATGCCAATAAGATTTTTATCTTGATCTTGCATCATTTTACGCATTTCATTACCGGCATTTGTACTTTCTTCTCTTAAAATTAATTGTTGTTCTTCAGTAAGTTTATCCCAGACCTCTTTACTCATAACATTAACCATAGAATTGTAAACATGTTGGGTAATCGCTAAATGGTTTTGAGCTTCGAAAACATTGTTGTAATAGATAACGGATAATGGGTTTTCTTGTCCATCTACAACACCTTGGTTTAATGATAGAATTAGTTCTGAGAATGCAATCTGACTCACGTTAGCACCAAGTGCTTCCATTGCTGCTTGTAACTGAATTTCGGGTGGTGTTCTAAGCTTAAGTCCGGCTACATCGGCTGGTGTGTTAATGGGTCGCTTATTGTTTGTAATATTTCTAAAGCCCCAATCCCAGTTTGATAAAAATACGAGGCCTTGAGCTTCTAGATCAGGAGCCGCCCATTCCATAAAAGGTCCATCAAGTACACGATAGACATGATCCGCATCTTCAAAAGCAAATGGCAACATGACCGTGGAGAATTTTTGAGAATATTTGCTTAAATGTCCTTGAGTTGGTAAGCTCATATCGATCGTACCCAGAATGTTTTGCTCTAACACTTCATCTGGTGAACCTAAAGCATTGGCAGGATATACAATGATTTTAACGGCTCCATTGGTTCTTGCTTCAACTTTTAATGCGAACTCATTAGCAGCAAGGTCTGCCGGATGTCCGATTTCTGCATAATGTGCTAATTTAATCTCAATAACTTCAATTGGTTCTGCTGGTTCTTCTGAAGTTGGTTCTTCAGTTGTTGCGTCCGCATTTGTACTAGGCGTTGGTGTTTCATTTTCTTTTTTTCCACAACCTACCATTGCTATTAGTAATGAGCATACTATGATTAAACCTAGGATCATCTTAATACTTGTAAGTTTCATAAACTAAACCTCCCATAAAAATCATTGATTAAGTTACTTGTTATTCGTTTTATAGTTACCAAATTCGTCGGGATATGTGCCTTGTTCTTTCATAAGCTCCACATGACTATCACGTGCCGGGGCAAAAATATCAATGGCCTTAATGCCTGTTGGTGTGTAACCACCATGTGGTACATTTGCAGGATGAACACATACATCTCCGGCATGCATAATAATTTTTTTGCCATCAATCTCGTGATGCTCTTCACCTTCTAGAACAATCATAATCTGTTCTGCATCATGACTATGAATAGGAAAAGTAGAACCCTTAGGTACATTGATGAAACTAACCATGGCATTTTTACTTATTAAAAATTTGGTACGAATATCTTCTTCCTGAACGATTACTGTTTCTGGTAAATCTTCAATTGTGTAAACGTATTTTTGTGTATTGTCGTTACTGCTCATAAGCTTTCTCCTTTTCAAATAGATGCTTTGTTATTAATGACTTTCTTTGTGAACGGCCTGAACACATCTTCATTATGCCCACTTTTATAGTAAAGAAAAAGAATCCTTTTTTATCATTTAAGTTATAACCTGTTTTATATAGAAAATAATCCGCATTCTAAAAAGAACGATAAAAAAAGCCTTTAAAATAAAGGCTTTAGCGAAACGAGTATCTTTTTTTATTTGAAGTATCTTTTTTTGTTATAGTGGGCTAGCTTCTTTTTCTATACTCTGATGGCGTAACATTTTCCAATTTTTTGAACATACGTATCATTTGTAATGTACTGTTGTACCCAATGGCTTTTGCTATTTGTTCAATGGTTTGATTCGTTTCATTTAGTAAATGCTTTGCCTTTTTGATCTTAGTTAAGGTTACATATTCTTTAAAATTAATACCGGTTTCATCTTTAAACTGTTTTGATAAATAAGATACAGATATATCCAGTCGATCTGCTACTTCATTTAAACTTATATCATGCATAAATTCTGCTTCAATAAATTGAATACACTTATTGACTGGATTATTAAAGTCATTATACCCATCTTCTTTTAAAAACGTAAATATATTCGTAATAAATTGCAATGTCCACTTTGTAGCTTCATTAATGGATTTAAATCTCTTATCAAATTCAGAAAAACTCTGAATAACGTCACTCATATCTTTGGGACGAATATATTGAATCTCATATAGATAACCAATAATGGTATTGAGTACGTCTTTGTAATAAAAAGAAAAATTTGAGGCATAGTAAAACTCACTTTTCACAACTTCTTCAAGCTCTATTATGATTGCTTTACACGCATCAAGAGAAGATGCACGTAAGCTATTGTTTAAATAAGTATGATAGTCATATGGCAATTTTTTTAGTTCCGCTTTATATATAAATTTCTTTTCCTCAATGATACCCATTTGTTTTTTCTCAAGTTTGTATTTAAGAATCTTATTTAAATGTTCATACGAATCCTTTATACCATTAAAGCTTGTATCCGCACCAATAACAACTGTACCTTGGCAATTCGTGATTGGCTTATAACTTTCTATTAAGGTTTCAAATATATGAATTGTCTTAGAATCATCTGTTCTTTTTTCATCCTCAGAGCGGAGCAATAATACAATCCTTGTTTTTGTTTCATAAAAAAATTCAATTAAACGATCGTTGGTTATATAAGTTTTGATATGTTCATGAAATGTATTACGAAGGGTCGTGCATTCTTCATCTGTAAAATCACAACTGACATAATCATAATCCGTATTTAAAGTATCTTGAATCTCTCTCAAGAATTCAATGAGTACAATCTGATACTTCATTGGATGATGGATCTGCTCACCTACTAATTCATTTTCATCCACATCTTCTCCTTTTAGTAATCGATAAAAATTGTACTCATGAATTTTCTTCGTATTTCCTTCAAGAGAAGCTTTTATTAAATGAATCGGATTGTAAATACCTTTTGACATTGCATAAGATAGCATAAGAGAAGCCATCAAAAAGAAACCTAATAGAAGTATTGTATTGTTACTTATAATTTTTAGTTTACTTTGTATTTCAAATGTATCAATTAGGCTTATATATTTCCAATTATTGTAATCCGAAGTGACTAAAGAAATAAAATACTCTTGTCCTTCTATTTCAATTTTTTTATAATTTTCATTCGCTTTAAACCAATCATAGGTGATATGTAAATCTACAATATTTCTATACCTGTTATCTGCACTTAGTATTAGCTTACCTGTTTGATCGGCTATAAATAACATACCGTCTTTTTTAATATACATCTCATTGATTAATCTATTAAAATCATTACTTTTAAGTTTTATAACAACAAATCCAACAAGTTCATCCACATTGGTATACATAAATCGAATATACTGAAAATCAGATAACTGTTCCCAATAAACCCCCGAAGCATTAGGTTCAATCCAAACTTTCATAGGTGAAGCATCGGATAACTTTTGTATGTATTCTTCCGTTTTAATATTTACAGCAGGTTGTTGTGTCTCTGCTGTAGAAATGAGAAGATCATTTTCTAATTTATAAATTGAAATTTCTTGAATGTACTGAGTTCCAACCATAAAATTAGTCATAACATTATAAACATCATCCATTATTTGATAGTCATCATAATTATTTGAATCGATAGGCTCGTACATAAATTGTTGAATCGATCGATCTATGGCAACCTGCTCAGAAATTCTTTCGGTTTGACTGATAATCGAGTCCGTCGCCACTTTTGCCTGCTTAACAATCTGATGATTATTCAGCTTCGCTTCATCCTCAATAAAAGTTTTTGTTTGATCATAATTAATGGACATAAGAATAAGTGTAGGTATAATAATGACACCAAAAAGCATAGCAAATAGATTCCTTAACTTAGTCATATCGAATTCCTTCCTCACTTATAGAAGTTTATAACATTTCATTGAAATAAAAAGAAGCATTATATAATCAATTTCTGATAAATTGTTATTTAACGCTTTACTTAACCAGTTTAATCTAGAATACAAAAGCTGTCAACAAAGCTTTATTAGGATGAAGTATAAAAAGCGAGCTACAAACCGAAAGGATTTTAGCTCACTTTTTATATTTTTTTAAAATGGTATAACCATTCATATTATTGAGTCAAAATAAGAGACTATTCGTTTTAAAATTTAACCTTCTATTTATAGAAACAGGTTCGGTATGAACATAACAATACTGGGTACAAACGTTATAAGTATCAATACGGCTACCATAACGGCGTAGAAGGGCAACAAAGATTTGGTCATCTTCTCTATGGATACTTTACCAATGGCACAACCGACAAAGAGGGCGCTACCAACAGGCGGTGTACACAATCCGATAGCCAGTGCCAGTATTAATACAACACCAAATTGCACCGGATCCATACCTAAGCTGGTGACAACTGGTAAAAGAATCGGAGTCAAAATTAAGATCAGTGGTGCCATATCCATAATACAACCCAGTAGAAGCACCAACCCAAGAATGAGTAATAATAACAAGGTCTTATTCTCTGTTATGGTCAATAATGCATTGGTTGCTAAAGCCGGTACTTGAAGTAGGGCTAACATGTGTCCAAAAGCTTTTGCCGCTGCTATTAAACTAAGAACCAGAGCAAGGGTTTTTAAGGCATTATATAAAATATTACCCATACGTTTAAGAGGTATTTCACGGTAAACAAAAAATGTTATAACGAAGGCATAAAGACACGCAACTGCTGCTGATTCTGTAGCTGTAAATACGCCCGATAGAACACCACCCATGATAATAACGGCGGTCATAAGACCAAAGAATGCATTCATGGTAATTTTCACTTTCTCTTTAAAAGGAATCTTATCACCTTTTGGATAGCCTCTTTTAACCGCGATAATATAACTTAAAATCATTAGACCAACCCCAAGAATAACCCCCGGCACCATACCACCTAGGAACAGACGGCCAACAGATACACCGCCTCCGGCTGCAAGAGAATATATAATCATGTTATGACTTGGTGGAATAATAACCCCTTGACAAGAGCTTGTTACGGTTACAGCAACGGAGTAATCATCATCATAGCCATTGTCTTTCATCATAGGAATCAATATGGCACCTATTGAAGATACATCTGCAACGGCTGAACCGGATATCCCACCAAAAAACATACTGGCTAGGATATTCACTTGTGCCATTCCACCTCTAACTCGGCCAACCATAACATTGGCCAGTTCAATAAGTCGCCTGGAAATTCCTCCGGCTCCCATAATTTCACCTGCTACTATGAAAAAAGGAATAGCCATGAGGGAACTTGACTCGATACCTTTTACCATCTTCAACATAATGGTCATCAGTGGCACTTGATAATAAATAGCTGTAAGAACAGAAGATAGGGCTAATGAAAAGGTTACAGGTACTTTTAGTATTAAAAGAACAAAAAATGAGATTAACAATATAGCGATCGCTGTACTAGCAACTGGCATTAGTTCTTACCTCCTAACGATAAACTTTTTAAGGATTCAATAACTTCATCATCCTGGCCTTCTTCTTCATTTTCAATTAAGCCTAGTAACTCCATAAGGCTGTCAAAAACAACGAACACACCTGAAATCGGTACGACAATGTAGAGATACCCTGTGGGCATTTTAGTAGCCGGCATAGTAGAAGCCATCATAACCATGGCCAATTTCCATCCATAGACCACCATAATGACACCAAAGATTAAGATGCATAGGTCAACAAACTTAAGTATGACTTTTTGAACAGGTTCAGGAAACATTCTAAAAAATAATTCAATACTGATATGAAGCTTTTTCTTGACACCCAGAGCTAGAGCGATGAAACCAAACCACACCATCATAATCAATGGTACTTCTTCGGACCACCTCAAACTAAAATTAAGTACATATCTGGAAAAAACTTGAACACAGGTTAGGATTGTAATCAGTACCAACATGATTTGTCCTATGATAACCATAAATTTATGCAGTTGATCAACAATTTTTCTTATCTGATTCATGGGTATAACTCCTTTCATTTGATTCAAAACGGTATTAGGATTCAGTACTGTTCATCAACACGATTCATGTCTGTTGTACTGTTTTATTATAGAAAGCCGGATTTCCATCCGGCCTTCTATCCATTATATGGTTAAGGTATAACAATTATGGCTATTGTACTTCTTGTACTTGTTTAATAAGATCTGTGTATTCTGCTGCATATTTTACATATAGTGGTTCCATCGCTGCTGCAAATTCTGCTTTAGCTTCGGGTGTTAACTCTGTAATGATGCTTCCTGCTGCTTCAACTTTTTCTCTTGATTCGATTTCTTTTGCTTCCCATTTTTCGATTTGGAACGCTTGAGCTTCTTTAGCAGCTTCTTTCATAAGTGCAAGATCTTCCGCTGATATTTTTTGCATTGCAATGCTACTTGCGATGATAATCTCAGGCACTCTTACATGACCGTCAATGGTATAATATTTGGCTACTTCAAAGTGTGAAGAAGTATCATAACTGGGCCAGTTATTTTCTGCACCGTCAATAATACCTGTTTGAATCGCACTGTAAACTTCACCATAAGGAAGTGGCGTTGGAGATGCTCCTAGTGCTGCTACCATGTCCATCATAAGTTCACTTTGCATAACTCTAAACTTAAGTCCTTTTAAATCCGCTAAGGATTTGATTTCTTTTTGTGAGTTGTAGAAGTTTCTTTGACCCGGATCAAACCAACCAAGGCCTACAAAATTCGCTGATTCAACACTCTTTAAGAAATTGTCGCCGATATCACTGTTAAGAACACTCCACATATGATCTGCATCACGATAAATGTATGGTAATTGTAATACATTAAGAGATGGCGCAAATTCAGTTAGTGGTGCAATACTGGTTCTTGTTAAATCAATAGCACCAATCTGTACTTGTTCAATAACGTCTTTTTCTTCACCGAGTTGAGCCGCTGGGAATACTTCAATCTTAACACGGCCTTCTGTTTTCTCTTCAACTAAACGTGCAAATTCATAGTCACCTAAAGTTGTAGGGTAATCTGCCGGGTGGGTTTCTGCAAGCTTCAATACTACAGCTTGAACTGGTGCTGCTGCTTCTGGTGTTTCTGCAGTTTCTGCAGGTGTTTCCACAGGTGCTGTAGCTGGTGTCTCAGTTTTAGCGCAACCTACTGCTAGTGGTAACTTCTTAATCATTGGTGTTACCCCCTTGAAATTTGTTGGATTATGTTTCGACTACATGTACATCATACAAGGGATAGCGTCCATCAACAATTCATAATCTTGTTATTATCATCAAAATATTGTGTCTATCAAGTCTATTAATAATGGTTATCAACTGGACCACGACGATTTTGTCATAATAGCATAATCTTACACTTTACTCCATGGTCTGTATACGTTCAACCATCTCCAGATAGTCGTTGGCGTATCGATCATATAGGGGACGAACGGCTTCAACAAATGCTTGTCGATCTTCAATTTCTGTAATAATAACGCCTAAATCTCTAAGCTTTTGCTCAGATTCTTTTTCCTCAATCCGCCACTTTTCTCTTTGATAGATTTCAGATTCTTCGGCACAAGTCATAATGATTGCCAAATCTTCTTGTGTTATACGGTCAAGAATCTTTTGACTGGCAATCAACATTTCAGGTACGCGTACATGTTCATCTATGGTAAAATACGGGGCAACTTCATAATGTAGTGAAGTCTCATAGCTGGGAAAGTTATTCTCAGCACCATCAATGACACCGGTTTGTATGGCACTATAGACTTCCCCATATGCCATTGGAATTACGGAGGCACCGAGCGCTCTAGCCATCTCAACCATGAGTTGACTTTCCATTACACGAAATTTTAACCCTTCCAAGTCAGACAATGTCTTAATCTCTCTGACACTGTTGTAAAAACTACGAGCACCTGCATCATACCAAGCCAGTCCGATTAATCCTTTATCTTCGATACTGTCAAGGAAAAAATCACCTATATCACTATTAAGTACCTGCCACATATGATCACTGTCACGGTAAATATAGGGCAGTTGAAGTACGTTTAATTGGGGAGCTATTTCGGCCACCTGCCCCATACTGAGTCTTGTAAAATCAATGGCACCGAATCGAACCTGTTCCAATACCGCCTTTTCCGGTCCCAGTTGTTCTGAGTCGTATACCTTGATAATTATGCGGCCATCTGTACGTTCTTCAACAAGTCGAGCAAATTCTCTGTCCGCTTCTGTGGTGGGGTGATCCGACGGATGAATTTCAGCCAACCTAAAATAGATGACTTCCGAGTCCTTAACAACGGTTGTTGTTTCACCTGTACAACCGGAGATCAAAATAATCATACAAATCATCCCAACCCAAACTCTATTATTCTTCAATAACCTCACCTTCCTTTTCCTGCGTGTCGCCGTTATACCACTTATTACGATACTCAGTAGGGGTCATCCCCTCATATTTTTTAAAAACCCTTGTAAAGTAATTAGAATCCACATAACCAATCTCATAGCCGATTTCTTTAATGGATAACAATGAGTTTTTAAGAAGTCTTTTTGCAACCAGCGTTCTAACCGAACTGACATAGTCAATGAAGTTCGTATCCAAATGTTTTTTGAATACTTTGCTTATATAACTTGGACTCAAATCACAAATAGAGGATAACTGATCTAAGGTAATATTTTCAGCATAGTGGAGGTTGATATAAACAATTAGCTTATCTAGTATAATGGAGGTCTTATCCGCTTTTTGCTTGTCCAGTTTTTCCATATATTGATTACAGAAGTCTCTAAGGAGGCACTTTGCTTCATGATGATTTTCTATCTTCATTGTTTGGTTAAATAAATCATAAGTGTATAAATCTGATTCATAAATATTGTCTGACACCCGCTCCCTAATTAGGACAAAGTGCTCATATAGCTTAATTCGAATCATTTCCAAGCTTTCCGAACCTGAGGCAATATCCTCAAATACTAAATTAATGTATTTATCAAAGGCAACTTCATCTTTGTCTTTCAAACTTTTTACCAAAGCTTGAAGATCTTGTTCATTTCTAGCATCCTTCATAGGAATACGTTTATTACAATTGCCTTTTGCAGTAGAAAATGACTTCCATAAGCAATCCAACCTTTTACATATGTCACCAATACCAAAATCCGAATAGAGTTGATGTTCTGTAGCAAATAAACTACCGACTTCATTTAGGATTTTTCTTATTTTTTCTTGGATTTGGAGCAGTTCATTTTGACTGTCACCTAATATCAAAAGATAGATATGATCTTTTATGATTACGGTATATTTCATGCTGACAATCTTACTAATCTTAGCATCTATGGCATCCAACAAGCGTCGACGCATAACTTGAAGTCTAAGCCCCGATGTGACAACGGCTTCATCAGCCTTCGCACTCACGACTACGCCCATTCCCCATTTGAAACTAACACCATTAAAATCTAAGTATTCCTTCCCTTGATCATCTTCAATATCCCCATTGATCACCGAAGAAAGAAATTCATTTTCTAGATATTTAGAAACTTGTTCTAGCTTGGATGCCATCATTTCCTTGGTCTTAGCCTGTTCTTTTTCATGTTGTATGGTTTCTATGGTTCTGCTAACAACTTCAATGAGACGTTCATTGGTTGCCGGCTTAACGATAAAATCCTCAACACCCAATTTAATGGCTTCATGGGCATAGTCAAACTGATTATAAGCTGTTAAAAAGATTATTTTACTATTTACTAATATTTTTTTCAAAACTTTGGTGGCCTCAATCCCATTAAGTCCCGGCATTTGTATGTCCATCATAATAATAATCGGACTGTTCAAAGCAGCACTTGATATCGCTTCTTGTCCATTAGCTGCTTCGAAGAATTCGAATGCTTCATTTAATTCTTTATTTAAAATGAATTTTATAGCATCTCGCTCTATTGATTCATCATCAACAATCAAAATCTTATATTTTTCCATCTAAATCATTCCTTTCAAACTTGAACTCAACACAGGTGCCTGCACCTTTTTTACTCATCATTCTAAAGGTCCCTTTATGCTGGTACATAATCATGAAACGATGATACACATTACTGATTCCAATACTATGATTTTTCATTTCTGTAAAACTAAGTACTTCCTTCAACCGCCTAGGTGTCATTCCAACCCCAGTATCGGTGATGCGAAGTGTAATCCATTCTTTATCATCTATAATACGACTTTTTATCTTAATACGTATCTTACCACCTTCAACTTTTGGTTCAATACCATGAATAATCGTGTTTTCTATGATGGGTTGCAACATGAATATGGGAACATTTACTGATTTGGTGCCTTGATCAGCAATAATTTCATAGGTCAAGCGCTCCTTGAATCTAAATTTTTGCAAGTAAATATACTCCTCCGTAATCCATAGTTCTTCTTGAAGGTGTATAACTGAGGACTGATTTTTAAGTTTATATCGAAAAAGATTGGATAAGGCTTGAATGAGTTTTGTGGTATCTTGTGCTTCTTCAAACATAGCCGTTCTAGATATGGTATTTAAAGTGTTAAATAAGAAGTGTGGATTGATTTGAGACTGAAGTGCCTCAAACTGAGATTCTCTAAGAAGTTGTTCCATATGGACCACTTCAAGTTCTTCTTCGTGAAGACGCTTTTCAATAACGACTTTTTCTTTTAAGTCATTCACATAGCGTCGAATATTATGACTCATTGTATTAAAGGAATCTGCAAGTATACCTACTTCATCCTTTGAGACAATAGCTATCGGCTCTACATTAAGATCTCCTGAAGCGATACGCATAGAATTGGATGCTAAATTTTTAATTGGATTGATAAAAGAGTTAACGAAAAACAAACCGATCAACATCGTAAATAGTGCACTGATGGCAATTAGAAACATAGAAATCTGTCGCATAACCATGGCTTCACTTGCCAGTTTGTTATACAATGCGTCACCTTCCCTTAGGCTCAGGTACAACAAATCTTCTACATAGGATAATACATAGACTTCTATCCGCTCGCCTTCATAAAAGGCATTAAAATATGTAGGTATGCTTTGTTCTCTTTCTTCTATGGCTCGGTCCCAGTTCTCATACATCGCTTCTGAAGCATTACGTATTGCAATAATGATAAAATAGGCATCGGTGGAGGTCAGTTCATCTTCAAGCTCAACTATTTTAGCCATAAGCTCTATTTTTTTTTGTTTATAGGCATTTTTATCATCTGGATTAAGTTCTCTCAAATACCTTGTTACCAAAGATTTATTCTCGCCTGTTATAACCAATAAACTGTTAATACCATAATAATTGGTCATTGTCCCATCGAACTGATCTACAATCTTATAATTATTATTATTTAAATATAAATTAAAAAGACTTATAATAGCAATTACAATAAAAAAGTACAAGAGTAGCTTTATTTTTATCGATAAGTGCAACCAAAAGTCTTTAAGTCTCTTCATAATGTTCTTCCTTTCAGGAAAGATGATTTGGTTTAACAATATACGCATAAAGGGTCAAAACTAAGTTTCACTAAACTCACATACAATATATAGATTACATTGATACATTCATAACTATATATTGTATGTGAAAGTTCAACTATATAGTTTTGACACCTTAACCCTATATTATATTATACTTTCTATCTAAGCTATGGTCAATCCTGCCCCATTTTATCGTCACGCACTATTTGACGCTCCACTTCATCCTATATCCCATGCCTTCACTAAACAATCAGCATTTTTTGACAAAGTGTGCATTTTTTGATATTACTTTTTTCTTCTTCATCTTTGAGTTTTATTTTATGTTATAATTGTTAAAAGTGTCAAAACTAAGTGGAATCTATGAAACTTAGTTTTGACACATTTATGTCTTGCTTTTTATAAAATATAAATTCGTTTCTATCGGAGGAAACACCTATGGCTAAGCCGTCGTTTTATTCACAACTGGATCCACGTAACAAATATATATTGCTATGTTGCTTTTTTGTCTTTGCCGTCAATGGTCTATATGGTATGATTCTTGGTTCGTTATTGCCACTCATCAGTAATGCCTATAACCTAAACAACACCATAAGTGGTGGCCTTATATCTGCCCATCAAGTCGGTAATCTTATTGCTGGCTTTATTGCTGGTATTCTCCCCTTATACTTAGGTAGGAAAAGAGCTGTCATTTTTATGTGCTGCTTTGTTGTCATGGGTTTCCTAATTATGATTCTAACCGGTAATCCTGTACTTCTAATCTTAGGTTTTCTTTTTACCGGGTTAAGTCGAGGCAGTATCTCCAACTTTAACAATACCATGGTCAATGAGATCTCAAACAGCAGTTCAGCAGCTTTAAATATATTGCATAGTATTTTTGCCATTGGTGCATTGCTGGCGCCATTCCTTGTTATATTCTCAACCAAACTTACCGGTGACTTTGGATGGAAGTTATCTGCTATTGTCATCATCGTCTTAGCCATCATCTCTATGATTCTTTTTTCTAGAATGGATATGGACGACTCTGTAAGAATCAAGCAAAAAACCGATAAGTCCTATGTTTTTATAAAAGATCGAAAATTTCAAATCGGTGCCGGTATACTTTTCTTCTACCTCTGTTGCGAAGCTACAATCAATGGTTGGATGGTTAAATATTTCATTGATTCAGGTATCATGTCCATACAGTATGCGCAAATTCTTGCTTCTTTATTATGGGTGGTTATTTTAGCTGGAAGACTGACCACCGCCTTCATCGGTGAACGCATTCCGAAAAAAATTACATTAACCGTTTTAAGTGCAGGTACCGTTATGTTTTATTTGTTATTACTCTCAACAAGGAATGTTACCACCATTACCTTTGCAATTATGGGTCTTGGTTTTTCTATGGCAGGTATCTATCCTACCACGGTCTCAACCCTCGGTGGTATCATCAAAACTTATCCCATGTCCATGGGTGTCCTCTTAATGATTGGTGGCAGTGGTGCTATCATCATGCCCATTATTACCGGTGCACTTGCTGACGGTTTTGGTGTCTTAGCAGGTATGAGTGCAATTATCGTCGCAACTTTAATGATGCTTATTTTCGTAGGCTTATATGTTTTTGACAAATCCAAACCCAGTAAGCTTCCATTAGAAACAGCCAGATAAGTATAAACATTTATAATACATCTAAAAGAAGGTAGCCACCAAGTATTATGGACTTGGTGGCTACCTTCTTTTTTGTATAGGGAGGATGATGTGTTACATTACAGACTTCTCGCACATCGCCTGCTTTGCTAAGGGCTTCTACAACCTCTATTCCTTGAGTGGATGTCATCTGGGAAATGGTCCACTTAACTTCCGGAATAAGGGCTACAGACATACTCAGCTTATGAATGCCAATACCTAACCAGTAAGGTAATAGCTTTATATCTGCAGCGGCTTCACCGCATATGCTGACTGAAATATTTTCCTTGTTTGCTGCTTCTGCTATAATTTTCATGTTCCTTAGTACTGCAGGATCGTATTGGGAGTACAAGGCTGATATTTTTAAGTTAGAACGATCCACAGCCATGGTATATTGAATCAAGTCGTTGGTTCCGATGGAGAAAAAATCCACTTCTTTAGCAAATACATCGGCCATAACCACAGCAGCTGGCGTTTCTATCATAATACCCACTTCAATATTTTTGTCATATATATTGCCTTCAAGATCTAATGCCTTTTTACAACTGTCCAAAATGCTTTTTGTTTCTCTGATCTCCGTCAAAGTGGCAATCATAGGAAACATGATTTTTATTTTCCCATGGGCACTGGCTCTAAGTATGGCTCTAAGCTGTGTCTTAAAAATCTCGACTTCTTCAAGACATAAACGAATACCACGATAACCTAGAAACGGATTATCTTCCTTTGGAATATTAAACAACGGACTTTCTTTGTCACCGCCAATATCCAAGGTACGAATGGTAACATACCCTTCTGACATCGCCGTGGTTATTTTTTTATAAATCTCGTATTGCTCGTCTTCTGTTGGCAGCCTATCTTGGTCCATAAAAATAAATTCGGTTCTAAAGAGACCAACACTTTTAGCATCACTTTTAACAATATAGTCAAGATCCTTAATTTGGCTGATATTTGCAATCAGCTCTACTTCCATGTTATCTTGGGTTTTACATACCTTGCCTTTAAGGCCGGCATACTTTTCTTCTTCTTGAACCAGTTGTTTTTCTTTAGCATGATAAGCGTCAAGACAGCTCTGATCCGGATCTACTACGACGATGCCTTCTCGACCATCAAAAACAACATCATCACCATCTTTTAACAAGGTGGTTCCTTTTTCTATCACCACATAAGGAATCTTGAGTAGTGTTGCTATAATGGCCGAATGTGCTGTTTTACCACCCACTTCTGTTATGATACCTTTAACATATTTGGTCTCAAGGGTAGATGTTTGTGATGGTGTCAGATCATGACCAACCAATACATAAGGTTCATTAATGGATCCAACATCGCTATAATGGCCCATAATGAGATTGACGACGCGACATGTGATATCTTTAATATCAATGGCTCTTTCCTTCATATAAGCGTTGTCCATAGATTCAAAAATAGCACGAATTCTATTCCCAACAACCGTCAAAGCCCATTCAGCACAACAAGCTTTTTCCAAAATATAAGCTTCTACTTGATTTATCATTTCCGGATCTTCTAATATACTTTGGTGTGCTTCAAATATCTTGCTTTCATGCTCACCAATATTTTTCATCGTGTTTAGCCGAATGGTTTCGATTTCACCTATTGCTTCATTACGTGCATCATGAAATATTTGTATTTCTTCAACGGTATTGCAGCCTAATCGCTCTACAGCTTCCATAGAGGTATCATGAATGATTCTTACAGGGCCATGGGCAATACCCTTGGCTATGGGTATGCCTATGATGGTATGCATACCACCACCTACCCTTGGAAATTAGAAGCGAACAGCTTTGAAATACTTTCCATCGCTTGCACTTCATCATCACCTTCAGCTACAAATGTGAGTCGTTCACCTTTTGCAGCACCTACACTCATTAGAGATAATATGCTTTTGGGTTGAAATACTTTGTCAGATTTACCTGACTTCATGAGTTTAATATCACAAGTGAACTTCATAGCAACTTTCGCCAGCATACTGGCCGGTCTTGCGTGTAATCCTTCTTCTGCTTCTAATACAAAATCTTTCTTAACCATCTTAATCTCTCCTTTTTCCGTTCTCTAATAAGTATTTTTCAGCTTCAGCATTCCACAAGCCATTGTACTTCTTAACACATTCTGCTAAACCTTTAAAGAATGGATCCTTTTCACCGAGCTTTTCAAAATCATCTATGGCTGTAAGAGGCATATCGATTTCGTTATAAATCATCTTCTTGCCTCCCGGAATGTTAGGTAAATCCAATATGGTATCAATAACACAATTGATACCACCAATATGGGTTAGCATGACAGCGGGATTGATTAACTTCTTAGATGACATATCCAAAGATTCAATCATGTCATCCGCATTACCGCCTGTTGATCCCATGATATGGGTTGGTGTATAATGCACATTGTAAAAGTTGATGTTTGCGTTAAAAGTTGTGTCTGAAGGTCCGGCAAAAAAGTTCATACAACCATCTTTACCAAGTATTTTATCGCCTTCTTCGATAACCGGTCTTACAGGTGCATAAACAAATACATCGTCATAGCCCTCACCATCACTTAGGTCCATTACTTCTTGTGTGAAAAGAGATCTTGCACGGTCCAGTCTGGTGTCATCAATATCTGTTACAACCAATAAAGAGGGCTTTCTGTCACAATGCAGCGCATAATCGATAGCACCAAGACCCATAGGACCGGCACCAGCTAGTAAGGCCATTTTACCGTTTTCTACGATGCCCATATAATGCTTGTATTCACCCGTCTTTGTATGGTAATTGGCATGGAAGCCACCAATAACACAAGACATCGGTTCTGATAAGGATGCTTCATAAAAAGCTTCTCCTTCATATTTCAATAGAAATCCAAGCTCCATAACTTCTCTTGGTATAATACAATAGGTTGCTGATCCTCCAAAAAATTCAAAGGAATATCCGGGTGCATAAGGACTGCCTTTATAATTTAAAGCCGGTTGTATCGCAAATTTTTCTCCCGGTGTGAATTGATCTTGCCATTCTTCCCCAACTTCTACAATGACACCTGAGAATTCATGACCCATAATTGTAGGGTTTGTTGCGATATTCTCAGGAACACGTTTGTGCTTGCTGCCTTGTATAACGGCTTTGTATGTGGACATGCATACACTGTCCGTAACGACTTTTACTAAAATCTCATCTTTTTTAATAGCTGGTAATTCAAAAGTTTCTAGTTTTAATGTGTTGACATCATATAATCTAACCGCTTCTGTTTTCATTTTATCACTCCTATTTCGTCTTGTTTTCCATCATAATGTTTGGTTAAAGTATCAAAACTAAGTTTCTCTAATTTACTTACAACATATAGGTTACGTTGATACACTCAAAACTATATATTGTATGTAAAAGTTTAACTATATAGTTTTGACACTTTAACCCTATTAACAGTAATCTCTTGGTACAGCTCATTGACTCTTGTTAAACTGCCCATATGGGTTCCTTCTTCTTCAATAGATGCACTACTGGATGCAACGCCAAGTCTCATGATGTCCATGAATTTGGAAAAATCCAATACCTCATTTTTTCGCATAACCTCATCAATCCCAAAGGCCATACCTGCGACCATGGAATCACCTGCACCCACCGTACTGACAACCTTTAGTTTTAGGGCATCAATCTTAGCCGTTCCATCCTTACAAACCACAAGACAACCTTTTTCACCTTGTGAAATGACCACAGCATAGATGCCCATGTCTACTAACTCGGTTGCTTTTATTATCATGTCTTGGTCATTGTCAAACTTCTTATCAAAATACATTTCTAATTCATTTTGATTGGGTTTTATGATCCATGGCAAACCTTTTATGCCATGTTCTAGTACCTCGCCATCTGCATCTAGAATGACTTTGGCACCTTTTTCCTTGCCAAGTTCACACCAATGCTTATAGATATCCTTTGGAACACCTTGTGGTAAGCTACCGGCTAAAACTAAAATATCTTTTTCTGATAAATGATTCATCAGATAGGCATCGAGTGTCTCAAGTGTTTTTCCATCTACAACCGGCCCTTTTTCATTAATATCTGTAAAAGTATGGTTGTTATGATCCACCACTTTTACATTAATACGGGTTTGTCCGGGTGTTTTGATGGCTTTGTAGCTGATGTTTTCATCATCCAGTAAACTGGTCAATCGATGGCCGATGTCGCCACCGGTAATCATGACCGCTATACTTTCACCTTTTAATTTGTATATCATCTTCGTTACGTTGATGCCTTTGCCACCTGCGTCTTCTCTATAATCTTTTACGCGGTTAACCTGATCTACTTTGAAATCATCAATTTTCAATGTTTTATCAATGGCAGGGTTTAAAGTTACTGTATAAATCATGGACTACCTCACTTTTATTGTCAGATTACCAATCACGAACTGGATTAGAAGATTAAACCTAATTGCGGTTGAAGGTCAAACCTAATTGCGGTTTGAAGGTCAAACCTAATTGGTAAATTGCTTGTATATGTAATCTATGTCTGTGGTTTGACTGAGTTGCTTGATTTTCTCTTCATCTTCAACAATCTCTGCAAGATTAGATAGAATCATAAGGTGTTCATTACCTACACCTGCAATCCCAACGACTAAATATACTGTATTACCGCTAAAGTCAACGCCTTCAGGGAATTGAAGTATGCTGATACCTGTTTTGATGATTTTTTTCTTTGCTTCACTAACACCATGAGGTATAGCTGTGCCATTTCCGATGTAGGTTGAGAGTTCACTATCACGTTGGACCATGGCGTCTATATAACCTTCTTCAACATAACCGCCTTCGAAGAGAATCTGTCCTGCCATTCGGATAGCTTCTTCTTTTGTGCTTGAAGGAAGACCTATACGTATGTTTTGTTTTTTCAAAGGTTGATAAATATCTTCACTTTCAATAACATCAACAGACGATGGTTGAAATTCAGCAAGTCTTTCTGCCAAGCGATCGTATATATCTGTGTTAATAAAGTCTGATATAGATATATGGATAGCACCTGGGACAACACTTTGTGCGCGCTTTGTCAGTTTCTCGTGGGTAATGACAAGATCACTTTGTTCATCTAGCTGATCAATCGAACAGTTGATGACTTCTAAATTCACCTTGGCTTCTTTTAACGCTGCTTTAAGTTTACTTGCACCCATGGCACTTGACCCCATTCCGGCATCACATGCAACTGCAATGGTTCTAACTTGTGATAAGTCCAAATCTTCATCAATCTTATTGATGATCAATGTTTTACTGCTATTTTTCATTTGACTAACATTTTCTTTTGCTTTTGTCAAAGCCTCTTCTTGCTCACCTTTTTTGTTAATAAGAACTGCACTAACAAGGAATGAAACACCTGCTGATACAACAACACCGGCTAATACACCTAACAATCCACCTCTTGGTGCCAATGCCGACAGTGCAAAAATACTACCTGGTGATGGTGACGCGACGAGTCCTGCACCTGTGATGACGAATGTGAATACACCAGAAGCTCCACCTGCTATTACTGCAAGTAACAATGAAGGTTGCATCAAGATATATGGGAAATAGATTTCATGAATACCACCGAAGAAATGAATGATAATCGCACCTGGTGCAGATTGCTTAACCATACCTTTTGCAAACACCCAGTATGCTAATAAGATACCAAGTCCAGGTCCCGGATTGGTTTCAAGCAAGAAGAAAATGGATTTTCCAGCTTCTGCTGCTTGTTCGATACCGAGTG
>PGZV01000031.1 GCA_002841495.1 Firmicutes bacterium HGW-Firmicutes-2 | reverse complement strand
ACCAGCCTCGCATCCGCAGGGTTGAGACCAATTTTTCCGGTGAGAATATTCTGCATTAACTCGTCCAAATTGGGTCCGCCGTATTTTTCCATGAAAACATCTGTGAGAGCAGTTGCTGGTCCGCGACCCGGCCAGGCATAAGAGAGCATGCGTACGGTCATGAAGACCAGCTCACTGGCACCCGCGAATTCGCCGCAAGAGATGCCGCCGCCGGTAACCTTGCCAAAACGGGTATTGAAAAACTTACTGTAACTGTTCGATGCCTCTAGAGGTGACTGATGCTTTTTCAAACTCGTAATACCTCAAATTTCGTATGAGCTTGCTCTGCGGATTGGAATCGTAAAAACTCCATTATTTATTGCAACGATTTAAGTGTGATCACTTTCCAATCTTCAAAATCATTTACAAAATCTGCAACCCGATCAGCACGGATCATGACCACATCTGCATTCCAACTTTCACATTCCTGATAACAGAAGGTTGTGTAAAGTTGGTCTATTTCCGGTAAATAAAGATCGTCTAAATGACCAGAGTAATGCCAGATCAGCACTGATGGCATGATTTGTTCGACTGTATATACGATATCGGTCTTCCCAAATGGGATTGCAGGTTTTCCGTGTAGAGCAATATGATGGTCTATCAATCCAAGTGGATCATGGATGGAGACGTGTGGAAGATTGTATCCAATATAGCCGATGGCTTCAGCGCTGACGATGTCAGAGTTGATAAGGTTATCTGATAAATTGTCAACCGCTTCTTTCCAAAAGGGCATGCCGGCTGAAAATTCTGCAATTTGGAAGTTTTCTTCATGCCTGATACGATACAAAACCAGATCAGCTGTGTGGATAAAAGGCCCAATGAGCAATGCAATCCCTAATACAACACTAATAGATTTTTCTTTAAGTAAAACAATAACCAAACACGCCATTAGAATTCCGTATTGAAAGATTAACCGGTAATTTGGCATCCAGTCTCCGCCATTTTTCAGAATAACAACGAAACTGAATAAGATACATGCCAGAACTATGACCAATAATTTGCGGACTCGCTCCGTGCATAATGATTGGTAAAAAGGTTTTATACCTGCTATGAGAATTTGTCGTAGCAACACGAGTAAACCTGCAAAGATGACAATAGCAAAAACAGGATAATTCAAAAAAAATTCTAGAATATATCGGATGCCACTCAGAATCAAACCCGAGTTAATGGGTATTTGCTTATCTCGAACAGAATTTGGGATAAAATCGCCAAAATAGGAAATGCGGAAGAGCGTGGCTGCCAAGACAATCCCGAGAAAAATCCCAATTCCGATGAAGGCGGATTTGCGTTTCTCTTTCTTTCCCAAGATTAGTAGTAAAACGATAAAGAATAGACCAATTCCGATAGCCTCTATTCGGGTCAGAAATAACAATCCCAGGAATATGAAACAAAGAATGAATTGTTCCCGTAAAAAGAAAAAGACCACTGAGATTGAAAGAAACAAAAAAAGAGGAATTTCCAAGCCATTGGTAGACGCTTTGAAAAAACCTGATGTCAGGACCAACAACATTGGAGCAATTAAGGCTGGTAAAGGATTGAGATCCAATAACACCCCAACCCTCCATAAAAGAATTAAAGATCCAGTAATAAGTAGGAGAGCGCAAGAAGTTGCAATAACTGGAATAGATAAAGGCAATATTATTGAGACACTGGCTATAATCAATCCCCACAAAAGATTGGAAAGCCCTTCGATTTTTTCGCCTGGATTGAAAACGAGTTGTCCCGTGTTTGCAAGATTGGCGGAATACCTGAAAGTAATCCAAGCATCGTCCACAAATGTTATTTTGGAATGTAGAACAGCCATTAGAACTCCAAGAACTATCAGAAGGATGCAAACCGCGTTGATGACCAAGTGCTTCATTCTCGTTTGATCCGTAATTCCACATGGGATGTTTTTTCCCAAAACTTTCACCCTGAAAGGGTAATGGTTGTGGTTGAGTTTTAATATTTTTCGCATATATTCCTCCAATTGCATCATTTTTGTGACCAATTATTTACCTTGGATGTTGGAAATGGTTTTTCTCAGCCTGACTCAAATACAATTAATCAAGTAAGTTATTCAAGTGATTTATATAAGAAGGCTTTTGCATAAGCTTCTTGATAAGGATCATTTGATGATGGCATCAAAACAATATTTCCTGCAAGTCCGAATGTCTTTGATGATAGATGTATGTATTTCCATCTAAAATTCTTGATTTGTTGTCGGTATTCTTTTCCAACTTCTTAGTCAATCTTGAACAATAGAAACCAATAAATGGCCAGTATCATCAACTACCCATAGAGCGGACAGACGTGAAAAGTTTGATGAATTGGCCAAAATTATTATGGAGACTGGTATCCAAAGGATATATCATACTTGGTTTCCTTTGACGAATTATTGGAATTTTCAGTTTTCATTGTAGGCAACGACCACTTTAGCTTAAGGCAATATGGTATTGGTCAGTATTAAGAAAGCAGAAGGTGATAAAGGTATACATCCACAGGTAGGTGGGGCGAAATCTATTTTCTGAATTAAAAAATATTGAGTACCGCTCTTAGTGATTAGAACTGGAACTTCAAGTTTAGGGTTCTTAACCCTTCGAAATCTTTTCAACTGATTCAACTATATATCTCTGCTCGTTAAAAATCAAACGCACGATCACCGAAAGATATTTAATCACCATTGCCAAAATACCGAAGACTCCAAAAAAGGCCGCTGTGATTACCAGCATGGTCGTGGTGTAACCAGCAACTGGTATGCCGAGAAAATAAATCACCACAGTATAAATCCCACCGGCCAGGGTTGCAATCATCATCGCGCCTGCAAGGAGTATCGTGATCTTGTATGCCAGATTCGTGAAAAGAATTAGGGCATCAAAAGCAGTCTCAAATTGATCTTGAATTTTGGGCTTTTTGCCAACCATGGGATGGTTGGGGTTATAAAAAACGGTTTCCATCTTAAGCCCGCAATTGGCATAAAGCGCTTTGCGATACGGAATAGTATTGCTCATCGAAAAAATGCGGTTTATCGCCCGGCGTGAGAGAATGCGGAAGGTTTCAGTTTGAAGGTCATATTGCAAATTAGCATTTTTATTAAATAGCGCATAAAAAATTTTCGAAGAAATCCGGTTCTGTTTTGAACTTGCCGCGACAATATCACTTCCATTCACTGATTGCTGGTATACCTTCATGATTAGGTCGGGTTCATAATCCATGCTAATATAGTCAAATTCAAAAACAAAATCACCAATGGCCAGGTCCACACCGGCATTCATTGAAGGCTCCAAGCCCTGGGGGTAACTCATATTGATAAGACTAACGATTCCATCTCCTTTAGATTTTGCGATTTCACGCACAATAGAAGCACTTGAATCGCTCGAAGCATCATTCACACAAATGATCTCATATTTTTCAAAATTGCCATCTAGTGTCTCAATGAGTTGGATAAGGAAAGGCATGATACCTTTTTCGTCATTATTGATATAGACGACTGCCGAAAGGAAATTCATTTCTTTGTAAGTCATTTTTCTAATACCTCATCCAGGTCATAAACCGTATTTATCTTTCCGGATAGCACACTGACAATAGTGGGATTCTCACTAAGTTTTCTTATGATGGTTGGGCGGGAATCATCTATCTCTGAAGTCAAAAGAATTGGTTTAATAGAGAATAACGAATCAACGTAATCAAATTGAAATTCATCTTTTAGATACTTTCTGGTCAGGTTGGCCATATAAGGCCATTCGCTCTTTGGTTTCGCCACGCATGTATTGCAATTGCCAAGTCTGTCCGTCGAACAATGCCCTATTGACTTGCTTTGGCATTTGAATGTCGGAACTGATTCATAACTGGTCAAGTGAGGCGTGAATGACACTGCAGTCAGTGTATGCAACCCGGTTTTCCCGTAGGGCATGATTGAAAAAAATGGTCCGTCCATGACAGTAACCCCGATATCACGTAATTTTTCATTCACAGTACACAGAATTACTTCGCAAAGTTCATACTTAATTTTCAAGGCTTCAAAACCTAATAAATTATGAATCTGATTGATCGCGGCATACGTGGCATTGAGGAGGAATTCCGTATCGAATTGACTTCCATCCTCCAGACTAATTAGGTATCGTCCATTCACATTTTTTATAGTGTTGATCGAAGCGGAGTAATGCAAGGTGGCATTTGGATAATTTTGGAGTTCGCTCAGCAAGTATTCTCTCAAGAATTTTGGATCAAAAGTGTATTCTGTGGTTGAAAAAGCACCATCGCACATCCCGGATTTAAAATATTTAGACACAACCACATCGTCGCACGGAATATCTGCATTTTGACAGAATTTTTTAAATTGCGAAGCGCTCGTCCAGCTAAAAGAGGAACTTGTGGCATAAATCTGCTTAAATTCCTTGTTAATGCAAAATCCGTAATCCTGAACAAAGCGATTAAAATACCCTCTTGATTTTTTTGCGGTAGAAAGTGACCGCGGATAGTGGTACCCCATATGAACACGCGCCTGATTGATCGTTGTCGCACGCATAAAGGGTTGTTTCTCACACTCAAGCACAATTACGGCTTCTCCCCTTTTTGCACAAAAAAGGGCAGCGTACAAACCATAAAGACCTGCTCCAATGACAACCTTATCGAAATTCATGACAAACCAATTCTTTCAAATCTGGCAAAATTCGACTTAATAAAATTGACGATAGAAAGCTTATCAAAGATAAACTTCAAAACTACATAGAAACTGATTTGCATAAATCCCATATACCACATGATAATGTTTATATCAGTGTGGATATAGGAATGACTTTTTCCAAGAACAAACCAGGCAATACAGGTTAAAAAAGAAACCACCAGAAGCCAAGTATCCTTCGCCGCAAATATTCGATCTTTTATTAACCTAAAGACGATTACAAAAACAGAGGTTATGAGCATGACCAAAGCGAGTTTTCCGGTTTTCCCAACCCACAGATATTTGGCAAGTACAGCTAGTATTGATGCATCAAGAGAATCCATCAATGCTTGATTATAAGTAAAGTCACTTGCATTTCCAAAAGTCCTGCGAGAAATATCATGTTGGTAAATTACAGTTATTCCATCGAGAATGTCTCCCCCACCTCGTATGTAAGCATGAATAGATATTGCTACGGCGAAAGCAAGTATGCAGATAATTCCGATTGAAAAAATCATTTTGAAAAGGATTTTTCGACGCACTTTATCCTTATTAAAAACCATTAGCCATTCCACAACAAGGAACATGATTGAACCCAACATGACCACCGGCACAAACTCATAACCCATGGCTGATTTAAAGGCCACCGCTATAAAAATGAGCGGATAGATCCAAAACCGTTTGGCGTGATTATTCAGACAAACCAACCCTAGCAGCATGGGAATAAACCATGAAAACGCCATCCAATATAGATTTGGTGCAAAAGTGGTCATCCAATATGAAAATAATGAGACAAAATAAAAACAAACCGACATTAACAAACCGAATTTTTTATTGAGTTCAAGGCAGATTAATGAAATAACGACTGAAAGCAAAAAACTGTTGATTAGTCTGAATGCAGCAACCGGATGAGGAATAAATTTTGCCAAAAACCAGAAAACCCAACCTTGTAATCCCAATTGGGATTCATAATCATAATAAGTGAATCCATTATCCAGTAAAGAGGGGTCATTATAAAATAAATAGGCATCAGAAGTCTCAGGTGTTTCGATGGTTCCCAAACCAAAATACCTTGTTGGAAGTTCCAACCCAAATTTGCCTGCATCAATTAAAGTGACCACAAGCCCTTCAGAATCAACCTGATAACCCGGATCACTTCCAAACCAATAGTTTAAGGTCATCACTAAAACCATTAAACTTAAGAGCAGGGTTTTAAAAATTCTTCCGGTTGTAAAATCAGCAGTAAATCTGTTCTTTAACAATGGCAATTCACTCATGGATTGTATTTCCCCATCAAATTCCTTAAAAGTATCATTAGTAAATTTAGATTCCCTTTTATGCCGTTGATCTTGGTTGGAACTTTTTCACCGTCCGGGTAAGCCCTTGTTACCGGAACCTCACAAACGCTCAATCCTAATTGGCTGGCACGGACAGAAAGATATGCCAATAACTCATATGACGAAAATACCTCTCTAAAAATTTGCACCCGCTGATCCTCAATATATTTCCGCGAATAAGCCCGAAAGGCGTTTGTGCTGTCTGTAAATCTATGTTTTGCAGTCAGCGATATAATCGGCGCATGCAATAATTTTACAGCGAGAAGCCTGCTAAAAGGCGTATTGATTGCGTTTCCACCCTCAATAAACCGTGATCCCTGAATAAAATCATAACCGTCTTCCAATGAACGCAAGAATTGCGGCACATCTTCAATACTGTCCTTGTTGTTGCCATCAATTGTAACAAATCCCTCATAGCCGCGCTTCAGTGCCCACCAGAACCCCATCCGAAGTTGAGCACCTTGTTTGCCCGCGCCCTTTTTTACGAGTAATGTATTGACACCCAATTTTTTTAAGATCTCAGGTGCTGTGCTGTCATCATTAGAACCGCCATCACAAATCACAATATCACAAAGTTGATCTATGCCAAATTTGCTGGCTCTTTCCAGTTCAATTTCAATCCGCCCGTGTTCATTGATGATCGGAATGAGAATACAATACTTGGATTTCTTTTCTGTGAATTCTTCACAAGAAAATCGGGGAACACCAATTATTCCATCATAGATCATTGAAAGACTCTTTGACATAATTAACCACTTTTTTAACAGTATCTAAATTGTGAGGGTTTTTCATCTCAATCGAAAACCAGAGGGAATAATTAAGTTTTTTTAAATCTCGATGAATGTCTCTCTGTTCAATAACAGCAAGCATGGGTTCAGAAATATGAATGTGATTTACTAGTTCAATATTACGATTAATGAAATCAATACTTTCTTGATAATGAATCATTGTCCCTAAATCAACATTTACTCGAATACCCGCGTTATTGATTCTGCGGCAGAGATCAAATGCCTCAACTGTCGTGTTGATAAAATTTGTATTGTAAAAAGGAGGGTTAGGTTCAATTGAAATGATCGTTCCACAGGATGCTGCAAAATCACCAATCTCGGTAAAAAATTCTATGGCAGCCGGGAGATGTTCCTTCCCGGGAATATTCCTGTTTCGCGGACAACCAAATACGATATTTTTACAATCCATGGCTGCTGCAAAAAGAGCGGCCTGTTTGGTGTAGTCAATCAGCGCCCTTTTTTCTGTATCAGTTCCAAACATGTTTTCTGTCCGGCCATACCAAATAGATTGTATGGATGGAATTGTCAGAGAATACTGGTTACCCAAAATCTCTGAAAAATGTTTTGCTTCAGTGAGGTGCTCATAAGGTTTATCTGAGAAAATGCGCGTCGGAGCAATTTCAAGCCCGGCAAAACCATGATCAGAAATGTATAAATACATTTCGTCGTCGTATTCCGCATCCCAGGCGATGTTAGAAATTGAAAGCTTCATCCTATTCTTCGGTCCTCATTCCGAATAAACTCACAGATATCGTACATTACTTTCTCTTTCCGAAAGATATAACCTTCTGTTCCTTTAAATAAACTGGCATGAATAGATTTAATGTCATATCTCACAACATTTGAATTGATTTCATTAAAAAAATCTATGCCCCTGACATTTTTATATACGTCTGCAACGGTGATCGGTTCAACTGCAAAATTTACAAGCGACAATCCATTTTCTAAGGCTAAATGAATATGTTTCCAAAGGAACTCAAGGTTATAGAATTGAAAAGAAGCTCGGCTATCTGTAAAATTCAGGGCAGAGAATCCAAGAGACTCAAAAACCTTCCTGAGCTTTTTCTTCTTAGTTTCATCTACTGACAATTTATAAAATCCGTTGTTTTGTAATTCATAGCAATCCCTGATCAAAGATTCTCTTGATGACAAATCCGCAAATAAATCTGAACTCAACAAGGCGGGAACAATATTAGTTAAATCATACACAAAATTCTTTTTTAAGTTTTTCCCAAAGAGGGCAGGCAAGCGAACAATGAGATGTTTTTTTATGTTTTCCTGTACCCATTTTTCCAAAAACCTGCGATTATAACCATAAGCTTTAGCTGTATCCCCAATAATTGGACATTCTTCATTTACTCCAACCGGATTTGGATACACGTCAATAGTAGAAATTAAAACCAATCGCGTCGGGTTAATTTTACGAATGTTATTGATGGCATTTAGGATGATATCCTTATCCGCTTCTGGATATTTAACAGCAAGAAATTTTTCTGCCCTTACACCGGCATAGACACAAAAATCAGGATTGGTACCAAAGGCTTGAGTGATATTGCTGGAATTGTACTCAGCATCAAATTGATGCTGGATTGCGAGATTTGAACCAACGAATCCAGTATGCCCTATTAGAATTTCCATGAATTATTTATTTTCGTAATAAATGATTTCCCATAAGCTAATTGGAAAAGCTCCAATTGATTTTACCAGAGCTGGTTATAAATTACCCAATTATTAAAAAATGCATCGCTGAGAAGCAGAGTAATGGACTAGTGATAGGGAGAGCTTTCAAGGAAACCTGTTGTTAATAACTTTTACAAATATGCACATTATTGAACGAAGTCCTAGACTGGCAAAAAATATACTCCTATAATTGACGGTTTTAATAAACAGGTGGCTTTAAAAAGGATTTTCAATCATGTGCGCGGCGCGTCCGATGGCATTCTTGAAAGCTTCAACCTGTGCGTGCCACTCCAGGTTGACCTGAGTTAAATCTATCTGGTTCATTCGCTCGATAAACGGGCCATATTTATAGAATTTGCCTTCCAGATTGACCAAATCAGGCACTTTTTCAGCAGGCAGCACGGGACTACCGCTGGTCAGCACCAGGTGCAGACCCAACCCCAGCCGCGGACATTCTTTTACGGCCATGCGCAGATCTTCTACCGCACCGGGGTAGTTCATCATCGCCGTGGTTGAGG
>PGZV01000030.1 GCA_002841495.1 Firmicutes bacterium HGW-Firmicutes-2 | reverse complement strand
TTATATTTGTTTAGTTTGTTGATTTTTGCTATACCTATTTAGTATAACTTTGATAGGTATGGGTGTAAAGCATTTTCTAGTATAATTATGTATTTATAAGTTATATATTATAAGTATTTCCAATTATGGGAATTAATGTAAGGTCATGTTATTTTAAGATGTTGTAAGATGATACATTAAATGTTAAACTTCAGGTGAAGCTACATAATTTTTACACAAATATTGACTTATGAGAGGAGTCATTTATGGCAGCTCATGCTATTGGATTCGCGTTATTAATATTGATGATTTTTCTAGTAATCGGTAAATGGGTACGGGTATTGGTGCCTTTATTTCAGAATTTGTTTTTACCCAGTTCTTTGGTGGCAGGCTTATTGGCGCTATTGATAGGACCGGAAGTCTTTGGTAAGGTGTTGGGTTTCTCTATTCTGGATTCAGAATGGCTAAGTGTATGGGCTACTTTACCGGGACTCATGATTAATATAGTATTCGCTTCCTTATTCATCGGGAAAAAAATTCCCAATTTGAAGGAAATTTGGTATTTGGCAGGACCTCAAGTCCTGTCTGGCTATGTGATTTCTTTTGGTCAGTATGCCGTAGGCCTAGGACTCGCTATATTTATATTGGCGCCTGTTTTTGGCGTTAACCCTTTAGCAGGTGCGCTGATTGAAATTGGTTTTGTAGGTGGTCACGGTACTGCGGCCGGCATGCGCCAGACATTTGAACTACTTGATTTCCCGGAAGGGGGCGATCTCGCCATTGGCTTAGCAACGGTTGGGGTTTTAGCCGGTGTCTTAATTGGTATATCCCTAATCAATTGGGGCATGCGAACCGGAAAGTTGGCTCATGGGGCTGATAAAAAAGAACGAACAGCTCTGGAACGTAAAGGCATTGCAGAATTAGAGGTACGTGAGCCTGCAGGGTATCTAAGCACACGAGCAGAATCCATTGAACCCTTATCCTTACATGTAGGCTATATCGGTGTGGCTATTGTGATTGGCTTCTTATTATTACAAGGATTGATTCAATTAGAAGCATTAACTTGGGGGGCATGGACGGATATGTACTTGATGACCTATGTTCCCTTATTCCCTCTAGCGATGATGGGTGGTATTGTGGTTCAGTTGATTTTAAGTCGTGTCGACCCTTACGCTACGGTGGATAGACAGTTAATCAATCGCGTCCAAGGGTTGGCACTAGATATACTAATTGTAAGTGCTTTGGCTACCTTATCATTAAGCGTCATTGGGAATCATTTGCCGGTATTTATAATATTAAGTATGGGTGGTATTGTATGGACTGTATTTGCTTTTTTAGTGCTTATACCAAGGCTCATGCCGGATTACTGGTTTGAAAGAGGTATTGGTGACTTTGGTCAATCGATGGGTGTTACGGCAACCGGTTTACTCTTGATGCGCGTGGCAGATCCGGATCAAATGACGCCAGCTTTATCTAGCTTTGGTTACAAGCAATTATTGTTTGAATTGTTAGTAGGTGGTGGCTTGTTTACCGCAGCCTCAGTCCCTTTGATTGCACAATTGGGTCCGGAAGTCATGTTTATCGTAAGTTTGGTCCTAACCATCATTCCTCTAATTGTAGGAATCATTATGAAGCGTATGCGAAAAAAATCAAGTTAAAAATGTTTTTGACATTTTTTAACTTGATTTGATAACTTCATTTTGCTATACTGATTTTGGTGCTTTTTGCATCATATCGGGGTGTGGCTCAGCTTGGTAGAGCGCTTGGTTCGGGACTAAGAGGCCGGAGGTTCAAATCCTCTCACTCCGATTTATTTTTCATTTTTTATAACTATTTTAATAAAGGTTAAGTTGTCAAAACATATGTTTTTGACAACTTAACCTTTATTAATTCTAATGAAATTTGCCAAAAGTACTTGTTTTAACCACAATGACTACTGTGCCAATCAGGATGAAGAATTTGATGACTTCAAGCATCCTGAACTCTTTTTTTTCTTTGTTTTCTTCTGCCATTTCATTTCTTATATCATCATACTCAAGTTCCATAATCTCTAGTGGCCATTCTCCAATGGATTGTTCACCAATCGAGATGATGAGTCTACCTGCTTCTTGATGCATAGTTGCTTCTTCTGTCAATGCTTCAGGTAATGTTGTCTTCATAGTGATATCCTCTATTGATTGACCGGCTTTTAGAAGTAAACGAACCGGTTCAAGTAAAGATAGTCCGGCTTTCCCAATAACGATATCTTCCTGCATAATAGGAAGTGTCTGTATATAATCAGTAGGTTGAAGATCAACAGCTTCAAAAGCCTCATAACCATAATCAAAAAGTTTATTGGTGTCGCTGTATAGATTGGCGGCATCGGTCTTTAGAGTAACAGCAATCAAGGTTCGTCCATCTCTTTCTGATACCGTAACCAATGTATGCCCTGAACTGGTGGTATAACCTGTTTTTCCAGCTATGACATCTTCTCGGTATATGTTCACATCTTTACGTTCATTGATCATTTTGTGACCTTGAGCCAAATACCTAACCTCATCAACTTGATTGGTCGGTGGAATCTCGTATAATGTTTTGCCCATAATATTAACCAATAATTGATTATCTATTATTTCTCTCATGATGAGGCCCATATCATAGGCTGTGGTATATTGATTTTCATCTTGCAAACCGTGGGGATTGACAAAATTTGTATTTTCCGCGCCTAGGGCTTTAGCTTCTGCTGTCATGACTTTTGCAAAATCTTCAATACTACCGCTGGTTTTTTCAGCAATTCCATTGGCCACATCATTAGCTGAAGACATCAATAAACCATGCAATGCTGCTTCCACACTAATGGTTTCACCTTCTCGCATACCAATATGACTGCTTCCAAATTCAATACTTAGAACCGCATTTCTTGAAAAAGTTATGGTATCAGACGGGTCTAGAGATCTAGAGGCAACCAAAGCTGTCATCAACTTCGTAATGCTAGCTGGGTAAAATGTCTTATGGGCATTTTTCTCATATAGAACCTGACCTGTATCACCATCCATTAGAACAGCACCTTCTGCTACTATACTGGGCGGTGGAACGGTTGCATAGGATAAATGAGATGTTTTAGATGGGTTCAATCCCATAATAATAAATATGGTCACCGTTGTTAAGATCCTTAAAACTGTAATACTTTTACCCATCATTAACTCCTTGAGATTATTAATTTTTGTCTTAGAGGCTAGTTTATCATATGGTTATGGGTCATGTAAAGTAAAAGAGACGGTTCTTTTAGCTGTATGAATACACAGAAAAACCGTCTCTTTATTATATTATATCTATTCTGCAATCTTAATCGCATTCATACCGGATATGTATTCCAGTTGGGCTATGGATAGTCTATAACCACGTTTGGCATTGGCTAGATTGCTTTCCATCCGTTGTTGCATCAACAATGCTTCGTTCAGCTGGAAGCTTGTAATCATACCCAGTTCAAAACGTATCTTTGCTACTCTATAGCTTTCATTCACCGTTGCTACATTTTTCTCTAGAGCCTTTATGGCTTCAAGGTTACCTTGAACACCCATATAAGCTTGAACCAAACTTTTTTCCTGTGATAGTAAAGCCAGTTGGTTCTGATATTTGGCTTTGAGATAATCTTGCTCCGCATATCGATAGGTCCATACATTAGATGGATAATAACCTTTTGCCAGATCAAAAGTGGATTCAGCAACACTAAAGCTTAAATTAGAGCCTAACACCATCGGATGATTCTCAAACATATAAGCTTTCATGTCTTCTAACGGTACAAGTTCAACTGTTTGTGTTGCCATGGTATCCTCTATGATCCAAGTCTTATCTAAGTCTTGATTCATAAGTAGATTTAGGTCCATGAGTTTCTGATCTAAGGTAATCTGCGCTTGAATCTGTTCAGATGCCTTAGTTGCAACTTCAGCCTCTGTGTTGGTTACTTCAAGATCTGAAGCTTGTCCTAAGGTTCGTTTTGTCTTAATCATCGCCAGACTTTCATCTGCCTGTAACTTGTATTTTTGTGCCAATACTAAGTTTTCCTTAGCAAAGACAACCTCGGCAAAAGCAGCTTTTACTCCAAGTGCCACTTCAGTTTTTTTTGCGTTATAGGTCTCTTTCGCCAATGTTGGTAAGATTTCTCTGTTAACTTTGGCAATCTCAATGGCTAAGTCAGAACTGTATACGCCAGTATTGGCATCTTCCCTAGCTATCGTTCTCTGTTGACTAGCTGTCATCACCGAGTTGTTCATCTCAGCCTCAGCTATCTTTAACTCGAAACTGTTCTCTAATGCTAATTTTAGGGCATCCTCAACATTCAACGTCACTGGTTCAACGGCTATGACTTGGGTTACTTCTGCCGATGCAGCTGCTAGATCTTCTGCCAAGACCGGTGATGCCAAGAAAGTACTTAGGGTTAGCATACTAACCATTGTTAAAGCTACTTTTTTCTTAAAATTTGTATTTTTCATCTATCTCTCTCCTATAATATCTGATTATTCTCTAATTAATATCCACTCGGTAACTAGCCGGATTCCATTGTACATCGTAATCTAAGTTTTCTGCTATCCATCGCAGGGGAATCATCGTTCTACCATCAATAATCTCAGCCGGTATGTTCAGCGGATATGCCACACCATCCACATAACCGGTTTTTTCACCAATCTTAAGTTCAATGTTCTTATCACCTGTTGATACCACTTTTCTTTCTGATTCATTCCATGTTACATCTTGACCCAACGCTTCAAGAATGAACCTTACAGATACCAATGTGTTGCCTTCTCGAATCACCGGTTGAACGTCAAAAGGCACTTGGAGACTTTTCACAAAAACGGTCACGATTTTAGGTTGCACCACCGGTGGCTGAACCACTTGTGATGTTGTTTTGATCTCTGTAAGACCTACATTGGTTCCAAGCCAGATATTTCCTTTGGTATCGATTTCCACTTCATAGATATAGTTGTTTGGTAAAGGTGAATCCGATGACTTATAATTGGTCAATTTCCCGGTGGTATCAATCTTAAGCAACCCATCACCCCAAGTTGCCGCATATATGTTGCCGGCACTGTCTTCTGTAATAGATCTAACATCATACTCCCATACTGAATTGTTGCTGTAGATGACCCACTCATTATTATAGAATTTGGCTAAGCCATTAATTGTGCCAATCCATACAGCGCCGTTTTTTGCTACATAGACCTCACGTACTCTGTTAGAGGGGAGCTTTGAATTATTGGAATTGTAGAGGGTCCATTTTCCGTCTGCACTTAAGTAAGCAATACCACCCATCTCATTATAGGTGAGCTCTGTTCCAATCCATACGCCACCTTTTTGATCAAAAGCAAAACTAGATACATTACTGCTTGGTATGGAAGAATTCGCACTACTATAATGGGTCATATCACCTGCAGCGTTTTTATAATAAGCTCCATAACCTGTAACGCCGTGCCATAAACCACCTTTGCCATCCGCTGCCAGGGCTGTGACGGTCTCACCAAAAATCCTGTTATCATTCATAAAATAGTTGTTCCAAGTATTGTCTTTCATGTGAGAACTAACACCGATGTTGGTTGCAAAGTGTGTGTTACCAAGACTATCCAGTGTCACATCGTTCAAGAAATTATTCTTTAGTCCGGTGCTCATTTCCATATAAGTGTTCCATTTGCCGGCTGAATCAATGTATATGGCACCACTACCTCCGGTTGCCACCCATATACCACCATGATTATCCGCTTTAAGAGCGACCACTTTGTCTGCTACGAGCGCACTATTATTTCTTGTGTGTTGAACATACTGTTGATTCGTTATCCCATGTATGGTAGAAGTACTGAGTATGAGTACCGCTGCGAGTATTAATGATAAACTTTTTTTCATGTTTGCCCCATCCTTTGTTTTTTCTTGGTTTGACATCTTGAATCTACTTAGGTCAAGTGTACGTTTTAGAAGAAAACATGTCAATAGTTCTTAAGGTATTTTAATCAAAACGACACATATTTTTATGAGATTTTAATGTTTCATTTGGGGCTTCATAAGAAATAGCCAAGCGTCGTTATGAAGACATAAACGCTTGACTATTCATTATGAACACAACCTCTATATAAAAACATATAACAATTAGGATTTCTTATTCTATGTATGAATCCTATTTATATCTAATCTCTCCACTCATACGTATACGTTACTGAATAATTCCGTCCGATAATAAACCGAATGGTTCTCATGGCGCCTTTTGTTCCTTTTTCTAATGCCTTTTCTGCTGTTAATACGCCATTAAAATCTTTTGTGATATACTTCGTACCATCCGGTGCAGCAAGATAAACCGTCCACCCTTGGTCTATAGACACGCTTTGTTGCTGTAGACTGGCCATCGTCCAAGCATTGGATGCTATTTGTTTGGTTTCATAATTAACGGAGACCAACTCTCCAACTCTTAAGTAGTTTGGTGGATCGGACCAAATGGTTTGATGGGTCGAGCTTGCTATTACTTTTCCTTTATCATCATACCTAGTATGGGACATGGTCATGTTATTTTTTCCACCTGTGAATTTTGAAACATCCGAACCATAGGTTCCGGTGCCATCCGAAAATGCGTATTTCACAAAATGCCATCCACCTATTTGAGTTGGTGTTGTAACCGGCGTTTGCGCTGTTCCGGATTTTGTTATAAGAACGGTTTTTGTTGCACCGTCATAGTTAATACCTAAGCCAAGCAGGTAGCCGATTGCTCGTATAGGTAAATACGTCGTTCCATTATAGGATATTGGCAATACCGGTGTCCCATCATCTCCAACCGGAATTGCAGCCACATGATCTAGCTTGAATTTTAACTGTCCATTTAGTACCACATTAGAGATTGGAATCAGTTTATGACTCTTTGCTGTACCAACAGCAGTAGGCGCAACACTGGATGTGGTCCTGGATATTAACACAGTCTTTGTTGGTCCATCATAACCAATGCCTAGACCTAGCAGATACCCGATAGCTCTAACCGGTAAGTAAGTCGTTCCATTATACGATATTGGTAGTACCGGTGTTCCATCGTCTCCAACCGGAACGACAGTTGTTGAATTTAATTTGAAGTTGAGTTGATCGTTAAGTACAGCTCCTGATATTGGGATTAAGGAACCATCGGCATTAACGGTTATACCCAAGACATTTACAACCATAACCATAATTGTAAATAGCAACACCAGTTTTCTTTTCATGCTACATCTCCTCTTTTCATTCATTTATGTATTTGTTGTTGCTTATTTTGAAGCCTAACCCCTTCCTCTATTATTATACAAAAAACAATAGGATAAGTCTTATGATTCATACTTTTGACATTGTCAAAAACCTGTCAAGATTCATGTCAAATAGCTATGAGACACTCACTTTTCATGATATAATTAGAAGAAGCGTAACTTCGTCATGTTATATACTATTTTGATTCCAATAAGGTGATTATTATGATGTTTTATGAAAAGCTGGATTTATTAATGAACATAACAAAAACCGCTAATAGCTCACTAGCGATGTATACTTCTTTAGATTCTTCACATATTAGTCGATTGCGTAGAGGGGAAAGAAAACTCGTAAAAGATGCCGATTATCTCAAAAAAATGGCGGTCTATTTCACAAACCATTGTACTGAAGCCTATCAAATAAAAACACTCTCGGACGTCCTGAAATCACAACCTGAACTTCTTCAAGATTCTGATAAAACAACCGAAAAAATCTATCATTGGTTAATGGGTACTGAAGAAGCAGAACATGCTTCAATATCCGGCTTTTTGAATGGTATTTCTGATTTTCAATTTCGTAAAAGTACGACTGTTACTGATGAATTCACGAACTCAGGTACAAAAACACCCAAAAAAGATGTTGCGCTATATTATGGTATCAAAGGTAAGCGAGAAGCTGTTTTATCTTTTCTATCTCTTATTATAGAATCCAATCAACCAACCACCTTATTATTATATAGTGATGAATCTATGGACTGGTTAACAGGAGATTCTTCTTTTGCAGCAAAATGGCGTGATCTGCTGGCTCGTGTTATTCTAAAGGGCAATAGAATCAAAGTTATACATACCGTCAGTCGCAACCTCGATGAGATGCTTGAAGCCCTCTCAAAGTGGATGCCTCTCTATATGACCGGAGCTATTGAACCCTATTACTATCCTAAGAAAAGAGACGGTGTTTTTAAGAGAACACTATTTATTGCCCCTAAGATTACTGCTGTAACCAGCTCATCTCTTGATATGATGGAGGATCAGGCCCTTAATCTTTTATTCAAAGATAAAAAGGCTTTAGCTGCACTGACTAGTGAGTTTGAAAGTTACTTATTCATGTGTCGGCCACTTATGCAGATTTTTACATATCATCAAAAGCAGCAATACCTAGATCTCATAAAAGAGTTCGAAAAGGAAGCAACCCCTACATTGCTTAAGTCAAACTGTCTGAATTGGGTTACTATGCCAAATGCTGTAGCAGAGTCTATCATCAATCGTTCCAATAGCGATGATAAAGAAAAATTAATCCAATACTTTTATGATCGAAAAGAAGCCTTTGAAAAAGGACTTGAACACTGTTCATTCCACACCCTTCTGCAACTACCAAGTGTTACAGAAATCAAAGAAGGGGTTGTGAACGTTGCCTTCACAGGAATTCCCGATACCTCAAATATCTGCTATACACCCAATGAATATAAAGCGCATCTTGAAAATACGATTCAGTATCTAAAAAATTATGATCACTATAACCTTAAAGTTACGTCCCAAAAAATACACAATCATTTTATTCTCTATGTTAAAGAGGACCTTGGCGCTATTGTAATTAAACAAAATACGCCACACGCCATTTTTGCTATCAATGAAATCAATATGACTGCTGCATTTTGGGACTACCTAAAAGATGAGATTAATCTGTCTGAAAAAGATAAAACCACAGCACTTAAAGACTTAGACGATCTCTATAACCGACTATAACAAGCGTTTCCGTCTCGCTTTACTTGCAAATTCTATAAGTGCTTCAAAAAATAAACCCCCAGCAAACTTTAGTTTTTTGGTTCAAACCAAGGTCTGCTGAGGGTGTTTTTTTACTTACTCTGTTATCTCTAATCTTTTTATGCCATCATCTTGGTTGTCTGTATAATAAGTATAAAATGTTCCACCCAGATTAACAACAGATACAGCATTATCTTTTACGACAATTTCAGTAAAGGTATGTGGGGTACCGTTGTAGTGCGTTCTAAGATTAGAACCATCTTTGCTACCAATGACAATAGTGCTATTATGAATTGCAAAGGAATACGCTGAACTTGCTACAAAGGATGACTTTTCAATTGATCCTATAATCTCACCGCCAGCATTTACACTCATTTCAGAAAGCTTGATTTCTGTGTTATTTCTGTAAAGAGCGTATAACTTACCTCCTACTTCTTTAAAGTCATAGATATCATATCTATTAGTATTTGAGCCGATATCTCCAAGACTTAAACTATTTGTTCCAGATACTGTTAAGCCTCTACCATGGTACACTCCCATGCCATGCTCATACGTCCTCCATTGGTATAATACATACCTGTTGTTATTACTATCCATAGTAATTAGAGGACTCTTTTCAGCTGAGTAACTTCCATATTTGAAATATGAATCGTAGTATCCGCTATAAAGAAGTTGTTTTACGAATTCACCATTATTTGTATATGCGTACATCACATCTGGTTGGTTCGTCGTCCCAGCCGTATCACCCATGGTATCGACATAAGTAATTCGAGGATTATTAGCATTATCAATATCTATTGAAGGCCACTTACAGACACCTTCGTGATTGGATTCTATTAATTGAATGCCACTCCAAATACTACCATTATACATTCTATATCCAATTTTACCTTCAGTTGTGGTGTAAGCAACATGAGGTTTATTAGCATTATCGATTGCAAGTCTCCCCTCTGTTCCTCCTCCAATCATCACTTCAGTTCCCCAGATGTCGTCGCTGTCTTGCTGATTGTAATAGATATTTCCATCCCTTGTATAAAGAACACCTATAAAGTTTGTGCCTGCTTTTGTATCAAGCAGACTTCCAACCGGTTCCGCAGTGAGCGTTCCAAATGCCTTCGCATTGTTAAATACAAGCGTAGATGCTAATAAATCAATCACGGCTTGGTTAACGACAGCTTGTGTTGTATTATGATCATCATGGATGCCTTGAGCAATACCTATTGCTGTTTCATAGTCCGTCATAACTGCTATTGTTACCCATTCATCTGTTGTAAGCACCTCTGAACCATCTAAACTAACAGTGACTGTTCCTTTATTAACATTAGCCCCTGCTATTTCTGTTACTAGGTTATCAATTGATGTAACTTGAGTCCCATCAAAAATACCTTCAGCTGTTGCTAAGTCACTTACTGCTTGATTCACAGCTACTTGAGTTGCACTTCCATCTCCTGCTACTGTCTGTGCTCCATCGATTGCCGATTGGAACGTTGCTTTTGATCCTGCTCCATACTCACCTATTTCTATACCTTCTACTGCAGCGTCATGTTTTCCTTGTGCTGCTGTGATCGCTGTTGTTAAGGTACTCTTATCGATAGATGTAATCTCAGCCCCGTCAAAGATACCTTCAGCTGTTGCTAAGTCGCTTACTGCTTGATTCACAGCTACTTGAGTTGCACTTGCATCTGCTGCTATTGTCTGAGCTCCATCGATTACCGTCTGGAACGCTGCTTTTGATCCTGCTCCATACTCACCTATTTCTATACCTTCTACTGCAGCGTCATGTTTTTCTTGTGCTGCTGTGATCGCTGTTGTTAAGGCACTCTTATCGATAGATGTAATCTCAGCCCCGTCAAAAATACCTTCAGCTGTTGCTAAGTCACTTACTGCTTGATTCACAGCTACTTGAGTTGCGCTTCCATCTCCTGCTACTGTCTGCGCTCCATCGATTGCCGTCTGGAATGTTGCTTTTGATCCTGATGCATACTCACCTATTTCTATACCTTCTATTATCAATTGATGTAACTTGAGTCCCATCAAAAATACCTTCAGCTGTTGCTAAGTCACTTACTGCTTGATTCACAGCTATTTGAGTTGCACTTCCATCCGCTGCTACTCCTTCTGCAGCTTCAATTGCCATTTTGAATATGACTTTTGCACCTGAAGCATACTCGCCTATTTCTATACCTTCTATTGCTGCATCATGCTTAATATTCCCAGCCTCAATTGCTGCTAGTAAAGCACTCTTGTCAACATCAACCATCACTTCTACTGTCGCTACATAACTTGCGGTATTTGATATTCCCGTTGCTAAAATGAGGGTACCTTCAAAAACATATGTACCGGATATCGTACCATTATAAACGGGCGTCCCATCATCCCATATAACTGTAAGCATTTCAGTTGAAGCATCATCTAATATGACTTCTACCGTTAACGGCAATTGAGCTTCTACCGCTCCTAATGAAGTCGCATATGCAACATAGATCTCTGAGATTGTTTCTACAGAACTAATCTCTCTATTTTCTACAGTAATTATGACAGTATCCGAATAACCACCATCATTGGTGGCAACTGTAATGACTGCTGTTCCTACAGCTATTCCAGTTACTTCACCAACGTTATCTACTATAGCTACTTCATTGTTACTAGACGACCATACTACTGTCTGATCTACAGCATTTCCAGGTGTTATGGTTGCACTAAGCTGTGATGATGTTCCTGTTTTTATCGTATGATTATCTTGGTCAATCTCAACATCTGTTACCACTATTGGACTGAAGTTAGCTGTAACTGTTACTGCTTGAGCCGGCATATGAAAGTTCGTATTGGCTGTCCCGGCAGCGTCAAATATACCTGTTGTTGCCTCCCATCCATCAAAATTATACCCAAGATTCGCAGAAGCATCAATATCTACTACTGTGCCTTCAGTATACAATCTTGAATTGGCACTACCGGCGCCGGTCACTGTACCACCTGCTAATGGATCTGCTACCAATGTAAGTCTGTATTCTACCGGTTGCAATACACTACCGGCAGCAACGCCACTAACATCTCCTATTATATCTACATCATCTTCACGTGCTATTGTAACTGCTCCGTTTGCGACTAGCGAGCTAATCGTTGATCCACTTAATCTTTCAATTCTTGAGCCTGTTGCTCCTGCATCAACTATAATGTTTGCTACACTGCCTGATGAGCGAATACTTGTATTTGGTTGTCTTATGACCACATTATTCGCTTCTCCCGCTATTACAACTGCATCTGCAGTATCAATCTCTACATCTGAACCACCCGCATTACCAGACAGGTTCAATCTTCCGCGGCCGATCATTCTTATGCCGCCGCTGTGCGTTCGATTCGCATTATAACTGCTAAAACCTACCCCATTTAAAGTTGCCGTACCCGTAATAGCAACGTTATTGTTTACTGTAGCACCTGTTGCTTGAAGTGTTATATCGCCATCAATTCTAGTGCCTGCATCCCCATTAAACGTAATCATAGAAAGATTATTAGCTGTAATATCTAGATTACCTGTTAATACATGACTACCAAAGTCAATCGTGAAGCTAGAAGTTCTAGCCGTTGACTGTGCTATGTCATCATTTATTGAAGATATCAGCACAATATTCGTGATGCTGTTATTATCAATTGCTGCTTCTAATTCTGCTTTGTTACTCACACTCTCAGTGCTCTGACCTGAGATTATGATTTGCCGACTTCCTGTGATGCCTGATCCATCTTGTGCTGTTGCTACAACTGTTATAGTGCCGTTAGCAACTGCCGTTAATAATCCGGTAGAACTAATTGTTGCTGAACCCGTTTGTGGTGTTACTGACCATGTTACTGATTTGTTGCTAGCTTCAGCTGGCGCAACATTTACACTCATTTGCAATGTGCCATCAACCGCTGTTATTGTGGAAGCTCCCCCGGCACCACTTACCGTAATTGTAGTAACTGCTATTGTTTGTGAACCACCACCACCACCGCCGCCACCACTTGATGATGATGGTGATGTGGGAACACTAATGTCCTCCTCATCTATACTTTCTGTTATTTCTTCACTTTCTTCATGATCTTTTATCGTATTATTTAGAGCAAAAACCGCTTCCCCTCTCTTTATTGGGTTTTTTGCTTTGAATGTTCCATCCGGATAACCTGCCATATATCCAGCTTCTAATACTGCACCTATGTACCCTTTACTCCAAGGATCTATACTACCACCATCCAATAAGTCATTCGCTCTTAATGGATTTTCTTCTAAACCTTTTATTTTTGCTATTATAACCGCTGCTTCTTGCCTTGTTATCGGCTGATTGGGTCTAATTTTATTATCTGGATATCCACCTATATAGCCTGCAAACAACGCACGCCTCACTATATTATAATACCAATCACTTGCCTTAACATCTAAAAAGCTAATGTCCGTTTCCTGAGTTAAACTGTAGGCATTATTCACAAGTGCCATATACTCGGCTCTAGTGATATTTGCATCCGGCCTAAAAGTTCCATCCGGATAGCCACTTACTAAATCTTGGTCCATCCACGTTTGAATTGTGTTTTTTGCCCAATGATTATCTATGTCGTTTGACATAGCAAATGCATTCACTTGAGCCATCGTTAATAGCATAACCAACGAACAAAAAAAAGCCAAAAAGCGCTTCATTCTCCTTCTCATTAAAAAATCCTCCTTTTTTCTTCATTAATGTGATTTTTAATTTATAGTCCATATGTACCACCTTTAGTAATTATATAAAAAAACCTCAAAATAATCTTGTTATTGCGGCTTTTGACATTGACAATTAGATTGACATGATTCATGTCAAAGGAGCTATCCTCTCGGTATTGTTTTGATATAGTAGCAATAGAGTCCCTAAGATTGCTGTCGTAAGCGCCTCATCTCTCGTTTTATCCAGTATCAGGCCCTTAATATTTTCTACAGAATAAAAAAAAGAAGGCCCTTTCCAAAGGTCTTCCTTTTTTATGTATGATACACGAAGTGTCAACCCATTACTTAGTCTAAAATAAAAGTCAACGTAAGGTCAACAATCTCCGAATCTTCCATACCATCACCTACAGCGATGGCTTTGATGGTAATCGTGCCGTCTATATTTACAGGTTCATTGATACTAAAAGCGCCGTTGTATTCTGTATCCAGTTGCGTCGGGTTATTGCCATTTGTGGTATAATATATACTTGTCCCCGGTGTAGTCGTTGATATAGAGATGTTGACATTCGTACCATATTCAATAGCATCCAGGTTGACAACATCCGTCGTAATTACCGGAGTGGCCACTTGCTTCGGCAAGAAAGTGATAACTTTTGTGGCTATACTGGATGTGTTCATGTCAGAATGTATGGTCACTGCTTTTACAGTTATGGTCTCACCTAAAAGTAAGTTCGTTGACAGCTCAAAAGGTGCCGTATAGATCAGATCATCTTTTCCTGGGTTGCTTCCATCCAAAGTATAGTAAATGTAACCACCGCTTGTACCCGTGGTCAAAGTCACCCTAACCGTTTCATGGTTCATCATTCCGGTTGTATTTGATGGATTGGTACCAATCACCGGTCGCGAAGCTGTGGGAAGTACTGTCTTAAAATAGGATGTTGTCCTAGGTATTATATTCTCACTCTTATCCATAATGTAATTGGCTAAGACAATGATGTAATAAGTTTCATTATAGTCAAGTGGGGATGTAGGATTTAGACGTATAACTTCATCACCTGAACGCATCTCGGCTCGAAAGGCTTTTTTGGGACCGGTCACGCTGCCGGCTCTAAGCTCTATGAAGGTAGGTATCTCGTTATCATTAATATCTCTTCCCCCAATTAAAACAATAGGCTTGTCAAAATCTATGGTGATGGCCGTATTTATAGAAACATGCGTCGCGTCTTCTCTTGGGGAAAAATCCGGCTCAGGTGGTGTAAGGTCTAGACCGGAGGTTCTGAATCTTACGGTGCGCCTGTCATTCTCATTCCCATAGATATCCATGACCGATTCATCTCTAAGAATGATATGATAATAGGTGCTTGTCTCTAGAAATTCTGAAGGGGTTAAAGTCAAGGTTCTCTGATCTGAGCTTATGGTAGCATCAAAATTTATACGCGCACCGGTCGTTCTTGTTTGTCTAATCTCAATGATGTCTTCAATATCCGAACTGGTAACCGGTTCCCCATAATCACGATAAATAGGTTCATCAAAAACCACAACAATCTGTGTGCCCACAGCAATATCACTTGCACCATCCCCAGGATAAAAAGTTGGCACAGGACCATGTTCATCTTCTGCAAGTGCCGGTGGTCGTCTTAGACTGGTACCACGGATTACTTGACTTGGAAGTGTTTCATAGGTTATATCATTGGCGTATGCTCTTAGAGTGGTTACGATACCGGCGCCTCTAAAATAAGTCGGGCTGTACACAGCAGTTGTCTCAACTCTTGTCCCAAAAGATAGACGAACTACCGAATCACTCGCCTCAGATGTTACCATCAAATACTGGATGCTACCACTACCTAGGGTCATCATAGCTTGATCTTCAATACTAACATTGGGAAAATTCCCGTGAAGGGTCACAATCTGTTCCTCCAGGTCACTGCCCTTTAATCGTACTTGTTTGACATCGTTACCTAAGACATCTCTTTGTTCCAAAATGCCACCATTTTCAATTAGAAGGTCTTCCACACTGGTTTTACCTCTAAGGACAATCCGTACATCCCCTGAATCTTTGGACATGGTCAGTCTCATGATTCTGGAGTTGTTGATATCTATGGTGTTTTCTCCACCACCTTCAACGATAACTTCACCTAGAACCACTATGTTATCCAGCTTAACGTGCCCACTGCCAACATTCTCTTGTATAACTAGGTTGTTGGCGTAGATCTGCCTGCTTCTTGATAGATTATCTGAATTCAGATAAGATACATTCCGAACAATTTGCTCGCCCTTTAAGAGACGCACCAGAATGACACAGGCTTCTGCCCGAGTCAGTGCCCCACCGGGGCGGTATTTTCCGGTCGTGTCACCGGTAATATAGCCTTTAGCTGCGACCAGATCCACATGTTCTCTGGCCCAACTTGCCACCTGGCTATAATCCGTATAGACTTTTTGACCAACGGGTAGTGCTTCTCTTGGTAAGACTTTGGCTATCATAGAAGCCGCTTCCTGACGACTGATACGGTTATTTGGCTTGAAGCTATTATCCGTATAACCGGAGATATAACCGGCTGCTACTGCCTTTTGAATCTCTTGGTAGTACCAGCTGTTGTAGCTGACATCCCACATGGTGATGGGTGTCGTGCCTGTGACACCAAGAGCTTGATTCATCATCTTAGAAAATCTTAGAAAACTCTGCACGTGTTACTAAGCCGTTTGGTCTAAAAGTATTGTCTGTATAGCCTGAGATAAAACCAAGGGCCACCCCTTCGTAGATAGCCGTCTCTGCCCAGTGTCCCCTCACATCTTTAAAAGTGGTTGCACCATTACTTATAGTCCCCATACCACCAAGTAATATTAATACCCCTACTAACAATATATATCTTTCGTATACCCTTCGTCTCATAGCAGCCACATCCTTATTATCTATATATTTTATATTTTTATACTCATATGCCTATACCCACTTTACCATAAAAGGCTAAATGCAACAAGAAAAAGACCTGTCAAACATGGCAATTTACCATATTGAACAGGTCTTGATATATAGGTACTATTTATTCACTATTACTCCGGTAAAAAAGTAATCGACTTATCTCTGACACTAGAATTCAACATGCCGGATTTAATAGCGATGGCTTTGACAATAACTTCACCACCTGCTACTCCTCCTGGTGTATTCACACTGAACCCTCCACCATATAAGGAGGATGATTCACTGTAGCTGTCACGATGGTTACAATAACGGACTGACCATTTGCTACATTCGATACATTCGAAGGATCTGTGTTAATGGTTGGCGTCTCTACTGTGTTCTTGACAAAAGTGATGCTTTTCGTTGCTACATTTGAGTTAATCATACCGTCTTTGATTGCCAAGACTTTAATGTTAATCACTTCTCCGTTAGGATTGGTCGCATTGATTGGGAAGGGACCATTGTAGAGAGTATCCGTGATGGTAGGTGCTGAGCCATCCGTTGTATAATAGATGGTTGAACCGCTTGTAGCTGTATTCAGTGTCACAGTTACAGTCTGATTGCTTGGTACTGTTGATTCGTTGGATACATTGGTGGTGATGGTTGGCGTTGCTACTCTGTTGGATACAAAAGTTATCGCCTTAGAGGCAACTCCTGAATTGGTCATGCCTGATTTGATGGTGATCGCCCTTACAGTAATGGTTTGACCATCAATGAGACTTCCTGCATTGGTGACATTAAATGCCCCTGTATATAAGGTAGATGATGCTGTTGGTGTCGTACCATCTGTTGTGTAACGAATGCTACTATCTGCCGTAGACGAGGTCATCGTAACCGATACTGTACCGTTATTGGAAATCGCTGTCGTTGTTGCCGGATTTGTCGTAATGGTTGGTGTTGCAGCAATAGGTAATCCGGTCTTGAAGGTGGATGTGGTCTTTGGCACAGCATTGTCATCGGCATCTTCAATCTTACTTGCCAATATGATAACATAATAGTTTCTATCCACTGTCATGTTGGCACTCGGTGTAATCTCAATAACACGCTTAGCTGAGTTAATGGTTGCTGAGAAGGCCCTTTTAGTTCCAGTTGCTGTGCTTTCTCTAAGCTCAATAAACGTGCTTATGTTAGAATTCGTCACCGCACTGTTATTCACTAAACGGATGGCTTCATCAAAAGTGATGGTAATCTTAGATGAAACAGAGATATTTGTTGCGTTATTCGCCGGTGAAAAAGTAGGTTTTGGTGGTACAAGATCTTGAGTTCCTGTTCTGAATTTGGAAGTTGCTTTAACATTTTCATTGCCATCCACATCTTCAATGGATTTATCAAGAAGAATAATATAATAATAAGTACTCATGTCTAAGATATCATCCGGTGTTAAAGTCAAGGTCTTACGATCTGAACTGATCACACCTGTAAAGCTAATCTTACTACCAGTGGTCTTATCTGCTCTGATCTCAATAATATCTTTTATGTCTGCTGCATTGACCCTTGCACCTTTATCTAGATAGATGGCTTCATTAAAAGTTATGACTATTTTTGTATTGGTAGCTACATTCGTTGCATCTGATTTCGGTGTAAAGGTCGGCACAGGACCTTCTGTATCTTCTCCAAGTACCGGTGGTCTGGATAATGAAGTGCCATTTGTTATCCTGTTTGGCTTGGTTTCATAAGTGATGTCATTGGCATAGGCTGTTAATGTTGTGATTTTACCTGTACCAGTGAAGCTTGCTTTTGAATAAACATCTGTACTGGTGACCGTTGTACCACTGGCCATGTTAATAACACTTCCGGAAGACCCTGAGTTGATCCTCAGATCTGTGATTTTACCGGATGCTAGTGATAATAAGACTGTATCATTAACTATAACACTAGGAAAGGTACCTTTTAAAATGGTTTCTTGCTTATTCAGGTTACTGCCGTCAAGTATTAGACTCTTATAACCCTCACCACTCATACTAACCAGTTCAAGGGTACTACCATATTTTGCTGTGGTTGTCTCAACCGTTGTATTCCCTCTAAGGAGGACTCTAACATCACCGGTTGTTTTTTCAACGTTCATATTACGAATTCTTGAATCTTCAATCTCTATGGTGCTTTCACCGCCACCTTGAACGGATAGAGTCCCAAGAACAACAACTCGGTCAAGATCAACATCACCGGTTCCTACATCCTTATGAATGGTTAAGTTATTGGTATAGATGGTTCTGCTTATTGTAGTGCCTTTTTTATCAACAACATAATTAGACGTGGTAACAACCTGTTCCCCATCTAGAAGTCGCAGTAAGATAACACAAGCTTCGGCTCTGGTCAGAGCGCCCAGAGGACGATACATCTTACGGTTGTCACCAGTAATATAACCACGTCCAAATACCGCTTCTACACTATCTTTTGCCCAATTGGATATTTCACCAGTATCTAGGATGCCTGTAAGCTTCGTGGTTGTACCATAGTTGGGTATAACCTTAGCAATCATGCTGGCCGCTTCTTGTCTGGTTATGTTATTGTCCGGCTTGAAAGTATTGTCTGTATAGCCGGTGATATACCCTGCTGCTACAGCTTTTCTGACCTCACCATAATACCAGTCTGTGGTCTTAAGATCCTTCATGTTGATCGTAGCCATGCCTGTCACACCAAGGGCTTGATTCAGCATCTTGCTAAACTCAGCTCGTGTTACCGGCTGATCCGGTTTGAAGGTGCCATCGGTATAGCCTTTTACAAAACCTTCCGTAACACCTTTGTAGATATCCGTCTCTGCCCAGTGTCTATTTGTGTCCGAAAAAATACTTGCTGCTTGAGCTTTTGGTCCAAAGCCCATGGATACAACAAGTACAAGCATAGATAAAACTATTTTACTGATAGATTTTTTCATGTGTGTACCCTCCAATTAAATTCTTTACTCATCCATTAGACGTAATACTCTTCAATACGTTCCGTAAATGGTGGTAATCTTCTAAATCTCATATAAGTATAGCACTCACTTTTTAAGATTTCAATGGATTATGACAATGATTTATCAAAATGTCATATAAGGATTTACCCCCAGAAAATCTAAGAAAAAGCCATGTTGATAGGTGCTTCTTTATCCACCTGATAACATAGCTTTTTTCATATAAACATCAATTTCATCTTATTTCTATCACTCTTTTTTAACTCTTTTTGCGTCTATAAGCTTCCAGTCGAATGGCATCGTCAATCTCTAGATCTTTTTCTCCGCCTAAAGACTCAATATGGTGAACAAACTCATGATGCAAGGTCTTTTTTAGCTCACGGTAAATCTTCTTTTCTGACTTCGTCTCATAGAGCTTTTTGAAAGTGCCATAATAGATGATAATCTGTCTACCAAGTATACGGCTGCGATGGTATTCACCTTTGATGAAAAGCTTATCCTCTTCTCGGCTCTCAGGATGGAGCTTGTGCTCCGGTAATAAAAGCACACCGCCGTTTAGTTCTTCAAAAAGTATAGGTGGTAAATCTTCTTGAATATCATCTAACATATCTCTTATTGCTTCCATAGATGGAAATGTATCCATATCTGCCATAATAGCCTCCTAACCAAGTCGCCTATATAAGCTTACTTGCGTCTTCAAGGTTCTCCAAGCTTCTTTTATGATGTGCGATCACCTTGGTAGCATCATTCTTGTGCAAGGGTCTCCGTAATGATCTGTTCTGCCGGCTCAGGTGACTCGAAATGATAAAAACCACGCCAAGTAAAACTGTCATCCACCTCAAGCATCAAAGGCTTACCACTGATTAAGTTAAAATAGGTCTTACCGTAACCTTTTGTAAAGCAGGTCGGCTTACTATCATCCAAATTGCCCAAGCTTCCCAAACCATCTGTTAGCATTCCTGCAGTTAATATAGGTGCCAACCCACTGGATCTAAGCTGGAACTGATGTACGGTCTGCATGTTCTTAGGTAAGGCATAACTGTTTAGAAAAGTTGTATTTTCTGTGTAGCTCCCTAGTATGTCGTAATAGCGTATGGAATCCCACCAACCGTTCTGAGTCTGGAGTCCAAAATATTGGCTAATCTCGAGAGGCTTTTTAGCTCTTGCATCTACTTGTATATCCACCTTGTCTTTTTCTATGGTATAGGTAATCGTTTCTTCAAGAGTTGAGGTGTCATCGTTATATGCTTCCACCTGATTAACTACCTGTATAGTCAGAGTCTTACAGACCATCCACGTATCGGTATGAGGTACTTCACCATCTATTCGAAAATTCACATAATCTGTATAAGCTGTCGTTTCACCTGTATTGTTCCCATTAGAACCATGCCAACCACCGGTGTAGTAGGGTAGCTCCAAGTCTTCCATCTCAAGGGCTCGCATCATATATGGGCTAATCCAGTCTGTACCAATCTCCATCTTATAGTAGTCACCCATTTGCGGTGCCTTCGATAAAGACAATCGACTTAAGCCATAGAGACCGTTAACCCCTACACGGTTAAAAATCAGATTAAGGTCCACAGATGCCATATAAACTTGTAAAACCCCATCGCCACTTAGATATACCATTAACGAGGTATCTGACTCTAATGACTCTAGTGCCTCTTTTTCTTCTTTTACATTGGCATATAAGACAGGGTTCATCACCATAAGAACCATCATCCCAACACACACACTGACAACCATCTTCTTAAACATCTTGCGCACATGACTTAAGCCATCGCAACTCACATTATTCTTCCACTACTTATTATATAGCATCTTCACCTATTGATAAAGAGAAATTAAATGTATCAACGAACCAGAAGCAGGCTGAAAAGCTGACTCCTGTATCATACAGAAATCAGCTTTTCGTTTTTACTCACACTTTATAATCGATCTTATGAATTTCTTTTTCTAAGCGCTGCGCCTATGCTTGTAAGAGCAACTCCTAAAAGAGAGAATGCTTCTAGAGGAACACCACCGGTTTGTGGTAGTTCTTCATCTACAAGAACGGCTACAGGAAGTGCTTCTGCTATGGCTTCATCTAATATGATCTCTTCGATAGGTTCAACTTCTACCGTTTCTTCAACAACAACTTCTTCCATCATTGGTTCAGGTAGAGCTTCTGCTATTTCTTCATCAGGGAGTTCGATTTCAGCTACTTCTACAACTGCAACTCTGCTTCTTCTTCTTGTGGTTGTTGTTACTTGCTCTTCTTCATTATCATCATTAATGATTTCATTGTCGCCTGATTCATCGTCGCCTGATTCGTCGTCACCTGATTCGTCATCACCTGATTCGTCGTCACCTGATTCATCGTCACCTGATTCGTCATCACCTGATTCGTCGTCACCTGATTCATCGTCGCCTGATTCGTCATCGCCTGATTCGTCGTCACCTGATTCGACGTCACCTGATTCATCGTCACCTGATTCATCGTCGCCTGATTCGTCATCGCCTGATTCGTCATCGCCTGATTCATCGTCGCCTGATTCGTCATCGCCTGATTCGTCGTCACCTGATTCATCGTCGCCTGATTCGTCGTCGCCTGATTCGTCGTCGCCTGATTCGTCGTCGCCTGATTCGTCGACTAAAGGCTCGCCTATTTCGAAAACAAAATGACTAAGACCACGTTTGGCTCCATTACCTGATACTACAAATTCCCATTTCCCATTTGCTAATATCGTATAGGAAACCTTAAAATTAACAAAATTGTTACTGCTGATAATAAGAGTCTCTTCGTCTAGATTATTAATAATACCAGATTTTTCTTCGTTACCCGCTTTAATTTTTAAATTTAATTTACTTGGAACCCAAGTGGATTTTGGTGTCATAGTAAAAGTGGCATAATCACCAACCTCTTTCAAATCTCCGCTAATTTTATCAAATTTAAACGTCGAATTATTCATCCACTCGGTTTTGTAAGTGAGATTCAATTCTGCAGCACTACTAACAAATGAATGTAGTCCACTACTAAGTGATAAAATAAGTGTTAAAACCAATGTCACGATAACTTTAAATGTTTTTTTCATAATACTTCCTCCTTGAAATAATAAATAGTTTGCTTACTTTATTATAGAGGTAGGCTCTCTGTTTTCAGCCTCGCTTTAGGATAGCGGGGTTAACCTTTGTCTTAACAAGCACTGTTTTTTTGTTGTTCGCTCCAGTTTCGAACCGGTTGATCTTGAACCCTAGGTAACGCATTATGAATGAGGTTCAACATTTCCAGTTCGCTTCTAAAGTGAATTTTTTCTCCCGTATCAATCCAGTGAATCAAGCCTTGGTAGCTGAAGTGATCTTGATGATAGACTGATATCAGAAAGTTGGTACTTTTTATTAGCTGTTTCTCCTGTAATTTCATTTTCTTGCCTCCTATATAGGTTATACCTATAGGAAATATCAACTGCATAGGACTATTATACTAAATGGCTGTGACATAAGGCGCACACCCTTGTGACATCCTTGTGACACCAATTATTACTATATTTAGCTATTTTTTCTTAATAAAAAAAGATCCTTTAGCCAATCGACTAATGGATCTTTTCTTACGCTCATATATTTGTTTCTTTCAAGTGAGGCTGAAGCTACTAAATGAACTTAACGGCTGTGCCATATACAATAACTTCTGCAGCGCCTTGCATAACGGCACTCGATGCGTAACGAATATTAACAACTGCGTCTGCTCCCATGGCTTTCGCTTCATCCACCATTCTTTTTGTACCGAGTGCCCTTGCCTCATTCATCATTTCAGTGTAGCTGGTTAATTCTCCACCTACCATGGTTTTAAAACCAGCCATGATGTCTTTTCCCATGTGCTTTGCTTGAATCGTACTACCCTTAACAATCCCTAAGGTTTCAAGTTCTTTTCCTGTGATATAATCAGTATTTACTAAGATCATCGTCATCCTCCTTATCAATCTCTTTGAATCTCATGATGAGTGTATAAATAAGCGCAGCTATCACAATCATAATTATAACCGCGGCAAATCCTAATACCACCTTAATTCCATAGGGTATGTTAATCAACATACCTGTTAAAATCATCGTCAAGTAACCCAATAAGTATAATGTGAGTATCCCCACCACAACACTCGGGGCTATCTTTTTATTCATTACATTCCCTCCTTGCAATTCATTTTACCAGCCGGAAGAAGCGTCCCTGTCTCTGCTGTCTCTGTAGCCCGTAGCCGGTCCATTGCCAACCTTTATGATACGACCTGCTTTTCTTAATTTATTAATGAGTTCAATCGTTTGAGATTTTTCTAAGTCTATGTTTTTCTGAATATCTACCCGTTTAATCATCGGATGCTTTTTAATAAGGTTATAAATCAGTTGTTCTTTGCCTTCCCAAATATGCTCTTCCTCACTTATAGAGTTGCTATTATTGCTTAATGAATGCCCTAAAAAAGGTAACACTACAGTAACGGAATGCTCACTTGTTATAAACTGAGGTTTCACATGTTGGTCTGCATATTGTTCTCTAATGCGACGGATGCCCGTTGCAAGTTTTTCAATAATTCTTAATCTTAAGAAAATATCTGCAATCTTTATATTTCTTGCCTTTGAAATTCTTCCCTCAATAAATTCTTCGTTCAACAAATCAAGTGGCAATCCACCAGGTGATACTATCTCAATTCTATTCGAAAAAATCTCGATTCTACTATCAACATTAACTGAATAGTCTCTATGAACAAGCATATTGGCAACCGCTTCTCTGTAAGCAACTATCGGAACATCTTCAACTGTTTTTCTGTAGGGAGACTCAATAATCTCGCCTGTATTTATATGCTTTTTATAAAATGCCATACATGCATCAAACTGTTGAAGTACAGAACATGCGTCTAATGTTTCCCTATCCTTTATTCTACTAACGGTTGTATCTGCAAAAGCAATCAACTGAACGACTGAACTCTTTTGAGGATTCTCATCCGATAGCAATGCGGCTGCATTGTTGTATTGGTTATTTTCAATTAATCCTAATGTCTTTAGAAGATCATCTGATAAATCAGAAATCTGAAGATGTTTTTTCATCAATTGTTTTAGATAATTAAATGTTAACCCTTGATCTCTTGAGATCAAATCTTCGTACCCTATGTTCCTACCCTCTAATATCAGATTTTGATTGATTATGGCATCTACCTGCACTGTAGAAGTATCTCTTCGCATATAAGCTTTATTTTGATACATATAAGGAGTGTGATCACCTTTATAAACTTTTAGAATGAGAAGTTTCTTTTTTTCAACTGTAACTATTTCAAATTCATAGTATGGCCTTGGAAGAATTGAATCGTTTATTGCGTCCTCAATATTTAGTTTTAGTTCATCTATATTGTCGACACCAATAATTGTGCCATCATTCTTTATTCCCAGTATTATGCGGCCATCATGAAAGTTGGCATAGGCACATGCTGTTTTTAAGATTGTTTTAGAGTACTCTTGCTTATATTCAACCGTCTTATTTTCACCATCAAAAAACATGTGATCGACCTCCAGTACGGACGATATATTATCGTCCGATTTAAGGATATCATATACACCTTTATTTGGCAAGTCCAATGACTATAAAATCTGTATTAATAAGGTAAATTCAAACCGGAAGATATCGGCCGACTGATTATCGTCCGATAAATTATCATGCAAACTACTCACACCATAGGTCAGCTCAAACCACGCATCGCTTTTTGCTGCATAGCATCTGATACTATGGCGCCACCCAGCTTTATCATTTTGATCAGAACGCATTAGACAAATAACATCCGATATTTCATCAACAATACATTCAATTGCATCCCTATCCTCAACCTTAATATACATCCTTGTCATACCATTATATAATTCTATATATTTAACGTCTTCCAGAATCTTTGAATACATTTCTCCAATCCGAAATGTTTCTGGCCATGTTGCCCTAGACACTTAAAAACAAAATCATCTCATTCTCCCCTCACTTTATGGCAATTTCTATCATTCTAATACTATTCTATTTTCTCAAAATCTTTTCCATTGCTTTTCCCTTTGCCAACTCATCAATCAGCTTATCCATATAACGAATTTCCTGCATTAATGGTTCCTCAATATTTTCAACACGAATACCACAAATCACACCTTTGATCAAATGCCTTAAAGGATTCATTTGAGGTGCTTTGGCGAAGAATGTTTCAAAATCTGTCTGATTTTCCAGTAGTTCTTCAAGCGCTTCTTGACTATAGCCTGTCAACCATCGGATGACTTCATCCACTTCTGATTTGGTACGTCCTTTTTTCTCTGCCTTAGTAATATAATGGGGATAAACATTCGCTACGCTCATCGTATATATTTTATGCTTGCTCATAATATATCCTTTCTTGTCATTTATTCAGAAATCTGCCTCTTGATTCTTTTGATACTATAGATTCTTTTTCACTAATGCGAACTGAAAAAACCGTCCCTCTGATCCCTCTGGTCGTTAATCGATAAATACATCCTCTGTATCAATAACTAGCCCCGCAAAAACCACGGAAGCAACTTGTTGAGATCTGGTATAGGCTTTATTCTGTGCCAGCTTTCGGTTCTCAAAACTGTAGACGATGATCTGTTGATTTTCCGTATCAACAATCCAATACTCCGAGACACCACTTCGCATATACAGGTTTGACTTGATCATCATATCTTTAGACTTAGTTGATTTGGAGAGCACTTCCACAACTAAGGTGGGAATACCATCATAGGAACCTTTTTCATTAATCATCTCAGGGTCACAGATCACCAATATATCTGGTTGTACCACATTAGGGTCATCCTTAAATGACTTTGCTTCATTATATAACTTTACATCAAAAGGGGCTGTTAATGGCCGACAAGGCTTTCCTTTGAACCAATTATAAAACTGGCCAAAGATCTCATTGACCGCAACTTGATGTGGAAACAATGGTGAACTCATCATATAGATCTGTCCGTCAATTAACTCATATTGCTTCTCAGACTCTTCTTGACCTGTAAGATCCAAAAACTCCTCATAAGAATAGCGTTTAACTGTTTCATAATCTGCCGCTTCTTCTCTCAAGTAAAATCGTTCTTCCTCGCCGATGCCCTTTAGTACCGCTATAGGCTTTTGATTTTTCTCGATATAGATTGTCGACCCATCACTGGCTAATTTTAAATATTTGCCAAAAGCGTTCTGTAACGTCGTTGTTGATATTTTCAAACAATCACCTCACCTCTAAAATATAATATATATTATATTC
>PGZV01000006.1 GCA_002841495.1 Firmicutes bacterium HGW-Firmicutes-2 | reverse complement strand
TATGAAACATAAGAACCCAATGAAATTTGAGAACGAAAAAAGACTAAAGGAATTGGATATCATAAATTCTTTAAAGAAAGCCGGTATTAATGAAAATGATACTATTTGTGATTACGGAGCCGGAACGGGTGTGTTTACGTTAGAAGCATCAAAGCTTACAAAGGGTATGGTTTATGCGCTTGATATTGATCCGTCTATGTTGAGTATTATTAAAGAAAAAGCAAAAGATGTTCATAATATTCAAGCCATTCAAGTAGAGGAAGATAAAATAAATCTTGAATCCAAAAGCATTGACCTATTTATTATAGTAACGGTTATCCATGAGATTAAAGAAGTACCTGAATTTATCAAGGAAGTAAGACGTGTTTTAAAACCGTTTGGACGTGTACTGGTCATAGATTTTCATAAAAAGGATACACCTATGGGACCACCGGCTAATCATCGAATGAGTGAATATCAAACGGCTAGACATTTTTTCAGAGAAGATATTGTGATGAAAAAGCAGTGCAATCTTGGGGAGAATTTATATCTATTATTGATGGAAAAAGAGGGTGAGTAGATACAAAAAGTAGAATGCACTTGGATTATATCTATCCTGAGGATTTGTAGAAACCATCATGTTGGATTATTATAAGATGATAAGAACGGATTAAGTAATGAATACAGATAGTGAATAATAAATAGTAGGACAGGGACGGTTCTTTTGGTTCCTCTAATCTAAATGATGAAATTATGGTACAATTTTATTTATTGATACTATAGGAGGGTGCCATGGAAACAATTATATCATTTGATCCGGTTATAGGTGTTGGTGCGAAAGTATTGATACTAGGGACGATGCCAGGTGTCAAATCTTTAGAAGTTAATGAATATTATGGTTTTGACCGAAATCAATTCTGGAGGATAATGGGAGACTTATTCTTGTTTAATCAAGAATTAAGTTATGAGGAACGTAAGAGTGAATTGGTTAAAAACAAAGTAGCTCTATGGGATGTTATTCATTCCTGTAAAAGAGAAGGAAGTCTTGATAAAAATATATATGATATTGAAGTAAATGATATTGTAGGTTTTGTTAAAGCGAACCCATCGATTACAACAGCCATTCTAAATGGTGGTAAGGCAAGAGACATTTATATGAAACATTTCAATGATAAATTAATGGGAATCAAAGCAATTACGCTTTACTCAACAAGTCCTGCTAATGCTATTAAGTACGAAAAAAAGCTTGAACAATGGCGTGTGATTAAGGATATTGTTATTATATCGGACTAAAAGGTGCTTTTTAGCATTAAGATAAAAGAGTCAATCATTAGGAGTGGTCCATACTTTGAAAAATACAAAGAAATTAATACCAATAATAATATATACTGTCCTTCAGTGTACCTGGGGAATACTTCAATCCTTAGCTGGCTTGTTGGTGTTTTTACTAAATATTACAAGTAGTCATAATCTATATCACGGAGCAGTTCGAACACAGTGGTCTGCTAAGAGCGGGTTATCTCTTGGTTTATTTATCTTTGTTCCTATTGATTGTTCAAGTGAGATATCTGAGAAGATATCAGTTCATGAGTATGGACATACCCTGCAATCTTTACTTTTTGGTCCTTTGTATTTACTGGTGATTGGTTTGCCATCCTTTATTTGGTTTCTATTTTATCCAATAATCAAGAAGAAAAAGACAATTTCTTATTATGATTTTATTATTGAAAAATGGGCAGATGTATGGGGTGAAAAAAGCGTAAGCTTTAATTTGTTTTAGGGATAACTATTTGCTGTCAACTTTAAAGCTGGGGTATATTTTTTCGAATCAGTATTAAGCTATCGGCTCACTTGCCATAGAGGTGCACATAATGATTGTAATCTCAAAAAGATGATCAATATGTTTTATATCAACATTCCCGTTATACTTATGGACAGTTTCGAAAACTGAGGAAAGCCCGATGCCATGGGAACGTCCATCCTTTGAAGATTTGATGGTATTACCTATTTTATCAATTTCACCACTAAAATTGTTTGAGATATAAAAAACGATATGCGTTCCAACAAGTTTAGACATGAAATGGATGGTTTTTTTGGTTTCAGGACTAAGCTTTTCGCTGGCCTCAATGGCATTTTCCAGACAATTACCTAAAACAACACATAGATCGAGTGAATCGATGCCGATAGCCTCGGGAATTATGAGGTTTGTATCTAAATCAATGCTTTTACGAATAGCCAGGCTCATATAGTATTTTATGATAGAGTCTGCGACAAAATTTTCACATAGTGTGGGTAGTGTTTTGGACAAATCATTTTGATTAAAATGATTAATGTATTCCAGTGCTTCCGGATATCTTTGCTGTTGAACCAAAGTCTCAATTGCAGAAATATGATGCCTTACATCATGTTTATGGGTATAAAGCTGATTAAGAGACTCGTTTAGAGTTTTATAGTTTTGAAGTTGAAGCTCAGCTTGATTTTTGACGATTTTGTAATGAAGCTGGAGCATAATTGTTTTGCCGGAAGAGGAAATGCCTGCAAAAACAATAACATAGCCTGTAACAATAGAAAGAACACTTAAAAATGTCTCATAAAAAGAGCTCAAATCGTTTGAATCTGCGTAAGTTATAGATGTTTTATGAATTAATAATAAAAATGCGACAATGAGATACAATGACATAAAATTAATTATTTTGTTAGAGACAACAGTAAGTGATTTTTTATAAGGCTTGCTAAGCCAGAATTTTGATGACAATATAACAAAAATATGAAAGAGGAATCTAAACATATAAGCGAGATGGGGTAAGTATTTCTGGTCTATACTTGGTGCAAACAATTGGGTTATCGAGAAGGCTATAAACGTAATAATTAGTGAGAGGATCCATACGCTAAACATAGTGAATATTTTTTTGGAGAAGGATTCATCAAATACAAAATAGTTATAAATAATGTACATGAAGGCGATGAAAATCAATGTATATTTTGAGATTAATGGATTTCTAATGTGCTCTGTTGTCAAAAATACCGCATAGAGAACAAATAAGGTATTTAAGATAAAAGCAACAACACAGTAAAAAAATGATCTTTTCCTTGTTAGTAGCGTATGTGTTGTTAAAGTGTTCAGTAGGGATATGATAACAGGATAGACCAACATGACTAATCTTCCCCCTTTTCGTTATGGTTATTAATATTGGATATGACCACTAAGTAATCATAAAATATTTTCTTGATCGTGACATAATTTCGTTGGGTGATTGGAATTTGAGTGTTATTGATGAGTTTAAAAGAGTGACCTTCTAGGCTTGAAATATAATCCATATTGACAAGATAGCTTTTATGACAACGGTTGAATCTACTGTCTTGTAGCTGCTTCTGGAGATCATCGAGTTTAGCTGAAAATGAATAAGACTTATCTGTAACGGTATAAATCGTTAATATTCTAGCATTGCTTTCAATAAATAGGATATCTTTAAAAAATATAGTTTGAAGGCAAGAGCCTATTTTAACAAGTAGGCTCTTTTGCTTTTCTTTATCGATCATATTAATCGCTCTTTCAAAGGTAGTGTGAAAATCAGACTTATTAATTGGCTTGATTAAATAGTGAAAAGGAAATACTTCAAAGCTTTCTAATGCATGATCGGGACTTGAAGTCGTGAAAATAATTTTGCTTTCAAGATCCAATTTGCGTATTTTTTTAGCTGTTACAATACCGTTCATTCCACCCATATAAATATCAAGGAAAATAATATCAAAAGAAAAATCATTCATAATGTAATACTTTTCTAAGGCTTCGCCACTCTCAAAGGGTATGATTTTAATATCATAATTTTTTAAAATGCAATAGTCATTGAGTAAATCTTTCATATTTTGTCGATCACTTTTCTGGTCATCACAAACGGCAACCATTATCATCATCATCACCCACTAAAAAATATTTTATAAAAATTACAACCATTATATCATGTTTCGACAGAATTAATGTTTATAAAATGTAGACAACCCGTCATTTTTGTATAAAAATCTGTCGTTTTTGCAAAACTAATATTTTTTATACAAAAAAAGAGTATGATGAACGAAATGAACCAATGTAGCCTTATGTGATGAAAGATTATTGATGTAAAGGTAGGTGGGTATATTGCAAATCGGAAATAACAATTTTTCATCTAATAAGTATCAATTACAAGCTGCTGAAAAGATGATAAAGGAAGCTGGGGCAAAGCGAAACCAGGCCAGCGAGCTTTACAGTCAAGCCGACAAGTTACAAGGGCAGGCACAAGTGCAAGAAGAAACAGGGAAAAGCCTGGAAAAAATGGCCAATAGAGAATCCTTGAATGTTAAAGAGATACAGCGGGAGGGTGTAACTTTGGAAATTAAAGGATTATCTTTCAACAAAAACAATGGCAAAGCATCAGAATCAAGTTTTTCAAACATGATGGGTACTGTTGAAACAATGAATAAAATAAAAACGTTGTTTCAAGCGCAGCCTCAAAAGACGTTAAATGTACAAAACAAAAATACGCCAAAGAGCGTGAGTTATTTATTAAGATAGTTACTTTAGCAAACTTAAAAAACCAATTTAGGAGGAAAAAATATGATGTCGATAAAAGCTCAACATCTTCAACAAAGTTCATTTGAACCTGGAAAAATAAGTCAGCTACACACTGTAAAAAAAGTGGGCATTATGAGTCAAAATGAAAGTGATCTGATGAATAAATTACGAATGAAAAATATTAGTACGAGTCTTGACAGGGATAAAAAAGAAAGTAATTTAGTCGTTGGAGAATCGAAGGCTGCCTCCATAGAAATCAGTTCGACTGGGCGCAACCTTTCTTCGCAATTGAGTGATAAAATAACTTCAACTGATTTTTCACAAAAGAGTAGTTCAATAAGAGACGTTGATTATGAATCAGAAATGAAAAAAGTTAGAGATTATGCGACTAGAGATAGAAACCAAGCTCAGACAACAATGTTGGCTCAAGCAAATCAGACACCAAATGCAGTTCTTAAGCTTTTACAATAGTAACGAAAGGGTTGCTGTTACGGGATGTCAGACTATTCAGAGTAAAATGGAGATAGAAAAATGAAAAATAGAATATTGAGTAGGGTTCTTGTGCTATGTATGGTGTTGAACCTTTTTCCTACCATTAGTATATTGGCTGATGCAGATCCAAGCTATACGACAGGACTTTTTGCGGCAAAATTCAGTCAAAATCAGATTTTTGACTTTATACAGAATAATTCACGACTTAATGGTTTGTCATTTGATTCTTCTTGGGGTACGAGCTCGATGTCAGGCGGGCATCAGTTCTCAAATGCCCATTTAACAGGTCGCTACTTCGTTTACAAATACTCAGGGGATAATTCTTATCCGGTTGCGTTATTCTTATATAATAATGACGGAACGCCGGTAGTTTCAGATGAAGCAGGTAATTTTGGAACATTAAGCACCGACTCGCTAATCGGTTTAGCTTCTAATGTTTGTTTGACGCCCTCAGGTCAAACTTATATGACCGAAAACTATGGAGACGGAATCAGCGGTCTAGTAGCACAGGGGACGGTGACAAAACTGGACGTTAATGGCCTTTTATTTGTCAGTAAGAATGATTTTGGTTATTATATCGCAGGCAATCAGGGTTATGAAGGAGATGAAACTATTGTCTGGGATAACCCTGACACATCCGTTACAATGGATGCGTTGGCGAGTATTACAACTTTCTCCGATGTTGCGTTGACAAGTACACAGTACGCTGTCATATACAATGAGAACACAACAGATCTTGTTACAAATATTCCGGCAACACAAATAAAGACGCAAGGTATAGATCTGTCACTTTCGGGGGGGGGTGCCAGTCCGTTTAGGATATAGTTTTACTGGTTGGAACACAGAAAGCAACGGAAGTGGAACATCATACAGTGTCGGCGCTAACTATACGATGGATGCCTCGTTGACGCTTTATGCGACCTGGGAGATGGGTCTCTCTGTTGTAAATATTGCATCGGTGTACGACGCCAATACAAATCCTTTGGCTATTACGTCCGTCGCAGATCTTGCTTATCTTGCACAGCAGGTAAATGTGGGCGGTAACATTGCTTATATAGACAGCAGTTATACAGATGGAAGTGGTTCTATAACGGCAACGACTGCTTCCTATAAACTGACCGGTGACATCATTCTTAACCCGGGAACATTTACAGAAGCTGGTGCGTATATTCAGGCTGGGTCTGAAAGCCTACAGGCATGGACGCCAATTGGCACCAGTACACATATGTTTAATGGTAACTTTGATGGTTTAAGTCACACGGTGAGCGGCATTTATATTAATCAAGAAGCTAGTGACTATCAGGGCTTGTTCGGATATGTTGGCACAAACGGTGTGATTAAAAATGTTGGAACAGTAAATAGTTATATTTATGGAATGAACCATGTTGGTGGTGTTGTGGGTTACAATCAAGGTATCACTTCCACATGCTATAATACCGGCAGCGTGGGTGGCGTTACTAACGTCGGCGGTGTGGCGGGCACTGTTATGAAATCATGTAGCGACAGCTACAACACTGGTAATGTGAGCGGTGGCAATAACATTGGTGGTGTGGTTGGTTTTAGTTCCACCGGACAGCCTATTGAAAATTGTTATAACTTAGGCCGCATCATTGGCTTAAGTCGAGTCGGCGGCGTGAAAGGTACAGGTTACTCCCCAATTATTAATAGCTATAATGCGGGTACAATTATTGCCACTGGTAACGGCGGTTATGCAGGGGGTATAACTGCCCTAAGTTATGCAATTACTAATTGTTATAACACTGGAAGTGTGACCGGCACAAGTAAAGTTGGTGGTATTGCAGGAAGCAATATGGTTGTCGGCGGAACCATTACATCAAGCTACAACTCCGGAAGCGTGAGTGGTACCACTAATGTTGGTGGTGTAGTGGGTGACGTTGATAGTGGGCGAACAGTTTTGGCCAGCTATAACACGGGAAGTGTGAGCGGCACAAGTAACGTTGGTGGCGTTGTAGGACTTAATAACGGAACCATTACATCTTGCTATTATGATCAGCAGATGTGCACAGTGGGTGGCATCAACGGATTGGATGTTATAGGTCAGGCCGAAGGCAAGTTAACCATAGAGATGACTGGAACTCAACTTCAAGATGGGAACGTTGCAAATCCTTGGGGCGTCAACAATTGGATATTTGGAGAGTCCATTTATCCGCGAATTAACGGCACAAAAAACATGCTACCAACCACCGATGTGGCGTATATATCGGTAGCACCGGTATTTCTTGGCAGTGAAGATGTCTCCACCGCCGTCAAAACAGGGTTCACTCTTGGCACGTCAAATGGTGTGAACTGGACTTCCGGTAATGCTTCGGTTATTAGCGTTGTCGGCAATAACCCATCTATTGTTTCTGGAGGTACTGCAGTTTTAACTGCGACCGTCAATGGCTCTGTTAGTAAAAAGGTAACCATAGGTGTTAATGGCAGCGCCATGGTAACCGTAAATAAGGATGGTAGCTTATGGACACCAGGTGAACCGACAGTTACTCTGAAAAATGATGCCACATTGGCTGTTAATGTTAACGGAGCGCGTATTCCCTCCGGTACATACAGCATACTTGCCAATGGAACAGATACCGGTTCGGATATCATAGTAGATACATCAGACGTTATTGAAACATTGAACTATTATAGTATTTCCTATACTAAAAGCAACGTTTCATATGCTTTCGAACCGGTTGATATCTTGGGAGCAAGTGACTTGACACTCTCAGTTTTGCAAGACGTTGGCTATAGCCTACCATCTTCAATTAGTGTTACAATGTTTGGGCATGACGGTGGAATGACATCAGTGGCTTCTGCTGCTGAGGCATATACGGCTGGAGAATACTATTACAATGCGAGCACAGGTGTTGTTAAGATTGCAAAAGTTAACGGCGCGGTTAGTATTTCCGTTGCTGCAGTTTCACAGACCTACAACATGACAGCATCGGCACTGACTGTCTTTGATTCACAAACTGTTGGATATGCTTCTGCGCCGGTAGCGCAAACGGTAACCATAACAAATACAGGCAATCAGGCAATTACATTGACTGAACCCGCAACAACCAATGCATCAAGCAACTACGACATTGGTACCCTTTCTACCACGACCCTTGATGTAAGTGGCACTGCAACATTTACCGTACAGCCCAAAACAGGTCTTACAGTTGGGCCATATTCAGAAACCATTAATATCGCAGGTACAAACAGTTCAGCAACGAGTGTAGCAGCACAGTTTACTGTGATTGCAGCAAGCTCTGGTAATACTTCCACCTCAAAAAATAACGGAGGTACGTCAGTTATTGTCAATGATGAGACCAATTCAGTGGGATATGTTGAAGACTCGACTGAAGAAGGCAAAATGGTGACGAAGGTAATAGTTGATGAAGGTAAGCTTGAATCAATCCTAAATAAGCAAGGTGAACATGCTTCTGTAATCATTTCTGTGACTACCGGTTCTGACGTTGCATCTTTTATGCTAACCGGTCAGATGATTAAAAAAATGGAAAAACATCAAGCGGCTCTGGAGATAAGAACCCCCTCAGCAACCTATAAACTGCCCGCATCAGAAATTAATATTGATGCTATTTCAGAGCAATTTGGAACTATTGTAATGCTTAATGATATTAAGGTAACAATTGAGATTGAAAAAACATCGCAAGGTACAACAGTACTCTTAGAGAATAGCGCCAAGAAGGGCGAGTTCACTATCGTTGCTCCTCCCGTGAAGTTCAAGGTAAGCTGTACTTATGGTGAAAAGACCATTGATGTCAGCAAGTTTAATAGCTATGTTGAAAGAAGAGTAGCCATAGCAGAGGGAGTCGACCTGGGTAAAATAACAACAGGTGTCGTTGTAGATGCTGATGGAACTGTACGCCATGTGCCTACAAAAATCATGATCATTGATGGGAAGTATTTTGCAAAAATTAATAGCTTAACCAACAGCGTCTACTCCGTCATTTGGAATCCGATTGAGTTTAAGGATGTAGTAAATCACTGGGCAAAAGATGAAATTAATGATATGGGTTCAAGAATGATCGTTAACGGTGTTGGCAACGATACGTTCTCGCCACAGCGTGAGATTACGAGAGCAGAGTTTGCGGCAATAGTGATTAGGAGTTTGGGTCTGCAACCAGGAACTGGTGATAACAATTTCTTAGATGTAAATCAAACGGACTGGTACCTTCCTTATATTGAAACGGCATACGCATATGGCATTGTATCCGGATACGATAAAGACCACTTTGGACCAATGGATCAAATTACTCGAGAAGAGGCTATGACAATGGTGGCAAGGGCTATGAAAATTACCGGCCCTCAAGTAGAGTTCATGGCAAATGAAGCAGAAGAACTCTTAGTAGCCTTTAAGGATGCACAACAATCATCTGTGTGGTCAAGAGAAAGTATGGCTATATGTATAAAAACAGATATCGTGTCAGGTAAGAGTGCTTCTATACTTGCACCTCAAGATAAAATAACCAGATCTGAGGTAGCAGTAATTATAAGAAGATTGCTCCAGAAATCCAATTTGATTTAAGATGATATAAAAGTATAAGTCAGGTCATAGAATATCAGGGAATGTATTGTTGCCGATGTTCTATGACTTTTTCATGTATTAAGAAACTACTACTTTCCTAATATATGATAAGACATTTAATTAAAGCACATCATTTTCCAAAAAATACTCTGAAAAGTTTAAGCGTAGGAAAAATCTGCAAGCAATGCGAGGCGTAGTCGCTTTGTTCGTAAGTAATTTAAAATATAGTTGATTAAAATAGCCATAGCAACTAATATAAAAGGATACAGCGCAATTACTTTATGAAAAAATACTAGAAAACCAACTTGGAGGCAGCCATGGAAATTAGAAGAACAACATTAGAAGATTTAGACGAGATACTCACCCTATATGCAGATGCAAGAGCGTTTATGAAGAACCAGGACAATCCGAGCCAGTGGGGTGAGGATTATCCAAGGAGAGAACTTCTAGAAAGTGATATCAGCCTTGACAGAAGCTATGTGTGTATTTCAGACAACTATATTGTAGGCACATTCTGTTTTGAAGTGGGCGTTGATCCTACATATCTGGAGATATTTGAAGGGGAATGGCTGGATGATGCACCTTACGGGGTGATACACCGTATTGCTTCAGCTAGAGGTAGCAAGGGTGTGGCTTCTTTTTGTGTCGATTGGTGCTTTAAGCAACACCCCAACATACGCATTGATACTCATAGAAAAAACAGTCCCATGATCAGATTTTTGGAAAAGAATGGCTATGTTAGATGCGGAATTATATACATTGAAAATGGGGATGAGAGAATCGCCTTTCATAAAGTTAAGTAGAAATGGCAGCCATCCATACCATTTGTAACGCGACCGGATATCAAGAGGAACTTGACAAAAACCTAACAATTGTCTATAATAATGAAGGTAGTTTGAGCGAAAGACAAAGGTGTTTATCGTGTACCATACGATTATGGCATATGGCTTGTGCTCTATTTTTTTATCTAGAAACATATCGGAGGAGAATTATTATGAAAAAATTATTTGCGTTACTATTTTCAACAGTTTTAGCGGTGAGTGTTTTAGCCGGATGCGGTTCCAAAGAGACAGAAGAAGGAACCACAGAACAAGCAAATGGTAAGAAATGGGTTATTGCAACAGATACAGTTTTTAAGCCATTTGAGTACACCAATGAAAACAATGAATTTGTAGGTATTGACGTTGACTTGTTAGCAGCAATTGCAGAAGATCAAGGGTTCGAGTACGAATTACAAAGCCTTGGTTGGGATGCGGCAATCGCAGCTGTTCAAGCCGGTCAAGCAGACGCACTCATTGCAGGGGCATCAATTACTGAAGACCGTAAAGCTTCAGGATGGATTTTCTCAGAAGGATACTACAACGCTACTCAAACATTCGTAGTGGCTGAAGGTAGTGACATCAAAGGCTTTGAAGATCTTGCAGGTAAAAATGTTGCAGTTAAAAATGCAACAGCAGGGGCTGAGTTTGCAAACAGCTTAAAAGATGAGTATGGATTCACAATTACTACTTTTGAAGATTCACCTACAATGTACCAAGATGTTACACTTGGAAACAGTGCAGCATGTGTAGAAGATACCCCAATTATGGCAACTTCTATTAAAGAAGGTGCACTACCACTTATGATTGTTGAAGGTATGGAAAACGAAGGTTCTCCTTATGGATTTGCAATCATGGATGAAGCCAATCAAGAATTACTGGATATGTTTAATGCAGGCTTGGCAAATATCAGATCAAGTGGTAAGTATGAAGAAATTATTAATACATATCTAAAATAATAATACAAAATGAGTTTTAACTGAGGACGTGAGGGACTTTTTAAGCCTCTCACGTCCTTGTTATCATCAGGTATTAGAATCAAAATAATGATGAAAAGGAGAACAACCAATGAGCTTAATTATTCAAACGTATGGCTCGATGCTTCTTGGAGCACTGGGGAAGACTTTATTGTTAACCCTATTATCATTGTTTTTTGCCATGATTATCGGTATGATTTTTGCGTTGATGAATGTAGGTCATAATCGTTTTTTTAACTTTCTTGGAATCGCTTACGTAGATGCAGTGCGTGGTGTGCCTTTGATTGTTTTGGCATACTTTATTTATTTTGGCTTACCGACGGCCGTAAGAATGATGGGTGTGGAGGGTTTTAGACTGACAGCTTTACAAGCCGGTACGATGGCTCTATCTATGAACTGTGGCGCCTACATGGCTGAGATTATTCGTGCAGGAATTGAAAGCGTTGACCGAGGACAGATGGAAGCCAGCAGAAGCCTAGGCCTAAATTATGCAAAAAGCATGCAGTTGGTGGTAGTACCACAAGCCATTCGAACGATGATACCATCTATTATCAATCAATTCATCATTACATTAAAAGACACCTCCATTCTTTCAGTTATCGGTTTTCCGGAGCTTACCAATATGGGGAAAACCATCAGCGGAAATACCTTTAAGAGCTTGGAAACATGGGCAATTGTCGGCGTTATGTACATGGTCGTCATTATTACACTTAGTAAAATAGCCAAAAGAGTTGAGAGGAGGGTGAACCGTGGAAGGTAAAAAAACAATCATTCATGTCGAGAATCTAAAGAAGAACTTTGGTAGTCTGGAAGTACTGAAAGAAATTAGTATTGATATTTATGAAGGTGAAGTAGTTGTTATTCTTGGACCATCCGGAAGCGGGAAGTCCACATTTCTGCGTTGCCTAAACCAACTGGAGTCAGCTACAGACGGCACTATTATTATTGATAATATGAATATAACGGATAAGCATACAGACATTAATAAAGTTCGGGAAAACATTGGTATGGTGTTCCAACAATTCAATCTTTTTGCTCATAAAACAGTTGCAGAAAACATTATGCTTGCACCGGTGCATCTAAAAACCATGACCAAGGAAGAAAGCAAGGTCAAGTGTTCACAATTACTCGAGCGTGTAGGCATGCCTGAAAAAGCTGAAGCCTATCCGTCACAACTTTCAGGTGGACAGAAGCAACGTGTCGCCATTGCAAGATCTCTTGCGATGAATCCGGATATCATGCTTTTTGATGAGCCGACTTCGGCACTTGACCCTGAGATGGTTGGAGAAGTATTGGCGGTTATGAAGGAACTGGTAGCTGATGGTATGACCATGGTTGTTGTAACCCATGAAGTCGGTTTTGCAAGAGAAGTTGCAGACCGAATCATCTTTATGGATGGTGGCTATATAGTCGAGCAAGGTACACCTGAGGAAGTATTTCAACGTCCTAAGGAACCTAGAACCATTGATTTTCTTAATAAAGTCTTATAGTCAATTAAAAGGAGCATCCTATGAAAAAGATAATAACAATTAGTCGTGAGTTCGGAGCCGGTGGCGGAGAGATGGGAAGACAAATTGCTAAGGCTTTGAATTACGAATATTACGATAAAGAGATTATCCTAAGAGCAGCAAGGGAATCGAATGTGGATGTAGAAAGTCTGTTAAAATGGGATGAAAAAGTCCCTATGGACTTTGGTTTTGCACAAAGTCTATTTGATTTTTATAACAGGCCATTAAGTGACCGACTTTTTGATATACAGCAGCAAGTGATTAGGGAAATCGGTGAAAAGGGTAACTGTGTGATTGTAGGACGAAATGCCAATAGGATTCTTAAAGAATTTGATCACGCACTTCATGTGTTCGTACATGCAGATCCTCATTGGCGCCTAGAGCGCATGAAGAAAAAGATGCCCAATCAAAAAGAAGCAAAAATCAATGAACAAATTCATGCCATTGATCGAACACGGAAAAAATATTGTTCCTATTATACCAATACAGAATTTGGTGTTGCAGATTACTATGACATCAGCTTAAATACTGGCACAATTGGTATATCAAACTGTGCAGATATTATCTGCAATCTGGCAAAGCAAAAATAGAAGACATATTTGTCATGTATAAGAAGCTTAATCGGTAAAAAACTCAAAGGGCAATCCTTTGAGTTTTTTTGTGCTATGAATTGTACAATCCTGTGAAATGAAATTGTCAAACATCGCATTTATGGTATAATGAAAATTAGATAAAAGTACGACTTCGGAAGGCAGAACAATGGGAAATCAAGTTAAAACAAAGGCGATTGTATTACATGAAATGCCGATTGGAGATTATGATAAACGGTTGGTGCTCCTAACAAAGGAGCTTGGTAAGATTACGGTTTTTGTAAAAGGTGTCCGAAGGCAAAACAGTAAAATGCTATCATGTGCTCAGGTCTTTGCTTATGGTGATTTTATTGTTTCAAAAGGTAAAAACTGTTATAATGTGTATGAAGCCCAACTGATTGAATACTTCCATGGTCTGAGGATGGATATGGAAGATTTGACCTATAGCATGTATCTTATGGAGTTTGTGGAATACACATCTCATGAGGATATGGATAATGTGGATTTGATGCATCTGTTGCTTTATGCCTTAAATGCCATTAATCGCAAACGTATGCCGGCAAGACTGGCAATTAGGATATTTGAACTTAAGGCGATGAGCATATTGGGTTATACCCCTTGGGTGAACGATTGCGCCATCTGCCATGATGAGGCGAACATCCAATTCTTTAGTACTCAGATTGGAGGGTTTTTATGTCATGATAAAACCCATCCGGTTAAAGATAGAGTAAAAATCAAAGATACAACGATATATGCGATCAGGTATGTGTTATCAAAACCGATGAAGGATATTTTTTCCTTTGCTTTAGAACAAGAAGCACTTTTAGAACTTGAGTTCATTATGAATCAGTTTATTCCATTAAACCTAAATAAAAAATTTAAGACATTAGATTTTTTATTAACACTATAAAAAGCGGTATTACCGCGACGAGGAGGACTTAGTATGGCAGATTTTTTTAGTAAGTTAAAAAAAGGCATCGATAAGGGCACCGCGATTGTAAGCACAAAATCATCAACCATGATTGAAGTGAACAAGCTAAAATCGGAAATCAGTACAACACAAAAGGTCAAAAAAGAAACATTACTGGAATTGGGTACAAAAGTATTCACCTTGTATCAAGAAGGCACTTTTGACATTGGCCAAGTACAAGACTTGATTACCAATATAGGCGAAGCCGATATAAGAGTAGCTGAACTTGAAGTGCAGATTGCTAAGATTCAAGAAGAAGAAAAAACAAAATTGGATGAGATCCATGCGGTAACACCTGAAGTCGAACAACCGGTTCAGGAAGTTGAAATTCAAGTGGTTGAAGTCGTTGAAACAGTTCAGGAAGCAGTAGAGGAAGTAAGTGACGAGGCAGCAGAAGCTGTGGAAATTACCATCGAAGAAGTTAAAGATAAGATTGATTAATACATCAATGCATATTTAAGGTTGTTTCAGGCAATTTGCAAGCAAATCGCGACAATGTCGGTTTGATCATTGCTCTGGGACAATCTTTTTATTAAAGATAAAGGAGCAAAAACATGGCGGGTCATGACCAAAAGAATCGAATGAATATATATAGAGATGATCTTTTCTTAGCGGTTTTAGCAGCCATTAGATCCTATGGCGATTTATACGATTTTGATGAGGATGGGATTTCTTTGGATCAGATTATGGAGTCAGCCAAGCATATCTATATGGAAAACCAAATGTATGCGTTTTCGTCTCATGTGATCAAGCAGTTGCTCTCAATAATTTGCCTAGGGAACAAAGGTGAAGAAAAGATGATGTCCGGTTTTGTAGCATCTGAGTTGGACAGCATGTACATGATTACCTATGGTATTGGTTCTTATCAAATATATGAAAAACTGATTCTAAACGATGTCATTCCAAAAAACATTCAGACATTTATAACTAAAAATAGCGTTAAAGGACAAAGCATGTATATGGATAATAGGATTATGCTTTTTTTTAGTCATGCTATGGGTACTGAGAATATCATCTTCATTGAGTCTGAAAAGTCGATAGGTGCATGGGAAAAAAATCTGATTCAGCTTTTTGAAATAAATCTTATGGACGAATATGCGAAATTATGTCAACTAAATCAAAGTAGACTGACTACAGAAAAACTGGTTCAGACCCTAAGTGAAGTTATTGAGGCCAAATCAAAAGAGATGAACCAACATGTTAGACGGGTGGCTTCCTACTCGAAGCTTTTAGCCCAAGGTTATGGCTTAGACCATGAAAGCATTAAGACACTTGAAGTGGCTTCTATGATTCATGACATTGGTAAGTTAATCATACCGGACAAGATCTTAAACAAACCGGGAAAATTGAGCGATGAAGAATTTGAAAGTGTTAAAAGACACGCTATGGCAGGTTATGAAATGATGAAAGAATCAAAACATGACTTAATTCAAACGGCAGCAGTCATTGCTCTGGAACATCATGAAAAATGGAATGGTACGGGGTATCCGGCAGGTCTTGAAAAAGACGCAACACATATATTTGGTAGGATTGTCGCTTTGGCAGATGTATTTGATGCCTTAAGCACAGATAGAGTCTACAAAAAGGCTTGGCCTTTAGAACGGATTGTGGATCTGCTAAAAAAGGAACGTGGCGAACATTTTGATCCGAAGCTGGTTGACATCATGCTAGAGAATATACATGCTTTTATAGATATTAGGGATGAGGCATCAACTAAAGTGCTTTAGAGTTACCTTATCCATGTGTAACTCAAAATAATATATACCATGTATAGGGAAACAAGTATGATTCCTTCTTTTCTGCTGATGCAATGATCTTTTGATTTAGCAAATCGTCTAAAAGCTAAAAGGATAATAACCATAGCTGGAAATTGCAATTGGTAAAAACTTGTATCGACGGTAAGGCCTTTTGTAGTAACAGCTGCAGCCGCGCCAATAACAAAGAGCACATTGAGTATATCCGCACCTATAATGTTACCCACAGCCAGTTCACCATGTCCTTTTCGAACAGCAGCGATAGCAGTGGTAAGTTCGGGTAGGCTGGTACCAAATGCTACAAGCGTAGCAGCAATGATGCTTTGGGGTATGCCAAATCGTATAGCAGATAACTCAATACTTGGTATTAACAACTTAGAGGAAAAAATGACCATAGATATGGCAAAGAAAAGCTTGGCAACCTGAAGAATAGCCGGACTTTTAACAACATCCAGTTTCTCGAAAGTCTCATTACCATTTTTAGCCCAATGAACCATCATAAACATATAGACAACCAATAAGAATAGCAGTCCAAATCCCATCCATTGATGGATGATACCCTGATTGTTACGACCAAACATGGGTAATGCAATGATAACCAAAAGCAAGGCAGAACCGATTTGAATACGACCTTGACGGTTTAGCGTTCTTTGATCTATAGGTAAGTATCCGATTATAGCCGCAAGACCAAGTATGAGGCCTGTATCTGCTATGATGGAGCCGACGCCATTTCCCAAGGCTAAATCAGGATTACCCTGAATCGCGGCAAGAACGGATACAGACGCTTCAGGTAATGTGGTGCCAAGAGAAACGATGGTAGCGCCTATAATAGATTTGGGTATACCCCATCGAATAGATAGACTTACAGCCTCATCCACGAGAAAATCAGCGCTTTTGCTAAGGATGGCCAAGCTGATGACGGCAATGAGAATTAACGCAATTGTGGGTAAGGTCTCCAGTAGACGAACATACATTTCTTCCATTTTCTTTTTCTCACTCTCAAATTAGGGTAAAGTATCAAAACTAAATATCTCTAAAATCACTTAAATAGTTTTGACCCTTTAATCATAATAGGGTTATAATGTCTATTTGTCAATCAGGAACCTAATAATAGAAAGTGGTACTAAACGTTCTATTTTCTGGGTTAAATGATTTTGAAAGATGAATATATATATACAATAACTAAAATGATAGCAAAATAAATATAAAAATGATACAATATATATGAGACTTATATTCTACAGAGTCGTTATTTCAGCACCTATACCATTTAAAATGAATAAGAGATTTTAATATGAATGGATAAGATAGGAGGTCATTTATGTGATAAAAGTTGTAGTGGGCCATAGCGAAGATGTAGAAGCTTTGGATTGTATCACTGAAGTGTTGGAACAATGTGGCAAAGAACTGGGTGAACTTATCCCTCAAGCCGGATTACTCTATAATGCTATACACATGGACCATCAAATAGTGCTGGATACAATCATGGATGCGTTCCCTAATCTGGAGTTGATTGGTTGTACCACAGACGGAGAAATCTCGTCTATATTAGGATGTGTTGAAGATTCAATTACTTTAATACTATTTTACTCGGACACTTTAGAGATCATGGCAGGCATGGGCAAGTGCTTATCCTTAAATCCCCTTCAAACGGCCATAGATGCAGTCGGTCAGGCAGAAGAAAAAATGACTAATAAATCAACTTTTTGCATAACGCTTGCTGAGAGCGTAACTGTAGGTGGTGTATCGGTTATTAATGCTTTAAAAAGCAGGTTAGGCGATGAATTTCCCATTTTTGGGGGATTGGCAGCGGATCAATGGTCTATGAAGAAAACCTATCAGTTTTATAAAAGAGAAATATTAACGGATACCATACTGGTTCTTCTGTTTAGTGGTAATATTATTTTCTCTTCAGGTTTGGCCAGTGGTTGGACCCCTATCGGGCACAAGAAAAAAACTACAAAAGTGGATCATAATATTGTTTATGAGGTCGATCAAGAACCTATTCTAGATTTCTATAACCGCTATGTCGGCGGTGATTATAAAAGAGTGCCAACAGAGTATCCTTTGGCAGTTTTTCCAAATGAAAACAGCGAAAAATATTATATCAGAAGTCCCTATACTTTTAATGAAAAAGATCGTAGTGTGACTTTTTTTGGTGATGTTCCGGAAAATGTTGTTGTTCAACTGGTTTCCGGGTCTATTGAAAAAATGAGCATGGCTTCTGAATCAGCACTTAAAGAAGCCATAGAAGCCTATAAAGGTAACAAACCTGAAGCGGCTCTCGTATTCACATGTTCTGCTAGAAAAGCGATTTTAGGCTTGAAGGTGGACAAAGAATACCATTATTTACAAAAAAATATGCCGGATCATTTCCCAATATGTGGTTTTTATACCTATGGCGAGATTTGTCCTTTAGAAAATGGTAGAGAAAGCTATTTCCATAATGGCACCATTGCCGTGCTACTAATAGGAGAAGAATAATGGAACATCAAGGACATGAAGCATCTTTTGCAGACTATGAAAAAGAAATCAGAATCATGGAGAAAAAAATTGGGATCCTAGAAAAAAAGCTTAAGCGATCAGAAGTCAATAGGTTCCATCTTCAAGAGATGAAAGATAAGAACCAACTTATGTTGACCAAGCTCTTAGATGAATTAGACGGGGCCAATGCAGTTATTAATAAGAGGAATAATGAATTAAAGGTTCTAAAGGAGCAAGCAGAAGCTTCTGTAAAGACGAAAAGTGCTTTTTTAGCGAATATGAGCCATGAGATACGTACGCCTATGAATGCAATCATAGGCTTTTCAAGCTTGTTACACAAAACACCTTTAAGCACCAAACAAGAAGACTATACCAATAAGATTGATCATGCTGCACACAGACTTTTACATATCATTAATGATATTCTTGATTTTTCCAAGATGGATGCAGGGAAGCTGGAAATGGAAGAAACGGCATTTAATCTTGAAGATGTTATGAACAATCTTATGGATATGGTGAGTGTGAAAGCCAATAAAAAAGGTCTGGAGTTAATTGTTATGCAAGACCCATTAATACCGGACGCTTTGATTGGTGATCCTTTTAGACTTGGTCAAGTGTTACTTAACATCACGGATAATGCCGTTAAGTTTACGGAACAAGGCGAGATTTTTTTAAACGTGACCACAAAGAAAATGACAGACAAACACATCACATTGCTTTTTGAGATTAGAGATATGGGAATAGGTATGACCGAGGTTCAAAAAAACAATATTTTTCAAGCCTTTGCTCAAGGGGATACATCCACTACAAGAAAATACGGGGGCACAGGGCTAGGCTTAATTATATCCAAGCAAATCATTGAATTGATGGGCGGCAATATCTACGTCAGTAGCGAGTACGGCAAAGGAAGCAACTTTGTTTTTACAGTAGATTTTTTAGTGGCTCCGAATCGTCATAAAAAGAAACAAGTTCCAGACAATCTAAAAGAAACATCTTTGCTGATTGTTGAGGAAAATAGAAGTGTGAGAGGTGTTTTGGAATTATATACCAGAAATTTTGGTTTTGAGCGGGTGATTTGTGCAGATAAAGATATGGCTGAAAAGTACATAAAGGAAGCACATCATTTTGATATGGTTTTGATTGGATGTAATATGTCTGGTCACGAAGGTATATTAACCTTAAGACAACTAAAAGCCATTGATTCAAAAAAACATGAACCAAAGTTCATTATGTTAACTTCTAACATTCGAGATACAGTGATGACTCAGGCCTTACATGAAGGATTTGATGAAGTCATTATGAAGCCTATTAATCAATCCATACTATTTGATACCATAATGTCCTTATTGAGCCAAGAGGATCTATTTTTGACTCAAAGTTTTACAAGTTACATGAACATTAAGGAAACTTGGGATCTTCAAGGGGTTCGTATTTTACTAGCTGAGGACAATGAAGTCAATCAGCAGATTGTCAGTGAATTTGTTGAAAGTGAAGGTGGTACCATAAAAGTGGTATCCAATGGTTTGGATGCTTTCAGAGAATTAAATGATTCTGCGTTGGACTATGATCTTATACTGATGGATTTACATATGCCCATTCTGGATGGCTACAAAACGACTAAAAAAATCAAAAGTGAATTGAAGCATATAAAAATACCCATAGTGGCCTTAACAGCGGATGCCATGTCAGATACCAGAATAGAAGTATTGTCAAAAGGCATGGATGATTACCTAACCAAACCCATTGTGCCGGACAGATTGTATGCTATGATTTATAAATGGACAAAAGGTATAAAGCGTCCCCAAGATCCACCATCTCATATAGGAACGAATCAGGACATGGTAGATTCTAAAGCATGTTATATAAACAGAAGTATCATTCAAGAATACTATAAAGGTAATATGCAACTTTATAGAATGACCTTGGAAAGATTTCTGAGCCATAGAAATGTCAGTAAGGAACTTGAGAACGTCAATATTGGTAATATTGAAGAAAAGATGCGTGTTGCCCACACATTAAAGGGACTTTCGGCGAGTATAGGCTCCAAGACTTTAGAAAATTGTTTTAAAGATTTAGAAAGTATGATAAAGAACAACGGCTATCATCAACAAGATTATTTGAATCAACTCACACAGTTAGATGAACTTCTTTACTTGGTATGTGATGAGATTGAAGAAGTACTTAATGAGTTGAATAAAGACAGCAGACCAGATGGAATTGTTGAAGAAAATATATTCTATGAGAAGCTACCCATACTTAAGGAAATGTTGGACGCCTATGATGTAAGAGCCAAGAAAGCCTTTTTGGAAATCACCCATAGCCTACGCAACAATTTTTCAACTCAGGAGTTTAAGGAGTTGGCCGACCACATTCACAGTTACGAGTTTGAAGATGCTAGCATAATGATCAAAGATAAATTCAAATCATAAAGGTTTAGGGTGAAGCAAATGGATAAAAAACAGACTGTTTTAATCGTGGACGATACACCGGATAGTATTGAGATCCTTGAAGGGGTGTTAAATGAAAGTTATCATATTAAGGTGGCCAAAAGTGGTGAAATGGCGCTGAAAATAGCTGAAAAAACATCACCTGATATTATTTTGCTGGACATCGTTATGCCTCACATGGATGGCTATGAAGTCTGCAAAAGATTAAAAAGCAATCCGATTACCAAAGGGATACCGATAATCTTTGTATCCGCCAAAGGTGATGCTTTTAATGAGGCAAGAGGTTTAGAAATTGGTGCAGTAGACTACATTACAAAACCAGTAAGCGCTTCTATAGTTCTGTCAAGGGTCAAGACTCATTTGAGTCTGTACAGCCAAAGTAAAGCCCTGGAATTTCAAGTGGCGGAAAAGACGAAGGAGTTAACAGAAACGCGTATTGAGATTATACGAAGGTTGGGTATGGCAGCAGAATTTAGAGATAATGAGACGGGTATGCACATCTACCGCGTTAGTGAATTTTGTAAAACCATAGCCCTTCATTATGGATTTCCTGAAAATGAAGCCGAGCTACTCCTGAATGTCTCCCCTATGCACGACATCGGAAAATTGGGTGTACCGGATTCGATTCTACAAAAGCCGGGAAAACTGACAGAAGAAGAGTTCGAAGTCGTTAAGAAACATACAATAATTGGTGCAACCATCATTGGTGACCACAACTCGGACCTTCTTAGAACAGCAAAAATGGTTGCTTTAGAACATCATGAAAGATGGGATGGAAAAGGTTATCCTAGAGGATTAATAGGCATAGAAACCAATATATTTGCAAGAATAACAGCTTTAGCCGATGTATTTGATGCGCTCACCAGTAAGCGGCCATATAAAGAAGCATGGAAAACAGAAGAGGCCTTAGAGTATATACGTCAAGAGTCAGGCAAACATTTTGATCCTAAGGTTGTAGAGGCATTTTTCAAGGGTATTGATCGTATTTATGAGATTCAGGATCGATATAAGGAGTAGGATAATGTATTTTTAACGTACATATATGTGTACAAACTATGTACAATTTTATAACGACATGCTATAATGGCTGTATAAGAGGAATATGGTTTAGGTGCAAAAGTTTTGATGCCGGAATCAGATTTATAAATTTGTGAAGACTGAGAGGAGAATGAAATGGAAAAAAGACTGGAACTTTTAAGGAAAAAAAGTAGAATAGTATATGACATGAACTGTATCAAGAAATATATGGAGGTAGGCGATTTTGATGCAAGCCTTGAAAAAGCCTGGGAAAAGTATCAGGTAAATCTTGATAAAGTGGATACAGAACTAAAGCTCTTGTCAAATCCATCCACCAAAGAATTGGAAGATCTTAAAATGGAGCGCTTAGCAAAAATCAAGGAATATGAAAGACACATAGAGTTGATTAAAGAACAACTAGAAGAGATTGATGAAGAATTAAAGGTCATTTCTCAGCAAGCTTAGATGAATATGAATCAATATAAACAAAGTAGTAACTTAAGATGAGAATCTAAAGTTGCTACTTTTTTATCTTTTTATATCTCCAGTCTTATCTAAAAAATACGGAAAATATGGCATTATAACTAAAATATATGATATATATACAAAAAGTATGACATATGCTATACTTATTAAAGGATTAGCTATCGTTATCTGTTAATTATTTAACTTTTAAGTTAATTAATTAACAATAATAAAACCAACACGACTAATTGACAGAACCTAACATCCGGTTGCATCAAAACCACTCAAACTTGACTCATCCAAATTCATGCATGATGGACGTAAGAAAAGAAGCCACGGGTGTTTTAGTGAGCTCTTTTTCTGATACCTAAGATGACACAAGAATAAACTAAAGGAGAGGTATAATGAGAACAATGGTTAAAAAGGCAATGAATGGAGGGTTTAATGATGGAAAAAACTTGTAACTGCGAAGCTTTGACAGATCAAGAGAAATTGAAATTCATTCAGGATGTAATAGAGGATTATGATCATGACCCAAGTAGTTTGATTCAGATTCTTCATGTGGCTCAGAATGTATATGGGTATCTACCTATAGAGGTTCAGGAACATATTGCAGATCAATTGGATTTACCTTTATCTCAAGTATCCGGTGTAGTCAGCTTTTACAGTTTATTCACCACTGTACCAAAAGGAAAATATGTTATAAAAATCTGTCTAGGCACGGCGTGTTATGTAAGAGGCAGCAAAAGGGTCATAGAACGCCTAGAAAAAATATTAAAAATAAAGCTTGGAGAAACCACGGAAGATAAAAAATATTCCCTTGAAATAACAAGATGCATGGGCGCTTGTGGATTAGCCCCTGCTATGTCCATTAATGAAGAACTCTATATGCAGGTGAATCCGGATAAGTTGATGGATATCTTAGAGAATCTGGAAGGTGGTGAAGTGCAATGATTAAGACTTTTGAAGAGCTTAATAGAATCAAATTCAACCATAATCAGATGATCAAAGATAAAGAAAGAATTATAAACGTATGCTTTGGAGCCGGTTGTATTTCGGCAAAATGTGAAGCCATTTATCAAGAACTATGTAAAAGTCTTAATACATTCGGGGTTACAGACAAAGTTAAGATCAATCAAACAGGTTGTATCGGTGCCTGTGATTATGGTCCATCCTTGTACATTTTACCGGATGATATTTATTACTGTAAGTTAGCACCCCAAGATATTGAAAACATTGTTAAGACCCATTTGATTGGTAATCAAATTGTCAAAGAAAAGTGTTATTATGATGAAACGACAGGTAAGACTTATGAACATTTAAAGGATATTCCATTTTTCAGTAAACAGCAAAAGAGTGTTATGAAAAACTGTGGTGTCATGGACTACTATAGCCTTGAAGCTTATATTGGCAGTGATGGTTATCACAGTCTCTATAACGTAATCAAAGAAAAAACACAGATGGAAGTGATTGATATCATTAAAGCCTCCGGACTAAGAGGTAGAGGTGGCGGGGGTTACTCGACCGGTCTCAAATGGGAAGCCGGTTATAAGTCCGTCAGTGATCAGAAGTATATCATCTGTAACGCGGATGAAGGTGATCCTGGCGCATTTATGGATCGATGTCTCTTAGAAGGTGATCCTCATACGATTTTAGAAGGAATGGCCATTGGTGGCTACGCGATAGGCGCTAATACAGGCATCATATATATTCGTGCAGAATATCCTTTGGCGGTTGAGCGGTTAACAGTAGCAATTGGTCAAGCAAGAGATGAAGGACTGTTGGGGGACCACATTTTCAACAGCAATTTTTCATTTAATGTAGAAATCAGAACAGGCGCAGGTGCGTTTGTTTGCGGTGAAGAAACAGCTTTACTCCATTCCATAGAAGGTAAAAGAGGTGAGCCCAGTCAGAAGCCACCTTACCCAACAGACAAGGGTCTTTATGGCATGCCGACAGTTATTAACAATGTTGAAACATTAGCCAATATTCCAATGATTATGTTAAACGGTGTAGACTGGTTCAGACAATATGGTACAGAAAAAAGTAAAGGTACAAAAATATTTGCTGTTGCCGGTGCGATAAGAAATTCAGGCATGGTAGAAGTACCTATGGGTGTGACCCTTGGTGATATCATTTTTGATATCTGTGGTGGGTTAAAAAAAGATAAAAGCTTCAAAGCAGCACAGACAGGTGGGCCCTCTGGTGGTTGCTTGACTTGTGAGTCTTTAAACACGCCTGTAGATTATGATTCACTCATTGAAAAAGGTGCCATCATGGGATCCGGTGGTCTGATTATTATGGATGAAGATAACTGTATGGTGGATGTGGCTAAGTTTTTTATGGAGTTTGTTCAGGAAGAATCTTGTGGTAAGTGTGTCCCCTGTAGACTCGGTACGAAAAGAATGCTGGAGATATTAGAACGGATTACCACAGGCTATGGTGTGGAAGGTGACATTGAAAAACTTATTGAGCTTGGCGAGAGTATCAAAGTGTCAGCGCTTTGTGGCTTGGGCCAGACGGCACCAAATCCAGTACTGAGTACCATTCATTATTTCAGAGATGAATATGAGGCCCATATAAAAGAAAAACGATGTAGTGCAGGTGTCTGTATGGATCTGTTCTTATCACCATGCCAGAATGCATGTCCGGCAGGTGTTAACGTACCAGGCTATCTATCTCTTGTAGGTGAAGGCAGATTTGTAGATGCTTTTAATCTAATCCGGCGTGAAAATCCATTTCCTGCAGTATGCGGTCGTGTTTGTACCCATCCTTGTGAAAGTAAATGTAGAAGAAGTCAGTTGGATGAATCTTTGGCTATAGCAGACGTTAAGCGTTTTATAGCGGATAAAGTATATGGCATGAATGAACCTTACCGAGCGATTCAGTTCCCAGCAAAAGGTAAAAAGGTAGCAATTATTGGGGCAGGACCTTCAGGCTTGACCTGTGGTTTTTACTTGGCGCAAACAGGTTATGATGTCAGTGTTTATGAGTCACTAGATCAGGCCGGCGGTATCTTAAGGTTTGGTATTCCTGAGTACCGATTACCTAAGAAAATGTTACAACAGGAAATCGATGCGCTGAAACAATCCGGTGTTAAGATTTTCTTAAACACAGAGATCGGAAAAGATGTTATGTTTGCGGATCTGCGTGCCAATCATGATGCCATATATATTTCCACAGGTACTCAGTACAGTAATAATATGGGTATTGAAGGTGAGCATCTTATGAATGTTTACCCGGGTCTTGATTTCTTAAGAGATGTCAATATGGGTAAAGACGTACAAGTAGGTGAGAAGGTGGCAATCATCGGAGGCGGAAGTACGGCTATGGATGCAGCCAGAACAGCTTTAAGACTGGGTTCCAAAGAAGTCCATGTTCTATACCGAAGACTCCAAACAGATATGCCTGCTGACCCAAGAGAGATTGAAGAAGGCATAGAAGAAGGTATCATCCTGCATACTTTGGTAGCACCCATTGCTATTGAAGGTGATGATAAAGTGAAGTCCATTAAGTTGATTCAATTGACTCAAGGCGCATTTGACGGCTCTGGTAGAAGAAGACCTATACCGGCGACTGGATCAGAATTCTATATGGATGTTGATATGGTCATTCCGGCAGTGAGTCAACATAGTGATTTGCCATTTATCGACAAAGATGAGATTGAGATGACGGCATGGGGTACTTTTGTCGTGGATGCCACCAGTGGTATGACAAGATTAGAAGGTGTATTCGCTGGTGGTGACGTTGTTAGAGGCCCAGATACGGCTATATGGGCGATTGCAGATGGTAAAAGAGCTGCTGTTGCCATTGACCTCTATTTAGATGGTGACGGCCAGTTGAACAAGGGTGAAGAAATCGACATACCAAAAGCAAGAGACGAGGATTCGCCGGATGAACATATGCGTTTTGATCGACGTCTACTTGAAGTCGATGACCGTAAATATAACTTCAAAGAAGTTTCAAAAGGCTACCATAAACTCAATGCCATGGCAGAAGCTATGCGATGCTTAAGATGCGATAGACGATAAGGGGGTAGGATTATGGTATCGTTAAAAATTAATAATAAAGTTATTGAGGCAGATGAAAATGCAACCATCATGGAAGCGGCCAAAGCCAATGGCATACTGATTCCAAGCCTATGTTATTTGGAAGGTGTACACCAAGTCGGTTCTTGTCGAATCTGTGTGGTTGAGGTTGAAGGATCTAAGAATCTTCAGGCATCATGTATCACTAAGGTCAGAGAAGGCATGACGGTTAAGACCAATACACAAGAGGTCAGAAAAGTCAGAAAAGTCGTTTATGAGTTGATGATGTCCGATCATGATGATAACTGCTTAGTTTGCTCAAGAAGCGGTAGTTGTGAATTTCAAGAGCTTGGTGAATGGATACAACTTCAAGAAGAGAACCCATATCAAGGTGCCCATTCAAAATTAGGCGTCAAAGATATCAGTAACCCCTCTATAGAACGGGATTTGTCAAAATGTATTCTTTGCAGAAGATGTATTACCGTCTGTAATGAAATACAAGGCATCGGGATTATGGAAAATCAAAATAGAGGCTTTGATTCATTTATAGGACCGACAGAAGGTTTTGAACTTATGGATATCAACTGTACCTTCTGCGGTCAATGTACAACGGTCTGCCCTGTAGGTGCACTTAAAGAAAAAGATGCTACAGTAAATGTATGGGAAGCCCTACTGGATAAAAATAAAAGGGTTGTCGTTCAAACAGCACCGGCGGTTAGAGCGGCACTAGGAGAGGAATTCGGGTATGAGCCGGGTACCCTAGTAACAGGTAAAATGGCTGCAGCGCTAAGAGAACTTGGTTTTGATGATGTTTTTGATACGAATTTTGCTGCTGACCTAACCATTTTAGAAGAAGGCACGGAGCTTCTAATGCGTCTAAAAGCCTTGATATCCGGTGAGGAAACATCATTGCCGATGATTACCAGCTGTAGCCCAGGATGGATTAAATATGTCGAACATAAGTTTCCAGATCAACTGGATCATCTATCGTCGTGTAAGTCACCTCATATGATGTTAGGAGCTTTAGCGAAAAGTTATTATGCCAATCAACTAGGTATGGATGCTAAGGACATGTTTGTGGTCTCTGTTATGCCTTGTACAGCTAAGAAATATGAGATTACAAGGGAAGAGATGCTGGGTGATGTGGATGCTGTTCTAACAACAAGAGAACTGGCAAAAATGATCAAGGACGCCGGTATTGATTTTGTGCATCTGGATGACGAGCATTTTGATAACCCAATGGGCTTATCTTCTGGTGCTGCTGATATTTTCGGAACCACTGGTGGCGTCATGGAAGCAGCTCTTCGAACAGTTTATGAAATTATAACCGGTACAGAGATGCCTTATGAAAACCTACATGTTCAGTCAGTAATGGGCCTTGAAGGTATTAAAGAAGGTAGCTTGTTTATAGAGAAGACCACGCCGGAGTGGTCAGGCCTTGAAGGTGTCACGGTTAGATATGCGGCTGCAAGTGGTCTGTCCAATGCCAAAATATTATTAGAGCAGATAAGAGAGGAAGCATCACCTTACCACTTTATTGAAATCATGGCTTGCCCTGGAGGATGTATCAGCGGTGGTGGCCAACCAAGATTAACCACACAAGCGATAAGGGAAAAAAGAATGGCTGCTATATACAGAGAAGATGAAGGTAAGACACTTAGAAAATCCCATGAAAATGAAGCCATCATTCATCTGTATGAAACCTATTTGAAAGCCCCACTGGGACACAAATCCCATGAGTTGCTCCACACGCATTATGTGAAGCGGAATATGTATTCGAAATAAGATTAAAAGGGTCTCTAAGTTCAAAGCTTAGAGACCCTTTTCCATTTATTCCCATAGATGTAAACAATAGCTAAATTATGTAATAATTAGATAACAAAATAAGATAAAGTACCTTAATTAACATAGACAATTAATAAATTGTTAGGTATAATACTTTATGTGAGCTTAGAGAATCAATTAGTTTTTAGATTGAGAGGGGTGAGGTTTTGGAGCGTAAACAAGGGGGGATTTCTATATTTTTAGCCATTGTATTTCTTACATTGGTGGCTTTTTCATGCTCCATAGTAGAGGTTACTAGGTATCAGATTGCTAGAATACAGGCAGAGAGAGCGTTACTGTCTGCTACCCAATCCGTACTTGGCGGATATGACCATATTCTGAAAAATGAGTATGGCATTTTTGCCAGAGATATGAATTATAGTGATCTTTACTTTATAGACGGAAGTGGGGCAAGTCAAGATGAAAACCTGAGTCCGATGGCCAATGATCTGAAGTATTATCTTGAGGGCAATATTCATAATGATCCGAATCGTTTAGAGAAAAGTCTTATAGATGAATTTGGTTCCATCAAACAACCATCACCCTTCAAGTTAATCCCTTTGGAGCTTAAGGATATGAAGGTTAGCGCCAGCAATCCGTTGATTAGCCATGAAGGGCTTGATTATGTCAAAAAGGATATGGTAGCTTTTATGGAATTAAGGGCACCCTTACTGCTATTAGAGCCATTCTTAGAAAAAGTCATGGTAATAGAAAAATTAGGTAAGACAACCACCTTTATACAGTCAAAAGACATGATCATAGAAGAAACACATCATATAGAAGATGCCTATTTGAATCTCTACAGATGGATTGAAGGCATTGATATAAAACCATCATCCGGTAAAGTGACGGTTGTGGATGGTAATTTTGTCAAAATCATCTTACCGAAAGTCAAAGTGCAAATACCTGAAATATCGGTTATACAGGTAGAGGAAATAAAAACTAATCTAGCAAATAAAGAAATGAATATAAGCAGACTTGCTCCGTCCTTCGATGAGGCCTATATCCAATTCACGGCACGCATTTTAGAGCTCAAACAATCTCAAGATAAGCAGGCGGACTTGGAAGATCGAAAAGACAGGGTAAGGGATCAGATTCGGTCACTTAGAGATAAACTAGGGTCAGAAGAAGATCCAGACCGTGCTGCGTCCATCAGAAAAGAAATTAGTAATAAGCAAAAAAGGGTTAAAGAATTAAGTAGTCAGATCAAAGAGGTGGAGGAACTAAAGCAAAAGCAAGTGGCAGAGCTGACGACTCTTTTTCGGACTATGGATGAAATAATGAAAAAATTTGGTGGGTTAGCCCTTGGTGCTGATAGTGTACTTGAGTTGAATAGAAAGGCTCGAGATGAGATTGATTGGATTAAAGATAAAGGAGAAAATCTGGAACAAAAGATTGATGGTTTTGTAAACCTTGAAAAGAAAAATCAAGAGAACTATATTGTTCGTACTTTTGATTATGCTTTGGAGGAGCTTGAAACCATTAAAACATCTTACGGGGCCAATATGCGCAAAGATAATTTTGACACACTGGGGAATCTTTCTTATATGCATGAACGTCTTGTGGAAAATATTCAATTATTAGAAAAGCAAAAATCCATCATAGAAAAAGTTGTAAATGAATACCCGTTTATAATAGCCGGATGCTTCGAGGGTGCCGGTTTATCCAAACAAGAATTGATGATTCTTAATAAAGGACAAGTGTATGGTCCCCTAAAAGTCGGTATGGAACATTATGGAACCAAGACAATGGCCTATCCCACTATGAAAAAAGACGTTCAGACAGTTTGTGATTTGGTAAGTACCTATTATCGTAAGGATTTGTTTTTTGACTATTCAGACTTTAACTTAAACGGTCAAGTGACCATCAATGGAATATCCGTGGAGGGTAAAGGTTTTTATAATAATGTAAAAAGCAATGTTTCAGGTCTTGATGTTCATACCATTTTTGATGAAGTGTTACCGGTAGAGTACCCTTTTGATAACACCTTGCCTTCTGCCCGCATGCCTTTCGATAAGGATACATCTAATGAAGACGGTGCGTTAGAAGGAACGGCACTCACAGCATTAGACGGTAAACTTTTTTCCAATCTCACCCAAATGGGTACGGATTTTAAAGATCTTGTGTTACTGAATGAATATGCTATTGGTATGTTTACTTCTATGACGGGTAAGTATAATGACGACCAAGAAGCATTAACGTTGTCTGGATATAAGAAAAAAGACCATGTGCTGGATTCAGAGCTTGAGTACATCGTCACAGGAAAAATGAACCAATTAGAAGCTATTACGACCATATCCACGAAAATAGTGGGTATGAGAATTGCCTTAAATACCATACACTTGGTAACAGATCCCTCAAAAAGAACCATAATCATGAATCTAGCCAATGCGGTTGCAGGTTGGTGGAGTTTAGGTGTAGGTGCTTTAGCTATTGCCCTGATCATAGGTTTGTTATGGGCAACAGCGGAAAGCTTAGTGGATTTAGTTATGCTTTTACAAGGTCAGAAAGTGCCTTTGCTAAAAACCAAAACCACTTGGTTTTTAGGACCTGAGAATCTAACTTCTGAAGTCATAGAACGTGGCGGTGAGATAGCCATGCAAAAAACGCAGGATTCCCTAAAAGGCCTTCAGGGTAAAACGCAGAAATGGGTCGTTGGTCTTAAGGATCATCTAAGTGAGGAGGTTAACGGTATATTAGAGAAACAGATTCAGACGATGCATATGGAAGGTGTTGGGATGGCCGATGCCATGGCACAAAGCTATGAAGATGATTTATTCAGAAAGATGGATGGTATACTATTATCTTACAATGAAGGTTCAGCCTTAAGTGAAGGTTCTATGTCAGATTATCCCAGATCAGATAGTCGTTATGAAATACTGGAGATGTTCAAACAAGATGTAGCATCAGCCACTCGAAATAAGGAAATCACCCAGTCATTATTATCTGAAATCAAAAGAGATTTACAAGCTTCTTATACCTTAAGAATTGAAAAACATAAGGAACTAATAATCAGTGAAGCATCAAAGATTACAGATCAAGGATTTGACCTATTAGAGCATACAGTTAACCAACAAATTGAAGTATTAGCAAAAAAAGGTGAGCAAGTTTCTGCCGATTTTATCCTTGAACAGACAGAGCGTATTAAAAAAGATGCAGGAAGTAAATTGTTAGAAAAAAGTCCGACTATAGACCCGAAAGTAAAAGGTGAACAATTGACCGAATTTATTCCGACAGCCTGCTATGAAGATTATTTGAGATTTTTTATGCTCATGGATTGGAAAAAGTTGGATGAACGGGTACTGCGTATGCTAGATGTGATAGAGATTAATATGAAAAAGGGCAAGGACAAGGTGTCATGGACATTAGCGGACTATGTGTTCGGACTGGATAGTAGAGCATCTTTTAAAGTCAGATATGGATTCATTAACGTTATGCCGGGCTTTCAAGAACGCAAGAGTCGTTTTAAAGGATATCATAGCTTTGTCGTAGATGTGGGCAATGGTTATGAGTAGGCGAAAAGGTGCCTTAACGATTGAAGCCTCGATTCTATTACCCTTAGTTATCGTGACACTAGGCTTTATTCTATATTTTATGAAGGTCTTTTATATTCAGTCAGAAATTGACGGAGCTATGACACGAATGGCCCATGATATGTCTGTCTATGCCTATGCTTTTGATAAAACAGGGTTGGTGGATGCTCAACAAGAAGCCTATTTAGATGCATATGCATCTCGTGCGTATAAGTCATCGGTCGAAGCGCTTATAAAGAGCGTTGATATGCCATCCTTTGGACATAATCAATTTAATCTGGACCCTATACTAGGAATTCAGGATGAACCGGTAGCAAAGAATGATGCGTTGGGATGGAAATCAGTAGAATTGGCCATTCAAATGGACAAAATTCACAATCAGTTATCTAATCTGATATCAGAGATTAATCGCCATTATGAGGTAGCCTTAACCCATGCAAAAGGCCTTGCTATATCTGAAGTGATGGATTTTTCAAATGGTGTTGTAGCAGCACAAATATCTGAGGCCATGTTTGAGAATTATTTGGAGGAAGAACAATTAAGGGCGTGGGGGGTATCTAGTGGAAAAGGCGTCATTGATTTCTCGGCATCTACCATGATGTTGTATGATGATTCCATAAATATTGTAGCAAGGTATCGCATTGATTTGCCTTTTGGTGGTTTTATAAAAGACGGCTTACCAATCTATCAATCCGTTAAGGTAAGAGCTTTTACCGGCAGTTATGATGGCAATACCTCGATGAGAAAAATAAAAGTACCTGAAGATCCCCTCTACTTCATAGCAACAGCATCTTCAGAGAATTACAGTTATCATGTCTATTCTTGTTTGGTAAAAGATCTTTTTGAAGGCACATACAGTGAATTGGTTGTTGATGAGGGGGCGTTGTGTATGTATTGTAAGTCAAACTATACTTTACCCTTTAGTCAGTCAGAAAAGGAAAAGTATCCGGTATATTACACCAGTAAAACAGCTAAAGTACATTTGAGTAAGCACTGTCCTAGAATTAGAGCAATAGAAATCGAGGCGGTTACAAAACAAGAAGCAGAGGCAAAAGGTTACCAGCCATGCAAAAAATATGGCTGTGTTGAGAAAACGGAGGATCATTAAGATGGCGTATATGGGAGTTGTGGTCATCGGAGGCATTACGGGTCATTACCTTAGCAAGAGTAGAAATGACATGAAAAATAGAATGCTATGGATGCTAATAGCCATTGTTATAAGTCTTGGGTTGCACATATTATGTGCGTATCAATTTGAAGATGATCTAACTTATTTTATATACTATATGACTTCAATTTTATTACTGACAATAGGCTATGTGGATTATAGAGAACTGTATGTGCCAATGGATCTGATACTTGTTGGTGTGATTTTAGGCATTTATCTAAACATGACTTCACCAGCGTTGAATGGATGGATGAATCTGATGAGTGCTATAGTAACATTTTTAGTACTTGTTATGATAAGTCGTCTTTCCAGAGGCGGATTTGGTGAAGGCGATGCCTATGTTATGGCATTAATAGGTTTGTTTTATGGCGGTTTCTATATAGTGATACTAGGTATGATTGCGTTGATATTATCAGGCGTCTTTAGTCTGATCTATTTGATAATGGGTAAGGCAGATCGTAAGACACTTTTACCATTTGTACCTTTTCTTGCAGCAGCTCATTTACTATTGGTTTGGATATAGGTGATCATATGAAAAAAGGAAGTATAACTATTGAGGCTTGTATTGTTGTACCTATTATTCTCTTGATATTGGCGGTTATACTCATGACAAGTCTATACCTTCATGATATAATTGTATTAAGATCCGTGAATACATTAAGAGGTGATCATCAGGTGATAACCGGCGAAGGTTACGAAAGCAATGAAGGTTGGATTTTATTTGCGATAAAAGACAATCATAAAAGCCGACGCGCATCAAAATTATGGCATGATGTATATGTGAACAGTGTTAAAGATAAAGGAAAAACCAGTTTGCTCGGTTTTACTTATAAACTAGATGATGAAAGAAGCTTCAAAGTCCTTAGGCCAAAATCCTATGTGAGGATGTTGGATTTCATGGATGATGCAACAGATAAGATTGGCTATACGAGAGCGATTAAGGATCAAGTGGACCAAGAGGTGTCGACATTTCTTGATACCTTAACTAAATAGACGATCAAAGTGTTATTATAATTTTTTTCTAATTGTTTATTAATAAAACTGTTGTACAATACAGTTATACAATAGTTTTATATAACAGAAGGAGCGAAACGATTATGAAAAAAATGAGAGTATCGAGTAGTACTGTGTTTGGTATTATTCTTATAACAGTCGGTATTATTTCTTTGTTAAGCAGCTTAGGCTATGTTGAATCTTGGGATGTTTATAGTACATTTTGGCCACTTATACTTATATTATTAGGTATCAAGCATTTAGTGGATTATCAATCATCTAACTTGTTTGGTTTAATATTAATCTTAATTGGTACCTTGTTTCAACTAGACAATCTGAACATCATGTATTTTAAAGACTTGAGTGTGGGAGAAATGATGATTCCTATGATTATCATACTCATAGGTTTAAGCTTTATCATACCAAAAGGCGATACAGGTAAGAAAAAGGTTATAATAGAAGCAGAAACAGCAAAAGTGGAAGAGGTTGTGGTAGAGGGCACGACAGTCGGAGAAAAAGTAGATGAAAAAGATATAACAATCGAATAACAGACCTTATGCCCATCTTTTCATCATCGTTTCTAGAAGAGATGGGTTTTATAGTATTTGGGAAGGAGGCACAACATGGATATTGATACAGTCGCACTTACGGAACAGTATGAGCTGGTTTTAGAATTTGTTGCCAGATTTGCTCAGTATGGACCTTTTGCAGGTATCCTTTTAGCTATGGTTGAGGCTTTTTTTCCGCCATTACCTTTGGTCGTATTTGTCACCATTAATGTTTTGGCTTATGGGTTTTGGCAAGGCTATTTATATTCTTTTATCGGTACATTTATCGGTTCGTGGCTCGTTTTTTTAATAATCAGAAGATTTGGGCATAGCCGTTTTAGTCGTTTGGTACATAAGAGCAGACGCTTTGATAACTTGCTACATTGGATTAAAGAAAAAGGCTTTGTTCCTATTTTTATCATGCTTGCGTTTCCATTCACCCCTTCCATTGTGGTTTGCGGATTGGCAGGTCTGGCAGATGTAAAAAAAGATGATTATTTCTTTGCTTTATTTTTTGGAAAACTGATCATGGTTTTTTCTTTGAGTTTTATTGGATATAATGTCGGATCATTTATTTCAAAACCTTACAGATCTATTTTATTGATTCTTTTAACGATTGTCGTGTCATTCGTTGGGAAAAGAATGATAGCATGGTATGAAAAGAAAATAGAAAAAAAAAGGTCCAAAAAACATAGAAAAGTTTAAAAGGCTATTGACGAATGAAGAGTAGGATGTTATAATTCTTTTCGTTGCTCCAATAAAAAATGGGGCTTCAAGGCGAGTTTATAGCTCATAAAGGGGTATAGTTCAGTTGGTAGAACGTCGGTCTCCAAAACCGGATGTCGTGGGTTCAAGTCCTACTGCCCCTGTTGTTATCATAATGGTAATAAGACATCTCCCGGGCGCATAGCTCAGCTGGGAGAGCACCTGCCTTACAAGCAGGGGGTCACAGGTTCGAGCCCTGTTGCGCCCACTAGAGTGCAAACTCTATAAATACATATACGGCGGAGTGGCTCAGATGGCTAGAGCATTCGGTTCATACCCGGAGGGTCATCGGTTCGAATCCGATCTCCGCTACTAAAAAGATCTCTTATGAGATCTTTTTTAATATCACAATATAGTAGGATTTTTCCCTAATAGGTTGTCATAATGCTTCACGATTAACCCGAAAGTCCTAGGCGATGCATCCTTTAGGACAGGTTGTAAGTAAATGGGTACATTGCACTTGTTTAAAGAAATTCATGCGGTTATACTAATGTTAAGTAGTCAATAATTCCTGTTGACATAATGTATGGCGATAGATTAATGACTTAATTTAGTGTGTTTAAGTGTTGAAGAGCTACCATGCTATAACCTACTATTTGCTTTGGCAGTAAATACACTAATAATTAGGGCTGAAGAAGAGTCTTAAAATGCATTGGGGGGCCATATATGACATTATTGATTTTAGAGGATGAACCTGAGATAAGTGAGCAGATTAAAGAAGCGGTATGTATTAAAAAACTTTTTAATCAGGTACTTGAAGCGACGACCATTAAAGAAGCTTTAATTATGTCAAAAAAAAATGAAATCAGTATATTTATTGTAGACTTATTGTTGCCGGATGGTAATGGCTACGGATTTATTGAAGCCATTAGAGAGTTACCGCAGTATGAGTTGGCTTGGGTTGTCATCGTTACAGGCGTTAAAGAGCCAACAGAGAGTATCTTGGATGCATATAACAATTCTAAGTGTAACCGATATATTCGAAAACCATTTTCCATGAACTATCTAACGGATATGTTAGAAGAACTCTTATACAAAAAAGTAATTGTTCAAGATCAGCTGACCACGTTGAAAATCAGGCGCAAATCTAGAGACTATTTCTTTGATCATAGTGAAATTGTCTATATTGAGACGGTGGATAAGGTTGCTTACATATACACAAAAAGAGACAGGCATCCGATTGGACGTGTCACACTGAGCGAACTTGAAGAACAATTACCAAAAGAACAATTCATCCGCGTTCATAGAAGTTTCATTGTTAATCTGTTATATATTGATTACGTGAATAAAAACAACAGTCAGAGTATGATCAAAATCAAGCATTATGAGAATATGATACCGATTGGTCGTACCTATAAAGAAAACTATAATCTATTACTGTAATTAAGTTAATAACTGACTTTCCCAATTCTAGGATTTCTAAGGGATGGCTAGCCTAATCCAATTTGTTTTGGATTGTCATATTTAAGAAACCTTGTCTGTGAGAAAGTTGATGTTATAACCCAATAAGTGCCTTAGGGCACTTATTTTTTGTGGCGAGATGTCGTCATTCTTCATATTTACAATCTTCCTATATTGACGGAATTATATCAAATAGGTTAAGATTGTAGGTGAAGTGAGATGTGGGCGTTTAATGACAAAAATGTTTGATCTACGAAGGGAAATATTATGAAAGTTATATACGATTATCAAATATTTAGGACACAACGCTATGGTGGTATATCCAGATATTTTACCAATTTAATTCAATGTTCAGACAAAGATAGTGTGCTGGTACCGGTATTTCATTCTAAAAACTACTACTTTAACAAATTATATGATAATTTTGATCATAAATATGAAAGCATGTTAGTTGAAAAACTCAACAATTGGATTTCGAAATATTTAACAAGACGCACCTTGCGTAAGCACCAAGTAGATATCTTCCATCCAACCAATTATGACAGCTATTTTTTAAGATACCTTAAAAATGAAAAAGTCGTCATCACAGTCCATGACTTAGGAAGAGAGTTGTTTCCTCAGTATTATGGGAATAAAGATACCAGTCTTGAAGAAAAAAAGAAGCTGATAGATGCTGCTAACCACATAATTGCCGTTTCTAATAATACAAAAGAAGACATAATTCGCTTTTATCATATTGATCCTGACAAGATTACGGTTGTCTACCATGGACTACCTTTACGATTTGGAAAGGTAAACATTACCTTAAGGGGATTACCGGAACGATATATTTTGTTTGTGGGCCAGAGAACAGATAATAAAAATTTTAAATTATTCTTAGAAGCGATGTCCATCGTACTATTAGAAGATGAAACACTGAATCTGTTATGTGTCGGAGGCGGTGAGTTCACAGAAAATGAGCGCAAAGATATTGCTAGGCTGGGTATCAATAAACAAGTAGGACAACGTAACTTGAACGATGAGGTATTGGCTGCTTGTTACCGACAAGCCTTAGCCTTTGTTTATCCTTCCATATATGAAGGTTTTGGCATCCCGATATTAGAGGCATTCACCATGAAGTGTCCGACGATACTAAGTGATATTGGCAGTTTTAGAGAAGTCGCACAAGATGCCGGTATCTATTTTAATCCTAATGATATATCTATGATTAAAGCACAGATTAAATGGGTACTTGATCCGGATAATAAAAGTAAAATAGAAGAAAAAATAAAGCAAGGCACTCATATCGCTCATAGCTTTACCCTAGACAACACCTATGAAAAGACATATGAGGTATATGAAGCAGTAATAAAGGAAAAGTAAAAGGATAATATGTCATGACATATCTTGTTTTATTCTTGATTTCGTTGTATGATGGTGGAACAATACTAGATTATTAGAAATGAGGCATAAAATGAAGTTGCTAAACTATATTTTAATTAACAAGGAAGCAAGGCTATTTGACACGAAGGAATTCTTGTTAAAGGCATTTGTAGCGGTTTTGATAGGATCTTTTGTGGGAGAAAGCATACCATATGTGTCTAAGGATATGATTTCAGTGCTTTTTGGCATGATGTTAACATTGGAACCTGTTAATTTGACAGGGATTCGAAGCGGTTTTAAACAGGTCGAAGCTTCAGTCATCGGTGCTTTAATCACAGGATTAATCTTGTCATTATTAGGTTATAATCCATGGTCGGCTGCCCTATCTGTGACGGTCACTTTATATGTGAGCTTGTTAATTAATTGGCGTGAATTTTCAGTCGTTGCTGTCTTTACATCCATTTATATGGCACAGTATGTGCAACTGGACTTACTGGGTAACCCTAGTGAGATTGAGACATTCAAGCTAAGAATTACAGCCTTGATAACAGGCGTTGCTATAGCCATGTTTGTGAATTTACTGTTTTCCTTTATGGGTTATAAACATATGATGGAAAAAAGAGTCTTTCACTTATTGGAGCAGATTAGCAAAAAAACGAATGCCATATATCAAATGTTGAGTCTGCATAATTATGAAGATACCCATAAAATCATGAAGGACTATGGGGATTTATTTAATAATCTGAACTGGATTAACGGAACAATATTGGATTACCAGAAAGATTTTTTTACCTTTAAGAATGAACAGAAAAGTGTTAAACTTGAGAAAATCATAAAGATGACAGAATTACTTAGAGAAATGTCTCATATTACCTACGATATATGTTTTAGATTATCCAAAGGTGACCATGGGTACAAGGAACCTGAATTTGTAGAATGTTTTGAACATATCCTGCATCGTATGGATCAACTTCTAGAAAAACTAAACTGTATCATTCATAATAGAGATGTTACCAGTGTTATTGTGGTAGGATCAAGAGATAAATCCCATGAAACCCTAAAACTATTAAATGAAAATATTGAACATATGGATCATCTATTGACCCACTACTTATAGAGTAAGAAAATTGAACTTAGAGAAATTTAAACTTGAAGCTTAAGTATAATAGAGTAAGTAAGAAACAGGAGTAAGGATTATGAGAATTGGTATGGGATACGATGTACATAGATTGGTTACTGGTAGAGACTTGATAATAGGTGGTGTCACCATTCCTCATACCCATGGGCTCTTAGGCCATAGTGATGCAGATGTACTGACCCATGCCATTATGGATAGTTTACTTGGTGCCATGGCTTTAGGTGACATTGGCAAGCACTTTCCGGATACAGATAGCCATTATAAGGGTGCAGATAGTATTAAGCTTTTAGAAGAGGTTAACAAAATCATGACATCAAATGACTATGTGGTTGTGAACCTTGACGCAACCATCATAGCACAAGCCCCTAAAATGGCACCCCATATAGATGCTATGCGGAGGATTATCGGAAAAACCCTTAATACAAACATAGATAATATCAATATAAAGGCAACAACTGAAGAGGGACTTGGCTTTACCGGAGAAGAAAAAGGCATCAGTGCCCAATCCATCTGTTTGTTGACGAGAAAGGCATGACCTAAGGATTAGGCTTAAAGATTGGAGAACAACATGGAACTAAAACCACTAACCATTGAAGATCAGGAAGTATTAACACCTTACATTGATAAACGTTCTATCCCAAATTGTGAATACTGTTTTGCCACACTATATTTGTGGAACAAAAGATACAACATACGATACGCCAAATTTGAGCATTATATATTGTTAATTGAAGAATTTGAAGGCAAGACTTATGCGATCATGCCACTTTGTGAAGAAAGCTATTTTAAAGAAGCCACAGAAACTTTAATTGAATATTTTCATAGTTTAAGCTTACCGGTTGAAATCTTGGTAACAGATAAAGTGTATAAGAATTTTATTGAAGAAAACTATAAAGATCAATTTGAAATCACAACAGATAGAAATCAATATGATTATCTGTATGATGCAGAGGCTCTTAGGACACTAAAAGGTAAGAAACTGAGCAAAAAGAGAAACCATCTGAATAGCTTCAAAAAGGAATATGAAGGCAGATGGCGATATGAAGAAATCTATAGTGATAAAAATCGTGAAATATGTGAATTTGTAAACGGTTGGGCAGATGACAAAGATGAGGATGCTGGCATGCTAGCAGATGAACTCATTGGTGTCTGTAAGGCTATAGAGCAAATGGAAAAGTTAGATGTTAAGGTGGGTGCAATATACATTGACGATGAACTTAAAGCGGTAACCATAGGCTCATTAATGAATCATAATAAAGAAGCAGTTATACATATTGAAAAGGCAGATCCAGAAGTTCGAGGGCTTTATCAAGCCATTAATCAGGAGTTCTTGATTCATGCCTACCCGGATGTTGAACTTGTTAATCGTGAAGATGACTTGGGACTAGAAGGACTTAGAAAATCTAAGTTGAGCTATTATCCTATCGACCTAATAAAAAAATATAATATCTTAGAAAAAGACAATAATAGTTAGTGCTGGAGGCATTATGATCAGAAGATTGAATGAGAGTGATAAAAATAATGCCATTCAATTATGGCAAGAAATATTTATAGAAGATGGGCCATCTCTGGTGGCCTATTATTTTGATACCCATATTCAGATCGATCAAGTGATAGGTTATATGGAAGGTGATGAACTAGTGGCGATGGCCCATCTAAACCCATATCAATTGATGTGGCAAGGGTGTCTTTATAATACCTATTATGTGGTAGGTGTGGCAACAAAGCTATCTCATAGACGACAAGGGTTAATGAAAAAAATAATGACATGGGTACTAAGAGAACGGTATGATGCAGGAGATGTTTTTTCGGTCCTCATGCCCATAGATTCAAGATTATATGATCAATTTGGTTTTGGTTTTATACAGGATGTTGCGATTTACAAGTTTAATTATAAGAACCTGAACCGAAAAAAGAGGACAATACCAAGTGAAGAGATAGACGTTGAAACAAGTATTCAGTTGTTACCCATCTACAACAATTATAAGAAGTCCTTAACATTATCTCAAAACAGAGGCATGCGGGATTTTGAGCATTTATTAAAAGAAGTACGTTCTGAGAATGGTCATGTGGTGGTTGTGCCCGATGGCTATGTTGTTTATTATGATTTTGAAGATATTTTTGTTAGAGAATGCATCTATACATCCGATGAAGGTCTAATGAACATCTTAGATTATATGGGAAGCGTTGCAGGCGAAAAGTCGATTCAGTGGCAGATGCCAAAAACCAATCCACTAAAACATCTAATTCCCCACATGAAAAAACATGAAAGGTTAGAAAAACCTTTCATGATGGCCCGCATACTACATGTGGAATTGCTTTTTGAAGCTATGGTGGATCTATTAGGCACATGTACCATCAAAGTTATTGATGATCAGATTATAGAGAATAATCATACCTATAAAATAGAGGGTCAAGTCAGTATAACCCATGAAGCACCGGATATAACACTGGATATTGAGTCGTTGGCACAGTGGCTCTTTGGCTATGACACTTTAGAATCTCTTGCTAGTATTCGACCAAGAGTCACCATCCATCAACATCATTTGTTATATCCCCAGTATCCAATCCAAAATTATTTTACAGCTTTGATTTAAGGTATTTGTTTCCAAGTGGGAAAAACCAGTGGGTCTTCTGCCATGAATTTCCAAGGATTGAGATTGACACCGCTTTTTGATACAGCAAAGTGTAGGTGAGGACCGGTTGAATAACCGGTTGTGCCGACTTCGCCGATAATATCCCCTTTTTTTACTTCTTGGCCATCCTCTACATAGATTTTATGCATGTGTACATAGGTTGTAAATAGACCTAAACCATGGTCTAAGACAACCACATTACCGGATATGATGAGGTCAGAAGAGAAGGTGACAATACCATTGTGAGCCGCTTTTATAGGGGTGCCCTGAGGTGCTGCGATATCAATGGCGGTATGTCTTGAGCTTTCCGCCCCACTATTCACATATCGAATGACGGAGTATTCTGTAGATATGCGACCCTCTACAGGTTGGACAAATGGGCCATCCCATAATTTTTCACCAACAGAATGGGCTTTTGCATTTTTGAATTTTTCGGCGTCTTTTTTAGCATTCTCATCGGACCTAAGAGAAGCGGTGGAGGCGTTGACCGATAGTTGCTGTGTTTCAAATATTTTTTCGGTAATCTGATATTCAATGGTTTCAATCAGTCTATTGGTGGAATCTTCATATAAGCTCAAGCTATAAGTACCTGGTGTTGTTCTGCTGTCGATGGGTACCAATGCTACCAGTTCATCTTGGTGATGAAAAATCCCAATGGTATTCTTAAATATCGGCGTTTCAATTCTATAGTCAAGACCAAAAGGCTGTTCAATGAGAACCCCAATACTATCACCAGGCTCAAAGGTTGTTTTATTAAGATGTAAGGCTTCTTCAAGACGAAGGTCCAGCCCGAAAGTATAGTTGATTTTACCTGTATAATCTAAAGTGGTATCATCCCATATAGCCATTAGAGTATAAGTATAACGACCGGATTTTTTGGGTACAGGTAAGTGCCCCATGTCATCAATAATATGAGAGTTTTCTTCTCTTCCGTTGTCAATGGCCAGAATCAGCTGATTCGGTGGCCTACGATCAAATTCTAGAGAAATATCAATAACATCGGTTTCAGTGTAATAGGTTTCATGATGTGTTGTCTGGTCCTTGATATCATAGGTCACGTTATCTGTGGGATGCAGTTTCCAATCTTGATTAAAAGCATAGTCAATAGCCGTATCGTTAATAATAATTTGAGGCTTAGAGGGCATCAAATAGGAAAAATGATTACGAATCGGTAATTTGTTCAGATAGGTGTCCACCCATTCAAAAGGAATTACATAAGTACCATTAATATTTTGTGCCCGAGCTTCTTTATTTGTTAGGTCGAAACTCAAATCATATTTCATCATACCACGAATGGTGTCCAAGTTAAGTAGATAGACGAGATCAGGCTTGATGCTCTGTGCTTTCACGGGTGCTTCCAGTAGATGGGTATATAGATCGGGTAGGCCATCTTCACGGGTAAGGGTGTCAACGGGTATAAGATTCTCGTCCGACTCGGGGAAGTAGACGGTTGCCTGGACCAGATCATCTAATGTAAGGGCAGGGCTACAGCCGGTCACAATGGACAAGAACAATATCATAGTGAATAAACGCATTATTTTCATAGTATTTTGCCTCCAATATCTATATGAACGTATAAACTTGTAAGATTGATTTATAGTGTATGTTCTCGACCTCATCATAAATTTCTTAAATAATGTTGTGTCTTTAACATTATAGCCTGTGAGCGTCAAATAGTAAACCAGTGAATGGTTGTGACTAATATTTATACGACAAAAATCGGATTGTGAGCCCTACTATCCTATGTTATAATAATGAAAGTATGACGTTCAAGCGCCTTGACCGTAAGGCATATTAAGCTCAGTAGACATTGACATTGAATGTCGAGCATAAAGATGGAGTGAGATGATGAGTAAAATTCGAACAAGATTTGCACCGAGTCCGACAGGGAGGATGCATGTTGGTAATCTAAGAACCGCTTTATATGCTTACCTCATAGCGAAACATGAAGGTGGCGATTTCCTTCTTAGAATCGAAGATACAGACCAGGAACGACTGGTTGAGGGTGCCATAGAGATCATCAATAGAACCATGGCAGGTACGGGATTGATTCATGATGAGGGTCCGGACAAAGATGGCGGTTTTGGTCCGTATATCCAAAGTGAGCGTGTCAAAGCAGGCATATACAAAGAACATGCTATGGCGCTTCTTGACAAAGGAGAAGCATACTACTGCTTTTGTGACAAAGAACGATTGGAACAACTTAGAAATACTGCGGAAGAGAATAAAGAAAATATTAAATATGATAAACATTGTCTGGATTTAACCATGGATGAGATTGCAGAAAAATTAGATGCAGGTATGCCTTTTGTTATCAGACAAAACAATCCAACCAAAGGTAAAACAATCTTCAAGGATGTTATTTATGGAGAAATATCAGTAGATAATATTGAGTTGGATGATATGGTACTAATGAAATCCGACGGTTATCCAACTTACAACTTTGCCAATGTGGTGGATGACCATCTTATGGAAATCACCCATGTTGTTAGAGGGAACGAATATCTATCTTCTTCACCGAAATACAACCGACTGTATGAAGCCTTTGGATGGGATGTACCGACTTATGTCCATGTGCCTTTGATTACAGATGAAAACCATAAGAAACTATCCAAGCGTAGTGGTCATTCATCTTATGAAGATCTAGTTGAAGAAGGTTTTCTTAAGGATGCCATCGTTAATTTTATTGCACTTCTAGGTTGGTCACCTACGGATAACAGAGAAATTTTTACGTTGGAAGAATTAGTGGAGGCCTTTGACTATAAACATATAAATAAAGCGCCTGCAGTATTTGATATGAAAAAATTCACATGGATGAATGGTGAGTATATCAAAAATATGGATGAAGCAACATTTTTATCCTATGCCATGACAGAAATCGACAAAGTTCTATCTGGTGACCATCTGGATAAGAAAACCATAGCCTTATTGACGCAACCCAGAATCGAGAAGTTCAATGAGATTCCGGATATGATTGATTTTTTTGAAAAAGTGTCAGATTATAACATAGATATGTATAATCATAAGCGTATGAAAACAAGTCCTCAAACAGCATTGGATGATCTGCCTTTACTGCTACCCGTATTAGAAGCTCATGATACATGGACGATTGAGAGCCTTCATGACTTGGTCATGGCCTATGTAGAAGAAAAAGGTATGAAAAACGGACGGATTCTATGGCCTCTTAGAACCATTTTATCAGGAAAAGAATCCACACCGGGTGGTGCCTTTGACATTGCCGCCATTTTAGGAAAAGAAGAATCTTTGAAGCGTTCGCATACAATATATAGTTATGAATGTATCAACGTAATCTATATATTGTATGTGAACTTAGTGAAACTTAGTTTTGACACCTTAACCAAGTAGAGGTCTTTGAAATAAGAGGTGAAGACGATGATTCATTTATTAGTGAATCGACGAAGCATTAGAAAGTACAAAACCCATAAAGTAGAATGTGAGAAAGTGGACAAGCTTCTTACAGCTGCTTTGCTTGCACCCAGTTCAAGAGGCAGAAAATCATGGGGATTTCTGGTCGTGGATGATGAAGATTTGTTAAAAGAATTAGCTCAAGCCAAAGAGCATGGCTCCCAGTTTGTAAGTAAGGCACCCCTTGTCATTGTGGTCATTGGCGATACTGTGGTAAGTGACATGTGTGTTGAAGATTGTTCCATAGCAGCTACCTATATTCAACTTGAGGCTGAGCGCCTTGGTCTAGGCAGTTGTTGGGTTCAGATCAGAGAACGCTCTACAAAGAAGGGTACATCTTCTGAGACATATGTAAAGGCACTTTTATCTATACCGGATCATATCATGGTTGAAGCGATTATAGCCATCGGCTATCCGGATGAAGAAAAAGTACCCCATGACTTAGATGATCTTGATGTTCACAAAGTACATTATAATAAGTACAAAATTATGTATCCAGGTCATTATTAAAATCCTCAGACTTATAAGGCAATGCTTTATAAGTCTGTTGTATGTTTGTGAAAGGCATATGATGATGAAGATAAAAAATAGACAATGGGCAACACTATTAAAAGAAGAATTTGAAAAAACATATTATAAAGAAATGTGGTCCATACTTGAGGAAGCCTATAATCAGGAAACTATATATCCACCAAAATCACAAGTTTTTTCGGCTTTTGAAACGACAGATTATGATCAAGTTAAAGTGGTCATACTTGGTCAAGATCCATATCACGGACAAGGGCAAGCCCATGGGCTGTGTTTTTCGGTTATGCCGGATAGAAAGATACCACCATCACTCAAGAATATCTATAAGGAACTGACTTCTGATCTAGAGATTCCAATACCGGACCATGGCTATCTCATTGACTGGGCCAAACAAGGAGTTTTGATGATCAACACCATATGCACAGTGAGAGCGGGAATACCTTCATCTCATAAACATCTAGACTGGGAAAGATTTACAGATCGGGTTATAGAATTATTAAATGAACGTAGTAAGGGTATGGTTTTTGTTTTGTGGGGCAATCATGCCATAAAAAAAGAAGTTCTGATTACGAATCCAAGACATCGAATTGTCAAAAGCCCCCATCCATCACCTTTTTCTGCCAGGACGGGCTTTTTTGGCAGCCGACCTTTTAGCCGCACAAATAACCATCTCTTAGAGATGGGTTATGAGGCTGTGGATTGGACAGTCAAACCCTATGCACAACAGATGGAACTAGACTTATAGGTTAATACTCAATTACAAAGTACCCAAGTACCATATGAATAATCCCAACATGAAACCTAGAGATATGAACATGGTAACCACTAAGGATATGCGGACGCGGTCCACTTTTCTTTTGAGCCGTTGTGCATTAGCCAATAAGGATATTAATATGAATATAAATGAGCAAATCGATACGATAAACGTACTCATTAGAATATCTTGGTTCCATGTCGTTGTCGATACTTTGTTATAATGTATGTCTAAAATTGAGTAAATCTGAGGTCTTGCCTGATCAAACATGACGATTATGACACCGACCATAAGCCATGCCAATATGGATGCAAATTTTATCCATTTCATCCAAAAATCAGGTCCTTCCCTGTGATCCGTGATGCTTTTATCATCTGGCCAATAGTTCATAAAATCATCTCCTAATATTTAAACGCATTGTTCTTATTCTATCTATAATATCGACCAAAACAGAATAAAATATTAGCATTTTAAGACGAATGCCCCATAAAATCTGTAATATTCATAAGGAAAGTATTGACGTGGTCAAAACTTTATGATAATCTTTACCCGTAACTTAACTAAATAGAACGCTAGGGGAGCCGGGAATGCCGGCTGAGAGGAAGACCGATTGTCTTTGACCCTTGACCTGATTCGGATCATGCCGACGTAGGAAAGCTTAAGTCAAATATAGGGCTATTATACAGGTGAAATTGTATAATAGCTTTTTCTTTTCTCAAGATTTCTAAGTATTGATAAAAACTGCATATCCCGAATCATCTAATCATTCATAAGATGGAGGTTATGATGAACAAATTAAAAGGTAACAGATCATTAAAGCTATCACTTTCAGGCATGCTTATAGCGTTTGGCGTTATACTGAGTACATTTTATATTCCTTTTGGTGTAGCAAAGTGCTTTCCAATGCAACATTTTATTAATGTGATCGGCGCTGTTTTGCTCGGACCGGCTTACGCAGTCATCAATGCATTTTTGATTTCAATGATACGCAATATGTTAGGTATGGGTTCTTTGTTAGCTTTTCCTGGAAGTATGATAGGTGCCGCTTTGGCAGGTCTTCTATACAAACAGTTTTCCGGTCAAAGAACTTTAAGTCATCGGATGGCTTGTTTAGGAGAAGTCATTGGAACCGGTATCTTAGGCAGTATGATAGCAGCACTCATGGCAAGCTATTTGATGGGTAACCGGGTCGGTCTTCTTTTCTTTATAATACCTTTTGGCATCAGTTCTACGGTCGGCAGTATTTTTTCATTGATCATTTTTGAAGCCACAGATGTACTGAAAATAATGAGAAGGTGGACGGAAAAAGTATGAAAAACGTACTCACGATTGCCGGCTCAGATTCCTCCGGTGGCGCTGGAATACAAGGGGATATAAAAACCATAGCCTCCTATGGCCATCATGCCTTAACTGCTATAACGGCCATTACAGCTCAAAATACCCAAAGAATCCATCATATTCAACCCATTGATGTTGGAAAACAACTGGCTGTCATGGATGAAGATTTTGAAATATCTGCCATCAAAATAGGGATGCTCTATACAGTCCAGAATATTCAAACGGTAATAAGATGGCTAGACGAACGAAAGTGTCCTATTGTCCTAGACCCTTTGGTATGTGCTTCAACAGGAAGACTACTCATTCAAAAGGAGGCAATAACAGAATTAAATAAGCTTTTTAGAAAAGTCTCATTGATAACACCCAATCTTTTTGAAGCTGAAAAACTAACAGGTATCCGGATTAAGAAGGAGATAGATATGGAAATGAGTTGTAAAAAGCTCTATCAAATGTATCAAACTCCGGTGTTATTAAAAGGCGGTCATTTTACTTGGGAGAATCAGGCTATTGATTATTTTTATGATGGCAACGAGATAATAACGTTTAAAGAGGAACGCTTAAAGAGTCGTTGTACACATGGTACAGGATGTTGTCTTTCTTCAGCCATTGCCTGTGAGTTAGCATCCGGTAAAACAATTGAGATGGCAATAACAGGGGCAAAAAAAACGGTCACAAAGGCCATTAGGAATGGCTATTTTGTAGGTCAAGGCGAGGGGGTTGTTCATACACTTGGAATCTAAAAGACCGATCATTCATTTTTTGACCAATTATGTCACCATGCAAGATGTGGCAAATATGTGTATTGCATCTGGTGGACGCCCCATTATGTCCGATGCCACAATAGAGTTTGAAGAAATCATTCCCAAAGTGGATGGTGTTGTTATCAACATCGGAACGGCAGATCAACTGCGATTTGATAAAATGAATCATGCTCATCGTGTTGCAAAGGAACATAATAAAATTATATTGCTCGACCCTGTAGGGTGCAGCGCTAGCCTGTTTCGACTCAATTACTGTATTCATGTATTAAAAACCGGCGGGATCTCCATACTAAAGTGTAACGCTCAAGAGGCAAAATCTTTGCAAAATGAAGAAATCAGTCCGACATTTTGTGGTGTGGATAGTCAGACCGTTATGGGTGAACAACATCATGAATTGGCACGAAACCTGTGGAAAAAGTACGAGATTTACAACATAGAACTCATTGTAATTATAACCGGTGCTACAGATTATGTGGCTTCATCAAAAGGTACATGGGCGGTTACAGGTGGCAGTGTTTTACAACAACGCATTACAGGTGCAGGTTGTATGCTAAACAGTTTGATTATAACGCGTGTATGTGGATCAAGTTTGCATCTACATGAAGTGATACTAAAGGCCCTTGAATGCATGAAGCGAAGTAGTCAGTCAGCTGCTCAAGGGATTCGCCATCAGCAGCGTATAGGCTTATACAAGCAACATCTCATAGATGAAGTGGCAATAAGAAATGGGCCGATATACATGATTACCCAAGAGTCTGTAGATGAACAGGCATTTATAGATTCATGTTTGCCAAAAACTGAATTAGCACTACAATCCGGTGTAGGGTATCTTCAGTATCGTGTGAAATATAAAGCATGGGAAGAGAAATTAAAAGAAAGTCGATTATTACAAGCCTTAGCCAGAAAATATGGTGCGACATTTATTATTAATGATGATGTTAAATTAGCAAAAGAGATTGGGGCAGATGGTGTGCATCTAGGCATACAGGACACCACAATCCGAGAAGCCAGGCTTGAACTGGGTAGTGATGCTGTTATTGGTGCAACGGCCAAAACCATAGAACAGGCCTGCAATGCAGTGAAGCAGGGCGCAACTTATCTAGGCGTTGGCGCACTTTTTCCTTCCCCTACGAAAAAAGACGCTATTCCAATGGATTTGGTAACACTACAAGCAATCTATGATCATGTACATTTGCCTTTATATGGCATTGGTGGTATTACACCCAATCTGTTAACACAAACACATACCCGGTATCTGGATGGTGTCGCCATGGTTTCAACCATATACCAAGAAAAAAATGAAAACATATCAAAAAGAATCTATCAAATAAAAAATAAATTCTAGGAGAAAAACGATGCAAACTTATACAACACAAATGAACGCAGCTAAGCAAGGTATTATAACGGATATTATGAAGATTGTAGCCAAAAAAGAAAATATGGATGTCGAGTTACTAAGGGAAAAAGTAGCTAAAGGAACTGTTGCCATTCCGGCCAATAGAAATCATATATCCATTAATCCTGAAGGTGTCGGTGAAGGACTCAGAACCAAAATGAATGTGAACTTAGGTATTTCAAAAGATTGTAATGATCCGGAAATGGAACTTGAGAAAGTCAGAGTTGCGCTGGACATGGGCGTAGAAGCCATTATGGACTTAAGCAACTACGGAAAGACTGAGCAGTTTAGAAAAGAGCTTATATCTATGTCCGGTGCTATGATAGGAACCGTGCCGGTATATGATGTATTTGGGTTCTTCGAAAAAGAACTTAAAGATGTAAAGCCAGAAGATTTCTTGGCGATGGTACGTAAACATGGGGAAGATGGTGTGGATTTTGTGACCATTCATGCCGGTATGAACCGTAAGACATCAGAAACTTTTCTTGAAAACCCACGTTTAATGAATCTGGTTTCACGAGGTGGCTCTTTGATGTTTGCATGGATGCGCTTGACAGGATATGAGAATCCCTACTATGAATATTTTGATGACTTGTTAGATATATGTGCAGAATTTGATATGACATTAAGTCTAGGTGATGCATGTCGACCGGGAGGTTTAGCAGACTCGACAGATGCCAGCCAGATTCAGGAACTGATTACGCTTGGAGAACTGACAAAGCGTGCATGGGCTAAGGATGTCCAAGTGATTATCGAAGGACCGGGTCATATGTCTATGGATGAAATAGAAGCCAATGTGTTGCTTGAGAAGAAATTATGCCATGGTGCACCGTTTTATGTGTTAGGTCCATTGGTGACCGATGTGGCGCCAGGATATGACCACATTACCGGTGCCATAGGTGGTGCGATTGCAGCAGCTGCGGGTGCAGACTTTTTATGCTATGTTACACCGGCTGAGCACTTACGCTTACCAACGGTTGAAGATATGAAGGAAGGCATTATCGCAACAAAAATTGCAGCCCATGCAGCGGATATCGCAAAGAAAACACCTCATGCAAGAGATTGGGACAACCAGATGAGTAAAGCTAGGGTTGATCTGGATTGGAAGCGTATGTTTGAATTAGCCATTGATCCTTCAAAAGCACGCGCTTATCGCGAAAATGCAGAACTGGAAGATGATACGACTTGTTCGATGTGTGGTAAGATGTGCGCTATTTTAAACGTTAAAGAAGCGCTGAAGTAAAATCTGGCTGGTCCCTCTTAGAACACACTTTAACAAGTTAAGGCGCCATAAATTTGTTGAATTATTTTGAAGAACTGTTATAATATGGAGTAACGCAATTTCTACAGCTTTTTGTAGAAGTAGAAATGGGAAAGGGGCTTATTTATGCTCAATATAAGAATCGAAAAGGCGACGACTTTAAAGGAAAAACCGGATCCCAATAATCTGGGCTTTGGTAATATATTTACAGACCATATGTTTATTATGGATTATGAAGAAGGTAAGGGATGGATCGATCCCAGGATTGTCCCCTATCAAGATGTGGTGCTAGCGCCTTCAGCTATGGTGTTTCATTATGGTCAGGAAATGTTTGAAGGATTAAAAGCATATAGGACTGAAAGTGATGAGATCTTACTCTTTAGACCTGAGATGAACATAAAAAGAACCAATACCACCAATCAACGCATTTGTATTCCTCAGGTGAACGAAGAGGATGTCTTACAAGCCATAAAAGCAATAGTAGAAGTCGATAAAGATTGGGTTCCAAGCTTGCCCGGAACATCTTTATACATACGTCCCTTTATTATAGCTACAGATCCATTTTTAGGTGTTCGTCCTGCTAATATGTATAAACTGATGATCATTTTATCACCTGTTGGTGCTTATTACAAAGAAGGTATGAACCCTGTAAAAATATGGGTAGAGACGGAATATGTAAGAGCGGTTAAAGGCGGTGTGGGTTTTGCAAAAACCGGAGCTAATTATGCAGCCAGCTTAAAAGCGCAGATGAAAGCCAAAGAAAAAGGTTATACTCAAGTATTATGGCTTGACGGCGTTGAAAGAAAATACATTGAAGAAGTAGGCACCATGAATGTTTTCTTTAAAATTGATGGCGAGATTATTACCCCTTCTCTTGAAGGTAGCATATTACCGGGTGTAACAAGAGATTCAGTTATCCAATTACTTAAAGATTGGAACATGAAAGTATCTGAGAAACAGATATCTATTGATGAATTGTACTTGGCACATGAAGAAGGTCGACTTGAAGAAGTGTTCGGTACGGGTACAGCAGCGGTTATTTCCCCTGTGGGTCTACTTGACTGGAACGGTCGTCAATTAATCGTTCATAACGGAGAAATCGGACCGGTAGCACGTAGACTGTATGACACCATTACTGGTGTTCAATCTGGCGTTATTGAAGATACTTACCAATGGACGGTCAAAGTTAGCCAATAGGATATTGATGCAATGACTTCAAATGAATAAAGTGTTCTTAAGCTCATATAAAGTCTATACAAAACCGCTATTAAATACGGTTTTTGTAAAACCGAACTTAAACACGGTTTTTACAAAACCGCGCTAATGGCGGTTTTGTTGATTAAGGAAATCAGGTGAACCTATGTGTCCCAAAACTATTTTTCATATCGATATGAATGCCTTTTTTGCTTCATGTGAGCAAGCAAAAGACCCATTGCTTAAGCAAGTACCTATTATTGTAGGCGGAGATCCTAAAACAAGACGGGGTATCGTTCTTGCAGCCTCCTATGACGCAAAGGCCTACGGTGTTAAAACAACCATGTTGATTCATGAAGCCATGCGACTATGCCCAAGTGGGAAGGTAATAGCTGCCTCCCACGGACTATATGTAGAGATGTCTAACAAAGTTATGGCTATTTTTGATAACTACACACCTTTAAAACAGCAAGTTTCTATTGATGAAGCTTTTTTGGACATGACCGGATCGGAACACCTTTTTGGGGAACCGATAGTAGCAGCTAAGAGAATCCAAGATGATATTCTAAAGCAACTGGATTTACCATGTTCTGTAGGGATTGCCAACAATAAGCTGCTTGCTAAAATGGCATCCGAGTATAAGAAGCCTATGGGAATCACCACACTTTTTGAAGAAAATTTCAGAGAGAAGATATGGCCACTTGAAGTTGGAGATCTATATGGAATAGGGAGAAAAACAGTGCCTAAGTTAAAGACTATGGGCATTAGAACCATAGGAGACTTGGCAAATACTAACGTCAATATTTTGGTGGATACCTTTGGATATAAGACAGGGATGTATATGCATGAAAGTGCTAATGGTATAGGCACGGATGTGGTAGATGGATCAATGGAACCGCCTAAAAGCATCGGAAATGAGATGACCTATTCAAAGGATATTAGGGAGATAGATTTGATTCGGGAAGAAGTCTTATTGCTAGCAGACCGTGTGGGGTATCGACTTAGAAGAAAAATGTTAAGTGGTAAGACGGTAACGGTAAAAATAAAATACAATGACTTTTCGGTGATGACAAGGTCAAAAACCTTAGAAGCACCAACCCATCATACAGAGATTATTTATGAAACGGCAATGGCACTCATCAATCAGGCATGGACAAAAAAGCCTTTACGTTTACTGGGCGTGACAGTAAGTGGTTTTGATGCATCCGACTACCGTCAGGTTTCTCTTTTTGATATGGAGATGACAACTGAAAAAGCAGAGGTCGATCATATGCTGGATGAAATACGTAACAAGTATGGCTATAATAGTATTAAACGGGCCACATTATTAGAGAAAAAGCCACCAAAATGATACCGAATTGTACTTAGTATTGATGGTTGTTTTTAAACATATCAAGTGCTATAATTAAATTTAATATATGAGCCATGAAGCGATTTTATAGGAAAAGATGGGAGTGGAAAGCATGTTGGATTTTAATGAAAAAGTATACCATCGATTAAGCAGAGCCGGTGCTGCCAATATTATTGTAGGTATACTGATGATTATTTTCGGAATCACCTTAGGAACAGTGACCATTGTTTATGGTGGTAAAGTTTTGGCTAGTAAGAAACATTTGATAGATTAATATATAGTGGTAATTAGAAAAAATAGATGCGAGTCTATTTTTTTCTTGCCATTTTATATACCGAATGGTATAATGGCTAAGTAATCGATTATGCAACAAAGGAGAAAAAATGACAGTTAAAAATGAAATCATTGCAAAATCTGTAGAGCTTTTTGCAAAAGAGGGTTATGAGAATACTGGTGTAACCCGAATCGTAACAGAAGTTGGTGTTACAAAACCATCCTTATATCACCATTTCGGAAGCAAGGAAGGTCTACTTTCAAGTCTTTTAGAGGTATATGGTAACCAGTTTATTGATATTTTTAAAGAGGAGCTTCATTATTCCGGTGATCTGAGTTATGCCATAGATTGCTTTGTCATCGCCTACATTCGGTTTGTAAAAAGATACCCTATGTTCTTTAGACTCTATAAGCAGCTTTACCAAAGTCCTGTCGAAAGCGATTCATATAGGATTGTAAAGCCTTTTTATAAGCAATTACTTATGCGTTTGGAGCTTTTTTTTACGGAAGTAGCCAACCATCACACGAATTTGAAGACTAAGACAACATGGATGTCCTATTCCTTATTGGGTTTGATAGATACCTACATTATTCATCATATGACCTTAGGTTCATTAGATGATTTGGAAGATGAAAAATGCAGACAAGTTGTTAAGCAATTTCTATATGGCGTCTTTGCTTAGCAGTTCATAAATAGAAACCTTTTAATCTAGGATAAAGTGACAAGATTACAATTTGACACCTTATCCTAACTAAAAAAGAGACGTATACCTAACGGTAAGTACAGGAGGCAATATGAAATATAAGCACATTTATCACATTTTTCCACTTGGCTATACAGGTGCCAACCAAACGTTTAATGATGGTATTTGCATTAGTACGCTTAGGGAAATAGAAAAACAGATACCGGATTTGACTAAACTGGAAGTTACAGAAATACTCCTTGGGCCCATTTTTGAATCGGAGACCCATGGCTATGACACTGTGGACTATGCTCAGATAGATAAACGGCTGGGTACCCGTCAAGACATGGTGGATTTGAGTACTGCGTGTCATAAGGCAGGTATTCATATTATATTAGATTGTGTATTTAACCATGTGTCCAGAAGTCATTTTGCATTTCGGGATCTTTTAGAGAATAAAGAACAATCCGCTTATAAAGCATGGTTTGTGAATGTTGATTTTAGTCGCCAATCAACTTATGGCGATGTTTTTTCTTATGCCAGTTGGGATGGACATGAGCATTTGGTTAAGTTGAATTTGGATTATGAACCGGTTAGAAAATACCTTATAGAAACAGCCCTATCATGGAAGAAGACTTATAACATAGATGGTTTGAGAATGGATGCGGCTGATGTTATGTCTTTGGATTTTCTAAAGCAACTTAGTGGGTCCATGAAGGCACTGGATCCTGATTTCTGCATGATTGGTGAAGTGGTTCATGGAGACTATAATCTATGGTTGAATGAAGGGGGTATGGATCATGTGACCAATTACGAACTCTACAAGGGTCTTTACTCGAGCCTGAATGATAAAAACTATTACGAAGTTGCGTATGCCCTAAAACGTCAGTTCGGTAAGGGGGGTATCTATCCGGCGAAAGGACTTTATAATTTTGCAGATAATCACGATGTGAACAGGGTGTCGGATATATTAATAAATAGGGGACATTTATATCCTTTGTATATTATGTTGTATACAATACCTGGCCTTCCGAGCATTTATTATGGTAGTGAGTATGGCATAATGGGCAAAAAAAATCAGATATCGGATGTTAATCTTCGCCCAACCTGGGCACAAGTTATCCATGAAAAAGATGAGGATGTAATTCGGGTTATAGAAAGCCTGTCTTTAATTAGACATCAAAATAAGACATTATATCAAGGTAGTTATGAGGAATTTCATTTAACCCATGAAACCATCGGCTATAAAAGGGCTTGTGACGGTGAGGCGTTGTATGTTATCATCAATGCCAAAACTGAGAGAACATGGATAGAGGAAGATGAACTGATGGGTACTTACTGGGATGCGTTGAGTCATGAAATGGTTGAGTGTCATGGTGGTGTTTGGGTGAATGGGTTGTGGGGTAGAATATTAAGGAAAAATTAATGGCTTTTTCTTGCATGAAAGATGGCCATAACCTATAATAAGGTTGATGTCTATTTTGATTGAGTTGAAAAAGAGGATGCGTTATGAAAATAAATAAAGATACAGAAATATACGGACAAACTGCAACGCTAATAGGATCTATTGGATTATTGTCGTGGCTGATACCTTTATTTGGAGTCTTGGTTAATACACTTGCCATAGGCTTAGGTGTCTATGCTGCAGAAGAAGACCGAGACGGCCTTGCATGGGTGGGTATTATTTTTGGTGGTATGGGTTTATTTTTGACCATACTCAGAAGTGGATTGGTTTATTACTATGGATAAAAAGACATCTTTTAGAGTGAATAACAGGACTGAAACAATCTACGGTTATTTATCCCTTGCGCTTGGCGGCATTTCTTTTGCTATTTTTTTATGGGCGGTTTATTTATCTGCTTATAACCAAGTAGGTAGTGAGGTACTCATTGGATTAATTGAACTGGTGGCGATTATGTTATGTTTTGCAGGGTTGACCTTAGGATTTATCGGTGAGACAAGAGAAGATAAACTTAAAATGACGGCGCATTTTGGCATTGCCCTCAATCTTATTATAGGGATTTTTCATGTGCTTGTTATATGGCATGCATTTTGACCATGACTTAGTACGATGACTTAAGATAAAACTACAATTTAAAAGGAAGAACAGCCATTGTTCAGTTCACATAGGCTGTTTTTATTTATTTTCAAGTGAAATTATGTTCAAAATAACTCACTTGATGCAATTTTGATTAGAAATAGTGTATGATAGATAAAGGTGTTAAATTACACACTTTACCATGATTCAGCATATAAATCTAGGAGGTCACTTATGAAAATTAATAAAAAAATATTAGGTCAGTTGGAGCGCGTGTACGCGACAACAATTATGGAAGTCAACGGGCGATTAAGTTATATTGTAGCATCTGAAGGTGTGGATCAATGTATTGCTATTGACGCAGAAAGTCTGACGAAAACAATCATATGGCATGAACCCGGCGGCACCATGAACATCGTTCCGGTGCCTGGAAGAAAAAATGAGTTCTATGCAACCCAGAAATTCGCCCCCACTTTTAATGCACAGGAAAGTCGAATCGTTCATGGAAAAGCAAATGAGGATAATAGCTGGACGGTGACACCGGTTATGACCATTCCTTATCTCCATCGTTTTGATTTATTACTTATTGAGGATGAATTATATCTGATTGGCGGTGTTTTATGTAAGAGTAAAGCTTTCTTGGAGGATTGGTCAGATCCGGGATGTATTGTTGTAGGTAAGCTTAATGATGATATTACTCAGCCTTTTGAGCTTATGACAATCTATGATGGTATTACAAAAAATCATGGGTTTTATGCCGGTGAATGGAAGAATAGAAAAGCATATTTGATTACGGGTGTGGAAGGGATATTTGCAGCTTATGTACCAAAACAACAAAATACGCCTTGGGAAGTGGAAAGAATATTCGACTTCGAGGTAAGTGATTGTGCGATGTGTGACATAGATGGCGATGGAATATTGGAGTTGGCAACAATTGAAAAATTCCATGGTGAGCTTGGAAAAATATATAAGGATATAAACGGAAAATGGGAGATGATTCATAGCCATAGCTACGAATTCGGTCATGTGGTTTGGGGCGGCGAGATTATGGGTAAACCGGCCTTTATCATTGGAGGACGTAAAGGGGACATGGAACTCATCTTATTTACCATGAATGAAGGCGGCAAAATGCAAGAAACAGTCATAGACCATACTGGTGGTCCAAGTAATATTGCAGTCATAAACTTAAAGGATAAAGACGTGATTCTTGCAGCTAACAGACAGATTGGTGAAGTAGCCATTTACGAAATAACCAATGACTAGGTACAACATATAAAGTATATAAATTCTGTTGTCTAATATGAATAGAAAATCGGTATCAACACAGGTTTTTTGTCTATAATTATGAGAATTGTTATTAAAATTATGGATATGAGGCCATAATAGACAAAAAAACGATGAACAAGTGTTCAAAAACGGCAAAAACATAGACAGATGTGCCGGAGGTTGCTATACTAATTCCAGAACGAGACGTCTTGTAATAAAACAATTGCATAATTGGTAAAGTGTTAAAACGACCGTTGTTCTTTCAACTACATTACATGAATAATGTATATGAACTAGAGAAACTAAGTTTTACATTTAATCAAATTTCGAAAGGGGTAAATTATGGATTTACTACTAAACGCTTTTTTAGGCTTTGTTAACAAATTTTTAGGACAAGCACCTTTGCTGCTCGGTACCGTCGTATTCATTGGGTATCTATTGCTAGGCAAGAAAAGTTATGAAGCTCTTGCAGGATTTATCAAAACATTCGTTGGATTCAAGATTCTCCAAGTCGGAACCGGTGGACTGGTAGCAACTTTTAAGCCCATTATTGAAAGTCTTACAGCCAAATATGGTATTCAAGCATTGGTTATTGACCCTTACTTCGGACAGACCTCTGCAACAGAGTTTTTGGATACAGTTGGATCTTTAGCTTTTGTCGGATATGTCATGATGATTGCTTTTGCATTCAATATCCTCCTAGTAGCCTTTAGAAAGTACACGAAGATTCGTACATTGTTCATTACAGGACATATCATGTATCAACAATCAGCCGTTTTACTTTGGGCCCTTTATTGGGTCATTGAAGGCACAACAGGCAACCCTGTTTCAGCACCACTGGTGATTATTACCGGACTTCTTATGGGTACTTACTGGTCTGTTATGTCCAATCTAATTATTGAAGCCACTCAAGAGGTTACAGATGGTGCCGGCTTTACCATTGGTCACCAACAGATGTTCGGTGCATGGGTCGCCTATAAGCTTGGTGGCTTACTTGGTAACAAAGATCACGATGTCAATCATGTTAAGACACCTGGATTCTTGTCTATACTTAATGACAACGTCGTAGCTAACTCTTTGATTATGACCCTCTTTGTTGGTGTTATCATGATTATCTTAGGAGAAGAAACCTTTACGTATAATAGGGCTAACTATTTCTTTGCAACGTATATTTGGGAAACATGTGCATTTTTTGCGGTTTATATCACAATTCTGTTGACAGGTGTTAGAATGTTCGTTGCAGAGTTAACAGCATCTTTCCAAGGTATTTCTGATAAATTGTTAAAAGGTGCTGTACCGGCGGTTGACTGTGCGGTTACATTCGGATTTTCACCACAAGCACCTACATTTGGTTTTATTTTCGGCTTCTTTGGCCAGCTGGTAGCTATTTTCACCCTTATTGCCATTCAATCACCTGTGCTTATTATTGCAGGTTTCATCTGCCTCTTCTTTGACAATGGTACTTTAGCGGTGTTTGCTAATAAAGCCGGAGGAAGACGAGCAGCTGCAATTATACCTTTTATCGCCGGTTTGATTCAAGTTTGGGGATCAGCGCTGGTACTGTCCTTCTTAATCGGTCCACCTGAGGTTATCGGATGGATGGGTATGTTTGACTGGGCGACATTATTTGCCGGTACGACCATATTATCAAAATTCCTTGGTATTCTTGTTCCGATTGTTTTGATTCCATTATTGCTCATCATTCCCCAATTACAATATAAACGACATGCTGAGACTTATTTCACAACAATGAGAGATCAGTAAACCTCCCCTGTATCCCCCCCACAAAATAAGCTGCCATAATCCGGCAGCTTATTTTGTTAATGAACAAACGTTCAATATGCTCTATTTTATTGACAAATGTGCAGATAAAGCATAAGATAAAAGTATAAGTTAATCAAGGAGGTAAATCATGATACAAGGCTTTGAACTTACAGAGGACTACATTCAATTTTTTGAGGAACTACCAAGTTGGGAAGAAGCGGTTATAAGGTCAGCAGAACCCTTATTAATAGGTGGGCAGATTAGGCAATCCTATATTGACGGTATGATTGAATCGGTTAAGGAGCATGGTCCTTATATCGTAATTGCACCCAATATAGCCATACCTCATGCCAGACCGGAAACAGGTTCATTAGAAGTCGGCTATAGTATTATGGTACTTGGCAAGCCGGTTTCATTTACGGAAGATGGTGCTAATGATGCCGCTCTATTTATTGCTCTGTCTTGTGTGGATTCTGAAAGACATTTGGAAATGTTGCAAGAGATTGTGACCGTTTTATCGGATCAAGATAAGCAAGATGCACTTTTTAAATCGACAACCAAAAAACAAATATTAGATATTTTTAACTAGACATGGTTATAATGTCAAAACAATCAAGTTATGTTTTGAACAATGACTGGATTTAACATCAAGAAAGGGAATAATTATGAGCAAAATAAGCGAGATTACAAGAGATAGTTGGATATTAAGTACTTTTCCTGAATGGGGACAATGGCTGAATGAAGAAATAGAAAGCACGGTCGTAAAACCCGGCACATTTGCTATGTGGTGGCTAGGATGTACCGGTATCTGGCTAAAATCCGAGAACCAAACCAATTTATGCGTTGACCTTTGGGTGAAAACAGGTAAAAAATCCCATGGTAATGGGTTGATGACGGATCAACATCAACATCAGAGAATGATCGGATGTAAAGCACTGCAGCCGAATCTTAGAAATGTACCGGTTGTTATTGATCCTTTTATGATTAAGGAAATCGATGCCGTTTTATCGACTCATGATCATGGTGATCATATCGATGAGAATGTAGCTGCAGCTGTATGTCAGAACACAGATACTTCTGTCAAATTCATTGGACCAAAGGCTTGTACCGACATTTGGCGAGGTTGGGGCGTTGAAGAAGAAAGACTGGTAACATTAAGACCGGGTGACACCTATAAAGTTGGTGATATTGAAATCGTTGCTCTTGATTCCTTTGACCGTACTGAATTGGTAACAGCCAAAAAAGGAGAAATACTCAAAGGAAAAATGCCTCAAGAAATGGATGACTTAGCATTAAACTACTTGTTTATAACACCTGGTGGCAATTTATATCACAGTGGAGACTCTCATTATTCTAATTACTTCGCTAAACATGGTAATGACTATCACGTGGATGTGGCTTTAGGATCTTTTGGTGAGAACCCAAGAGGTATGACAGACAAAATGACAGCAGAATGTATTTTACGTATGGCAGAATGTTTGAACACTAAAGTGGTGATACCAATTCATCATGATATATGGACAAACTTTATGGCAGACCCAAAAGAAATCACAACACTATGGCATATGAAAAAAGATCGATTAAAATACCAGTTCAAGCCATTTATTTGGCAAGTGGGTGGCAAGTTCACATGGCCGGAAGATAAGGATGCTATGGAATATATGTATGACCGCGGTTTTCATGATGCCTTTGCTATGGAACCGGATCTACCATTTAAGTCCCTATTGTAAGATTTTGCGACTAACGTGTTATACTAAAGTAAAGCATACAGACGTTATTGGCGTTCTATCTGCGGCACCTATAAAAACTAGGAGGAATGAAAATGTTAAAGGTATTGGCAGCATGTGGTAATGGAATGGGCTCAAGTTTAATTATAAAAATGAAGATCGAGAAAGTATTAAAGGATATGGGACTAGATTGTGAAGTACATCACGCAAGCGTTGGACAAGCAAAATCAGATGCTAGGAATTTTGACTTGGTTTTGGTATCACATATGCTCGTAAATGAGTTCTCTAATTCCGGAAAAGCAAAAATCATTGGTCTTATTAATCTTTTGTCAGAACAAGAAATAAGAGATAAAGTGGAAGCAGCACTAAAATAGTAAAAACATACGGAGAGAGACATGTATACAATTAAGGACCGACCCATCGGTATTTATGAAAAAGCCATACCTAATCGATTTGATTGGGCTACTAAGATTAAGATTGCAAAAGCGGCGGGCTATGACTTTATAGAAATGTCCATTGATGAAACCAATGAACGCTTGAACCGTCTGCTATGGAGCAAAGAGAAAAGAAAGTACTTAAAGGACTTATTATGGCAGGAATCCTTTTATATTAATTCCATTTGTCTGAGTGGTCATAGGAAGTATCCTTTTGGTAGCAAAGATCCAATTGTACGAAAAAAAGCCCGTGCTATTATGGAACAAGCTATAGGGTTAGCGAGAGATCTGGGTGTTTCGAATATACAGTTGGCAGGGTATGATGTTTACTATGAGCCGTCAGATGATACAACCAAAGCCCTATTTTTGGAGGGTCTAAAAGAAGCAACACAGATGGCATCTAGTGCCAATGTTATGTTGTCCATGGAGATTATGGATACACCATTTATGGGTACCATATCCAGATGCATGCCTTATATTGAAGAAGTAAATTCGCCGTGGCTCAAAATCTATCCGGATATCGGCAATCTGAGTCAATGGACGAATAAACCTGAGGAAGAATTGGCACTTGGCATCCACCATACGGTCGGTATTCACTTAAAGGATACATTACCGGGCAAATTTAAATGTGTACCTTTTGGAGCAGGTACAGTTGATTTCGAGTCTTTTTTCAAAAAGATAAAAGCCCTTGAATTCAAAGGTCCTTTCTTAGTTGAGATGTGGGCTGACAACGATTTGGAAGAGGATTATGATACTTGTGTATTAAATATCAAAGAGGCAAGATTATGGTTGACAAAGAAGGCAGGTGAAGGCTTTTATGCAAGCTGTTAATCAAAAAATATTAGAACTAAAAGAAGAAGTATATAAAGCCAATATTGAGCTTGTAAAACAAGGTTTAGTCATTTATACTTGGGGTAATGTGAGTGCAATTGATAGGGAAACCAATCTGATTGTCATCAAACCAAGTGGCGTGGATTATGATACCATGAAGCCTGAGGATATGGTGGTACTGGATCTTGAAGGTAATATAGTTGAAGGCAATTATAAGCCATCATCCGACACACCTACCCATCTGGCCCTTTACAAAGCCTATGATACCATTGGCAGTGTGGTGCATACACATTCTGAGTGGGCAACCTCATGGGCTCAAGCCGGTATTCATATTCCTTGTTACGGTACGACCCATGCAGATTATTTTTTTGGCCAAATATTATGTACCAGAGCATTAACTAAAGAAGAAATCGAAGTGGATTATGAGCTTAACACAGGTAAGGTTATGATAGAGACTATGGCCATAAACAGTAAATCACCAGATGAACTACCCGGCATGATTATCTCGAACCATGGTCCTTTTGGATGGGGAAAAGATGCTGAAGAAGCTGTTCATAACATGAAGGTTATGGAAGAAATTGCAAAAATGGCTTATTATACAGAGCAAATCAACAGCCGTATAAAGCCAATCAGTCAGGTATTATTGGATAAGCATTATTTGAGAAAGCACGGTAAAAATGCCTATTATGGACAGTAAATTGTGAGGTGATAAAGATGTTGGATAAAGAGGAATATCAGCTGATTATTGATGCATCGGTATTGTATTATCTAGAAGGTAAAACACAAAGCGAAGTCGCTAAGACACTATATTTGTCCAGGCCAAAAGTATCGAGACTTCTAAAAAAAGCCAGAGAACTTCAGATAGTTGACATTACTATTAATTATCAAAATGATGAATTTGAAAAATTGCAAAGTGAGATTAGAAGAACATTTGATTTGCCTCATGTGGTCATCACAAAGACGCTATCGGATAAAAATGATACGTTGATAGAAGTTGGTAAGGCTGCTGCAAAAGAGTTGCTTATGATGCTCCATGAAGATATGACACTAGGGATATCCTGGGGCAAACATGTAAGAACAACGGCAAAATATTTAAAGAAAACGGCCTATGATAATATGCGCATTGTAGAATTATTTGGTGCCATCAGTTATGATTTGGACCAAACAGATATGCTGAGTATCGGTAGGAGTATATCCAGTAAGTTAGGCGGAAAGCTTTATCCTTTGCCATCTCCCATCTATATCAATGATTCCATAGCAAGAAAAGCCATAGTTGAGACACCACTTATTAAAGGTACATTGAACATGATAGAAAATTGTGACCTGATTCTTACCGGAATCGGTTCCATATATAGTAACACCCTCCAGACGTTATGGGACAATTATGTGGACAATGAGATGAAAAGTCAGATCGTAAAAAACGGTGGTATTGGTTTTGTGTTGGCACACTTTTTTGATCAAAATGGTAATTTCTTGGATATGGAAGTCAATGACAATGTTATAGGGATTAAGACAGAAAGCATCAAAAATAAAAAAATCATTGCAGTTGCTTCAGGAGAAAAGAAAGCAAAAGCAATTCTCGGTGCACTAAGAGGTGGTCTAATCAACACCTTGGTATCGGATGAAGCGACTCTAAATTATGTGTTGCAGCTCAATGAAAAATTGAAGTAGGAGGCAGGGGTATGATTCAGGGAATTGGTGCAAGCGACGGTATTGCGATTGGAAAAGTGTATAAGTACGAACCTGTAGAGATCGTGATTACCAAAGAGATGTGTCAAGATGTGGAGACAGAGATACTCAGGTTTGACGAAAGCATAAAAGCCGGGATAGAAGCTCTAGAGATCTTAAAATCAAAGACAGAAAATGAGATGGACGAAGAGACGGCGGCTATTTTCGGTGCGCATATTGAAATCTTAAGAGATCCTGAATTAGCCAAAGCTGTATCGGAAAGGATCATTTCTGAAAAAGTAAAAGCAGAATATGCCTTAAAAACAGTGAGTGATCGTTTTGTAGCTATTTTCGAAGCCATGGAAGATGCTTATATAAGAGAAAGAGCAGCAGACATTAAAGATGTAACCAGAAGGGTTTTATTGATTTTAAAAGGGATTAAGTCAAAAGGTCTGTCAGAGATTGATGAAGCAGTTATTTTGGTTGCAAGAGACTTGACACCGTCAGATACAGCACTCCTAAACCGTGAGCTTATACTGGGCTTTATTACGGATATCGGCGGAAGAACCAGTCATAGTGCCATTATGGCCAGAACCATGGAGATACCGGCAGTTGTTGGTACTGGTGGTGGATTTGATCAACTATGCAATGGTGACTTGGTTATCTTAGACGGCATGATGGGAAGTATCCTGATTCACCCGACAGCAGATGAGATAGAAAATTATAATGAAAAGATGGGTATTCTTAATAAGGAAAAAGCCTTATGGAAAAGTTGTATGGGTCAAAAAAGTTCGACAAAAGACAATAAAGACATTGATTTGGCGGCCAATATAGGAAGTCCTGATGATATTGATGGCGTCCTATCGAATGATGGCGATGGAATCGGACTTTATAGAACTGAGTTTTTGTATATGGGTAGAAAAAATTTCCCAACAGAAGATGAACAGTATGACAGTTATAAAACGGTGCTTGATAACATGGGTGATAAGCCGGTTGTTGTCAGAACCCTAGATATTGGTGGGGATAAAGAACTGTCCTATTTTGATATGCCAAAAGAGCTGAATCCGTTTCTTGGAAACAGAGCCCTTAGGCTATGTCTTCAGAATATGGATATGTTTAAAACACAACTTCGGGCATTACTTCGAGCAGCCGTTTATGGTAATTTACATATTATGTTTCCTATGATAGCAACCATTGAAGAGTTTAGAAAAGCAAAATCGGTTTTACAAGAAGTTGAACGAGATCTTGAGATGGAAAAAATCCCATATTCAAGAAATTATAAAACAGGCATCATGATTGAAATACCTGCTGCTGCATTGCTCGCAAACGTATTTGCTAAAGAAGTGGATTTCTTTTCCATTGGCACCAACGACTTGATTCAATATACCTTTGCTGCTGATAGAATGAATGAACATGTATCATATCTCTATCAACCTTATAATCCTTCACTCTTAAAACTCATACAGATGGTTACAGAAGCGGCGCATAAAGAAGGAAAATGGGTAGGCATGTGTGGCGAAATGGCTGGAGAAATCCAAGCATTACCTTTACTCATAGGTTTGGGTCTTGATGAACTGAGTATGAGTGCGCCAAGTATTTTAAAAGCAAGATATAGTCTTAAGCAGATTGATAGTACAAAAGCAAAAGGAATGGCGGACATGGCGTTACAATCCTGTACTGAAGAAGAAGTTAAGCTACTAATTGATGCCTTTTGGAATGAAGCATAGAATAAATTGGATAATAAAATAATAGGAGATTGGTTAATATGAAATCAAAAATAGTAGAAGTAAAGAATGCAACAGGCTTACATGCAAGACCGGCATCCGGATTTGCCAAACTTGCCACAGCTCAAAAATGTGAGGTCTTTTTAGAAAAAGATGGCAATAAAGTCAATGCAAAAAGTATTTTAGGTATACTCACATTGGCCATTGGACAAGGTAGTAAAGTGTCAATTATAACGGATGGCGTTGATGAAGAAGTTTCTTTGAAGGTGCTGGTGGATTTTGTCAGCCAACTTGAAGACTAGGTAATAAATATTTAAGCCTCATAAAACAGGAAATTCTTGTTTTATGAGGCTTTTTATTGGTAATATATCTGATAATGTTGTAAAATCATAGGTGATGTATAGAACACTTGGATGGGGTGATAGGCATGAATAGATTAATCCGACTTATAAGAAACGGTGGTATGGCGATAACAATAGGTCTAGTTGTAGGTGTTATGGCTGTTTTTTTTAATGCTGCTATAAACGGAGGGGTTGCTTTAACAAGAACTTGGCTCACATTTCAGAATCCACGTGTCATCCTACTACCTATTATTGGTGCCCTTATAAGTACTGGGATTTATATGATTTACCTTAGAAAAGGACAAATCGGTTTAGGGATTGTACAGGTTCTTGTAGAATTAGAATTCATTAAAACTCAATTGATGCGTCCTTTTAGAGTTTTGATGCATGTTATCGGAGCGACTGTAACCTTGGTTTTTGGATTTTCAGCAGGGCGATTTGGCCCAATCGTACATCTGGGTGCATCTATTGGTTCTAATATTGCCTATTATTTGAAGTTAGAGTCGAAAGATGTCAGGCTCCTTATTGGATGCGGTGCAGCCGCAGCTATTGCAGCAGTATTTCATATGCCCCTATTTGCGGCGGTATTTGTTCTTGAAGTATTGTATAAAAAGCAGTTTGCTGATTTTTTTGCACCGATTGTTATGGCAAGTGTAGTGGCTAATTTCATTGGGAGAGTCACACAAAACGGTCAGAAGTTTCCGGTCAAGCTGAATAGTGTTTCGCTTATTTCTCCGGAATTAATTTGGCGCTATGTTGTCTTTGGTTTGATTATGGGACTTATTGCTATCCTATATATGTTGTCAATACAGCTATTTACCGGACTTTTTCTTAAAATGAAGCATATTGGTATACGTCTTTTTACAGCGGCACTTATAATTGGTCTAATAGGTTATTTTTTTCCATTGAATTTTGAGCTACATAACAATACAACTTATAGAGTGCTATCCGGTGAATTTGGACTTGGCTTACTTATTGCGATAGGCCTGATTAAGATATTGGCCACAGGTATTACTTTAGGCTCCGGTTACGTTGGTGGTAATTTTTATCCAGGGGTTACCATTGGTGCTTCCTTAGGTGTGGCCTTTGGAAAAATATTAAAGCCTTTTGGCGTGGACCATTCACTTTTTGGTTTGTTGGGGATTGGGGCAATGATTGCAGGTTATCTAAATGCACCTATATCAGGTATCATTTTAATTATTGAGTTTTCAGGACAATATGAAATGCTTATACCGGCGCTAATTGTATGTGCTTTATCTGTATCAACAACTTTCCATCTTTATGGGAAGGATATATTTACAGATGCCTATACCAAGACCATTAAAAACCTGGTGTAATAAACACCAGGTTCAAATATTTTGGAAAGTCCAACCTCAATCTTTAACAATATCATATTCCCAATCATTAATGCCACCCATATCCAGAACATCCGTATAACCCATATTCACTAATGCTTTAGATGCGGCTTTACTTCGACTACCGGATCTACAATAGACAAGGATTTTTTGGTCCAGATCCGGCAATAAATCCGGCGCCATTTCTTGAATGTTTGTATGGGGGATTAAAATAGCACCGGGTATATAACCCGCATCAAATTCTTCTTGCGTACGAACATCTACTAGACGATAACCATCTTCTGTATCCATGATGGTTTTAGCCTCATCAGCGGTAATTCTAATATCGTCTTGACCACAACCAACCAGTAATACGAATAATATCAACATAGCAATGGTGTATTTTTTCATGGAGCACCTCTTTCTTAATTTGTTCATAAATATTGGTTTAATATATTAAATTTAAGGTATACTTCTAATCATATTATATACCAAATAAGAAAAATGTGACAACTTAACTAATCCAACAGATTTGACTAATCTTATGAAAAAAGGTATACTGAATTATGAGAAAATTATCAGATGACAAAGGCTAACAGCCAAAGGAGAAACACATGGAAGAAATTATAATAGAAGCGTTAGAACGCCCTAAAAAATCAGGAAAATTTAAAGAACAAGGATTCGTACCGGGTGTATTATATGGAGAAGGCATTGAAGCAACCACATCGGTTAAGTTTGATGCATTGATCGTTAGAAAGCTTATATCCCATCATGGTTCAAACGCCAAAGTTTGGGTCCAATATAAAGGTTCGAAAAAATTCGGTTTTGTAAAAGAAGTACAATTTGATCCGCTTTCAAGAAGACTGTTACACATTGATGTCCAAATGGTTGCGAAAGATCAAAAAATCCAACTTCACGTACCGATTCATTTTATCAATGAAGATTCATTGAAAGTCAATCAGTTGGAATTCCAGATTTATAAGCATGAAGTTACTGTAACGGGTGACATGACGTTGATGCCTGAAGCCATAGAGGTGGATGTTAGCACATTGGCGCTTGGTGATCAAATAACGTATGCTGACTTCAAATTAGAAGAAAGTCTTGTAACAGACGATTTGGAATTGATTTATGGTGTTGTAAATCATCTGAAAGTCCTTGAAGTTGAAGAACCTGAAACAGATGCAGATGGCGCGGCAACAGTTGAACCTGCATTAGTAGGCGAAGAAGAAGAATAATCATTAGAGAGAAAAAAAGATATAGCATTTGTTTAGAATTGAGACCCAGTAGGGTTTCTTTTTTTTGTGTAATTCATCATGAATCTAGTAACAAATAGAAAGTAAATACGTCAAAAAAATAAGTTGATTTTGCTATTGACTTATGCGCAAAAAATGATATGATGAACAGGTGTATTACACTAGATAGTACAGTGGGAAGGGCGGTTATATGGGGAAAATCATGATTATAAAAGGTCTTAGAAAAGTATATCGAATGGGCAAGGAAAAAGTAATCGCTTTAGATCATGTTGATTTGGATATAGAAGAAGAAAAAGTATATTGCCTTCTTGGTCCATCCGGTTCAGGTAAATCCACTTTGCTTAATATGATGGCTGGATTAGAGCCCCCAACCAAAGGATCAATCAGCTTTAAAAATTTAAAAATTGATAAAATGAATGAGTCAGACTTGGCTAACTTCAGAAGGCGGCATATTGGATTTATTTTCCAGTCTTATAACCTTATTCCAACACTGAATGCACTTGAAAATATAACGATGCCATTACTTTTTAAAGGCGTACACCCCAAAGTACGGCATAAAGTCGGGATGGAAATGTTAGATGCAATAGGCATAAAGGATAGATGGCGTCATAAGCCAACAGAGATGAGTGGTGGTCAGCAACAAAGAGTGAGTCTTGCACGGGCTTTTATTAATGATCCGGATATTATTTTTGCAGATGAACCGACAGGTAATCTAGATACAAAAACGGCCAACACAATGATGATGCTCATGTTGGGTTTGGTAAAAGAAAGACGGCAGACCTTAATCATCGTAACACATAATGAAGAATTAGCTGTCTTTGCAGATTATGTTATTCATATAAGAGATGGAAATATTTATGAAATAGTGATGAATGCGGACAAAAAGAAAGTGGACCATTCAACTACAGAGATTTAAAAAGGGGTAAAGTGATATAACGACTATATTTGGTCTTAATGACTAAGGAGATTGAGCATGAAAAGAATGGTACTTTTTATTATGGTGTTTTGTTTATTTGGTAGTTTACTTCAAAATATGCCGGTTAGAAGTGCAACAGATTTGACGATTTCAAGTGTTACAACGAGTCCGGCAACGATTAGTGCTTATAAAGAATTCACCATCACTTTTACAGTTACGAATAGGTCGATAGAGACCCTTAGTCAGATATTTATTGAAATCGAAAGTGGTGAGTATCAACTAAAAGAAAGTGGTTCAAAGGAGTTAATTCTTGAAGGGAATTTAGAGCCGGGTGCAAATTTTTCAAAAACCTTGACCATGAGAAGAGTTGGAGAAACATCTACATCCATACCGGTCAAGCTGACATATATAGGTGGCAATACAAGTCAAAGTGACTATATATCCATCAATGCAACCACTGGTAGTGAAACGCCAAGTGAGCCTGAACCACCGGTAGATACAAAGACTTACCAACCTTTCTTGAGTCTTGAAGATGCTACTTTTCCAATAGTGTATGTAGGTGAAGTAAACGAAGTAACTATTGGTATTAAGAACATAACCCGTTATCAAGCAAGGAATTTGACTGTTATACCTAATCTGACAGAACTTCAGGTGGCGGGTATTCGCGTGGAAGCGATAACTTTTCAGCCTAATGATACGACCATAGATGGTCGTAAGGAAAAAGATATGAAGATGAAATTTGTAGTGGATGATACGGTAGCAGAAGGTAACTATCCTATTACATTAGAACTTCAATACAGAAACAGTTATAATGATCTCTTTACTGAAGAAATCAAAACCTATTTAAGGGTTGTAAGGGATATGAGTAAAAGTCATCAAGTACAGTTGAATTTGATTAACGAACCTACTCAGATATCTTCGGGTGATCAGGTGGTATTGAAATTGTCACTTAAAAATGATGAAAAACCGATATCATCACCTAGGATTGAGGTTAAAGAGAAATCAGACTACTTTACATTAGTATCAGGTAACGAAATCATGGATTACCAAAAGATCATGGGAAACGCGTTTGTAACAATGCCCTTAACCTATAAAATATCGGATGATACGCCACAGGGATGGTATAATTTGGTCGTTTCTTACAGTTATATAACCCAAGAGGGCTTCAAGCTTAATAGAAGTAAAACCATTCGATTATATGTAAAAGGACAAGCGATTAGCAATACTATGGTTTCTATAGATGAAGTGGCTTACCCATCATCTGTTAAACAAGAGCAGCCCTTTGTAGTCAGTTTTGTAGTTCATAACTCAGGTCATAAAGATATAGAAAATATTAAAGTGTCCATAGAAGACAATGCAGTATTCTTACCAAAATCAAGTGCCTTAATACAGATAAAAAAATTGTTAAAGGGAGAGAAGGCTGCTTTAAGCTTCCAACTTGTAGCAAGTGGTGATGAATTAAAAGAAAGAAACTACCCTATAACCTTTAATATAACTTATGACTATGAAAAATCCGGAAAATATGAACAAGAGACATTGAGCCAGGTGATGGGTGTCTATGTTATTGGAGAAGCAGTAGAAAACACAAGCAAAGGTGTGCCTAAAATAATTATTGAGCAATATACCGCGAACCCAATTATGGTAGATGCAGGTACTGAATTTGATCTAAGTCTAAGGATTCAAAATGCCCATTCCAGCCAAAAAATCTATAATATTAAGACATATTTAACCGCTATAGAAACCTCAGAGACCACTCGAAATAATATTTTCATGCCGGTCAATAGTTCAAACACATTTTATATAGATGACATTGGTCCGAAGGGGATTATAGAAAAATCCATTCGCCTTTATGCTATGCCGGATGCCCAACCTAAAACCTACACCATACAAGTGAATTTTGAATATGAAGATAAGGACGGAAACCCGATAACAGCTACAGAGTTAATCGGTATCAATGTAAAACAGCCAACCAGGGTGGAGATGTCTGATTTTAATCTACCGACAGAAGTGATGATGGGTGAAATGATCCCTATATATTTTGATGTATACAATACAGGTAAGGTTAAAGTATACAATCTCATGGTACGCGCAGAAGGGGATTTTAATCTCGAACCGATGAGTAAATATATCGGTAATTTCGAACCTGGTTATCAGGATTATTTTGATGCTTATCTGACGCCAAATACATCCGGACTCTTAGAAGGTAAGATTATATTAGGTTATGATGATCCATCAGGAGAATACATGGAGGAGGTAAAAACGTTCTCGATTCATGTAATGGATAATTTCAATAATCCGGGTGATTTTGGTGAGTATCCTGAGGAATTTCCTGGTGGAATGGAAGGTGAGAATGGCAGTAGTCTAATGGACAAATGGCTATGGTTACTGATTCCTTTGTTTGTCGGTGTTGGTTTTGCAACCGCAATAATTATAAAAAAAAGAAGGCTAAAAAGAGAAGGAATGATGCTAGATGAGGATTAAAGATCTTATTATGGTAAGTATGAGAAATCTTTGGCGACGTAAACTTCGAACAAGCCTAACGATTCTTGGTGTTGTCATAGGGACGGCTTCCATAGTTCTTATGGTTTCTCTTGGAATTGCGATGAACCAAAATTTCATAAAAGAAATTGAAAGAATGGGTTCGTTGACCACCATCAATGTATACCCAAGCTATCGATATGACCCAATGATGGATAAAAACCCATCAGGCGGGTCAGTAGATGAAGGCATGATCACAGATATGACCGTTGCAAGCTTTGAAAGTATCCCTGGTGTTGCCATAGCTTCCCCCGTATTAGAGCTTAGTCTCAAAATGACAGCAGATAAGTATGTCTCTTGGATACAATTAAAAGGGATAAAACCTGCATTGCTGGAAGTTCAGAAATTAAAAATAGCAGAGGGCCGACTCCTTGAAGAGCAAGATAAGCTGGCTTTCTTATTTGGCTCTGAGGTAGCATACGGTTTTTATGATCCTCTAAGCAGTGGTGGCGGCATGTGGTATTATCAAGAAGGAAATGAAGAAAGGATGCCGCCTCCTGTAGATCTGATGACCGCTAGGCTAAAAGCATCTTATGATATGAACTTTGGTGAAAAGGCACCTCCAGGAGGTACAGGTATGAAGCCGGTGCGTCCTTATAATATAACCGCAATCGGAATTATTGAAGGTCAAGGTGAGCATGCCTATAGCGTTTATACGACATTGGATCAAGCAAGAGCCATTAAAATAGAGCAAGACCGATACAATGCATCTGTCTCCGGCACTGAAACTTCTGGTACAGGCTCAAAAAAAAAGACGGTGGAAACCTATAACAATGCCATCGTTCAAGTTGAAGACATCGATCAAGTGGAAACAGTGATTGAAACAATTAAAGGCATGGGATTTGAAGCGTATAGTCTCATGGAGTACCTTAAAAGCATGCAAAATACTTCTAACGCCATACAGATGGTGCTTGGGGGTATTGGTGCTATTTCTTTATTGGTCGCGGCTATTGGTATTACCAATACGATGATTATGTCCATTTATGAAAGAACCAAAGAGATTGGTGTCATGAAAGTTATAGGCGCTAAGATGAAAGATATAAAGAAGATGTTCTTAATCGAAGCTGCCATGATAGGTTTTCTAGGTGGCGCAACGGGTTTAGTCATCAGTTTTGGCGGCTCTAAGATACTTAATTTTGTTGGTAAAAACATTTCACTTTTCGGCATGGGCGGCGGTGGTGTTGATACTCAGTTATCGGTCATTCCTCTTTGGCTATATATATTGGCCATCGTATTTACGACCTTGGTAGGCTTGATTTCCGGTTATCTTCCTGCTGTTAGAGCTATGAAATTAAGTGTCCTCAGTGCTTTAAGAACGGAATAAAGACATTCATTCATATTGTTTTATAAGCCGGGTAAAGGTATAATAGACAAAATGACAGTTTGAATTTATTCCACTATATGAGGAGCCGGGTTATGATAAATCAAGTAAAATACACAATGCCTGCTGAATGGGAAGTCCATGAAAGAACCATTGTTGAGTGGCCTGTAAAAGCATCCCTTGTTTGGCAAGAGAATTATAAAGCAGTATGTAAGGGTTATGGTGATGTTATTAAAGCAATCACTGCTTTTGAACCCGTAACGGTAATTATCAATGAGGAAGTTGAAGAAGACATAAAGAGCCTATGCGGTTCGAAGGTGGAAATAATAAAAATACCTCATAATGATGCTTGGGCAAGAGACAATGGACCTACTTTTGTTAGAGACCTAAAGAATAGGCTTTATGGCATCAGCTGGTCATTTAATGCTTGGGGGGAGAAATATTTGCCTTATGATTTAGATGATAAGGTGGCCGCCATATTATTGGATCGGTTAGAAATACCTTGTATAGAAGTACCCTTGGTATTGGAAGGGGGATCCATTCATGTGGATGGTGAAGGCACGTTGTTAACAACCAAAGAATGTCTTCTTAACCCTAACAGAAATCCGGATTTAAGCCAGGCAGATATAGAGCTTGTTATTAAAAAATACTTGAACATATCCAAAATTATTTGGTTAGATCAGGGTCTTTATGGTGATGAAACCGATGGACATATTGATAATATTGCCTGTTTTGCAAAACCGGGTATGGTTCTATTACAGGCGTGTCATGACCCAAAGGATCCAAATTATGAGATTACTCAAAAAGCCATAGAAGTGTTAAGAAACGTCAAAGATGCAAAGTCTAGAAAACTGGAAATCATAGAATTACCAACACCACCCCCCCGTTACTATAAAAATGAACGCCTAACACTCAGCTATTTGAATTTTTATATGGTCAATAAAGGTATTATTCTACCGGTTTTTGGAGGGGATGCTTCAGATACGGATCAAAAGGCAAAAAGCATCCTAGAGACAGTCTTTGTTGACCGAGAAGTTATAACCGTTGACGGCATGTCATTGATAACAGAAGGTGGCAATGTGCATTGTATCACCCAACAAATGCCGCAAAAATTAATAAGTGAAGACAGGGAGGGCTTGATATGAGAAAAGTCATGGTTGCTGCAACTCAGATGAGCTGCTCATCAGATAAGATGGAAAATATTAAAAAAGCGGATAGACTGGTAAGGGAAGCAGCAGCTAAAGGAGCAAAAATTATTCTTGTACAAGAGCTGTTTGAAACACCTTATTTTTGCCAAATTGAAAAACCAGAGTACTATGAATATGCCACAACCATTGAAGACAATATGGCCATTATGCATTTTAAAGCTGTGGCCAAAGAATTAGAAGTGGTTTTACCCATTAGTTTTTATGAGAAAAAGAACAATGCCAGGTACAACGCTATCGCCATGATCGATGCAACAGGAGAGGTCTTAGGGATTTATAGAAAAAGTCATATTCCTGACGGTCCGGGCTATGAAGAAAAATACTATTTCAATCCGGGAGACACGGGCTTTAAAGTATGGTCAACGAAATATGGTGTTATCGGCGTTGGTATTTGTTGGGACCAGTGGTTTCCAGAAGCGGCCAGAGTTATGGCACTTATGGGTGCAGAATTGCTTTTCTATCCCACAGCCATCGGATCAGAACCTCACAGTCCTGAGGTTGATTCGAAGGACCATTGGCAGCGTTGTATGATAGGGCATTCGGCTTGTAATCTTATGCCTGTGATTGCTTCTAACCGCGTTGGAGAGGAAAGAGATGAGGCCTCCTCTATTGTATTTTACGGGTCTTCTTTTATAACGGATGCAACAGGAAACAAGGTCGCAGAAGCATCACGTGATGAGGAAACCGTTCTATTAGCAGAATTTGATTTAGAAGAAAATGAAAAGCAACGTATTGAATGGGGTATTTTTAGAGACCGTCGGCCGGATTTATATAAGCCTATTTTAACCTATGACGGATTTTTAGAAGTATAGAGTTTTTCTAATGTACTTTCTGCACCGATATAAGGAGGGTTTTTATGAAAGATATATTTTTTTCAAAAGAGAAAATGAAATACTATGAGTTGTTAAGTCGGCAATTTCCAACGATACAAGATGTGAGTCGTGAGATTATTAATCTTGAGGCCATTACGAATCTGCCAAAAGGAACCGAACATTTTTTGTCAGATGTCCATGGTGAACATGAGGCATTTGTGCATATTCTAAAAAACGGATCAGGTGTGGTGCGTCGTAAAGTCGAAGAGATTTTTGGAGCTACTTTAACGGAAGATGAAAAAAGTGAGTTTGCCAGTCTTATATACTATCCCAAAGAAACATTGTTTCATATGAAGCAAAACAATCGCAAGGTTGAAGAAGTATGGTACCATCAAACTTTGAAGCAGTTGGTGAGTGTATGCCGAGAAGCATCCTCTAAGTACACCAGATCAAAAGTTAGAAAAGCTCTTCCCAAAGGCTTTGAATACATTCTGGAAGAACTTTTGCATGAACAGGAGTATGTAGAAAATAAGCAGGCTTATTATGACAGCATTCTTAGCACCATCATCGAAGTTGGTCAAGTTGAACCGTTTATTATTGCAATTTGCGAATTGATTCAAAGGTTTGCCATCGACCATCTCCATATTATTGGGGATATCTATGACCGAGGACCCGGTGCTCATATCATTTTGGATACTTTGATGAAGTACCATTCAATTGATATGCAATGGGGGAATCATGATATCGTATGGATGGGTGCTTATGCCGGTTCCTTACCTTGTATCGCTAATGTTCTAAGGGTTAGCATGCGTTATGGTAACCATGAATTGTTAGAAGAAAACTATGGTATTAACTTACTTCCATTGGCCAAATTCGCTATGCAGACATATAAATATGTAGAACCGTCTTTCATGCCTAAGGTAATTAGTGAGTTGAATCAAAAGGATGCGCTGTTAATCGGGCAGATGCATAAAGCCATTTCGATTATCATGTTTAAGTTGGAAGGTCATTTTATAATGCGCCATCCTGAATACAACATTCAGAATCGATTGTTGCTGGATTTTATTGATTACGATAATGATACCATCAATCTTGAGGGAGAAACCTACAAACTGGATTGGTTCGGTTCACCAACCATAGATCCTAAGTACCCATATGAATTATCCAGTGAAGAAATGGAAATCATCCTAAAGTTAAAAACCTCCTTTATGACCAATGAAAAATTAAAATCACATATAGACTTTATGATGGCAAAAGGCAGCATCTACTTGAACTATAATAATAATCTACTTTTTCATGGTTGTATTCCAACAGACGAAGACGGCAAGTTTTCTAGGGTAACCTTAGATGGTGGAACCTATTCCGGAAAAGCCTTACTCGATCATTATGAAAAAATGCTAAGAAGCAGTTATGCCAGAAGATTTGAAGCTGTGGACGATTATGACATTGATATTTTTTATTATTTGTGGATGGGTCAATATTCTTCTTTATTTGGTAAAAGTGTGATGAAAACCTTTGAAAGGTATTTCATAAAAGATGAGATTACCCATAAAGAATATAAGAATCCTTATTACAAGCACTATTTCAGTCCGGATTATTGTGACAAGGTTTTTGAGGAATTCAGGATGAATAAGAAAGTATCCAGAATTGTAAATGGACATGTTCCTGTTCGTGTTGGAAAAGGCGAGTCACCGGTAAAAGCAGATGGTAAGCTAATCGTCATTGATGGTGGTCTATCAAAAGCCTACCAGCCTGTTACCAATATAGCCGGCTATACATTGATCTACAATTCACACGGTCTCTTACTAGCAACCCACGAGCCCTTTGATTCTGCTAAAGAAGCCATTGATCATAACGTGGACTTAATATCTGAGATTAGTATTATACACAAAGCCGACCATAGAGTACTGGTTGGTGAAACAGATATAGGAAAGAAACTCAAAGATGATATCAACAATCTAAAAGTTTTACTTAGAATGTATCAAAAGGGCGTTTTGTAAAGAACTCAACTTTCCAGTTATAAGATTTCTTAGTGATGGTTGGCCAGTTTGTTAACTAAGAGCTAAGAAGTCTTTAGGCAAAGTTATGTAAAACAGTACTTATTTCTTGACAGATAGGACAAATATGTTACAATATAGTCAATTGTAAAAGCGATGACGGTGTATAGAACCATGACCTTGGTTCCTAGTAGATTATCGGTTTCCTTTAGAGAGTAGGTGCCTAGGCTGTGAGCACCTATAGGTTCAGCCGATGATTGAATTTCCCACTTGAGCTGCATGACTGAAATGAGTAAGCCATGCCGTTAACGCACGTTAAGCGTCCAAGGTGCCTGCAATAGCAGGAATTAGGGTGGTACCGCCGATGAAATCGGTCCCTTGTTAGGGATGGATTTTTTTTATTGTGTAAAATCATGAACTGAAAAACGAAAGGAGTCCTAATGAAAGAACAGCTGGAAGCAATTAAAATCAAAGTCGTAAAAAATCTACATAACATAGCAGACCTTAAAGCACTTGATGAGGTTCGCGTCAACATATTAGGGAAAAAAGGAGAATTAACGTCCATACTTAAAGGTATGAAAGATGTTGCACCGGAAGATCGTCCTACAATTGGTGCCCTAGTGAATGAAGTTAGAACAGATATTGAAGCAGCTATAGAGAACGCTAAGAACAATCTAGCGTCAAAAGTAAGAGAACAACAACTTAAAGAAGAGGTCATTGACGTCACCATGCCTTCTAACAAAAAGACACTGGGGCATCGTCATCCCATGCATATTGTTCTTGAGGATCTTAAGAACATCTTTATAGGTATGGGGTATCAGATTGCAAAAGGTCCTGAAATTGAAGAAGACTATTATAATTTTAAAGCATTAAATATTCCAGAAGATCATCCAGCAAGAGATGAACAGGATACTTTCTATATTGATAAGAACTTTGTTCTTAGAACATCCACGTCACCAACACAAGTTCATGTTATGGAACACCAAAAACCACCTATTCGTGTTATTGCGCCCGGTAGAGTGTACCGTTCGGATGAAGTCGATGCAACCCATTCACCTATGTTTCATCAGGTTGAAGGCTTGGTCATCGATGAACATATTACCATGGCAGATCTAAAAGGTGCTTTAGCAGAATTTGTCAAGGAATTGTACGGTGATGATGCTAAAGTGCGTTTTAGACCGCATTACTTTCCTTTTACGGAGCCTAGTGCTGAGGTCGATGTCTCCTGTTTTAAATGTGGTGGAACAGGTTGTAACATATGTAAAGGATCCGGATGGATTGAAATTCTTGGCTGTGGCATGGTACATCCCAAAGTTCTTGAGATGTCCGGTATAGATCCGACTAAGTACAGCGGGTTTGCTTTTGGTATGGGTCTTGAACGTATTACGATGTTAAGATATGGAATTGAAGATCTGAGACTTTTTTATGAAAATGATATTCGGTTTTTAAAGCAGTTTTAATGAGGTGGACAGAAAGGAGTAGCAGATTATGAATGTATCAATGAATTGGTTAAGAGAATATGTGAAAATAGATTGTGATGTACAGACATTTGCGGAAAAGATGACCATGTCCGGTTCGAATGTGGATTCTGTAGTAAAAAAAGGTGAGAACATTACAGATGTTGTTGTCGGCAGAGTTCTTGAAATCGTTAAACATCCGGATGCAGATAAATTGGTTGTCACCCAAGTAGATGTTGGAGATAAAACCATTCAGATTGTCACAGGTGCTGATAACATGAAGGTTGGAGACTTGGTGCCGGTTGCACTTCCGGGTGCAAACCTTGCTGAAGGTTTGAAAATTAAAGAAGGTAAGCTTAGAGGTGTAGCATCTAACGGCATGATGTGCTCAGTAGAAGAGTTGGGTTTAGATCCGGATCATTTTCCCGACGCACCTGAACATGGCATCTATATTATAAAAGGTGAGTATCCACTCGGAAGTGATGCAAAGCCTATTTTTGGATTGGATGATGCTATAGTCGAATTTGAGATCACATCAAATCGTCCGGACTGTTTTAGTTTACTGGGCATAGCAAGAGAAGCAGCAGCCACCGTCGACACAGAGTTTCACTATCCTGAAATCGGTTATAATGAAGTGGCAGGTGACATCAACCAACATGCTTCTGTAGAAGTTATTGCCACCGACTTATGCCCTCGGTTTGTTGCAAAAGTTTTAGTGGATGTAGATATAAAGCCTTCTCCAAAATGGATGCAAGACAGGTTGAGATCTGTCGGTATACGCCCTATCAATAACCTAGTGGATATAACCAACTTTGTCATGGTTGAAATGGGCCAGCCCATGCACGCTTATGATCTTGAAGAGCTTACCCATGGGAAAATTATTGTAAGACGCGCCAAAGATCAAGAAAAAATGATGACACTTGACGGTGAAGAAAGAGAATTGGATGAGACCATGTTGGTCATAGCGGGTGAAAAAGAAGTTATTGGTGTGGCCGGCGTGATGGGTGGAGAAGGTTCTAAGGTCAAAGATCATACAGGCATGATACTACTTGAAGCAGCTAATTTTGACCCGGCAAGTATTCGAAAGACCTCGAAAAAAATAGGTCTTAGAACAGATGCATCCACAAAATTCGAAAAACATCTTGACCCCAATACGGCTCTAATTGCCATAGAACGTGCCTGCCAACTGGCAGAAATGATAGGTGCCGGTCATGTTATGGCAGGTACTATAGATGTGAATAACAGCAATAGAAAGCCTAATAAAGTGGCTTATAATGTTGGGAATATTAATAAACTGCTGGGAACGAATATTTCTGAAGAAGAAATGGTAAGCTATTTTAAACGTCTTGAGTTTGTGGTTGACGAAGATCAAAAAGAAATCTTGGCACCTACATTTAGAGCTGATATTGAATGTGAAGCAGACCTAGCTGAGGAAGTGGCAAGACTCTATGGTTATGACCGTCTACCCACAACCCTTGCAACAGGAACACCAACGGTGGGTAAAAGAAGTTTTACTCAAAGAATGGAAGACCTAGCAAGACAGATAATGGAAGATTGTAGTCTTAATGAAGCCATGACTTATAGCTTTGAGTCACCGAAGGTATATGACAAGTTAAAGCTTGCGCCGGATAGTCTTCTAAGAGTAGCGGTGAAGATTGATAACCCACTTGGAGAAGATTTTAGTGTTATGCGTACTTCGACGGTTAACGGTATGCTCCAAGCTTTATCCAATAATTATGCTAAAAGAAATGAAAAGGTTGGTTTATATGAAATTGGTACCATTTATGAACCTAAAGCCATTCCACTTAAAGAATTGCCTAAAGAGTCTCAGAAGTTGACGATTGGCATGTATGGGGACTGTGATTTCTTCAAGTTAAAAGGTATTCTGGAAACTTTATTTGAAGCCTTCAATTGTCTTGACTTAGCAAAATGGGATCCAAATATCGAATTATCATACCTGCATCCTGGACGAAAAGCCAAGGTTATGTTGAATAATAAAGAAATCGGTTATATTGGTGAAGTGCATCCGGATGTTCTCGATGCATACGATATTCATGATAAAGCTTATATTGCTGTCATTGATATGGAAGATCTGATTGGTGAAGCGACACTTGACCATAAATACACACCCGTACCGAGGTACCCAGCGGTCAATAGAGACGTTGCCATGTTGGTGAAGGAAGAAATATTGGTTGGTGACATTGAAGAAGTCATCCGAAGATGCTCCGGAAAAATACTGGAGAAACTGGAGTTGTTTGATGTTTATAAGGGTAAACAGATAGAAGTAGGATACAAATCTGTGGCCTATGCGCTATCATTTAGAGCAGCTGATCATACGTTACAAGAAAAAGAAATCAGCAAAACCATGGAAAAGATCCTGAAGGGTCTGGAGAATGAACTCGGTGCCACCTTAAGAAAATAGGCTTATATGGACTAGCTTTTTTGAAGAAACCCCTTTATAATAATTAGTGACATCATTATAAAGGGGTTTCTTATGATTAGAGAAAAATATTTCAGTACAGAAAAAATAAAAAGGTTTAAGAGAATAAGCTATGCTATGGTCATGCTTTCATTTTTGATGACCTTTATGAACATCACGGATATTAGCAGTAAGGGAAAAGAAGCAGACATTGATACCTTAAGGATTGGTTTGGTAACGCAATTTAAAGACCAGGACCAAGTTCAAGTATTTAATAAATCAATTATATTAGGATTCTATAGTAATGATATCTGGTTGCCGGAATCAACAATTTTCTCAGCAGGTCAGATGTTTTTATTCAAACCTTCAATAACTACATACATTATGTCAGCAGATATTTATGAAGATTATGAGACGGCTAAGTCGAAGGCTGATTTATTAAAAGCAGATGGGTTCACTGTATATCCCAGTTTAATAGATATTCATACTTGGAAAATCTTTGTTGAAACTGTGGATGTTCAAATGACACTGGATCAAATAGACACACTCTATGACATCCATTTCTTAGAAGCACCTTCTAACAAGGAACGGATAATCATGACCTTTGATCAAGTAGAAGGTATAATTCTTGATAACAGTTTACATAAGGTGGTCATCGGCACCAATGATAAAATAGGTGATGCATCTGTCTTGAATCTTGGCAAAGCAACTTACCGAGGCAAAGTTGAGATTGGTCGTTATGGTAAGGAAAAACTTTTAGCAGTCAATATTGTTGATATTGAAGACTATCTCTATAGTGTTGTCGTTTCGGAAATCTATGCATCCTGGCCGATTGAGAGTATTAAGGCGCAAGCCGTAGCGGCTCGTACCTTTGCCATCTATTATGTCACAGTAGCAAAAAAATTCCCCAACGAGCCCTATGATTTAGATGATACAGTGAACTCTCAAGTTTATAAAGGCTATGGTGTTGAGGATAGGAGGGTAACAGTTGCAGTGGATGGCACAAAGGGTAAGATGATATATTATGATGGATCCGTCATACCTGCCTATTTCTTTTCAACCAGTGGAGGACGTACAGAAGCCAGTGAGCATGTATGGTCTGCTTCAGTACCTTATTTAAAAAGTATGCCTGATCTTTATGAAACTGAGCCGGCAAGAGCACCTTGGATTAAGACCTACACACCGGCAGAGATTGAGAGTGCATTGATCAAAAGAGACATATCTATAGGTTCTGTTATAGATCTTGAAGTAATGGGTTATACAGATGCAGGTAGGGTGCTTGAACTAAAAGTGATCGGTAGCGGTGGCACTTATATTCTGAAAAAAGAAACCATGCGTCAGTGGTTGGGTATGGACAGTCGAAAATTTACTTTAATAAAACCGGGAAACCTACCATTTTTGAGGCATTCAGTTATTTCGGGTAAAAACTATGTTGGGGTCGTGGATTACAGTGATGCCTATGTTATAAGTAGTAGTGGAAAAGCAGTAAAATTCCTTGGCCAGAAGGATCAAGTCATTGTCATGAGCGCGGGTAACATCATAAATCAACCGATGATTTCGGGAGAAACCGGAAAGTTTATTTTGGCTGGTGTTGGTTATGGGCATGGTGTCGGTATGAGTCAGTCAGGAGCAAAAGGGATGGCACTTGCAGATTATACTTATAAGGATATATTGGAGTATTACTATAAAGGTGTTGAAGTGAAATAAAGGCACTGCTCAAAGCAACTCACTGATTTTAACCCTAGGTTGTAATCGTCATTTCGTCAAGAAAAGGCACTGCTCAATCATCCTTCCTTTTTTACATCCATGTAAAAATGAAGGACATTCTACATCCATGTAGAACTGTGATTGATCAGCGCCTTTTCTTTCCTCATTCGGTTTCGCGATAGTAAAAATATTCTACGCCCTAAAGCAGCCAATAAAACAGAGTGTGCCAACATCGACCATGAAGTTCCTGGAATCAGTATGTGTAATGGAGCTAGTCAGCATGGATGCTGACCGTCGACATTTGGTGCATGGATGCACCAACGGGAGACCGTAATTATACATACTGTGGAAGGGTTTTCATGGGACCCACTTAAAACCCCATTCTTTCTATCCCAAGCTTGTACGAGGGAGTAAAAAGTAAATCAAATTTCATCTAAAAAAAGTCCCTAAGCATTTTTCACTTAGAGACTTGGTTGACTTACTTTAGTTATATTTTTACCATTACTTCGCACTTCGCATTCTATACTGCTTAGGTGTAACACCTGTGAATTTTCTAAAGATGGTTGTAAAATAATTCTGATTGTTGTAGCCCACTGAAATAGCAATATCCAAAATCGAGTAATTGGTCGTTTCAAGTAGGTATTGACTTTCCTTGACGCGGGTTTGATTAACGTAATCCGCAAAGGAAAGGTTCATTTCTCTTTTAAATAAAGAAGAAAAATAGTTTGGTGATAAATTGACATAGTTGGCTACATCATTTAACCGGATAGGCTCTGAAAGATGTAAGTGGACAAATTTTGAAGCGTTTTTGATGACACTTACATGGTTAATATTAGAGAGCTGTAAGACACTGTTGGTATACTTGATAATCATGCGCTCAATGATGTCGATGAGTTCCTCAAAATTATGTGACTGCTCAATTTTCTGAGCGTAATATTCAGCTAATGATAAGGATTTTTCAGCTTCAACACCACCGGTTATAATGGTTCTAGATAGTAATGTTGAAAAAGCGATAGCTTTGTTCTTCGAATTTCGAAGATGGTTGGGTGAGGTTTGGCTGAAATATTGAGCCTTGATGTGTTCATTATATAAATCAATGACTTTTTCGATATCACCACTTTGCACTTTGGTTAGAAAGAGTACTTCGAGTGCGTGGTTGTGATCTGTTTTTTCGATTTCAATAGCATGGTCAAAGGTTTCAACCATTTCTTCGGTTAGCTCTGTAAGGTGTGCTTCAGGATATAAATCAATTACATGAGGGTTGGTCACTATGGCGGCTACCAGTTGTTGTATGTAATAATTTCGCGAAGAGCTGAGAATAGGTATTAGATTGAAAAGGTCTTTGAGTTGTTCTCGCTTCGACATAGAAAATTTTTGCTCATGCATCACTTCATTAATGAGATGTTCATTGGCTTCTTTTGTTAGGAATGGACCAAGTAATAAAGATCCATAATAGCTGGATGCATCTGCAACGACAGTGACAAGATAGGATAAGGCATAGTCAGAGTCATAGGTGTAGACGCCATTCCCATGGTTTTTAATGGTGTCTTTTACAAAACCAACGAAAGGGTGAAAAATATCTTCCAAAAAATCATCCACATGTGCGTTTGGTCCATGTGAGAAAACCTTATTGTGGTTCTGATCTATAACCGTTAACGACAGTCCTGTACCGTAATATAATGTCTTTGCGAGGGACTCAATAAGTGGTAAATCTAATATTTTTTGTTTTACGAGATGGGACAATTGATACATTCATGATCAACTCCGTTTCTATGAAAATCTGAAATAAATGAATTGCTGACCTTAAATAGATTTTAAGTATAAATTGATGAACTAAGAAGTAATAATACCGCCATGGTCACGAATAACTCAACGATCACATAGGATACTTTAGCGTAGGCATGTAAACCAGTCTGATTATTGTTCATGAAATTAGATTTCAAAAGTAACCAGTGGTCGACCATTCTAAAGAAATTCGACATGTGGAAAGTTGAGTAATAGTATATATTGATATTTTACTACAAATATAGATATAATGTAAGGGTATTCTTATTATTTCTATATTAAAAATTTATAAACTTTTGTTTTTTTAATATTGCTTGGTATGCAAAACTGGATTTCTTCAGATGCACATACAATATATAGGTATCTTAGATGCATTTGTAGCTATATATTGTATGTAATGTATAATAGTCTAATTCAGTTGACGCTTTAAGTCTTTTTTTATATAATGAGAGGCAGTGTAAAAATGATACATTGAATATTAAGGAGTATGTGATGAAGTTAAGTGACTTTACTTTTAAATTACCACAAGAATTAATCGCTCAAGAACCCTTGGAGGATCGATCAGACTCAAGGCTTATGGTACTTGACCGAAATAATCATTCTATAGAACATAAAAAATTCACAGATCTTTTGGAGGAGCTACACTCGGGAGACTGTTTGGTACTAAATAATACAAGGGTCATGCCTGCTAGACTCATAGGAGAAAAACCAAAGACCCAAGGCAAAGTTGAATTTTTGCTTCTAAGTAGAAAAAAGCAGAATCAGTGGGAAGTTATGGTAAAACCGGGTAAAAAAGCTAAGGTAGGCGATGTCATTGAGTTTGGCAACGGCATGATTAAAGCCGAAGTATTAGAAATCATGGACGGTGGCAATAGATTGGTTGCCTTGGAATATGAAGGTATTTTTGAGGAAGTATTAGATCAACTGGGGCAAATGCCACTACCACCCTATATAACGAAGCAGTTAGAGGATAAAGAAAGGTATCAAACTGTCTATTCTAAGCATACGGGTTCAGCTGCAGCACCTACTGCCGGATTGCACTTCACCCATGATCTCATGAAAAAAATAGAAGAAAAAGGTGTGGCGATCGCTTATATCACCTTACATGTGGGGCTTGGAACATTTAGGCCTGTAAAAGTAGAGAATGTACTGGAGCACGATATGCATTCTGAATACTATTTTATTGAAGAGGAAGAAGCTTTGAAAATCAATTCAGCTAAGAATAAAGGAGGAAGGGTCATTGCAGTTGGCACGACAAGTTCTAGAACCCTTGAATCTGTTGCTGATGAGGATGGTTATATTAAAAAAAGTAGCGGTTGGACAGATATATTCATCTACCCCGGATATTCATTTAAGATTGTGGATGCTTTAATAACCAATTTTCATCTACCGGAGTCGACTTTAATCATGCTTGTAAGTGCACTAGCAGGTCGTGAATTTATTCTAGAAGCCTATGAAGCTGCAGTAGAATCTTCATATCGATTTTTTAGTTTTGGAGATGCTATGTTGATTAAGTAAGAGAAGGGAATATTAATGAAAAATAAATTTATAACTGAGATCATAGATTATCTTAAACTCCTGTTTTTTATTCTTGTGATTACAACATTACTGAACACATTAGTCTTTACATTTTCAACTGTTAAACAAAGTTCAATGGAAACCACATTAACGGAAAACGATGTTTTGGTCATTGAAAAACTTAGTATGATTTTTGAAGCACCTAAGCAGGGAGATATTGTAGTCTTTGTAGAAAATGAATATGTCACAGACGATTATTTGATGAAAATCAAAGTATTATACGAAGATATGCTTTCAAAATTCACGGGAAAATCAAAGCGGATGCGTTTGGTCAAGCGGGTTATTGGAGTACCAGGAGACAGTATTGATATAAAGGACGGTTATGTCTATGTGAATAATACCAAATTGGAAGAAACCTATACTGAGGATTTGACTTTCCCAAGTATTATTCAGTATCCGATCACCCTAACGGATGGCTATTATTTTCTACTAGGGGACAACAGAGATGTCAGTCGAGACAGTAGACATTTTGGTTTGGTTTCATTACGCCAGATAGAAGGAAAGGCACTTATTAGGGTTGCACCACTTAACAAAATCGGTGGTATATAACCACCTAGATGGAAGAATTAATCGTATTGCGGGCGATGTAGCGATATAAAATCATTGGGTGTTTTTCCTTCATGTTTTTTGAATAAAGCACTAAAATAGCTTGGACTTTCTATTCCGACCTCTTTAGCAATCTGAGAAATACTTTTATGAGGCTGAGTGAGCATTATTTCTTTAGCTTTATTAATTCTAAGATGGTTCAGATATGCAGAGGGTCTTGTATTAAAGACTTTTTTAAACAAAGTGCAAAGGTACTGAGGACTCACTTGTATAAGCTCAGCCAGTATTTCTAGTACCATAGGTTGAGAATAATGAACATCCAGATATAAAAGCACAGGTAATAATTTATCATATTGATTGGATCTTGAAGTCTTATGTAGGGGTTTTACATTCTTTATAAGCTCTATGAGGAAATTATATAGGAAAGCGGACATATCAAGTGAACTGTATTGGTTTGTGGAAGTTGCTAATCGATACCCTTCTCTTAGATGGTTTTTGAATTGGTCAAGATAATCCAGTTGATAGACGCCACTAGAATGAAAGCCAATAGCATCCACAAGTTGGGCAATATCTTTACCGTCAAAGCTTAACCATTCTGTGATCCATTGATTTGACTTAGGATAATAAGTATGGGGCACATTCGGATATAGAAACATGCCATGTCCAACAGGTAAACTGTATAAGCGACCATGTAGTGAGAGTTCCCCTTCACCGGAAGTGGTATGTACCCATTGGTAGCGGCTATACCCATCAGGTCGATGCATGTGCCCTTCTACGTAGTCATAACCTATACTGGATAAGTAAATAGGTAAAGAACCGGATGTCAAATCTTGTAAGGGGAAATAAGTCGTTTGCACAGAATTAGCCTCCAATTAATAGTCGTTTTTTTCAGTATAACGTATCATCAGGTAGTATTAAAGAGATAATATCATATTTATGTAACTATGAGCCATGCAATGAGCATGGCTTTGTTTATTGTTATAGTAATCAGCCTTGAAACATGGCAGAATACGTCAAATACCTTTCCTATCGATCCGTTCAGAAATATGAGTGAAGCTTCTTTTCTTGTAGCAATAAAACACGTTTAAACCTTGTAATATGATTGTATCTAGCGTAAAATAATGAGTAAGTCATTAACAAGGAGGAATTCTATGTATACAGTAGGGATTATAACAGCAAGTGATAAAGGTGCCAAAGGAGAACGTGTAGATCTTAGTGGCAAACTAATAGAAGAAATCATGACTGAAGCTGGTTACAAAGTTCTAAAATATATCATGTTACCGGATGACGCTATTGGCTTATCCAATGAAATGGTCTTTATGGCAGATGAGTTGAAAATAAATTTGATATTGACAACAGGGGGCACAGGTTTCAGTCAAAGAGATGTGACACCTGAAGCTACAATGAATATTATAGAGAAAGAAGCGCCAGGTATTGCAGAAGCAATTCGACATAATAGTTTGGATATAACACCAAAAGCCATGCTATCAAGAGGGGTTGCAGGTATACGAGGCAATACACTCATTGTGAATCTTCCGGGTAGCCCTAAGGCAGTTAAAGAATCCTTGACTTTTATTTTGGAACCTTTGCTTCACGGATTACAAATTCTCGTTGGGGATACTTCCGAGTGCGGGGAAATCCCTAAATAAGAAGGAAAAGAGATGTTTATGGATTTTTTTAATGCTATACCTGTAAAGGAAGCTCTTCAAATTATAACAAAGTTGGCAAACGACTATAAAATGGATACAGAGATAGTGTCACTTGTGGATGCTATAGATCGTATTGTAGCTGTAGATTACAAGGCATCGGCTAATCTACCGCAATTTAATCGCTCAACGGTTGATGGTTATGCGGTTATGATTCAAGATGTCCAATCAGCTTCTGAGGCTTCACCTAGTGTTCTTAATGTCATTCATGAAGTTACGATGGGGGAAGTCGTAACAGAAACTTTAATAACAGGTCAGACTGTATATGTACCTACCGGTGGGATGCTACCGGGCAACTCTGAAGGTATGGTCATGATTGAATATACCCAAAAGTTAGATGATGGATCTGTAAGTATTCATAAGTCGGTATTATACGGCGAAAACATCAGTTACACCGGTGATGATCTGACACAAGGTGAAACTTATATTACAGCAGGCAAGAGAATAACCGCTTATGATTTAGGGCTTTTTGCATCAATGGGTGTCGGAAAAGTTGAAGTTTATAGAAAACCTGTTTTTTCAATTATTTCTACAGGAGACGAGATCATTGGCATAGAGGAAGAACAGGCTTTAGGACAAATTAGAGAAATTAACAGTTATGCCCTAGGTGGATTGATCAAGCAATTAGGTGGAGACGTTCATACGTGTAGAATAGTTAAGGATGATTTTGAGTGTATGAGAGAAGCACTTAAAGTATGTTTGTCTTCAAGCGATATTGTATTAATATCCGGTGGTAGTTCTGTGGGAGCAAAGGATTATACAAGAAATGTTATTGAATCTTTTAACCAAAGTCAGATTTGGGTACATGGTATAGCCATTAAGCCGGGTAAACCAACTATATTCGGACAAATAGACGGTAAACTTGTGGTAGGCCTTCCGGGCCATCCAGCATCGGCACTTGTCACATTCAGCTTATTTGTAAAAAGGTATTTTTTAACCATTCAAAGGAACCATCAAGAAGTGGTTCATATACAAGCTGAACTTACAGGAAGTGTGTATGCGGCACCGGGAAGAGAAACCTATCAGATGGTTCAATTAAGTAGAAAAGACGACTTATGGGAAGCAATACCGTTATATGGTAAATCAGGTATGATGACGTTGCTGGCAAAAGCCAGTGGCTATATAAAAATCACGATTGAAAAAGGGGAATTTGTTAAAGGGACGCTTGTAGATGTCTATCTCTTAAAGGATTTGACGTTATAGACGGCTTAATATTATAATCTACATCAGTTCTGTCTAGGTCAATAAGATAATAGCTTTATGAAGTGATTTCAGGTATACTGAATGTTACCATGCATATGCAATAGATGACAAAATCATAAGAGGTGCTCAATTGGATATTAAGCTGGATAATGTACATAAAAGACTCATGAATCATCAAGATGTTACTTACTTGTCAAAAAAAGAATATAACCCTTGGAAAATTACACTCGTTTACGCAGTAATTGGTGTATTATGGATACTTTTTTCTGATGGCATTCTTAGTATATTGGTTCAAGATCACAAGGTGTATCAAGAGATGCAGCTTTATAAAGGATGGTTTTATGTAGTTATGACCAGTATGTTGTTCTATTACTTTGCCACCCTTAATAACAATAAAGTATTTCATTTAAATCAAGAAATTCAATCAACAAATGAGGAACTGTTAGCGACTTCAGAGGAGCTTATTGCTATTGATGATGAACTGGTAGAAAAAGTCAAAAATCTGGACAAGATTAACCATGAACTCAAGAAGCAAAAGAAATATTTTGACTTATTGTACAACAACAGTAATGCAGCCATTATGATTTGGAAAATTGGTGGTGAAGTAGTGGATATAAACAGGCATTATTATGAAATTTTGGGCTATGATGAAGCATTTATTGGAGAAAATTGGATTGAATATACAAGAACAAGTGAAGAAGACTTTGATTTGGCAACTTTTATGGGCCGACTGTATGAAAAAAAACAGTTGATTAATTATGAGACAAAAGTTAGAGCAAAAGACGGAACGGTTAGAGATATGATTTGGAATGATGTCTTGATGGAAACAGAGAACGAAGCACCTTTAATTGTTTCTTTCGGCATCGACGTGACGGATGAACACAAACACAAACAAAAATTAATTGAGATGGCTACAAAAGACCCTATAACCGGACTGGATAATCGTGTGGTTTTTGATACGAGAATTGAAACGCTTTTAGAAGAAGAAAAGCCTTTTACAGCTTATTATATTAATATTGATTATTTTAAAGACTTAAATGATATTCACGGCCACGAGTATGGTGACCTTTTTTTAGTCGCGTTATCTAAAGCTCTTAAGTTTTTAGAATTATCTCATGCCTATCGATGGCAGGGAGATGGTTTTTTGATTATTCAGGAGACTGTGGATGAAGAAATGATACAGAGGATGTTGGATTATATATTAGATTTATCCAATCGTAAATGGAATCTGATGGATGTGGAATACCAGATGACTTTAAGCATCGGTGTTGTTACCAGTCTTATGATTCAAGAAAGTGTATCAGAGGTATTAAAGCAACTGGATATAGCACTATATAAGGCAAAAGCTAATGGTAGAGGTCGTTATGAGTTTTATAGTCAAGCATTATTGGAAGAGGTATTCTTTAGAGCAGGTCTTGAGAAGAAAATAAATAATGCTTTATTAGAAGATGCTTTTGAGCTATATTATCAACCGATATATAATCTGAAAGAAAATACTTTTGATGCATGTGAGGTACTACTTAGATGGAATGATCCGACTCATAAAGATATGAATATTGGTAAGCTGATTGAGTTTGCTGAGCAAACAGGGCAAATACTAAAAGTGGATCGATGGGTTATTGAAAATGCTTTTTACAGTATATCAGAAGAACATGAAACATTTGAGAATTTGAAGGTTTCTATTAATATATCCACTCAAACATTTAATTCTTCAAAGTTTATACCTTATTTAATAGAAATGGTGGAGCTTTATAAGATTAATGCTAAAAGGATTTCTTTTGAAATTACTGAGCATTCCATCATAAAAAATATGACAAAGGCCAAAGAAGTCATGGCACAATTAAAATTTATCGGATTTTCAGTGTCTTTAGATGATTTTGGTACAAGATACTCGTCACTGAATTATTTAAGTATGTTTCCTTTTGATGTATTAAAGATTGATAAGACTTATATAGATGATATATTGGATAAAGATAAAGGATATATTATCGTTAAGCAATTGTTGAGCTTAACGGAGGCTTTAGGTATTGTAACAGTGGCTGAAGGTATAGAACATAAAGCTCAAGGAGATTTACTGCATGATATGGGTTGTCAATTTGGACAAGGGTATCATTATGCAAAACCTATGCCTTATTCCGAGTTAAAACAACGTATATCTTCAAGAGTGTAGTCAATAAATCAGCAGCATATTTGACAAAACACAATAGATAAGGTATAATGACATATATCCAGAGACAATCTTATTTTATAATAAAGTTGTCTCTTTTCATTTAAGAAGAAATTGTTTTGTAAGCGTATATGAGGAAGGTGAACCATGGCAAAAAGAAATTCTACACCGATTTACATGCAGGTAGCAGTGGATGTAGCTGCTAGAATCAGTCGTGAAGATATTAAAAGACAGGCAAAAATAAGCGGACGATCGACACTTGCAGGGGAGTATAATGTATCTCCGGAAACCATCAGAAAGGCAATGCGACTTTTGTCCGATATGAATATCGTGGAAGTCAAACATGGAAATGGTATTTATGTGGCATCCGTTGACAGGGCTTTAGAGTTTATTGAGAGATACAGAATTCGTTCTTCAGTTAATGAATTAAAAGATGAGTTAATAGATTTAATGAAAAAAAGGGATGCCATTGAAGATAAAATGAATGAGACCATGAATGCCATCATAGATTATACGAGTCGATTTAATCATAGTGAACACATAACCGTATATGAATATAGTATAGACATGGCATCAGAAGTCATTGGAAAAAGCATACAGGAACTTGATTTTTGGACCAACACGGGTGCAACTATTGTAGGTATCAAAAGGGATGGGAGTATTTTATTGTCACCACCCGGGTATGAAAAAATCAGTAAGGATGACAAACTGCTCTATGTTGGAGAAGCAGCAACCAGTGTTAGGCTTGGGGAATTTATTCGGCATTATGCATTAAAAGAAATTAACGTGAAGTAGTTGCTTGATGATTATAATTATGAATATATTCAGCACTCTAACTCTTTTGGGTTAGAGTGCTTTGTTTTTGTTACCAATCATATAAGACAAGAAAGATCAAAAAGGAGATAAGGTTTTGAAAGAACAAGAGAAATTAGTATTAATGGGTAGAAGTAAGGTACAACATGGACAACACAACGATAGGATATTTGTAGATGACTATAAGCATGCACTTGACCCTTATTTAATAGATCAACTGGACTTAATGGTTGAAGACCATGAATATGGTAAGATTATTGCAAAGACACCAAAAGCTGCAAAAATCAAATTCATAAGACATGGATTTGATCAAGAAGCAAAGATACCTGGGTTTTATAATGGAAAAAAAGCCTGTTTTTTTATGGCGAAGTATACAAATCCGGATAGGAAAGTCGTAAAGAATAAAAAGGAACTTACATCTATCATTAGGGAAGCGAAAAAGAAGATCAGCAATATGGAAGACCTCACGACCATAAAAGAGGGTTATAAAATAAAGTTGTTAGACTTACGTGATGCAAAAAAGATTGCTGATATATATGATCAGGTTTTTAAGACCCATCCTTATCCAATCGAAGATCCTACTTACATCACAGACAATATGGGACATGAGACACTTTATTTTGGTTTATTCAATCAGGATGATCTTATTGGGGTCAGTGCCTGTAGTGTGAATTTTCATGAAGAAAATGTGGAAGTAACTGATTTTGCTATTTTGCCAAAGTACCGTGGTTATAACTTAAGTATGCATTTGATGAGGAAAATGGAGACGGTTATGATAGCAGCAGGTATAAAAACCGCATACACTATGACCCGCGCCGGTTCACCTAGCATGAACAAGATTTTTGGCAAGTGCGGATATGAATACGGTGGTACATTATGGAACAACAATCAGATTTCAGGCGGCATTGAGTCCATGAATATTTGGTTTAAAAGCTTTGAGCAAGAGGGTATAAAAGCTTGAGTTGTGTAATAATATTGAATGTGTGATAATAGAAATAAGTAGAAGTATGAGAAAATATGGGGGTTGTTTCTATGACAGCTGTTTATAAAGCTTTAAGTAGAGTTTTTTTATTAGCACTGGTCTCTATGCTGATGGCATCTAGCGTTATGGTTTTGGATATTTATGGCGAAACGATAGAAGCGCCTATAATACGCGATGATGTAGGGATACTTTTTGAAAGAATGGGTAGAGAATCAGGGTTGTCGAATCTATCCGTTTCTTCTATGATTCAGGATAAGTATGGTTTTTTATGGTTTGGAACCCAGAGTGGTTTGAATCGTTATAACGGTAGAGAGATAGAGGTCTACAAAACCATTCCCTTTAGAGAAGACGGTCTAGCACATAATCTGGTTCAGACGATCTACTATGATCATCAACGCCATGAAATATGGGTTGGTACTTACCAAGGGGTTTCACATTTTATTATACATGAAAATCGTTTTGTAAATTATACAGTCAAAAATGACAATCTGTCTAATCCGATCATCATAGCTATAGAGAAGGACTTGGAGGGTTATGTGTGGCTTGGGACGATGAACGGATTAAATAGATTAGATACAAGAGACGGTACAGTTAAACAATATGATATTCCCAAAGAGACTGTTAGGTCTTTGTTTATAGATTCAAAAGGACGCTTGTTAATCGGTACTTACGATGGGCTCTTGATGATGGACCCTGTAAGCGACATAGTGGTTCCTATAGAGATAGACTTGCCATCGCCAAATGTAATGGTTATAAAGGAATTTAACAAAAATATCTTAACTCTAGGTCTTTGGGATGGTGGTGTTGTTGAGTTGGATATGGATTTTAATGTACTTAGTAGAATCAGCTATTCGGATAACCGTGTCTACAGCTTAGAAAAAACATATGATGGCACATTATGGGTCGGCACTTGGGGTGGCGGCCTATTTGCTACTGAAAAAAACAAATCAACCCATCATTTTACTAGTGGAGACCAAGATCAAGACTTGGTACATCCGATTGTATATTCTATGCTTCAAGATGATTCAGGTATTTTATGGATAGGTACCAACGGTGGTGGTATATCCAAGTTGAATCCAAGAAAAAGAGATTATGTAAAGTTCTCACATGATCCTAAAGTGCCGGATTCTATGGATATCGGAAAAATTAACTATATACAACAAGACAATGACGAGAACATATGGTTTGCAATTTACAATAATGGCTTAAATAAGTACAACACTAAAACAGAAAGCATTACCAAATACAAGTATGATGAGAACCAAGAAGGATCCTTAATGGACAATCAAGTGATGGCTATGGAATTGTTAGAAGACGGCAGGATCTTAGTTGGGACAGCAAAAGGTTTGGTCTTCTATAACCCAAATACCGATACCTTTATACCTTGGAATATTTTACCGGAGAATCTAAGGATTTATGACATAGAACGGGTAAGTGATCATGAGCTATGGATTGGAACCTATACCAATGGCCTGTTTTACTATAATATGAAAACCGATTCAACCAAACAATATAGTTTTACAGACGAAGCTTACCATACATTGTCGGATAATCTGGTATATACTATCCATCATGATAGCAAAGGTCGATTGTGGGTTGGCACTAATAATGGTTTAAATCTACTTGAAAAAGGCTCGGATACTTTTAAGATGTATGAAAAAGGGAGTAGAGAAGAAAATCAGCTGGCCAACAATTCTATTGCCGATATATTTGAGGATTCAACAGGACGGATATGGATCGGCATGTTAGATGGTGGTGTCGCCTATTATGATGAAATTAACAAGAATTTTATCAGCTTTACAGAAGAGGATGGACTTTCCAGTAATGCTGTTATAAGTATGCTTGAAGGAAATGACAATTTGATATGGATAGCCACCTATGATGGTATGTCCATTTTGAATCCTACAACGGGAGAGATTCGCATATTAACCACAGACGATGGTATTGGTGGGATGGAATTTTCCAAGGGACACTTAAAAAGTTCGGATGGTAGTATGCTGTTTGGCGGTGTTCACGGTGTTACTGTGATTCCAAAAGAATACTCAGAATTCAGAATGAACCCTCCAAAGCTGTACATTACAGCGGTGGAGTTGTTTCAGCAACCAATAGATGAAAAGCGTTTGTTTTATAATGGAGCACGTTTGAAATTTGCTCCAGAAGAAACTTTTTTAGGTTTTAAATTTATAGCTCTAGACTATGATTCACCGAGTAAAATTATATTTTCATATAAGCTGGTTGGTTTTGATCAGGATTGGATCTATGCGGGAACTAGGAATTATGCATCTTATTCCAATTTACCCTCAGGTGATTATGAACTTATGGTGGTGGCAGAAGGCATTCGTTATAATAAATCAGAGCCGGTCAGTGTTTATTTTACTATTGAAACACCATGGTACAGAACAAAATGGGCTTTGATGATTTATGCTATCATTATGATTTTAATGGGCTATGGTATTATTAGGATTATTGAATCAAGCGAACTCAAGCGAAGAAATTCTAAATTGGCAAAACTTAATGAGAAGTTGGAAGTTGTTAATGTTGAGCTAGAAACACTTTCTGTCAAAGACGCTTTAACAGATTTTTATAATAGAAGGTACCTAGACTTTAAATTAGAGGAACTCTTAAGACTAGCAAAACGCTCTAAGACCAATTTAACTTTAATCATGTTTGATATTGATAATTTTAAGGATATTAATGATCAATATGGGCATATTGCGGGAGACTATTATCTGGTGGATGTTGCAGATACCGTTCATAGACTGTTAAGTCGAAGTACAGACAAAGCGATTCGTTATGGTGGTGATGAGTTTATTATTATTTTATATGATAATAACCCTGAAAGTGCTTATGCCTTATGTGAAACCATACAACATGAGGTGAGTCAAATTCCAATTCAAAAAGAATCTGAGTCTGGATCCAAAACCAAATTTGGGTCAGAACAACCCAAAACAACCATTAGCATCGGTTTAGTAAGTATGGTACCAAGTGATGATCTTGATAAAGAGCAATTTATTGCTTTGGCAGATCAGGCTTTGTATAAGGCCAAAGAACTTGGAAAAAATCAGATATATGTAAGTGATGGGTTATAGGAGCTATCATGAAAACCCTTCCACAGCCGCTATGCTGTATAACGTTAAATATATTTATATGTGTAATCCTTGTTATTTTCCTTTACTTTGCGTATAATTGTTTATATAAGTACATTATATGCGCTAAGTAGAGGCTTATTATTTATTACATCCTATGGAGGTCACCTATGAATGGAATGCCCAAAAAATTCAAATACTCCCTCAATAAGAAGTTGATGATGCTTTTTATTGTTTTGTTGTCTTTGGCCACTTTTGGAATAGGTGTTTCAGGCTATTATATTGCAAGCAAAGCCCTTCAAGATAAAGGTGAAGTAACACTGAAAAATGCAGTTGTAATGGCTTTGAAACTTATTGAGGCTGAACATGGTAAAAGTCTGGCTGGGGCAATTACTGAGGAAAGAGCTAAAGAAAATGTTAAATTGGCTTTGCTAGGTCCAATGAATGATGATGGAACAAGAACGTTGCATGGGAAAATTGATCTTGGACAAAATGGTTATATGATCATTTATGACTTATCCGGGACGGAAATTATGCATCCGACTCTAGAAGGATTGAATGTTATAGATGCTACGGATATGAAGAATCCAAATCATTATATCGTCAGAGACCAGATTGAAAAGGGATTAAGTGGTGGAGGCTTCACTTATTATTCATGGGTATTACCCCACTCAGATGTTATTGCTGACAAGATTGCTTATGCTGGGTATGACCCTAACTGGGGCTGGATTGTTTCAGCGACGGCATATGAGATGGATTTTAATGCTTCTGCCCGTATCATATTACTGGTATTAATGCTTATTTATTTAGGCCTTATGATTCTGGTGACGGTAATAGCTGCAGGCGTACTTCGGCGTGTGACATGGCCGGTTATACAGGTGTCAGAGGGTATGGATGCAGTAAGTCAAGGGGTGTACCAAACCATACCGGAAGTCATTTCACAAGATGAGATTGGCCAACTTACCAAAGGCTACAACTTGATGGTAGAATCTATGGATGTGACAAGAAAAAATCTTACCTATCAAACGGAAAAGTTGTCCTATTTAGCCTATAACGACGAGCTGACAAAATTACCAAATAGAAATAGATTCAAAAAACATGTCAATACCCGAATGATGACATGTAATGGAGACGCTTATTTGGTTCAAATAGACATTCGTGCCTTCAAAGTCATTAATTCAACCATGGGTTATGATCAAGGAGATGAACTACTAAAAAAAGTCGGTGCATATTTTAAGAGTCAGATTGAAGATATATTTTTCATAGCCAGAACCAGCGGCAATGAGTTTTCAGTATGGTTAGAGGAAAAGTCTGCTGTCCAAGTAAGGACCAGTATAGAAAAACTACAAGACGGCATACGTAAATATTTGATTGCCAACGATTTCATGCATCCACTGGATTATCATGTGGCTGTGGCCAATTTTCCCGATCAGGGACTTGATTTTGAAACACTTTATAACAAGGTTTCCATGGCAATGAAACATGCAAAAGAGCAAAGAAATACCAAAATCTATATGTTTGATAGCGATATGGAAAAAGCCATCTTGGACGAGCTTGAGATGCGTAAATATCTAAAGGTAGCTATAGAAGAGAAGAAAATAACCGTACATTATCAAGAAAAATATGATTTTGTGAAGCAAAAAGTGGTTGGTGTTGAAGCGCTATCAAGATGGTTCTCAGATGAATTGGGTTATGTATCACCTAATGTTTTCATACCGGCATTAAGTGAACTGAACTTGACTTCCAAATTTGGTGACTATATGATAGATAGGGTCATGAGAGATTATGCTAAGTTGAAGGAAATATATGGTGAAGGTATATCCGTCTCAATTAATATCAGTCCGACGCATTTTCTTGAAGTGGGTTTTCTGACGACAGTTATGCAGGCATTAGTGTTTCACAATGTACCTGCTGAAAAGGTGATTTTAGAAGTTACAGAGGATATTTTCATTGCTGATTTTAAGAAGATATCAACGATTATCACTTCCTTACATGTGTTGGGTCTTAAGGTTTCCATTGATGATTTTGGTACTGGGTACTCCTCATTTAATTATTTGAAAAGTATTGATTTCGATGAGATGAAGATTGACAAGACTTTTATGGATCAAATACTGGATGATGACAAAGCTTTTAAGCTTTTTCAGATACTGTGTGAAATTGCAAAGATATATGATTATGATATTGTTGCAGAAGGTGTTGAAACCATGGAACAGTTAGAGATGATCAAAGGAACAAGCCTTAGAATTGTACAAGGTTACCTTTTTTCTAAACCTCAACCAATAGAGAAACTTAAAAGGCATAAAGAAACAAAGCATATAGAAATAGAGAATATAGAAACCAATAAGGAACAATAGGGTATACCTTGTATGCAATTGAAGTAGATTATAGGTCAAGGCGACCTGAAGCATCCTTAAGATGATAAGATAAAAAGGAGTGGTTGAATGAAATCATTAACAGATTATTATACTTTACATAATGGCGTGACAATACCTTGTGTCGGTTTTGGAACATGGCAGACGCCCAATGATGATGTGGGCATAACATCGGTTAAAACAGCCCTAGATGTAGGTTACAGACATATTGATACAGCAGCGATTTATGGTAATGAAGTCAGTGTGGGGAAAGCAATGAAAGCCAGTGGTATTCCAAGAGAAGAAATCTTCTTAACCAGCAAATTATGGAATGATGACCATGGCTACGCAGCAACGTACAGAGCTTTTGAAGAAACTATGAAGCGTTTGGATACCGATTATTTGGATCTTTATCTGATTCATTGGCCTAACCCACCTAAGTTTAGAGATAAGTGGCAAGAAGTGAATTCAGCGACTTGGAAGGCTATGGAAGAGCTTTATGAAGCTGGAAAAATTAGAGCGATCGGTGTAAGTAACTTTAGAACCCATCATCTAAAGGCAATTATGAATCAGGCAAAAATAGTACCGATGGTCAATCAGATAAGGTTATGTCCGGGAGACCTTCAAGAGGAGACGGTAGATTTTTGCAGACAACATAACATATTACTTGAAGCTTACAGTCCACTAGGTACCGGTAAAGTATTTGATGTTCCGGAAATGCAGTTTTTTGAAAAAAAATATGGTAAGAGTATTGCTCAGATTTGCTTGAGATGGAGTTTGGAAAGAGGCTATCTCCCTCTACCAAAATCAGTGACACCTTCAAGAATTGAAGCCAATGCGGATATTTTTGATTTTCAACTTGAAGAAAGAGATGTTGAGGATATAGCTAATTTGACAGGCGCTTGTGGTTTTGGCGGTGATCCGGATTTAAAGACTTTCTAATAGTTTACACAAGAAACTGTACCTAAAAAAGCTGTATTGAAATATACAAAGCACTATTATTGAGGATTGACGTATATGGATAACTTGGAAAATAAAATTCTATTTGCCGAAAAAGGCATAAAAAATACGAAACAAAGAAACATGACTTATAACATATTAATAGAGGAAAACCTACCGGTGACGGCAGAACTGATTTTTTTGAAGCTCAAAGCATTAGATGAAAAAATCAGCTTATCAACGGTATATAGGATACTTGAAGTATTTATATCAAAAGGACTTGTCATCAAAAGAAACCTGTCGGAAGACAACATGGCTGTTTTTGAAATTAACAATATGGAGCATAAGCATCATTTAATATGTTATTGTTGTAAAAAAATGCAAGTTATAAAGGGCTGCCCCTTAGGTGCATATGAAAAAATATTGGAAGAGGAAACGGATTATGACATTTCGGGACATCGCCTTGAGATCTATGGCTATTGTCCGGATTGTAAAGAGAAAAAATAACACTAGAAGCTAGTAGTCTTAATACAAAAAAGCCCGTACGCTGGTTTTAATTCATGTACGGGCTGTTTTTTAAGCTCAGTCTCTTTGGTCAAATCTTAAGATGAAGGGTATAATCGTTATGAGAAGAAAAAGAAGTGTGAACAATAGGTCTGGAAAAATCATGAAAGCCATAGGTAGATTGATGATTGGGATAACGGTTGTAGTAGTGGCAAGTGGGATTATTAATTTATATATGATCAAGAAATACGAAGACCGGATTCTTGATGCCGAAAGCTTAGAACAAATGGCGAGTGATTGTATACTTGTTTTAGGTGCTGGGGTTTGGCAAGGGAATCGACCGAGTCCTATGTTGGAGGACCGTCTTAATCAAGGTATTGAGTTATATAATTCTGGTGTATCTAACCGTTTATTAATGAGTGGGGATCATGGGCGCAAGGATTATGACGAGGTCAATGTTATGAAAGCTTACGCCAAAGATACCGGTATAGAGGGTGACCATATTTTTATGGATCATGCGGGATTTTCTACTTATGAGTCTATGGTTCGAGCCAATCAAGTATTTGAAGTGGAAAAGGTGGTTATCGTAACTCAGAGATATCATCTTTATAGAGCTTTATTTATGGCTAATGAACTTGGTATGGAAGCTTATGGTGTTGCGTCAGATCCAAGGGAATATTATGGCCAAAGAGGTAGAGATTTTCGGGAGTATTTAGCCAGAGTTAAAGATTTTTTCTATGTTTTGGTGAGGCCAAAACCTACATATTTGGGAGAAGTCATACCTATATACGAGGAAGGAAGTTTGACAGATGACTAGACCATCAATAAAACGTTTTATAATCCAAACATTTGTTGTGGCATTGGTTGCTTTTGCACTTCAATTAGTATGGGAATACAGCCAGTGTGGCACCTTTTATATAATGGATGATTTAACGGGCCATACAAGGCTTATGATCAGCGCCACTGTAGGCGATATGAATATGAGTGTATTATTGCTTTGGATGTTTATGTTCATAAATAAGGATGTGAATTGGTTATTAGGAAAATGGCAAAGACATGACTATGTAATCATGGTTTTTTACGCATTATTTTTAAGTTTTTATTTTGAAATTCATGCATTACATACAAATCGTTGGGGGTATAACCCGGATACCATGCCTATAATACCAGGGACACCTATTGGTTGGCTTCCGGTTATTCAGCTCTTGATTCTTTTTCCTATTATATTTATGGTAAGTCGTAAATTATATATTCAGATTTCGAGAAAAATGAAATCCGGTCATGATTGATGTCTTTTATAATAGAGAACGGCCAACTGGGTTCGATCTCTTAAGCTGAGCTTATCAAGTATAATGCTGATGTAGTTACGGACAGTACCTTCGCCAAGACAGATGATATCAGCAATTTCTTTGTTGGAGAGTCCTTCTGCGACATGGGTCATAATTAGCAACTCTTTGTCGCTTAGTTCCAAATCAGATAAACAATCTGAAGAAGCATCATTTAAGAGAGATGGGATTTTTGTGATAATTTCATCTCCAAATACTCTTTGACCGGCATAGACTGTTTTAAGAGAAGGGATGATGCTTTCAAAATTTTGTTTTAGTAAATACCCCTTAGCACCTATTTTTAGGGCTTGGATGATATAGGCATCATCAGAGAAAGTGGTTAAAAACAATATCTTTGCATCCGGATGGCGTTCTAAGATGATACTTGCCGCATCAATCCCATTCATTTGATCCATACGGATATCAATTAATAGGATATCGGGTTGAAGTTGTTCGAATAAGTCGATCGCCTCTTGCCCATTATTGCCGATACCTTCAACCTGGATTGCAGGGTCCGTTTCTATGATGGTTTTTAAAGAAGATGTCACCAAGCGGTCATCATCAACAACTACAATTCTCATATTTATTCCTTTCTTAGTAAAACTTCATATGTCATATTTTAGGTAATGAAACAAAAACTTCAAATCCATTTAATGTTCTAATTTGTAGATGGCCTTTTAGTATTTCAACTCTTTGTGCCATATTTTTCAGACCAATACCGTGATCCGGATTATAATCAACGACAGTTCCGTTATCATGAATGATTAGTTGATACATACTAGGATGCTCTCTGAGAAGAATTGTTACTTCGGTGGCTTGGGCATGCTTAATAATGTTGGATAAAGCCTCTTTAACTATGGAAATAAAAGCATAACTTTGTTTTTGTTTGGGAGGTTCTATGATGGTATTGTGATAAATCACTTTGCAGAAGGCAAAGTTGTCAATGACTTCAGTAAGTTGTGCATCAAGATCGATAGCATGATCATATAGGTTATGAATACTATCCCTGATATTATTCATACCAAGACTCAAGGTGTTTTTTAGTCCCTCCAACCGAATCAATTGATCTTGATCTTTACATGTGGCCATGAGTGCACCGATTTGCAAAAGTGATGAGGAGAGTTGATGTCCGACATGATCATGTATTTCTCTTGCGATACGGTTTCTTTCGTTTAATGTGGCAATATGAACTTCATGATCTTGTTTCTCGATTAAGTCTTGATTTTGCTGTTCCAATTTCAGGGACAGCTCTTTTGTTGTGTCCAAAAGGAGAAAATATTTTGCCTTATATCCGAGGATATCTTTACTTTTCAATCGGATAAATACAGCCAACATAATAACAATGAAGACTAGAAAAGCCTCAATAAAGCTATGTGTTAGAAAAAAGTCGGAAAGTGGCAGTAAAGGCAATGCATAAAGATAGCGCAAAGGCTCATCGATTAAATCATAGATAATCAGGGGGATGAAAAATATCGCATCTTTATAAAAAAGTGTGATGACGATAAAGAGTATATATAGGAAATAGCGTATAAAAGGCTTATGTTCAAAAACCATTATGAAGCTCGTGATAGCAATTGCTATCAACAAGGGGATGACACTTAAGTCAGAGGCTTTCATAGCTTGGTAGATGACGGTACAACAGATGAATAAAACAATTTTATCCACATAGTCGTAATGGTTTCTCATGGGCTTCACCTTCTTTAGATTATAGATTACGTAGATGCGTTCGTAACTATATATTTTATAGATAGTTCAACTAAGTAGTTTGATTCCTTTAGCTTTATTATATCCATAAATATGACATTTGTCATAAAAAGTTGTGAATCTATTCACTTACTTGATGGTTAAGTGCGGTCTATAATAAGTTATAGTTAATAAAGTTATTGGATTACATAAAATGGAGGTCATTATGATTGTACATGTAGAAAATTTGGTAAAAAGATATGGGGAATTAACAGCAATTGATCATCTGTCTATGGATGTTAGGCAAGGTGAGATATTTGGATTATTGGGTCCGAACGGTTCGGGAAAAACAACGGCAATTAATTGTATTCTTTCTTTGCTTAAGTATGATAAGGGTATCATTGAGGTATTCGACAAACCGATGACACCCTATGCTTATGACATAAAAAAAGATATAGGCATCGTCATGCAGAATGTTGCTGTTTTTGAAGAACTAACGGTTTATGAGAACATCGATTATTTCTGTGGTTTATATATCACGGATAAAATACAAAAAGAAGCTTATGTAAAAGAAGCCATAGATTTTGTTGGCCTTGGAGACTTTATCAAGTTTTCCCCAAAAAAACTAAGTGGTGGTTTACTCAGGCGATTGAATATTGCGTGTGGTATTGCACATAAGCCTAAACTAATTATATTGGATGAACCAACGGTTGCCGTTGACCCACAAAGTCGCAACAAGATATTAGAAGGTATCGTCGCATTAAATCGTCAAGGAGCAACGATTATTTACACTTCCCATTATATGGAAGAAGTTGAACAGATTTGTTCTAGGATTATGATATTGGATAAAGGCAGGATCATTGCTGAAGGCACAAAAGAAGAGTTGAAAAATATGATATCTCTCGGAGAAAAAATATCAGTTGAAGTATTTGGCTTAAGTGAAGCACATGTTAAAGAAATTGAATTATTGCCCAATATTACTTCCGTGACATATCAAAATCATACACTAGATATAAAGTCACACAAAGGTAAGAATAACCTAGAAAATGTTTTAGACTATATTCGTAAAAATGGCATTAATTTCGGCACTATCTACTCTGAAAAGCCTACACTTAATGATGTCTTTTTAGAAATCACAGGCAAAGAACTAAGAGATTAGGAGGTCATTATGTTTATTCATATATTTAAGTATAGATTCAAGTCACTTATTAGAAATAAGTCTATGATATTTTGGACGATGGTCTTCCCTTTATTACTGGCAACTTTTTTTAGTCTTGCATTCAGCGGTCTTAATGAGCATGAACAGTTCAAAACCATCAATATTGGTATTATTGATGATGCAAATTATCAAAGTGACATAGCGTTTCAAGAGTTGATTCAATCTTTGTCACAAGAAGAAGAACCGATGTTTGCAGCATTTCTAATGCATGAAAATGAAGCTAAAGAAAAACTGGTCTCTAATAGGATAGATGGTTTTATAAACGTAGGTAGCCCGATGATCTTAACTGTTCACCAGAGAGGGTTTAATCAAAGTGTTATTAAACTTTTTCTAGACCAATATAGCCAGACATACTCAGCCATAATAAACATTATTGAAGGCGATATGACATTGGTACATGGTTTAGTCACTTCTCTTGAAGAAGGGACTGTATATACCAAAGAATTTCAACTTAGTAAAGCAAAACCAGACAACACATTGATGTATTTCTATGCACTTATAGCCATGAGCTGTTTATACGGATCCTTTTTTGGACTAAGGGAAGTTATCGATATCCAAGCAGACCAATCACCACATGCAGCCAGAGTCAACCTATCTCCGGTACATAAACTTAAAGCATTTATCTATAGTGGGGCTTCTTCTGTATTGATTCATACAACAGAGTTGATGGTTCTTCTTGCTTATCTACATTTTGGTTTGGGCATTGATTTTGGTCATCAATATGGTTTTGTTGTTTTTACAACTTTTTTAGGTAGTGTGGTCGGTATCACGATGGGTGCTCTAGTTGGTGTGGTTGTAAAAGGTGGAGAAGGCATCAAGTATGCCATATGTATTGGTGTGAGTATGTTAGGCTCATTCCTTGGCGGTATGATGTATGGTGACATGAAGTATATCATTGATCAACATGTACCGATTGTAGGTAGACTGAATCCGATTAACGTATTAGCAGATGCCTTCTATGCCTTATACTACTATGATGATTATGAGCGTTACAGTATGAATGTTATGAATTTAATAATCTTTATTCTTATATTTTCAATTATTACCTACCGTATTATAAGGAGGGAAAAATATGCCAGTATTTAAACTATGTCTTAAGATATTCATAAAAAAATTACCCATTATAATGATTTATGTAAGTCTTTTTCTAGTTATATCTCTATTGATTGCCGGTGCTACAAAAACAGATAGAGAAAAAGGCTTCGTCCAAACTAAAACGAACATTGCCATCATCAATTATGATCAATCACCCTTGGTTACAGGCTTGATTAATGGTTTAAAAGAAATAGCGCATATTGTGCCTTTAGAAGATGAGCCAAGTACATTACAAGATGCCTTATATTATCGAAAAGTAACCTATATTCTAAGAATACCGGAAGATTTCACAGAAAAGTTTTTAGCAGGTGATGAGGTTTGGATTGAAAAAACGGGCATTCCAAATTCAATTGATGCAATATATGTTGATCTTCAGGTCAATCAATATCTAAGGATTGCAGGTTTATACAAGTCTCAGTCTCATATCGACAGTGCAATGATAGCTCAACATATACAAAAAGATATGGAAAATGAAACAAAAGTCAACTTTAGTGGTGGTGAAGAAGTTCAGCAAGACCAAAGCTATGCCATGTTTTATTATAACTATTTGGCATATTCACTTTTTTCAGTACTTATACTTGGTATATCTACGATTATCTTAGTATTTAAAAACCAAGACCTAAGACGTCGCAATGCATGTTCTCCCATATCAGCAGGTAGTTCTAATTTTCAGTTTATTTTGGCAAATGGCGTATATGCAGTTATATGCTGGGCCATCATGGTTGGCTTTTGTATCCTATTTGATTACAAAAACAGCAATACGCCCAACACCTTATTATTTCTTCTAAATTCCTTTGTATTTACTTTATGTGCAGTGAGCATAAGTTTCTTAGTGGGTAATCTTGTGAAAAATCAAGATGGCATATCAGCGCTTACCAATGTTATAGCCTTAGGTCCGAGCTTTATTAGCGGCGTGTTTGTACCGCAAGAATTTATAGGAGAGAATGTACTGAAGATTGCCAGTTTTACACCAACCTATTGGTATGTTAAAGCCAACAATACCATAGCGAATCTAAATAGTTTTGATATGGATAGCCTAAGAGAAACCATGGGGTATACAGGCGTAGTACTTGGATTTGCTATCGCTTTTCTTGCACTGGCACTGGTAGTTGGCAAAAAGAAACAATTAAGCCAAGAAGCTTAATTGTTAGTTTAGGTGGGGCTTAATTTACTTGATTACGACCTTCTGTTTTTGATAAGTAGAGCCGTTTGTCTGCTAACTCAACCAATTCTGTAGCCGATTTCGCTTCTTCAGAACATGCAACGCCAAAACTGACACGAATTTGGAAGGTTAGGCTTTCAGTTTCGATTGGTGTAGATGCTAACAGATTGCGCAGTGTATCGGCTACATGTTGACCGGAAACTAAATCGGTATCGGTCAAAATGATGGCAAACTCATCACCACCATAACGAAAACAGGTATCTGTAATTCGAGTTGCTTTTTTAAGGGTTTCACCAATGGTTCTAATAACAATATCTCCTACCAAATGACCGTAAGTATCATTAATGATTTTAAAATGATCAATATCTAAGAGCAAAATTGTAAAAACATTTTTGAGACGGGCATGTCTTTGACGAGATATTTGAGCTAAGGCCATGTTCAAAGATTCATAAAAATGACGATGATTGAAAAGACCGGATAATCCATCTCGCATGGATAAGAACTCTAAGCGTTGATTCGCTTCTTGTAGTTGCTTGTTGAGTAAGGTTAATTGTTCTTGAGCAACTTTAAGATCTGTGATATCTTTAGAAGTACCCCATGTGCCAATGATGTTTCCTTGGTCATCGAGTAGGGGGTATTTAGAGGCCAAAAACCAAGTGACAGTACCATCAGGATGAACCCATTTTTCAGCATGACCGATCATAGATTTTCCGGTTTGAATAATGCGTTGTTCATCGTCATAGGCGGCCTTGGCAAATGAATAAGGGAAGTAATCAAAATCATCTTTGCCAACCATATCAGCAGGGTTTTGCTCACCTTGCTGTAGTGCGTGAGCTTTACTATTTAATATGAACTTCGACTCTAGATTTTTGAAATAAATGGTGTCATCAGAATTATTTAAGATTGTTCGAATAACTAGACCTTCAGGTAAACTCAAGGCTTGTCGATTGTTTTTTTGAGTAGAATTATTTTTATGATGGCCAATTGACATAAAGTCCTCCTTGATTTCTTAGGTATGATATAAGATTTTGTGCAAGATATATGTAAATATATTTAAATTATAACATTTTTTCATCATGATTGCCAATAATAATATCAGCATTGTGTCTAATAGTTGAGGTGATGCATTTGACAAAAAACATTAAAGTATATGAAAAATATCTAGAGGAAAAATTCAACCAAAACATATTAAATCAGCAGGATTTAACAAATCATAGGGCACAGATTGCCTATCTTCAACATGAACGGTATATTCATTTGCTGGTTACAAGTGTTGTTTCAATAGTATTATTTTTAACATTTATGCTGTGCTTATTTCAAGATAGTATATTATTCTATCTGCTACTCATAATACTCTTTTTTCTAGATGTATTTTACGTGCGTCATTATTATATTTTAGAAAATACCGTACAACATTGGTATAGGTTGGAAACAGAAATAATTAAAAAAATTCAAAATGTTAAATAGAAGATAAACTTTCATATATTAGAAAAGAAAGAACCAACCAGTGAAATAATAACCGATTGATTCTTTCTTTTTGCATGCAGATTTATTTTAACTCAAGATTTTCTTTATACCTTCTGTAAGTAAGTAAGACAACTATTTTGAAAACAGTCGCAACCACATAACTGATAAATAGTGTTGCTAGGGTTGCACCTAATAATCCAAAAAGTCCGGGAAGATATGCAGTCAACTGAAGCTGAATAAAGAAGACTAGGATTAAAAGCCAAAAATAGTTTTTACCAAATTTTAAGTTAATACCGACGCTTGTAAAACCGCTAATCGGATGATCTTCATTTTCCATAAGCAGTAGGGTCCACGAACCAAGGAAAGCTTGGAGTAAGCATGTTACGAATAGAATCCCATAGCCTCCGGTTAAAACACCAACGGTTACTAAATACAATAAATAGGGTATGAGTAATAAAATAAACCCGATTGTGTATAGGAAGAAGAGACCGATTTTGGTCATGAGTACTTTAAGAAAAAAAGTTCGGATGCCTTTGAAGAATAGTTTAGCACTTGGTTTTTCACCATTTACTGAGCCAATGACGATACTGTTTATGCCAAGATCTAGAGCCATAAATATCAGGCTAAAGAATAAAATCAAAAGTACAGTTATGACGCCGATACTGATTAGATATGTCCAGTTGGCTTGTGACGCAGTTAAAGACATAATGGTACCCATAACAAAGAAAATAATGACAAAAATCATGATGAAGCCAAGCACAACCATAATCAGATTTGCGATCAAGGCAGGTAGGAATAGACTTTTGTAACGATGACTCAGTGTTAAAGCTTCTTTCATATCATCCATCAAATTATTAAAACGTGTCATGATAGCACCTCCTCAATTGGAATTTCTAGAGTTGGTAGAGTTTCTGTCGTTATCTCTTCTAAAACCCATCCTTCATTATATAGGACGATCGTCGCCAATCCAAAGTAAATATTAAAAAGCATTTGTATCAATCCGGTTATGATGGTACCGACAGTAATCAAGGTTGTTATACCAATTACAAAAAGCTTGAGGATGTCGTAGTTGAAAAAACTATTCGAAAAAGGAAGATCCTGCGATGGAAAATCGGAAGGCATATCTTGAAAAAAGGTATTAGTATTGTTTGTCATTTGAGAGATGTTTGAGGAACCACCACCACTACCACCGGAGGCAATACTGGTCATAGCATTTTTTATAACAACAAATGTCATTGTCGGTATAAAATTAGTCTTAGAAAACCGGTAACTGTTCTTAAACGCATCACCCAGCGTGGTTTGATCTGTCACCAAAGAAGCTTTCCATACCAGCAAAAAAGTGCTGACAATTATAGGAATTAAAGTGAAGCCTATCGTTAGTGTTAGGATACCGGATATCAGATAGGGTATGAGGGCTAAGATCCAAAAAAGTATAATAAGTATGTTACCACCTAAAAATTTGAAAAAGTAGGTACCAGCGCCTGTTGAAAAATCACCGGCAGTTAGTTCGCCTTTATAGGCTCTGTAGAACATATGATAAAGACCGGATTCTACATAGGTTGAGCCAAGGACCATAACCAAGATCGTAACAAGTGTCAGTAACATAGGTATGCCTTGGAACTCGGACCAAAAAAGACCTACAAATCGGTTAAAATCCATAGATGTAAGATGAATCATCTTATCACCGATACTGAGTAAAGCGAAGGCACTTGAGATAATCAGAAGCCCTCTAATAACAAGAAAAGCAATTTGTGGTTTGTACAGTTGTTTGTTACTTAAGTTCAATTGAAACGCAATTTTGAAATAATCAAAGAGCTTAAGAATTTTATTAAAATTATGACCTTTCATTTGATACTCCCTTCTAAAACGATGAATTGTTTCAATATATAAAAAGTGTAATTGGATAAGCAATAAAAGTAGTATAGCACAAGAACAAGAAAAAATGATGAAAAAACTTACGTTTTAATCCAATTTTAAGAAAGCATAGAAGAAAAAAATGAAGTTTTTCAAGAAGCTTGAAACATAGTCATAACAACAGTCGAGATGTATGTATTAAGTTTATATAAGGGTAGCTTCCTTTACAAATTTTTTAGACTATGCTACAATAGGTATTGTGCGAACAGACAACTTATATAATTAATTAGGTTGTCTGTAACGAGATTGTATTAAATGAATAATACATAAAAATAGGAGGATTATTATGAACTGGAAAATATGGAAGAAAATAACCATGGTACTTATGAGTGCTGTGTTGGTTATAAGCTTAGGTGCATGTGCTAGTGAACCGGAGAAAATAGTCATTGGAGAAGGTGATTGGGATAGCAATGCTTTCCATGATCAAGTTGTCAAGGTCATTATAGAAGAAGGATATGGTGTTGAAACGGATATCATTATTGCAGATACAGCGGTTATGATTTCGGGACTCAAAAATAAAACCATTGATTTAGCGTTGGAATTATGGGCGGACAATGTACCGACCTATCCGGAAGATATTGAAAATGGTGATTATGTAAAACTAGCCACCAACTTTGATGATAATGTCCAAGGTTTATATGTACCTGCTTATTTAGTTGAAGGTGATGATGCTTTGTTACCGGATCTAAAATCTGTCCAAGATTTACCGGACTATGTAGAATACTTTATTGATCCAGAGAACCCGGATATGGGTATCATCTATGGTGGACCGGAAGGTTGGTCAGCAACAGCGTTTCTTCATAATAAAATGGAAGCATATGGTTTAGATGAGCACTATAACTTCAAAGCAATCGATTCAGGTGCAACTCTAAATGCAACACTTGCTTCTGCTTATGCAAAAGGTGAACCATGGTTAGGTTATAACTGGGAACCTACATGGGTCATGGGGTTGTTTGATTTGGTGTTATTAGAAGATACACCTTACTCTGCTGATGATTTTGCAGCTGGTATCGGATCATTCCCATCTGTGGACGTACAAGTCGTATCCACACCTGAGTTTGTGGAGGCGTATCCAGAAATCACAGAATTTTTAAAACAATATACAACGTCATCACAATTAACAAGCGAGGCTCTTGCGTATATGCAGGAGAACGAAGCGGAAGCTGATGTAGCAGCTAAGTGGTTCTTAGAAGAGAAACAAGATATATGGGCAGGTTGGGTAACAGAAGAAGCCTATGATAAGATTATGGCTGCCATTCAATAAATTGCAATATAGATGTAAGGGTAAAATGAGAATCAAAAGATGGGAACATCTTTTGATTTCTTATTCTGTTTTTCAAGCAAAAAGGAGTTGATTGAAACATGTTTAGTTTTCCAGATGCACTACGTTTTCAAATCAGTGAGCCTATTGATAATTTTGTCAATTGGTTGCTGATTAATTTAGGTGGATTTTTTAATGCGATTACTCGGTTCATATTAACAATTTTTAATGGGATTGAGTTTACATTGAATATCATACCATGGTGGTTAATGGTAATTGCCTTATTTTATGCAGGCTATAAGCTATACAATCTTAAGATGGGTATTGCACTTTCTGCAATGCTATTATCCATTGGATTTTTTGGCTTATGGGACATGATGCTTTATACCTTAGCAATTGTTATTATTTCTGTATTGGTTTCATTAGTTTTGGGATTACCTCTTGGTATATTTATGGCAAAATCAGACAGAACCAAACGGATTGTTATGCCCATATTAGATGCCATGCAAACCATGCCAAGCTTTGTATATCTACTACCAGCAGTTATGCTTTTTGGTTTTGGTAAAGTACCAGCAGTATTTGCAACAACAACATATGCATTACCACCACTTATCCGATTGACTTACCTTGGTATTTCCAATGTGGATAAAGAAGTCATCGAAGCAGGATTGTCATTTGGTTCGACACCGAAACAAATGTTAATGAAGATAGAATTACCTCAAGCGCTTTCAACCATTATGACAGGTGTAAATCAGACCACGATGATGGCCATGGCTATGGTGGTTATATCATCGATGATTGGTGCAGAAGGTATTGGCGAGCAAGTTTTAATATCAATTCGTAGACTTGAAGTTGGACAAGGTTTTCAGGCTGGCTTAGGTATTGTTTTTCTGGCAATTATTCTAGATCGTGTCTTGCAAGGTTTTGCCAATAGGCTTAAAGAAACGGAGTGATAAAATATGGATAAGAAAAAAATTGAAATCAAGGATCTTACCTTGATATTTGGAGATAAAAAAGAAGAAGCTTTAAAAATGCTGGAAACGGGCATTACGATACAAGAAATAAGAGAAAGGACAGGCACAGCTGTTGGCGTTAATAACATTAATATTGATATTGAAGAAGGAGAAATGTTTGTTATTGTTGGTTTGTCAGGAAGTGGTAAGTCATCTTTGATTCGTTGTATGAATATGTTGAATGTACCAACAACAGGTCAGTTATTAATTGATGGTGAAGATATAACCAAATATGACAAAGAACAATTGCTGGAAATGAGACGGAATAAAGTAGCGATGGTGTTCCAACATTTTGGTTTATTAAGTCATAGAACAGTACTAAAAAATGTAGAGTATGGCCTAGAAGTGCAAGGGATTTCAGGAGAAGAAATAACTAAAAAAGCCATGGAAGCCATAGAACTTGTAGGTCTTAAAGGTTGGGAAAATTATTTTCCAAGACAGCTAAGTGGTGGTATGAAGCAAAGAGTCGGAATAGCCAGAGCTTTGACGAATGAGCCAGAGATATTGCTTATGGATGAACCTTTTGGTGCTCTGGATCCTTTGATTCGTAGAGAAATGCAAACAGAGCTTTTAAGTATGGAAGACTATATGGAAAAGACCATTGTATTTATAACCCATGATATGAATGAAGCCTTTAAACTTGGAGACAGAATTGCTTTGCTAAAAGATGGTGAACTGGTACAGATTGGCCAACCAAAAGATTTCTTTGAGAACCCTGCTAACGACTATGTAAAGAGTTTTATTGAAGATGTGGATAAATCAAGAGTACTAAGAGTCAGAACGGTTATGCGCCAACCCTTTACACTTGCAAAAAAAGGTGAATCCAGAGAAGGGGTCATTAAAAAACTGGAAAGCTTCAATCGTGAATTCTGTTTTGTTGTGGATGAGGAGCGCAAGCTGGTAGGTTATGTTGCCTATAAAGATCTTATCAAGTTGGAAATCAGCAACATCAATGAGGCTATAGTGACAGATGTAGAAAGCTTACATAGGAATGCCTATTTACATGAAATATGGGAAAAGTTGGACAAGAGTAATTATGATGTAGCAATAACAGATACAGCAGGGCGTTTAAGAGGTGTCATTAGTTATGAAGATGCTGTTAGTGCTCTAGCTTAGGACTACTTTTTAAATCATTTTCATTGTACGATGTGTTTGTATTAGGTGAAAAACTAAAATAAGGTTGTCTCAGATTCTGAGACAACCTTATTTCTTTCTTTTGAATCTTACAGTGTTGATTCGGTGTCTGACTCTTCAGGTGGCCTAATTTGAACATTAATAATAGTAGCAACGAGTATACCTAGGGTGGTTTCCACAACTCTTAACAAAATATAGGTATTAATAGATTCAGCACCAATATTGATCATTATAGTCAAATAAACAATACAGGCAATGGCAGCAGAACCACCTTTTTTCACAAGGGTGGTCAAATGAATGACCACGATGATGCCAAGGGTCAATATGAAGGTGTTGCTTGGCAAGAACCAAACAATTAAAGCACCAACACATGCACCGATTAATGTGCCGAGGAATCGGTTAAGTCCTACACGTTTGGTACTCTCTATGGAGTTCTGTGTTGTGATGACGGCAGCGATACAGGCAAAAAAAGGAATTTCCGTATTCCATATACGCCATATTGTAATACATAAAAATACGGATAAGGCTGTTTTAAATGTCCGCATGCCGGGCATGTATTTTGAAATGGTGTGCATGAATTTTCTCTCCTGTCATAAAGCTCATTCATTACCAACTAAACAACTCAAGTATACATGATTCATAAGAAATTTTCTATAGTAGATAGGTGATCAGATGAAAAATAACGGTATTCAAAGAATTAATTCTTTTCATAAAAGCCCTTTTTATGCTATATTAGAAGATGTTCAAATAAAAAACCATGAGGTAAAAGAAAATGTTAGAATATCAAGAAAATAATAAAATGCGAGTATCCAATCCTTGGATGTATGTCTTGTTAGGTATCGTTATTATGATGTGCTTAGGAACAGTATATTCTTGGAGTATTTTCAGAAGCGCTGTAGAGACATTATATGGTGTAGGTGCAGTTCAAAGTGGTATGCCTTATATGTTTTCTTTAGCGTTTTATGCTTTTTCTATGTTGGTTTCAGGAAAGTATATTGATCGCTTTTCACCAAAACAAATGATGTCTGTTGGCGGTTTGTTGGTTGGTATAGGCTGGTTTGCTTCAGGCTATGCTGAGAACATTTATATATTAACACTCACCTATGGTGCCATTGTAGGTATAGGCGTTGGCATTATCTATGGTGTACCTATATCTGTCGTAGCAAAATGGTTTCCAAGTAGGAAGGGTTTGGTTGTAGGTCTCGTATTAACGGGGTTTGGACTATCACCTTTTATCACTGCACCAGCCGCAAAAGCTTTGATTGAAGGGTTTGGCGTTCTAGATGCATTTAAAATACTCGGTCTATTATTTGCCATTATAATTCCGGTTCTATCAAGGTTTGTAAGATTACCGGACCACAAATCAGATGAAGTAAAGTTTAATATCTCAGGTAATAGCAGAAGTTTATCGACTCAAGAAATGGTTAAGACGAAAAGTTTTAAAAGCTTGTATATATGCTTTATATTAGGAACCATGATAGGTTTGACCATTATAGGTATGACCAACACGATTGGAGTTGATCTTATTGGTTTGTCAGCAATTACAGCCCCTTTATTTGTATCTGTTTTTGCAGTATTTAATGGTATTGGAAGACCTCTTTTTGGATGGTTGACGGATAAGCTATCTTATAAGAAAATAATGCTACTATCTTTTTGCTCAATTCTAACCAGTGGGATTTTGATGCTTTTTGCTCATGAAGGCAGTGTGATTATTTATGTTATTTCCTTTTCCATCTTTTGGATGAACTTAGGTGGTTGGTTAGCTATAGCACCGACATCAACGCTATTATTATATGGGAATAACAACTATAGTCAGAATTATGGTGTGGTATTTACAGCATACGGTATTGGAGCCATTGCTGGTGTCTATGTATCAGGGCTACTGTTTGATTATTTTAAGAATCATGATGTTATCTTCTACTTCATTATAGGTCTATGCTTAATCGGAATTATTCTATCTCAAAGTATGCCTAAGCGTCAGTGAAAATTTTTGTTGTGTAAAATTTGTAGCAAGACTTATATCAGAATGCGCGATGTGTAAAGAAAAGTGGTATTTCTATATTTGAATTAAGATAATAAAAAGCATGACGAAGTCATGCTTTTTATTGACAATGTTTCCTTGAAGAATTATACTTAATATAGAATAAGCACTCACCAGATGAGAGTGCTGACAATATAATGATTGAAAGTACTATCAAGGAAGGAGGCATCATTATGAACATGGATAAATTGACACAAAAATCATCTGAAAGTCTTGAATGGGCTCAAAAGATGGCGATTAAACTAAATCATCAGTATATAGAAGGTGAACATCTTCACTATGGACTTATTGCAGTAGAAGATGGACTGGTACTAAAAGTATTAGCACACATGAGTGTGAATATTAAAGCCTATGTTCATGATCTTGAGCAACTTATAGAACAAATACCTAAGGTGTCTGGTGAAGGCATTCAGATTTACGGATCCAGAAGAATGAACCAACTGCTAATTATCGCAGAAGATGAAGCTAAGGCGTTTGGTGATGATTATATTAGTGTAGAGCATATTTATATTGCGCTACTTAAAGAAAAAAGTTCACCATCTTCAGAACTTTTTAAGAAATATGGCATTGACTTAGAAGGCTTTTTAATGTCCCTTAAGGTACTTCGTTCAGATCAAAAGGTGACCAATCAGAATCCGGAGGCTAGTTATGATGTACTGGAAAAATATGGACGTGATTTGGTAACATTAGCCAGAGCGGGTAAACTGGATCCGGTGATAGGTCGAGACGGTGAAGTCCGAAGGCTGATTAGAATTCTATCTAGAAGGACAAAAAATAACCCAGTATTAATTGGAGAACCAGGTGTAGGTAAGACGGCAGTTGTTGAAGGGCTTGCGCAAAGAATACTGAATAACGATGTTCCGGAAGATTTAAAAGATAAAAAGGTGTACGCCTTAGATATGGGTGCTTTGATAGCCGGAGCTAAGTATCGAGGTGAATTCGTGTTTATTGATGAGATTCATAATATCGTAGGCGCAGGCAAGACAGAAGGTGCTATGGATGCAGGCAATCTACTGAAACCAATGTTAGCAAGAGGAGAGCTTAGATGTATTGGCGCCACGACATTAGATGAATACCGTAAATATATAGAAAAAGACGCTGCTCTTGAGAGGCGGTTTCAACCAATTGTTGTCAATCAACCTTCGGTTGAAGATACGATATCCATCTTGCGTGGTTTAAAGGAGCGGTTTGAGATTCACCATGGTGTACATATTACTGATCAGGCATTAATTGCATGTGCAACACTTTCACATAGATATATTACAGACCGTTTCCTTCCGGATAAGGCGATAGACCTTATGGATGAAGCGGCTTCGATGATAAGAACTGAAATTGATACGATGCCGGGTGAATTGGATGAAATTCTAAGAAAACAGATGCAACTAGAAATAGAAAAACAGGCACTCATCAAAGAAAATGATAAAGGAACAAAAGACCGATTATTTCTTCTAGAAAAAGAAATTGCGATTTTAAAAGAAAAGTCACAAGCGATGAAAGCGCAGTGGGAACTTGAGAAGTCGGAGCTTATCAAGGAAAAAGAGTTAAAGCAAGCTATTGAAGAAGTTAGGCGTGATATAGAAGAAGCAGAACGTGTGTATGACTTAACGAAGCTTGCTGAGCTGAAATATGGTCAACTACCGGAGTTGGAGAAGAGGCTGGTTCAAGAACAAAATAAAGATCGAGTGATGACATCAAAAATGCTAAAAGAAGCCGTAACTGAAGAGGAAATCAGTGAGATTGTTTCTAAATGGACAGGCATACCTCTAAATAAATTAAATGAATCAGAAAAAGAGAAGTTGTTGCAATTGGAACGTAAACTTCATGAAAGAGTAATTGGTCAGGAAGAAGCGGTAAATGCCGTTAGTGATGCTATAATTAGAGCTAGAGCCGGTCTTAAAGATCCGGATAAACCAATTGGTTCTTTTGTATTTTTAGGTCCAACAGGCGTAGGAAAAACAGAACTGGCTAAAGCTTTAGCAGAGGCTTTATTTGATAGCGAATCCAATATGGTTAGAATCGATATGAGTGAATATATGGAACGTCATGCGGTAGCAAGACTTATTGGAGCACCACCTGGCTATGTAGGTTATGAAGAAGGTGGCCAATTGACTGAAACAGTAAGAAGGAATCCATATTCGGTTATATTATTTGACGAGATTGAAAAAGCTCACCCTGAAGTGTTTAATGTGTTGCTTCAATTATTAGATGATGGAAGGTTAACCGACAGCCAAGGAAGGACAGTAGATTTTAAGAATACAGTGATTATTATGACATCTAATATTGGTAGTCAAATTCTTTTGGAAGATATAGACGAAAAAGGTAATATTAGTGAGCCAGTTAGACAACAGGTTTTAGCACTGATGCACCAGTATTTTAAGCCGGAATTATTAAACCGCTTAGATGAAATAGTTCTGTTTGCACCATTACATTATGATCAGATAGCGGATATCATTCTTTTGACATTGAAGGCACTTCAAAAAAGGTTAAATGAGCGACATATTAAGATTAGTATGAGTGAACGTGCCATCAATCAAGCAACACAAGATGCCTATAACCCCCAGTTTGGTGCAAGACCGGTTAAGCGATTTATTCAAAAACAGATTGAAACAAATCTAGGTAAAAAACTATTAGCCGGATCAATTGGGGATGGAGCAGATATTCGCATTGATTATGAAGACGGTAATTATATATTTTTAGCACAGTAATTACAACAGAGCAAAAGGACAGAAGAAAAACCAATTGGTTTTTCTTCTGTCCTTTTATGGTTATAGAAATTCTCGTCCAAGTTATTTTTTATATTTAGATTGCATTTCTCTAAGAATATTATCAATCTCAATAGCAAGTCTATCAACTTGTGATAGATAATCTTCTGCAGATTTCTTATCCCCGTGGTTATAAGCCTCAAGCGCCTTTTGTGCCAATTCATGCATTTTATATCTAGGTTTTTCCAGAAGACTGATGTGGTTTCTAAGAATGGATTCTTTTGAACCGAAATTGGTAATCCATCGACCTAAACGGCTGTTATCAGCATTAGCGACTAAGGAGATATCAACCTGAGCATTACCAAGAATCATGTTGTAGACACACCATCGCCAGTTCAAGCTGTCTGTAATTACAAGGTCTAAAGAATCGTACATTTCGATGTTCGTGGCTTTTTGAATAATATTCTTTCTAAGATCATCGATTTCAAGGGATACGGTAAAAAAGCCTTGACCAGTTCGAATGCTATCTTCATGAAGAGATTTGGTTTTTTCGTTTATGATTTGAATTGAGGAGGATACTTCTTCAGAGGAAGCGGTTTGTTGTTCAATATTCATGTTGATTTGTTCCATATTTGTCTCGATTTGTTTAGAAGAATGTTCAACTTCTTCAATAGCATTCAACACTTGCGCAAGGGTTTCCTTTCCTTTTAAGAAGGATTTACTGGCTTTTTCTATAGCACTGGTTGAAGCTTGAATCTGTGTTCTTAGACTATGGACGCTTTCTTGAATAAAACTGACAGACTCTTTGGTATGGTCAGCTAATTTTTTGATTTCGTTTGCAACGACAGCAAAGCCTTTTCCGCTATTGCCTGCTCTTGCAGCCTCAATAGAAGCATTTAAAGCCAACAAATTAGTTTGAGCGGCAACGGACATGATGATGCTCACCATTTCATCAATTTTCTCTGTTTGTTCATTAACACGGATAATCTGCTCTTTGGCAACCTCTGTTTCAGTAAAACTATTTTCTATTGCAACCATACTGATATCCATCAATTCTTTGCTATGGACAGATTTTGAATTGGAATCGTGGGCAGATATCAGAGCATTTCGCACAAAAGATGCTATATCCTCAATATTGGCAGCCATTTCTTCACTGGTTGCAGCTATGGTTTCTACCATATTGGCCTGTTCGTTGGCTTCATGAATCATTGACCGAACAAAATCCATTTTCATTAATGTCTGTAGGAGTTGATTGACCTGCCTGATGAAGGTGTTATGACTAGGACAATTGGAACAAGCGACTATATTTAATCTGTCTAATAAAGCACCATCGATATCCTTATATTCATGGGAAAGCTTATTTTGATGGCCGGATTTGATGGCTTCTAATTCTTCTATTAGTATGTGTATATCTTGTTGTCCCTGCTTTGAGACATTGTTTTTAGACTTTGCTTTAAACAATATGATTCCTCCTATGAAATGAATTTTATTATTTTGAGTTCTGATTTGATAAAAAATTACCAATTATATTTTACCATTTATTATACTAACTTGCCATCTATTTAGAAAATAAAAACCCAAATTATATTATTAATATTATTTGGGTTTCATTTCATACATTCTATGATCAGCAATATGGAATAACGTTTTTAAACTATCACCATCCCTTGGAAATTCTGCAAGACCGTAACTGAAAGAACAATTGATTTTCTTCTCTAATGGTGTCAGGTCTATAGCTTGACTGGTGATTTTTTGGTGAATGTTTTTTAGTTTAACCAAAGTCTGCTCATAATCACTTTTAAAAAACACAATTACAAACTCATCACCACCATATCGTGCTAACAAATCTGTTTCTCGGATCATATGACTGAACCTTTCTGCGAAATTGGTTAATACAAAGTCACCTATTGAATGGCCATACAGGTCATTGATTTGCTTGAAATTGTTTAAATCGACAACAACCAAGGTGACTTTTTCTTCATTACGTTTGCTTTTAGCCAGATTGTTCTCGAAAAGTTCTTCAAAGTAAGGGCGGTTGAGTACTTTGGTTAACCCATCATATTTTGAAAGGTGTAGAAGTTTTTCATATAATTGATGATTGGTTATAGCTATGGTGGCTTGATTAGCGAAATAAGCCATCAGTGCAACATCTTGTTCGTCAAACATATTATTTTCTTCACTATCAATATTAATTGAACCATAAAATTGTCCGTCAATAAGTATAGGTGCACTGAGTGAACTTTTAAGGCTAAGTGCATCGATATCCTTCATAGAGTTATAAGTGTCTTCATTAATGAAATCCTTTGAATATTTCATTAGATCTTCAATGATAATGGGACCACTAAAATTACCGCCGGTAGCTATCCACTGATAAGATTCCTTTGGGTCGAGGGTGATGTTGTACAAATCATCTTCAAACCCGACAATAGCTTGAAATTCTAAGTAGCCCTCATGATTCATAACCAATATTGATCCGAACTCTGCTTTTGGAATGACTTCAATGGCTTTGTCCAGTATAATAGACATCAATTCCTTTAGACCACTAACTTGAATCATGGTATTGCTCAGTTCTAACATGATTTTCTGGGAGTGTAACATACGAACTTGGTCATTTGAACTTGTACTCAGTTCTTTAAGCTTTTGAGTGGATTGAAAGTCATTCTGTTTGTTGATATAAGCAAATCTAAAAAGGATAATCAGGACCAAAAAGAAAGCTATGATCCAGTCATAAGGTGATGGTAGTGAAGACGGTGGTAAGGTCACCATGATTGCTATAGCGATAAATTTTAGCCATTTTGTTTTTTCGAAAGTTATATTTTTTCTCATTTTTTTCAATCCTATCTATAGGCTTGTTGTCAGGGTGAAAATATAAAAAACCACTTATAATTATTATAAAGCATAGTAGAAATAAGTAAATATGAAAATAATATTTAATGTCATCATTTCATAAGAATGGACATTATTTTATAGGTTATTGATTTTTTTTTAAGGTACAATACAAAGTATAGAAAGTATAAACTTTATTGTATTAAGGAGGATTATGAATGAAAAACATTATTAAAGTATGGCATGAAATCTATGGAGATTTATATGAAGATGCAGATCAAATGCTTAACCCGTTTCTAGAATCAATAGAAGCAATAAAAAAAGAGCATTTTTATCAAGAAAATACATCAAATCAGACATGGTACAAAGATGCAGTGGTATATTCAACATATGGGGATCTATTCAATACGGATTTGAATGGTCTAAAAGATAAACTCGACTATATTCAGGACTTAGGTGCGAATTGCCTTTGGTTATTACCAATATTAGAGTCACCAATGAAGGATGCGGGATTTGATATTTCGGATTATGAAGGCATACGTGCATCACTTCTTGGTCTACCTGATGATGCCACTTCTGAAGAGAAAAATACTATTTTTAAAGCATTTATTGACGAGGCTCATAAAAAGGGCATCAAAGTAATTTTTGATATTGCCATGAATCATTGCTCTATAGAACATGAATGGTTTAAAGAAGCTAGAAAATCAAAAGATTCACCTATGCGAGATTATTTTATATGGTCAACAGATACCTCTTTGTACAAGGAAGCCAGGATTATCTTTAAAGGTATGTGTGACAGCAATTGGGAACTTGACCCAACGACAGATGAATATTATTTTCATCGATTTTTTGAGATTCAACCGGATTTAAATTATAGAAATCCAGAAGTGCTTATAAAAATGACAAAAGCACTTGTTAATTGGCAAATAAAAGGTGTAGATGGATTTAGAGCAGACGCTGTTCCTTATATATGGAAAGAAGAAGGGACTATTTGCGAAAATCTTCCTAAAACCCATAAAGTGGTCCAGTTCTTTAGAGCGGTATTAGACTACCTAAAGCCAGGAACTTTGTTACTTGCAGAAGCATGCCAACCACCTAAGGATGTTGTAGAATACTTTGGAGATGACAATGAGTGTAACGGTGCTTATCATTTTCCGGTTATGCCAAGAGTTTACAAAGCTATAGCAGAGGAGAAAAAAGATGCTATTGAAATGGTTCTTCAGCCTGGTTTCACACCAGATATCCCAAAGGACAGTCAATGGTTTATGTTCTTAAGGTGCCATGATGAACTAACCCTTGAAATGGTAACACCTGAGGAACGTGAATTCATTTTCAATCATTATGCCAAAGATCCTAGTTGGGACTTTAGACAAGGTGAAGGTATCTCAGCCAGATTAGCGGATTTAATGGACCATGACCTTGACCGAATCTTACTTGCTAATTCCATCATGTTCACATTGCTTGGCACACCTATCGTTTTTTATGGTGATGAATTTGCAAAGGGCAATGACACCGCGTATTATGATAAAATGTACAAAGAAACCGGCTATAAGGATACTAGGTATCTTGGTCGTGGCACCATAGATTGGCCGGAAGTTGAAGAGAAATTAGCGGACTCAGAGACGTTAGAGCATAAAACATATCAAGGTGTTAAGAAAATGATTGAAATAAGAAATAACTATAAAGTCTTCGGCCGTGGTGAAAGAAGCTTTATAGATGTGAAAGAAGAAAACGGACAAGTCAATAAAGCGATTTTAGCTTACAAGAGAACATATGAAGATGAGTCGGTTTTGGTCATACAAAATCTTTCACAAAAAGAGCAGTATATAACACTTCCCAAACTGAATGAAATGGGACAGGATTTATTAGGTCATAAGATGGTCTGGCATGAAGGTAAGCTGGTTTTACCACCTTACGGTTATTATTGGTGTTAAACTAATTGGCTAAAAGTGGTTCGTATTTTTCGGCTATGTCTAAGAAATGCTTGAAAATATGCTCTAAATCAGAGCCGAATTCGGTTAGAATATAACCAGATCTTATATGATCACTTTCCTTAATAATAGCTTTCTTCTCAATAAGCAGTGCTAGTTTTCGATTAAGCTCAGTATGACTTAATCCCTCTATATGACTTAGAATGTCAGAGTAATTGGAATAACCCATGGATATGGTCATAAGTATTTCAGGTATCCATCTTAGCTTCATAATATCTTGTATCATTTCAAAACCTTGATTTGTTTCCTTTTTGTTTCTTATTATATAGGTTATACTATCACTATAGCAAGTTAATCATGTATTAAAGGAGGAAAAAAATGAAACATATTGAGAAAATGAATGTGTACCTAGCGAATCTATCTGTTTGGAATGTTAAGCTTCATAATTTACACTGGAATGTGACAGGACTACAATTTATGCCCTTACATCAATTCACAGAGGCTATGTATGATAAGGTATTTGCAGCCTACGATGATGTGGCGGAGCATATTAAGATTAAAGGCTTTAAACCATTGGTTAAAGTGAAAGATTACCTTAAAGCTTCTACAATTAAGGAGTTAGATTTCAAAGATTTTACAGCAACTGAGGTATTGGATTACGTTGGTAGCGATATTGAATTGATGCGTGATTTTGCAGTTGAAATCCGAAACTTGGCTGATGAAGAAAATGATTTTACTGCGGTTGGTATGTTCGAAGCTTTTATAGCAGATTTTGAGAAGAATCTATGGTTCTTAAGACAAATTAAAGGTTAATCAAAAAAATAAAATTAATCATGAATGCTAAAAAGCAAATGACGTTTATGTCATTTGCTTTTTTATTTCAAATTAAAAAACTACAACAATCAAGATTATGCGTTTACAACAACAAGTGGGTCAATATGATATAACGCTAGTGCCTTATTTACCTCTGCTATATCATAGATCTTATGCTCAATGCAAAATTGCAGGATAAGATCGAATATTTTCGTCGTATCAAAGGAGAATCCAGCTGTATAGAGCAAAGATTCAGTCTCGTCAAGAGTTAGTTCTAAGGCTAAGCACAAGCTAAGGACAGTGTTTTTATCTACATCATAGTCCGGGTGTAACCGCATGTCAATAAAGTGCGTTTTATCAATGCATGCGCGCTCAAAAATATCTGAGTCAAGAGCATTACTCTCATCAATTAGATTGAAGAGTAGTTCTCTAAAACTAGGAAGATGGTTAAGATAGATATATTCTTCTAGACTGCTCAAAGGGTTATGACCTTCCTTTGAGGTATCAATTTGTTCATCCAATTGTTTCTCAATATAAGCATTCAATGTATCGATCAGTGATTGTTCCATGGTGATGGCCTCCCTCTGACGCTAACAAAGCGTTTATTTTTATCTACTATTTATACGAAATAATTAAATATGTTGAGGTGGTAACATTTGTGTGTACATTTATGATTATAACATATCTTTAAAGAGAATAAATATAAAAATAAAATAATAAAAGAGTAAGTCACAAATATATAATGACATACTCTTTTAATATTATTTACTTGGTTAAAGTGTCATAACTAAGTTTCTCTAAATTAGATACAATATATAGATTACGTAGATACACACATAACTATATATTGTATGTAAAAGTTAACTATAGTTTTGATCCCTTAACCATACTTAAGTACTTTCTATTTATAGCGATGACTTCTTCCATGACATCTTTGGCCGGTCCTCCAATCACCTGTCTTTTATTTACACAGGTTTCTAAAGAAATAGCTTCATAGACATCATTTTCAAAAACCTTAGAGAGACTTTGGTATTCATCCAGTGTCAATGATTCTAATGTTTTTTGGTGTTTGAGGCAGTAAAGAACCAGTTTTCCGATGACTTCATGGGCATCTCTAAAAGCCATGCCCTTTTTTACAAGATAGTCAGCAGCATCGGTTGCATTGGTGAAGCCACCACCGGCACCGTCATACATATTTTTTTTGTTGATACGGGCTGTACGAAGCATATCTGAGAAAATAGGTAAGCACATTTTGACCGTGTCTAAAGCGTCAAATGTAACTTCTTTATCTTCTTGCATATCTTTATTATAAGCAAGAGGGAGCGCTTTCATTGTTGTAAGTAGGCTCATGAGAGAGCCATAAACTCGACCGGTTTTGCCACGGACCAATTCAGCGATATCCGGATTTTTCTTTTGAGGCATAATGCTACTCCCAGTGCTATAGGCGTCATCTAACTCAATGAATTGAAACTCATTAGAACACCATAGAATAATCTCCTCACAAAAACGGCTTAAGTGCATCATTAAGACGGAAAAGGCAGCCAGAATTTCAATCAAGAAATCTCTGTCACTTACTGCATCCATGCTGTTTAAACAAATACCGTCAAATCCTAACATGTCTGCAACAAAATAACGATCTAGGGGATATGTTGTTGTAGCAAGTGCACCGGCACCAAGAGGCAGTTGGTTCATTCTTGTTTTTGCATCCTCTAATCGGCTACGATCGCGTTTAAGCATTTCAAAATAAGCCATGAGATGATGAGCCAAAGTTATAGGCTGCGCCTTTTGTAAATGAGTATAGCTTGGCATGATGGTATCTAGATGTTCTGCAGCTATATCAAGAATTATTTCTTGAAGGTTCACAATCAATTCATCTACCAATACCAGTTCGTCCCGCATATAGAGTCTTATATCCAGAGCAACTTGGTCATTGCGACTGCGGCCTGTGTGTAGTTTTTTACCCACTTGTCCTACTTTTTCTATTAATAGTTTTTCAAGGTTCATATGAATGTCTTCTTCATGAATGTCAAAAGCCACTTGGCCGGACTCAATGTCTTCTAAAAGCGCTTCAAGACCGGATTTGATAATAGCCATATCCTCAGCTGAGATGATCTTCTGTTTGGCTAACATGGTAACATGAGCCATGCTGCCCATAATATCGTGTTTGTACAAGCGTTCATCGAAACGAATGGATGAGTTAAAGTCATCCACCATGACATTGGTGCTTTTTGCGAATCTTCCGCCCCATAATTTCATAGTAAATCTCCTTTATATCTAAGAGGTAAATGGACAATTTATTTCAAACCGGAACGTTCCTTCATCATAGCTCTAACCTTAAGCGGTAGACCAAAAAGATTAATGAAACCTTCTGCATCCTTGTGATCATAAAGATCACCGGTTGTAAAACTTGCAATGTCCTCGTCATATAAAGAGTAAGGTGAGGTGGCTCCGGCAGGAATAATATTGCCTTTATAGAGTTTTAGTTTCACAGTACCAGTAACAGTTTTTTGTGTATCATCTACGAAGGCACTAAGTGCTTCGCGGAGGGGTGTAAACCATTCTCCTGAATAGACCAACTCAGCAAATTTGATGGCGATTTGGCTTTTGTAAGCAAGGGTCTGCTTATCCAAACACAGATACTCCAATTCGTTGTGAGCATAGTACAATATAGCACCACCAGGTGTTTCATATACGCCACGCGATTTCATGCCAACCACACGGTTCTCACAAATATCAATAATACCGATGCCATTAGCGCCACCAATCTCATTAAGAGAAGCAATGATATCAGAAGCTTTCATAGAAACACCATTCAACTTGGTTGGGTTACCCTTTTCAAACTCTAAATCAATATAGGTTGCAACATCAGGTGCTTTTTCAGGGGTAACAGACATCTGGAGCAGGTTATCATAGACCGGTTCAACGCCTGGATCTTCAAGTTCAAGACCTTCATGACTTAAGTGCCATAAATTACGATCACGGCTATAACTTTCTTTCTTTTTCATGGGTACTGGAATATTTCTTTCTTCAAGATAAGCAATAGCATCTTCACGAGACTTAATGTCCCATATGCGCCAAGGTGCAATAATATCTAGATGGGGTGCAAGGGCTTTTATGGTAAGTTCAAAACGCACCTGATCATTACCTTTTCCGGTAGCGCCATGACAGATAGCTGTAGCACCTTCTTTTAGAGCAATGTCCACTAAAGCTTTTGCGATGCCGGGACGTGCCATTGAAGTTCCTAATAGGTATTTGCCCTCATATACGGCATTTGCTTTCACACAAGGGATCACATAATCATCGACGAATGAATCGGTGATGTTTTCGATATACAATTTGCTGGCACCGGTAGATAGAGCTCTTTCTTCGAGTCCGTCTATTTCTTTTCCTTGTCCTACATCAACACATACTGCAATAACCTCACAGTCATAGTTCTCCTTCAGCCAAGGTATAATGACGGTGGTGTCAAGACCACCTGAATATGCTAGTACAACTTTATTGTTCATGATTGACCTCCTTATATTTGGATCTGATTAATTTCAGATGCTTTGAGTTTAGTTTGGCTAATTATACATTATAATTAATATTTATGCAATACCAACTTCGATGAATTCATAATATTAGGTTACTTTATAAAACTGGTGAAAACAGTCTGGATATGGATTCTTTTATTTTAATAGTTAAAGGTCTTTGCAAGTAATCCTCTAGTGTTAGCTCTCTGGAGACAAGAATATCCTGGTTAAAGATGGATCTTAAGGTTTGGGAAGTAGGCTTATCATATATGAAAGCATTCACCTCAAAATTGAGTCGAAAGCTTCTTATATCAAAATTACAAGTACCAACGGAACTTATAACATCATCCACGATGATTGCCTTTGTATGGATAAAACCGTCATCATAGATATAGGCTCTTGCACCATACATTAAAAGTTCGCCTATAAAAGAATAAGTGGCCCAGTATACAAAAGGGTGATCTGGTTTGTTGGGAAACATGATCCTTAAGTCAATGCCGGATACGACAGCAATCTTCAAGGCTTCAATAACACTTTCATCTGGGACAAAGTATGGTGTTTGAATGTAGATATACTTTCTGGCACTGTTAATCATCTTAATATAACCTTGTTTGATTTGTTGGTTAATGGAGTCGGGGCCACTACTCACAATCTGAACACCGGCATCACCGGGCTGGTCTTCATTGTATTTGATATATTGAGCGATATCAATTAATTGTTTCTTTGAGGCACTACGCCAATCCAAAAGAAAACGAATTTGAAGTTGATTGACGGCGTCGCCTAGGATTCTTAAATGGGTATCACGCCATTTACCAAAGCGTTTTCGAAGTCCGAGATATTCCATACCAATATTAAAGCCACCGACATACCCGATACGTCCGTCTATAACAGCGATCTTTCTATGATTACGGTAATTGGCTTTTAGGTTGAAATACTTGAATATTGAAGGGAAGAAGAAGTATACCTCACACCCTACCTCCTTCAAATCTTTTATTGTGGACTTAGGTAAATGACGTCCACCGATATGATCGATTAATAGCCTGATTTCCACACCCTCGTTTGCTTTTTGCCTACATATATCAAAGATAAGAGAAGAAAGCATATCATTTTTTACGATATAGTATTGAAGATGAATATGGGACTTAGCTTCTTTCATTTCGGCTATAAGTCTATCAAATTTCTCTTGGCCATTGGTGAAAATGGTAATGTCATTATTTTGAGTAAAGGAGGCTTCGCTCAACTTGTTATGAAAAATGATGATATCACGGTACACATCCATATCCGGATCTTTGTACTTGAATAACCCTTTTTCAAAAGCCGAACGTTCTTTATCCAATACGAAGTTATAAGCAGCAGATTCTTCATGGGTATACTTAAAAATCTTTCGCTTTGAAATATTTTGTGACAACAATAGGTAGAAAAAGAAACCGATGCCAGGTAACATAGTCATAAAGAACAGCCATGCCAGTGCTGAAATGGGGTTCCTTCGTTCAAGGGATATAATAATGATAGAAAATATTAGGTTAAATATGAGCACAATGGTATAGTTCTGGGTGAAAGTGGCTATATAAGTAATCATTCTGTCCTCCATACCTAATATGTCAAAATTGCAAATGGGATACACTTATATTCTCCTATATAATAGAAGTTAATGCAACAGTTTTTATAGTGTATATCCTAGATAACTAGGAAACTTAGGTGTATGACTTGAAACCCTAGGCAATACATGAAATAATAGGAAAGAAACAGATATAAAAAGTAAAACAAAAACATCTTGCATTATTATAAATTAAAATGTATAATTATAAACTAAATAAGTATAAAAATAGATTAATAAGAATCAGTTGCTCGGAGATAGAAGAGCAATGAGCATAAGTAAGAGAAGGAGTCAAAAATGAAAACAATACAAGGTGGTATTACAGCAGCCAAAGGCTACAGTGCATACGGGGCACATGTTGGTATTAAACGAAAAAGAAATGATCTTGCTCTGATTGTGTCAGAGGTACCGGCCCTATATTCAGGAACCTTCACAACCAATGTAGTAAAAGCGGCACCGGTCATATGGAATATGGAAATCTATAAACACAAATATCCTGTTAAAGCTATTGTTGTGAACAGTGGCAATGCCAATGCCTGTACAGGTGATCAGGGTGATATTGACAATGAAAGAATGGCAACAACCGTAGCTGAGTGCTTAGGCATAGAAAAAAGCAACGTGATAGTAGGATCCACAGGCGTTATTGGTGTAGAATTACCAATTGAAAAAATTGTTAAAGGGATTGAAGACAATATAGGCCATGTAAAGCCTAGTTATGAAGCCGGTCTATTAGCGGCTGAGGCTATATGTACTACAGATACTTTTACTAAGGAAGTAGCTGTTGAGATTGAAATCAGTGGCAAGACCGTTACAATTGGTGGTATGGCAAAAGGATCTGGTATGATTCATCCCAATATGGCAACAATGCTGAGCTATGTGACAACAGATGTCGCCATCTCCTTTGATATGTTAGATCAAGCCGTAAAAGATAGTGTCGAGGATGCCTATAACATGATCAGTGTAGATGGTGACACCTCCACCAACGATATGTGTACCGTTATCGCCAACGGTATGGCAGGTAATGATATGATTGTTGAAGAACATGAGGATTATTTAACATTTAAGAAGGCTTTAGACTATGTAAATAAAACTTTAGCAAAATTGATTGTTAAAGATGGTGAAGGCGCTTCCAAGTTCATAGAAGTAAATATATATGGAACAAGAAGTAAAAAAGAAGCCCAGGCCTTAGCTATGTCTGTGGTCACATCAAACCTGGTTAAGACAGCATTTTTTGGCAATGATGCAAATTGGGGAAGGGTCTTATGTGCTATGGGTTACTCAGGGGTTAAGTTTGATGCCAAGAAAGTGACCTTAAACTATGAGAGTTCTGCCGGAACCATTGATTTGATGGTGAATGGTGTTCCTCAAAAATTTGATGAGGATCGTGCCTTTGACATTATAAAAGAAAAAGAAGTCACAGTGAATGCTTTTTTAGAGGAAGGTACATCCAAAGGAACAGCATGGGGATGTGACTTAAGCTATGAATATGTAAAAATCAATGGAGAATATAGAACCTGATTGTTGTGGCGCTATAATTAAGAGAGGAGATTATGAGAGATGGCTTACGCCGTCATCATAAACGTGAATCATGGAAAAATATATAAACAAAGCAAAGGTGCTTATAGAAGCCCTACCTTATATAAAGGAGTTCAACGGTAAAAAGGTTGTTATCAAGTATGGGGGTTCTGCAATGGTGGATGATGCCATAAAGGCATCGGTTATAGAGGACATCGTACTTATGAAATTGGTTGGTTTTCAACCGGTGATTGTCCATGGTGGTGGAAAAGAAATTAGTGACATGCTCACAGCCATCGGTATAGAATCCAGATTCCAAAATGGTCTTAGAGTAACCGATGCTGCGACGGTCGATGTGGTAGAGATGGTATTGGCCGGAAAAGTTAATAAAAGCATTGTTCAGCTGATTCAGAATCATGACATCAACGCTGTAGGGATTACGGGAAAAGATGGGAAAACCTTAAAGGTTAAGAAAAAACTGGTAGATGGTGAAGACATTGGTTTTGTAGGAGAGATTACTAAGGTAAATACTAAGCTTATTGATTCATTACTGGAAAATGATTTCATACCGGTGATTGCACCTATTGGGACGGATGAAGCAGGTAACACTTACAATATTAATGCGGATTATGCAGCATCAGCTATTGCAGGCGCTCTAGAAGCAGAGAAATTAATTTTCTTAACAGATGTAGAAGGTGTATTAAGAGATGTAGATGACACATCATCATTGATATCAAGAATTGCTATGGATGAAGTGGATACGCTGATTAAAGAAGGCGTTATATCAGGCGGTATGATACCTAAAGTAGAATGCTGCGTTGAAGGGTTGAACCATGGTGTTCGAAGTGTCCATATTTTAGATGGGCGTGTTCTCCATAGTATGCTCCTTGAGATTTTCACTAAGCAAGGTGTCGGAACTATGTTTTGTAAGTATTTTGACTAGGAGGTAACGGTATGAAGGATACATGGATTGAAAAAGGTCAAGAGGTTTTTTTACAGAATTATAAGCCCCTTCCAATTCTTATAGAACGTGGCGAAGGCAACTATATATTTGACAAAGAAGGTAATAAGTATTTGGATTTTGTAGCCGGCATTGCGACCAATGCTTTAGGGTACAGTTACGAACCATTAAAAAAAGCAATGAAAAACCAAATTGATAAGATTACCCATTGTTCCAATCTGTATTACAATGAACCCAGTATTCTTGCTGCGCAGAAGTTGGTCGAACTTAGTGGTTTGAGTAAAGTATTTTTTTGTAACAGTGGTGCTGAGGCCAATGAAGCAGCTCTTAAACTGGGTAAAAGATATATCAATAAATTTGTGAATGAGAATAAGACAGAGATCATAACCATGAAAAATTCATTTCATGGCAGAACTATTGCGACAGTTTCCATAACAGGGCAAACCAAATATCATGAGGGTTTTGCACCATTGTTTCAAGGTGTAACTTACACAGCTTTTAATGACATTGAAGCCCTAAGTGAAATACTAACTAAGAAAACAGCAATCTTAATGATTGAACCCATACAAGGTGAAGGTGGTATACGACCTGCAGAAAAATCCTTTCTTGAAAAAGCACGTCTTATATGCGATGCTTTGGATATCGTCTTAATTTTTGATGAAGTCCAATGTGGTATCGGACGTACCGGAACTGTTTTTGCCTATGAACAATATGGTGTCAAGCCGGATATTGTAACCTTAGCAAAGGGCTTAGGTGCCGGTTATGTGATTGGAGCCATCATAGCCAATGAGAAAACATCCAAAGGCTTTGAACCGGGAACCCATGCTTCTACATTTGGTGGGAACCCATTATCCACTACGGCAGCAGGTGTTGTACTGGATGCCCTCGTTCATGAAGGCCTACTGGAGCATGTTAAAGCTATGGGCGCCTATTTAGAGACCGGTCTAATAGAACTCAAAAGGCGCCATGCCTCCATCATAGATGTTCGAGGTATGGGGCTGATGATGGCAATCGAGATGGACCATCCTGTTGGGGATGTCATTGCCATAGCACTAAAGAAGGGGCTTATGCTTATCAATTCAGGTACGCATATTATCAGGTTTGTACCCCCTCTTACAATCAAGCAGACAGAAATCGACGAAATGATTCATATATTAGAAGATGTACTAAGTTCACAATGATTCTTAATTCAATAATGGCAAGGAGGAACTTATGAAAGGTAGATTATATCTAGAAGACGGTACGATTTTCGAAGGTGAGAGCTTTGGTGCAAACACCACCTTATTCGGCGAAATCGTTTTTAATACAAGTATGACCGGATATCAAGAAATATTAACAGACCCATCTTATGGTGGACAGATTGTAACCATGACTTATCCCTTAATTGGCAATTATGGTATTAACGATGTGGACTATGAATCGGATAAGATTCAAGTATCCGGATTTGTAGTAAAAGAATACGCACAGGTGCCTAATCATTGGCAAAGCAAAAGATCGCTGGATGATTATTTAAAAGCCAACAATATACCGGGCATTGCAGGCATTGACACAAGAAAGCTAACTAAAATTATTCGCAACAACGGAACCATGAACTGCATCATTACGACAGAGGAAATAACCCCTGATCTGATTAGCCAACTTAAGCATTATCATTTCCCAAAAGACATAGTAGCTCAGGTGTCCTGTGATACAATCAAAAATTATCCGGGAGACGGCATGAAAATAGCACTTATTGATCTGGGCATTAAGAAGGGTATTATCCATCAACTACAAAACCTAAATTGCGATATTACCGTATTTCCACATGACGTAACGGTGGATGAAGTATTAAACTATGACCCAGAGGTAGTATTCTTTTCTAACGGCCCCGGCGATCCAAAAGATGCCAAGTCAGCTATTGAATTAGCCAAGCAATTACTTGGTCAAAAGCCAATGTGGGGTATTTGTCTTGGACATCAGATCTTAGCTTTGGCACTTGGTGCGGATACTTATAAGCTAAAATTTGGACATAGAGGTGCCAACCATCCGGTTATCGACACAGAGACCGGTAAAGTATTCATGTCCTCTCAGAATCATGGCTACGCTGTGGATGAGAAGACATTCACAGAGCATATTAAAGTAACCCATTATAATGTAAACGATGAAACCAATGAAGGTTTAAGCTGTGGTCAGTATAAGGTATTATCCGTACAGTTTCATCCTGAAGAAGGACCCGGCCCGGAAGATGCTCATTATATTTTTGAAAAATGGGTCAGCGGTTATGAAAAGGCGGTGATGACACATGCCTAGAGATACAAGCATTCATAAGGTGATGGTCATCGGATCAGGACCGATTATTATTGGACAAGCAGCGGAATTTGATTATGCCGGTACACAAGCATGTAAATCATTAAAAGAAGAAGGCATAGAAGTGGTTCTGGTTAATTCCAATCCAGCCACAATCATGACAGATGACAACATTGCAGATCATGTTTATATACAACCTCTAACATTAGAGGCATTGACTTGGATTATTGATAAAGAACGACCGGATGGATTACTGGCCACTTTAGGTGGACAGACCGGCCTGAATATGGCGGTAGAACTGGATGAAGCGGGTGTGCTGGAAAAGTATAATGTAAGGCTCCTTGGAACATCCTTAAAAGCAATTAACCAAGCTGAGGACCGAGAAAGCTTTAGACAGCTTATGAATGATATCGGTGAGCCGGTACCAAAAAGTGAGATTGTTACATCCATAGAGCAAGGTCTAGCGGTAGCTGATTCAATAGGTTTTCCAATCATCATAAGGCCGGCTTTTACAATGGGTGGCTTAGGTGGCGGCATAGCCAAGAATATGAATGAACTTAAAGAATTTTTACATACTGGGCTTATGCACAGTCGTATCAGTCAAGTATTACTTGAACAATCTGTTGCTGGTTGGAAAGAAATCGAATACGAAGTCATGAGAGACCAAAATGATACCGCTATTATTATTTGTAATATGGAGAATTTTGATCCTGTTGGTATCCATACAGGCGACAGCATTGTAGTAGCGCCCTCTCAAACATTATCTGATGAAGAATACCACATGCTTCGTACGGCTTCACTTAAGATTATTAAAGCCTTAAAAATTGAAGGTGGCTGTAATGTCCAGTTGGCCCTAGATCCCAAATCCAAATCCTATATCGTCATTGAGGTTAACCCAAGAGTGAGCCGTTCATCAGCACTGGCATCAAAAGCGGCCGGTTACCCCATCGCAAAAATAGCGGCCAAAATAGCCATCGGTTTACATCTTCATGAGATCTCCAATGCGGTTACGAAAAAGACCAAAGCTTCTTTTGAACCTGCTCTGGATTATATTGTAACTAAGATTCCTAAGTGGCCTTTTGACAAGTTTGATTATGCAGATCGAACGCTTGGTACGCAAATGAAAGCGACAGGCGAAGTCATGGCCATTGATCGTACTTTTGAGAGTTCTCTACTCAAAGCCATCATATCCTTAGAAGGCAAGGAAACCGGTCTTAGGAAAGAATCTTTACTGAAGTTGTCCAAAGAAGTCATTATTAAGATGTTGGATATGGTAGATGACCAACGCATCTTTGTGGTTGCAGAAGCCTTAAGAAAAGGTGTTTCCGTTGATAAAATCAATGAGATTACATGTATCGACAATTGGTTTTTGGAGAAAATCTATAACATCATTAAAATAGAAAAACGCTTATCCAGTGAACCGATTACGGGAGAGCTACTTGCTAAAGCAGAGAAGATGGGTTTTACGGACATAGAGATCCAGGCATTGTCCGGTAAAGATTATAGAATTATTGATGCTATACGTCGTGCCCATGGTATGTATCCGGTTTACAAGATGGTGGATACTTGTGCTGCTGAGTTTGAATCCTCAACACCTTATTATTATTCGACTTATGAGGATGAAGAAGAAAACATCATCAGTAAAAAAGAAAAAATCATTGTCATCGGTTCCGGACCTATACGTATAGGGCAAGGGATTGAATTTGACTATTGCTCTGTCCATGCAGTTTGGGCCATACAAGAACTGGGTTATGAGTCTATTATTATCAACAATAACCCTGAAACAGTGAGTACAGACTTTGATATAGCCGACAAATTGTATTTTGAACCTCTATTTATTGAAGACGTTATGAATGTGATACGAAAAGAAATGCCAAAAGGGGTCATCGTACAATATGGTGGTCAAACAGCCATTAATTTGGCACCTAAGTTGGTAAGTCGTGGTGTTCAAGTACTTGGTACCTCAGTGGATTCCATTGATGTGGCAGAAGATCGAAAACGCTTTGAACGTTTACTTAGAGAACTGAACATACCTCAACCGATGGGTAAGGCTGTAACCAATATAGATGAAGCCATTACCACAGCTAGAGGTATTGGATATCCGGTTTTGGTTCGACCTTCCTATGTGATTGGCGGTCGTGCTATGATGATTGTCCATAACGACATTGAATTAATGAGCTATGTAAAAGAAGCAGCTTCATTATCGGAAGATCAACCGATTCTCATTGATGAGTATATTGATGGCATGGAAGTTGAAGTGGACGCTATTGCCGATAGAGAGAATATACTTATACCAGGTGTTATGGAGCATATTGAGCGTACAGGCGTTCATTCCGGCGATAGTTTCTGTGTCTATCCACCTCAAAATATATCGGATGCCATGATGGAAATTATTGTCGATTATACTTATAAGATAGCCATGGCCCTTCAGGTCGTGGGCTTGATGAACATTCAATTTGTTATCAGGGATGAAAAAGTATATATCATTGAAGTGAATCCTAGAGCATCAAGAACAGTACCAATCATAAGCAAAATCACTAAGATTCCTATGGTTAAAATCGCTATGCAAGTCATCTTAGGTGACAAATTAACTGGTTTAGAATATGGGACTGGGTTATATAAGACCAGCAATCTCATAGCTGTTAAAGCGCCGGTATTTAGTTTTGTCAAACTGGCAGGGGTTGACGCAGCGCTGACACCTGAGATGAAATCGACAGGTGAAGTATTGGGTGTGGATAGTAATTATGAAAAAGCACTACTGAAGGCCTTTCAAGGTGCAGGTTTCAAATTTAAGACAGCTGGGAAGGTTTTGGTCTCTGTATCGAATGTATCTAAAAATGAGGTTTTGCCTTTTGTTAAAGAATTAGAGGCGCTTGGTTTCGGTATAATGGCTTCCAAAAGTACAAGCCAGTTTTTATCAGAAAGTGGCATAGCGAATGAGCCTGTGAATATATCAGACTTGTCCGATATACAGGTCATGTTTAAAAAAGATGAAATCGCGATGGTGATTAATGTACCCACAAAGGGTAAGGACGTAACGCGAGATGGTTATAAACTAAGAAACTTAGCAGAACATCTTAGTGTACCAAGCTTTACATGTTTGGATACTGTTAAAGCCTATTTACAAGCATTGAAAACGTATATAGACAACGAACCCATTGACTACGATACTATTGATGCTTATATGTTATGATGTAGGAATTGGGATAGCGATACTTTGAAGGTGGTTGAATGATGAAACGGGTCTGGATATTGATGCTGCTTCTATTACTGAGTGGTTGTCAGATTGGAAATGAAAAATTAAATCAACTGGATCAGAATATAGAAGAGAACCTAAAAGAATCAGCTGTTCCGGCTATAGATTCAGAGCTTAACTTAGAGGATGAACGAGAAGATTTGTCGAAAGAAGAGGTAGTCTCTGAAACATTAACAGAAGCTATCCAATTAGAAGCGTCCATAGATGAGATCTTGTCGAATCTTTCTTTAGAAGCAAAAGTAGCTCAGATGTTTTATGTAACCGTAGAAGATTATGAGCGTACAGGTTTGTCCTACGGCGGTATTATATTTTTTAAGCACAATATGACAAGTGCCAATCAGACCCAGAAAATAATTAATAAGATTCAAAGTGAAATGACAGTCCCAGCTTTCATAGGCTTAGATGAAGAGGGTGGATTGGTGTCAAGGATTACCGGTGAAGCCAGTATCGGTGGCACAAAAATACCCAGTGCATGGGTGCTGGGTCATGCCACAACTTCAAATGCAGTTTATATCGCCAACGAGATTATTGCTAGAGAAACACGTACATTGGGATTTAACATGAATTTTGCACCGGTTAGTGATGTTCATACAAATCCGAACAATCCAATAATAGGACACAGAGCTTTCTCAGATGATCCAAAAGTTGTTGGTGAAAAAGTGATGGAGGCTATAAAGGCCTATCAGCACCATAATATTATCCCGGTTATCAAACATTATCCAGGACACGGAGATACAAAAGAGGATAGCCATTTAGGTACAGCTACGTTGAATCACGACTTAAGCCGGCTGAAGAATGTTGAACTTGTACCCTTTGTTGAGGCGATTCGTGGTGGGGTTGATGTTATTATGGTGGGTCATCTACAGGTGCCTCAGGTAACTGGAGACTTAACCCCTGCATCTCTATCTGAAACTATGATTCAAGAAATATTAATAGATGAACTGGGTTTTGAAGGTCTGGTTATATCGGATGCCTTGAACATGAAGAGCATTGTGGATTATTATGATACAAAAACGATGATGGATCAGGGTCTTGATGCCGGATTAAATCTATTTCTTATGCCTGAAAATGTAGACGCGGCCTATGAGCATCTTTTGAAAAAGGCTCAAACATCCAAAGAAGCAGAAATGAAAATAAATGAAACATTAAGAAAGATTATACGTTTAAAATTAGAAAATAGTTTATTTGAGCATAAGAATCAAGCAATGCAGGATCCGGTAATTGGTAAAGTAGAAGACCGAGAAAAGATTGCAGATTTATTGAATGATTAGCAAAAAGCCTATAAAACATATTTTTATGTTTATAGGCTTTTTCTTATATTAGGAAAGATATACTTGCTTTATACACAAAGATTTAACAATTTGCAATAGGCAACTTAGCATGTTGTTATAGAAAGTTTAATGGTAAAATGGTATGATATAAAAAGTAATATTAAGGATTTGGAAGTTATAATCAGGTGGGATTGAATTGTGTCGTAAATATTAGGGAAGAATTCGAAAAGAGGTTTATGCATGATAAAAAAATACAAACAGACAATCAAACAAGAATTCTTTTTTATAGGCTTTTCAAGTGCTTTGATTATAGCTTTTGTTTTTATTCTTCTTGCCTCAGTAGGCATTTATTTGTTAAGTATGGATAATGCTCAAAAAAAGCTGGAAATGGCTAATTTACATATTAGCACTTATACAAATGGCGTATTAGAAAGCTTAGTCATGTCGACAAAAACAAATGCTGCTTTCCCCGGAGCCATGGATTATGAACAAGGATATGCTGAAGCTGAAGAGAAATTACTTCAGCTTTTCAGTGCTACCACACAAGCCAATCCTAATATCAAGTATTCCTTTGCTGGGTATGAAGACGGTACGCTGCTCATTGAAGGATATGAAACACCGGTTGGTTTTGATGCTCGTCTTAGACCATGGTACGCATCGGCGGTAGAGCGTTATCCTCGTTTGTCCGTAGGTCTCCCTTATCAAGATGCCTTAACATATGAATGGTTGGTTTCAGTCTCTTTGGCCATGTTTGATGAGCAAGGTGACCTTAAAGGCGTCATGGCGGTTGATTGCAGCCTAGAGTATATAAAATCCATCATGACGGAAGTGTCTTACTATGACTCACAAATGAACTATGTACTGGATGAGAATCGCGTTGTTTTTGTTCATAACAATAGCAATTATCTGCACCAATCCGTAGATACAATTGTGCCAGGCCTGTCTGAAAAATTTTCTGAAGATTCCGGATTTATCCGATACAAAATTGACGGAAAGGATAGATTGGCTTTTTATCATAGATTAGAAGAGGCGGATTGGATTATTGTTTCAGCCATAGATGCTTCAGAAGTGTTAGGACCTATAGTCAGGACTGTTTCCTATATTATGTTGGCTTTAGTACTACTGGCTATTGTACTTGGATTAGGGCAAGTGAAAGTTTATGAGAGACGTTTTGTCAAGCCCATTACGGCACTTCGAGACCATATTTCAGATATTACAAGTGGCCACAAAATACGGACAGAACATCCGTACATCTATTCCAATAATGAACTTGCTAATATCGCCGGAAAAATAGAGGAAATGGCAGAGACTTCACTTCGCAAGAAGAATGATGAGTTAAGGTTAATCTTAGATGCGACAAGTGATGGGATTCTTGTTCTGGATTTGGAAGGAAATATCATTCACACCAATGAAAAATATTCGAAATTTAAGGATCATTTACTAAAAATACAAGTGGATCAACCGTACAATTATGAACAACTTTTTAGACGTGAGGAAACATTTGAGGTATTACATATAAACGGCAAAATGGTACTTGAACAATATACCTGTCCGGTGTTTAATAATGGCGATTTGAAAGGGCAACTATGGCGGTATAGGGATATAACCGAGAAGTTTAGGGCAGAAGAAGATTTGAAATGGTTAGCGACAACAGATTCTTTGACAGGACTTTGGAATCGTCGCTATTTTCTCGAACGTGGTGAAATAGAGGTTGAGGCAGTACTTCGTACAGGGCTTCCTTTATCCTTGTTATACATTGATATTGATTTTTTTAAAAGCATTAATGATAGTTTTGGTCATCGTATTGGCGACGAAGTCCTTCTCTATATAGGGATGACACTTAAATCTCAAGTCAGAAATATGGATGTAGTGGCACGACTAGGTGGTGAGGAGTTTTGCGTATTAGCGCCAAATACCAGCTTACAATCCGCTAACCTGTTAGCGGAAAAGCTTAGGCGTTTTTTTGAAACGAATATCTATCAGCAAGAAGAAAAAAAGGTTCATTTTACCATTAGTGTTGGTGTTGCCACTTATACTGAAGATATAGGAAGTATCGAAGACCTTTTGGTAGCAGCAGATGCGGCTTGTTATCAAGCTAAGAACCAAGGACGCAACAGTGTGGTAACTAGTGATATGTTTAGATAGAATATGAAGGACACATAGAATATAAGTCCCTACTTTGAACTGACCCTATATGTTAGACCTAAAAATCTAACGTTTAGTTGGTCGGTTTTTTATTAGGAAAAACTACTTTCCTCATGATTGTTCTTAATAAAGCAGGAATTGATTTATGAAAATTTTCATAAATCAATCTTTATAAAATGACAGAACATAAGTAAAATTAAGCTTTTGAGTTAAAGAAAAGCAAAGAAAAAAATAAGTCGCACAAAGACAACTAAAAAACACTTGACATTATGTGCATATTATACTAAAATTACTTTGTGAAAAGCTTTTCAAGCTTTCTGGAAAACGCAACCATTATACAGTAATAGGGAGGAACCAAAAATGAAAAGATTGTTAACAATAATAATGGTACTTGCAATGGTAACAGCACTGTTTGCCGGCTGTG
>PGZV01000029.1 GCA_002841495.1 Firmicutes bacterium HGW-Firmicutes-2 | reverse complement strand
CTTGATCCCAATCGCTGCTTAGAACAATATATTTACTAACATTGCTTCTGAACCATAAAACGGGGGCAGATCATTTCAGCATGACGTACTTGGATTCGAATGACCTGATCTTGGGTTTACGCGGTGCGCTGTTTCAGCCCGACCAAAACCGTCGTTATCGAATGTGCGTTAGGGTTCCCGTTGACTGGGTGATGTAATCAGAATAACGCGTTTTGTTGGAGTTTTGCGTTTACTGAACATCACGCTCTTACAATAAGGGCAGCACAGCTTGCAATCTCCTTTCGCGTTCTTATAGCCAAGATTGCGCTTCCCGCATTGCGGGCATATGATTCGAACTTGGTTCCATTCTTCCATTCGGCAGTTTCCTCCATGCACCGTTTCACAACGCATATTTTTCGTACGGTTGTTTCCGCAGAAACGTATTACCGAGCACCTTGTTCCAACATCTAAATATGAATCATAATACCCGCACCGGCCATATGCGCATGAATAACTTCAAGGTTGAAATGCGAATTCTCCCCATCTGTCTCCATGTCGTTTGCCAACTGGGGTGAACATCAGTTCACGAGCTCCGTGAGCCAGGGTACGACAGGCCTGCCGATCAGCCGCGCATTCATATACGCCATCTCTAGCGTCAAGCAGGTATGACCAAGATAATAGCCTTCCATGGGTGCCAGCGTCATGGCAATATCGGCGTGCTCCGTATCCAGCAAACACATCGGAAGCAAGAATTGCACCTGCCCCTGATACCCCTGCGGCACCACGATGCCGGGTTCAAACGACGCTTTGCGACGCGCCAATTCGACGGCTGTTTCAAGCAAGAGTGAAAGATTTTTTGCGCGCTGTACTTCCAAAGGAAGACGTGCAAAGTTCTCGGGATCGCACAGAATGTGGTTCACATTGACACGAATGTCCCACAGTGGAAAGTACGTCATGCCCATGATCGGAAGCGGAAATCCCGGTTTATCCGGCAATGGCTGCACATACTTCAAGTCGGATGAAGCATCGTCAAAGAACCCTCGGAAATACCAGTCTTGCAGCGCATCTATGCGTTTATTGCGTGAAAAGCATCCATAGATGCTCTTGTAGTTCTTTGTGAATAGACCCGTGTTGAAACAGGCCTTTTCGTTCCGGATATAGAAGGTTCTGTCTCTACATTCGGCGTCCGATTCATATGGGAAGTTGTTAAAGTCTATGACCTGCTTTCGGAACACATACTTGATGTATCGTTCGAGTATCGGTGTTTCTGTGTTCTTAAGCGGGAATACTGGATGTGTGAATCGCCATGACTCCGGCATGGCCATCTCAGCCAATGTGCCGAGATGGTCGAACCAGTTGGGTACATATGCAAACTCGAAAAGGTCCGGTAATAGGATCACTTGCAAATCTCCTTCCATTTGGGAATCTCTTCAATTAGTTTTTTCCGTAATACCTGTGCCGCGTCATGATCCAGTCGCGACCTTCTGCTTCCGTTCGCATCTGGCGGTCTTATTGCGGCAATGGTACTGATATATGGCTGATACGCTGCGAGAATTTCTTCCATCGCTTCTGGATTACCTTTAACTGCGTTACAAATCGTTTCGTACGCTATTTTCATGCGTGCATTGTTTCACTGCGCCAACAGGCGGCTCCTTTCAATCCTGAGATGAGGGGTAGTCGAGTTTAACATGGTTCACCAGATACCAACTTTTTATTTCTTCAATCGCACTTTTCCGCCAATACCGCACGGTTCGTTCTGCGATTCCAAAATGAGAAGCGATCTCTGAATCGTTCATCCGGTGCCAGTATTTCAGCAGTAAAACGCCTATGTATCGCTCCGACAATGTGCTCAAGGCTTTGTGCAGCGATTCGTTCTCTAGTGGGTAAGACTGTCCTTCGAATTCGATGTTTAATACGCTTTCCCATGATCGCTCCGGAATTTCGTTCCCGGTGTCGATATATAAATCCATATCCGCTGTTGGAATTTCGTGTTCGTTGAGAAAATTCTTCTTTCGTAAATAGTCTGCTAGTGCATTGCGCAGGATCTGTTTGCAGTAGGCGTCGAACATCTCGCAGGCTACTGCTTTTTCGTACTCGGTCTTCAATCTTGGTTCCTCCTGGTTTGTCTTATAGGGGCGTGATTCATTTTTCCTTCTTCTCCCCCTACTTTAATAAAACGTTTTGACTTTGCAAATCCGGCAAAGATTTTGCCAGTTTTGGAAAATATATTATTTTATCAGTCATGTATAGATATTTACAAGCGCTCAAAAAAAGAAAAAGCCGCTCATTAGCAGCTTTGACAATTGTTGCGAACCTCAATCTATGTACTGTTTTTCGGACGTGTTTGAGATGAATGCCTAAACACGAACTGGTTTATGTCTCTGGAGGATGCCAGTGGCAAAATAGAGCGCTGGCAAAGGGACTACAAAGAGTTCCGTCAGCACAGCGCACAAAGATATCTGACACCGGCTAAATTTGCCAAAAACGGGCTCAGAAGCCGTTTGAACATCAGTTTTTTCTCATTCAGCCTAGCCTATGATTTAGGGGTCACCTCAAAACCATTGATTACAATATTTGTTCTGAACCATAATACGGGGAAGATCACACTCAACCTTTTCAACAAAGGGTGTGCAGCAGCGAATAATAATACTATCAACGGGAGCTAACATCGTAGCGATAATGCTCTCGATGTCATTGCTTCTCAGGCTAAAATACTTTCATGTTCGGTTATTGAACTGTAATGTAATGTTATTTATTTACATTTTCTGTTCTTTGTTGTATAATGAATTGTAAACCGATATTTACTGTCTAACACAGTGTATGAAGATCAACGTTTCTTTCCATGCTTTCAACGATTCTTCTTGCTGCGATCTCGGATTTTAATGGAATTACACTTAGACAGGCACAAAGATAGCGCGGAAGTATGATTTTGTTATTTATAGTGATTTGCAGAGTATTCTTTAGTATTTAAGCATATACTTCACTTTTAATAAATATTTGACGAAGTGCTACAAATATCGTGTAGCATTTTTGTTTGACCAATATTTAATAATTCTGATCATACAAAATACCTATAACAACTATTTAATATTAATTTCAAGCGATTGGAGCGAAAGAATTCAATTTCTAAAGCGTTAATTTCAATTGTGAAACAAAGGAGGAAAACTTAATTTGATCAGTTTAAAAGGTGTATCAAAATCATACAACCAGCAAACCAAGGTTGTTGATGACCTCAATTTGGAAATCAACGACGGTGAACTTGTGGTTTTAGTCGGCGAGAGTGGCTGCGGTAAAACGACAACAATGAAAATGATTAACAGGCTCATAGAGCCGACAAGCGGTGATATTTTCATAGACGGCAAGAACATAAAATCCTTAAATAAAAACGAACTAAGACGAAACATCGGGTATGTTATTCAAAATATCGGGTTGTTACCGCACCAAACAATTGAGAAAAACATAGCAACCGTGCCGTTACTATGTAAAAAAGACAAAGGCGAAGTCAAGGCAAGAGTGCACGAGTTACTGGATTTAATTGAGCTGCCGTACGATATCTATGCAAGTCGATATCCAAGAGAATTAAGCGGTGGTCAGCAACAACGCATCGGCGTAGCCAGAGCCTTGGCCAACAACCCTGATATCATATTGATGGATGAACCCTTTAGCGCACTGGACCCTATTACCCGTGAGCAGCTTCAAAATGAGCTATTAAAGCTCCAGGTGGAACTGCACAAAACTATTGTATTTGTAACGCATGATATCGATGAAGCGTTAAAACTGGGAGATAGAATCGCAGTAATGGCCGACGGTAACATTCTGCAATATGATACGCCGGAAAATATTTTGAAGCACCCTGTTAACGATTATGTTGAGGCTTTTGTTGGCACGGACAGACTCTGGAAAACACCGGATATGTTGAAAGCAAAAGAAGTCATGAACAAGAAAATTATAAAAATCGGGGCCGATAGGCCGATATTGCACGCCATAGAGCTAATGAAAGAGCACGACACGAATATTCTGATTGTGGTTGAGAATGCATCAAGTAAATCAAGCAAGATGTTGGGTATTTTAGGAATCAATCGACTCAAAGGTGTATCAAATCCCGCCACAAAAGTTCGAGATATCATGAAAGTAGATGTCATCAAGATTCCCCAGGATATGAGCCTTGTTGAAGTGCTGAACATCCGAAAAGAAAACGGAATACAGTATAGCCCCGTGATGGATGTCGCGGGCAACATCATTGGAATTATAACGAACACAAGCATTATAAATGTGTTGACTGATATTGTTCCAGATAAGGAGGAATATTGATGGATTTAATTAACTACGTAAAAGATAATTATGATTTGATATTAAAACTAACCGGTCAACACATCAGTTTAGCAGGCATTGGTGTTTTACTCGCCTGTGCGGTTGGGATTCCGATAGGGTTTTTAATCGTAAATCACAAAAAGCTCTCAAAGGTTGTTGTCAATATTGCTAATATTATTCAGACAATACCATCTCTGGCGCTTTTTGCTTTCGCGATGCCACTCTTCGGCATTGGTTCACCCCCCGCTATCTTCGCGTTGTTTTTATATGCGCTCCTACCGATTATTAAAAATACATTTATCGGTATAAACAACGTTGATCCAGCAATCATTGAAGCCGCGAGAGGGATGGGAATGTCCAAAACTCAAATCATGTTTAAGGTTGAAGTACCTATGGCGATTTCAGTGATCATGGGTGGGATTCGCATCGCCACGGTAACAGGAATCGGTATCACAACTATTGCTGCAATGATTGGAGCGGGCGGCCTTGGTCAGCTAATCTATCAGGGTTTGAGCATGATGAATTATGAAATGATTTTTACAGGTGCGATTTCATCTGCACTTCTCGCATTGCTAGCCGACTTCATACTCGGCATGCTGGAAATGAAATTAACATCAAAAGGTATCGTTAAGGAGGAAACAATTTAAGTCGATTACCATAAGAACAACCCAGAACGTAAGATGAAAAGACTTTTAGAGAGAGAGGGATTGTATGAAAAAAATTATATCTATTGTATTACTTGTTTTATTGGTTGCAGCGTTCTGCCTAGGAGGCTGCACAAAGAAAACCGAAGTCATAACGATCGCGCATAAGGATTATACAGAGCAGCGAATCACAGGGCAACTATTGTCCGTTTACCTCGAGAGCAAAGGCTTTGCAACTGAAGTTAACGAACTTGCTGGAACCATGATTTGCTATACCGCGCTAAAGAATGATAAAATTACGATGTATGCAGAATTCACCGGTTCAGCATACGGCGCAATTTTTGATCAGACTGAGATTATAGGTGTTCAGGAAACATATGACTACGTAAAAAATATGTCTGAAACGAAAGATGGCATCACTTGGATGGATCCACTTGGTTGGAACAATACTTATGTATTATCAGTTCGTACCGATACCGCAGAAAAATACAACCTGAAGACCATAGACGACCTGATCGCCGTTGCACCTGATTTTATTTTGGGCTGCGACAAAGAGTTCCAGAATCGAGCGGACGGTCTGCCCGGACTCAAAGAAGCTTACCCGGGACTTGAATTTAAGGAAGAAGTCTCTATGGATCAGGGATTAACGTATGCCGCCCTAAACGATGGTAAAATTGACGTTAACGTTTCATACAGCACTGACGGCCGAATTGCCAAGTTCGGATTAGTCAATCTAGAAGACAATAAAAACTTCTTCCCTCCATACTACGTTACACCAATTTTGAAAATAGAGTATGCCGATGCGCATCCCGAAGTCGTTGCTGCTTTGTTAGAATTGAGCGAAAAATGGTCGGACGAGGATATGCAAAAGTATAATCTGTTAGTTGACGAGGGGGCCAATGCGCGTGATGTGGCAACTCAAATGCTCAAGGATGCCGGTCTGATTTGATAAACGATTTAAGTAACTAATTTCTAAAAGCGACCACGGTATTATTTAATCTCGTGGTCGCTTTTTACACACGCGATTTTAAGATGTGAAAAATACGTTTAAACAAGACGCACATTTGCTTAGCGAGCTCTGTTGCCAACCGATTCTATTTGGTGTCAAAAATGTATTGTTGAAACGTAACTAAGCTGAAATAAAGTTGAGATAGTCATCATACGATTTACTTGGTTGGTTTGCAGAGAAAAGCAGTGTATAATTTGAAAACAAGTAACGATGCATGCAAAATCTATTCCGAAAAGAGATTCGCAATTATGAATTTAATAGATGATTTCGTTTCGCAATTTAAAAAGGATAGCATTATCTATGAAGGTATGAAATATAAAGCTGCGCAATTGGTCGAAAGTAGCTTGATGGAATCTGGAGTATTAGCCATTACTTCGTCAAGAGTTAAAGATCCTAATCGACTTTATGATAAAATACTTAGTCGGAATGAACGAAAGCAGTACAAAAAAGACTCCGATATTTTTCAGGATATAGTTGATTTGATAGGCATTAGAATAGCGTTGTATTTCCCTAATGATATCGATAAAATTGACGCAATTATTAGAAATCTCTTTGATATACATAGTATTAAAGAGTTCCCTTCTAAAAGCAAAGATAATCGCGCTAAGAATGATCAAGTTTATACGCAAAGATTCCCTGGTTACTGTGCGACGCATTATCGGGTTTATTTAAAAAAACTTGATTTCACTTCTAGTATCCCAGCAACTATTATTGAGATACAAGTAGCTTCTCTACTGATGCATGCTTGGGCAGAAGTGGAACATGATTTGGTCTATAAGCAAAAAAAAGGCGAGGTTTCACGTGACGAGTATGAATCGCTCGATGAAATTAACGGCCTGGTTATTGCCGGCGAAGTATCTCTTCAAAGGCTTCAAAGAATATCTGAGTTAAGGATTACATCAGCAAACAAACCATTCAGAAATCATTATCAATTAGCAACTTTCATTTATGATAAATTGGACAAAGGCTCAAACAGACCTCCTTTAGGTGACGTTGAAACACTGTTCCGGCTTTTTCAAAGTATCAACAGACTAACTCCCGCAAAAATTGAAAATGATTTGGAGAAAATTGATTTAACCGAAGTTACTCCCGTTTCGGAACAACTGATTAATATACATTCGGATTCGAATGCTAAGATCTCCAATTTCATTTTTAAAACAACCATGCAAAAGAAACAACAAGATTTATTAAGTTCAGAAGATGATGCAACCATAGGTGCCTTTCTTAAAGCATGGATTAAACTTGAAAGGCGTCTCAATGAACTTTGGAAAAACGGAGGTAAAGGAGATGCATATTTATCCCCTAAGGAAGCGTCAGCTTTGCTTAGCCAGTATGACATCAATAACAACCTATTATCATCTTACACACAATTAAGGACAATAAGAAATCGACTGATTCATGGTAATGAAATCCCGAACAATGTACTCCTGCAAAAATACATTATTCAAATAGAGGAGATTTCTAATTTTGTAACCCGACTATCTTGAAATTTGGTTGTTTTTCAAATTTGCTCCGCTAAGTTCTATATAACAAATGAAATCATTAATAGTATTTACGACTGTTTTTAGGGACGCGGGATCTATTAACTCAACCGCTGATAAGTATCCTGCGTTGCTTACAGCCGAATACCTGCTCGGACGGCGTATTTTCATCTCTCTGAGAAAATGTGCATTGAAATATGCCCCCCCGGTCGTTAATCATTATTGTATTAAAAAGATTTTCACAGATCGCTTGAGACTATTGGGGGTAAACAAACGTAATGACCGCTTGAATAAATCTCCGTTCTTCACGGCTTCTATGAAACGGCGTCATAATATCAATTGTCATTCCATGTATCGCCTCCCACGTAAATACCCAGCCCCCAATGAGTAGGCTTTCCAGTAGCACTTTTGAATAAATCGAATTGCTAATTCTTGCTCCTAGAACTACATGTAAAAACAAAAGAACACCCGCAACGAGCAATAAAATTCCAGATGTTTGAATAATCTTTCTTGTACTACGCCTTGTTTCACGCAGTAGTGCTTTGTAATAATTGCTGTAACTTGCGCGTACACGTTCCTCTTTTTCAGGGTTGCGCTCAGCATTTTTAACAAAGAATTGGATCTCCAATTCTCTTTTTAACGGTATTTCTTCAGAGCATAGATCTAAAAAACTTGCTAACTCCTGGTGAATATCTCGCTTCCGAAAAACAGAATTATCCCACTCGTGAAAAAACTCATAATACTCATTTAAAGCTATGTCAATTATTATCCTATTGTTTTCCTGATTAACTCGATATAGCACGTCATACGCAGGTGCTTCTTTCCGCATATGCCCTCCTATTGATTAATACTATTACAATTTAGTCGCTTAATGATATCCATTATGAATTTTTAAGATTCGATGCAGCTGATTGTGAAAATGCTTTTCATCAAACGTCATCGTTAATAATAATTCTAGTGATTGAATCAATTTTGCCATACACAATCATCCGATCACCAGCAAGTATTTGTGTATCCGCTAAAGGAAAATCGATTACTTCCGAACCTCGATCAATTTTTAAAACCTGAACAAAGTGCTCCTTCAGGTGAAGTTCGCGTAAGGTTTTTCTGCATATAAAACTATCGATATCTACAACCAGTTCATAGACGCTGAATTCAGGACTTAGATTTAATATTTGATCTATCCGTGTGGTGGAGTTTGCCTTTTTAATTCTATTCCTCAACAGTCTTTCAGCGAAACGATCAAATCTATCCGACAGGTATTTGCTTTGCGTTACTATAATGATAAAGATCAGCATAGCAAATAGTGCAATGGAAATACTTAAGATACTTCTCGTTGTACTGTTTAGTACATCGAAAAGTAATGTGATCAAAGTAATTTGAGCGACATAACTCACAATCATCAAAATGCTTGCAATTTTTCGTCTTGTTGGATGCTGAACAATCAGTTCTGATTCCCGTGACGTGAAGCCCGTGTGAGTCAGAATTGAGATGAGCTGAAATCTTGCTTTGCTTAGCTCAAGTCCTGTTAGTTTCATGACAATCGCCAATATTTCGATCAGCAGCCAAATTACAACGAACAATACCAAAAAAATCACAAGACTCATTTCTTAAATTCCATGGATTATTTACCCATGCTCTCCTTTCAGGCGTTCCGCACTCCATTGAGTCTTTTCTTCACCTAAATCATCCGATTCATCAAAAACTAAGCTCTATTTGTCAATGGTTCTTTGCGATATCTTTGTGTGTATCGTTACTATATATACTCGCTAGTATACATCTTCATCACGCTTGACGAACTATAATTTTTATAAGAGATAGCCCCTCGTTTCTAGGTTAGATGCATCGTTGGAAGCCTATGTTATAATTAGTCCTATTATTCTTTTGTCTTTTCCGTTTTTGATTCTATACTTTCCTATAATAATTATCAATGAAAATAAATTTGAAAAACAAGTCATTAACCATTTGCAACTTGATAACTGGATTTGCTAGAGTTGTGCATTGTTTTTCAATCAAATTGCATTTGCATGGAACATACTCTTAATATGAAATTCACATTATCATGCTATAATGATTTATCACTACAATGCAATTTTGAAGAATGTTAAGCGTTATTATAATTAACAAACCCAGTCGGTTATACTCCCGAACTCGTAAAATTTCACACACCGCTCTATTAAGTTTACTTTAACTAGCCAAGTGCTTTGAAAAAAAGATTGTTTGATCCATTTAAGTGAATCTAAAATATAGAATAATTCTAAAACATCGCTCTCACTTTCTACTTGTACAAGCAACATAAAAATAATTAGCATAATCGCAGGTCACTCGTACTCTTCTCTTGTCCAGCTATTTCATACTTTGCTATGCCATAATCCGTAATAAGATTTTGCTCGTTTGCTTGTTTCAATGGTATAGCAGACTAAACTAGTAATATTGTGCTTTGCACTCCTCGGTCTAATACCTGATTGAACAGAACCTTGCTTGGCGTTTGATATCGGAAAATGATTGTTTTCATATCTTGAGATCAAGCAACACCTCTGTATTGAAAAATTTCTAGCTTTACCTTTTCTCATAATGGATTTCATAATTGCCGCGAACGACACCAACATCAAATAGTTCAATACACATTATTAATCATTTCCAACTCAGCAAGAAGGAGAAACAAATGGATATTGCAGTCATCGGAACATCCAGAAAAGAAAATGAAAACAGACGTCCAATCCACCCATCGCATATCGCAAATATACCGAAGCAAGTTCGTGAACATTTGATTTTCGAACGAGGTTATGGAATGCCATTTGGCATGAGCGATGATGAGATTCGATTTCTGACTGGCAACGATCTTATGGATCGAAAGCAACTCCTCCGAAATTTAAAGGCAGTGCTAATTACAAAGCCCGTCATTGAAGATTTTGAGGAGGTAGGAAACGGTACAATGGTATGGGGTTGGTTGCATAGTGTACAGCAACGTTACATCGCACAACTCGGGATCGATAAGAAGCTTACGCTCATTGCCTGGGAAAATATGTATTACGAGAGCGGTAGAGAATTAATCCATACCTTCAGTCGAAATAATGAATTGGCGGGTTATTGCGGAGTACAGCACGCATTAGAAGTGGTCGGTTTGGACGGGAACTTTGGCCCAGTACGCGATGCTGCCATTATCAGTTTTGGTTCGGTAAGCCGCGGAGCTATCTTTTCATTACGCTCTCACGGAATCAACAATATCACCGTCTATACCCAGAGGCCAACTTCACTTGTTGCTAATCAAATTCCCGGAATAACATATCATCAATTTGCCGAGAATGAATTTGGCGGATTTGATATCATTCATCTTAACGGTAGCAGAACACCAATTATAGACGAACTGACTTCGGTTGATATAATTGTTAACGGAATCCTTCAAAACCCGGTTAAACCCATCATCCTGGTAAATGATGACGATATAATCCGTTTTCAAACTTCTTGCCTCGTGATAGATGTGAGCTGCTCAAAGGGTATGGGATTTAGTTTTGCATATCCAACCACATTCTCAAACCCCATTGCCAACATTGGAAACATCCAATACTACGGAGTCGACCACACGCCAACATTGCTTTGGAATAGCGCAACATGGGAAATCTCTCAGGTACTTCTGCCATACCTTGAATCGGTTGTGCTTGAAAAAGAGAACAAAGTGATAACTGACGCAATCGATATCAAGAACGGGAAGATCATGAATCAGGATATACTGATGTACCAAAATCGCTCTAAGGTCTATCCTTACAAACAACTTTCTGACGAGAAAGTGTCCCAATAAAGTTCGCTAGTAAATACGGAAAGCCACTGTTTAGATAGCATTGTAACCTTTGTATAACTGCATTATGCCAGAAAATTCAAATATACTGTAAGGAATGATTGTCATACTGCGCTACTAGTTTTATTCCGCCCACTCTTCTTTGAAGTGTACAGCGCCTGATCAGCGGCGCTTAACAGTTCATTGCTGGAATTGTTCTTTGCCGGCATTCTCGTCGTGCGGAATATTCAATGCCGCGACTGCCAGACGAAGTTTTTCTGCAATAATGAACGCGCTGTCCTCATTTGTGTTTGGAAGGATGCACACAAACTCTTCTCCGCCGTATCTGGCGAGAAGATCCGTCTTGCGGACGACCACCTTTGACAGGGCGTGCGCAATCTGAATCAAGCAGGTGTCGCCGCCCTGATGCCCGTAATTGTCGTTATATTGCTTGAACAAGTCGATATCCATCATGATCAGAGAGACGGGTATGGATGCGCGAACCGAAAGGTTCCAGGTAGATTCCAGATATTCATTGAATCTACGGCGATTTGAAATACCGGTCAGTCCGTCCAGATAGGACATGTTTTCCAAATAGTCCCGATATTGCTTCAGTTCAACATGCATGCCGACTCTGGCCTTTACAATCACCGAATTGAACGGCTTTTTGATATAGTCTACCGCACCCAGATTGAACCCGAAGATTTCCTCGTCCTCGTTCACCTTGCCGGTTACAAAGATGATCGGTATGCTTTTTGTTTGCGGATCCGCTTTTAGCCGTCTGCATACTTCATACCCGTCAATGCCGGGCATGATGACGTCCAACAGAATCAAATCAGGCGGATTTTCTGAAAAGGCAATCTCCAGCGCCTTCTCTCCATTGATCGCAGCACGGATTTTATACTCCGGCTTCAAGAGTTCTCGGCTAGAATGCTGATGTTTTCTTTCGCATCATCCACAATCAATACTGTCGGCTGCTCAAACAGATTATTCATGATCCATACCATCCAATCCAATATTTAGTTCCGCCGCGATCTTTCGAATTGGTTCCTTCGCCGCCTCAAAGTCAAATCCATCAACGCTTTTCTCGATTTCGCGCATCTCTGATTCAAATCTTGTCCCCAAAGCCTGTTTCAGATCTGCGATCGCCTGATCCGCATCAACGTCATCCGTCCAGATCTTTTGCGCTGCTTGCTGTAAGATCGGTTCGATTTCTGCAACAGTTGCAAGCCCTTGCTTGCCGGCGTCATCTTCTTTGTTATCCTCGTGCACCGCATCAATGGCATCGATCACCGAATGAAGCGCTGTACTCAATTTCTCCAACAGCTGACTGCACTCTTCCGGTGGAGTCGCTGTCAGCGCTTTTTCAAGTTGCTCCGATATTGAGAACACCTCATTTGCAGAGATGTTGCCCGATACGCCTTTGAGCGTGTGCGCGAGCCGTCTGGCTTCCTCCAGTCTCTGTTCTGAAATCGCCGCACGGATGTCGTCGATAAACGATCTGTAACCGGTCGCATAATCGTTCAACAGCTTCAGATACAGCTTCGTATTCCCTCCGACGCGGCTCAAACCTTTGTCCATATCGATGCCCGGTATCTGAACCGGAAGTTTTGATTCTGCCGTAGTGTTGTCACTTCTTTTTTGAGGCGTTTCCCCTGCTGCTCCGCTTGCAGCGGGTTTTGGTTTGACCCACTTTAGAATCGTGGAGAAGAGGTTTTGCGGGTCGATGGGCTTGCTGACATAATCATTCATCCCGGCCGCTTTGCATTCCGCTTCAACCCCCTGCATCGCATGGGCTGTCATTGCGATGATGGGGAGTTTCTGGTTTTTGCGCTCAGCGCGGATGTGTTTCGTTGCCTCGTATCCGCCCATAACAGGCATTTGCAAATCCATCAACACCAAATCGTATGGTTTCGAAGCGACTGCATCAATCGCCTCCTGACCGTTGTTGGCGATTTCCACCAGCGCACCCGCGCTGCCCAATATCTCCGTCGCGACTTCCTGATTGATCACGTTGTCTTCTACCAGTAGGATATGCACGCCGTCAACTCGATATTCCTCCGTACCATTGATCGGGCAAGCGCTGCTTTGAATCGTCATCCCGGTCTTGTCCATTTCGAACATGTTGACAATCGTATCAAACAGGAGGGATTGATTGATCGGCTTCATCAGGAAGTTTTGGATGCCGA
>PGZV01000005.1:161211-434864 GCA_002841495.1 Firmicutes bacterium HGW-Firmicutes-2 | reverse complement strand
TCTTCTACTACTGGTTCTTCTACTACTGGTTCTTCTACTACTGGTTCTTCTACTACTGGTTCTTCTACTACTGGTTCTTTTACTACTGGTTCTTTTGCTATTGGTTTACCACCACCTGGCATGGATGAACCGCCGCCACCACCGCCGCCGCCTGGCATGGATGAACCGCCACCGCCATTTGAATTAAGGTTTCCTCCAGCTGGTTGTGTTGGTTTAACTTGTGCAAGTGCACTCTCTACATATAAGCTAATTTCTTCATTGTCTATCTGTTTAACTTCCTCTTGTCCTTTAATCTTTATATCTAATTTTTCTACTTTGTTTGGGTCAATTTTATTCTCTTCAATTAGCTTTTCAACCAATAACCTATCTTCACCTTTTAAATTTACTTTCAAGGTATTGTAAGAAACTTCAGCTACATCACCTCTGGTAAATTTGCTTGAAATCACATCGCTTTTCTTAATAATGCCGACTTCTACCGCTTTTTCAGTTGCATTTAACCATGTAAAGTCATTTTTGTCATCATCATATCCAAGTGATCTTAGCATAAAGGTTAAGTATGATTTCTTGTCCATCTGATTAGCAGATCCAAACTGATTACCACCAATACCTTTTGTAATATTTAATTTGTATGCATATTGAACATATCGTTGTCCCCATGCCGGTACATCATTGAAGTTTACAACTTTCTCATCGAAATTCTGCGCTTCTTCTTCTAGTCCAAGTAATCTCATCAACATGACAAGACCTTCTAGTCTAGTAGGTTCTCGGTCGAGTTCAAATCCTTTGTCACTACCTTTGAAGATACCTACTTCAGATAATTTCTCAGCATACTCATTAGTTACAACAGCTTCTGCAAATACATTGACTTGTACCATACTAGCAACAAATATTGCTGCCATCATCCAACTAATTAATTTTTTCATCATGGTTCCCTCCTGATGGAAACTGGCTACCTTTTAAGGCCCTTTAGTTTTGCGTCCCAGCCTTTCGACTGGTTTGCCTTTACATTGGAGTGTTTTTGTATTCTTCTACTCATATAGTTTTTTCAATAAAAAAACTTCCCTTTGGAAACTGGCTACCATTTTACAGGCCCTTTAGCTTTGCGTCCCAGCCTTTCGACTGGTTTGCCATTATCAGTATGAAGTATTACATATAAACACAAGTTCCTATGTCTTTATTGATTCATCCGTATATGTCTGTCTATTCTTTTTGTCTGAATATAATCGAATAAAGATTAACTACTGATTACATGGTATCATCTATAGTATCTATGGTAAATAGGTATTAGTGTTTAATCATTGGGACTTAAGACCCTATTAAGGTTTAAATTTATCAATATAATATAATTTAATATATTATATTGCCTACTCGTTGTCTTTATAGTCTTTATGGTTTTTTAATTTTAGGGCACACATCATATACTCTTTTTTAGAAACAAATTCTTCGTCTTGATTAAAAAGAAAAAACTTTTCTTTCATACCTTTATTCGTACTAAAGCTCTTTTGTACCAAACGTTGAATCCAAGCAATTGGTAGCAACAATCGATGCTTCTCAACATAAGTATAGTTTTCTATCATAACACTTGCTGGTGGAAATAACAATTCTATGAAAATACTTAGTTTACTTTTCTCTTTAAAAGTATCTTTGTATTTATCATACTCATTTGCAATCCGCATTCGTTCAGAACCATTGCCAAAAGAACCACCTTCTGCTATGTATTCAGCAAGAATCTGAATGACTGTTGCTTCAGGCTCATAAAGCCATGAAACATGGCCTATGTTCATTCCCAAATAGCAATGACATAGTGTTGTGATGGAACGATAAAATTCACCATATCCAATTTTCTCAAAAACAATTAATTGTTTATTATGATCAATATTATGGAATTCTGAAAAATACTTGAAATCTAATAAAAATCTTAATCCAAATCCAGCTCCTTTTAAATGCTTCATCATATGTAACACAATATATGTAAAATGAACCTCTGCTTCAGGCACCATAATATATCCTTTTGGAGTCTCAAGCTTTATCGGATTGCACCATAGTCTTTGAGTAAACTCATCAGCGTAAGGTTCTCTTTCCGAGTTCAAAATAGCATGATGTAATTCCACATTTAAAGAATTCTTGCGAAAAAAAGTAGCATCTTTATATGTGTTCATTTCAGGGTCTGTTTCATAACTAGCCTCAAGTAACACTTCTTTTGCTTTGTCAAAATCCTCAGCATGTACAAGAATATCATAATCGCCCATGCTACGGGTAAAGGATTCAGGGTAAGTTTCTGCTATAACAATACCTTTCAATATTAAATAATTAATGCCTTTATCTTCAAGCACACTTCCAAGTTCACATATATTTTCAAGCGTTTTACTGTATTCAATCTTATACATAAATAGCTTTCTCTTAAAAAACGTAGCATCGTCTGAACCATTTATGTATTCTTTCCAGTAGGCAAAAAGCATTAGATTATGGTTGGCAAAAAAATCATAATCCTCATCAAATAATTTTTTATTCATAGCGTCTCGCTTCAAGAAATCATAATACATCTTATATTGCATTTTCAGTCTCCCCATAAAGTATATCCATTACTATTTTGTCCCTATTCTAGAAATCCTCTCAAATCAATCTGCTTTTATATCTACTTTTCTCAAATCAACTACATAATATATTCAATAATCTTCTCCGAAGAATTACCCGTCTCATTAGTATCATAGAAATCAAGAATCGCTTTACAATTTTCAGGAATCATAGACATCTCTATTTTTTCAAGTTCTTGGATTAATTGATCATTATTCTCAACAATTATAAAAGGGGTTACATCGATGTCGAAATAAAAAGTTCGATCTCGATCAATATATGCCGCTCTGTCTGACTGAAATAAAATTATTGGCTTATTTAATAAAGCAAAATCCCCTGCACTAGATGAATAATCCGTAATTAAAAAATCTGTTATGAACAACAAATCATTCATATCTTCTACTAGATTACCGTTTTTTATTTTATGGTAGTCTTCCGGAATACCTTGAATGCCACCAACAGCACTATGGGCCCGGACCACGCAGCACCATTTTTCCTTAAATTTATCTTCAAGTACTTCTAATATTTTTATCAAATCAATACCATCACTGGCTTGTTTACCACCACTCTCTGAAGCCTCACGTCTTAAAGTAGGGGCATATAAAAATATCTTGGTCTCTGCTTCAATTCCTAGCAACTTTCTTACTTTTTTGTCAATATTTTTTTTCTGCTCAGGGTCATTTCTTACCAACATATCATTTCTTGGAGTGCCATTGTTAAGGGTAACCCCTTCAAATCTAAAAGCGGTTTCGTGGACGCTTTTTCCGAAATCCGAACCTGAAATCATGACATCACATATATCTTTTTCAAGGATACGAAATTTTTTTGGCAAAAAAGTCGAACTGTATAAAACCTTTTTAAAGCCACGATCCCCATGCCATGTCTGAACGTAAATTTGATTCTTGCCTTTGTAAGTATATAGAGGCTTGCAAAAATTATCTATCCAGTACTTGGATGTAGCCAACTCCTTTAGTGCACTAAAAGTATCTGCTTGTACACATCTAACATAGTCCGGTACAAGTTGTATTTTTTCTTCCGGGTTAAGAAATAGCCAGACAATTTCCATCTGCGGTTTCATCTCATGTAGTTTTTCAGATATTGCTTTTGGGTTATCCGAATAGGACAAACCGTTAAAGCTAATAAAAACCGCTTTATTTTCATCAACGCTTCTGAACTTGTTACATAAGAACATATAGACCTTTCTATAAAAATCATATACTTTGGATACCACACTTACAACGAAAGGTATTTTTTTTAGCCACTTCTTTATTTTAAACATTTAGTAACTCCTATTCACCATTGATTAATATTCTCTTTTTTACATTGAAAAGTTCTTCTTAGTTGTCAAATTGGTTAAAGTGTCATGATACAGTATACTTGATTAAATCATTTTTATCTATAGAAGCTGTTAGCTTTTGCGGATTTTGGTCGGTTCTAATATGATTAACGATACCCCTGAGCTTCTGTACACCAGACCTCAAATCCATGGTTTTATCAAAAATCGATGACGTCCCGGCAACAAAAATATCTGCACCGGCATTACTCATTTCACCTGCTAGGGCATAACTTACACTTCCATCAACTTCGATCAGTATTCTTTTCCCACTTCCATCTATCGTTGCTTTTGTAACACGAATCTTATCTATCATTCCAGAATCCATGGGCCTGCCATAAGACCCTGGCTTGTTCATCATCAATAAAACCATATACATATCGTCAAGGTATGGTGTCAAAACAGATATGTCCGTTTCAGGCTTTAAAGCGATTCCAATCTTAACTTTTTTACGTTTCAGATGGGCAATCACTTGTTCCAAATTCTCAATCTCTTCATAGTGCACCGTTATGATATCTCTTTGGTCCAAATCAAACCGATCAATGAACTTTTCCGGATGATAAACCATCATGTGGACATCAAGAGGTATGTCTACCATTTTCCTGATTTGATTAACCATATCTATCCCAAAAGTAATATTAGGTACATAATGTCCATCCATAATATCAACATGAATCCAATCAGCTCTAGCTGCTTCCAGTTGATATATCATTTTTTCTACATTTAACCAATCTCCACACATAATAGATGGCGATATTTTTTTATTAAACTTTCTCATATTTTGACCCCCATTGCTATAATATAGTTATCAAGGTTTCAGTTATTGTATGTCATTACCCACGGTTATGTCTAATTTTCTCTGTTGATTATGGAACCAAAGGTATGTAAATCTAATTGAGTCGTAATTTTTATATTGTCGACAGTATCTACCACCACGTGCAATGGATGTCCGTAGTGATTCATAAGTTCAGCTGAATTGATAAATGTAGTCATTTTATCTGCTATTGCTTGTTTATGTGCCTGTATCAACAATTCAAGTATAAATCCTTGTGGCGCTTTTGCGAACATGCATCTGCTTCTATCCGGCAAACGATTAATCATACCCTTATCATCTGTTTCTACTATGCTTTCGGGTACATAGGCCACAGTTACTGAAGCGCCATAGGTTCTTACACATGATATATTCTTTGTAATAATATCTTCTCTAACATAGGGTCTGACACCATCACTAAGTAGTACCACTGTATCTTCAGGTTTCTCACAATCAGCATAAATGGCTTTTAGACCTTCGTATATGGATTCTTGCCCGGTCTCACCACCCGAAACAATCCACTTCACTTTTGTGATACCTTCCTTTTGAACTAGGCCACGTAAATGTTCTTGCCATTCATCCAAGCAAACAACGGCTATACCGTCAATTTCATTATGACCTTCAAAACACAACAGAGTATGGATGATGACTTCCTTACCCTCAACTTCTATGAATTGCTTTGGCCTTTCAGTATTTTCCATTCTTACACCTTTACCACCAGCAAAAATAATTGCAATGTTCATAAACTTATCCTCCACATATCCCATCTCTCAATTTATCTTTATTATCCCTTTTCAGTCAATTTTTTATCTAACTATAGTAGGCTTATCAATCTCTCTCTAACTCAAAATGTTGCCTGTTCTTCATCTCTCCAGTTTTCGTACATATTGTCTTCTCTTTAATTTTCAAATACCCTGTAAACATGATTACATCTTTTTTCGATGTGACCTTAAAAGTCATTTCATCGCCATCCACCATGGCTACTTTGATATTGTTTTGAAACAATAAGGTACAGCTACCTGTTGCTCTAGTTAAGTCCTCGTCTTTGGCGGATGTGTGTAGATTATAATAATCACCAAATCGAACACAAACCGGTGTCTGCCCTCTATATAAACCGGTTTTTGACAAGTTTTGTTCCACATTTATGTCATCTTTGCTCATATATAAAGCATCATTTTCCTTTACAACCGGCAAGGCGGCACCTGTTTTTTCAGCCATTGTAATCGCCGTTCTAACCACATCCCGATTAAGAAGCGGTCTTGCTGCATCATGAACCATGACAATATCATCGTCTTTCATAAATTCCCGTGCTTTAATAAGGCCGTTGTAGATGGAGTGCTGTCTGGATTTTCCACCATGCACAATGTATTTGCTTTTATTATACCCTAACTTATGAATCCATTCTTCTACATAGTCTTTCCAAGTCTCAAGCACCACAATAATAATATAATCTATCTCTTCCATTGATTCCAAGGTTTCTAGACTATAGGAGAAAATCGGTTTACCTTGAACCTCCAAGAACTGTTTGGGACGATCGATACCTGTTCGTGTACCACTCCCACCCGCAAGCAAAATACATATTGTCATAAAAATCTCCGTTCCTACCTATTTTTATTCACATACAATCCTTTTTTTCTATAGCCTCTGTTGTAGACAACTGAAAATTCATGGGCATTATCGCCTCCAGTTATATACATACCTCCGGATTGTGTCCATGTATGAGCCAAAAGTTCACCCTGCTCACCTTTCATAACACCAAAGTATATCATCATATCAGCACCGAGCAATCTAGCAAAAAATAAGGCTACCAAAGCCTGTTCATAACATTTTACACGCCAAAAAACATGGTTATGAATGCGATTTAGCACTAATACAACAGATTCTAACCGATAAGCTTGCTTTTTTGTTAAGACTTCAGCCTTCACTTCAACTTCATTTGTCATAAGACGAATGAGCGTCTTAAATGGCACAAGTTTAATAGCAATATTGCTAACACCCGACAAGACAGTAACAATAAAATATAACATTAATCTCTTGAATCTAATCATATACAATACCTGTATCTTTCTTCCATACTTCTTGAAACCACCTGTATTTCATTACAAGATTCAGGCTTATAGAATCATAATGCATACTCTATTATAATGTAAAAGTCATCATGTAACAATAGCATGTACTCGATTAAAATTGTCCTTAATAGATTCTCCGTAAATGAAATGCTTTAGTCTCTACTGAATAAATCTCTCGTATATACTTTTTCAACAACATCTTTAATCTCCTCCGACAATCTATTTGCTACAATAACATCAGAAATCTGTTTGAACTCATCAAAATCTTTAACTACTCTTGAATTATAGAATTCATTTTCTTGAAGTGTTGGCTCGAATACGACAACTTCTATACCTTTTGCCTTAATTCGCTTCATAACACCTTGTATTGCGGATTGTCTAAAGTTATCCGAATCCATCTTCATCGTAAGTCTATAAATGCCAACAACCTTTGGCTGTCTCTTGATAATCATATCCGCAATATGATCTTTTCTTGTTCTATTTGCATCCACAATAGCTGACATGATATTCTGAGGCACATCAGAATAGTTCGCTAATAGTTGCTTAGTATCCTTCGGTAAACAATAACCACCATAACCAAATGAAGGATTGTTATAATGACTACCAATACGCGGATCTAGTCCAACGCCCTCGATAATATGCCTTGCATTCAATCCCCTTACTTCTGCATACGAATCAAGTTCATTAAAATATGCCACTCTCAGTGCAAGGTAAGTATTGGCAAAGAGCTTAATAGCCTCTGCTTCTGTAGACGCTGTATAAAGAATATCAATATTCTCCTTTATTGCGCCTTGACCTAAAAGCTCACCAAACACCTTAGCTCTCTCTGACTGCTCTCCTATAACAATTCTAGATGGATAGAGGTTGTCATAAAGTGCATTCCCTTCTCTCAAAAACTCTGGTGAGAAGATAATGTTATCTGAATCAAACTTCTCCTTAATCGATTCTGTATATCCAACCGGCACCGTTGATTTAATAACTATAATAGCATCTGGATTTACAGATATAACACTGGCTATAACCGCTTCAACCGTACTTGTATTAAAATAGTTCTTATCCGGATCATAATTGGTTGGCGTTGAAACAATCACATATTCAGCATCTTTATAGGATTTGTATGTATCCGTTGTAGCCGTTAAATTTAGCTCCTTTGTAGCCAGATATTTTTGGATTTCAACATCTGCTATTGGAGATATTTTGTTATTAATCATCTCAACTTTTTCCTTAACAACATCTAGTGCAATGACCTCATTGTGTTGAGCTAAAAGTATGGCATTAGAAAGACCAACATAGCCTATACCAACAATTGTAATTTTCATTATTTATCTTACCCCCTTATTATATAGAATGGAACGAATATCTTAAAGCTTCTTTAATTGTTTATTTTTCCTTTTCTTATTTCTCAACATACGTTTCGCTTCATTTTCATAACCATAACTATAACGTTTTTTCTTTTTTGTATCCTTAGTCAATACAACGCCCAATACTTTATCTTTTACTTTATCCAGTTCTTTTTTTGATTTAAGAGCATCTTCTATTTTACTATCATGTAATGCAACTATCAAAACAATACCGTCAACATATTTTGACAGTACCATTGTATCCGCAACATTAAGCAGTGGTGGTGCATCAATCAATATAATATCATATATTGATCTTAAATCAAGAATGATACTTTCAATTTTGTTTGATCCCTGAAAATCATAAGGTGTTACAGGACGTTGACCCGATGTGATAATATCTAAATTATCTACACCTGACACTTTTTGTATCACTTCGCTGATCATAAAACGATCATTTAAGACCTCCGCGATCCCTGGTGAACGTTGTATATTCATCAACTTATAAATTTGGGGGCATCGCAAATCACACTCTAGAATAAGCACCTTTTTTCCTTCTTGAGCAAAGGTTATAGCTACATTGGCAACTGTCGTTGATTTACCTTCTAACTTTGTGCTACTTGTAAACAACACTACTTGATTGGGCTCATCTGTTATTAGATAGTTCAAATTTGTTCTAAGTATTTTATAACTTTCCGAAATAAAGGAAGCCGGTTCATTTAATGTCACTAAATTAGTATTTTTCATTGCATTGTTCCCTTCATAGATAATTTCGAATACAAACACACTTTTCCAAAGTAAGAATCCTCTTGAAAGGAGATTAGATGCGTTCTTTGGATTTTTGGCGATGCTCTATAGGTATATTCCCAATAACAGGTAGTCCAAAAATATTTTCTATGTCTTTTTCAGTTTTTAATCTTGTATCAAAAAACATAATAATAAATATAAAAAACACGCCTGCAACCCCACCCGCCAGAACTGCAATAATTAAATCAATTATCAAACTGGCATTAATAGGTTGTATTGGTTTTTGAGCATAATCAAAAATTGTTATTTTGTTGAAACCAACCATTCCTTCTGCACCTATTATAAGTTCATCTGAGAATTTATTGGCTACACGCATCGCTCTTTCCGGTGAAGTGTCTGTATATGTAATGTACATGAATCTTGTCCCTTTAACTGAATTTATTGTCAGATTCTCTCTAACATCAAGGAGATTCATATCATAATTCAGATGATCAAAAACCTTTTCTATAACCAACCGGCTTTGTACCAACTCTCTATAGTCATTAATCAGTTCCAAACCGATTCTAAAATCATTCAAACTCATACTCTCTTCGTCACTTGGATCATTTCCAAAAAAAAGCGTAGATTGGGCGCTATATAATGGTACAAAATATGTTAAATTTGCCCAATAGGTAAACCCAACAGAAAAGGTTACAAACAAAGCTATGATCCACCATTTATTAATAAGTGTAAGCAATAAGTCTTTTAGACTTATTTCTCGATAAAATTTTTTCATGTTTAGCTCCTCTGACATGATCATTGTCATTTTTCTTAACCCAAATTCTTATTAGCATATCTTTGCCAAATAATTTATAAGTTCCCTGCTCGTAAATCAGACGCGTCCAATAAGTTAGAATGTTAATCAATTAATTAAGATTAGTATTGTCCTCCAAAATTGAAGCGTCAGTGGTACTTACCAGACTTGTGAACCCGCTATACTTATTTTTTACTAGTGATATGCTAGTATTGATATCATTATTAATTAGGCTTGAATATACATCACTGGTATTTATAAAAGTATTATTATAGAACAATGCTGTTGATCCTGCACCTCTAAATCTCATTCTTTCCGTCGAAACCTTACTAAATTCAAATGTCGAATTCTCTACTACTAGATTTTCAACATTTGAACTGTTGTCAGCTTGAAATAGGTTCAAGTCATTAATGTTTTTTGCTGTCATGTCTGAAATTAATAAATCCACAAGATTTTCATGAATACTAATTAATACGCCTTCCATACCACTGCCGTCAATAGTAACATTTTTAATACTTGATTGATATATATTCTTCATTCTAAATGCACCTTTAGGTACATCGGTCAGGGCTGTCGGCTCCATGATTTTCACATTATTTATATCCACATTTACTGCATGATCAACACTAAATGCCAAATCCACCCTTGTTATTTCCACATTTGAAACGGTTATATTGTTTGCACCACTAAAAATTATAATACCAACTCTCGAATCTTGAACACGACAATCAATTATATTAATATTTGTTGCCGGGCTCGTGCCCTTATACCCATTATATATATGCACCCCTGCTCCTGGTGAGTTCTCAAACAATACTTGATCGAATGTAATATTGCTTGTATTCATATCAATATATGCTGAATGAAGGAATCGACTCGATCCTGCACTTGCATCAAGCGTACTCTTTGTCATTGTAAAATCCTTGGTTGTGTTCATTAATAATGGTGTCAATGATCTGTATATATGAGTATTGTCAATGGTTATGTTTTCATTCATTTGATTGTTACTGGATTGGCCAAACTTGATTCCTACATTCATATCATACATAATAACGTCTATAATCTTTAAGTTATTGATTCCAATAAAATGTAGTGCTGTAACATTGCTTGTCAAGCTACCTGCCGCATATTCAGTTCCCTTTCTATCATTTTGGGACACAAAAGATAATCCTTCAACGGTTACGTTTTCAACAATTTCTTTTTCCTCTGTAATCATCATATTAACCAACCATCTTTGTGATGGCATATATAATATAGATCCATAACCACTGATGTGGAGATTACTCTTTATTAACAACGTTCCTGTTATTTTATAGATCTTATCTTGTTCAAATACTAATGGTCTATCCAACGTAATTGCTTCGTCAATAGCCTTTTGAATTGCATCTGTATCATCTACTCTACCATCGCCAATTGCTCCAAAGTCTTCAACAAATAAACTGTTGGCCGGTATTATAATTTCCTTAACAGGTTCTTGTGTTGTTTCTATAACTTCTATTACTTCATCAAATACTTCAGGTTCATCACTTACTATAGGTGCCACCACTTTTAGAGGTCCATTAATCAGTGCGATAATGATGATCCCAATAATAATTATACTTTTTTTCATATGATTTCCTCACACTTTAGATTCTAAATATAGTCCGATTATAGCATGTACCGTGTCGCAATTCAATCTTATGGGCATTCTAAACTTGTGCTCATCAATGGATCTAACATTCAACATTCTTGCTTTCGTATTTAGAAGTAACGGTGACCCAGCCCACCAAAGATAATCTTATTGCTCATTATTTTTATTCCTTTTTAGATTTACCATTTCCTTTAAGCTTATAAACATCACTTTAATAACTTTATGGTTAATTATATAAATATAAGCTAGGTATATGAACAAAACAATGAATTTATAAAATACATTAAGCCAATTAAACTCAACCATATATCTTGTCAAACTAAAATATAAACCAATGCCCATAAAAATCAAGCTGGTTAGTACAACCTTCAGCATATTACCAATCTTATATCCTACTGTATTATACTTTCTACTGAAAACAAGAACAATGATCACAATAATTGCTTTTGCTATCAAAAAAGCAACCGCGGCACCATACATACCATAATATGGTATTAGAATAAATGAAAGAAAAATATCCATAAAACTACCGATTAAAGTAGAAATAAATATTTTTTTAGTAGCTTCTTTATAATAGAACATAAGATTTATATAGAAATAATATATAGACTTAATCGAGAATGCTATCACAAGAATCGGTACGACTGTCCAAGCCATTAAATAGTTTTCATTGGTCATAATAAAAATGGCTTCTTGAGAGAATAAACCAATAAGCATGTACAATATAGAATAGAGCGTCAATAAAATATGGGATAAATCTTTGATCTCAGGATGTTTTTCATGCTCACCTTTATTCATGACATCGTAAAACCAAGGTGCAAAGGCTTTATTTACAGAACTTTGAACAAGGTCAATCAACAACCCAAATTGCATTGCTATACTATATAGACCAACAGAATATAAAGACCCACTATTATTGATAAAAACACGGGAAGCTAGACCTGCAACACTTGTCGAAAGATTATGCGGCATTATAGGAATTGAATAGGTCAAAGCTTCTTTAAGAATTTCTTTATCAAAACAAAACGTTACAAGATTATTTTTTTTCAAATCATAAATCATAAAAAAGAAATACGCTATATTAAGAATCATAGTAGATAAAAGAACACCCAATGCCCCTAATCTAAAAAACCCTATTAATAACAAGTTCAATAATACTTGTAATACAAAAAAAATGATGTTAATTGCAGTCAGTTTTTTACCTTGCTGCATACCTTGCAAAATACTTTCATGGGTTGAATGCAGAGTAATAAAAACAACCATAACAAACGTCACAAGTATAATGGGATAAAATGTAAGATTATCAAAAAACAAACGGTTTATAAAGTCTCGTAAAACAATCATCAGTATAAAGGATGTTATACACATAAGACCAATAAAGCTAATAATCGATCCATAGAATCTCTTTAATGTTTCCCGATCTACACTGTAATCTGTGTAGAATCTAACCAATGCCGAATATAATGAGAATGCAATTACATATGTTGCTACTTGAGTAAAGCTTGAGGCCAAATTGGTTATACCGTAATCTGTAGGTGTTAAAAACCTTGTATATATTGGCAACAATAAAAATCCTGCTGATTTCAATAAAAGCGAACTCATTGTATATAAAACGGAGTTCTCTATAACCTTTTTTTTACTACTCATAACATGTCTTTCTCCACTTCTACGAATATCTTTAGACTTAGTTTTGACCCTATAACCATCTTATGTTATCTTTTAACTTAGTTCTTACAACTATGAAACTAATACATATAATTAAGTTTACAAAAAAATCATAATAGGTTACAAATCCATATTGAGATATTAAGATAGCAACTATAATAACCATAATTAAATAGATCATAGGTTCTTTTGAAATTTTTAATAATTTAATGGCATTTACCAACACATACCCAAATGCATAATAATAAATAATCGTTCCAATTAATCCCACTCCAACCAATAGCTCTATATAGTTATTATGAGAATATGTACCCTTTCCTATGGCACGATATAACAGTACTCTATAGTTATCTACTCCATATCCAATGATTGGTTTATCCATAAACCAAGATATACCATAATCAATGTATTCAATTCTAAGTTCAGTGCTACTATCAACTGAGCCAACACCTGTAACAATAGCAAATAAACCTTCTAAACGAACACCCAAAATATTGTAAAATATCGGAATGTTCATTATCAACTGGTAGGCCAAAGCCATTATTATAATAATCTTAGCCATCATCATAATTCGATTGCTTTTGCTGCTTAGACCTGTAAAAGTAACATAACCAAATACTACAAAAAACAAAGCCTTTCTTGAGCCTGTAAGAATAACAATGAGTGTTGATAAGGCAATTATAAAAATATATCCTATTTTTTTGTATCTGCCTTCCTCTTTATTCATAAGTAGCAATGATATCAGTACACCAAAAGCCATCATAACGCCAATGGCATTACCATTCCATGATTCACCAAGCATGTCTGCACCAATTTGAGTCGTTCGCAGTAAATCAACATCTATCTTATATAATATATAGATTCCATTTAGCGTCGTTGCATAAACAATTATTCTAAACAATGAATAAATATCAACTTCCGTAACAATAACACATGACAATAACCAAAACACCACTAAATTGATTAATAGTGATTTTAATATTTCAAAGGTTATAGCGAAATAAATGGACCAGAAATAGGACAAAGTACTCCAAAAGAAAAAGGCAAGCATCCATATGAAAAATTGGTTTACCACAGGTAAATCTTTTTTAACAATTACAATCAACATATTGACTATGGCAAACAAAATAATGCCCCACCATACAACCCGTATACTATTTAAATCCGGATTCAAGCCTACTAGCACCAAAAAAAATAGGCTGACCTTTAAAAAACCCATAATATTATTTTCATCATTTGAAGCTAAGATCATACCCATCAGTTTTTATTCCTTTTCTTATCCATAATCCGTTGAATAAATGATTGCCATTCTCTTACAATGTGCTCTTCATTAACTTCATTAACAAGATTAATAGCACACGCACCCATTCTAGAGGCAGCCTCTTTGTTTTTTAACAAATAGTCCAACCCATTTGTTAACGCCAACTCATCTTCAATAGGCACCAACAATCCATTTTTTTCATTTTCTATTAGCATAGCTGCACCGCCTGGTGAACAATCTGTAGATATACAAGGTATCCCTAGTACCATTGCTTCCATAAGTGCATTAGGAAGTCCTTCATAATTGGAGCTATATGCAAATATTTCTGCTGAAACAATTCTTTCTAAGATGTTCTCCACATTGCCTTCTAAAAAAATACGTTCTGACAACTCAAGCTCATGAATCTGATTGATTAACTCCTGTTTAAGTGGACCTTCACCATATATTTTCATAATATAGTCTGGATAAGCATCTGCTATATTAGAGAATGCCTTTATTAAGAGTTTCTGGTTTTTCTGAGGATGTAATCTACCAACGGAAACAATCAACTTTTCACGTTCACCTTGCCAACATTTTGGAAAAGCATCCATTTGTATAGGATTAAGAATGACAGCGGATCGATTACGTACCTTTTTTGAGTATAAGTTTTTAGCGCCATTGGTTTGAAACACAAATCCATCCGTCAGGCTTTTTACAAGAAAACCATAGCTTTTCTCTTTAAGCGAGTTATTAATAAACCTCGGATCGTTTCTCTCTGAATATATAAGTGGGTATTTTAAGCCAATATTGGCAAGCGCTGTAATAGCACACACATCATTAATAAATGATATAATAACATCCGGATTATATGCCTTAATCATACTTCTCAAGTTATTAATAAAACTTACAATACTTTTCAGACTCTTGGTATTCATATTCCCCAGCTTGTATAAATCAACCTTAGCATTGAGATGGTATGCCGTAATGCCCTCTTTGTCAAAATTAATAATTTTAACACTGTCACCCTTGGTTACAAATGCATTCGATAGAATCGAAATAACCCTTTCAGCACCACCATAACCCATACCCGGAACAACAAATAAAATCCTCATAGCTTACTCCCTATACCTCGTACCTAATCATTATAAATGGTTTCATAACCCTTCGCCATTTGGATGGCATCAAAACATATAGATTTTTTCAAAGCATTGTTTCCAAGCTTAATTCTCAATTCCTTATTTCTTATGAGACGATCAAGTGCTTCTGCAATGTCTTCAACCTGTGCTTTTACAACGAGTCCTGAATCGTCATGCGTAATCATATCTGAAATACCACCAACATCCGTAGCAACAATGGGTAATCCTGTAGCCATTGCCTCAATCAATGTAATTGGCATCCCTTCCCATAAAGATGGAAGCACAAAAATATCTGCTTCATTCATATACTTGTATACATTTGGCTTAAGTCCTAAGAATTCAACACAGTCTTCTAAATGATAGGACCTAACCAACGTCTTAATATCTTCTTCATAATTTCCAGAACCTATTAGTTTAAGCTCTATATCCCTATTAGATTCCCTAAGCAAACGGAAGCTTTCGATTAACCCTTTATGGTTCTTCTGCTCACAAAACCTACCTACATGTAAAAGAGATACCTTTGAATCACTGGTATCATGGTTGGTTTTTGGTTTACACATCTCTAGTTGGATCCCATTATAAATCATTGGAACTGCTTCATCTTTTAAGCCATACTCTTCAATAATTGTATCCTTCACCATCGGACTAATCGATACCGGTACAACCTTACAAACATGGTAGAAAAATTTGTTAACTTTTCTAATAATTGACCCATTTTCTTTAACAGCAATATTATGAATTGTATGAACTCTTTTTTTTATGCCTAATAATTGTGCAATAGGCATAACATAAGGTAAAATATATAAATGCGTATGCACAACATCTGGCTTTTCTTTTTTAAGCAACTTAAATAAGCTTACAAACAATTTTAAGTCAAACTTTGGTTTCTTATCCATATATAGGACTTGTATACCTACCGCCTCAAGCCTATTGGTTATTGCAGACTGATAATTATATAAACTGACAACTTTAACATCATAACCATCTTTTTTTAGTTGTTTTGCAAGGTTTTCTATCATTATTTCTGCGCCGGCCAATTCTAGCTTAGGCACAAACTGTAATATTTTTAATCTCTCTTCCATGATAATCTCCCTCATGCTTACCTAAATTGTATTATTAAACTCACCCAAGTCTATGTGCTTTTGTTTATAGGTAACCCGTTATAATAGATGTTACGTATTCTGGTGAATAATTTTTTGCCTGTTTTAAACAAGCATGTTTCATTCTATGGACTAAGTCAGGCTGGTCTTTTAATAGCAATAGGCTCTTTTTCAAACCCTCCAAATCATCAAAATCATAAAGGATACCTGTTTCGTTATGGATGATTATTTCAGTAGCCGAGTTCCATGTTGATGCTACCACTGGCACACCTGCAAAATACGCGTCTATGATTGTACCGGGAATACCTTCTGTTCTATACTCTGTTGGAAACAATAAGAGATGATATTTTTGAATCACTTCTACACTTTTCGAAGAACTAACAGAACCTTTGTATGAAACCTCGTTCTCATAAGTCTTCATACATTCATTAAATCGCTCTTTATAGTCATCATCAATCCATCCATAAATATCAAGCTTAAATATAACCCTACCGAATTTTTTGTTAATCTCATGGACCGTTTTCATTGCATTTTCAATACCTTTTAACGGTGTAATTCTTGAAAACATACATAAATGGTAAGGTGGCTCTTTTTGTAGTATCAATTCGTTTTCATTTACTACTCTAAGGATTTTAAAGTTAGGCACTTTGTAAATATGTTGCATGCCTAATTCAGTCAATTCCTTGACCATCACATCTGTTTCAACTTGGATGCTATGAAATCTATTAAGCTTTTTAATAAGCTTAGGATTTTGCTGAATGAACTGAGGTAACCATCCGCCTATCACTGAATAATGTAGCCTCTTCCTGTAAAATTTATTGATACTATCAAACAAGGGCACAAAAACCTTAACACCATTATGGGCTGGTAAAATAATCACATTATCACATTCTTTTACCAGCCTTATACACGCAATTACTAGATGAATAATTTTTTTCTTCCATCCATAAGTGTCAATCAATTTCACTTGGTTTTCTCCATAAGTATGGATCAATACTTTCGCCAATGTCTTGGTTTTGACAGTCTGACCATCAAGAAACTCTTTGTCCTTTCCAAAATGACCACAAATCCCTACTTTATACATAAAACACCTCTACTTTTTCCTTATAAACGCCAATATGTATAACCTGATGCTTCTAACTCAGCCAAATCAAAAACACTTTTTATGTCAATCATGACTTTCTCATCCTTTGGCATATCTTTATACATACCATCAAAATCATCTATACTCATGGACTTAAACACCGTATGCGCTACCGCCAGAACAATACAATCAAGGTCATAGACTTCTTCAAGCTTCATTAGGTCAATTCCATAATGTTCTTTGGCTTCAACCTCATCTGCAATCGGATCAACGATCATCGGTTTTATACCATATGATTGTAGTTGTTCAATAATGTCAACAACCTTGGAGTTTCTTGTGTCCGGACAATTTTCTTTAAAGGTAACGCCCAAAATTGCCACCTTCGCTTCTTTAACTTTTTTATTTGATAGTATTAACTTTTTGATAATAGCATCAGTAACAAAAGCACCCATGCCATCATTTATTTTTCTGCCTGCTAAAACAATTTGACTATGATACCCTAATCTCTCTGCTTCATAAACAAAATAATATGGATCTACACCGATACAATGTCCACCTACAAGACCTGGCGAAAACCTCAATATTCATCTTATCAAAAACCATTGCCAACTCATTCATAAAGGCAATATTAATATCTCTTTGGCTATTTTCTACAACTTTAGCAGCCTCTGCTACTTTGATAGAATCCGCCTTATGTACACCCGCTTCAATGACCAATTCATATACACTAGCAATCATATCTGTAGTTTCTCGATCCATGCCCGATACAATCTTAATAATTTTCTCTAGTGTGTTGACTTTATCCCCTGGGTTGATACGTTCAGGAGAATAACCTACTTTAAAATCTATACCGTACTTCAAACCTGACTCTTTCTCAAGAATAGGAACACATATGTCTTCTGTAACCCCAGGATATACTGTAGATTCATATACAACAATTGAACCTTTGGAAAGATTTCGTCCAAGGATGCGGCTTGCACCTTCTACAGGTGATAAGTCCGGTGTCTTATCCGTATTAATCGGTGTTGGAACCGCAACAATATGAAACTTGGCCTCTTTAAGCCTATTTTCATCTGATGTAAACATCACCGTTGTGTTCTTAATGACTTCATCCCCAACTTCTTTTGTTGGATCAACACCACTTACATAAGCGTCTATTTTCATCTTGTTTAGGTCATAACCAATAACTTCTGTCTTCCTCGCAAATGCAACTGCAATAGGCATACCTACATAACCCAGTCCAATCACAGCAATTTTGGCTCTTTTGTTTATTATTTCATCGTATAGTTTCATAAACTTACCTCGCTTTTTTTTTGCATTATTTCAATTATTCCCAGTATCGAACCCATTCCATACGTTATATGAAATATTGGAAAAAGAATCAAAAGTAATGGTATATATTTCAAATGATCTTGTGCTTTGAATGAAAATATCAAATCCAAAAATAAGTATAAGCCTACTTCAAGAGCAAATAAATAGCCAAAAAAAGGTATCACCAGAGTTAGTATAGGCATAATGATTAGAGAACTCAAAAAAAGAAGTGGGATGAAATGTCTAGCCCCCATGGATCCAGGGCACAATTTCATTGTAATCACATTCCACTTTCCATTTTTTAATGCCATGTCTGATATACCTTTTATGGTATCTCTACAATAATAGGATAGTTTGATCTCATCAGAGAGGAAAATTTTTCCTCCATTTTTTCGAATTCTATAATTCATCTCATTATCTTGATTTCTAGTTAGGGACTCGTTATACATGCCATACTTTTCAAAAACCTCTTTCCGAAAAGCTCCAAATGGAACAGTGTCTACATAACCACTTGTTCCACCCGTTCTAAACTCAGAATTACCTACTCCAAACTTTGAAGATAGCATTAACGCAATCCCGTGACCCACAAAGCCATTTCCAATGGTTTTTGCTACACCACCTACATTATCAGCATCTGTAGTCTCCAGATAGTGAACACATTTAGATATATAATCACTATGATACATACTATGAGCATCTAGTCTTATAATGTATTTTCCAACAGCATGACTAATGCCAATATTCATTGCATATGGCACAGTTTTGTTGGGGTTGTTATATAATTTTATTAGATTGGGATAATCCGATTGAAATTTTTTTATCATACTGACTGTGGCATCACTTGATTCACCATCTATGAATATCCATTCCATATGACTCTTTTTATAATCCTGATTTAGTAAGGATTTGATACAACCCTCTATATAAGATTCTTCATTATAAACAGGCATTACCACTGAAACAATGATATCCTTCTTTATTAACTCTTCATTATACTTTTCCATAGTCCCTCATTTAGCTGTTATTCGCTAATTTCTTTTTATCACCGCTGTAATAGTCTTATAGATAATCTTTATATCATTTATCAAACTTAACTTTATAATTGCTTCTAAATTGTAACTCATTTTATTTGGTAATACAACTTCTAGATATGTTTCATCCGGATTATTGGTCTTGCTTAACAATTTTTCTTCATCTTTGTAAGCAATACTTGCCAAAGATGTAACCCCAGCCGGTAAAAGCAATGTCGCCCTCATCGTCGGCGTATAACAATCCACATATTTGGGCACTTCAGGTCTCGTTCCAACCAAAGTCATATCGCCCATAATAATATTGAACAATTGTGGCATCTCATCAATTCTATATTTTCTTAATACTTTACCGATTCTAGTTATTCTTGGGTCATTCGTCACTGTCACTTGAGAACCTATTTTTTCGGCACGTTGAACCATCGTTCTGAATTTAAAAATTCTAAAAAGCTTACCGTATTGAGTTACTCGAATTTGTGTAAACATTATTGGTCCGGTAGAATCTATTTTGATAAGTATGCCAACCATTGCAAACAAAGGTAATAATAGTATTAACAGCAAACAAGAAAAAATCATATCCGTCAACCTCTTGATCAATAAATATGCTCTTTTCCTATAAACAATTTTATAGTATTCTTTCACTTCAACTGTACGCATGTTTTTTGGCAACGATTCCCATTTTAATATTTTCATTGGTTGCCACCTCCATCAACTCATTTCAAAATCGCCTTTCTTAGACATTCAATTACATACATCACATCTTCATCAGACAACAACGTATGCAACGGTAATGTAACTTCATTTTTATACATATCATATGCATTAGGGTATGATTCGATGCTAAATCCAAGATTTTTATATGCTGTTAGAAGTGGTAACGGTTTAAAATGCACGTTGCTGGCTACACCCATTTCTCCCAATCGAACAATAACATTGTTACGGTCATTCTCACTATAATTATCGATTCTAATTGGGTATAAATGACCGGATGATGTAAAACCATCACCTGTGTGTGATAATGTCGTAACGCCAAGGTCCTTGAAGCCTTGATTATACATGGATATAATCCTATGTCTTCTCTCTATTAACTGATCATAGCGTTTTAGCTGAGCAATTCCAAGGCTTGCCATAATATCTGTCATATTGCATTTATAGGCAGGAAAAACAATGTCATATTCCCATGAACCTAATTGGTTCTTTGCCAATGCATCTTTGGACTGACCATGTAAGCTATACAACATGAATTGATTGTATAGCCATTCATGATTAATATGATTGTGATGACGCCATACAACCGCACCACCTTCAGCTGTTGTAAGGTTTTTTACAGCATGAAAGGAAAAACAGGAAAAATCAGCCAACTGGCCACAATTAAAGCTATCTCTCTTTGCACCAAAAGCATGGGCAGAATCCGCCATAACAATAACCCGACCGAATCCTTTTTGTATATCATTACTTGGCATAAATTTTGATTTTTTCTTATTTATGATTTCATATATTTTATCATAATCACAAATAACGCCTGCAAAATCAACGGGTATAATCACCTTTGTTTTCTCAGTAATCGCCTCAGAAAGCAAGTTGTAATCCATTTCATAGGAATCTTTACTGGTGTCAACCAAAACAACCTTAGCACCAACATGCGTAATCACCGAGGCACTTGCAGTAAATGTGTAAGCAGACGTGATAACTTCATCACCCGGTCCAACACCTAGTATTCTTAAAACAAGTTCCATAGCTGACGTTGCCGAACTCAAACACACAGCTTTCTCGACTCCAACACGTGCTGCTATTTTGTTTTCAAACTCTTTTGTTCTGGGTCCTGTTGTAATCCAACCGGATCTTAATGTCTTAATTACTGCTTCGATTTCAGTTTCACCAAAATCCGGTGGTGAAAAAGGAATAACTCTCTTAGATATAGTATTCACAAAAACCTCCGATTATGTTTTATTGTACATTATTTTCCTCAAAAGACGTAAGCAACTCAACAGCATGCATTTTCTCGGAATTAACCAATTTATTATCCTTATAAGTTGGCACAATATACTTTACCAACTCACGAACATCATTGTTGGAACCATTATTGACCAAATTGGCTAGAAGGTCAATGGATTTTTTTAATACCTGATATTCGAGTTCTGCCGGTTGACCTATATAAATCTTATCGCATTCAGTACTTTGAAGCTCTTCATCTGCCATTAATAACTCTTCATATAATTTTTCTCCCGGTCTAAGCCCTGTGATCTCAATCATAATATCCTCATTAGGTTTAAAACCTGATAACTTAATGATATCATATGCCAAATCATATATTTTAACGGGCTCACCCATATCAAGTACAAATATCTCACCACCACTGGCCAGTGCTCCTGCTTGAATAACCAACTGCGTCGCTTCTGGAATGGTCATGAAATACCTAATGATTTCCTTATGCGTTACTGTAAGCGGTCCACCTTCTTTGATCTGTCTTTTAAACAGAGGAATGACTGACCCATTGCTACCCAGTACATTACCAAATCTAACCGCATTGAAGTTTGTTTTAGACTGCCTTGCAAGTCCTTGAATAATCATTTCACATATGCGTTTACTTGCGCCCATCATATTTGTTGGATTCACGGCTTTGTCCGTTGATATCATAACGAACTTCTTGACGCCATATTTATCCGCAGCTTCTGCAATATTCTGAGTTCCAAGTACATTGTTTTTTATTGCTTCTTTAGGAGACCTCTCCATAAGAGGTACATGTTTGTGTGCTGCTGCATGAAAAATCACATCAGGTCGTTGTTCTTTTACAATCTCAAAGATAGTCTCACGATCTCTAACAGATGCTATTACAACATCAAGATTAATACTCTTTTTATAGGTGTTTATGATTTCGTTTTGAATGTCATATGCATTGTTTTCATAAATATCTAATATAATTAATTTTTGGGGATTGAACTTAGCAATCTGTCTACACAATTCAGATCCAATGGATCCACCACCACCGGTAACCATTATAACCTGTCCTTCAATGTAGGAAGCAATTTGTTTGACATTAAGATTCACCTCATCACGACCTAATAAATCTTCAATCTCTACGTCACGAATCTTACTCATGGACACTTGCCCATCAATCATCTCTCTAACACCAGGCATAATTCTTACTTTAGCTGTGGTGCGTTTACATTCTTCAAGAATTTCTTTCATGTCTGCCTTATTAAGTGTTGGTGTTGCTACAATGATTTCAGTAACAAAATACTTATTCGCCACACTGAATATATCATATCTATTTCCGATAACTTTCGTTCCTGCAATGCTTTTTCCGTACTTATCAGGATCATCATCAATGAACCCAACAACTGCGCCATAAGTATCTTTATGATTCTTAATTTCTGTAGCAATCAGAGAAGCAGTTGCACCACTTCCGATGATCAATGATTTTTTGATTTCTGCTTGTTTTGTTAATGGTTGTTGTCGAAGAATTCTTCGATAAACCCTATAACTAAGTCGATTTCCACCAATAACGACAACTTCAAAAATAAAAGCGCTTAGATATATACCAAAATATACATTAAAATCAACAGTCATCAGGTAGATCATACTTAGTACATTACCGACAAAAACAGCCGCAATAACTTTCATTAGCTCTTCAATCGAAGCATACTCCCATATGCTGTCGTATAAACCAAAGTATTTATAAATAAAGATTTTTGCCACCGTTAATAATACAAAACTACTTACATATACTTCTATTGCATCTTGTGGTATATTCCCTTCATAATGAAGATAAATAACCAACGCAAAAATCACATTTATTGTAATGATATCTGCCAAAAAAAGTAATTTTCTAATTGACTTAACCAACATAATAGCCCTTCTTTCCAAAAACCGTAAAACATTATTATAATTAATATATTGATATCAATCATCATTTAGCTGTGCTAACTATAAAAAGTTTTGTCATTTAATGCTTTCACTTGCCCAATATGTAGAACAATAGAAAAAACCATAGTAGAACTTTTCTAGAAAAGAATAAAGTATTATATATTATAATACATCCTATACCAATCTATAAATTTTCCAATACCTTCTTCCAAAGAAGTCGTCGGTTTGAATCCTATCGCCTCTTCTAATTTACTTACATCTGCAAATGTTTTAAGAACATCTCCTGGTTGCATGTCAACATACTCTTTCAAAGCTGACATACCCAACTTATCCTCTATGGTCTTTATAAAGTGTTCCAATGTAACCGGTGAATTGTTCCCAATATTATATACTTCATAAGGGATTGTTTTGTCAACACCCACCTCACTATAGCTTTGTGGTATATGATAAATCAGCTTAGAAATCGCTTGTACAATATCATCCACATAGGTAAAGTCTCGTTCCATCTTTCCATGGTTGAACACCTTAATCTTTTTATTCTCTGTTATGGCCTTTGTGAATGAAAAGTAAGCCATATCTGGTCTTCCCCAAGGACCATATACTGTAAAAAATCTTAGTCCACTCGTCGGAATTGTATATAAGTGGCTGTAAGTATGGGCCATGAGTTCATTGGATTTTTTCGTTGCTGCATATAAGCTTACAGGATGATCCACCATATGATCTGTAGAAAAAGGGACCACCGTATTACCACCATATACTGAACTAGATGATGCGTATAACAGATGCTTAACCGGATTATGTCGGCAGGCTTCGAGAATATTTATAAAGCCAATGATATTAGAATCAATATAAGCGTAGGGGTTTTCAATAGAGTACCTTACCCCTGCTTGGGCTGCCAGATTAATTACATAATCAAAGCCTTCAACTTCAAAAAGTTGATCAATCGCCGTCTTGTCTTTGATATCTATCTTTAAAAAAAAGAAATTATCATATTCCTTTAATATCTCAATACGTTTTTCTTTCAATCTGACATCGTAATAATCATTCATATTATCGATGCCAACAATCCGATCCCCAAAGCTTAATAAATATTGACACAGATGAAAACCAATAAAACCACCTGCGCCCGTTACTAAAATATTATTTTTCATGAATACCTCCCTCTTTAACCTCTTGAAATCGGTAACACCAATATCACTCCAATACATAAGCACGAATTCTATTGACTAAACTAAAAGGTCAATTTCTTGGTTCCTCCCTGAGAACATGATACCCAACTTAAAATAATCTCTTTGGCCTATCTTATGAGTCTAGAAACCCTATTTCACCATTCTATCATAAATTTTTGCAACCGTCACCATTTAGCACATCTTACATGACCACCTTAATGAAATATGGTAATTTAGTACTATTAATTATAGTAAGTTCAATATAATCATCACATATTTATTATCTAACAAAAAACTTCTTAAACGATTACTCTTAAGAAGTTTTAGCCTAATTGGCTTAGATTCCCTTTTCAATGGCTGTAATTAGCTAACTAGGGTATATCAGGAATCGCTATTGTGAAATCTTTCTTATTCCACTCTTTTCTTCCTGTATTGCTTATTTTTTTAGCCGGTACACCTGCAATCGTAATGTTTTCTTCACTAAAGGATTTATTCACAACTGCATTCGCGCCAATAGCTATATGATCAGCAATTTTAGTATCACCCAAAATAACTGCTCCTACCCCAATAACAATATGATCACCCAATATAGGAACGCCATCATTGCTTCCACCTGCAACTATACTTGTATTAATATGTAAGGAACAATTTTTTCCTATTTGTGCTTTACTATTTATTAAAATCGGACCAATGTGCATGATTTTCAAACCCATATCACAAGTATTTATTGGAATATGAATACCATACTTAAGTTGTAAATTATTTAATCTGTATTTATAGAATAAATAAGGGATTCTTTTTTTTGTATTATATAAATATTCTGTTGTTCGCAATAAATAGTTATGCTTCCATAAAATATGTTGTTCTCGAAATTCAAAAAAAGGTATGGTAAATCCGGTAATACAATACTTCTTTCTTTCAACTTCCAAAAAATCATTTAATACTTCCACACGATCAATTTTTGTTATTTTCTTAACACTTGTTTCACACATGTTATTCCTCCAAAAAAAACAGAATATTAGCTGTATAGGCAATATTGTCAACCAGATCATCATGAATAGCAAAGGTCTTTTCACGAGACGTCATCCCCTCATGAGTAATCTCATCTACTATAGTTTTCGCCTTTTTGATCATGATAATAAGTAAGTGCTTTTGCATTCTTCATAATTCTTCACTTGATGTAGTATTTCTTCCGGACTCAAAAACATCATAAGATCAATCATTGACATACCCGCTATAAAGTAATCTCTTCCTTGATTGTAAGGTGTAAGCTTATTAATAAGAAATAACAAATCCACCCCTTTTTCTTTGTACTTCTTTGAATCATAGAAAGTCATACCACCAGGAGGATTGTAGTATGTTTTACCACCTAGAGCTAATGTCACATACATCCCCCATTCATCCGGTGATTCTATCCTTGGCAGCTGAAGATTAAGCTCTGATAGAATTTCTATGCGTCCTTTTATTCCCACATAATCCATTACTTGTTTAATACTATTCACATGAAAGTGGGTTAAGGAGTCCGTTTCATAAGCCAAACATGCTTCTATCACTTCCATGGTCTCATTATAATAACTTCCAAAATTTTTGTATCGCTTCAAACCTTGTCTGAATTTTTGTTTCCAGGGATTGTCATTATCAATACGAACATCTTTGATGGCTGTCTTTTGTGGTGCTTTCTTTACCGCCATATTAATATAAGTAAACTCCTTATTACAATTAAGTATCCGATTCCGATTCATCCATCCATGTCGTATATACTGAACTTCATCTGTAATAACAAAAACATCCACTTTATCAATTATAGAATAATACCCTACATAAGGGAAAAAATATGGTTGCATCATTCCAATCGAATCCACTGTAGTATTTATCAAATCGCTCTCCATTTCATTGCCCTCCCTCTTTCCTTTTTCTAATCTATCGCGTACATCCTATTATAATAGTTGGTATAGCCACCTGATAAGATACTCTCAATCCATTCATTGTTGTCAATATACCACTGAATGGTTTCTATCATTCCTTGCTCAAATGTATATGCGGGGTTCCATCCCAACTCTTGCATAATCTTTGTATTATCAATGGCATACCTTCTATCATGTCCCGGACGATCTTTTACATAATTAATAAGCTTTTCTGTTTTTCCAAGGCTCTCAATAATAAGCCTAACAATTTCAATATTGGCTTTTTCATTATTACCACCGATATTATAAACTTCTCCGACCTTTCCTTCGTGAAGTACCCGATCAATGGCATAACAGTGATCAAAAACATGAAGCCAATCTCTAACCTGCATACCATCTCCATAAACAGGGAGCGCTTTATCTTTTAAGCAGTTAATAATCATAAGGGGTATAAGCTTCTCCGGAAACTGATACGGACCATAGTTATTGCTACATCTTGTGATGTTTATAGGCATACCAAACGTCTCATGGTAAGCTCTAACAATCATATCTGCACTGGCTTTTGAAGCAGAATAGGGGCTGTTTGGCATAAGTGGCATCGTCTCAACAAACAAACCCGTCTCGCCTAAAGCGCCATAGACTTCATCCGTTGAAACTTGTAGGAATTTAACCCCTGGTTTATATATTTTACAATACTTATCTTCCGGATTAACTTTCCAGTGTTTTTTTGCTACATCTAGGAGTACTTGTGTTCCGATGATGTTGGTTGTAAGAAACACTTCCGGTTCATCTATGCTTCTATCTACATGAGACTCCGCAGCAAAATTAACAACAAAGTCTATGTTGTGAGAACAAAAAATCTCTTCTACAGCATCTTTGTTTCTAATGTCTGCTCTAATGAATGAATAATTGGTATAGGCTTCCATATTATATAGGTTTTCTAAATTTCCTGCATAGGTCAAAACATCCATATTAACAATTCTATACAAAGGATATTTATCCACAATAATCTTGACAAAGTTACTACCAATAAATCCTGCTCCACCTGTCACTAAAATAGTTTTAATATCCATGCACCTACTTTCCAAAGTCGGACTCTAATAATAGGGACAATACATATTGTCCATAATCGGTCATTTTCAGACTTTCACCAATCGCCATAAACTGTTCATCACTAATAAAGCCTCTTCTCCATGCTATTTCTTCAAGACATGCAATATAGAATCCTTGTCTTGATTGAACCGCTTCAACATACTCAGCAGCTTTTAGCAAACCTTCCGGTGTACCCGTATCTAGCCATGCCATACCTCTACCTAAAAGAATAACCTTTAATTTTTTATTCTCTAAATACTTATTATTTACAGAGGTGATTTCAATTTCACCTCGTATAGACGGCTTCACGTTTTTTGCAATCTCGATAACACTGTTGTCATAAAAATATATTCCCGGAACCGCATAGTTTGACTTTGGATTTTCCGGTTTTTCTTCAATGGATACAACATTGTTTGCCTTATTAAACTCAACCACGCCAAAGGCTCTAGCGTCTTTTACAGGATAACCAAATATTATGGCACCCTCTTTTAGTTCTGTGGCTTTATTTAAGACTTTTGTTAAATCTTGTCCATAAAAAACATTATCCCCTAGTATAAGACAAACACTGTCCGATCCGATAAAGGACTCACCTAGAATAAATGCATCTGCAAGACCTCTTGGACGCTCTTGGACTGTATAGGATATCTTGAGACCAATGGAATCTCCATTTCCCAGAAGCCTTTCATAGGCTGGTTTGTCCAAATCCGTTGAAATAATTAAGATTTCTCTAATCCCTGCTAACATAAGTACAGATAGAGGGTAGTAAATAAGTGGCTTATCATATATGGGCAGTAATTGTTTTGAAACCACCTTAGTCATTGGATATAGCCTTGTTCCATTTCCACCTGCAAGAATAATACCTTTCATCCTCTGATTCCCCTCATTTCTTTATAATATCACAAATTCGATCCACATCATCTAAAGCTAAGTCTGCATACAACGGTAATGTCATTACACTTTTGGATATATTCACTGCTATCGGTGTATCTTCTACATTATACTTGTCTCTATAACAATCAAAGCTACTGGTAAGAGGATAGAAGTATTTTCTCGCGAAAATGTTTTGAACTTTTAACGCCTCAAATACTTCATCTCTGCTCTTTTTATAGCCCTCAAAGACAACCGGCATGTACCCATAGTTCTTAGTAACACCCTCTTGTTCTCCAGATAACCTAATGCCCTCTATATCTTTTAGATTAGAGTAATATCTCTCAACTACCCTTTTTCTCTTTCCAATCTCACCATCAATATGCCTTAGATTACAAATGCCCATAGCCGCTTGAAACTCATTCATTTTTCCATTACCACCAACAAACTCGACAGACTCCGGCCCCGTAATCCCAAAATTCTTCATAACGTCAAGTTTTTTCTTAATTAAAGGGTCAAGATATGTAACCCCTCCCCCTTCAATGGTATTAAAAACTTTCGTCGCATGAAAACTAAACATAGATGCATCTCCAAAACTACCAATACCCTGTCCATTAACTGTGACACCAAATGCATGGGCTGCATCATATATGATTTTCAAATTATATTTTTTGGCTATTTGATCTAACTTATCAACATGACATACATGGCCATACACATGAACCGGTATAATTGCAGAAGTTTTCTCTGTAATCAGACCCTCAACCTTGTCTACATCCATTGTATAATCCAAAGGATTAATATCACAAAAAACAGGCTCTAATCCATTCCTAACAATCGCGTGGGTGGTAGATGCAAAGGTAAATGGTGTTGTAATCACTTCTCCTTTCAAACCAAGAACCGCTATAATAGACTCTAAAGCCAGATGCCCATTGGTAAACAAAGTAATATTAGGTACATTAAGATACTTTGATAACCCAGCTTCAAGCGCTTCATGCTTATAACCCATATTGGTAAGCCAACTGGTAACCCATAGATCCTTTACCTCTTCCATATACTCATCCATATTTGCCATGGATGGGCGTGTTACCTGTATTGACAAAACGACTCCCCCTTATGCTCCATTGAATTGATTCATATTATTTTCTATCTATAATCAACTGTTTAATAGTCGTTACCAAATAATTATAGCTCTCGATTTTAAACATCTTTGCCAATCCAATGTATATTATGATTCCAGCAATCACTTGCAACACAAGAATCTGCCAAGATGAAATACTAAGTAGACTAATTGAATAAACCATAACACCCATAAGAGCTGAAATAAGCGATGCAGGCATAATATCAATTAACTGCTCCTTATAACTATAATTCAATAGCTTTTTATTCGGATAAGCATTCACAAAACTTGAAATAAAACTATTCAGCATTTGCCCTAATGCTATGACATACACACCAAAGAAAACACTGATTCCCAAAATAATAAGACCATATGTTTTCTTAATAACTTCAAGCCTTAAGAATATATCACTTCTACCCATAGCATTAATCGCCTGTAGATTGGCTGTGTGAATGGGCATTAATGCAAGTGTGAGGCAAGCAATCTGTAAAAAAGGTACGGCAGGTAACCATTTGTCCGTCAATACCACTTCAACCATTGGCTCGGCAACCACCGCAAGGCCAATCATCATCGGAAATACCAAAAATGAACTTGAGACAATAGCCCTTCTCATCATTTCTTTCACTCTTTTTTTATCATCTTGATGGGCTGATAATGCCGGTAACATAACCGATTGTATGGATCCATTAATATTGGTGACAATAAGCTCAGGAAACTGTCTTCCTCTGTTTAAAAACCCTAGCATAGCTGGGGTATACATCCTTGCAATAATAAGTGTGCTCAAATCATTATAAAGTGTTTCAATTAATGCCGAAGCCATTAATTTAGACGCATAATTAAAAAGAACTTTAACCCTTTTCAAAGAAAAAATTAAGTGAGGTCGCCATTTTACTGTGAACCAAAGAATAAAGGCAATTGTAAGTTGGTTGGTCAAATGCTGAGCCACCAATGCCCAAACACCTAAACCATTATATGCCGCAACAATCCCTACGATGCCTGATACAATGACGGAGCCGATACTGCTAACAAACAACCTTTTAAACAGCATATGTCTTGAAATAAAAGCATTTTGAATGGAGTTTAATGCACCAATAAAAAGGGTGATTGACAACACTCTTATAACCGGAATCAAAAGTGGCTGATCATAAAAATTTGCAATAAAAGGTGCTGCAAAATATATTATGACATATAAAAAGGCAGAAACCGCTAGACTCAAGTAAAAAACAGATGAAAAATCAACCTCATCAACCTCTTTCTTTTGTATCAGTGCCGTATTGAAGCCACTTTGAACAAATACATTGGCAAGGAGTATGAATACCATAACAATGGCGATAATGCCATACTCTTCCGGTAACAGCAAACGCGCTAATACGATTTGCACAACAAATTGTACGCCTTGACTTCCGCTTCGCTCTAACAATTTCCATATCAAAGAAGAAAGCACTCTGGTTTTGTTCACTTGCTCACCCATTATTCATTCTTCCTTTTGATTGATTTTATTAGCTTTATGGCATTTGGACAATACTGCTTTATAAAAAGCAATAATTTAATATTGAGGCTTAAGGCTTTATATAAATCTTTATAGATATCTGATTTGACTTCTTTATAGTCACCACATAAAACATGTAAATCAAATCTATTTTTCTTGATTTTCTTGTTAATCACTTCTGTATATTTTTTATTTGTATAGTCATCTACTTCTTTTAGCATATGCTCGATTCGATCCATATGCATCCTTCTTGTAGCGGTACATGACTTTGATATAATCGCTGACCATGAATTCTCAACATTAATGCGATAGGCAGACATATACGCTTCCATATAGTGAATCCTACCACAAATAGAAAAATGTATAATCAAAGGAAAGTCCCCAATATAGCAGTTCAAGTAAAAGTCCGGTCGCTTTGAAAACTTTCTGTTGTATAAAATAGAGTTGGTAGCAAACAATCCGCCACCTCCCATAATAATCTCTTCCGTAGTATAATCTCTACTTTTTTCACTTGGTCGTACTTCTCCAACCTTCTTTTTGGTTCTTGCATCAACTTTAATAGCGGCATGCACACATGCACTACAATCTTGATTCTTCTCCATATAATCCACTTGTCTTTGTAACTTATTCGGGTCTGTCCAATAATCATCCCCTTCACAAACAGCGATGTATTTGCCTTTAGCAATATCTAGATAAAAATCAAGAACCTGGATACCTTTTGAATACTGATTCTCTTTTTGATAAACCGGACGAATTATATCGGGATACTGCATTTCATATTTCTTAATAATCTCCGGGGTTTTATCTTTTGAAGCATCATCCTGTATCAGGATCTCATAATTAAAATTTGTTTTCTGCATCAAAAAACTTTCTATCGTTTCCGATATATATTTTTCTTGATTATAAGCAATGCATACGATAGTCACTACAATGTCTTTCATCTTTCATCTACCCTTCTCATCTTTTCTATATTGAACCAAGCCCATTAAAAGCAACTCTCTATGTGATTCGCACTCTATATAATTTTGAACTGCTAATAAGTAGGATTGCTCCGTCTTTCTTTTAAGTAAATACCCTCTAAATATTCTACGATCTATCCGTATTATCCAATTACCAAACCCTAAAAATCTTCTCAAATAAAAATCACTATTCTTTTTAGCAAAAGCTTCGTATTCTTTCTCAATAAATCCTTCAACCAAAATTTCTTCTGATCTTCTCTTGAAGCTTCCAAGAATATTCTCCTTATCACGGTCCTTCGCAAGACAAATGCCTTTCTGTGTCGTTACAATCGGTATATACTTAACGCTAAGCTTATCTTGAATATTCACATCAATTAGAACACTGCTGTTCCAATATTCATTATCCAACTCATTAAAAATAAAATTACCCTGGCCGTAAACGATTGTAGCCTCATTATACTCTTCGTAAGCACCTACGCAATGACTATGTTGACAAACAACCAAATCCGCACCTTTTTCCACCATTTTTCTACACACCTTTTGGAGTGATGGTGAAGGATATCTATAATGCTCTTTTCCTCCATGATACAGAACAATCACATAATCACATTTGCTTTTTTGCTCTAGTATATGATCTAGACTCTCTAAAGGGTCAAAAGGATTGGCACCTGGTTTTTCACTCGTTGCAATCGAAAACTCATGTTCTGCACAATTATATACAGCGATTTTCAAACCCTCATGTTCGATAACATAAGGCTTACTCGCTTGAGACAGACTTTCTCCCGCCCCAACAAAAGGAATCCTATTTTCATTTAAAATATCAATTGTCGACTTAAGGCCATGCACACCCTGATCTAGAATATGATTATTTGCCAACGCAATTAATGATGGGTTCAAAGCTTTTATGCCATTAACTGTACTCGTTGGCGTAATCAAGTTGGGTCCGCACTTATTAATAGGGTTTTCTTGGTCTGTAAGGGGTACTTCTAGATTAAAGACTCTCATATCCGCAGCATTCCATATAGAAAACATGTCTTCCCCAAGTAAGGATTTTGTATGCCCTTCTATAAAAGCATTTACATTGGATTGTGTTGGTGCTAAATCACCCGCGATTAAAATATTCATGCTTATACCTTTCTGTTCTGATTCGGCAGTTCTATCCAACTACCCAGCAAAAAATCATATGACTCCGGCGTAAAGCTTTCATACCCACTACCGGGATGAAATGTCAGCTCGCCAAAATATAATTTTCCATTTATTTCATAAAAGTCCACTCTGACAAAAATCATATTTTTTGATAAAATCTCTGCAAATTCAAACATTTTATCAAACGCTTTGGGTTTGGATATAATATGCCCACTTCTAGGATAAAATCTTTCAAAGGGCATAGGATTCCAATCATTGTCGTAAAAATCTACATTTAACCCCGTTGAAGCATTCCTATTTGAACAAACAAAGGAGCACTTCACTTTTCCATTAAAAGACATGAACTTATAATCTCGCAATCCATCTTCCGAGGCATCTTCCATATATTTCTCGCAAATGATTCTTGGTTTAACATCTTTATATGCCCATTCTCTGCAATGATAGTAGTAATTTTTTTTTAAAGATTTGTTGATTTTTTCTCTTGCAGCTTCAAGGTCTAAACGGTTGAAATCCTTGCAGATTACGATACCACCTGAATCATGGGTGCATTTTAATACAAATTGATTTGGCAATTTTTCAAAATCTATGTCTTCAAAACGATCCCACACACCTAATAAAGGGATGAGGTATTCCTCTCCAATTATTTCTGCTATAAATTTTCTAACTTCAATCTTATCCACCAATTTTGTATATAATGGATTCCTGTCATATAACTTCAACCACTGCAATTTTTCATTGAATGATTGAACCGAATTTAAATTTAAGATTTTACCGGTTCGCAAATAATATTGTAATTTTATATAAAATCTGTCCGATAAAAAATGAAAAAACGGCATCTCAAGTAGATAAAGACCTGCAGTTTTTGGATTTTTAATTGCTTTTTTTATCAACCTAATCATCAAAATTCCCCTTGAATTGTTCCTTCATTGTATTGTATAAACACTTACACATTATATACTATCATTTTAGCATATCTTAAATAAAATAGGCAATTTTTAATTTTTTGGGAACAAGCTTCCATGGCTAATGTTCAGATAGACTAAAAGCCGATGGCTTCAATTTGTCGCATCGGCTTTTTATGTTCTATCTTCTATTATATTATAAATCTTCATCTTTCAACATGTCAAAATCAAACTTCTCTGCTTCTAATTCTAACGCTTGAAATTCTGATTTAAGCATGGAAAATACAAGTTGATTGCAGTGTTTTCCCCGTTTATAAACTCTATTTCGCATAAGCCCTTCTTGAGTAAAACCACAACGCTTTAGATTTAAGATTGAAAATCCATTATGCTCTAGAACATAAGCCTCAACACAATTAAGATTCATTTCATTAAATGCGTAATCAAGCATACCCAAAGTTGAATCTCTTACATCACCGCGTATTCTTTTTTTGTTGTTTTTTAATTTTCCGCCAATGCAAGCAGTGCCGTTACGCCAATCAATATTCAATAGCGCAACATAGCCATAGGCATCACCATCTACTGTCTCTGCTATAAGACGTAAATCCTTTTGCCTGTCAAAATTTTCAAACCAACGCTGCTGTTCAAAGTCAGAGACAGGAAAGTTACTGCCTTGTGTCATATATTCAATATGTGGGTTATTGATGAGTTCCTTTAACAAAGGCAAATCTTTCTGCTCAATAGCTCGCAAAACAGCACAACCACGCTTAATAATCATAAATATTATCTCTCCTTTAAATATATTTTTTGTCTTTAATCTTCTATATATGAAGGTATAACTTAATCCTGCACTGTATCTAATGTTTTTTTCATTGTAACATCATTGGTAGTATAATATTGATTCTTCATTATAACATATATTCTTTCTGATAACTCAAATTCTAGTAAAATCTAAAAAAAGAACTTTTTCTACATAGTCATTTTTATCCTTATCTTCCACATACTAAGAATCTATAAAAAAGATTGGTATCAACCAATCTTTTAAAGTCCCATCTATTTTATAAATGTATTTGATGATGTACTTATTTTATAAGTATACTTCATAAGGTCTGCTTCTAGTAAGGCAATATAATTATTTTTTTCCCATTTTAAAATCAGCTTATGAGGCAATGATTCAATGATTTCTAAAGACCCACCCAACCCAAAAGCCGGAAAAGTATGTCTGAATCTGATGAGTTCAATCTGTTCACGAACCACCTTATCCTCCAGACGTGCTTCAATTTCTTCAATCGTTAGATTCGTTCTGTTGATTTCTTTATGCCCTGCTGCACCGGCCCTTTTGACCGCCTCATAATCATTTCTACCTGCAAACAAGTCTAAGTACCATACTTGTGGTTTGCCCGGCATAAACATCTGAATCGCTCGGGCTAAGAGCATCTTTTGATCATCTTCTCCAAGGGCACTATAATAAGTAGCATTCACTTGATAATAGATGTTCTTCTTGCCGTGCAGGTCTTTTACATAGCCGCCACGACTTACAACAACATCAATTAAATTCTGAATCTGTCCCTCTGACAACAGACCTTTTAAGTCAAGAAGCGGTATACCATCATGGCAGCCCAGCATATTAACGGTCTGAATATTCTTAGTCTGAAGGTCACGAATCCACTGAACCAGATGGGTACTGGAATGGTTTTCAAAAGCATCAATGATCAACCCCGGCAAGAAAAAGTCATAGGTCATAAAGCCTTCACTGGCTATTTTTTCATGTATTTTTTCCTCGTATTTGGAATGAATTTCCGGCAATAGATTAAGGTCAAAACGATCTGCTAAGGCTTTGACACGTTCAAGCAGATCCCAAGTCCCCGGTTCATTCAGGAAATTCTTCTCACCCGGTGCCTTCGGTGCGTACGCAAATGCATCTAGCCTGACGATACCTGCTCCGTAACCGGCCAATTTTTTTAAAGTATCTTCATAGAAATCCCATACAAGGGGTGATTTTATGTTCAGATCCATTTGACCTAAATATTTACGATGAGACTCAATAAAATCCACGACTTTATTCTTGTAGGATGCCATATGACCAAAGTCAATCTCCGAAGGCTTTATCCCTTCTAAGAGTCCCTGATTCACTGTCTCAGCAATCATCTGTGCTTGTCCATATTGGAGGTCCATCGACCACATCAAATCCGTAGCGTCAATAGGGTTGTATCTGATTTCTTGATAGAAGGTATTCCAATAAGGTACTTCTTTACCGTCGGGCATACGCACATTTAAGATGGGCAAGCCAGGCTTTCTGAAAAACATATCTCTAATCAAAGCATCCTCAGGCTGAATATAGCCTTCATCTGTCATGTGACCATTACCTTCCCAGAAACGATTCCAATCTATAAAAAAGTCCCTGTAAATAGACTGATCCCCTTTTTTAATAATATCTTGAAAAGGCTTGGATAAAACCGAAGCATGATTTAAGATAAAATCAAACTTAAAATCCATCCCCAATACGTTTAAGTCCTCTAAATCCTCCTTGGACGCCAGTAAAGCGTTTAATTCATAGTCAATAACTGAAAAGCCTCTGTCCAAATCGGTGTTAAATACACTAGGTAATATATACAATGATTCAAAAACATCTCTAAATGCATGTTTTTTTAACAACGTCACAAGACTACTTAATGAACCACCAATGCTGTCTGGATATACATTCAACATTGGTCCAAAACTAACGTGCGATTGATCATTTGCCTCTTGATTTCTTTGATCCATGATATGCCTCCTTGGCTCTTCTACAATAATCCCTCTTGTAACATGATTTGGCGGTACTGTTCATAGTTTATAATCTCGCCGTCCTTTAGTACAATAATCTTAGCTCGTGGTGCTTGAGAGAAAAGTAACTTCTGTTCAATATCCAAAACCAAAGTCGTAAAAGGACTATCCGTTCCACCATCTCGATTACGCAATCTACGATGCTCTAATGTCTCACTAGGGGTACTGTTCAGCAGAATCGGAATATCCACACCAATTAGATCAGCATTGTTGCCGTGGGTCCATTCAATGACCATGATTTTAATATTAGAGAAATCAACTTTATCGTACCATAGATCTGTCACTTCACGACCCATTCTCTTAAGTAAAATACTCTCTTTACCATTTTTAAACTGTGCGATAATATGGTTGATCTCCTCAAAATCAATCTCTGAAACCGTTCCAAGATAACCTTCTAGACCTTTACGTCCTTCTTGGTGATAGATGAACAACCATGGATCCACTTTTACCTTATTCGGGTCAAAATCTAGATTAAGTTCCTGAAGTTTCCTTAATACTTCTCCCCGTTCTTTGTTATAAGCGCCTTGCTCAACCAGCCCTTTAAGGCCCTTATCTCTGAAGATTCGAAGACGTTCCTGATCATTGTGTTTGGGTATTCTATAAGGGTAATTGTCTCCAGATAAAATATAAGTGCCTATACCCAGATCATTGAAATAATAAGCCAATAAAGCCCCAATCTCTGACTTACCTACGCCGGAACCTCCATGAACGGAGATGACCACTTTATTATTGGAATGTAACTCTTGTATATCCATAACCAGCTGATATAGCTTAGGAAATACCGCTTCCGCCTTCATAATATGCCCAGTATGTATCTGAATCACATCTCCAGGCATATCTCCTTTTTTTATGTTATCATAATCCACCAACTGGGGTGCTACCCATTGGAATGCATCCGACTTGTCACCTAATTTTTTCTTCATAAGTACTTACGCCTCCTTACTGACCTTTGTGAAAAGCTTTTCATGAGGAAATTATAGAGGTAAACATGTCATATGTCAATTGTTAAAGTGCCACAATATGACGTCCTATCTTTGGGCAATACGTTAAAGTTATGAAATAGTTGAGTTTTCAATAGATAATATCGGATAATGTGATGGTATTTTGCACCTGATTCACACTGTACTGAAGGCTCTTGTAAGAACCTGTCTGTATTTGACTTAATATCTCTTCCACATATATCTGGTCAATGTTATAACCGGTTTTAACCTCAATTTTGTTACTCTGCTCATCAAAAAGGCTTTGTAGTCGTACAATAAGCTCTGATTCATTCTTTGCATAGAGGTCCATATAGATATAATAGTTATACTTTTCACCTGTAGCAACAGGGTAATCGTCTGTATCGTACTGATGATCCTTGCTCATCTGCTCACTGGTTATATTCAGATAATCATAGCGTTTTACCTGTGTGCCATTCGGCATAACCGGATCATCCCATGTTGTATCCACATGGTACCACTCATCTTCCAGCTTCACCATATTCCATGCATGGGCCAGCCCACCTGCCGTACCTTGAATAATGATGCTCTCAATATCTGCCAAAGTTGACAGATATTGAAAAGCCTCTGCATACCCTTGACAAACCGCATCCCCGTGAATCAAAGCGCCATACATGGTATAAATCAACTCATCACTAGCTTCAATGTTATCTGTATAGGCAATATGATCCACCAAATAATCATGAATAGCCAATGTCTTTTCAAAAGGCGTCATGCCTTCATAAATAATCTCATCTATGATACTTTCTGCTTTTTTGACACTGGCGTCAAAATCTATTTTGCTAATCTTATAATTAATTCGAAGCGTCAATGACACATCACTTGTCGCTGACTCCGTAGAACTTACCGCTGAATAATATCCAGGGTAATCCTTCATAGATGATATGGCATCCTGAATCCCTTTTTCTACCTGTTCATAAGTAAGTGCCGGTATCATGAATTCCCGCTCACGCTCCCAAGCCATAATCATCTCAATCACCGCTGATTTTAGCTCCTCTTCAGAATTGATAAAATCTTTTTTGTCCGAAGTAAATAACTTGCTCTGACTGGCTATATGAGAAATCACCTTGCTACTGTCTGTAACAACATCCTCTTTGTCAGTGAAGTAATTGTTCGCAATAAGGCCCATGCTGATTAACCAAAGGACTACAAATATGAACTTTATGGGATTGAACCCTGATTTTTTATTCATCATTAAACACCTGCATTTCTTCAAGTTTATTACAATGTCTTTTCATTATACATCACCAAAGCATGCTTTAAAACCATTACTAATCTGAATTTATACTTTTATAGTCTAATTTTATAGCTTTATTAAATAGGACTTCTTGCTCGATTCCTAAACAAGAGGTTTTTAATAAAACGCAAGAAAAGACGTCAAACCCCTAAGGATCTGACATCTTTGTTTTTTCAAAAGTAGACTTGAAAGTGGTTTGCTTGTCAATGATGGCTTTATCTTGATTAAATAGCTTTTTCTTGATTAGGCAGCTTTTGCTTCATCTACATCCGTTTTCAAAGTATATTTTGATGTCTTGTATAGAAAGAAGACAAATGCAAAGACTGCGGTTGAGATTCCAACAGGATAACCAATACTTGCAGATAATTTTAATCCTTCAGGTGCTATAAGGATATAAGTAACCGTTACTGCCGTCATAAATGCTGCTGGAAGAGAACAGATGTAATGGAACTTTTTGTTCTGTACTAAGAAGCTACCTGCTGCCCATAACATAACCATGGCTAAGGTTTGATTCGCCCATGCAAAGTAGCGCCAGATGATTGCAAAATCAATAAAGCATAAAGCGATACCTATAGCAAAAAGTGGAACTGCAATAATAAAACGGTTACTTAATTTCAATTGATTAAACTTTAGTGCATCCGCAATGGCTAAACGTGCACTTCTAAAAGCGGTATCTCCTGAAGTAATCGGACAGGCCACAACACCTATAATTGCTAGTGCACCCCCAAAAGTACCGAGCAAAGAGACTGAAATCGTATTCACAACGACTGCCGCCGCTCCGGCTTCTGCTAAAGTCACTGTTGAACCAAAAAATGCCATGGCAGCGGCGGCCCATATTAATGCAATGATTCCTTCTGTAATCATAGCACCGTAGAATATAGTGCGCCCTTGTTTTTCGTCAGAAATACAGCGTGCCATAATTGGAGATTGTGTTGCATGAAAGCCACTAATAGCACCACAGGCTATTGTTATAAATAGATAGGGAAATATAGCTTTTCCGGTTGGGTGTAAGTTATTAAACTGAATTTCAGGAATTGAATAACCCTTGGCAAAAACACCTACGATGATACCTACACCCATGATCAATAAAGCTGCACCAAATATAGGGTATATGCGACCGATAATCTTATCTATGGGCAAAACAGTCGCTAATAAGTAATAGACAATAATGATGCCTACCCACCCAAGCCTTGGGATGCCCGTGAGGTTCTCCAGTAAACCGGCAGGCCCATTAACAAAGACAACACCCACTAGTATCAGCAAAACAACTGAGAATATTCGCATAGCATTTTTAGCAGAGGTTCCAAGATAATGACCTACGATTTCAGCAAATGTTTGACCATTGTGTCTTACAGAAAGCATACCAGCAAAATAGTCATGTGTTGCACCGGCAAATATTGAACCCAGTACAATCCATAAGAATGCGGATGGTCCCCAATAAGCACCCGCAACCGCACCAAATATTGGTCCTAATCCAGCAATGTTTAGAAATTGAATAAGAAATGCTTTTTTTGTATCGATGGGTACATAGTCAACCCCATCCGCCATAGAAACAGCAGGTGTTGGTTTGCTAATATCAGCACCAAAGATTTTTTCTACAACTTTACCGTAAAATACATAGCCTAGAATTAATGCGATGATAGAAAGCAAAAACGAAATCATAATAATCCTCCTTAGAATCCTTTTTATGGTTAGTTTATGGAATGATTATATGATAATCAGATCTTAATTAGGACATTTTTAGGTGAAATGCAAAAAACACAACCTGAGTGGTTGTGTTTAATTACTAAGCGGTTTTATAAAAATGAGATGGCATTGTTAAATATGTACATATATCATCATTTCATATTAATTAAACCCTTAAAAGTCTTTGTGTTTCGTCTACTGACGGGTATATATTCTTCATAGTCTAATAATTTAACCGCATAGGTGTTGTTGAACCATGGAATGATTTCTTCAATCGCATCTAGATTAATAAGAAAACTTCTATGGCAACGAAAGAAGTTTTTTTCATCTAATTGTAATTCTAATTCGCTGAGTGTTTCTAAAACTATATATCGTTCTTTTTTTATTACAATATTTGTTTCATTGTCATTTGTTGTGCAAAATAGGATATCCGACTTACTAATCAGGTAGATTCGATCATTTTTCCAAACTGGTAATCTATCATATCTTGGTTGAAGCGTATTCGTAATTAAATCTTTAATTGAAAGCGTTTGATTGTTTTGGTTTTTTAATTGATCTTGAATTCTTTGAATGGTCCGATCAAATCGATCCTCATTTAGAGGCTTTAATATATAGTCGATGGCATGAATGTCAAAGGCCTGTATGGCATGTTCATCAAAAGCAGTCGCAAAAACAATCAGTGGCGGTAAAGATAATTTCATTATTTCTTTTGCCAATCTTAACCCATCCATTTCAGGCATTGAAACATCAAGGAACACGGCATCTACCTTAGTCTTATGAAGTTCAGTCAGTGCAATCATCGGATCTGTGTATGTTCCAAGAATTTGAATGTCTTCATAACCTTTAAGTAGGTAAGTTAATTCTTCTAGTGCCGGCCTTTCATCGTCAACAAGTATAACTTTAATCATTGCACTTCACCTCCTAAAGGGAAAATGAGAACCATTGAGGTGCCTTGATTAACCTGACTCTCTATTTGTAGGGTCGTTCCATAAATACTTTTAAGACGATTGTTTACATTTGTTATGCCTATTCCAGCTGTTTGATCTGTACCTTCCAAAATAGCTTTGACTTTTTCTTGTGTCATGCCTACACCATTATCTTTTACCTGTATGTATATTGTACTTTTTTCTTTATAAGCATGAATTTCTAGTTTGCCACCTAAATTGGTTGACATGATACCATGCTTTAATGCATTCTCTACAATGGGTTGCAGAATTAATGGAGGAACAAGACATTCCGTATCCGACTCAATATTGTACTCAACTTCAAGACGCTCAGAAAATCGAGCTTGTTCTATACTTAGATAACTTTCAATATGTTTTAATTCCTGTGAAAGTGGAATAAACTCTCCCGTAGTATTAAAACTATTTCTCAAATAATAACTCAGTTGCATCAATAGTTCCCTAGCTTTAAGTGCATCTGTACGACAAAAAGAGACTATGGTATTGAGCGCATTAAAGAGAAAGTGGGGTTGAATCTGAGCTTGTAAAGCTTTAAGCTCCGCTTTGTTTAGAAGTTCCTTTTGGTAGTAAATCTCACTTAACTCTAGTTGAGTAGCAAAAAGATGGGCCAACCCTTTAGCTAACTCAATATCAGAAGATGTAATGCTGTTTTCGATGGTTTTGTACAGCTTTAATGTACCAATCACATGATCCTTGATAAGAAGTGGTACAACAATACACGCTTTTAAATGACAGGTCGTATCAGGGCATTCGATATCTGCTTGGTATTGTCCTATAATATAACTTTTAGAAATCATTGCTTTTTTTGTAATACTTGTATAGATGTGATTACTCACTTTATGATGATCATCGCCAACACCAACATGTGCTAATATCGACTTTGTATTGGTAAATGAAACAGCATCCACACCCGTTGCTTCATATATAATTTTTGCCGCAGCTAGACTTGATTTTTCTGTTAGACCATTTCTTAGAATAGGAAGCGTTTGATTGGCAATACTTAGGGCAAGCTGTGCTTTTACTGCACCTATACGATCGTTTTCTTCATATATTTGTTGAATTAATAGAATAAAGGCAGCCGTGCCAAATGCATTAATAAACGTCATGGGCAAAAAGATCAGTTGAACCAAATCAAGCGCCTGAGAAAAAGGTTTCGCAAGTAGCAAGATTATAAGCATTTGCAGGGATTCAATGAGTATCGCTAATAAGAATCCAAATATCCATTTGTTGGGCTTTGTATCCACATATTTCTTGAAGTAGCCGGCAATCACCCCACCTAATATTGTTGATATCCCGCATGCAATCGCCGTAAAACGTCCTACAGGAATAATCATTCGGTGTATACCTGCAATCAAACCCGCGCCGATTCCTACGGCTGGTCCACCAAAGAGTCCAGCAACAATAACACCGATAGAACGAGAATTAGCAATGGCATCATCCACTGGAATACCTGAATAAGTGCCAATAATGCCAACAAAACCAAATAAAAAAGAAAATAAGATCTTGTCTCCTAGGGTTAACTTCTTTTTGAGAATATAGCGTTTAAAAAATGTGGATTTTGACAACAAAAAAGCTGATAAGACAATAATACCCAGTTTATTAATAAGACTTTGTGATAGTTCAATAAGCATAATCTACCTCGTATTCTTAGGCAAAATTGTGGACGACTTAATTTCTTTAGGTTTAACTTCATATTTTTAAGATATCCATTTAAAATAACTTTTTAGATTCGGATTGAACTCCTCCGCCTTTATTTCACACAATACTTCTTCCAGAGATGATAACATCGCCACTATCATAAGCAAAAACATAACAATATTCATATCCATAATTAGAATTAAGTAAGGTACAAAAAATAAGACAAGTCCTGTCGCTTTGTTTGAGATGAGATGTAAAGATGCGAACTGATGGAACTTAACAGCACCGATTACATAAGCCGATATCCGAATGAGTCCAATCAAAATTGTAAAATACCATATCCACACAGAAACACTTGACCATAACATAGGTCCGAGCTTATACAAAATCACAATTAAGAGCACCATATCAGCAATACTGTCAAGCTTAGCACCCATACTACTCTCTGTATGCGTTCTTCGAGCCACGATGCCATCCACCACATCTGTTAAGCCACAGTAAGTATAAATTATATAGAACCACCATGAGAGTGGCGTAGTAAAAAGCACACTAAAGCCCGCAAATATTCTCGTGAAGGATATAATATTGGCTAATTGCTTGATTTTGACTCACCCCATTTACGCCTCACCTATTATCGAAGCAAATCTAAATGTATATCTCATAATCCTTAATTCGTAACTATGTCATGACCACTAACCTAATCCTCAGGCAGATAGCTTAGATATGTATTATAAAGCTTTTTAGCAAAAGCATCCGACGTGTCGGGAACTGATTTATCATCTCTACTTTTCTTAAATGAGAAAATCAAGTCCACTATTTCACCAAGTGTTATGGTATAAACGGTCGGAACTTTGCAATATAAATTATCTCTATTCTCTTTACCCTCTAATGCATGAATGAGCTCAACTACAACATCATCAATATACACAAGATCCATCATTACATCCGGAGTATTCATATGAATTGGTAACTCACGTGATATGTTATAACAGAATGTTGTTACAACACTATTGTAGTTTGGCCTACCCCACTTTCCAAATATATATGGAAATCTATAGACTAATATCTTTGCCTCTGATTCAGCCCCATATTTAATCAGTAGATCTTCGCCTGCTTTTTCATTCTCATCTTCTGGATCATCTTGTTCAACTTGCATGGGCGATGATATCATGACCGGGCAGGTATTCTTATATTTTTTAAGTGTATTCACCAAAATAGAAGTAAATCCAACATTCTCATCGATAAATTCTAATTGATCTTTTGGTTGATATGCACCAGCAAGATGAAATACAAATTCAGCATCTTTACAATACGCATCAAGTAGAGATGGTTCAGTATCTTGGTCAAATTCATAAATATCCGTATATTTTCTGTTTTTCAGTTCTGTTATTAGATTTTTTCCTATAAAACCTTTTGCTCCTGTGACTAATATTTTCATGATCTACCTTATCTTTCCAACTGTTCCCTAACATAATAAACTGTGCGCTTGTCACATCTATTATATCATAATCATTTCTAAAAACATTTAATTTCTTTAATTGGCCTTTAACAAAAATGCTAAAAAAATCAGACTCATAAACATAATATTTTTATTTTTTCAATCTTTATCTAGCACTTAGATGAAACTGTCGATGTCTACATTAAAAAGTTTGAAATATTCAATATCTTCTTCTTCAACACCCCAAAATGCGCCCCATTTCTCAAAATATTTTTCGGCATCTTTAACAATGAGAATATCCCTTGCCAATTGAGCCACATTATATTCCGAACCATTTAGGTCAATCATCTCATTAATGGTATCAGGGGATATGGATTCATAGAGTTCATTCAACTCCACAATGGAATGTATGCCAAAAGTCTTTAAGCAATGAATGACTTCATCACTGCTATTGTTAAAAATCTCATCTTCAACATATATTTTTGAAAAAAACTCATTGATGGATTGACGACTCAACTTAATCTGATCGAGTTGATTATCTTTTTCGTGGTTTAATTCATGTTTGTATTCTTCAACATCTTTTGAAAGTTGCTCAAATTCATTATCTACAAGCTCCAAAATCCCAGCCAAACGGTAAAATCGTCGCTTCAATTCTTTTGGCAAGACCCCATTGAATTTATAATTTCGATCATGTTCTACTTCCGACCAAGCATGTTGCAATAAAGTTCTAACCTGTATTTCAAATTTTAGTTTTTTGAATTTCTTATGTTCATCAATAATCGCATCATCCTTTAGCTCAGCAATATAGTGGACCGATAAGTAACCAAATCTATCCACTTCAATGGTCTCGCTTTTATCCGAATAATGATCATTGTCAATTATAAAGTTGGACTCAATGATGCCCTTTATTTTTTTCACTTCAGCTGTGGTATAAGTGGTAATTCTAACGCCAGCCATATCATAGATTTCGTTGATGGGGTCACTATACTTCTTCTGATAACATTTGTCCCTAAAACTCTCAATTTCTTTAGCTCTGTAGGACATGTCATTATACAGTATATTGTTTTCTGTTAATTTTGTTTTTAATATGCGGATGACTTCATTACAGAGTTCAAGATAAATGCGTCGTTCATCTTTGTACCATTCTATAGCTTCGTGTGTTATTTCAGCCCTTTTTTTCATATAACGCTCCCCTTTCTTTACACATGTAATCCTTAAAACTACAGACCTCCATGATGATGACTATCTTAATCCCACCTAAATTCAACGTGCATTTTTTATTAGCATACAGAACATAAGCACGCCTTTTGCTACCTTAGTTACTATTATTTTACCATAAATCAAGTCATAAAAGCGATAACTCAACACTGTTTCTAGCATATGATGTTCCCCCCAATAAAAAGCCCTCATTTCCCTGGGCTTCATCGTTTATGCTTTTTGATGATACTTCTTCACATCTTATACTATATCAGAAGGTCATTCAAAGACCTCCATAGGATTTTGCAAATTATTTAAGCTCTTATACTCCGATATCGGAATGAAAAATTTTAGTTTAGAGATAACCCTAGTTTCTAAGAATAGTTATGACCTATAGGATATAATCATCATCTAATACAATAAGCCTAAGAAGATAAGTCTATTCATAGAAGATATAAATATATTGGAATTTTCTAGATAAGTTAGTCAACTTTTTCCTCAAATTAATAAAACCGCCGAAATACGGATCTCGGCGGTTTTGCTGATTATCTAGTTGGTTCAGTCTTATTTGTTTAGTCTTCGTATTACATCGTATTGCTCGTCATGGCTCTCGATGAAGCCTTGTACTTTGGTCTCAATACCTGCGTAGTTATTGAATTCCACAAAGGCTTTTTTGAGCTTGGCGATCACATCATCAGGTAGATCTCTTCTTGCTGCAAGAACATCTTTTGGAATGTCATCGGTTTTGGAGATAATTGTCAACTCATTGGTTCTGATGCCGTTGATTGTCGCTGCATCAAAGGCTTCATTGAAGGTGGCACCTGCGTCTACTTCTCCTTGCATAACGGCATTGATAACGTTATCATGGTTGCCAAGAAATAGAACTTTACTAAACAAAGTATCCGGATTCATGTTATTGCTCTTCATGCTGTCTCTTGCATAGAGATAACCGGAAGCACTTTTCTCATCCACATAGCCGAATGCTTTGTTTTTAAGATCATTCATGCTCTTAACGCTACCGTCCTTACGAGCTATGATATAACCGTTGTAGGAACTTTTGCCGCCTACTTTTGGTGTAACTACCGGCTTAACACCGGCTACTTCTTTGGCATTGACATAGGCAAAAGGTGAGAACCATCCAATATCGATGATACCGTTTTTGACACTGTCGCTGAGTGCGTCATAGTTCTTTACAATGATGGTTCTGGCCTTAAGGCCAACACTGTTACAAACACGCTCGAGTATCGGTATGTACATCTTCTTAATGGCTTCAGGTGCTATGAAGGGGTTGACACCAAATATAATCTCGTTGTCTTTCTTGAAATTAACCGCTTCTTTTTGTAGGTCTTCTGACATCTCACTGATTTTGTTACAAAAGTCTAGGACTTCGCCGTTCTTCTTATTCTGTGTCTCAACCATCTCAATGGACTTATAGGTGATATTATGGGTCTCTTCAACTGCACATGTTACATCCTCAATGGCTTTTTCAATCTCCATCGTTGTGTTCTTCTGAACAAGAGATACCTTGGTCAACTCGGATATATTGGTTTTGACTTCGTTTAAGATGCCTTCAATCTCATTAATCACTTGTGAAGATTCCTTAATAACATTGTCCACATCATTCATACGATCGCCAATCTGACTCATGGCATTGTTAGAAGTGGTAATCTTAGCTAGGATACCTTTGACCACACCTTCAATAACAGAGATGGCTTCATCGGTTTGTTCCGCCAACTTACGTATCTCTGTTGCAACGACGGCAAAACCTCGTCCTGCTTCACCGGCTCTTGCAGCTTCAATGGCTGCATTGAGCGCTAGTAAATTGGTTTGACTGGAGATCTTACGAATATAATCTACGATCTCATAGATCTTATTAGACGAGCTTTGAAGCTCCACATTGTTATCGGTGGCTACCGTAGTAACCTCATTCAAACTAAACATGAAATCGCCAATGCTTTGTATGGTCTTTTTATTCTTCTCAAGCATTTCTATAGAAGTTTGTGAATGCTTTTCAATCTCTAGAGCACTGGTGTTTAAGTTGGTTGATGTGCCAACCAACTCATTAATGCTTGCATTGATTTCTTCTGAGCTGGCTGCATTTTGCTCACTAAAACCTTCGATCTCATAGGCTATTTTCGCCAGTTTATTGAAAGTATTGATGTTGTCTTGAGACAACCACAGCAGTTGTTGTGAGTCAAAACCTAAACCTTCTGCTATGTTAAAGAGCTTCTCGTCTAGGCCGGCTTTTAGGTCATCCGCTATGGATCTGGAGTGATCTTCTTTTTGTGCAGACCCTTGTTGTGAACTTCTAGAGTTAAGCAGTCTATCTGCTGCCATAACAACAACTATGCTTAGTACCACTGTTAGAGATAAACCTATCCAAGTTCCCAAGCTTAGAAAGACCATAATCCCTTGAACCGCCAGTAACCCAATTCCTGAAACCAAATAAAACTTCATTTTCTGATTCATTATGTCACCATCCCATTATATCATATTCTTGCTACAAGTTAATTTTTTCACTAAATCAGTTAATACCTTGGTTGATTTTACTTATCACCTATAGGCGCACCTATATAATTGTATCACTCGCATGATAAAAAGTCTAGGTTAACCTAAGGTTAAGGCCCTTATGTAATTGGTTAATTTGTTAGATTAAGCCCTTGGATGTGCTTTTATATAAACATCCCTTAATTTAAAATCATTCAACTTTGAATAGACCTGAGTTGTAGAGATATTGGCATGGCCAAGCATCTCCTGAACAGACCTTAGATCTGCTCCGTTCTCCACTAAATGGCTAGCAAAAGAATGTCTTAAAATGTGGGGTGTTATTTTCTTTTTGATCCCGGCTTTTTTTGAATAAATCTTGACAATCTTCCAAAACCCTTGGCGGCTCATAGACTCGCCAAGACAACTTACAAAAAGTGTCTTTTCGTTGGTTTCTTTGATCATATGGTTGCGTGGACCGTTCATATACTTGAACAAAGCCAGTTGTGCGGCTTGTCCGATTGGTATAATCCGTTCACCTTTAGAGGATGAGCACTTGATATAGCCCATCGTAATGTTGATGTCATCTTCACTTAACCCGATCAGTTCAGTAACCCTAATCCCTGTAGCATAGAGCAATTCTAACATAGCTTTGTCTCTAATGCCTTTATCATCGCTTTCATAAGGCTGACCCAGTAATACCTCAATCTCATAAAAAGACAAAACCTCTGGTGCTTTTTTCTCCACCTTGGGTGTTATTAACAACTCAGTGGGATCTTTGCGAATAATGTTACGTCGCATGAGATAATGAAAAAAGGACCTAAGAGAAGCCATATTTCTGGAGATGGTTGAAGGCGCTCTGCCTTTGTCTTCCATATCTTTGATATAAGCATTCAGTTGTGTACCTGTTATACCACTTAGCTCTTTGGTGTCGAAATGTCCTTGTACAAACTCGATAAAATGGTTGACATCCCTTTGGTAGGATTGAATTGTATTTTCCGATGCACCTTTTACTTGATCAAGGTACTCGAGGAATTCCTTCACGCTCAGTTTCATGACTACGCCCTTCAAACTATAAGATGGTCTAATTATACCAAAGTCAGAGAAAAAAGTCGACTATTACCAAAATCTTTTTCATTTTTATAAAGGCCGCCTCATTCTCATCTTCTCTAATAAGGCCCTTATGCTCTTTCCAAACTGACTTTGTAAGTCATTATGGCTGATATGGTTTTGTTGTCTGATAAACGGCCATCAAAGATCATGTCGACCAGTTCATCTAATGTATAACGTTCGATGGTGACGAACTCATCATCATCTAGATTCTGCTCACTTAGGACTAGATTCTTTGCCACAAAGATGTGGATGACTTCATCGCAGATACCGATGCTTGAGTAGAATTTGTACAAAAAGGTAACATCTTCTGAGGTATAGCCAATCTCTTCTTCCAGTTCCCTCTTAGCACAAACTAAGGGATCTTCGTCCGGCTTATCAAATACGCCGGCCGGAATCTCTAAGACATAGTCGTCACTGGCGTTTCTGTACTGCCTTACCATAACAATCTTTCCATCTTCATCTATGGGTATGACAGCCGATGCACCGGGGTGCATGATCAGTTCCCATTCTACTTCCTTACCTGTAGGTGTTACCAACCGGTCATGGAAGAGATGAACACGCTTGCCTTTGTGAATCTCGGTACGCATAATGCGTCTGAATTTGTTTTCCATTGGCCCTCCTCTTATATAATCAACTATCTATCAAATGATTTGGTTTTGTCGTAACATGCCACCATAGCTTCAATGATGCTACTCTTAAAGCCGGTTCTTTCAAGTACTCTTACAGCTTCAATAGTTGTGCCTCCAGGTGAACATACAGCGTCTTTTAGGGCGGCCGGATGGGTCTTGGTCTCAAGTACCATCTTAGCGGCACCAAGCATGGATTGAGCGGCTAACTCATAACTGATCTGTCTAGGTAATCCGATGAGGACACCGGCATCTGCCATAGCTTCAATCATCATAAAACCATAAGCTGGTGAACTCCCTGATATAGGGACAACCATATCCAATTGATGTTCTGTAAGTTCTATACCCCGACCAAAAGATGCAAAGAAATCTCGTATGAAGTCTGTTTCTGCTTGTGTAAAAACATCGTGAGAAAAACAATACCCGCTCATGCCTTCTAGAACCAGCGCCGGTGTGTTTGGCATGCTTCGTACCACTCTGGTTTTTTCACCTAAAATATGCTTAATATGTTCAATGGTAATACCGGGCGCAATCGATAAAATAATCTGTGAGGGCTTAATGTAACTGCGGATGTCTTCCATGACTTCTTTTAAGTACTGGGGCTTTACCGCCAGTACAATAACATCAACAGACTTAGTTAAGCTCATGTTGTCTGCTTCGTATAAAATCCCTGTTTCTTCTTTGATCTGTTCCATCATGGCCTTATTGATGTCTGTATAGGTCAGGTTGGTTTTGTCCAGTTTGGTGGATGCGCCTTTTAACATGGCTGATCCCATATTTCCAATGCCGATGAATCCAATCTTCATACTCCCTGCCTCCTCATTCTATTTACTTAAACGGAGAGTTCCGCTTTTTTCCCCAAGATGTCTTTGTTGGCTTCAAGTATCGGTTGAACATAGCCCGCAATAAAGTCGACAACTTGCTCAGGTGCTCTACCGATAAAGTTCTCCGGTGCTAAGATAGCGTACATCTCTTCTTCTGTCATCTTAAACTCTGAATCAGCCAAGATGCGTTCAATAAGGTCATTAGGAAGGCCTTCCATCTTGACTTGCTTACCCGCTTCCATTGAATGGGTCCTGATGAGTTCATGGAGTTCCTGTCTGTCGCCCCCTCTTTTGACCCCTTCCATCATGATAATCTCGGTAGCCATAAAAGGCAGTTCGCTCATCACACGGTTATGTATTACTTTAGGGTATACCACAAGGCCATCTACCACATTCATATAGATCTCAAGAATGGCGTCCACAGCAAGAAAAGCTTCCGGTATGGCCAAACGCTTATTGGCACTATCATCTAACGTACGCTCAAACCATTGAGTTGACGCCGTGATGGCCGGATTAAGAGCGTTACAAATCACATGTCTTGCTAAGGATGAAATACGCTCTGTTCGCATCGGATTACGCTTATAGGCCATGGCAGAAGATCCAATCTGACTTTTCTCAAAAGGTTCTTCCATTTCTTTAAGGTTCTGTAACAAACGCATGTCGTTACTGAACTTATAAGCTGACTGAGCGATACCGCTTAAGACGTTTAGGAATTGAGAATCCAACTTCCTTGGATAGGTCTGTCCCGTTACAGGATATGAGGATGTGTAGCCTACCTTACTGGCAATCAGTTCATCAAGACGTATGACTTTCTCATGATCATTCTCAAAAAGACTGAGGAATGTTGCTTGTGTCCCTGTTGTGCCTTTGGCACCTCTAAGAAGTCTTTTGGAGAGTTGATGGTTCATGTCCTGAAGGTCCAGCAAAAGGTCTTCTAGCCATAGACAGGCACGCTTACCGACTGTGGTGAGTTGAGCCGGTTGAAAATGGGTAAAGCCTAATGTCGGCATATCTTTATAAGTTAAAGAAAAAGCAGCTAACTTATCCATAACATTAATCAACTTGTCTCTAAGTAAAGACAATGCTTCATTCATAATAATGATGTCTGTGTTGTCTCCGACATAACAACTGGTAGCGCCTAAGTGAATAATGGGCTTAGCTTTTTTGGCTTGTTCGCCGTAGGCGTATACATGCGCCATAACATCATGACGGACTTCTTTTTCTCTGGCTATGGCAACATCATAGTTAATATCCTCTGCAAAAGCCTTTAGTTCCTCTATCTGTTCATCGGTTATGTCCAGTCCCAGTTCCTTCTCTGCTTCAGCTAAAGCGATCCATAGCTTACGCCATGTCTTGAATTTCTTATCCGGCGAGAAAAGGTACAGCATCTCCGGGCTGGCATACCTAGATCCTAGTGGGGTTTCATATGTATTGTTCATATTGGTATCCTTTCAGTTGATGATGGGTTAAGGTCTTACTTATTCTTTATGATTTCTTAGAATAGTATAGCACATATTCTGCTTTCTGTGGTTAAGGTAATGTGGAAATAGACCAAGAAAAATATTTTCTCAGTCTATCTATCATAAAAATTATTGGGCAAGTTCTATATTGTGATCAAAGCGCTGGAGGTATTTGTTAATGGAAACCAATTCGATGCAGACACATAAGATCTCAATGGCTTTTTCTAACTCATCCATTGGTGGAAAAGTGGGGGCAATTCGAATGTTACGATCATAAGGGTCATTACCATAAGGGTAGGTTGCACCGGCCGGTGTGAGCTTAAGGCCTACAGATTCTGCCATCAAGACAACTTCCTTCGCACAACCGTCCATAACGTCTAGATTAATGAAATAGCCACCTCTTGGTACACTCCAGACTGCTATCTGACGGTCAGATAACTTCTCATCTAGTATCTTTAGGACCATATCAAACTTAGGCTTGATGATTTTGGCGTGTTTCTTCATGTGGTCTTTGACACCTTGTAGATCTTTTAAGAAGGCTGAATGCCTATATTGGTTAATCTTATCCGATCCGATGGTCTGAACACCCATGATGCCCAGTATAAAGTCAATGTTGTTCTTACTGGCTGCCATGGCTGCAACTGAAGCACCGGCAAATGTAACTTTGGACATGGATGTGAACAGATACGGACGGTCCTCTGTCCCTGCTGCTTTACAAGCTTCCATGATATTCATGAGAGGTTCTGTATCGTTATAGAGCTCATGCACCACATAGGCGTTGTCCCATATGATTCTAAAATCTGTGGCTGCTGTTTTCATCTTCGCCAAACGTTCCACCACTTGATCGGAATAGGTAATGCCCGTCGGATTAGAGAACTTAGGTACACACCAGATGCCTTTGATGGATGGGTCTTTTGCTACGAGGAATTCTACCTGATCCATATCCGGACCTTCATCGGTCATATCTATGTTGATCATTTCCATGCCGAATTTTTGGCATATGGCAAAATGTCGGTCATAGCCCGGTACGGGGCATAAGAATTTGAGGTCTTTTATATGACACCATGGTTCCTCTTCTTCGGATGTACCAAAAAGCATGACTTTTGCTAATGTGCTATACATCATATTCAAGCTGGAGTTACCACCGATGATGATCTCTGAAGGATCGACTTCTAATAAATCTGCAAAAAGCTTTTTCGTCTGTGGTATACCGTCTAAGGTACCATAGTTTCTAAAATCGTCGTTTGGGTTCTTTTCAAGTGGTATCTTAATGTCTAACAAGGCGTTAGACAGATCCAACTGATCGGAACAAGGTTTGCCACGGGCCATATTCAGGTCGTGGTTTTCGCTCTCATATCTTTTCAACTGCTGTTCCAGTTCAAGACGTAGCGCATCTAAGGATTCTTTTGAATATTGAGAGTAGTATGCCATAAGCGCCTCCTAAAAATTACATAGGTATAAGGTTAAAGCGCCGAAACTTGGTTTAGACCTTTTAACCTTAAAGCCGTTTGTTAAAAACAGCTTATGTATAGAATAGCATGTTTTGCAAGATATGGAAAGTGTTTTTTCATTTATTAGGCCATTATTCCTTGTTATTTGGATTATCTTTTGCTTTATTGCAAGAAAATCTTTTTCCAGATTCATATGTCTAGTCGTAAGTATTAAAAACAGGCGTTTAAAAAGGCGTTATCTATAATAGATAACGCCTTAACTTTATTTAGCGTATTCAATGGATCTGGTTTCCCTGATTACGTTGACCTTAATCTGGCCTGGGTATTCAAGTTCTTCCTCGATCTTTTTAGCAACTTCCCTAGCGAGTAACACCGTCTCTAAATCTGTTGTTTGGTCCGGTATTACCATTATTCGAATCTCTCTACCTGCCTGTATAGCAAACGATTTTTCTACACCTTTAAATTCATCAGCAATTTCTTCAAGTTTTTGTAGTCTTTGGATGTATGTATGTAATGTTTCTCTCCTAGCTCCCGGTCTTGCAGCGGATATTGTGTCTGCCGCTTGTACGAGAACAGATATGAGGTTCGTTGGTTCTACATCACCGTGATGTGATTCCACAGCATTGATGACAACTTCCGATTCCTTGTATTTTCTACACAAATCTGCTCCGATGGATATATGAGAGCCTTCCATTTCATGATCCACAGCTTTACCGATGTCGTGCAATAAACCTGCACGTTTTGCAAGACGGATATCAAGTCCGATCTCACCGGCTAGTAAACCACATAAGTGGGATACTTCTATAGCATGCTTCAATACATTCTGTCCATAGCTTGTACGGAATTTCATTTTACCAAGAAGTCTAACAAGTTCCGGATGAACTCCGTGAACCCCCGTCTCAAATGTAGCGTTTTCGCCTTCTTCTAATATGATTTGTTCCACTTCACGTTTCGCTTTCTCTACCATTTCCTCAATTCTTGCAGGATGGATACGTCCGTCCACTATGAGTTTTTCAAGGGCTATACGTGCAATTTCTCTTCTGATTGGATCAAAGCCTGACAATATGACAGCCTCTGGTGTATCATCAATGATTAAGTCGATACCCGTAAGTGTTTCCAATGTACGGATGTTACGTCCTTCACGACCAATAATACGTCCTTTCATCTCATCATTAGGAAGATGAACTACTGATACAGTCGTTTCAGCAACATGGTCAGCTGCACATTTTTGTACCGCTGTTGCAAGAATCTTTCTTGCGTTCTTTGTTGCGTCTTCTTTTGCTTTCGCTTCTAATTCCTTAACAATTATTGCTGTTTCATGTTGTACTTCTTCTTTAACTGATTTTAAAAGGTATTCTTTTGCTTGTTCGGTAGTTAATCCAGAGATTTTCTCTAATTCTGATAGGTGCTGCTGTTTTAGTTGTTCTACTTCATCTCTTAGTATGTTGAGGTTTTCGTCTTTTGCGGCTAATTGAGCTTCTTTTTTCTCGAATGATTCTGCCTTTTTGTCAATCGCTTCTTCTTTTTGCTGTATGCGACGTTCCAATCGGGTCAATTCATTGCGGCGCTCCTTAACTTCTTTATCAAGATCATTTTTAATCTTAAATACTTCATCTTTAAGATCTAAACGTGCCTCTCTTTTGATTGCTTCGCCTTCCTTAATCGCATCATCTACGATTTTTCTGGCTTTTTGTTCAGCAGATCCAAATTGAGCTTCGGCAACGTTCTTTCTATACATGACACCAAGATAAAATGCAAGTGTACCAACGACTACGGCCACTCCAACAGGTATGAGTATGTTTAGTAATTCCAACTATAACACCTCCTCTGTATTCACTTTTCATTGTGCGGTATTGTAAGCTTTACAACATTCAACATCGTAAAAATTTACAACAACTAAATTCTATACTTTTTTAAGCATTATGTCAAGTTATATGGCTCCTTTTAGAAAGAAAACTATCATTATCCCTAATTCGGTTAAAGTTTCATAACACTTTAGTTGAACTTCTACCAATAATATATTGGGTAAATCTTTTTTATACTTTAATCTTTAGGCTTAAGATAGGTCATGATGACGGAATTAATCACATCGTAGTCAAAGCCTTTGTAAGCCAAAAAACGTGCCATCTTATTATAGTCTTCTTTTGTCACGTCTTTATTGTTATACTTTTTCTCAAGGAGCTTCTGGGCCGTCTCATACTCGGTTTCCTGATGATCCACCGTTTCAAAAAAAGTTTTTATAGTATCTCTTGGTATGCCTTTTTCACTTAGCTTCATCTCAATCATACGCCGACTTTTTGTAGCTTTCTGATATCTGTAGTATTTTTCGGTATAACTTTCATCATTTAAAAAACCAAGTTCTATAAAATAATCCAATATGATTTCGATGATCCCACTTGGGTAATCTTCTTTTACTAGCTTTTTCCTAATCTCTTCAATTACATAATCTTTCTTTCCTAATAAATGATAGACTCTTTTTTTCCCTCGGGTTGTCATGGCCTTCTTGGCCAACGCCCATGTCTCTTCCTCAACGGCTTCATCCTGAACCATTTTAAATGCTTTAAGCTCTTTATAATACAAGATGACATAGTCGTCGTTATCTAATAGGATCTTGTGTTTTCCTTTTTCAAGTTTCCTAATCTCTTTTATGTGCATACGCCAACTTCACCCCTTTTTCGCCCTATTTGTCGATGTGCTGAACTCGCCTCAATTTATGCTATAGATAAAGGCGACCTTAAGATACCAAGGTCGCCTTTGTAAGCTACATGTACTAATTTATGCTTTTTCTTTTGAGGGGCTTACTTCTTATCTGCAGTTTTTTTATCTGCAGCTTTTTTATCCGCAACTTTATTAGTGTCTGCTTTTTCTTTTTCTAAGGCGATTTCTATCTCTTCTTTTGTTTTTCCAAATCCGTAATGACTACGAATCTGTTCATCTATTCTATTGCAGATCTCAGGGTTTTCCTTCAAATAGATCTTAGAATTCTCACGGCCTTGTCCTAAACGAATATCTCCGTAGGAAAACCAAGCGCCACTCTTTTGTACAAAATCAAGATCCACACCTAAGTCCAGTAAGTCACCTTCTCTTGAAATACCTTCACCGAACATGATGTCAAATTCTGCTTGCTTAAAAGGTGGGGCAATCTTATTCTTAGCGACTTTGACACGGACACGGTTACCCACCATATTCACACCTTGCTTTAAAGTCTCAATACGTCTAATGTCCAATCGAACAGAAGCATAGAACTTAAGGGCACGCCCACCGGTGGTTGTCTCAGGACTTCCGAACATAACCCCAATCTTTTCTCTTAACTGGTTAATAAATATAACGATACAGTTGGATTTGGAAACAATCCCTGCAATCTTTCTAAGTGCTTGAGACATCAGTCTTGCCTGAAGACCGACATGCGAATCACCCATATCGCCTTCAATCTCAGCTCTTGGTACCAGTGCTGCTACTGAGTCAATAACGATGATATCAATCGCACCTGACCGGACCATGGTCTCCGCAATCTCAAGGGCTTGTTCACCGTTATCCGGTTGGGATATATATAAGTTGTCGATATCCACACCAATCTTCTTGGCATAACTTGGGTCAAGAGCGTGCTCTGCGTCTATAAATCCGGCTACGCCACCTGACTTCTGAACCTCCGCCAACATATGAAGGGCGAGGGTTGTTTTACCACTGGACTCAGGACCATATAATTCAATAATACGACCTCTTGGAACCCCACCGGCACCTAGGGCGATATCCAAACTAAGCGCACCTGAAGGAACGGTCTTGACATTCATATGTTCGTTGCTCTCTCCAAGCTTCATGATGGAACCTATACCATATTGCTTTTCAATCTGTGTAATAGCCGCTTCCAGGGCTTTTGTCTTTTCGTTTGTCATAAGAAATACCTAGGTCAACCCACTAGGTTCCCCCTTCCATATTATATCGAACGTGTGTTCTTTTTCTTATTATAGTACATATGTTCCCATGCGTCAACCCTTTTTATTAGGCGTTTCTTTTAGTTCTTCTTTTAGAAGGCTATATAGAGTTGTTAGGGCGTACCACACACTGTAATCTCGAATCTTCTTCCGATCACCGTTGAAGTGGAAGGTGGTTCCAAAGCTCTTACCGTTAATGGTAAAACCCATGCACACCATACCTACCGGTTTTTGAGGTGTCCCGCCCTCCGGTCCTGCGATGCCGGTTATGCCTACACCGATGGAGGCGTCAGAGACTTTTGCAACGCCTTCTGCCATAGCGATGGCGACAGCTTCACTTACTGCGCCTTCTTTCAACATGAGGGCATGGGGTACTTTTAACCATGTTTCTTTAGAGCCATTGGAGTAGGTAACGAACCCGTTTCTATATACTTTTGATACACCGGGTACATTAATGATTCGGCTGCTTAACAACCCACCGGTACAAGACTCGGCTATGGCTATGGAATGGTTTTTCTCCATAATCATCTGTACCACAACTTCTTCAAGGCTCTTGTTATCATAACTATAGCAATAAGGTTCTAGATAGGGCATCAGCAAAGCTGTTGTCGCTTCTATCTGCTTATTGCCTTCTTCTTTGGTTTTTGTTATGGCTGTGACCCTAATGTTGACAGATCCAAGCTTTGCATAAGGGGCAATTCTGGGATTATCAGAAACATTCATAATATGGCCGATAATCTCTGCTAGATCACTCTCACCTATGCCTGAAAGTTGAAAAATTCTGGAAGTAATGACATCCGAGCTTAAAGTCTCTAAGATGGGTGTTACTTCTTTTTCAAACATGGGCATCAATTCTCTAGGTGGTCCCGGCAATAAGATGTAATGGGTTTCTTCGTTTTTTATATAGATGCCCGGTGCTGTGCCGTTCTCATTCCTTAGCATCCGCCCACCTGAGGGTCTGTAGGCTTGTTTTCTATTGCTGTCTGCCATGGTTCTTTTTCTGTGCTCAAAAAAACGACGTATATCATCTAGGGCTTCTTCGTCTAAAACCATGGTCATATCTAGGGCTTTAGCTATCGTTTCTTTTGTCATATCATCATAGGTCGGACCTAGCCCACCAGTAAAAACAATTACATCCGACCTTTTACTTGCTGTTTCTATGGCATCCAGTAATCTTTCTTCATGATCGCCGACCACCACTTGATAGGCCACTTCTATGCCTAATGTGGTCATGCTTTTGCTTAGGTACCTTGTGTTGGTGTTTAGAGTGTCACCAATTAAGATTTCGTTGCCGACACAGATAATTTCTCCAATCATAACTATACCTCGCTTATAGGATTCTGACCTGTTTACATGGAGCCTTTAAATACATCCAGATTCTTGAGCACATAATCCGTACCGGAAATAACGGTGAATACGGTTGATGCCGCAATCAGGACCCACTCTACAGTTCCCATAAAACTAAATGGTAGTTCAAGAAGTACCACGATAATCATAACCATGGTCGTAGCCGTCTTAAGCTTACCCCACCAACTGGCTGCTAACACAATGCCTTTTGCTGCCGCCACCAGTCTAAGACCACTGATGACAAATTCACGGCTGATGATGATGATGATAACCCATGCCGATATTTGACCGACTTCTACCATATAGATGAGGGCTGCTGTTACCAATAATTTATCTGCTAAGGGATCCATAAACTTGCCAAAATCCGTAATCAGATTCCTAGATCTTGCTATGTGTCCGTCTAGGAGATCTGTTAAAGAGGCAATAACAAAAACAAAAACAGCCACGTAACGTATGATAGGATCCTCGGATACATAGAGTAGTACTAAGAAAACAGGAATTAATAAGATGCGTAAAATGGTTAATCTATTGGCTAAATTCATCATAAACCTCCCCGATTAAATCGTATTCATTAAAATCCGTTACCTGAACCTGTACAAATTCACCTGCTAATAATTCAAAAGGTGATGTTATGAAAATGGCGCCGTCTACACCAGGGGCATCTTTATAAGTTCTTCCCATGTATACTTCTTCTTCCGGCATATAGCCTTCCACGATACACTCGATAATCTTACCTACCATGGCTTCATTTTTATCCATGGAAATCTGTTGCTGGCTGGCCATCAGACCGTCTCGTCTTACTTCCATAAGCTCACGTGCTATATGTCCCGGCATCTCAGCTGCTTTGGTACCTTCTTCAATAGAATAGGTAAATACCCCCACTCTTTCAAGGCGATGTTCCTGCAAAAAGGACTTTAGGACTTCATAGTCTTCTTCTGTTTCACCAGGAAAACCTACGATGAAGGTAGAACGTATGGTTATATCCGGCATGGCTTTTCTTAATTTATGGATGACCTCTATGATTGAAGCCCTATTGCTGTGTCTTGCCATTCTGTTTAATATAGAATCACTCACATGTTGAATAGGTATGTCGATATAGTTACATATTTTTTCTTCTGTTGCCATGAGTTGTATGAGTTCATCGGTAATGTCTTCAGGATAACAATACAAGAGACGTATCCATTTGATACCTTCTATCTGAACCAGCTCTCTCAATAGTCTTGGCAAGGCTTTTTCCTGATATAGGTCCACGCCGTACTTGGTTACGTCTTGAGCAACAATAATGATCTCTGATTTGCCTTGGGATGCCAGATACTGAGCTTCTTCCACCAGACTCTCAATACTTCGACTTCTGATTCTCCCTCTTAGGCTGGGTATAATGCAATAGGTACAGTGGTTGTTACAGCCTTCTGATATCTTTAAATAAGCATAGTGGGCTGTTTGATCACCGACACGCTTTATATAGGGTTCACAGGCATAGTTAATGTCTTTGAAACTGATATAAGGTTCTTCTCTTAATATGATGTGGTCTAAAGCTTCTACAATCTCGTCGTAATTTGAAGTACCAAGAGCACCGTCCAGTTCAGGAATCTCTTGTACAATCTCTTCTCTATAGCGCTGTGTCAGACAACCAACGGCAACTAAGCCTTTGAGATGACCTTCTTTTTTATACTGTGCCATCTCTAAAATGGTGCGAACGCTTTCTTCCTTAGCATCATGTATGAAGCTACAAGTATTGACGATGATGACATCCGCTTCACTTTCTTCGTTGATCAGTTCATATCCGGCATCTACAATGTGACCTAACATCACTTCTGTATCCACCAGGTTTTTATCGCATCCTAGGGATACAAAAAAGATTTTTCCTTTTGACATAGTGCCTCCTATTATTTTTCATATGCTTTTACACAATTGCTTATGAGCATGGCGATGGTCATGGGGCCGACACCTTTTGGAACCGGTGTAATGGCACCTGCCACATCAACACAGTCTTCAAAGTCCACATCCCCACATAACTTGCCGTTCTCATCTCTATTGATTCCCACATCGATGACCACAGCGCCTTCTTTGACAAATTCTCTTGTCACAAATTTGGCTCTGCCGATGGCCACGATGAGTATGTCTGCATTCTTACATACATCGGATAGATGCTTGGTTCTGGAATGGGTTACCGTTACAGTAGCATGTTCCCTGATCATAAGCATGGCAATGGGCTTACCTACAATGTTGCTACGACCGATGATAACACAGTTTTTTCCTGACATCTCGATGTTGCTACGTTTCATGAGTTCAATGATACCGGCCGGTGTACAGGACACAAATCCGTCATGACCGATACTTAAGTTCCCAACATTGATTGGATGAAAACCATCCACATCTTTTCCCGGGTCAATGTTCATGATGACCAAGTCGTCATCTATATGGGCAGGCAATGGCAGTTGTACCAAAATACCATGGACATCTTCTCGTTCATTCAGTTCATGAACAAGAGCCAAAACCTCTTCTTGGGTTGTGGCTTCCGGCAGTTCATAGGATAATGAACGTATGCCTACATACTCACAGGCTAACTTCTTGTTTCTTACATAGACCTTAGAAGCCTGATCTTCACCGACCAATACGACAGCCAAAGTGGGCTGTCCTTTTGTCGATACCAGTTGTTCTATTTTTTCTTTTAACTCACTTTTTATATCTTCTGCAATCTGTTTTCCATTAATAATCTCTGCTGACATAATACCTCCTAAAACAATCCGGAAATGTTGCCGTCATCGTCAATATCGATGCTCTCTGCTGATGGGACTTTAGGTAGTCCGGGCATGGTCATAACGTCACCGGTTAAGGCTACGATAAACTCTGCTCCGGCGGATACGTTTAAGTCTCTTACCGTTATGCTAAAGCCTGTTGGGCGTCCTAACTTAGTCGGGTCATCGGACAGTGAATACTGGGTTTTTGCAATACAGATTGGTAACTTATCCAGTTTTAGACCCTCTATTTTCTTCATCATCTTCATCGCTTTTGCAGAATAAGAGACTTTGTCTGCGCCATAGATCTTGGTGGCAATGGTGTTGATTTTATCTTTGATTGAATCGTTCACATCATATAGGGTCCTAAAATCAGACGGTCTGTTCTTTAAAGTATCAAGAACCGCATTAGCAAGTTCCACACCACCTTCGCCGCCCTTTTCCCATACGTTGGAAATGGCAAACGCACAACCCATAGCTTCACAGGTTTCTTTGACATAGGCCACTTCTGCCTCTGTATCGGTTACAAAATGGTTTAATGCAACAATGACCGGTACTTGGTAGTGAAATAGGTTCTCTATGTGTTTTTCTAGGTTAACAAAGCCTTTTTTAAGGGCATCCAGATCTTCTGTTGCCAGTTCTTTGATATTGCCTCCACCATTGTATTTTAGGGCTCTTATTGTCGCTACCAATACGACAGCGTTTGGTTTCAGACCTGCTTTTTGACATTTGATGTCCAGGAACTTTTCAGCCCCAAGGTCTGCACCAAAGCCTGCTTCAGTTACAACGATATCAGCTAATTTGAGACCATATTTGGTCGCTCTGACCGAGTTACAACCATGAGCGATATTGGCAAAAGGTCCACCATGTAAAATTGCAGGGGTATTTTCTAAGGTCTGAACCAGATTGGGATTGATGGCTTCTTTAAGTAAGGCAGCCATAGCACCTTCTGCTTTTAAATCATGGGCTGTGACCGGATCACCTTTTCTGGTATAAGCGACTATGATCTGTCCCAGTCTCTTTTTCAAATCCTTTAGGTCGTTAGAGAGGCATAATATAGCCATGACTTCTGAAGCAACAGAAATCATGTACCCATCTTCTCTTGGTACACCTTGCATACTGCCACCAAGACCTACGATGATGTTTCTAAGCGCTCGGTCGTTCATGTCTACGACACGCTTCCATACAATATGTCTGGTGTCAATGTTCAGATCATTACCTTGTTGCAAATGGTTGTCAAGCATGGCTGACAATAGGTTGTGAGCGATGCTGACCGCATGAATGTCCCCTGTGAAATGCAAATTAATGTCTTCCATAGGAATGACCTGTGCATAGCCACCACCTGCTGCACCACCTTTGATGCCCATACAGGGACCAAGTGAAGGTTCTCTAAGCGCTATGATGGCTTTCTCACCTAACAGACCCAGAGCTTGTCCAAGACCTACTGTTGTTGTGGTCTTGCCTTCGCCTGCCGGTGTTGGGTTGATGGCGGTTACAAGAACCAACTTGCCGTCTTCCCTGTCTTTAATCTCTTGCCATAAGCTAGCTGATAGCTTGGCTTTGTGTTTGCCGTAATAATCCAAATGGTCTTCATGAATGCCGATGGCTTCCGCAATGCTCTTAATGGGTAATATCTTCGCCTCGTTTGCAATTTGTATGTCTGACTTCATGGTTACCTCCTATTATTTATATGTTATGTCCACTGTCTCAAGCACAACCTAGATTTGCTCCTCTGTACTAAAAGGCACTTCTGTCATAGGTTCTTCTTGTTGATCCGTGGTGCCTTGTTCACTTTCATCTTTCATCCTTGCATAAGCTTCCTTGGTCATGAGAACAGTTCTTGGTTTAGAGCCTTCTTCATCTCCGACGAATCCGGCCTCATGAAGCTGGTCTACAATACGGGCCGCTCTATTGTAGCCGACTCTGAATCTCCTTTGAATCATAGAAGCGGAAGCTTTTTGTTTGTCGATGACCAGTTCAAGTGCCTCATTGAAGTAAGCATCATAATCATCACCGTCTGTATCACTATTTGTTTGTTCATTGGTCTTAGCTAATTGATTCATGATTTTTTCATTGTAAACAACTTTGGCTTGGTCCTTTAAGAATGTCACCACGTTCTCCACTTCTTTTTCTGATATAAAGGCACCTTGAACCCGTACCGGTTTTTGAAGACCTACAGGGTAATAGAGCATATCCCCTTTTCCCAGTAGTTTCTCTGCACCGTTGCTGTCAATAATGGTTCTTGAGTCAATACCTGAAGAAACATTAAAGGCGATTCGACTGGGTATGTTGGCTTTAATCAGACCTGTAATTACATCTACGGAAGGTCTTTGAGTTGCTATAATCAAATGAAGACCTGCTGCTCTTGCCATCTGCGCCAATCGACAAATGGCATCTTCCACATCATTAGGTGCTACCATCATTAAGTCTGCAAGCTCATCGACGATAATGATAATCTGAGGTAACTTCTTGCCTTCGTTGTTCTCTATAACCGCTTTGTTGTAACCGGCCAGATCTCTTACATTGGCTGCTGCAAACAATTTATAGCGATCCGCCATTTCTTGTACCGCCCAATTTAGAGCGCCTGCAGCTTTTTTGGGATCTGTAACTACAGGAATTAAGAGATGGGGAATACCGTTGTAGGCACTTAGTTCTACCACTTTTGGGTCAATCATCAACATCTTGACCTCATCCGGGTTGGCTCTATAGAGAATACTGGTTATAAGTGTATTCACACAAACGGACTTACCTGAGCCTGTTGCACCGGCAATGAGTAAATGGGGCATTCTTGCAATGTCTGCAATCATAACCTGTCCGCTGATGTCTTTTCCTAGGGCAAAACATATTTTTGAAGGGAATTTACGAAATTCCGAGGTATCAATCACTTCCCTTAATGTGACCGCTTGGGTAATATCGTTTGGCACTTCAATACCAACGGCTGATTTGCCGGGTATTGGCGCTTCGATTCGAATGCCGCTAGCTGCTAAATTCAAGGCAATGTCGTCTTGTAAGTTCACAATCTTGCTGACCTTAACACCTTGATCCGGTTGTAGCTCATACCTTGTTACTGTCGGACCGACTGTAACGTTTAAGATCTTGGTGCCAACACCAAAGCTTTCTAAGGTCTGGACCAGTTTTTCCGCCTTTTTATTATTGGCTTCTTCGGAATAATGCTTGCCTTGATTCAGATTGATCTTCATGAGTTCTATGGGTGGTAGTTTATAAATCGGACGTGCTGAAACGTTCTCGATTTCTGTTTGAATGGCTTCAACTGGTACGGGTTTTTCTTTTATCGGTTGTACTTCTTTTACAGGCTGTACAGCTATATTTTCTGCCATCATACGTTCTCTGGCTAATTCCTTTTCTTCTTGTTGGATAATCTGCTCGAAAGGATCTTTTTTACTGCCTTGGTAGATTTTCTTCTTAAGGGCCTCTTCACCAATTAGAATCTCGTCCCCATCACCTATAACTTTACCATCACCGACTAATGTGGCTGTGGTTAGCATATCTTTTTGCTTGGCTTTTTTCAAAAGCTCTTGCTGCTCTTTTTTCTGTTCGCGGTCTTTTTGATAATTCTCTGAGTGGATCTTAATCTGTTGACCTGTTTTTTCAATGCCTTTTTTGGAAGCTTTGAAAACACCTATGCCCAATCCTTTGCCAATCTTCGCAATGAATTGCCATACGCCTGCCATGGATTGCTCTGTAATCATAATAATGAGTGCTAGGCTGACGATTATCAATATGATGATACTGCCAATTCTGCCGACAAGAATCTCCATCAGATCCCCAAGTACACCACCTACTAAACCACCGGCCATATGTCCTGAAGCTGATGTTCTAAAATACATGGTCGTAGCAGCAAAAAAGGAGCTGCCTGTTGGGCTGAATTTGTTAATCTGTGCATCTTCAATATAGTAGAGATGGTTCATGGTGGAGACCACCAATATAGCAATGAAAATTAAAGCCAATTTATTGTTCAACCGCCTATTGCCTTTGTTGAATATCTTGATGAAAGAGGCTGTAAGAATATACAAAGGTAGTAAATATGCACCAATGCCAAAAGTACCAAACATGGTATAACGTAAGCCATTGCCTATACTGCCCCCAAGATTAAAATATATACTGATAATCAGCAAAAAAGCAAAGGCAACAAAAGAAAGCACAACCACCTCATATTTGAGATTTGCACTTAAACCTTTGTCGTGTGTGCCACGCTTTGACGTGGTTTTGGGCCTCGTTTTTTTCCTTGTAGTCTTTGTGTTATCCATAGAATCCCCCTAAGGTAACAATCAACAACAGTATACCTATAGTATAACAGTAATAAGCAAAATAATGAATCTTACCTTTTCTAACAATATTCAGTAATACTTTAATACATACATAGCCGACCAAGGCTGAAGCAATCATACCGGCACCGTAATTGATGATAATCTCACCAATAGGCTCCGTACTTTCGAATCTTAAGAGTTGTAACAGTGTTGCCCCAAGGATGGCCGGTATGGACATGATAAAGCTGAACTTCACTATAAAATCTTTGCTCATGCCGGTATAAAGACCTGCCACGATCGTTGAACCGGATCTGGATATGCCTGGGAATGTGGCGAATCCTTGAACCAACCCAACAAACATGGCTTTACCTACACTCACATCTTTTTCATCTAATGAACCGGACTTCATTTTAGTTGTTAAGAGCAATAAAGTCGCCGTAATCAACAACCCTACAGCCGGAAATATTAAAGATGTAAAGGCATGGAGTATAAGTTTCTCCAGTACCAGTGCTACAATCACCGTGGGAATGGTTGCCACAACAATAAGCATCACAAACCTCTGATGTTCATCTTCAATAATCTTTGGCGCTACTTTTTCCTTATTTCCACGGTTAAAAAGAAGATAAACTAGATAATTCCATAAGTTTTTCAAGATCCGCAAACCGCTTTTAATCAAAATCCATATCTCCGACCAAAAAGCGATAAAAATGGCCACCAAAGTCCCTAGGTGTAAAACAACTTCAAACAACACACTGCCTTCTGTTTTCAAGTTAAATAATGCATTTCCAATAGCCAAATGGCCTGAGCTGCTGACAGGTAAAAACTCTGTCAAGCCTTGTATGATACCCATGAGTATCGCTTCAAATAATGTCATGTTTCTCTCCTTAAAGCCTCTTTGTTCTTTTCTAGTCGTTAATCGTGTAAACCGAATGTCTCATGAAGGGCAAAAACAGCCACTTCAAGGTCTTTATCATGAATCAGACAAGCAATGGTGGACAGGGAGTCTGCTGTTTGTAGAATCTGTACGCCTACTTTAGACAGACTGCTGATGATTTTTGCCATAACGCCGGGCACGCCTGTCATCTTTTCTCCCACTACTGTAATTTTACAACAATTGTCGATATATGAAAAGCTTACATCATAAGCTTCTATTAATTTAATAGTTTTGTCTTTATTCATACTTTCCGTTGTGAACACCCTACGACCTGGGAATATATTAATAATATCGATGGACACGTTTTGAGCTGCCAAATCATTAAAGAAGATCTCGTCATCAATAGCACCTTCTACCAGAAACTGAATTCTTCCAGATCTATGGGCTATAGAAGTGATTATTCTCTCATTGACTGTGATGGGCTTTTCTATGTAATTAAAATGGGTAATGGTTGTGCCGACTGCATCACTAAAGGTGTTTTTGATCATCACCGGTATACCACAGCGTCTGGCCACTTCCACCGCTCTTGGATGTATGACTTTAGCACCACCGTCTGCCATCTGAAATAGCTCATTATAACTGATATGATCAATCAACTTAGCTGTTTTACATACTATAGGGTCTGCTGTCATGATACCGTCCACATCGGTGAAGATCTCAATCACATCCGCACTGAGTGCTTCACCCATTAAAGCTGCTGATGTATCCGAACCGCCGCGACCGAGTGTGGTCGTATCCCCTTGTATATCCATACCTTGAAAACCGGCAACAACTGGAATATTCCCCTGTGCCAAGATGTTCTTGATTCTTGTGGTATCCACATGGTCCACATGAGCCTCCAAGAAATGACTGGAGGTTCGAATACCCGATTGTCCACCTGTTAGTGCTTGAGCTTTCATGCCTTTGCTACCTAGGGCGTTGGATAAAACAACAGTGGTTATAATCTCACCACAAGCAATCAACATATCCATTTCTCGATCATCTACATGGCGACCGTCGGTTTCCAATAAGCTAAGCAATGTATCCGTAGCATAAGGTGCACCGAGCCTTCCCATAGCGGATACCACCACCACCACTTGATCGTATTTTTTCGTTGCTTCTTCTATTCTAAGGACCACTCTTTCACGACTCTCATGCGTTGCTAAGGAAGTGCCTCCAAATTTTTGTATGACCAGACTCATTTGATTTCCTCCTACACCAATAGGGTTCATTGGGTCATCTTCCATGACCCTCATTAATATATCATATTGAGCTGTAAATAACAATGAGAGGGGCTGAATCTGTTGCACATTTGTGGTGGTTTATGTATACTGTTTAAGAAAGGTAGGTCGATTATATGGCTTTTGATGGCATTGTCATTTCTAATATAGTAAAAGAACTAAATGATACGATTGTAGGGGGGCGCATCGGCAAGGTGACCCAACCTGAGAAGGATGAGATTATCCTCACCGTGAGAAATCATAGAACCAATTACAAACTCTTGCTTTCTTCTATGGCCAGCATGCCCCGTCTACATCTAACTGAAACCAACAAGACCAACCCAATTACAGCACTTAACTATTGTATGCTTCTTAGAAAGCATCTTATTGGCGGTCTTATTCTCTCGATTACACAACCTAACTTTGAGAGAATTGTGGTGATTGAGATTCAGAATCTGGATGAGATGGGTGAAACCTGTTATAGAAAACTAATCATAGAGGTCATGGGACGACACAGTAACATCATCCTAACCGATGAAAATGATATGATTCTAGACAGCATAAAAAGAATCGGGGCTCAGGTGAGTTCCGTTCGTGAAGTCTTCCCTAATCGTCCTTATGTCTTACCACCGAACCAAGGTAAAGCGAACCCCTTAAGTATCCGGGATTTTGATGCTTTTTTACAGATTATTCGCGGACAAGAGGCTCTACAACAAGCGTTATACAAGAACATCACCGGTTTCAGCCCTCAGATGGCAGAAGAGATCTGCTTTAGGGCCGGTATTTTCGGTTCTACCGTTGTGGATGATCTTAGTGTCGAACAGATTCAATCTGTTTATGATGTCTATGTCTTGTTGATTCAAGCTATTGATAAAGGAGACTATGCCCCGTCTGTGGTTATTGACGCTTTGGATCATCAGATTGCTTTTAGTGCTTTTCCGATTACTTTCTATCAAAAGGAGAACTTAGTCCCTTATGATAGCATATCGGCGCTGGTTGAGAACTTCTATATGAACAACGCCATACAATCCAGAATCTCACAAAAATCTGTGGATCTTAGGAAACTGGTCCAAACCAATCTGGAACGTTGTTATAAGAAGCTTAATCTCCAGTTACAGCAACTAAAAGACACTGAAGACCGAGACAAGTTCAAGATTATCGGTGAGCTGATTCATGCCAATCTCTATCAAATAAAGGAAGGCGATACAGAAGTTACGGTCTTGGATTATTATCATGAGAATCAACCCAGAACGATTACTCTGGATCCTCGTCTAACGCCAAGTCAGAATGCAACCAAGCAATATGAGAAATATAATAAAAAGAAAAGGACGTTGGCGGCGCTAAGCGAACATATTAAGACGACGCAAGGGGAAATCGAACATCTGGAGAGTGTTAAATACGCTCTGGCCAATGCCCTTAAGGAAGAAGATCTGCTTGAAGTGCGGCAGGAACTGATGGAAACCGGTTATTTGAAGTTCCGTCGTTCCAAAACAAAGAAAGCGCTACAAAAAGCGGAGCCTATGCATTACCGTTCTTCTCTTGGTCATGATATCTATGTGGGTAAAAACAATTATCAGAACGATCTCTTGGCTACTAAGTTATCAAGTGGTGGTGACTGGTGGTTTCATGCTAAAGATATCCCCGGTTCTCATGTGATTGTTAAGGCGGATGGTAAGGAGTTACCGGATGCGGTATATGAAGAAGCGGCCGGTCTTGCTGCTTATTATTCTAAGGACCGTGAGTCTCCGAAGGTGTCTGTGGATTATACTTTGAAGAAGAACTTGAAGAAGCCAAACGGTTCAGCACCGGGTTATGTAATCTATCATACGAATTTTTCTCTTATGGTTGCGCCCAGTCTTAAGGGTGTGACTTTGGTGAAGGATTAATAGGAATATTTTAGGTAGTGGTAGTAATTTTTTGGTAGTGGTAGTAGTTTTTGGTAGTGGTAGTAATCGAAGAAGTCATATAAACCTTTTCCTTGCCTTACACTTCGTACGGTCAGCAAAAAAGCTTTATATGACTTCTTCTCGGTAATACGTAGTCATTTCGTCTAGATAAGACAGGTCTCAATCATCCTTCCTTTTTTGCATCCATGCAAAAATGAAGGACGTTCTACTTCCATGTAGAACTGTGATTGATCCCTGTCTTTTCTTTCCTCATTCGGATTCGTATGAAATAAACATAAATGGTTGTACAAATAAACTGACTTTTTCTTGACAAAAATATACTCCTTTTAAAGTAGAGCGTTTTATTTACTCAATCTACTTTAAAGGAGCATATCATTTTCTAGAAAATATCTTAACTAAGTTTCACTATATATAAAACATATTGGTTTGGGATCCTACATAGTCGTTCACAAGTGCTTCTAAGGTTATGGCTGATAAGAGGTCTTGGATCTGTGATTGTAGGGGTTGCCATAGTTTGGTGTCTAATAATTGGTTCAGATCTTTGTTTTTTGAGTCTATGTCACCGGTGTGTTCTTCACCTTCAAGTGCTACGATGATGTCATAGGCGGTGATCTCGTTATAGGGTCTTGTTATGTTATAACCACCATGTTTGCCTTTTATACTGGATACCAGATTGTTCTTTTTTAGATCTGCAAAAATTTGTTCCAGATAGCGTTTTGACATGTCTTCTTTTGTATAGATATCTTGTACTGTGGTCTTTGTGCCTGCGTCAAGGGCAATATAAATCATGATGCGTATGCCGCATCTGGCTTTATTGGATATATGAATCATCTTAGTATATATCCATAGATAGGTATCGCTCGCCTGTATCCGGAAGCAAGGTTAATATGGTCTTGCCTTCGTTTTCAGGGCGTTTTGCAATCTCAATGGTGGCTTTGACTACCGCTGCTGAGGATATGCCCACTAGAATACCTTCTTCTTTTGCCAATGCTCTCATGAATTCAAAAGCATCTTCGTTCTCTACCTGATATACTTCATCAATGACGCTGGTGTTGAGTACCTCAGGAATGAAACCTGCACCAATACCTTGTAGCTTATGAGGTCCGGGTTGTCCACCGGATAAGACTGGTGAAGCAGATGGTTCTACCGCTATTATTTTAACACCTTTGATTTTTTCTTTTAAGACTTCTCCAACACCTGTAATGGTACCACCGGTTCCTACACCTGAAACGAAAATATCAACGTCTCCGTCAGTTTGCTCTAGGATCTCAAGGGCTGTTGTCTTTCTATGTGCATCCGGATTGTCAGGGTTGTTGAACTGTTGTGGGATAAAATGATTCGGATATGTTGCTTTTAGCTCATCGACTTTAGCTATAGCGCCTTTCATACCCTGAGCACCGGGTGTTAAAACCAACTCAGCTCCATATGCGATGAGAAGTTTCCTTCTTTCCATACTCATGGTATCCGGCATGGTTAGAATAAGCTTATACCCTTTGACTGCTGAAATAAAAGCAAGTCCGACACCGGTATTACCACTGGTTGGTTCGATGATCACATCACCGGGCTTAAGAGCACCGGATGCTTCTGCTTCTTCAATCATATTTTTTGCGATTCTGTCTTTGACACTACCGCCTGGATTAAAAGACTCTAGTTTTAATAGGATATTTCTTCCTGAAGGACCTAATTTGTTCAATCGTACCACTGGGGTGTTGCCTACCAATTCAACTAAGTTGTTATAGATTTTACTCATAATATATTCTCCTTTTAGCGTATTATTAGTTCGGTTAATTCGTTTATTTGTTTTATTATAACACCACTGCTTTACCATTGCAAGGGTAAAAGGTAAAAGAAAAAGCGCAAAACCATTTCGGTTTTGCGCTTTTAAGCTTTTATGATTCTGTTCTCTATTCTTCTTCGAATTGATCTTTGCCAACGCCACAAAGTGGGCAAACCCATTCTTCTGGTACGTCTGCAAATGATGTTCCTGGTTCTACTCCGTTGTCAGGATCCCCATCAGCTGGATTGTAAACATAACCACACACTAAACATACATAATTTGACATCTTAATTACCTCCGTTTGTCTATATTTTTTACCCCTTCATTATAACACTACAAATATTATAATTCCAGTCTATAAAAATGCTTGTAAAAGAAATAATAATTATGGTTTAAAGGGTTATAACTAAGTTTCACTAAATTCACATACAGTAATAGCTTGGCGCCTTAACCAATTATTAGTCTTTCAGATTGATTTTTTCTAATAACCAGTACAAGATTTTCTTCTGTTCTTTTATGACATGCGCTTCACAAGCCATACCTACTTTGATATTTCGCTTTTCACCTTTGTAGCTGACCACTTCTATGCCAGTTAACTTTGCTTCTACAAGATAATAGCTCGTACCAATATTATCGGATTTGATATCTGTACTGATTTGTTCAATGGTTCCGGTGAATTCACCATACTCCGTAAATGGCAAGGCGCTGAATTTAAACTTCACGACATCACCCACTTCTATACCTGCTACTTCACTGTTTGGTAAAGCGATATCAACAGAATAGCCTGCTTGATTATCCTGTATAATCGTGAGCAATTCAGTCCCAACAGATACATAGTCTCCCTTTGAGGATACCGCCAACAGATTGATTTTTCCGGATATTGGTGCTGTAATAATCGCTCCTTCTATTTGCAATTTAGTACTATTAAGGTTTACTTCAAGCCCATTTAGCTCATCTTCATAGGCTTTGATTTCATCTTGAACCATGACTAAATTGTCGAGACGGTATTTTTCAACAACCGAATCACCGCTTACTTCTTCATTATATAGTAATTCTCCTGTTACCTTTGCAATACTTAATTGTTCTTCGTATTGAGTTATAGATTCTGCTGTCTGCCTGATACCTTCTTCAAGATTTGTCATATGGTTTATTTTGAATTGATTATAAGTCAGCTGCTTGGTTCTTAGACTCTGCCCTACTGTTTCATGGTCGCTTTGAGATATATATCCGGCTTCAAACAATGCATTTGACTTCTCAAAAGATGCTTCTAGGTATCTTAATTCTGATTCATATTGCTGGATTGTATAGGCATAATCTTCATATTGCCCATGATAACTAGTATCTACGATTAGATTTTCGTCTTGCAAAATTGACTGCTTTAACGTTAGCATCCTATTGTATTTCTCTTTTAAGGTATCTAACTGACTAGAGATTACGTCTGTCTGATTGCTCTTTTTTAACTGCAGCTTTGTTGATGCCTTCTGATAGCTGATATATTCAAGATTCTTCTGATAATTCTCATATTTGATTTGATAGTAATCATTGTAGCGACTTGCTTCATTAAATGATGCTTTTCCATTAATAATACTTTTTTCATAAGCTTTTAAGCTAATCAGTTTCTCCTTAATATCATCCATCTTTTCATGCAAATCTTCTTGTTCTAATAGCAAGGCCTTGTGCTCAATCACATAGAGAACATCTCCTTTTGTTACCTGCTTGCCTTCTGCCACATTGACTTCTTGTAGTTTCCCTGTATATTCAACTCTTACTGTATTAATATTTTCACCTGGCCTAACGATACCATTACCTTTTGCTACGATATCGATTTCACTCATATAGGTCCAGAAGAAGGCACCTAGTATTATGATGAGGAATAAATATATAAAAACGGATACAAAAGGTCTTGGTTTTGCCTCATACATCTCTCTACTATAGGTGATTTCTTGGATATCCAATAATTGCTCTTTCATAACCCGCTCCTATGATACATATTCTTCTTCTATATTACTTGCTGTACTCTCCCCTTGATAGATGTTATCCACGCCTTGTTCTTTCCACATTTCACAATATCTGCCTTCTGTTAGAATCAGCTCTTTGTGTGTACCTGCTTCAATAACTTTTCCTTCTTCCATGACATATATACGATCACAGCGTTTGATGGTACTTAAACGATGGGCAATGATAATGGTGGATATATCCTTGGTGTATGCTTCTATCGTTCTTTCTATGGCTTTTTCAGTAATGGAGTCCAGATTGCTGGTTGCTTCATCCAGTATTAATATGTCCGGCTTCTTTAGAATAGCTCGTGTTATGGAAAGGCGTTGCCTCTGTCCACCGGATAGATTCGCGCCGTTTTCTTCAAGCCTCGTATTATATCTTAGAGGGAGGTTGTTAATAAAGTCGTGAGCTTTTGCCATCTTTGCTGCTGCAACCACTTGTTCCATATCCCCATGTTCAAGGCCCAGTATTAAGTTGTCATATATAGAACCACTGAACAAAAAGGTCTCCTGTGGCACATAGGCTATCTTATCCCTTACGACATCTATCTGAATATCTTTGATATTATGATCATCAATCAGTATTTCCCCTTTTTCCCATGTATATAGGTTCAACAATAATTTTACCAATGTTGTTTTTCCGGAACCACTTTCTCCTACGAGGGCTATCTTCTCCCCTGGTTTGATGGTGATATTAATATCTTCAAGGACTAATTTTCTTGTTCCGTATCTAAAGCTCAAATCCTTGAATTCTATGGTACCTCGTAGATTTTCTAAGTTCATTTTCTTTGCTTCATCTTCTGTTTTTTCCACTTCAAGGTCTAATATTTCTCCAAGTCTCTCGGAGGCGACAATGGCTGTTTGTAGCATAGGTTGAAGGTTGATTAGATTCTTGATTGGCCCTAAAAAGTAGGCAAGAAGCGCATTAAATGCCAAAAGTTGTCCCATGGATAGATTCCCATTAATGACTTGCCATGCACCAACCCATAGGATGGCTATGCCACCTGCACCGTCTAAGAAGCCTTGTAAGGCCCCCTGTGCATTCCCTGTCAGCCCAAGCTTGAAAATACTTCCAAGCAGTTTAATGAATTTGCTTTCTGTTTCTTGATTCACTTTTCTCTCTGCATTAAAAGACTTCACCGTCTGAATACCATTAAGTGATTCTACAAGATAAGAAGTCAACTGGGCACTATCTTCCATCTGTTCTCGGTTCTGTTTCCTATAGATCTTATTAAACGCGAATACGACAAAAAAATATAACACTGCAATGAAAGCGGTTATTCCAAACATGAAACTGTTTTGAGCATAGAGTATCACACCGCCAACCAGTACCATCAATGTGTCGACCATTAATGTTAATGTGGTGCCTGATATGGCATCTCGCACCTTTGAAGCATCCTGGAATCTGGATACAATCTCACCGGTTTTACGGGTTCCAAAGAAGTTCATTGGAAGTTTTATGACGTGATTGTAATAGCCTAGCAGTAAATCAATGTCTAATTTCTGGCCAAGGTATATAAGTAGGTAACTTCTAAACACACTAAGAAAAATATTAAATAGAATCAATACTATGGCACCAATAGATAAGACATGTAGCGTCTTTTCTAGACCATAGGGTAGTACATCATCAATCAAGAACTTAAAGTAAAAGGCACCAATGATACCAATGATTGTATACAGTATAGAGGCAAAGAAGATATTCACCAGTAGCTTCTTCTGTGGAATAAGCAGATGAAAGAAACGTTCAAACAAACCTTTTGTTTCATTCCCCTTTTTAAAGGCATTAGTTGGTGTTATTAATATAAGGACGCCTGTCCACATCTTGAAGAATTCTTCCGGCGACATTTTTACAAGGCCTTTTGCCGGATCTGCGATTATCACTTGCTTCTTGGTGATTTTATGTATAACAACATAGTGAAGCAATGTACCATCAACAACCACATGAGCTATGGCCGGTAATGGGAAGTCCGAGAAAAAGGCTTCTTCATTGCCTTTGACACCTTTTGCAGAGAAACCTAACTGTTCAGCTGCTTTTATTAAACCCAGTGCGTTGGTCCCTTGTTTATCAGTACCTGCTACTTCATGTATTTTAGTTATGGGTATTTTTAGGCCATGTTGTTTTGATATGGTTGCAATGCAGGCAGCACCGCAATCTGTTATGTCATGTTGTTTGATTACATTGTATTGTTTCATAAGCTCACCGTTCTAATTTTCTATAATAACTTGTTATTGAATATTAGAGTCATAGGTTATGTATTTAGATACATAACCTATGACTCTCTAAATTAATTGAGTCTTGGATACTTATTTGAGCTTCTTGAATAATTTTTAACAAAATAAGGGTTTTGATTAGGTGCTAGAGGTTTTGAATTTTTTAGAATATAAAAACGCCTTCTGCTGCGGCTTCAGCTGCTCTTATGCCAGCATTTTCCATTATAATCGCACCAATCTTAGCAGCTCCACCATTAAGATTACCCAATTCTTCATTCGTCAACTCATAAAATTCTCTCTTATTAATACATAATTCCATTCTAATTTCCTCCTATATTTTCGTTTGATTTATTTATTATAATCCTAACTTACAAACCTTTTCTCCCATAAAAAGATTAACACTTGTTTTGCTTTGGGAATAGCCACAAGTTATTTACAATTAGGATTTATAACCACTATAATTTTTTCTATCAAAGTCCTATCAAACCCTAGAAAAAAATACTAATACAATGACTCTATAGCTTTTATAGCAACTGATAAAATATTTCTAAATCCATGAATAGCCATCGTCACCCAAAATGCAGATGCCTTCTTGTCTTCATATATTACAAAAGCATATGCTAGTAATAAGCCAATAATAAATGCAAAAAACACATAAGCAATACTATATGTATGTGATAAACCAAAAAGAACTGCTGAAATAAGAATCGTTATATATATTCGATTTTTAAAGAAAATAAATTTTTTCAAGAACCTAATTATCAAAAACTGAAAAATTAACGTTTCAAAAATCGGTACTATAATACCTAGAGATAAGAATGATAATACAATCGGAGTTTCATAAAAATCCGGCCCATTCATATCTATATTTATAAAAAATGCCATTAAATCTAGTGGAACAACTATTAAAAAAGAAATCAATGTCATTACTAATATAAACTTAACGGTTGGAAGGCTTCTTAAATATGTGTCCAATTTATTGATATATTTCATTTGTTAATCTCCTCGTATTATTTATTGCTTTTATCCTCTAGGTTTGTATGTGTAAAGTTATATGTATAACTCCATAGCGATAGCGAATTTTTCAAGCTTCTTGTTCAACTATCCTTGGCTAGAGGGTTTATCCATTCCCCGATTCACTTTTTACAATATATTAATCATAATTCCTATCAAACCCTAGAAAAAAATACTAATATAATGACTCTATAGCTGTTATAGCAACTGATAAAACATTTCTAAGTCCATGAATAGCCATCGTTACCCAAAATGCAGATACCTTCTTGTCTTCATATATTACAAAAGCATATGCTAGTAATAAACCATCGACAAATGCAAAAAACATATAATATATACTATATGTATGGGCCAAACCAAAAAGAACTGCTGAAATAAGAATTGTTATATATATTCGATTTTTAAAGAAACTAAATTTTTTCAAGAACCTAATTATCAAAAACTGAAATATTAACGTTTCAAAAATCGGTACTATAATACCTAGAGATAAGAATGATAATACTATAGGAATTTCATCAAAATCCGGCCCATTCATATCTATATTCATAAAAAATGCCATTAAAGCTAGTGGAATAACTACTAAAAAAGAAATCAATGTCATTATAAGTATAAACTTAGCGGTTGGAAGGCTTCTTAAATATGTGTCCAGTTTATTGATATATTTCATTTGTTTGATCTCCTCATTTATTGACTTTTTACAACCTTGTAGGTCAGGCACCACTCATCAGTACCTTTATATTATTTTGTCAAACTATCCCTTGTAATATCAGAAACCTTCTTGGTTCCTATACTTATCGCTAACTTTCTTGATTGTATTTCGATAACCAACAGGTGCACTAATAGATATATTAGATTTCAAGATTTCAATATTTATTGGATTGGTAAGCCATTACGTATAGTTACTAATACCAATCAATTGAATGTGGTTCTCATCAACTTTAATTGCTTTTTTATTCAATTTCGATGTACCTATTTCTATTATTTCATTAATAAATATTTCTTTATTAAATTCTGTATTCATACTTATATCCATAATCTCTTGTTAAGCTATTAAGTTACTGAAGATCAAAGCCATCGATCCACTGAAAAAAAGTATACCTACAAGATAAGTAATCACAATATGTTTGCTTACAGTTAGTTCAAAGCGACATAATAATCCGATTAATAATGTAATTACAAGACATACGAAGCTGAAATGATTAAAGTATTTCACAAAAGAACGCATTACATATAATCCCCTATCTATGCTTTAAAAGCTTTTTCTAAAAATATTATTAACTATAAAGTATAAGATATACTCACACTGGCGTATATGCGCCTATTGCTGCACAGATTAATCCAAATGCAACTGAAATGGAATCCGAGATTCCAGTTCAGCCTTAATTTTTACTTATCATAGCATAACAATAATTTTTATGAAAGTAAAGCATTTTTTGTTATATTTTATATTTTACAACTTATTATTGCAACTTTTATACGTATATGGGAATTACTGTAAATACAGTATAGTAAAGCTTAAGTTTTGAAATATCCGGTCCACTGAGTTATTTATGAAAAATAGATACTAAAAAAAGGGTCCAAACACACAATATCCTTTGGCACCCTCTTCAATTCCATTATTTACTATTATGGTTTACACGGTCAAATACTGGCAACACTAAAAAAATTTCTGATATAAAATCTCTAAAGTTACTATAACCACTGATACACCATTTATCAGTCCATGAATGGCCGTCGTCACCCAAAATGCAGATACCTTTTTATCTTCATATATTACAAAAGCATACGCTAATGGTAATCCAAGAACAAATGCAAAAAAAATATAATAGATACTATATAGATGACCTGTACCAAAAAATACTGCTGAAATTAGAACCATTAAAAGCTTTCGACTCTTAAAGAAATTAAATTTTTTCAATACTCTAATGATCAAAAATTGATATATAAACGTTTCAAAAATTGGTATTATTATTACAAAAATTAAGAATAATAGAACTACAGGAACTTCTTCTACTTCAGGCCCACCTATATCTATTTTCATGAAAAATGACATTATAGCAATTAGAATAACAACTATATAAGAAATCAATGTCATTATAAGTATAAATTTAGCGGTTGGAAGGCTTCTTAGATACATGTCCAATTTATTGATATTTTTCATTTGTTTGATCTCCTTATTTATTCACTTCTTACAACCTTGTAGGTCAAGCACCAATCATAAGTACCTTTATATTATTTTGTCATATTATTCCCTGTAATATCAGAAACCTTCTTGGTTCCTGTACTTATCGCTAACTATCTTGATTGTATTTCGACAACCAATAGGTGCACTAATAGACACATTGGAATTCAAAATTTCAATATTTATAAGATTGGTAAGCCATTGTACGTAGTTACTAATACCAATCAATTGAATGTGGTTATCATTAATCTATTGTTTTTATATGAGATTAACACTTCCTAATGGCAATGTAGGTGCAGTGAAACCATATTCTGATACTATTTCCTGCTAAAAATATTAATCAGAAAACCTACCACACCTAATGAAATTGCCAATATAATACTTTTAATGAAAACAGTATTATACATCACCACTTCAGCTATTATAATGAAAATTAGTATTATTAGACCATTAATTAATGCTTTTTTCACAACACATACCATCCTTTCTTATAAGCTAGTTAATAAGCTGATATATTAACTCTATATCCGTAATAAGCATTGCTATACCATTTCTCAGTCCATGAATAGCCATTGTTACCCAAAATGCAGATGCTTTCTTCTCTTCATATATGACAAAAGTATACGCAAATAGGAAGCCAATAATAAATGCATAGAACATATAATAAATACTATATATATGTACAGCTCCAAAAACTAATGCTGAAACAAGTATTGTTAAAGAACTTCTATTTTTAAAGAAAATACGTTTTTTTAATTGTCTAATTATCAATAATTGATATACTATTGTCTCCCAGATAGGTCCAATTACAACTACAATTAGTATCATTAAAACTAAAGGAATATCTTCAAACTCTGGCCCACCCACGTGTGTATTCATAAAAAATCCCATTAAAACAACCGGAATAACTACTAAATAAGAAATCAATGTCATCATAAGTATAAACTTAGCGGTTGGAAGGCTTCTTAGATACATGTCCAATTTATTGATATATCTCATTTGCTTGATCTCCTTTATATTTACGAGAAATTATAGATGTATTCTTCTTTAACTTGAATTATCTTTAGTGGCTCATTTTTTTGCAACAAATACCACTTTTCAGATTATAGCCATTATCATTATATAAGTACAGATTTTTTAGTTATATTTTGTATTATTTATATATTTATTAAAATTATTTACATAAATGGGAATTACTGTAAATTCAGTATGCAAAATTCGGCTATTGATGATTTCAATCCATAAAGTTGCTTGTAGAAAATGGATACTTAATAAAGAAGGTACAAACTTAAATATGTCTGTACCCTCTTCTACGTTATTGTTTACTTATGTTACTCGTAAACCAACCTGATGAATCGTCCCATGGTTGAGTAGACGTAGTAAATAGGATATAATATATTATAACGTGAACTGTTTTTAACACTCGGACAATTATAGGAGGTTTTATGTACAAAGCAAATGAACATCGATACGATGATATGATTTATAGACGGGCAGGTCAAACGGGTTTACGGTTGCCACTGATATCTTTGGGTTTATGGCATAATTTTGGTGATATGACATTAATTGAAAATAGCAGACAAATGATTCACAAAGCATTTGACCTTGGCGTAACTCATTTTGACTTAGCTAATAACTATGGTCCACCAGCAGGTTCTGCTGAAAGTAATTTTGGTCGAATTCTAAGAGAAGATATGAAGCATTATAGAGATGAAATGATTATTTCAACTAAAGCCGGCTATTATATGTGGCCTGGACCCTATGGCGACTTAGGTTCAAGAAAATATATACTTTCCAGTTTAGATCAAAGTCTTACCCGCATGGGATTGGATTACGTGGATATTTTTTATCATCACAGACCGGATCCTGATACGCCTATTGAAGAGTCCATGTTAGCCCTTGATCAAGCTGTTCGTCAGGGAAAAGCCTTATATGTAGGCATATCCAATTATCGTAGGGAAGCTGGTAGGGAGGCTTTATCAATCCTAAAGGAACTCAGGACCCCAGTTGTCATGACACAACCAAGGTATTCCATGTTTGATCGATGGATTGAAGAAGACGGCTTATTGGATCTGACAGGTGAAATGGGCGTCGGCAACATTGTGTTTAGCCCTCTTGCTCAAGGTCTTCTAACCAATAAGTATTTAGGCCATATTCCTGAAGATTCCAGAATTGCCAGTGGCAGTCAGTTTTTAAAGGAAAACAATCTTACAGAAGACGTTTTAAATAAAATCAACCGTTTAAATCAATTGGCCAAGGAGCGGAATCAAACCTTAGCGCAAATGGCTTTAGCATGGGTTTTAAGAGATGACCGTGTCACTACTGCCTTAATCGGTGCAAGCAAAGTCAGCCAAGTGGAAGACAGTGTTGCTACTATTAATAATTTAGATTTCAGTAAGGATGAACTGAATTTAATTGAAGAAATCTTAGCTTAGAAAAAAATATATAAGAAGAACTTATTAAAAGAGGGTACAAACATCAATATGTCTGTACCCTCTTCTACTTGATTATTTACTTTTGCTGCTATCAAGCGATCCGGAAGAACTGTCCCTTGGTTACTTACTTTACGACTTACTTTTATTACTTTCAAGATAACCTTTTGCTATTTCTTGGACATTAAAATCAGAGAATAAATTCTCCCAATTGCCAATCGGACTTTCTTGTGATAGTGCATCATTTAATAGTGCCATAAATTCATCATGATCGATGACTGTAGCACCCATGCGTCTTAGGTGATCTGTGGGCCAAAGACCACAATCACAAAACTTAAATCCAAGTTCCTGCATACGTAAGCAAAAAGCAATAAATAGATATTTGGATCCGTTATTAATCGTACCAAACTTAGATTCAATATGAAAGTATCCACCAATATGAAAGCCAAAAAGTCCTCCCACAAGTTCATCCTCTTGCCATAATTCTATTGAATGAGAATACCCTGCTTCATGTAAATTATGCAATGATTTGATTCTATCCTCCGTTAACCATAAAAAACCATCGTGGGAATCTCTACATCCATTAATGACCTCAATAAATGCTTTATCTGATGTAATCGTAAACATATTTTTCTTAAGCAATGATTTTATAGGTCTTTCTATATGAATAGAATCCATAAAAATAACACTTCTTTGATCTGCAACCCACCATAAATATGGTTCACCATTTGTAAACAAAGGTACTATGCCTTGCCTAGTAGCTTCTACTGTTCTCTCAACAGATAAATCTCCACCATAAGCTAATAAGTAAGCTATTGGACCAAATTTGATTTTTTTGTTCCCTTTATGAAATGGTGGAAATTCAATATCTTTTTTAAGTTTTGTAACTCTTCCTGTATATCTATACAATTTCGGAAGACATTTATAGATTGCCTTATTAAAGTTATCACGAATCTTACTTAATTTTCTGCAAACCGAATCCGGGAGTACATATTTTACTCCTGCAATAATCCTATTCTTTTTTGATGTACTCATATACTTTTCCCCCAAAATTTACTAAATTCACCTTAATCATTCAGACAAACTCACTTACTGACACACGAGAACTTGAGTCAATAAAAATAATATTATATAGCCATATGGCTCAGATGAACTTCCCCTTGGTTGCCACTAATATCTATGATAGCAAAGCTTTTATAAGTTATCAACATAATTTTTTCAAAATATTGCCCCTATAAAAACATCAATTATAGTCGCAATCTAAGATAAAGTTTTTTTCGCTTTCTATGGAACGTTTTTATATGGAGCACTGGTCGTTTGTATTAAAAAAAAAGAAGGTACAAACACAAATATGTCTGTACCTTCTTCTGCTATATTTCTTATTTTATCGTATTTAAGCGAACCGGAAGAACCGTCCCCCTGGTTAGATTAGTCGTTTCTTGCCATTCTGATATAGGAATCATATCTTTCTTTAGCGTCTTTCTCAGCTTTTACAAACAATCTTTCTGCTTGGTCTGGGAAAGTTTTTTGTAAGGATGTATAACGTACTTCACCGAGTAAGAACTCTTGGAAGTCCGCTGAAGGCTCTTTTGAATCCAATGTGAATGGGTTCTTACCTTCTTTTACAAGCTCAGGGTTATATCTCCATAAGTGCCAGTAACCTGCATCCACTGCTTCTTGCTCTCTAAGTTGTGTTTTACCCATGCCGTTTTTGATACCATGAGCGATACAAGGTGAGTATGCAATAATCAGTGATGGTCCATCATAAGCTTCCGCTTCTGTTAAGGCCTTCATGAATTGGTTCTTATTGGATCCCATAGCTACTTGTGCAACATATACGTAACCGTAAGTTGCTGCAATCATACCTAGGTCTTTCTTCTTAACTTCTTTACCACTTGCTGCGAATTTTGCAACCGCTGCAGTTGGTGTTGATTTGGACGCTTGACCGCCTGTGTTTGAGTAAACTTCTGTATCAAATACAAGTACGTTTACATTTTCACCAGCTGCAAGTACATGATCAAGTCCGCCGTAACCGATGTCATAAGCCCATCCGTCACCACCAACAATCCACATGGATTTTTTCGCCAAGTAGTCTTTTTTAGATAATACGTCTGAAACGATTTTCTTGGTTGCTGCATCTTCGGAAGTAATGGTTGCAAGGGCATCTTTAACCGCTTTTGCAGCATCTTTTGACGCTTTTGCATCTTCTTTTGCTTCAATCCATGCTTGGAATGCCGCTTTAGCTTCTGAAGGTACGTCAGAACCGATTAATGTGTTCAAGTTCATTTCTAAAGAGTTTCTGATTTGCTTAATACCCATGGTCATACCATAACCATACTCAGCATTGTCCTCGAATAAGGAGTTCGCCCATGCAGGTCCGTTGCCTTCTGCATTTTGAGTAAATACGGTTGCTGGTGCTGAACCACCCCAGATTGAAGAACATCCGGTAGCATTTGCAATCATCATTCTATCACCATATAGTTGTGTGATGACTTTAAGGTATGGTGTTTCACCGCATCCTGCACAAGCGCCTGAGAATTCAAACAATGGCTGTGCAAATTGGCTACCTTTTAATGTATTGACATCCATAAGGTCTGACTTGTAAGTCACTTCATTATGTGCATAATCCCAGTTAGCAACTTCTGCCATTTGACCTTCAAGAGGCTTCATGATTAATGATTTCTCTTTGGATGGACAGATGTCAGCACAGTTACCACAACCTGTACAGTCAAGTGGGCTTATTTGAATCTTGTACTCAAGACCTTCAAATTGTTTGCCGACTGCTTTCTTAGTTGTAAAACCTTCAGGTGCATGCGCTACTTCGTTTTCATCTAATAAGAATGGACGAATAACTGAGTGAGGACATACGAATGAACATTGATTACATTGGATACAGTTCTCTACTTGCCATTCAGGCACGTTGACTGCGATACCACGTTTTTCATATGCTGAGATACCCATTGGGAAAGTACCGTCTTCTCTGCCTTCAAAAGCACTAACAGGCAATGAATCACCGTTTTGAGCGTTCATAACAAAAGCTACGTTTTTGATGAAGTCCGGAACTGTTGTTTCTTCTTGTGCAACATCTGTTGCAGTTGCCCATGCAGCAGGTACATCAATCTTAAGAAGAGCGTTTATCCCTTTATCAATTGCAGCGTTATTCATGCTTATGATTTTCTCACCTTTTGAACCGTATGATTTAACAACGGCTTCTTTAAGGTATTCAACAGCTTTTTCAATTGGAAGTACATCTGCCAATTTGAAGAAAGCGGCTTGCATAATCATGTTGATTCTGTTACCTAGACCGATTTCTTCTGCAAGATCAGTTGCGTTTACTGTATAGAATTCAGCATTTTTGTTTGCGATGTCTCTTTTTAATGATGCAGGTAAATGTGCATCCAGTTCTTCTGTTGTCCAGTGTGTGTTAAGTACGAATCTTCCGCCTTTTTTAAGGCCTTTTAGTAAGTCGTATTTATCCACATAGGATTGATTATGACAAGCGATATAGTCCGCTTCATTGATTAAGTATGTTGAACGAATCTTCTCTTTACCAAATCTTAAGTGAGAAACTGTGATACCACCTGATTTTTTGGAGTCATAGGAGAAGTAACCTTGAGCGTACATATCTGTTTTGTCACCAATAATCTTGATGGCTGACTTGTTGGCACCAACTGTACCGTCTGATCCAAGTCCCCAGAACTTACAACGAATAGCTGATTCATTCTCTGTAACAATATCTTCACCGATTGGTAAGGATAATCCGGTTACATCATCAACGATACCGATGGTAAATCCATTCTTAGGTTGATCTAATTCAAGGTTGTCATAAACTGCTTTTAATACTGTAGGCGTTACGTCTTTTGATCCAAGACCATAACGACCACCAACGATAACCGGTCTGTTTTCAGCGTCGTAGAATAAAGTTCTGATTTCTTCATATAATGCTTCGCCAAGTGATCCAGGCTCTTTCGATCTATCTAGTACTGCAATCTTCTTAACGCTTGCAGGGAATACATCAAAGAAGTATTTTGCTGAAAATGGTCTGTATAAATGAATCTTTAACACACCAACTTTTTTGCCCTGTGCGTTTAAGTAGTCTACTAACTCTTCAAGTGATTCTGTTACAGACCCCATTGCAATAACAATGTTCTCTGCATCTGGTGCACCATAGTAGTTAAAAGGCTTGTAATCTCTGCCAACAATCGCAGAAATCTTAGCCATGTAATCGTTAACAACATCCGGAACCGCTGTATAGAAGCAGGATTCTGTGCTGTACCTCTTGTAACTGGGTGCTCAGGATTAAGAGCTCTATTTCTGAAAGCATCAACTGCGTCCATGTCTACTAAATCACTGAAAACGCTATAATCGATTGTTTCGATTTTTTGTACTTCGTGAGATGTTCTGAAACCATCAAAGAAATGTACGAATGGTACTCTTGACTTGATGGCTGCTAAGTGTGCTATACCACCTAAGTCCATAACCTCTTGAACTGAGCCGGAAGCTAACATTGCAAAACCAGTTTGTCTTGCTGCCATGATATCTGAATGGTCTCCATAGATTGAAAGCGCGTGAGCAGCGATCGCACGAGCACTTACATGGAATACAGCTGGTAAAAGTTCTCCTGCCATTTTGTACATATTCGGAATCATAAGCAATAAACCTTGTGACGCTGTATAGGTCGTTGTTAATGCACCTGCTTGAAGTGAACCGTGTACAGCACCGGATGCGCCACCTTCTGATTGTAACTCTGTTACAGAAACGCTTTGACCAAAAATGTTTTTCTTTCCACTTGCTGCCCATTCGTCAGTATATTCTGCCATGTTTGACGATGGGGTAATTGGATAGATTGCTGCTACATCTGTAAATGCATATGCAACATATGCTGCAGCCATGTTTCCATCCATTGACTTAAATACTTTGTTAGCCATGTTTTGATTACCTCCATATATTTTTTAAAGATTGACGGTTGGTTAAAGTGACACTCTAACCTTGTTAGCTTACCATAGTGTTTACACCAGCCATTAAAAACCACAAAACAACATAAATTAAAATTATTTGATGACCAAATAACAATAATTTTTATGCCTTAAGTTTTTAATAATTGATATAAACAATATGGTTGACGCTATTTTATATTATATCATACATAAAAACACCACACACTAATGAATTAGTCATGTATTTTATTAGTACAATAAATATGCTTTTACCTGTTAAAAAAATTGAGTTAGTTATATTAATAACATACATTGTATACAATGTACTTTGATATTATAACACAACCTTGCTTAAAAAAACATCCTTAATCTTACACAATCGAATAATTTTAATGTTTTTATTTCATACAAATCAACTCTACACTTAAGGTTTAGAATAAGCTTAATTGATTGGATTCTTGCATGCCGTCCAGAATACCATTATCTTTCATAATCTCAATAACAGTCTTACTGATCTTGGTTCTGACCCTTAGATCTTCGATGGATATAAAAGGTCCCTTCTCCCGTTCAAGTACGATGTTCTCTGCCACCTTCTCCCCTAGGCCTTGAAGGGCGCTCAGAGCCGGCATTATATGACCGTCTATAATCTGAAACTTCTTAGCATCCACTGTATACAGATCCAAAGGGAGAAACTCGATGCCTCTGGCATACATTTCCTGAACGATTTTCATATCTTTAATCGTATCTTTGTCCTTCTTGGTAAATTTCTGCAAGCCACCTTCATCCGGATCCACCTCACGACTTTTTGCCCGTGATTCTTTGGCTTTTAGGAGTTGCATATGTTGTTCCAAGTGATGCTTACCATGGCACATGGTGCCATAATCGAAATCCGTCGCCCTGATGCTAAAATATGTCGCATAATAAGCTTCTTTATAGTATACCTTATAATAGGCGATGCGATAAGCCATCATCACATAAGCCACTGCATGGGCTTTGGGAAACATATACCTGATTTGCTTACATGACCAGATGTACCACTCAGGTACATTTGCCTCTTTCATAGCGGTTTCCATATCCGGTATCAAGCCTTTACCTTTTCTAACGTTTTCCATGATCTTAAAGGAAAGGCCTTTGTCAACGCCCATATGAATCAGATAGGTCATGATGTCGTCACGGGTGGATATAATCTCTTTGATGTTGGCTTTTTTATCCCTAATCAACTCTTGTGCATTGTTAAGCCATACATTCTCACCGTGGGACAGCCCGGATATGCGACACAAATCCGAAAAGCTTTTTGGTTTGGTATCTTGGAGCATTTGAATAACAAATTCCGTTCCAAACTCAGGTACTCCCAGACAACCTAGATTGGTCCCGCCTATTTGGTCAGCTGTAATGCCAAGAGCATCCAGTCCAAGAAAGAGAGACATAACTTTGGGTTCATATAGTGGGATTGTCGTCGCATCCACACCTGTCAAATCTTCAAGCATACGAATCATGGTAGGGTCATCATGACCCAGTATGTCCAGCTTTAATAAATTATGGTCAATGGAATGATAATCAAAGTGAGTGGTAATAATGGTGGTACTTTGATCATTGGCCGGGTGTTGTACCGGTGTGAACTTATATATGGACTGATCTTTGGGCACAACAATGATACCGCCCGGATGTTGTCCCGTGGTTCTTCTAACACCTGTACAACCTTGTACCAATCGGTTAATCTCTGCTGTTCTGGGGGTTTGATGATGTTCATCAAAGTATTTCTTCACAAAGCCAAAGGCGGTTTTTTCAGCGAGTGTACCTATGGTGCCTGCTCTAAATACATGGCCCACACCGAAAAGCTCTTCTGTATACTGATGGGCAATGGCTTGATATTCACCGGAAAAATTCAGGTCAATATCCGGTTCTTTGTCGCCATAAAAGCCAAGAAAAGTCTCAAAAGGAATATCATGACCTTCCTTGATTAACAGGGTGTCACATTTTGGACAATTAGCATCCGGCAAGTCACAACCTGAATTACCGGAATGGTCCTTGATGACATCAGACTCAAAATCCGTGTAATGACAGTTTGGACATATGTAATGAGCTGGTAGTGGGTTAACTTCTGTAATGCCGGCCATGGTGGCTGCAAAAGAGGATCCGACTGAACCTCTTGAACCGACTAAGTAGCCGTCTTCCATGGATTTCCATACCAGTTTTTGAGCGATGATGTACATCACGGCAAAACCATTGGTAATGATGGAATTAAGCTCTCTATCCAGTCTTTCTTTGACTTGAGGTGGTAGATTTTTTCCATAGATGGACATAGCTTTTTCATGACATATGTTGGTCAGGGTCTCATCTGAACCTTCTATAACCGGTGGGTATTTTTCTGGTGGTACAGGGTCAATCTTCTCTATGCTGTCCATAATCTTGTTGGTGTTGGTAACCACCACTTCATAGGCTTTATCACGACCTAAATAGGCAAATTCTTGTAGCATCTCATCTGTTGTTCTAAAATATAACGGTGCTTGCTGATCCGCATCCCCAAAGCCTTTTCCTGCCATTAGAATACGTCTGTACACTTCATCTTCCGGATCAATAAAGTGAACATCACAAGTTGCGACCACCATCTTCTGATGTTCTTCTCCAAGGGTGACGATTTTCTTATTGATTTCTCTTAGTGCGTCCCAGTCGTCGACAGCCTCGTTTCGGATTAAAAATTCATTGTTGGCAATGGGCTGTATCTCATAATAATCGTAGAAATCACAGAGTCGGTCTATTTCTTCTTTGGGCTTGTCTTCCAGTACGGCTTTGTAAAGTTCTCCGGCTTCACAGGCTGTGCCGATTAACAGACCTTCTCTTAATTCGTTAAAAACACTTTTGGGAATCTTGGGCTGTCTATAAAAATAATCCAAATGGGATCTTGATATCAATTCGTATAAGTTCCTAAGACCAACGAGGTTCTTTACCAATATAATCGCATGAGCCGCTCGGAGCCTCTTTACATCTCTTATGGATTGATTGGCGTATGTTAAGATACCTTCTATGGTATGAATGTTGATTTGATTCATGTGCTCAAACATCTTAAGGAGTATGTGGGCGGTTGCTTCTGCATCATCTACAGCTCGGTGGGCGTTAATCAAGGGTACATTATAATGCTTAGCAATGGTTTGAAGCTTGTGGTTGTGTAGACTTGGTAGAAATATCCTGGCAAGTTCTAACGTGTCAAGGGTGGTGTTTTTCACTTCAATGCCTAGTTCTTTAGCAAAACACTCAATGAAACCCAAGTCAAAGTCCGCATTGTGGGCAACTAGAATACTGTCTCCACAAAACGCCAAAAAGTTCGTCAGCTCTTCTTGGATCGTAGGGGCGTCTTTGACCATGGTTATATCGATGCCTGTTAATTGTTGTACTTTGATTGGTATGCTCCGCTGTGGGTTAATAAAGGTGCCGTAACGCTCTACAATCTTGCCTTCTTTGATCTTGACAGCACCAATCTCCGTAATCTTATCTTTTCCTGCATAAAACCCTGTTGTCTCAATATCAAAGACCACATATTCGCTGTTTAGATTCTGACCTCTCGGATGCCTTATGATGTCTTTTAGATCGTCCACTAAATAGGCTTCAACACCATAAAGAATCTTAAAATCATCTGACGGATCAATGGCATGAAAAGCCTCCGGAAACGCTTGAACCACACCATGGTCCGTTATGGCCATGGCTTTGTGTCCCCATTCCTTCGCCCTTTTTATTAGGTTCTTAGCACTGGTCATACCATCCATATCACTCATCTGGGTATGAACATGCAACTCGACTCTTTTCATTTCTGAATTGTCCATCTTTTTCAATCTAAAATCATCTATCTTTTCCATGATACTGATCATAATACCCAGTTCATTAGAAAATGAGTCAAAGGCAACACGACCTTCCAGTCGTACAAACATGTTCTTTGATAACATAGAGGCAATACGATCATCAAACTCTTCTTTTTTCAAAAAGGCTTTACACGTAATGGAATCCGTAAAATCCGTGACATCCATAATCAGCAACACTTTACCTGTTTTTGTTATGCGAACCTCTTGACTTAGGACATAACCTTCAATGATGATGCTATCATAGTCACCGTTTAAGTCTTTGATCTTCGTAATAACACCACTGATGCCTTTTTTTCCGATTATTAGATTTTCCGGTAATGGCTTGCCTTTTCCTTTTGGCATTTCCGGAGCTTTGACCTCTTTTACCGCGGATTGAGATGGGTTGTTTCCGGAGATCATCATGCTTTTTATTAGTTTTTTCTCTTCTCTTTTACGGTTCTCTACAAACTCTTCAAAAACACTTTGGTGTTTTTCTTTCCTTATAAAGGCAACTTTTAAATCTACATCAAATTTCATTTTAAAGGTCAATTGAATAAATTCATCAATAGTATATTGCTTCATATAATCATAATCAAATTCTTCCAAAGCATAGGTCAGTTGTCCGTCTACCCACTGTGGTTCTAGCAAACCTAACTTGGCTGCAACAAAAGGGCTTTCTTCCTTGATGAGATACATGAGACTTGGTTGATAATAAGCATATAGGTCTTTTATATCTAGGCCATGATTGGCTGCGTAACGTTCTTCTATACGCACAAATAGGCCTTCTTCATCTAAGAATTCCATAATCTTATCTCTTAATAAATGGATGATCTGAGGATGAATGACCTGTTTTAGTAACATCTGTATATAGAGTTTATTTTGTTCTTTATTGAAGTATACATTTTCTACAATGGCATCATCAAACACCCGATTCAGCTGACCGGTTAAGGGGATACCTCTAAATACTTCATCTAATTTTTCACTCACGGATTTATCACCTTATTCGTGGTCATTATTTCTGTCATCAAGGCTTCTACCAATTCTTCTTCTTTGACTTTTTTAATGATGACCCCTTTTTTAAAGATTATACCGACACCTTTACCACCGGCAAGACCGATATCTGCCTCTCTGGCTTCACCCGGTCCATTGACGATACAGCCCATGTGGCGATACCAATCAGATCAATGTCTGTTCGTCCGCACGTGGGACAGGATATAATCTCTATGCCATGGTTCTCATAGCCCAGTGACTTCAATATTTGTTTGCCTACTTTTATTTCTTCTATTGGTTTATCTGTTAAAGACACGCGTATGGTGTCTCCAAAACCTTCTGCCAACATGGCGCCAAGTCCTACGGCGGATTTGATGGTCCCTGCCCATGCTGTTCCAGACTCTGTGATACCAAGATGAAGGGGATAATCGATTTCTTTTGTAATGAGTCTATAAGCTTCTATGGATTTGATGACGTCTGACGACTTGATGGATACCACCAATTGATCATAACCTAATGCCTCTATGGCTCTACACTGATTAAGGGCGCTCTCTACTAAGGCTTCCGCTGTCGGATGTCCATACTTGGCTAAGATTTCCTTCTCAAGTGAACCACTATTCACACCTACACGAATAGGTATATTTCTTGCCTTGCAGGCATCCACGACCTTTCCTAGTCGATCCATGGAACCTATATTACCGGGGTTGATTCGAATCTTATCCGCGCCGTTTTCGATAGATGCTAATGCCAGTCTATAATCAAAATGTATGTCAGCAACTAGGGGTATATGAATCTGTTTCTTAATGGACTTAATGGCCAGAGCAGCTTCCATGCTGGGCACGGCTACACGAATGATATCGCATCCGGCTTGCTCCAGTTCAAGAATCTGATGAACGGTGGCTTCTATATTTTCTGTTTTGGTGTTGGTCATAGATTGTATGGCAATCTTATTGCCGCCGCCTATGGTCACATCACCTATTTGTATGGTTCTGGTCTGTGTTCTGTTCATATGCACCTCTATATGTTATGTCTTTGTGACGTCTATTTCATCTTTTCTTGTTATGTTGTACATTCTTTATTGTAAAGGTAGAGAAGGTATTAATCAATGGTCAATTTAGTGAAACTTAGTTTTGACCCTTTAACCATATGTAAAAAAGAACTGACTCAGAATATAATCTGAGTCAGTTCTTTTTTAATCTATGAAATTCCTCTAATATTTTCAAAGTGGGTCCCATGAAAACCCTTCCACAGTATGTATGACTACGGCCTCCGATTGGTGCGTCCTGCACCAAAAGTCGGCGGACAGCTCCTGCTGTCTTGCTTAATTCATACACACTGTTCCAGGAACTTCATGGTCGATATTGCTTTAAATATTTAAACTTTAGTATTATTTAAGTAATCCATTAAGCAGTGCTAAATGTCCTTCTTCTTCTTTGATGATGATTTCCAATGTTTCTTTAGTTTTTTCTTTGGAATACGTTAGTAAATCTTTGTAATATTCAATGGTTAGTGTTTCTGTAGTTATGCCTTCTAAGATGGCTTCTCTATTGGTTTCAATGTCTTTGATTTCTCTTGAGAATCCTGCACTTTGAGCAAATGCTTCAAAAAAACTGGTTACGGATTCATCAAACATATAGTCAAAAGCGCCTGCTTCTTTTTCGGTATCATCTAATAGGCTTTGAAAAAATGCTTTGTGGCGACGTTCATCATCTGCCAGTCTTAAGAATAGTGTTCTAATCTCTCCATCGGACTTCTTAGCATAATCTTCATAAAATACAATACCCATATCTTCCATGCCTATAGCAAATTTAATGACTTCTAGATTTGAAAATGATGGTTTCATCTTAATCCCTCTTTTCCATAATAAATAGTTTATAAAATGTTAGTTGAAGTTGTTGTGTGTTAATACTTTATCACAAAACAGGTCCATCGTCAATAAGACGGAATGTCCATTAAAAGTAATAAAAGTCATAATAATCTCGCTTCTTAATATCTTTATTTTGCCAATTCAAAGATTGCCATTATATCCGCTTTAGTTAACTGTACAAAAGAACCCATAGTGGTTGTATCGTTACTGGTGGCTTTGTCGGCCATTTCTTCAAATCGTGTGTCATCAATATTTACTTGTGTGAGTCGCGTAGGCATACCGATTAGTGTATAAAAACTTTCCATAGCTTCAATACCTTTGATCGCTGTTTCTTCAAGGTTCATGGTATTGATTTCTATATCAAACACACGGTTCGCAAATTGGGCAAATCGAGGTATATCTGTTTTATAGACATGTTTCATCCATGCTGGGAAAACAATGCTGAGACCTGCGCCGTGAGCAATATCATAGATGCCACTGAGTTCATGTTCGATACCATGGGATGACCAATCGCCTTGTCGTCCAGTACCCACCAAATCATTGTGTGCCAATGTACCTGCCCACATAATCTCTGCTCTGGCATCATAGTCATCCGGCATATGGTTCAGAATATGGGCTTGCTTGATGACACTCTTCATAATTGCCTCAGCCAATCGATCTGTTAGATCCACTTTAATGACTCTGGTAAAATATCGTTCCATAACATGGGCCAACATATCTGATATGCCGCATGCCGTTTGATAGTTCGGTAAGGTATAGGTCAACTCTGGGTTAAGAAGGGCAAATACCGGTCTAAGATTCAAACTACCAATATCTCTTTTCCATAGACCATCTTCATTGGTAACCACGGATCCACCACTGGATTCACTGCCTGCTGCGGGGATTGTAAGTACAACACCTATTGGTAGACAGGCATCAAAGGTGCCTTCTCTCATATATAATTCCCATACATCGCCTTGGTAATAGAAACCTGCTGCTATACCTTTGGCTGAATCTATGACACTACCACCGCCAACGGCCAAGATAAAGTCTACTTGTTCTTCGCGGCATAACTTTATGCCTTCACGTACCAAACTTACTCTTGGATTGGCGACAACACCGCCAAGTTCTACATACGCAACACCGGCTTCTTTTAAGCTGTTTATCACTCGGTCATACAGACCACTTGCTTTGATGCTACCACCACCATAATGGAGCAACACTTTTGTTGCATTGGCTCTTGTTAGCTCACCAACCTGTTCTTCTACTTTTTTTCCAAATATTATTTTTGTTTTATTATCAAATTCAAAATTCAACATAATTTTATCTCCTTTGTTCTCTTGTTCTCTTGGAAAGTTATACTTTAGTACTCAGCCTTGAAGCGTGGCAGATTACGTCAAAAATCTTTCCTGTCGAACCGTTCAGAAATATGAGCAGAGCTCATAACGAAGCGAAGCTTCTTTTCTTGTATGGGGTTTCACTTTCTATGAAAAAGCGGCTTTAAAAATGTCATTAAACAAAATGAGCACCATTAAAATCATGAGCAATACATAACCGACAAAGTGAATAAAACCTTCTTTGTTAGGATCAACAGGTTTGCCTCTTAGAGCCTCTATCGCTATGAAAACGATTCGACCGCCGTCAAGAGCAGGGATAGGTAACAGGTTCATAACACCTAGGTTCGCACTTAGCAGCACAATATAAAAGGACACTGTGGCTATGACGGATTTTATACCGTATTGAATACTCTCTTGATAACCGCTGCTGATCTCACCAACAATCCCCACGGGACCGGCAATATCATTTCCGGATATGCCACCGGTCACCAACAAGCCTAAGGAATAGATGACGATTTTTATCCAAAATACGATTTCTATCGCCGCATTTTTAAGGATTTCTATGGGATTTCTAATGTCAATCAGTGCAAAATTAACCCCAAGACGATAGATTCCGTCTTCTCCCATGATCGGTTCCATCACATAGCTTATTTTCTCGCCGCCACGTTTGACGGTCAACTCCATTTGACTTGGTTTTTCTGAGTTTAGATAGATCCTAACTTCCTTGGATGTTAGGACTGTTTTATTATTGTAGCCCACAATACGGTCACCTACTTGTATTCCGGACTCATATGCCGGATAGCCTTCTACAACTTCACTGATGGTAGAGGTTGTGCCGCCAACCAAACTGATATACACAATTGAAAACAAAAATGCTAATATAAAATTAAACAAGGGACCTGCAAAAATAACTTGGAATCTGGCCCATGGTGACTTGCTTGAGTACGCTCTAGGGTCGTTTTCCACTTCTTGATCTTCACCAAGCATTCTGCAAAAACCACCAAAAGGAATGGCTCTTATGGAATACAAGGTATCTCCTACTTTTTTACCTACAATCTTCGGACCCATGCCGATGGCAAATTCTTCCACCAATATGCCTGCTTTTCTAGCAAATAAAAAATGTCCTAATTCATGTATCAATACAATTAATCCGAATATTAATACGGATACTAAAATGCTCATACTTATCACCTATTTCTGACAATATTCTTTGTCCAGCTCTCTATTTCTATTACTTCGGTTTCATCTTTACATACTGTCACATGATGCTTTGTCATAGCATGATCTATGATTTTGACAATATCTTTATACTTTATTTCTTGTTTCAAAAACATGGCAACTGCCGTTTCATTCGCAGCGTTATAGACAATCGGCATAGAACCGCCTTCTTTTAAAGCATCATATGCCAACGCCAATCCTTTGAAAACTTGTAAATCCGGTTTTTCAAAGGTTAGTGTGCCGATTTCATTTAGCTTTAATCTTGGATATGGGTTGCTTACTCGGTCCGGATATGCCAATGCGTATTGTATGGGCAACTTCATATCCGGTAATCCCATTTGAGCGATGATGGATCCGTCAATGAATTCTACCATGGAATGGACGATACTTTGAGGATGAACAACCACCTGTATCTGTTCTCTACTTAAATCAAACAACCATTTGGCTTCTATCACTTCTAGTCCCTTATTTACGAGTGTAGATGAGTCTACAGTAATCTTGGCACCCATGGACCAGTTGGGATGTTTTAATGCCTGTTCCAATGACACTTCTTCTAAACGCGCCTTCGTATACCCACGAAATGGTCCACCTGAAGCTGTTAAGATAATGGATTCAACCGCTGATGCTTGTTCGCCGTTTAGGCACTGAAAGATGGCTGAATGCTCACTATCTACAGGTAATAACCGAACCTTATGTTTTTTTACCAAATCCATAATGATAGCACCGGCTGTTACCAGTGTTTCTTTGTTAGCCAGTGCAATGTCTTTGCCTGACTTAATAGCAGCTATGGTTGGCCTAAGCCCAATCATACCCACTATTGCTGTTACGACTAGGTTGATTTCACTAAGGGTTGCCACGGTTATTAAACCATCCATACCCCATAAAACTTCCGTCTTGCTACCAATTATCTTCTGTAGTTTCATGGCTTTTTTTTCATCCATGACCACAACACATTTGGGTTTAAACTCTATAATCTGTTGTTCAAGTAACTCTATATTCTGATTGGCTGTCAATGCGACAACTTCAATGTTTTTTTGCTCTCTGATGACTTCCAGAGTCTGTTTACCAATCGATCCTGTCGATCCTAGTATGGTTATTTTACGCATATGTACCCTCTTTATATTATTTCTCTAAATTCTAGTATAGCATAGTTACGATGATATAGACATATGGTGCTGTGAAAAGTATGCTGTCCAGTCGGTCTAAGATACCACCGTGTCCGGGTATGATGGTGCCAAAATCTTTGATCTGTGTTTGTCGCTTCATGGCTGATCCGACTAAGTCACCAATCTGGGAGACCACTGAACCTAGAATACCGATTACAAAATACATAGGTAATGTCACCCAGGTGTCCACAAAACCATATTGTTGCATAACGACACCAAAAATTGTACATAAAATACCTGCACCCACAATGCCACCAACAGCACCTTCAATGGTTTTTTTTGGACTTAGCTTTGGTACCAACTTATGCCTCCCGAAATTAACCCCTACAAAGTAGGCCGAACTATCACTACCAAAAGCAATGATGAATATAAGCCATACTGACCATATACCCTCCGGTGTGGTCTCTCTCACAAAAGCTATGTGTAGCAACAAATAGAGAATATAAATAATACCAAAGGCTAAGAAGCCTAATTGTTCTAAAGAAATCTTAGGGTATTTAAAAACATAAACACCTAAAGCCAAAGCTATGAATATTAAAACGGATAGATTCATATAGGTATAATCTCCCAACCAGAAGAAAACATAGGTCATCATAACAAGTAGAAATGCCATGCCCCTTATAAGTTGATCTTCTAGCCTTACAGCGTTAAAAAATTCATGAAGGCCTATGATGGTTACACCACAAAGAACAATGATTAATGGTAGTTTACCATACCATAATAAAAAAATGATTAACGGCAATAATATAACTGATGTTATAATTCTAGCTTTCATCTTTAAGACCTCCAAATCTTCTACTCACTTTATTGTAGGCTTTTATCGCCTCCATCAAGTCTTCACTAGTAAATTCCGGCCAGTGCTTTTTCACAAAGAAAAATTCACTGTAAGCCAATTGCCAAATCAAGAAGTTGCTGGATCTGACTTCACCACTGGTTCTTATCATGAGTTCCGGATCCGGAATATCTTTGGTATCTAAAAAATCTCCAAATAGGGTTTCATCTAATTCTATGTTAGGGTTCTTTTCTTTTTCTATTTCATAAGCTTTAATCGCTCTAATAATCTCATCTCTTCCGCCATAATTTATAGCAATCTGCAAGGTCAATCCTGTATGATTCTTTGATGCAGCCTCTAAGCTTTCAATGGCTTCTTTGATGTCCGGCTCCAAGTCCGACCTTCTTCCGATTACAATAACCCGCATATTGTCTTTTTGGGCGTTTTTTATGCTGTCTTTTAAATACTGGCGCAATAATCCCATCAAAAAAGAAACTTCCGAAGAGGGTCGCTTCCAATTTTCTGTAGAAAAGGCATACACAGTGAGAAACTTAATGCCCATGCTACTAGCAGCACGAGCAATAACCTTCAGGTTATCACTCCCGCTTTTATGTCCATAGGTCCTATTTTTCCCTTGTTTCTTTGCCCATCTGCCGTTACCATCCATAATAATGGCAACGTGCTTTGGTATATTCAATTGGTCTGTTGTTGTCATATCGGCCATAGCCACCTCAATATAGTATATTCATGCCTCTACTAAAACGCCCCTCCTACGAGGGGCAATCACTGTATCTACTGTTTTAACTTATACGGTCATGATCTCTTTTGTCTTGTTCGTCACATGGTTATCTATGTCTAAGATAAAACGGTCTGTTAATTTTTGAGTCTGATCTTCCAAATCTTTCAAATCATCTTCTGTAATTTCATGGGCTTTTTCAGCTCTCTTAAAATGGTCGATGGCATCACGTCGTATATTTCTTATGGCGATTTTTGATTCTTCGCCTTTTTTCTTGATGTCTTTTGTTAGTTCCATACGGCGTTCTTCCGTTAGCTCCGGAAAAATTAAACGAATAATCTTACCATCACTGTTTGGTGTTATACCGATGTCTGAGGCATGTAGCGCTCTCTCAATGTCTTTTACAATCTTAACATCCCAAGGTTGAATCATAAGTACCCTTGCTTCAGGTACTGTAATATTGCCAACTTGGTTGAGAGGTGTCGGTTGACCATAATAATCAACCGTCACTTTGTCAAGAACATGAGGGTTAGCTCTTCCTGCACGAATACTGATAAACTCACCTTCAAGTACTTGGACTGTTTTATCCATTTTGTCCTCATATTTTTTCAATTCATCATACATACTAAGTCCTCCTATACCGTTACAACGGTTCCATTTATTTTGTCACTGACGGCGTTGACGATACTGTCTTCATCATTTAAATAAAATACTGACATAGGCATCTTGTGCTCAAGGCACATAATAGCTGCCGTATGGTCCATGACTTTGAGATTCTTTGTTATAACTTCTGATAAACTGATGGTATCATACTTAATCGCTTGATCATTGATCTTTGGATCTGAGTCATAGACGCCATCGATGTTTTTAGCCAGTAGTATAATCTCAGCCTCAATCTCGATAGCTCTAAGTGCTGCACCTGTATCCGTTGAAAAGTAAGGATGACCTGTACCGCCGGCAAAAAAGACCACACAGCCGTTTTTCAAATGATTCACTGCTGAATCCTTAGAGAAGCGTTCTGTCATCATACCTACCTCAAAAGGGGTTTGTACAATGGTATCAATACCAATGGTTCGAAACATCGCTGATGTGTATAAGGCATTCATGATGGTTGCCATCATACCGATTTCATCCGCTTTGGTCCGATCCATTATTTTACTGCTTCTTCCCCGCCAAAAGTTGCCGCCACCAATAACCACACCGATTTCAACACCTTTTTCAATCAGCTTTTTTACCTGGTTTGCTACAACCATCACGTTGGTTTCATCGAACCCTACGGACTTGTCGCCTGCCAGTGCTTCACCACTAAGTTTTAACAATACTCTTTTATAATTCGACATCTCAACACCTCTAATAATTAATTTAACATAAGTTTGGATTATTTACCAGTCTAAAAAAAAGAAGCACAACCGTGCTTCTTCATTTATACTTTTAGCTTTGCATTTGTCTTGCAACTTCTTCAGCAAAGTTTTCTGATTTCTTCTCAATACCCTCGCCTGTTTCAAAACGTGTAAATGCCTTGACTTTAAGGTTAGCGCCTTGCTCTTTGGCAACTAGCTCAACATATTTCGCCACTGTTAAATCACCGTCTTTTACATAGGGTTGATCCAAAAGACAGATTTCTTTGAGTTGCTTATTCAAACGGCCTATAATCATTTTATCAATGATGCTGTCCGGTTTGTCCGGATTTTCATTTTTTGCTTGTTCTTTTAGAATTGAACGCTCTTTTTCAACGTATTCATCTGAAACTTCTGAACGGTCAACATGAAGTGGGCTTACTGCTGCAATTTGCATAGCAAGGTTGCGTCCGCATTCAACAACGGCATCATTTACCACATCTGACTCAAGTTCTACAAGTACGCCAATCTTGCCACCCATATGGATGTAAGAAGCAACAACTCCGTTTTCAACGACTACTTTTTTGAAACGTCTAATCTTTAGGTTTTCTCCAATAACGGATATCTTACTGGTTAAAACTTCGTTAACTGTTGAACCGGCTACAAAAAGACTTTCTTCAGCCAAAAAGCTGTCAATATCTTCTGTTGTTGTTTTTGCTGCTTGTTTAGCCACTTCTTTAACATAATTTTTGAACAAGTCATTCTTGGCCACAAAGTCTGTCTCTGAATTCACTTCAACAATTGAAGCGATGTTGCCATCAACAAATGTATCTACAAGTCCTTCTGCTGCTATTCTACCTGCTTTTTTAGCTGCTTTTGCAAGACCTTTTTCTCTTAGTACCTCTACTGCTTTTTCCATGTCCCCATTTGCTTCAGTCAATGCATTTTTACAATCCATCATACCTGCGCCGGTGCTTTCTCTTAATTCTTTTACCATTGCTGCTGTAACTGCCATGATCTTACCTCCATAATGTTATCTTATTTTTTTTGCGCTTCTTCTGCTGGATGGTTTTGTAATCCTTGATTTGCTTCAATAACTGCATCTGCCATTTTTCCTGTTAATAATTTTACAGCTCTGATGGCATCATCATTACCTGGAATAACATAATCGATTTCGTCCGGATCACAGTTTGTATCTACAATGGATACAAGAGGAATATTTAGAATATGTGCTTCTTGTATTGCAATTCTTTCTTTTCTTGGGTCTACAATAAAAATAATATCAGGAATTTTCTTCATTTCCTTGATACCACCAAGGTTTTTCTCAAGTTTTTCCATTTCATGCTTCATACCGATGACTTCTTTTTTTGTGTATAAATCAAATGAACCATCTTCTTGCATTCTTTCAAGTTCTTTCAATCGTTTCACACGACCTTGAATGGTCTTGAAGTTTGTTAGCATTCCACCCAACCATCTTTGATTGATGTAGAACATGCCACAACGTTCTGCTTCTGATTTGATGGATTCTTGTGCTTGCTTTTTTGTACCGACAAACAATACTGTGCCGCCATCAGCTACGACATCTTTAATTGCATAGTATGCTTTGTCAACAAGACCAGTTGTTTTTTGTAAGTCAATGATGTATATCCCATTTCTTTCAGTGTAGATATACTCTTTCATTTTTGGGTTCCATCTTCTTGTTTGATGACCGAAGTGAACTCCTGCTTCTAGTAATTGTTTCATTGAAATAACGCCCATTTTAGTACCTCCGTTTTGGTTGATTTCTTCCGCATTTTTCATCTTTTTCACAGACCACACTTTGGTGGCACCTTGTCAAAAATCCAAATGCGTGCTATTTTCACGTCTGCTATTGTATCATATCAAGGTCACTTTAGCAAGCATTATAACACAACTTTCCGATTGAACTTGGGGTCCTAAACGTTGGGTTTATTTAACCTTTGACCATACTAAAAAAATCAATCATTAATAAAGGAAGTAACTTCTACTATTTCGAAGTTGCTTCCTTATAATCCATACCATAGCTTTTCGCCATTTTTATAATATAATCCTTTGTCAATAGGTCAACATCCTTGATTTCCGTTATGTAAATCATACCTAAATCTCTGGCCATTTCGACGATTTCTTCATTGGTATATATTGGTTTGTTCTGAGTCGTTTGCAGATTGACAATGAGCCCATAAAAAACGATAGACATGATAATCAAAGTCATCCCTATGCCTTTTAAAAAGCCTTTCACTTCCATTTTTTCCATATAAACCTCATTCAAATAGGTTGATAACCAGCTGTACTTCACCTTGGCCTATGTTTAATATTTTGGCTATTTCAGATGCTTGATAACCTTGACTCTTCATTTCCAATATCTTCATATTGGTGTTGGTGGTGGTACTGATTTTTTTTTCTTCTGTTTTTTCTTCTTCTGTATTCACTTTTGCATTTACTCCAATGAATGCTTTCGGGACTTCATGCATTGGTGTATCTTCATGATGTGCAACCTGAATTTGACGCACCAATTTTTCCTTTTCAGAAATCATTTGATAAAGGAATAGAAGTTCTTTATGCTTTTTTTCCATTTCTTTTTGAACATAATCATGGTATTCATTCATTTCCACAATTTTCTCATTGATGATACTGATTTGTTTCCGAAAAGTTTCGTCTTCTAGGGCTGCTTCATCTTGATCGATCGTTTTTTTAGTCCTATCATATAGAAAACTTAATACGATAAACAATATACCTACTGCAATAAAACCTAGTGTTAATCCATCATATATTGTCACGTTATGCTCCTAAATTCTAATATCAATTTTATGGTCTGATTTTGGTGGCTGTACCGGGTCTTTTATACTATTTTTATTTGCTTTTTTTCGATTGTTCTGATATTCATTATGTCCTTTTTTACGTGCATCCGCATCTGTGCCTGCTTTGGCATCTTTTTGTAATGCAAAGACAGTTTGACCTTCTTTGTGTTTACCTCTATCCGTAGCTAAAGAACCCTGATCATGTAACAATCCTGATTTTTGTTGGTCTAAATGACTTATTCTTGAAACTTCTGACATCTTTGGTATGGCAACTTGTAAATCGATTGGTCTAATAGGCATAAGCACACCTCCTTAATCCAGATCCGTCTGGTTTGAATGCAAATGCTATGCATAAACGCCTATAGTGATGATACTTTTATATCGGCACCTTTTTTAGTAATGATAACACCTTTGATTTCGTCCCTGATATGTGTGCTTATATTACCGATGGAAACCTTGACGCCTGTATACAATTCATGGCTAACTTTTACGACGCCGGCATTTTTATTTTCAACTTCAGTTTGCATGGTTTCGAATTTCTTTTTGCTTTGAGTGAGTTTGTTGGTCAGGAAAATTTTATTACGTACAGCGGACATATACATTTCCTGTTTATCATTATCAAGTTTTCCTGCCATCTCTTTTCTCTTATTAAGCAATTGAATGACTTGTTCGATTTTTGATAATTCACTTTCCATTTTAGGAATTTCTCTTTTTAACTCTCCATATTCTGATAACATTATGGGATCTATGCCCACTTCCACATTGGTAATGGTACCCATATGGGAACCAAGAATCCTAGTGGTTACACCTTGTCCGGCACGTACCGTACCACCTGAAATCATACCTTTTTTTCCTTCTACGGTTATGGTACCTTTACAGGTGACAATACTGTGTAAGATGGCTTCACTATGTATATCACCTCCGGCAGTAACATTGGCGTTTTCAATATATTTAGCTTTGATATTATTGGCGGCTTGTATATTGCTTTTTCCCATACCTTGAATACCTTTATGAAGAATGATACTACCACCCGAAATAATCTCAGCACCTTCAACAACACCTAGTACTTCAATATCGCCTCTGGCCTTAACCTTAAAACCGGTAATCACATTACCATGTACAATAACGGTGCCGTCAAAATCAATATCTCCGGTAGAATTGCCCACATTGTTTGGTACATCATACGCATCATTAACTACAACTTTATCATCAACAATCTTAACGAGACCATCGCATGCAGCATAAAGTTCTGTCTTGTCGTCATTAATCGAGATATTTTTACCATATTTCAGTTTGACTAACTTTGCTTTCTTGGGTGTAAGCAGATTGCCATGAAGATCAATACCATCGACGCCTTTGGTGCCAGGAATAAGCCTAGATAAAAGTTGGTCGGTCTTTACATGAGCGATAACATTAAGCTTATGATAATTCACATTCCCTTCCGCATCCATCGTAGGACGTACATCGTTTTCCGTCTTAAAAAAATGTTCAATGACCGCTTCTGTTTCATGCGTAGGCGGTGTGCCTTTTGCGATCAAGTAAGCACTATTGACTTCTCTTTCAACATCAAGGGCCTCTAACATTTCTACGTCGATTCCATGCTTAACCCCTCTCGAACCAAGATCCTTGATGATTTCTTCTTTATTGTATGGTCTACTTGACTTATAGAACGTTACATAAGCAGACATCTTGTTTTCAGAAATCTCAATTCTAAAGCTTTCATCATCTTCATCCGGCACTTCAATCGGTTCTGCAATCTTCATCTCTATACGTTCAAAGCCCTCCATCATTATAAGTTCTTCTAATGATGCAAGGTCATACGTTTCAATATTCATATTTTTAAGCTCATTTGTTATTTCTTGAATCTCTACGTTCTTGCCACCTTCTTTGGCTTCAAGAACTTCCAAATAAAATCCATCACTGCCTGACTTAATCTCAAAATAGCCGTCATTAATGTTAGCTCCCATAAACACCATCCTTTAAAGTGATGATAGCAATTCAATATTATTCCCCAATAATTGCTTCATTTTTCCAAGTGCCTTTGTATGCAATTGACTGATTCTTGATTCGGATACTTCCATGATTTGGCTGATTTCTTTTAATGTTAATTCTTCATAATAGTACAAAGTAATCACTTTACATTCTTTCTCAGACAAGTTCTTAATTGCTTCGACCAACATTTTTTTTAACTCTTTTTTTTCTAAATTCGCTTCCGGAAGCATGAATCTTGACCTGTTAAGAGGTTCTACATTGCTTTCTCCGCCCTTTTCAACATAATCTTCCAAAGAAGTGAGTTTTAATGCTTTCGTTTGATCTTGCCATTTCAAATACTCATCTACCGTAATATTCATTTCCTCAGCCATATCTGAATCTGTGACCGGTCGGTTAAGTTCTGATTCTAATTTCTGATACGTCCGTTCAATGTCCTTCTGCTTTTTCCTTACGGATCTTGGAATCCAATCCATTTTTCTTATGTTATCTAAGATTGCGCCTCTTATTCTAAGGGAAGCATAGGTCTCAAACTTAATGCCTTTGTCATAGTCAAACTTGTCAATGGCGTCAATTAATCCAAAAACGCCATAACCTACCAGGTCATCAAATTCAACGTTATTGCCTAAGTACATACTTAATCTACCGGCTACATACTTGACCACCTGGGAATACTCTATGATTAACTGTTCTTTGATTTTTTTATCTTTGGTTTGGCTGTATATCTCCCATAGCTTATCTGTGCTTAGCTTTTCCATTTTGTGCCTCCATTAACGAGCTAATTTGTCAAAATAATACCCTTGTACTTTCATGACACTTAACCATAATTAGGATTCATCATCTATATCTTTAGACGCTTCTTTTCCTTCTTCAAGGCTTTTAACTTCCCTGTCTAATAATTGTTTTTCCTTTTCTCTTGCTGTTAGTTCTGCCTTTTCGGTAATCTTATTTAACATCGTTTGTATCACCGTTCCCAAGATAAAAAAGATAATCAAAACAATCATCAAAGTATAAACAAGATGATTCAAGGCGTATTTGGAAATCATGCTTATAACTGTAACAATAATGCCAGCTATCAGCATTATAATGATGTTCAGATTTTTAAATGGCATAATAACCTCACTATATTGTTTTTGGAGGTTTACCTATTGTCTTGATAAGCAAATCTCCTGTTTCTGAATAGAACTCTATGGTCCTACCATAGTTTTCACCTATATCTTCTGATAATAGCCTAATCCTTAATTCATCGAGCTTCTTTTTTGAAGCAACTGCGTTTCTCTCTCCGATTCTCATTAAGTCATTGGTGCTACCAAATGAAAACATTTGAGCACCTCCGGCTATTTTGGATACAAGTCTGTTTCTTTTGGCACCTAACAATTCCATATCTTTGATGAGCTGATCAATCGCTGTATCTGCAAATTTTGCTACATTGCTATTATTTCTAATTTGCGTACTATCCGGTAGCATTACATGGGCTAAACCGCTGACTTTTGTAATAGGATCATATAATATGATGCCGACACAAGAACCCAATCCAAGCGTTGTCAGAACATCTGGCGATTTACAAGTGTTTAAATCTGCCATCCCCACTTTAATCATATTTGCAGCCATTAAGTATCAATCCCCAAACTTCTTAATATTATGCCATATGAAGGCATGTCCGGTATTAGTATGAAATACCCGAAAACATTTTCACGATCACCACCAAAATCGGTTTGAATCAGAAGCGCTTTATCACCTACTTTACCAAACTCGATTGCCGGTACGCTGAGTATAGCACCGGCCATGTCAATTGCCATATAGGGAACAGTTGCAAGAATCCTCAAACTGGTCAATGAGGACAACGAGGATAAGTAAGCACCAGAAATGATGTTACCGATCTCTTTTAAGGCGGATAAATCCATTTCGTCAAAATCCTCAAAGTTATCAATATTCTTACCCATCAGCATATTGATAAGTATATGGGCTGCAGATTGTTCGAGAACAAACATAATCATACCGCTAATATCACCTTCAAGACCCAGTAATATGCCGACTATTGGGTTTTCCGCACCGCCTAAAACCTCTGATAAATCCTTAAACTCCAATACTTTTACAACCGGTATGCCCATATCAATACGTCTGTTAATCAGTTGTGACAAAGCTGTTGTTGCATTCCCGGCTCCGATGTTACCGATTTCTTTTAATATATCCATTTGGACACTATCAATGTTATCAAAATTATCCATCATCACCTATTCCTTTCTATGCTTTTAAAGGGTCGTTGACCTTGATAAGCTCATCAATATTCAAGAGCGTTACAAGGGACTGACCGATTTTTCCTACTCCAAAAACATAGGCATCTTTTTCTTCATGCGATTCTCTACTGATGTTGTCGATGTCCGCATCGGATAGTTGGATGACTTCTTTGACTTCATCAACGATTAAGCCAATCTCGTTACCTTCTAACTTGACAAATATAATACGCGTACTGTCCGACAGAACATCTTCTTCCATATCAAATTTTAGTCTTATACTCATAACCGGAATAATATCACCGCGTAGATTGACGACGCCCTTAATGTAATATGGCGCTTTAGGTACACGGGTGATGTTAATCATCCTTACGATGTTTTGGACATATTGAATATTAATACCATATTGCTCGACTCCTAATTTTACCACGATAAATTGAGACAATTCCATTTTTTGTGCATTTTCATTATTATCCATCTTAATACCCTCCATTATACCAGTGAATTAACGTCAAGTATCAAAGCAACTTCACCGTCACCAAGTATTGTTGCACCGGCTATCATTCTCAAGTTCGTTAAGTATTTTCCTAGTGTCTTGATGACAATCTCTTGTTGTCCAATGAGTGAATCTACGACAAACCCAGCCAACTTGTCACCTTTATTCACGATAACCACTGTTATGGATGTCTTGTTATCATTTTGTTCTTGTAGATCCAGTTTCTCATGTAATCTGATAATCGGAATAACGCGTCCTCTAAGGTTAATCACTTCTGAGCCTTGAATATACTTGATATCCGATATTTTCACATCTTCAATATTCTGAATGGAATTAAGCGGTATTGCATATTTCTCATCATTCAGTTGAACCATCAATGCTTGTATGATTGCTAAGGTTAACGGTAATCTAATGATAAAGGTACTACCTTTACCAAGTGCCGTCTTAACCTCAATAATACCACCAAGAGCTTCAATCTTAGTCTTTACGACATCCAGACCAACACCTCGACCGGATACATCCGAAATCTTATCTGCTGTTGAAAAACTTGGTCTAAATAGAAGATCAATAATTTCTTGGTCGTTCATTGAGTTTGCTTGATCATAACTAATCGCGCCACTGTTAATGGCTTTGTTTTTGACTTTTGCAACATCTATACCTGCACCATCTTCACCAACTTCAATAACAACATTATTGCCGTCTTGATAGGCCTTAAGATAAACGTTTCCTGTTGCATCTTTTCCGCTTCTTACACGTGTATCCGGTGTCTCAAGACCATGATCACCTGCATTACGAATAAGGTGAACCAATGGGTCTCCTATCTCATCAATAACGGTTCTATCCAGTTCTGTCTCTTCACCTGACATATGTAAAACCATTTGTTTGTTAAGTTTCCTTGATAAATCCCGAATAAGTCTTGGGAATCTATTAAACACTCTTTCAATCGGTACCATTCTAACCTTCATGACGGCGTCATGTAAATTGGTCGTGATTCTTTCTAGATATTCAATTTGTTCACCAAAATTGGTGTTTGAATTCTCAACCGTTAACAGACCGTTCTTTATAATGATTAATTCACTTACCAGGTTCATTAAGGTATCTAATCTTTCAATGTCGACCCTAACGGTTCTATTGGTTACCGGCTTATTTGCAGACTTGGAATCTGAGTCTTTTGTTCTTCCTTTTTGATGCTCTTCGTCTTCATCCCTTAGATCATCTTCTTCACTTACAGGAGCCGTTATCGCAGTTTCTAGATCAACTTCATCGATTAGTACTTTCTCCACTTCAGCAATGTTTCCCAGATCATGTAGAAACTTATCTTCCCCTTCTGATGACACGACGACAACAGAAAAATCATATTCAAATTTCTCATCTTCTATGTCTTGAACGGCTGGATTGGATTTTATAATTGATCCTAGTTTTTCTAAGGTTCTGAATATTATGAAGGCTCTTGCTGATTTAAGCACACATCCTTCTGATAAATAGATGGTTATACCGTAGCTTTTTAAATTCTCTTTTTTTGCCTCAACGATTGCGTGTCTTTCAAAATCTGTAAAAATTAAGGCTTGATGCTTCCGTTCATTCACTATTCCTTCTGTTTTCGTATCTTGACTTACGCTTACTTCTGTTTTTACGGTTTCTACTTCCGGCTTTTTTTCACCATTAAGAGCAGCATTCAGTGCTTCAATTATAGCTTTATACTCATTTTCACCTTCATTGCCTGTTTGCACAATGGATTCCACATATTGCTCCAATGCATCCAAACACTTGAACATTGTATCTAACAACACAGGATCAATTGACATATTACCCAGTCTGATCTCTGATAATACATTTTCCATATCATGGGTCAATTGATTCATTCTCTTAAAGCCCATAGTTGCCGCCATACCTTTTAATGTATGAGCTGATCTAAATACTTCATTGATTAAGTCCTTATCGCTTGGCTTATTACGTCCATTAAAGCACCCCCAATTTCTTGGTAATCGTTTCTGATATTTTATTTAGTGACACAATTTCGTTGGCAAGACCTGCTTCTACCACTGATTTTGGCATACCATATACCACACATGAAGCTTCATCTTGAGCAACAATATGAATATCTTTCTTATTACTTAGTTCTTTAAGTCCTAACATACCATCTGCGCCCATACCGGTCATGATGACTCCAACATACTGTCTCTGTTGCAGTTTCGCTATTGAACGCATCATAATATTAACTGCCGGTTTATGACCACCTACCGGTTCTTCATCCGACAACTCTATGTAGAGTGAGCCATCGGTTTTCTCGCTCACGAGTAAATGACGATCGCCCGGTGCTATATAAGCCCATCCGTTCTTAATAATATCACCATGTTCAGCTTCCTTAACATGAATACTGCTTAGCTGGTCCAACCTATTTGCCAAAGATTTTGTAAACCCTGGTGGCATATGTTGTACCACGACAATACCGGCGTCAATATTAGGTGGTAGATAAGGCAGCACATATTGTAGTGCTCTTGGACCACCGGTAGATGTCCCTATTGCAACAAGCTTATTACACACACCTTGTTTCATAGGGATCTTTACAGTCTTTTGACTTGACTGGAAGGTACTTGTTGCAGGTGGCTTCATTTCAACGACTGTGCGTTTTCCCACATTGGCTGCCAGATAGAGCTTTTCTAATAACTCTTCTTTTATCTCATCCGAGTTAACCTTAAATATGTTACTAGGCTTACCTAGAAAATCTATGGCTCCAAGCTCCAATGCTTCTATTGTCTCTTTTGCACCTTCTTTTGTGAGGGTACTCATCATAACAACCGGGGTTGGCATCGTTGACTGAAGTCTTTTTAACATGGTAAGTCCATCCATAATCGGCATTTGAACATCTAGTGATATGACGTCCGGGTTTAGCGCTTTAACCTGTTCAAGACCTTCTTTACCATTAGATGCAGTTCCGACAACTTCAAATCTACTGTCAGAACTAATTATATCACTAATCACCCTTCTCATGAATGCAGAGTCATCGATTATAAGAACTTTTTTTGTTTTTTCCATATGATCACAATCCTTTTTTGTTTTTTCTACGGCGCCTTTCCTCTTCAAAAATAAATTTAATGATTATTTCTCTTTCTTCTATGGTTATTTCATCAAAGACAACGCGATTTTCATAGATGTTATCTTGTGCCCTTAAATTGGATGAGTCTACTATAACGCCGGAAAGATAGAGATGACTTTCTTCTTGGTCATAGTTTAATTGTAGATGGTTAATGACGCCCTTTTTATCCAATAGTTGTTTTTTGGAAGTAAAACGAATACCACCACCACTAATGTCAAGGATAATACCTTCTTGCCATTCTCCATTATGATCGTCTTTGTAGTGAAACGTCAACATGCAATCCAAACGATAATATTGACGACGTTGATATTTTTGAAGTGCACTTTGAACTTCAAGCTTGATGAGGTATAATTTGTCATCCCTTATGCGTTCCGTTACTGCTACTTCACATCTATATAAGCCATTGCTTGTATAAACACACATACCATAATTCTGGTTAAGCTCTAATGTGATGATTCTACCGCTTTCCATTGGCGCAAGTATGGTAATTTCTCCTGTATCTGAGACATCCTGTATCTTACTTATATACTTTTCTTGTTTTTCTCCCATGAGTTGTTGAACCTCAAGTTCAATCTTATCCCCTACCTCAATGCCTTTATACATAGCCACCATCCTTATGTGAATTTTTTTAATCTTAATATATTGGTAAAAAGGTTGCCTAGACCCCGCTCTTGTTCCGACTGTACGGTCCCGTTAATCATCCTGTCTGCCAATTCTTCAAAACCCCTCGTTATTATGGATTTTGGAAATAAAATGGATACAGGTTTTTGTTCAACTACAGCTTTAACTAAGTGCTTGTCATTTGGCAAATACCCTATATTCGTCAATTCTAGATCAAGGTATTTATTGGTAACTTTATTGAGCTTGTTAAAAATTTCTTTGCCTTCTGCTGTACTATCTGTTCTGTTGACCAATAAATTAATAATCTTCTGATCAACATTATCATGACGACGCTTAATGGCTTTTAAAACTGCATAAGCATCCGTGATGGAAGTGGGTTCCGGTGTTGTTACTAACAGTACTTCACTCGAAGCCGCCACAAAGTCCAAAACTGTATCCGATATGCCTGCGCCTGTATCAATGATTATTATATCAGCTAAACGGTCTAATTCATATAGTTTTTCAATCATAAAGGCCAATTGATTTTTATCCAAACGCAGCAGTTCCTGAACACCTGAACCACCTGATATGAATTCAATCCCAAGTGGACCTGATGTCAGAACCTCAGTAATTTCCTTATTATTATAGATCATGTCAAACATATTGTATTTTGGAACAATGCCAAATATGACCTCTACATTGGCCAACCCAAAATCTGCATCAAAAATAATAACTCTTTTTCCAAGTTTCTTGAATTGAATAGCCAGATTTACAGATACATTGGACTTACCAACACCGCCTTTACCACTTGTCACAGTAATAACACGGGCGCCAATAGGTTTAATACTTGCATCAGCTCTTTTTACAATGTTTCTTAGATTAGCCGCTTGATCCATATCATTCATTGCCCCCTAATACTTGTCTAGCAATTTCATGCGGATTGATGTCACTGATATCATCAGGAACGTTTTGTCCAAATGTTACATAAGATAGCTTTGCCCCAGTCGCTAGTTTCACATTCAATACATTGCCGTAACTCGTCGTTTCATCTAGTTTGGTAAATATAATCTTGTAATCTGTCATGGTGTCATACACACTGGTTATGTTCATAAGATCTTTGTAGCCTGTTGCTACACTGAGTACAAGATATACTTCTTTTTCATCTACCGCATTAAGTAATCCTTTTAACTCATTTTGATGCTCTACATTTTTATGAGAACGACCTGCTGTGTCGATCAGTACTAAGTCTTTATCTTTAAAATCATCTACTGCTTCTGTTAATTCTTCTTTTGAATAAACAACCTTTATGGGAATGTTTAAGATATTTGCATAGGTTCTTAGTTGCTCTACTGCTGCAATTCTATATGTATCTGAAGTGATGAGTGCCACATCCTTACCCATGTTCAGTGTAAAAAAGGATGCGATTTTGGCGATGGTTGTCGTCTTACCTACACCTGTCGGCCCGACAAAAAAGACGGTATTTTTTTTATCTTTGTTAATGGTAGCATGATCGGATAAAAGTTTGATGATGCGTTTGTAGACGACTGCTATAACATCTGTGAAATCTTCTTGATCATCACTGTTTAACTCTGAAATACCAGCGGTAAGTTGGTTCACGATCTCTTCTCGAACTTCATGGTCGATGAGTTGTTCGTAGACCACTTTGATAACAGATGCATTCACAACTTCATGGTTGCTTTCAACCTCCTGTTTTTCTGCCCTATCTCTTCTGCTCTCATCCGGTATTTTATCCATTAAGGATTTGAACTTCTCAAGATAAGCTTTTGCTTCACTTTCTCCATCACGTTCTTCTTGTTCAGATGGCTGGAAGGTCTTTTGTATCTGCCTTTTTCTCAAGAAATTAGGTTCCCTATCACCATCATCCAATACACTATGGTCATCAAGGGCTGCCGTCACTTCTACATATGGCTTTTTAAATAGTTTGTAGAAGCCTCTTGGCTTAATATTCTTAACGCTTACAATCAAAGCTTCTTTACCTAGCTCTTCTTTTACTTTGAGCATGGCGTCCTTTTCATTGGCGCCCTCATATTTTCTGATCTTCATTATATGGTCACCATCCCTACTGATTGTAATTCGATCGTTGGATCAAGTTCACTATATGATATGACAATAATATCCGGATAACGCTCTTCAATCATTCTTTTATAATATATTCTAACGATAGGTGACGTCAAGATAATTGGTACGCGTCCTGAGGCAACTAACTTTTCCGCTTCCGAACCGGTTGCATTTAAAACCTTCTCCATGGATTCAGGATCTAACGTAAGATAAGTACCTTGCTCAGATTGTTTGACATGGTCCATAATCAACTGTTCTATGGTCGGGTCTAAGGTAATCACTTGATTGGTATCACCATCAAAGAATTTCGCACTTATAGAACGTTTTAAAGCCTGTCTTACATATTCTGTTAATAAGTCCGGGTCCCTGGATGTACTGGCATTGTCTGCTAGAATCTCAAAGACAGTTACCAAATCTCTAATGGATATGCCTTCCTTTAACATGTTCATTAGCACTTTTTGAATTTCACCGACAGACAACAGTTTGGGTACTAATTCTTCAACCAATGTGGGATGATTTTCGCTGACATTATTAATCAATACTTTGACATCTTGTCGCGTTAGAAGCTCATGTAAATGCTCTTTTACAATTTCCGTCAAGTGGGTTGCAATAATAGAAGGCGGGTCGACAACGGTGTAGCCAAGAGTTTCGGCTCTCTCTCTTTGTCCTTCTGTTATCCATAATGCCGGTAGTCTGAAGGCCGGTTCAATGGTCTCTATGCCATCAATTTCTTCTTCAACGTAACCGGGGTTCATAGCCATGTAATGGTCAAAAAGTATCTCACCTTCTGCTATTTGTGTACCTTTGATTTTGATTATATATTGATTTGGATTCAGCTGAATATTGTCTCTAAGCCTTATAATTGGGACAATTGTACCTAATTCCAGAGCAATCTGTCTACGAATCATAACCACCCGATCCAGAAGGTCTCCACCTTGGCTGACATCAGCAAGAGGAATGATACCATAACCAAATTCCAGTTCTATAGGATCCACTTGCAATAAGGATACGACATTTTCCGGCTTCCTAACCGCTTCTGCTTCAACATCTTCTGATGAGATTTCTTCTTCAATTGCCTGAACCTGCATTTCATTTTGCATCCTTCTACCTATTAAAACAATACCAAGTCCGAATCCACTGACGATAATCGGATTAAGTGGGGTGACGATTCCAAGAAATATTAAAACACTACCTGCTAAATACAGAACTTTGGGCATCGAACCCAGTTCTTTTAACAGTGTATCACTGACGTCTGCCTCTCTGGATACTTTGGTCACCAAAATACCTGTTGCAAGGGAGATGAGTAATGCAGGAATCTGACTGACCAGACCGTCACCAATAGTAAGTATAGTATAAACACTAAGGGCTTCACTGACTTCCATACCCTTGTTGAAAATACCAATTAATATACCGCCAGTAATGTTGATCATGGTAATGATCAAACCGGCGATAGCATCCCCTTTTACGAATTTACTGGCACCATCCATGGAACCGTAGAAACTGGCTTCATCCTGTATTTTTTGTCGTCTTTCTCTGGCTTGAAGCTCATCAATAAGTCCAGAGTTCAAATCCGCATCAATGGCCATCTGTTTACCGGGCATAGCATCTAGTGTAAATCTTGCTGCTACTTCTGCTACCCTCTCTGAACCTTTTGTGATAACCATAAAGTTAATGATGACTAAAATGATAAAGATGACAATTCCTACAATCAGATCACTACCACCAACAAAACCTCCAAAGGTCTCTATCACATTACCTGCTTCACCTGTTGTTAAAATCAATCTAGTCGATGAAACGTTTAAGGCCAATCGATAAACTGTTACAAAAAGCAAAATAGAAGGAAATGAAGACATTTCAAGCGCTTCTTTTGCAAAAAGAGCATTGAATAAAATAATCAATGCCAAGGCAATATTCAAGGTGATAAATAAGTCCAAGAAGATTGAAGGTATAGGTAATATCATGATGATTATGGCCATGATAAGAAACATACCAATGATGATATCCCCAGCTTTCATCTTCATACTCTAGCACCTTCTTTCTGACTATTCTTCAAGTTATATACAAATGCCAATACTTCGGCAACAGTCTGATAAAGTTCCGGCGGCACTTCATCTCCGATCTCAACTGTATAATACAATGTTCTGGCCAAAGGCTTGTTCTCAACAATCTGAATGTTCAGCTCGTTGGCTTTTGATTTAATTCTTCCGGCCATGATATCGGCCCCTTTTGCCAATACATAAGGTGCACCATATGTCTGTTCATCGTACTTTATGGCAACAGCAAAATGGGTTGGATTGGTGATAACAACATCTGCTTTAGGTAAATCCTGCATCATGCGTCGCATAGATGCTTCTCTCATCCTTTGTCTAATTTTAGACTTAATTTCCGGATTACCCTCAGATAGTTTATATTCATCTTTAATCTCTTGTTTTGACATTTTCAACTTTTTAGCTAAGCTGAATTTCTGGTATATATAATCAATAACGGCTACAATCATAAAAAACATGCCAATACGTATGCCCAAGTCAAGGGCTATATTCATAATCAGAGCATAGGTCTCAAGTATGGGTAACTCATAAAACAAATAAATCAGGTTCTCATATTCTCTTAATGAGAAGTAAACAATAATCATGATGATGACTATTTTAATAATAGACTTAATCAGTTCTACCACCGTTTTTAATGAAAACATCCTTTTCAAACCACTAATTGGACTGATATTGCTAAGCTTGGGTTGCATAGGCTTCATACTCGGCTTCCACCCAACTTGAAGGATGTTTGCTAAAAAAGCAACTACAAATGATATAAAGCACAAAGGGGCAATCATAAATGCACCTTCAATCCATATATGTTGCATCAGTTTATTTGCAAAATGCGGCGTAATTTCAGAAGTTCCAAAGAGGTTGGTAATCTCTACCATGAGTCCTATGGTTCGATTAATGATATCAGGTCCTAATATTTTTATGGAAGCAAACATAATGACCAACATGAAGGTCGTCGTAATCTCATTGCTCTTAGCGACTTGACCTTCTTCTCTCGCCTTCTCCTTTTTCCTTGGCGTTGCTTGTTCTGTCTTTTCGCCACCACCACCACCCTCCGCAAAAAGCTGAAGGTGCATGGGTAGGATTATACATCTATTTTTTTCGTTGATCATCTTGGCATCATACCTTCTATAATATCTTGCATCAGCTTTTCTGCATCGCTGATGATTACGTCACTAATGATTGAGAATAAACTTAATGTCAAATAGATTGTAATTAAGCCCAGTAATATTTTAATCGGAAATCCGATAACAAACATATTCAATTGTGGTACAGCTCTGGCTAGGACACCAAGTACGACATTTGTAATAATCATAACAAAAAATATGGGGGCTGCTATTTGGAGTGCCAATACGAAGTACTGTTTCATATATTCAATGATACTTGAATATAGTTGATTGGAGATGGTCATCTGTCCTAAAGGTATCAGGTGATAGCTGTTAATTAATGCTCTTAAAAACATATGGTGGGCATTGGTCACTAAGGTAATCATAATTAACAGATAATAATATAAGTTACCGGTTATGGTTAATTGAATCTGACTGGTAGGGTCAAATACATTCACCATAGAGAAGCCTATCTGAGCATCAATAAATTGGCCGGATAATGTTACGATAGAAAACACGATGTAAGCGCCAAAGCCAATAACCCATCCGACGAAAAATTCTTTAATAACCATGACCGAAAAGTTAACCACATCTCTACTGGATACAGTTAGCTCAAAGGGTATTGTGGCCATTAGTATCACAGTCAGAAAAAAGGTGACTGCAATTTTAGCCATATAGGGGACACTTCGGTTACCAAATACCGGAACAATTAATAAAAGCCCTAAAGCACGAACAAAAACTAATAGTAAAGCATCAAGAAACATATAAGGATCAGATAATAATAGCTGCATATCCCATCCCCTATCTTATTATGTATTGACCGAAATTATCTACGACCTGAACAAAGAAGTCAACCATTCGCCCCATCATCCATGGTCCAAAAAAATAAACACCTAAGAAAACGGCAAATATTTTGGGCACGAAAGCCAAGGTTTGCTCCTGAATAGATGTTATCGTCTGAAAAATACTGATGAGCAATCCAACGACTAAGGCTAACATTAGTAATGGTCCGGACACAATAATGACCGTCATAACGGCTTGTTGCATCAAATCAATTACCAGATCTTCACTCATATTCCCACCTCTTAATCATAAAACGTCTCTACCAATCTACCAATAATAAGTCCCCATCCATCTGCCATTAAAAATAAGAGTAACTTAAAGGGCATCGATATCATAACCGGTGGCAACATCATCATACCCATGGACATCAACACTGAAGCCACGACCATATCAATGACGATAAAGGGAATATATATCAAAAAGCCGATTATAAAAGCTGCCCTAAGTTCACTGATTATAAAAGCAGGTATAATCACTTCTGTTGGTATATCATCATAGGTCTCTACAGCTTCCATATTGGCAATATCCATAAAAAGAGCTAAATCCTTAGGATTTACCTCCCCCAACATAAATTCTCTTATAGGTGCAAGACCCCGTTCTATAGCTACTTCCTGTGATATTTCTCCTGCAGCATAAGGCTGCATTGCATCTACATTGATCTGGCTGATAACAGGGCTCATGATAAACAACGTCAAAAATAAAGCCAAACCAACCAAAAGTTGATTCGGTGGTGTTTGTTGTGTTGATAAGGCACTTCTTACAAAATGCAACACAACGATGATTCTCGTAAAAGAAGTCATCATTATAAGAATAGATGGCGCAAGAGATATGAGTGTCAAAATTACGAGAATTTGAATACTACTCACTACATCTTGTCCATCTTCTGCAGCACCAACACTCAAATCAAATGAAAAGGGGATTGGTGCATTGTTTGTTTCTGTGGCATGGGACCTGATTGTGGTATTACCAAAAAACAAAAGGAACATAACCGTCATCAACATTAAGGTTATAGCACGCTTTTTATTGTTTGCCTTCATCTATATCTTCCCCTAATTTATTATTGCTATCATGATGTTTAGAAACAAATTTTTTCATATATGCACTAAAGGGGATTACGGTCTCATTATTATTTTCTGGAAATGTCAACTTAGATTCATCGATTGACTGAACAAAGGTGATATGGTCTTTTGAGACACCAATGACCATGTACTCACTACCAATACGTATTAACTGCAATGTTTTTTGGGGCCCTACAGGCATCACTTCAATAATCTTCAAATTGTTGCCTTTGCTTTTGTTCATTTGAAAATTACCAAGGAATCTAGTCGTCATATAGGCAGCCCATAGAATCACAAAAAAAAGTATAATGACCGTAACAAATTGAAAATAATCCTTTAGATCCATCTTGAGCTCCTAACCTTTAGCCCGTAACTTTTGAAACCGCCTCAATAACACGTTCTGCTTGAAAAGGCTTAACAATGAAGTCTTTTGCGCCTGCTTGAATGGATTCAATAACCATAGCTTGCTGACCCATAGCTGAACACATGATGATATTCGCATTACCGTTTATACCTCTTATAGCTTTAACTGCCTCAATACCATCCATTTCCGGCATGGTAATATCCATAATTACTAGGTCTGGATTTAACTCTGTAAATTTTTCAACCGCTTTTAAACCATTCTCAGCTTCACCAACAACGGTATAACCATTTTTGGATAGAATGTCCTTAATCATCATTCTCATACAAATGCATCTATTTCATTATAACATACTTCATTAAAATGTATATCATAAAATTTGTCCGGCTTGCTTGATGATATCCGTTATACGTATGCTAAAGTTTTCATCAATAACAACAACTTCTCCTTTAGCTACGATTTTACCATTAACCAGTACATCAATCGGTTCTCCTGCTAGCTTATTAAGCTCTATGATGGTACCAGGTGCAAATTCTAATATATCATGAATCGACTTATGGGTTCTACCAAGTTCTACCGTCACTTCAAGAGGTACATCCATAATCAAATCTATATTTTCTTTTTGCTGTACAAAAGAACCCATATCAAAGCTCTGGAATTGAGCTTGTTGGACTTCAACATTTCTTTGATGGGACGGACTCATACCATTTTGATTATAGCCCGGTGGCATCATGCCTTGATTCATTTGTTGGTTCATACTTTGGTTCATTTGTTGATTCATGTCCGGTTGTTGATACTGCATCTGTGGTTGTGGTGTACCAGCTTGTTGATTCTGTTGGGTTTGATTTGCCGCAGGTTTTTCTACTTTCGGTTCTTCTTTCTCTTTTGTATTTGAGAAATTATCCGTGATTTTTTGAGCAAATTCAACCGGATACAGCTGCATCATTTCACTATCGACCAAGTCACCAATCTGTAATCTGAAAGATACACGAATAAATTCGCCACCTAAAAACTCGGACAACTCCGTTTGATCAAAGGATTCAGTCAGATCCAAATGGTTCGATATAGGCGGTGCGATATCGATTCTCTTATGAAACATAGATGACATGGACGTCGCTGCTGACCCAATCATTTGGTTCATGGCTTCACTAATCGCACTAAGATGAAGATCAGATAGTTCCGTATCTGGATTGCTTCCATCGCCACCCATCATTAAATCCGTAATAACTCTAACATCTTCTTCTTTTAAAATAAGCAGATTGGTCCCTTCTAGACCTTCCTTATAAACAATTTGTATGGCAACACAAGGACTTGAATACTCCTGAACGATATCATCCCAGTGTACCAGGGATACAGTCGGTGTTGTTATAACCACCTTTTGATTAACCAAACTAAATAAAGTGGTTGCTGCTGTTCCCATACTAATGTTTGAAACCTCTCCAATGGCATCTTTATCCACATCACTAAGCACATTAACAGGCGCCTCAGTCTTGGTTGTATCTTCATCATCATCTAAGCCTCTAAGTAGAGCGTTTATTTCCTCTTGAGATAACATTTCTCCCATAACTTATTCCTCCTTCCGTATAATTGAAACGATTTGAACCGCATTTTTCTTTTCAAACAATCCAGCTTTAGCTGTAAACTTTTCTAAGTCTCCAACTTTCACTTCTATATCTTCGGTAATTTTCTTGTCCAACTTAATAATATCACCGATCTGAAGATTAATAAAATCATTGACTGTTATAACGCTTTTGCCAAGAATCGCCTTAATAGGAATCTGTGCTTGGGCAATTCTTTTTTCTATGATGTCTCTATAAACTTCTTCGTTAGATTCCGTCATTTGTGAAAACCAGAACTTTGTATTCAGCTTATCTATAATAGGTTCGATACATGTATAAGGGATACAAATATTGATCAATCCTTCAACATTACCGATTCTAAGATTCAAAGTTATAAGGGCGATGATTTCTGTTGGTGATATAACCTGAGCAAACTGGGAATTGGTTTCAATCTTTTCTAGTCGAGGTTCAAGTCCGACCACGTTCTCCCATGGTTCTACCAATAGATCTACACATATGACCATGATTTTTTCAATGATGGCGAGCTCGATTTCAGAAAAGTCTCTTTCTTTGTCTAAAGTCTCTCCCTTACCACCTAAAAGTCGATCAATAATAGAAAAACCTATTTTCACAGAAAAATCCATCAATACATTGCCTTTTAAAGGGTATAAATCCATGATGCCAAGTAATATTGGGTTGGACAAAGCGTTTGAAAATTCTGAAAAAGATACGGCTTCTGAATTGATGACTTCTACTTGACAGGAAGTTCGCATATAGGCAGGTAAAGCCGTCGATACAAGTCTTGCATAATGCTCAAAAATAATCTCTAATGTTCTGAGATGCTCTTTGGCAAATTTGGAAGGTCTTGCAAAATCGTACTCCTTGACATGTTTAGCAGATGCGTTAAGCGCATTCAACAGATCATCTATTTCATTTTGAGATAATACCTCACCCATCACTTCACCACCTTTTTTGTTATGTCATCATGCTTTCTATTATTTTGATGATGTTAATAAATTGTTGAAGTAAACGTCCACGATGGATTCTGATTCAAGTCGGGTTTGTAAATAGGCAAGAATCTCATTCTTTAAAGCGCTTGTAGAATCAGCACTAGCAAAATCCTCATAAGTTTTGGATTTCATCAATGTTTCAATGCCGTCTCTTAAAATGGTTTCACGTGTTGTCATCGTTTCCAACACTTTGCCAGCATCTCTATTTGTCTTTAAAATACCGACACCTATTTCTACAACCACATTATGGACTCTGCTTGAATTTTGGTCATTATAAATAAAAATAAACTTTTCAGAGAAAGTGAAAGGTTCAATATCATTCACAGATATTTGTGGCGGACCGTTTTCTTCCAGCTCTGCCGCCGCCTCTTCACCTCTTAGTGCTTTACTGATACCCATAATCGTAATTAATGAAATCATTGAAAAAATCAAGGATACAATAATCAGAACAACACCAATCATCATAACAATCTTGCTTTTATCCTGTGGTTTTTTAGCTACCTTTTCTACGCCATCCTCGTCTACTTCTGCTTGTTTTTTCTTAGCCATAATTACTCCTTTATTCCATCAAAGTTCTTGGATTCATTACTCTGCATTGATGGTATTGTACTCTTCTATATGTACCTCTTCACTTTGAAGTACAATTTTCATCTCGACTCTTCTGTTCTTGGCTCGATTCACATTGCTGTCATTACTCACGATTGGTCGATATTCACCATAACCCGTGCATGCGATTTTTTCTTCACTAAAGCCCATATTGTCAATAAGATATTTACCAACCGCTATGGCTCTACTGGCCGACAGTTCCCAGTTACTGGGAAAAAAAGCGGTTCTAATCGGTACATTATCTGTATGGCCTTCAATCTGAATGTTATAGGTTTCGAACCTTTGGCCTTGAATCATTTCTCCTAATATAGAAATGACATTTAAAGCTTCCGGTTTGATGACTGCTTGACCACTGTCAAATAAGGCTTCACCCGGTATTGTAATCTTGACGAAATTAAGAGCATAGCTAACGTCCACTTCTTCTCTAACACCTTTATCTGTTAAGTATTCATTAACCCGTTCATATACTTCTCTTGCTTCATCTAAGGCAATTGCCTTTTTCTGATCATCAGTTAGTTCTTCATCTGACTGTGTTGTGCCCTCAGATCCCTGTGAAAGATTATTCTCTACTATAATCTGAATGTCACTCAGTTGATTCACACCATTGGTTATTAAATCAGCCTCAACAAGGGCTTCACCACCGGGCATGATGTCTATCTGATCATTGAAAGAGGCGATGGCTTCCTTAAACTTCCTTATATCTACACTGGACATGGAAAACAATAGTACAAAAAAGCAAAGTAAAAGTGTCACCATATCGCCATATGTTGCCATCCAAGCGGGAGACCCTTTTTTTGCTTCTTCTTCTCTCTTCTTCATCTTACTCACCCTCTTTTTCGTTAGGATTGAGTGAAGCTCTAAGAACCGGTGCTAAGAAAGCTTTTAACTTTTCTTCAATAACTCTTGGATTTTCTCCGGCTTGAATGGATAATAACCCTTCAATCATAACCTCTTTTAACAACATTTCTTGCCCACTTTTAATCTTAAGTTTTTCAGCAAAAGGGGTTGCTACTAGGTTGGCTAGAAGGGATCCATACATGGTGGTTAACAAGGCAACCGCCATAGCAGGACCAATGGCAGAGGGGTCATCCAAACTTCCAAGCATATTGATGAGGCCGATTAGGGTACCAATCATCCCCCAAGCAGGTCCCATTTCTGCAAGTTTTTCCCAGAAGGTGGCGACTTCCCTGTGCCTACCTCCGATAAAAATCAATTCCGTTTCCAAGATATTTCTTACAAGTTCCGGGTCTGTGCCGTCAACAACCAACATAATCCCCTTCTTTAAAAAATCATCATCGATGTTATCTGCCGCTTCTTCAAGAGCCAGTAGCCCTTCTTTACGCGCGACATTTGATAATTCAATGATGTTTCTAATAACGCCGGCTTCATCCATGATTGTGTTTTTAAATGCTTTTGTCACCGATTTTAATGCGTTTATAAATTTGTCCATGGGGTGAATAATCAAAACGGAGGCAAATGCACCACCAAAGGTAATCATAACAGAAGGTGCATTCCAAAATGCCAATAGACCTGTAAGTCCTTTATCCAGTATTATTGACATAGCAAAAAAGAAAACACCTGCCACCAAACCTATAACCGTTGCAATATCCATATGTCCACCTCGATCTTATTCATTCACTCTAATCTGTCTTATAATTGAGTATTTTGGCTTCATAATTAATAATTTTCCTTTGAAGCTCTTCTAGACTTTCACTGATAATAATAATTTTTCCATTGGTTAGCACTAAAGTTGTGTCCGGCTTTTCCTCAGCCGATTCAATGAGTCGGCTGTTTAACAAATAACTTTGACCGTTCAATCTTGTTACAAAAATCATATGATCACACCTTTAAGGGGTTGTCGGTTGCTACGCGCAACCGAACAAACACCACAATTTATTAAATTTTACCATTATCTCTTAAGATTTACAAGTTCTTGTAGTAGTTCGTCTGAAGAAGTTATAATTCTGGAATTCGCTTGGAAACCTCTTTGGGTCGTAATCATTTCTGTAAACTCTCTTGATAAGTCAACATTGGACATCTCAAGAACGCCGGAATTGAAGCTTCCACCCCTTGATGTGATGTCTTGACCCAGACCGTCAAAGTCGCCTGAGTTGGTTGTTGCAATAAAAAGATTACTACCGACTTTTTGTAATCCTGAAGGATTCTGAAATGCTGCAATAACAATCTGACCTAATAACTTGGTTTGTCCATTGGTATATCGACCTATAACTTTACCGTCGCCTCCAACTTCAAATCCGGATATGCTACCTGCTTGATTACCTGCGCCTATACCGTTAATATCACCTGAGATTGCCTCTAGTGTTGTATTACCTGCAAATAGGGTTAAGTCTCCAAAGTCAACAGACATGGTGCTAAACGTTGAAAATGGTGTTACCAAGTTGGTCATATTAAATGTATCGGGACCTGCAATAATCTTACCTGTGGCAGGATCAAACTCTATGACTTGAGCAATCGGTGCTAACCCTGTAGCTACGCCCACGTTACCATTGGCATCTGTGATGCCAGCATCCGTTAAGGTGATGGTAAACTGGTTCGCGTTTCCTATTGGCTGATTGGTCATACGATACTCTGCCGTATATCTATAACCTAAGCTATCATAAAAGTTGGCTGTAAAGGGCACGCCGGCTGGGTCTGATAATTGAGTATCATTAATGTTAATATTTCCCGACAAAGTAATATTGCTGGTTGCTGTCGGTTCTGAATAAAGATTAACAGGATTTAGAATCTGAATCGGTTGAACCTGACCCTTTTGCACCACGCCTGTAGCCGGATCAGCTTTCCAACCCATAACATTTAGACCTTCCGGTGTAACCAGATTGCCTGCTTCATCAATTCTAAAAGCACCGGCCCTTGTAAACTTGTTACCTGTAATATCACTGACAACAAAGAAACCATCGCCTTCAATTTTAAGATCTAAAGGATTGTCCGTACGCTGTGCAGCACCTTCGCCCATATCAATATCCACTGAAGATATAGAAGAGCCTAGTCCTATTTGCATAGGGTTTCTACCGCCGGTATTTTCACTGGCGCCGCTGGCACCTTGAATTGTTTGACTAAATACTTCACTAAAGGTTACACGGCTACTTTTAAACCCAACTGTGTTAACGTTAGCGATGTTATTACCTATAACATCCATTTTTGTTTGGTGAATCCTAAGACCTGAAACACCTGAGTACATTGAACGCATCATAATGTACAACCTCCTTATGTCTATACTGTATCGAAACTTCTCAGTCATTTAAAGTTTCATAGCTTCCTTCATGAGGTCCGGCTATAGCAATACAGCACCATCTATGTTTGTAAATACATGTTCTCTAGCTTCTGATTGATCTAGAGCGGTTACAACTGTTTTATTCTCAATATTAACGACTAAGGCCACATTATCCATAAGGACAAGCGATTCTTTGATTCCTTTTGCCTCTGCTTTGTTAACGCCTGCTTCTAATCTGTTCATTTGGTCATCTGACAAGGATATTTGTCTTACATCCAAACGCATACTGGCATGTTTTGAGAATTTCAGCTTATCTTGACTTTGTATCTGTTGCTGTAATATTCCAGCAAACTTATTGGTGTCTAGATTCTTTTTCTCTATAGGTCTAGCTTTTTGTAGTTCTCCTTGAATCTGTCTAATCGGCGGTATGGGTCTATTTTGAATAATCATTTTTAGTCCGCCTCCTTATTGTCCTTCTTCTACATTTTCAACTGATGTTTCTTCTGTATCGCCTGCTGTTAAACGGTCTATTTTTTCATTGATGCCTGCTAAAGCTTCATTAATCTTATTGATAGCATCAATCATAGCTTCGTTGCTTGTTGCCTTGTCATTAAGTACGGCTTCAATTTTTGCTAGTGCTACATCCACACCATCCACGTTTAGAAATGCTTCTCCGCCTTTTAGTGTAACACTTTGTACAACGCCTTCTACATATTTGCTTTCACCAGAAACTTCATTGTAAGACAAACCCAGTACCGTTTTCCCGATTAAGCTATAAGCTTGTTGCATGGTTGAACTTGTGTTTAAGTTTTGCATTTGTTCCAAGGATGAAAACTGTGCCATCTGAGCTAAAAAATCTTCATTTTTTGCTGGCTCTAAAGGGTCTTGATAGCGCATTTGAGTCACAAGTAGTTGTAGAAAAGCATCTTTATTCAGATTATCTGACTTAGCTTTATCTTTTGTTGCATCCATGCCATATTTGGCCATGATGTCTTTAATAGAATCTACAGTTGCCATTTTGTCACCACCTTACGCTAAGTACTCCACGGTATGCTCTGTATTGCCATCCATATCTTTTGGAGTCTCTTTTGACTTGATTTCCGGTTGGGCCACTTCAATATTGTGAAGTCGGTTCAAACGGTTGATTCTGTCTTGTCTGGTCTTATAAAAAGATTGACGTTGATCGTTTTGCTCTTTCTGCTGATAATGTAAATTCGCATTGCCTAGTGTCACTTCAATCTTATCAACTTTAATGCCTTGTTGTTCAAGCTGACTTTTCAATTGTCCAATGTTACGCTCTATCATTTGTTTAACCACTTCATTTTCTGCTACAAATTGCCCTTTTACCAAACCTTGCTCAGCTACTACCGAAACAGCTATTTTTCCTAAGTTGCCGGGGTTTAGTTGCAGATTCATGGACGTTCTTGTATCGGATAAATTAACAATGGCTTTTGTTACAATCTGATTGATGATATCGTTTGTACTCACTTGCTGATATTTAACTTCACCAGCCTTATTCACCACAACCACTTCTTTTAGATCTGTCATGTTCTGAGAAAACAATGTGTTAAAAGACTGATCGCCTTTATGCTTACCTGTTTCCTTTTGATCATATTCAGTTGTGACTTTTTGGCTTCTCATATCATGGACTTCCAACTTAACCTCTTGTTTATCACCTTGGCCATCTTCTGTTTCAGTACTTATCGCACTTGAAGGCATTTCTCCATTCATCGCTACCACTTGGTTTTCTACCAAGGTTGGTTTGCCTTCCATTAGATGTTCCATCGCCACCATTATGTCCTCTTCACTCATATTTACGGACTCAAGTAATGCTTTCAACTCCGTTTGTATTGCTTTAAAGCTTTCAAATGCCTCGCTATGAGTTAATAAGGTGGTTTCTTCTAACTGAAATACATTGCCAAGAAGTTCTGATAGACTGTTCATGTTCAATAGATCAAAAACATTCATATCCATGGTTTCCAGATTCAACTGTAACGTTTCCTCAGGTATGCCTAATAATTCACTTACGATGATTAAAGCCATCTGCTCCAGTGCACTATAATCCACCATGATCATGTCTTCCATTACAGTCTCAAGCTCTGAGGTTTTCTCAACTGCTTTCTCTTTGGTAGTTAAATCAGATGTTGCTGTTACATTATCATTCATTTTCTTGATTTTATCATTTTGATTTCCGGGTAAGTCACTGTTTTTGCTTACAGCGGCTTTATCGGTCTCAACATTTGAAGGCTTGTTCATTTTTTTATTACTTAATGCTTCAAATTGTTTTTTATCAAGTTGCTGAATGCTTTTTTCCTGATTGTAAACCTTCGAGAACTCTTTCTTTGAGAAATGGTTTAAGTTGTTGTTGCTTTTGTGAGTTCCAAAATTCGAATTCATCAATGTTGCAACATTTTGATTTGCAACTGAATTCATAAGTGTCTCCTTTCTTGTTCCTTCTTTCTTTCTTCTGGAAAGCTTTTCTTATTGTTTTCAGCTTTGATAACTAGCTGAAAACTTCTGTTGGCTTTCCTTCATGAACAATTTGCATGCAAATTGTTCTTTACTCAGGATAAATGTAAGATGTGATTCTTGCTGCGGTTCTAGGTTCCATTAAGCCCATAATCTTAGCGGCTTGATCCGGTGATACACCCTTGATAATAGCTGCCACTTGATTCATTTGGGTAACACTCATACTCTCTAAAACCGGTGCTGCTTGAGCAGGCTTCATGTTTTGATAAATGTCCACAGTCTCTTTAAGTGTTTCATCGAAAATGACTGAACCGATCATGCCTTCATATAAAGCAACGGCATTTTCCGGATACATTTTTTCGAACCACTCTGTATAGACGATGGCCGCCGGAGTTGTCGCCAGTAATTCATCAAACCGGGCTTTGTCTTCTTGAAACTGAACCTGGTTGGCTTCGAATATCCTTAAGCGTTCAACTTCGGCTGTCAAAGCTGATAATTGCTCACTTATATTTTCGGCTTCTTCACTCTTTTCCATTAGCATTTTTTCCGTTATTTTCAATATTTCTACAGCTTCGTCCACTGTAGTAAAATTATAAGCTTCTATGTCTTCCTCACTGATTACTTCTTCCGGCATTTCGGGCAAAATCAAGTTAAGTACAGGAACATCTTTTATAAGAGGTCCGATCACCTTCGTTCCTAAACCGCCTACATCAAATTTAATCAATGCAGCCAATGCAATGGCTAGTACCAATAAACCAACCAGAATACCGCCAACTATTTTTATTATATTGTTTTTTTCATTTTCCGATTCTTCTCTTGCCATTTTTACCTCCTTTATTCTTCATCGGATTTTTTAGAGTACCGAAAACCTACAATTTCATCCAGTATCTTTATTTCTTTATATTTCTCTTCTTCTAAAAATATATTTAAAGCTTTTTCCTTTAACTTTTCTTGTATCTTTTTCTCTTCCAAGGCCTTTTGTAATGCCTTTCTTCTCTTTTCCACAAGTGCTTCTGCTTTTAGAACAATTTGCTTTTGAACTTTATGGGCTTTTTCATAATAATTAACATTATGACTCAATCTTTGAAACTCAGAAACCGATTGGGATTGCTTTTGTCGTTCCCTAAAAGCATCTATAGTAATATCAAGCTCCGCCTTAATTCCTTCCTGCTTTTCAATTTCCACCCTAAGGTCCATCATGGCTTTTGCCAGTTCCATTTTTTTTTGCTCTTCAATTTTTATTTTTACATTAAGAATGTTTTCCATGGAATAACGGAACATAGCCATACATATCAACCCTATTCAAATATTTTTCCTAATTTGTCAACAACTTCATCAAAATCATAATTTTCATGGGTATATTGTGTTAAAAATGCCTTAATCTGTTGGTATTTTTTTATTGCATCGTCAATTTCCGGATTACTACCTTTAGCGTATGCACCAATATTAATCAAGTCCTCTGCATCATTGTAGACAGCTAAGCTTGATTTAAGCTTATTAGCCAGCTCAATATGCTCTGTTGATGCAATGTCTGTCATAACCCTTGATATGCTCTGTAGTATGTCTATTGCAGGATAATGGTTTCTATTAGCCAAACGCCTTGACAGAACAATATGGCCATCTAGTATCCCTCTAGCTGCATCCGTAATAGGTTCATTCATATCATCCCCATCCACCAATACCGTGTACAAAGCTGTTATAGATCCTACATCCGAATTTCCTGCTCTTTCCAAAAGTTTTGGCATAACTGCAAAGACCGATGGGGTATAACCCCTACTAACAGGCGGTTCACCTATAGCTAGACCGATTTCTCGTTGAGCCATTGAAAAACGTGTCAAAGAATCCATCATTAACATCACGTCTTTGCCTTGGTCTCTAAAATATTCCGCGATGGCGGTTGCTGTTTTTGCAGCTTTTTGTCTTATGAGTGCCGGCTTATCTGATGTCGCCACAACGACAACGGAACGTTTCAGACCTTCTTCACCAAGGTCTTTTTCAATAAATTCGCGTACCTCTCGTCCACGTTCTCCAATTAGGGCTATAACATTTACATCTGCGTGAGTATTTCTAGCAATCATACCTAGCAAAGTGCTTTTACCAACACCACTACCGGCAAAAATACCCACCCTCTGTCCTTTACCTATGGTCAATATACCGTCTATTGCTTTGACACCCATAGGCAATACCTCGGTAATCCTGCTTCTCTTTAAAGGATCCGGCGCACCTTGCTCTATAGGGTACATTTCTTTTGAATAGACCGGTTCCAATTCGTCAATCGGTTTCCCAAGGCCATCTACAATACGCCCCAGCAATCGACTGCCTACAGATATTCTAAGCTCATGGCCAATTGCTTCTACAATACAACCCGGACCAACACCTGCTAGGTCATCCAAAGGCATGAGTAAAATCTTATTTTCTTTAAACCCTACCACTTCTGCAAGAACTTTTGCACCACTAATAGGAGAGCTTATGGTACATAGCTCCCCAAGATTGACACTGGGTCCTAGGGATTCAATGGTTAATCCAATAATTTTGCTAACCCTGCCCAGATGCTTTATATAAGATTTTTCGACCAAGGCCTTATACTTGTCCATGCTGATCATATGTACCCTCTCTAGTGGCCTGAAGTCATACTTCCCAGACTTTCTTTTATTAACTTAAGTTCCTTTTGTAAACTATCAAGCCTAACCTGTAAGCTACAATCAATGTTTCCCATATCGGTTTCAATCAAACACTGGTTCTTATCTAAAGTAATTTCTTTAAGTATTTCCAAATTCACTTTTTCACTTAAGTTCTCACTCAACTCATCTTTATGTGACACAAGATGATCAAAATCTTCAGGTGAACATTTTATGACAATACTGCCATAAATGTTGATTTCTTCAAAAGCAAGTCTTACCAGATATAGTATAATGTCAGGATCGTCTGCATATCTTCCAATCATCTTATGAAGCAATTGACTGATGATTTCAGCTACTTTTGGTTCAAAATCACGAATATAAACCATATTCTGCTCTAACATGGTTTCACGTTCTTGCTCAAGTTGATTCATTTTTAGATCTATGGCTGACCTAGCTGCTACTATACCTTCTTCATAACCGGATTCAAAGCCTTCTTCTCTAGCTTGTTCTTTAATCTGCTCCGCTTTGATATAGGCTTCATCCAGCATTTCTTTAACCATGACCTCTGTTTCCTCTACGGCAATAGTATGAGAGCCATCAATCACATCGTCATCAATGGCTTCTCCTTCATATTCATTATGCTGGGATCCGTCCAAGGTGCCAAAATCATCTTCGCCAATTTCTTTTTCAACAGGGTGTATGATTTTGGGATTCTGGGGATCTATTGTTTGAATTTTTTTACGTATTTCCGACATGGATACAAAGGGTGCTTTAATAATCTTAGACAATAATCTCATCCCCTCCACCACGTGATATGACGATTTCGCCGGCATCTTCTAGTTTTCTAATGATGTTAACAATTTTTTGTTGTGATTCTTCAACATCTTTTAAACGAATAGGTCCCATAAACTCCATTTCTTCTTTGATCATAGCCGCTAAGCGTTTGGAAAGATTATTAAATATTACCTTTTGCACTTCTTCTCCTGAACCTTTTAAAGCAATGCCGAGTTCATTATTATCCACTTCACGTAAGATTCTTTGTATCGAACGGTCATCCAATGACAAAATATCTTCAAAGACAAACATCTTTTTACGAATCTCTTCAGCTAATTCTGTATCTTCAATCTCAAGGGTTTCCATGATATGCTTTTCTGTACTACGATCTACCGAGTTGAGTATTTGTACGATAGCATCTACACCACCAACAATCGTAAAATCTTGGGTCATGAGAGAGGATAATTTTCTTTCCAAAACATCTTCCACATCTTTAATGACATCCGGTGAAGTTCTGTCCATCTGTGCAATTCTTCTGGCGACATCTGCCTGTTTTTCTTGAGGTAGTGCTGCCAGAACCATAGATGCTTGTTGAGGATTTAAATAAGATAGAATTAAAGCAATAGTCTGATTATGCTCATCTTGTATATAGTTAAGCAATTGTCCAGGATCTGTTTTTCTAACAAATTCAAATGGTCTTACTTGAAGAGATGATGTCAGTCTTCCAATCACTTCCATCGCTCGATCTGTTCCAAGCGCTTTTTCTAGAAGTTCTTTTGCATAGCCTATGCCACCTTCAGCAATGTAGGACTGTGCCAAACAAATCTGATAAAATTCATTAATAATGGTTTCTTTGTCCTTTGGTGATATTGCTCTGGTATTGGCAATCTGTAAGGTTAATTCTTCAATCTCTTCTTCTTTCAAGTGTTTGAAAATCATAGAAGATTTCTCAGGACCGAGAGCTATTAGCAATATTGCTGCTTTTTCAATACCACGCTGCTGTTGACTTGCCATTCTATCACTCCCAATCCTCATTTAACCAATTTCTTAAAAGCTGTGCCACTGCATCCGGGTTTTCATCTACAAATCGTTCAATCTGAACCCTTGCTTCTGATTTCCCGTCATATTCTATGGCTTCTAACTCATCGCCACTTTTAGTAGTCGCCAACATGTCTTCAACAGATAATTCCGGCTCTACTTCCGTAATCTCAACCGGTTCTGTTCCTTTATAAACCGCATAGCCCAGTAAGGCAATCATAAGAATGATAATGATGACAGGTATATAATCTGCAACTTGGCTCTCTACTATTGGCGTGTCAACAAATACAGGTACTTCGTATGCCATTACAAAAACTTCATCAATATTAGATGCATTGGCAATCAATTGTACAATATTCGGATCCACTTCAACAGCATTCCTTATACTATTATCCTCTTGATATTGTTCCCATGTGGTATCTTCTAATGCACCTTGCTCCTCTAATAAAGCCTGTCTATGATAAATATACTTATTCAAAGTAACCGTTACCGTTGAGTCTTCAGGTATAATATTACCGATACTTCTCACTGTTTTTGTAATGGTTGAATTCGGTACTAGGTCTTTATCAGAAATAAATACTTCACTTTCAGAACCACCACCACCATCGATAGGGTAAGTAGGCGTGTCTGCATTAGTATCTGTTCCGGGAATACCGCCTGCATCCGTAGAAGTGCCAGTAGACTCATAAATATAAACCCTTGTAGGGTAAGGCTCAGTTTCTCCTTCTGCAATGCTGTATACTTCTGACTGACTGCTGACGCTGTCAAAATCTATTTTCAGGTTAACACCTACAACTGCGTCATCAAATTCTCCACGAGCCAGTAATAAGCTTTCAATGGTTCTCTCGTATTTTGCTTCGTATGCATCTCTATAATCCATATGAGAATTAAGGCTTCCAAATATACTGCTATCGTTACTACCGTTAAATAATAACTTCGCATTGGAATCCAGTATTTTTATGTTACCAATGGATAAGTTGTCAACAGCGGTTTCCACAAAGGATGCAATACCATAAACTTGATCCTCAGTTAATTCTCCATTCGTTGTTAGTATAACAGATGCCGATGCTACTTTATCTTGTTGAAGTACAAACCGTTGGGTATCCGGTAGTACTATTTTAACCCTTGCAGACTTGACTTTATCAATTAATTCAATTAAACCGCCAAGTTCATTCTCAAAGGCCAACTGCTGCATCATGGCTCGGTCATCACTGCTTGTGGTTAAAGATGTATTAAACGCCTCTTTCCACTGAAAGGTTGTTGCTGATAATATGCCTTGTTCAAATAACAATAGCTTCGCATCTTGGAACTTACGGCTATCTACATATAAGGTCGATGCGTTATCTTCGTATCTGTGTGCGATATTGTTAGCTGTTAAGATTTCCACCATCGCAGTCATTTGATCCGGTGTCAGATTATCAGCATAAATGATCATATTAGGTCTACTTAAAACAACTGCCAAAATAACCAAAGCAGCAATACTTGCTAAAAAGATACCGATAATCTGTATTTTTTGAGTCCGTGTAAATTTATTCCAATATTCTGTAATCTGATTGGAAAAATTCGTTATAAATTCAGGCATTCTGCCACTCCTTATCCTATAACATCTTTAACAAACGTACGAGCTTATAATTGAATCCTCATAATATCATTATAAGCATCCAAAAGCTTATTTCTAAGTTGAACTGTGAATTGAAGTGCTATACTTGCTTTTTCTTGAGCAATCATAACATCTGCAATATTATCTATTTTGCCAACTGCGAAATCCAAGCTCATTTGATCTGCTTTTTTTGTTAAGTTGTTAGTATCTTCAATATTACTCATGGCTGCATTAAACAATGCCTTAAATGGTGATTGTTCTTTGAAGTCTACTTCTGTCTTATTTGGCGTCATCAAAGACTGAATCTGATTAACGGGTTGAATGTTCATTTATGTCACCTTACCTTCCAATATTAAGCGCACTGGATATCATGGATTTGGATGCATTAAAAGCTGTTATGTTTGCCTCATATGACCGATTCGCAGATATGAGGTTGGTCATCTCCTCAATGGTATTCACATTGGGCATAGAAACATAGCCTTCATCATCAGCGTCCGGATGAGATGGATCATAAGCTCTAATTGGCGGTTTATTGTCTTCTATAATTCTTGAAACCTTAACGCCTCCATTAACAGAGTATTCATTTAAATATTCATTTAACATACCTTTAAAATTATTTCGACTTTGAATTTCTTCAAATACAACGGTTTTACGACGGTACGGACCGCCATTCTCACCTCTGGTTGTATTAACATTGGCAATGTTTTGTGAAATCGTATCCATACGAAGTCTTTGAGCGGTCATCCCTGAAGCGCTGACATTCATTGAACCAAAAAACGACATCTGATCTCCTCCTTATAATTGCCTAACTGTTGAGAACGCTTTTTATTCGAGTAAAATTATAATTAACTTGACTGATGAGTGCATTATAACGTAATTGATTTTCTGCTAGATAACCCATTTCCGTATCAATATCTACTGTATTTCCATCCAATCTGTAACTAGCAGAACTCATATCTTGAATCCTTTTCGGTGTTATTCTTGATAAATCTTCTTGGCTGATTTTTCCGGTGCCCTTCATGGCATCTCTTAAATATGTCTCAAAGACCACATCTTGCCTTTTGTAGCCAGGTGTATCTACATTCGCAATATTGGCGGATATTGTTTCATTTCTAGCCCATGTTCCTTGAAGCGCTTTATTGATAACATCGGTTGTTTGAAAAAGTCGATTATTAATCATCGTTTCATCTCCAAATCCATTTTGTTTTATTATTGGTTAAGGTGTCATATTTATATCGGCACACACTATATATTGTATCAGTTTATAAGCAAATATACAATCCGCAACCTCCCCCTCCATAATGGTTATATTTTTCCGATTTCGTCCAATAATAAGTCGTTTAGTACTTTTATATATGTGCCTTTCATACCAAGTGATCTTGATTCAATGACACCTGCACTTTCAAACTTTCTGAGTGCATTCACAATGACTGATCTGGTAATCCCGACCCGATCTGCTATCTTGCTCGCTACCAAAATGCCTTCTGTACCCTCAAGTTCGTTAAATATATGCTTGATGGCTTCTTGTTCCGAAAAAGATAAGGTGCCTATAGCCGACTTAACGATGCTGGTTTTTCGAATGGCTTCCGAATTTTCATCGTTGACAGAGCGCATTATTTCTAGCCCTACTACTGTCGCACCATATTCCCCAAGTATAATATCTTCTATGTCAAACATCTCTTCATTCCTATAAATGAAAAAGGTTCCAAGTCTTTCATTGGCTATATCAATAGGTACAATCATGCCAACAAATTTGGAGGCACTGATGCGCTCACTGAATCCAAGAGTTGCCATGTTAACATTTTCTTTTGTGGATAAAATATTTAACAAACGTTCATTGAGTTGCTCATCCACCAGTTCTCCAAGTTCTTCTGTCAGAAGCTCTTCAATATCATGAATCCCATCTTTAGAATAGGATGCCAATAACTTGCCTTTCTTACTAAGAACAAGTCCATTTGCATTTAATATATCACTCATGACTTCACAGATATCTGTGAAAATAACTCTTTGGGTGCCTGTTTTCTGTAGTAGCTTATTTATCTTTCTTGTTTTGTCTAACAATTGAACGCTCAAAATTCTACCTCCTGATTATAGCCTGTATAAATTATAGTACAAATTGCACGCAAATTCAAGGTCTTAATTAACTATTTCAACATTTTCTTCTTTTGACACAACATTCTTACATTCATCATTACTACACATTAATTTTTTGCCTTTATCCACCATTATCGCGCTACATTTGTCACATTTAATGGTCGTCGGAAGGTTCCAAGTCATAAAGTCACATTCCGGATTATGTTCACAGCCATAGTAACGACGACCTTTTTTGGTTTTCTTCACTAAGATTTCACCACCACATTTATGGCATAGAACATCTTCTACTTTTTCTAGAATTGGTTTGGCATTTCTACAATCCGGAAATCCGGGACAAGCCAAGAACTTACCATATCGGCCCATTTTAATGACCATGTTACGTCCACATTTTTCACACAGAATATCCGTTTCTTCGTCTTTAAGCTCAATTTTTTCTATTTCTTCTTCTGCAATTTTTACCTTCTTTTCAAAATTAGGAAAAAAGTTTCTAAGCACATCTTTCCATTCCATCGCACCTATTTCAACATCATCTAATTGCTTTTCCATACTTGCTGTAAAGGTAACATCAATTACACCGTCAAAATAACTGCTGATCATTTCATTCACAATCTCACCCAACTCTGATGGGAAAAGTTGTTTATTTTCTTTGGAAACATAACCTCTTGCCATGACAGTGGCTATTGTGGGTGCATAAGTACTGGGTCTGCCAACACCATTTTCTTCCAAGGTTTTGACCAGACTGGCTTCTGTATATCTAGGTGGATGTTGGGTAAAGTGTTGTTCATCCAACATCTCCAGTTTTTTTAATTTGGAGGTATCATTGAGTTTGGATATGGATTGCTTGTCTTCATTTTCTTCATCTTCCTTGTATACTTTTAAGAAACCGTCAAACAACTGGGTAGACAAAGCTGTAGTAAATCTATAATTGCCGGCGTCGATTTTTACAGATTTTATAATGTTGATTGCCGGCATCATTCTACTGGATACAAAGCGTCTCCATATTAGATTGTATAATTTGTATTGGTCTCGGCTTAAAGATGACTTGATCTCATCTGGGCTAAGATGAACATAAGAAGGTCTAATGGCCTCATGAGCGTCCTGGACACCCTCCTTCTTCTTCTCTTGACTTTGGGCTGAATTGGCATAAGCCTCTCCATAATGATTCATTATATATTCAATAACATTGTTATGTGCTTCTTCTGAGATTCTTGTAGAATCCGTTCTCAAATATGTTATTAAGCCTATGGTTCCTTCGTCTTTGACCTCAACACCTTCATAAAGCTGCTGCGCAATTCTCATGGTTTTGATTGCTGTAAAATTCAATTTTTTTGATGCTTCTTGTTGCAAAGTGCTTGTAGTGAAGGGCAGTACTGTCTTCTTTTTTCTTTCTTTTTCTAGGATTTTGGAGATCTTAAATGATTTACCTTTGAGGTCTTCCAGTATGTCCTTGACTTGTTGTTCATTTTTCAACTCCACTTTTTCATCTAAAGTTCCATAGAACTTGGCCGTGAAGATATCCTGTGTTTCTTTGATCTCCAACTTAGCATCCAAACTCCAATATTCTTCAGGGATAAAATCATTGATCTCATGTTCCCTATCACATATCAATTTCAGTGTAATGGATTGAACACGACCTGCACTAAGACCTTTTCTTACTTTTTTCCATAATACGGGACTCATTTTATAACCGACTACTCTATCTAATAATCTTCTTGCTTGTTGTGCATCAACAAGATTCATATCTATTTCTCTGGCATTTTTTATTGAGTCTTTGACGGCATTTTGGGTAATTTCATTGAATGTGATTCTAAAGGTATTCTTATCTTCAAGCTTGAGGGAGTGGAGTAGGTGCCATGAGATGGCTTCTCCCTCACGATCAGGGTCAGTGGCAAGGTAAACTTTTGTTGCTTTCTTAACTTCTTTACGAAGCTTAGCAAGCAATTCTCCTTTACCCCTAATTGTAATATATTTGGGTTCAAAGTCGTTTTCAATATCCGGACATGACCCATAGAAGCTTCTATTTTATAATTAGGTCCTAAAAATTTTTTAATTGTTTTAGCCTTTGCAGGCGATTCAACAATGACAAGGTTCTTGGCCATAGTTATCCTCCTATAGATCTCATAGTCCTATTAGCGGTAAACTGCCAAGCTAGATGCCTTCACTTATGACTGCGTTTACTTTACTGCCTCTTGGATGATCTCGTATATAATATTTGTTTGGCAACTGAATCACAGCGCCTTTTATTTCAAGTTTGGTAAGTATAAATTGTAACTCATTCATGGACATCTCAATTTGTCTTGCAATCTCATCAATAAAGACCGGGGCAAGACTTATACAAGAATATACTATTTTTTCCTTTTCTTCAAGTGTTTTTTCAATTTCGTCAATAATTGTGTGTTTATTTGTTGAAAAAATTGAATATTCTTCAAGTATGTCTTCGATTGAGAATACCGGTTTACCTCCCATTCTAACTATATTGTTAGACCCTCTATTGGTGCCGCCTAAAACATCGCCCGGTATAGCGAATATGTCTTTTCCATACTCCAGTGCAAAATCAACCGTTATAAGGGAACCGCTTTTTTCTCGCGCTTCAACCAATAAAATACCATTGCTTAGTGCACTGATTAATCGGTTTCGCATGGGAAATAAGCCGGGTCTTGGAACAACATCTAAACCGTATTCCGAGATAACACATCCATTCTTTATTATGTTTGTCATAAGTGTCTCATTTTCTTTAGGATAACAAATATTAATACCACACCCTAATATGGCCGTCGTAAATCCGTTGCCTTTGAGTGCGCCTATATGACTATAGCTATCAATGCCTCTAGCCATGCCACTGATTATATTTATCTCATTGGTGGCAAGTTGCTCAGCGTAATACTCTGCCACTTTCCTACCATAGGGTGTACAATTTCTAGAACCAACCATACCAATTGACAATGGATGTTCTATAAGTTTGCCACGGTAATACAAAACATAAGGTGGATCAAATAGACTAAACAACTGTGCCGGATATGCTTCATCACTTATGGTGACATAATGAATATTCAAGGCTTCTAACCGCTTTTCATAAGCAATCAAAGACTTAAGGTCTCGAGCATCCAATAGCGTTTTTAAGTCTTTCTTATCAAATACAGGATGTTGCATGCAAAGGGCTATCGCTTCTGCTTTTGCATAATACAATGCATAGGGTGTTTTAAATGTATTAATAAGAATCTTCAATTTCTTGTAACCAATTCCGGGTAATCTTGTCATCCATAACCAATATTTTCTGTGACTCATAAGACACCTACCTATTCCAATATTTTCTATCTAAAGTTCTGTATTGTATGGCTTCTGCTACATGGTTCTCTCTAATTATGTCCGAGGCTTCAAGATCTGCTATGGTTCTTGAGACTTTAAGGATTCTATGATAAGCACGTGCACTCAAACCCATTTTCTCAAAGGCAAACTTAACCATTCTCTTACTATCTTGATCTAAATTACATATTTTATCGATATCAGATGCACTTAAGTGAGCATTATATATGATACCTATTTGCTTATGCCGCTCTTCTTGGATGCGCTGTGAGCTCAAAACCCTCTCCATAATGACTTCCGAACTCTCTGATAGATCATGGTTGCTTAATGCCTCAAAATCTATTGTTGAGGCCTCTACATGCAAATCTATGCGGTCCAATAGGGGTCCACTTATTTTACTTAGATATCTTTTGATCTGTAAAGGTGTACAACTACATTTTTCAACATCCGGATAATAGCCGCAAGGACATGGGTTCATTGAACAAACCATCATGAATTTTGCCGGAAAATCTACAGTTCGATTGACTCTTGATATCGTGACTTCACCTTCTTCTATGGGTTGCCTAAGCACTTCAATCACATTTTTTTGAAATTCCGGTAATTCATCCAGAAAGAGAACGCCCTGATGAGCTAAAGATATTTCTCCCGGTTTTGGCAAAGCACCACCACCGATTAACGCTGCGTTGGATATGGTATGGTGAGGTGATCTAAAAGGGCGTTTGACAATTAATGACTCTCCATCTTTAATTTTGCCGGATACGCTATAGATTTTGGTAATATCAATGCTCTCTTCAAAGCTTAAACCCGGTAATATGGATGGCAATCTTTTTGCCATCATAGTTTTACCGGCACCCGGTGGTCCGATCATGATGACGTTGTGCATACCGGCAGCTGAAACCTCTAAGGCTCTTCTCACGTTTTCTTGACCCTTAACATCCGAAAAATTATAATGATAAGACGTCTTATCTTTACAGAATAAAGACTTAACATCCACTGATGTGGGTTTAATAATGTTAATCCCCAGCAAATGACCAACTGCCTGTTGTAAATTATCGACCCCTATGACTTTCATACCCGAAATAACACCTGCTTCTTTTTTGTTGGCACTCGGAACCATACAATGGGAAATGCCCGCTTTAAAGGCAGAATGCACCATGGGTAGAATACCATTTACAGGTTTGACTTCACCACTTAATGATAATTCCCCTAGTATAAGCATATCTCTACATGCTTCTAACAGTTCATTCTGCTTACAAGTTAATATGCCAAGGGCTATAGAGAGGTCATAACCGGCCCCTTCTTTTCTTAACTCTGCCGGTGCCAGATTAATGGTAATCCTCTCTGTCGGAAAATCAAATCCCGAATTCTTAAGCGCTGTTCTTACGCGGTCTACAGATTCTTTGACCGCCGAATCCGGCATACCTACAATGTCAAATCTTGGAAATCCATTGGATATGTCCACTTCAACTTGAACTACATGACCTTCTACCCCTTGCAATGCAGCACTTAATACATGGTTGTACATCTTGTTCCCTCCTTAGTTTTTTTGACACTTCTACTATTATCTCAAAAAAATAAAAGCTTTTGGTCCGCCGAAAGCAGACAAAAGCTTTTATAAAATGTTGTTAAATAATTTATTTTTCTTTGAGAATTTTTTTCAGTTCATCCATAAACGTATTGATGTCTCTAAACTCCCTATATATGGAGGCAAATCTAACATAGGCAACTTCATCCAATGTTTTGAGACCTTCCATGGCTATTTCACCAATCTGACTGGAATCTATTTCTTTTTTCATAGCATTGTAGAGCTGGTTTTCAATATCATCTACAAGCGCATCGATACTCTTCATGGCCACCGGTCTTTTGTGACAGGACCTAACCAATCCGGACATGAGTTTATCTCTAGAGTATGGCTCTCTAGAGTTATCTTTCTTTACAATGATGAGCGGCATACTTTCTACGGTTTCATAGGTTGTAAACCTTTTCTCACAATTCTCACATTGTCTTCTTCGCCTAATGGCATTATTCTCTTCAGATGGTCTAGAATCTATTACTTTAATACTTTCCGTGCCACAATAAGGACATTTCATACTCGATCCCCTTCTTCAAGCCAAAGCATGGTCACCAATGTAACCATGCTTTGGGGTATTTTATTAAATGCTATTTATTTTTTACGTCTTTGCAGGAATGGTGGAATGTCAATAGGTTGGTCATCGGTTGAAACATACTTATCTGTTTTTACCGCCACTTCTCTTTCCTGTGTCACCGTCTTTTCTGTCTCCACTTCCTTCTGTTGTTCTACAACCACTTCTCTTTTTTCTTCATTACTTTGTCCATATTTTATATTAGATGAATCCATACGCTCTTTGTATGTGGTCGTTTGATAAGGATCTACTGCTTTAGCTTCAAATCCGGTTGCAATCACTGTAACAACCAATTCATCATCAAGATTCTCATCTATACTTTGTCCATAGATAACATTGGCATCATATCCTGCTGCTTCTTGTATTAATTGGATAGCGTCATTGGCGTCAAACATAGACATGTTTAAATCACCACTGATATTAATCAGCATATGCTTAGCACCGTCAATGGTTGTTTCAAGTAACGGACTGGAAATAGCAAGCCTTGCAGCCTCTTCCGCCTTATTATCACCTTTTGCTCGACCAATACCGATATGGGCTACACCTTTATCACTCATAACAGTTGCTACGTCAGCAAAGTCCAAATTAATAATACCCGGCGTGTAAATCAAGTCAGATATGCCTTGAACACCTTGTTGTAAGACTTCATCCGCTTTTTTAAATGCATCTCTCATGGTGGTTCTACGATCTACAACAGATAAAAGTTTCTGATTTGGTATAACGATTAATGTATCTACATTCTTTTTTAGCTCAATAATACCTTGGTCAGCGTTCTGCATGCGCCCACGGCCTTCAAATTCAAAAGGCTTGGTTACCACGCCAACAGTCAAAATCCCCTGTTGTTTGGCAATATTCGCAATGACAGGCGCAGCTCCGGTACCTGTACCGCCTCCCATACCAGCTGTTATAAATACCATATCATAACCTTTAATAATCTGTGCCAGTTCATCATGGCTTTCTTCTGCTGCTTTAAGACCGATCTCAGGTTTAGCACCTGCGCCCAATCCTCTGGTCAACTTTTCACCAATTTGTATTTTGTTTTTTGCTTTTGATCCATTGAGAGCTTGAACATCTGTATTGACAGCAACAAACTCAACACCTGTGACTGCATCCTCAACCATTCTATTCACAGCATTGTTTCCGCCGCCGCCTACTCCAATAACAACTATTTTTGCAATATTACTTCGATCGCTCATATTAATCTCCAACAATTCATATCCTCCTCACAGCTAAGCCATGTCATTTTTCATATATCTGTAGCACTAGGCTAATTATCACGAATAAGGTACTTTTCTTATGTCTATAATATAGTTTTTCATCTGATTAATCAACAAGTATTTCATTTATTCCTCATTTTTTTTAAAGATGAATTGTTGACCATCTTGTTCTAAGTTAAGGGTTCCTGATAAATCGGAAGGCAATTTTTTCATGACATCACCGGCATTTCTCATTTTCATGTCCAACTGGGTTGCTTGTCCCAGTTCTATTTTGATGTTATTCACATAAAGATTCAATGCTTTCAGATCGTTTGTAGGAAACTCAATATGGGTTATTGGTACTTGATATTTGGATTTCAAGTGATGAAGTTCCAATAGTGTCGTCAGTACTTCTGACTGAATATCCAGCCTATCACCAATAACTGCGCTACCAAGATACAACCCTTCTACAATGGGTATACCCGCCTTCTGCTTCTTCTGATAGGCGATGATATACCCATTCTTATCTAAAGCAAGAAACTGATCTTGATACTTGATGTAATTAATCACCTCTTTTTCAGTAACGATAATGTGTAGTTTATTATACCCATTATACTGAATCTCTACCTCTTTGATATATGGGTATTTTGAATAGTCTTTTTCCTTATTAAAAAAAACCTCGATAACATTAGAATTTTTTTGAACCTGAACCATGTCAATAATCTCTTCTTTTGAGTATTGGAAATTACCGCTTACGACAATATCTTTAATACTTGCAAGCTCAAGAAGAGTATAGAGCAAGGCAACCAACAAAATGGTAACGATGATCAAACCTATTAGAAAACGTCCGGAATGTCCTTCATGTTTTTCTTTTCTTCTTTTTTTCATAGCAACAACTTTCTGTCTCATTTTATAAACGATCCAATCTACCTGCGTTTTGTCTGGCAATATTGAGTACAAGTCCTAATTCTACAAGCAAAAATATCAATGAAGATCCACCGTAACTAATAAAGGGCAATGGTATCCCTGTTGCCGGAATCGTATTGGTTACAACGCCTATGTTAATGAATACTTGCAAGCCAATATGAACCATGACCGCCGTCACAATTAGAATCTCCACAACTGCGCTTGAAGAACGGATAATCTCAAGACAACGCCATAATAATAAAGCAAATAGCATGATGATGGCAATAGCGCCAAACAATCCTAATTCTTCACATATAATCGAGAAGATGATATCATTATGGGCTTCAGGAATGAAGTCGATTTTTTGTATGCTTTTCCCAAGTCCTACACCAAAGAAACCACCAGATCCAATGGCATACAAGGATTGAATGGTCTGAAAGCCTTTTCCTAAAGGATCTGTAAAAGGACCGTTTAGCCATATGTCAATCCTAGAGCTTCGATAACCCGCCACTTGAAAGAAAATGAACCCGAGTAAAATAAGAGGTGGTAATGCAATTAGGATAAGTTTAGGTACATTCTTATACATCACAAGTATCATACCGCCAATGATCGCCGTGATAACAATGGCTGTACTTAGGTTTTCAACGCCAATCAAAAGGACAGGCAAAGCCGTAGCAGCAAGCACTACGCCAAGTGCCTTAATATTGTTTATATATTTTTCGAAACCGGCCATCAAACTACTCATCGCCATAATCAACACGACCTTGGCCAATTCAGAAGGTTGGATACTGATATTACCAATTAAGGTCAACCATCTCTTAGAGCCGTTTATGTCCTCTGGTTGAAGTAAAACCAACACTAACATGATCAACATGATGACATAGAAGTACCCTGAAAACTTAAGAAATAGTCTATAATTAATTCTTGAAACTATGAACATGACAACCGCACCGACAACCACCCAAATGACTTGACGTATGAAAAAATGATTATGGTTACCATAGTGAGCGTATGCAGAATAATAGCTTGAACTATAGATCATAACGATACCAAAAACCATGAGCAGAAGTACAACAAATACCAAGGTAATATCTGTTCTGCCTTTTGTGATGAGTGTCGTTGAATTTGATTTTACTTTCTTATGTTCCATAGATAACTCCCTACAAGTATGCTTTTTATAGTCCAAAATGAATCATGATACCAATGTAACTAATGAGACACATGATGATGGTACTAATGGTAAAGACATAGACAATTTTTGTTTCCTTCCAACCCAACAACTCGAAATGATGATGGATTGGTGCCATTTTAAACAATCTTTTTTGGGTTTTTTTATAATAAATCACTTGCAGTATGACAGATATCACTTCGATTAAATATATGACACCGACAAACAAGATCATCAATGGTAGTTTCATATATACAGCCGTTGCTGCAACCAGTCCTCCGAGCGCAAGGGAACCTGTATCACCCATAAATAAGGCGGCAGGATAGCTGTTATAGATTAGAAATCCGAGTAGTGCACCAATAGCTACGCCAAGAAGCGGTGCCAAATTAGTACCGACCATAAGATCTATAACTAGAAAAAAGGTTAAAACCGCTATGGTTACAGAAGTAGCTAGACCATCTATACCATCTGTCAAATTAACACCATTGACTGTTCCTAGTATAAATATCAGTATAAATGGAACATAGAACCAACCAAGGTCTATAAGCCCACCTCTAATAAAGGGCACAATCAGCGTTGTAACTTCTGCTACATTGTTGTATAAGTATACTAGAAATCCAGCGGTGATCAGCAATTGGGCAAGTAGTTTTTGATATGCCTTCAAACCAAGAGATCTTTTTTTGACCACTTTAATGTAGTCATCCACAAATCCGATTACTGCAAAACCAGCACTAACTATCAATACTGGAAAGATGGTCGGTATTCTAATAGCCATGATACCACCTATGAGTAGAATGAGTGTCATGAAAATCAAACCACCCATGGTCGGTGTACCTGACTTCTTCAGGTGACTTTTTGGCCCGTCATCTCTTACGAATTGACCAAACTTCAATTTTCTTAAATAGGGCAAGCATACAGGAACCAGCACTGCTGTCAATAAGGTTGCCCCAAGGGTAACTGCAATCAGTTCCATCATTCTACCTCAAACTTTCTTATCAAAGCTTCTCGAATTCTTTCAAAAGCCATACCTCTTGATGCTTTCAACAATACGATATCATGCTCCATAATATGGTCTTCTATTAATGGCAAAAACGCTTCCACACTTTCATAATAATGAGTATTGATGGCTTTAGTTTCAAAACGCCTTATAACATCATATGTCCATTTGGCTTCTTTTCCAATCAATATACATACATCCGGCTTACTCTTAATAACCTGATGGCCGACTTCTTCATGTCCTTTTTTTGAATAAGATCCCATTTCAAACATACTACCAAGTATCGCTACACTTCTCTCAGTGGTTTCTTTCAGAGCACCGAGTGTTTTTAGGGCACCACTCATGGAATCTACACTTGCATTGTAAGCATCGTCAATAATTCTAAGCCGCTCACCGATTTTGTATTCATTCAAACGCATTTTGGCCGGTTCGTATTGTAAAATACCCTTTATAATATCTTCTTTCTCAACGCTTAGGTGTTCACCGATTAATATGCCACCTAATGCATTCAATAAGATGTGTTCACCAGGATAATTCACTGTCATACTGTAAATACCCCGATCTGTGGCCACTGTCATTTTTTGTCTACCTTTGCCTAGTACTTGATAGTTGACAACACAACAGTCATTACCCTCGCCATAACCGTATGTTTTCACTCTACGACCATATTGAGGTTTGATTGACTTTAAATATATGTCATCTCCATTAACGACAATCAGACCTTCCTGTTGTATATGGGGTAACATTTCTGTTTTCGCCTTTAATATACCCTCTTGAGACCCAAGAAACTCGATGTGAGACACCCCAATATTTGTAATCATGCCAATCTCAGGTTTTAATATATCAGCAAGATAATCAATCTCACCAAAATGGTTCATACCAAGCTCTATGACCGCAACCTCAGCCTCCGGTTCAAGAGATAATATGGATAATGGAAGACCAATGTCATTATTATAATTGCCATCGGTTTTATGCACTTTGAACTTCGTTCCTAGAATACTTGCCAACATCTCTTTGGTACTGGTTTTACCGACACTACCTGTAATTCCAATAAAAGGGATAGTAAATTGTTGTCTATAAAAAGCCGCTAATCGTCCAAGTGCTTTTTTAGTATCCTCTACTATAATTGCCGGAACGTCTTGTGGAACTTCTTCTATTGATCTGGAAAAAACACATATGGCACCTGCTGCTATCGCTTCCTTAATGAAATCATGACCATCAAAGTGTTCTCCAATAATTGGAATATACAAGTCGTTTTTCTGTACTTGTCGGCTGTCGATGGTAACTTGATTTATATATTTTTTCCCTAATAACTCTCTGTTAATAAAAGTGCCTTCAACTGCATTGGATATCTGTTCAAAAGATATTCTCTTCAAGTTAGGCCTCCTGAATATGAGACCTAATAATCTCTTTGTCATCCATATGTATCTTGGTTTTACCTATGATTTGATAATCTTCATGCCCTTTTCCTGCTACAAGTACAATATCATCCTTCCCTGCATTGTCCAAACCATGCTTTATGGCAGCTATTCGATCCTCAATACGAATATAAGACTTATTCAACGGTTTTACACCGACTTCTATTTCATCCATAATGGCTTGAGGATTTTCCGTTCTAGGATTATCTGATGTGATCACTGTATAATCTGAGTAATTTGCTGCTATACGGCCCATAATTGGTCGTTTTGATCGATCTCGATCACCTCCACAGCCAAATACGGTGATGACTCTACCTTTTGCAAATTCTCGAATAGTTTTAAGCACGTTCTCCAGTCCATCTGGTGCATGAGCATAGTCTACGATAGCACAATACCCTGTTTGGCTCTCTATGACTTCAAACCTACCTTCAACAATACTGTTTTTGCCCAATGCTTCAATTATCTTTTCTAAATCCACACCTCTAAGTAGCGAGGCACCTATAGCTGCTAGAGCATTATAGACACTAAATCGACCTGGCGTTTGTATATCAACTTTATAAACCTTACTTTCATAATTCAATAAAAAATGTGTACCTCTTATATCAATATGGATGTCACCAGCATATAGACTTGCCTCAGGATTCAGACAGCTATAAGTTAATAACCGTGCTGATGTGGTTTTTTCTATTATGTAGGCACCCACCGGATCGTCAATGTTAATAACGGCATCATCGGCCATCATAAAGAGCTTTATTTTTGCCTCTCTATAAGCTTCCATGGTTCTATGATAATCCAAATGATCTAAAGTCAGATTGGTGAAAACGGCGATATCAAACTCTGCTCCCCATACACGTTTTAGGTCAAGGGCATGGGAGGATACTTCCATAACAACATCATTCACATTGGCTTCTACCATCTTAGCAAAAAGTTGTTGCAGTTCGAGGGCGTCCGGTGTTGTATGCTCTGTTGGGATAACCTCATCATCAATCTTGTTCTCTATTGTACCGATTAGCCCTGTTTTCTTATCACTATACCTCAATATTCTCTCTATTAAATTGACTGTTGAGGTTTTGCCGTTGGTGCCTGTTACACCAATTAAACCAAATTGACTGGTTGGTCGGTTATAAAAACGTGTTGCTAAATGGGCTAAGGTCTCTCTTGCGTCATTCACTTTAATAACCAATAGATCAGAGTCTTCAATCTTTACATCTTTTGTGACGATTACAGCAACGGCACCTTGCTTGACAGCACTTTGAATATAGTGATGGCCATCTGTTTCATAGCCTTCAATACAAATAAATAATGAGCCTACTTCAACACGTCTTGAATCGTGGTGAATCGACTTGATGTTAACATTTAATACCCCTTGTACGATTTCATATGTGTGATTTTCTAATAATCCTGCTAGTTTCATGATTTCCTCCGATACTATGGCTTCATTCTAATAATCTCTATTTTCTATCTCTAGTTATTCTACATCTTCTGTAGTTTCTTCTTCTGTAGTTTCTTCAACGTCCTCAGTACCTTCAACAACTACTTCTGTCTCAATAATGACTTCCGGTACTTCAGCCTCATATTCTTTCGTGACTCTCAGATAAGGCAAGACATTCTCCATGATGTCTTTAAAAATTCTAGCGGCATAACGACTGTTTACGTCTACGCCTACCGGATCGTCAACTACGACAAGGGTAACAATTTCAGGAGAAACCACTGGGCTAAACCCGATAAATGAGACGATATAGTCTTTGGTCTCTCTATTACCTTTTTCTGCAGTTCCTGTTTTACCACCGATGGAATAACCCTCAATCTTAGCACCTTTGCCCGTACCTTCGTCCACAACATGTCTAAGAGCTGTACTTGTCTCAAAGGATACCTCTTCTGAAATAACTTTTCTTTGAAGCTTAGGCTTGTTATCTACAATTAATAAACCATCTTCTGAAACAATGCGACGCATCAACTGTGGTTCATATAAATAACCACCATTAATCAAAGAAGAAAATCCTGCAATCAGCTGCATAGGTGTCACTTGAAAACCTTGTCCAAAGGCACTGGTCTGTATTTCAACAGGATTAAGTTGATTATAACTGTAAACCAAATCACGAAAGCTTTCTTCACCAAATAAATCAATGTTGGTCACCGCACCAAACCCAAACATACGCTGATAATTATAGAAAAATTCTCTTCCAATGGCTTCACCCATGTCCATAAAGGCGACATTACAAGAATTACTCATGGCCTCATAAATGGTTTGATTGCCATGTCCGGTTCGTTTCCAACAATAAATGGGTGCTTGCCCTTGATATGCTACTTTATAGCCATTACACAAAAAATTATGTTCATGGGGATCTAAAATATATTCTTCTAGTGTCATAGCAAAGGTAAATGGTTTAAAGGTGGATCCGGGTTCATAAGATTTGGATATGGAGCCATTACGCCACAATGTGTTTAAGAAATCACTTTTTTCTTGTGTGGTCATTGCATTTAATGTTTCTTCGTCTAGCAAGTGACGCATGTCATATGGGTTATTCAAGTCAAAGTTAGGATAAGAAGCCATACCCAGAATTTTTCCATTTTGAGGATTCATGACTACAACTCTAACCGATAAAGCTTCTTCTGTCTCATAAAATCTGCTAATCGCTTCTTCTATATATGTCTGAATGGTAAAATCCAGATTCAATTCCACATTATAACCTGTTGTTGCAACAATATCCTCTTGATTAAATCTGTTTTGTCCGTCAACAGAACCAAAACGCCTACCAACCGTCCCTGAGAGATAGGTGTTATAGGTTTTTTCTATACCCCACAAACCTTCACCGTCTGATCTTAGGAAACCAATTACATCTGAAGCCAGTGTATTATAAGGGTAGGTTCTCTGATATTGTTCCTCAAAAGCTACACCTTTAATGCGACCCTCTTTTAATGCCTCATCAATAGGTTGTATTTCTGTATATGTAAGTTTTTTTGCTATTAGTTCATAATGACTTCTCTTACGATCGACCAAGAGCTTGGACAATTGTTCAACGGTTACATCTTCAAGGGTATCCGCAAGGAGCTTTAATGTACCATCAATAGTTTCCTGTTTATGTTGGATGATGACCGCCGGATCAAAAATTACATTATAAATTTTATGACTTTCAGCTAAAGGAATGCCTTTATTATCAACTATAGACCCTCTTTGGGGTATAATCTGATTGTTTGTATCTGTCAAGTTGTTAATCTGTTAAAATAAATAACAAAATAAAAATAATGAAAAGCAGTATGCTTCTGCTTTTCATTAGATATTGAATTGAACGTTGCTTTTTCATATTACCAACCCCTTGTTATAAATGCCAACATATTGCCAAAAGTCACTTTTTCATCTTTTGGTAATTCAATGGAACTATATTGTACTGTATAGCTTGTTGGTGACGGTTCAAGATTGATAACATCTACACCTTTGGGATAGACCATACCATATTCATCCATCGCTATACGTTTTACTTCATTTAAGTTCATTGCTTCATTAATTTCAGCTGTAATGTTCGCATTTGTTCTTCTGATTTCATTAAGTTCATTTTTAAGTGTCATGATTTGCTTGGATGTATCAACAACTGAAAATTGTGCTTTCAACATAAATACACAAACAATAGACACAGCTATTATAACAGAAGCTAAAATAAATGTACACGCCGGATTGATGCTGGCAACTTTCTTTTTTCTGGATTTTACTTCAACAGGCGCCACCGGGGCTATTTCTCGGTGAGTGACTGTTTGCGTATAAGCAACAGCATTACTACCAACAACATAAGTTTCTCTATTTCTTTGATACCTTTTACCCACTGTGGTCACCTCCACTTTTTTTAAATACCCTCAATTTTGCACTTTTACTTCTTGAATTTTCTTCCATTTCTATATCTGAAGGAAGAATTGGTTTTTTGGGTGTTGCTTTACCTGTCGGCTTTTTGCCACAAATACATACCGGAAAATCACTTGGGCATGTACATGGATTTTCATTTTCTCTAAAAATCTGTTTTACAATACGATCTTCCAGGGAATGAAAGGTTATGATACAAAGATTACCTTCCGGATTAAGAGCATTGATCATGTCTTGTAAGGTATTCTCAAGAACCGCCAGTTCTTCATTCAGTTCAATTCGAATGGCTTGAAAAGTTCTCTTCCCAGGGTGACCGCTAGTTTTTTGAAACTTCATCGGTATGGATTTTCTTATAATTTCTACCAGCTCATAGGTTGTCTCTATTGGTTTAATAGCTCTGGCTTCTAATATGTGTTTGGTAATATTATTTGCAAACTTTTCTTCTCCATAGACTCTAAGTATCTTTGTCAATGCCTGATAGGAATACTCGTTCACAATCGATTTTGCTGTTTTTTTCTGCCTTTGATCCATACGCATGTCAAGTGGTGCATCTTGCATATAAGAAAATCCTCGGTCTGCAGTGTCCAGTTGAAATGAAGATACACCCAGATCAAGAAGAATGCCGTCTACACCTTCAATACCTAATTCTTTTATAATTGTATTGAAGTTATTATAATTACTCCTAATAATATTCACCTGATTGGTTACATGTCTAAGTCGATCTTGACTATATGCTATGGCCGCTTCATCTTGATCAATACCAATGAGCCTGCCTTGTTCACTTAACCTACTGCAAATGACACTAGCATGACCTGCACCGCCTAAAGTACCATCTACATAGATGCCATCCGGCTTAATATGTAAAGCTTCAATACACTCGTCTAACAAAACGGATTTATGATTAAATGCCATGTGACATCACCCTCTCTCACTTACACTGCCCCATTGTTTTCTATAGGTTCAAGCCTTCTAATGAATCTGCTAAATCACTAACATCATCCAGCTCATCATCTTTGTATTGATCCCAGATCTCTTTTGACCAGATTTCTATTCTGGATCCGACACCGATAACCACCACTTCTTTATCTAACTCTCCAAACGTTCTAAGGGAAGGACTTACCATCGCTCTTCCTTGACCATCCAGTACACAGGCCATTGCTGAACCTGTGAAAAATCTATGAATTTTTCTAAAGTCTTTACTTTTTAATTGGTTTTCACCGAGTTTGCTTTGGAATGCCTGCCATTGATCTTCTGAGAATACAAATAAACACTTGTCGAAACCTTTTGTCAAATAAAAAGTCTCACCAAGTTCATCTCTAAAATTCTTAGGTATTCTTACACGACCTTTTTCATCAATTGAATGGTTGTATTCACCAATGAACATCATTCCACCTGCTTATCATTAACAATTTTATCAGCCACTTGTCGCCACTTTCATCCACAAATAACCACTTAATGTAATAATATAGTAATTTAATCGGAATTACAAGCTTTTCATATAAAAAAAATGACGAATTCTTTTTAGAATTTGTCATTTTATATAAAACTTTTTTTGTTTTTTGTATATATTGTACATGTCTTCATTTATTAATAGTCATTCTCCAATAATTCTACCACACAAACACCCAAATCTCGTCGTATTTATTAGGAAGAAGCTACAAGTTATTGGTTTTCTATACACTACAAATTGGGGTGGTTTGACTCACTTTTCATAACGAACCACTACATCTTGTATTTTTACGCATTAGACATTTTTACGTAACTGAATACGGTTATAGATCATAATACCTAGGGAACCAATCACTAATATAACCGCTAGAACTTGTGAAGCAGGAATGCCCGTATTGCCAATAATTAATTGGTCGGTTCTTAGACCTTCAATCCACGCTCTACCTAATCCGTAACCAAAAATGTACAGTAAGGCAATCTCGCCTTTGTATTTTCGATGCTTAAAATATATTAGAATAAGAATTAATAGAACCAAATTCCACATTGACTCATATAAAAATGTAGGATGGACTTGTATATAATCTGCGCCATTAATGGTCATCATTTTGTCCATTAAAACATCCGGTATATATTTTGTCTTAGCAACGTTCATACTCATAGCAAAAACATTATCTGTATAACCACCGAAAGCCTCCATATTCATGAAGTTTCCAAACCTTCCGATAATTTGTCCGAAGATGAGACCCGGTGCTGCTGTATCGCACATCACTCTAAAATCCAGCTTTTTAACTCTGGCGAAAACATATAATGTTAAGATCCCGGCAATAATACCACCATAAATGGCCAATCCACCTTCTCTAATATTTAAGATACTGATAAGATCGTTCTTATATGAATCCCACTCAAAAGCCACATAATATAACCTAGCACCTATTATTGCCGCAATTAAAGCATACATGAAAAAATCTACATAATCCTCTGTATTTTGACCTGTTTTCTTAGCTATTGCCATCGGTATCAGTAAACCGCCTATAAAGCCCACACATATTAATAAAGCATACCAATATATAGCTATACCAAAAACCTCAAAAGCCACTGGCTCTATATGTGTAAATTCCAATCCTAATTTTGTAAATAGTATATCCGGTTGATTCATATTTGTCTCCTTTTTCTGTCAAACTATATTTCATAACTGGTTAAAGGGTCCAAACTAAGCTTCTCTATATCGAATTGACACCTTAACCATCACTATAATGGAATTTTTCTCAGAATGCAATACCAATGATGGTCATAAGAGTAGACAAAACATCTTTTTATGATATAATTGACCAAGGATATGGCTGAATCCTCAGTGATACGCCTAATCCGTCAATTTTTTGTTACAAAGGAAGGAAACCCCTCATGAAATTAGGAATCGTTGGGTTGCCCAATGTCGGTAAAAGCACATTGTTCAACTCTTTAACTCAAGCAGGTGCTGAATCTGCCAATTACCCTTTTTGCACCATTGATCCCAATGTGGGCATCGTTACTGTACCCGATCCAAGACTTAAAGTGCTTTCTGACTTATATAGCTCCAAAAAAATTGTACCGGCCGTTATTGAATTTGTGGATATTGCAGGTCTTGTTAAAGGCGCTAGCAAAGGTGAAGGCCTTGGTAATAAATTTTTATCTAACATTCGTGAAGTAGATGCTATCGTCCATGTGGTACGTTGTTTTGAAGATACCAATGTTGTTCATGTCGATGGCGAAGTGAATCCTGTAAGAGATATTGAGACCATTAATCTGGAGTTGATTTTTTCCGATATGGAAATGGTGGATCGTCGTATCGCAAAATCCACCAAACTCGCTAAAATGGACAAAGCGGTTGCTAAAGAACTGGAAGTACTAAACATCATCAAAGAAAAGCTTGAAGAAGGTATCTCTGTTAGAGCCATCGAATTTGATCATGATGATGATTTCACCTTTGTTGCCAGTCTGAACCTATTGACCAATAAGCCGGTGATCTACGCTGCCAATGTAAGTGAAGATGACCTTTTAGATGATGGTGTCAGTAATCCCTATGTCAAAACCGTAAGGGATTGGGCAACGGAAGAAGGTTCCAGTATCTTTGTTTTGTGTGCCAAAATTGAAGAAGAAATTGCTGAACTGGATGAAGATGAGAAAAAAGAATTCTTAGATGACTTAGGTGTTCATGAGTCCGGTCTTGATAAGTTGGTTGCTGCAAGTTATGAGTTGCTTGGCTTAATCAGTTATCTTACCGCTGGCGAACAAGAAACCAGAGCATGGACCATCACCCGTGGTACAAAAGCACCTGGAGCGGCCGGCAAGATTCATACAGATTTTGAAAGAGGGTTTATTAAAGCGGAGATCATTGCTTATGAAGCTCTTGTTGCCACCGGCAGTTTGGTTGCTGCAAAGGAAAAAGGACTTGTACGGATTGAAGGAAAAGAGTATGTTGTTAAAGATGGCGATGTTATTCTTTTTAGGTTTAATGTGTAAATTTAGTGAAACTTCGTTTTGAGGGTTTAAGCTATGATTAAAGCATCAAAACTAGGTCCCATGAAAACCCTTCCACAGTGTGTATGATTACGGTCTCCGATTGGTGCATCCATGCACCAAAAGTCGACGGTCAGCATCCATGCTGACTAACTCCATCATACACACTGCTTCCAGGAACTTCATGGTCGATGTTGGTATATAATGATGTAATTGGTAGCTTTAGCTTATTAATAGAGTATACTTTTTCTATTGGTCAACTAAATCTTGGAGCGAAAAAGATTAGAGACTTTTTAATAGATATAATAAAATAAAAGCACCTTATAATTAGACTGGATTGTCTGATATAAGGTGCTTTATATTATAAGATTATGTTGTTGTTCTGCTATAATACGTCTTTGACTTTGTCTTCTTTTTTGCGATCTTTGGCTGCGAATTTGTCCATGATGTCTGGAACCATGTCTATGATCTTGGTTAAGCTGTCTTGATTCTTAACGTTGACGAGTTTTGTGTGACCACCTTGAATGACTAGAACGGCACTTGGGCTTATTTTGGCACCAAGACCACCACCGCCACCACCTTGTGGGCCATCTGCTTTTTTGGCTTCTGATGCACCGGCACCAACACCGAAGGATACATCCACCAAAGGTAGTATGATTGTATCCCCTATACTAATTGGCTCACCAACGACTGTCTTGCTGGATATAAAATTCTCCATACCACTGAACAATGATTCTACTGTGTTTCTAAAGTTTGATTCCATAAAATTACCTCCTCTTTTCTCTTATCTAACGGCTTTAATAATGCTTCTTACTCGCTTATCAATGATGATACGAAGGCCATAATATACAAGGACACCGATTACAATCTTGCCTCTGATTTTTATATCACCTTCAAACATAACCTCTTCAAAATTAGGTATAACGTCGACTGTATTGCCATAACAGGGATAAAACATGGATATACCACCAAGTACAAGTCCTGTTGTGGCCGGATCATCGAAGCCAAATATAATATCCGCTTCAATATGTCTGGGTAATATAGATTTTATCATCTTATGGACTTTACCCAAAACAAATTTTAATACACCTTTATGTTTGTCGCTTCTTAGTAATTCTATACCTGATTTGATTTGTTCCAGTACAGATGGGTCTGATGTTTTTTCATTGTTTTCTTTATTTTTTTTGTCTTTTTTTCTCTTAGAAAACTTGGGTAACTTGAAACTTTTTTTATCTTTGATAGGTTCTTCTTTTACTAATTCCGGTTCTTTGGTTTTAATTTCCTTAATTTGAGTGACAGATTCTTTGGACTCTACTTGTTCTTCTATGACAAGGTCTTTTATTTCCGTCCTTTTTTCGTCTGTTGCCTTTTGGGGAAGTTCTTTTTTCACCTGATTCTCTTGGTTCAAATGGGTAGCATTCTCTACTTTTCTTGGCTTAACATCTTTCTTTTTTACACCTTCTGAATCATGCACCTTAAACCATAGAATATGAACCGTATATTGGACACCGTCACCATCATACCTTAATCGAAGACGTATCAAACCAAAAAGATAATCCACTTGACCATATGCTAGGATAGCGTCATACTTGCTGCCATATACTTGATATCGAATCGGTACCCATAAAATGATGTTCAGCAATAGTAGTAAAAGTAGCACCAAACCTAAAAGTGCCAGCACTATGCTTTTCAAAATGATGAAAACAATCCCTAACATACCATCACCAACTTTTATCTTTTAATATGCGCTAACGGCCTCATATCTGAATTTAGACGCTTTCCGATAACCGTCACACTTATGACCGTTATAATCATACCAACTAAAAATAAAATCAGACTCAACATGACAACCGTATAGAAGTATATCTCCGGCACCATATTAATCATTATATCAGTTTTTGGGTCTAACAACCATAAATCGTTAGAAAAAAACAGTTCATGAAATAAAGTGAAATATTTATTAAAGTCGAGTGCAAACAAAATTCCAATACCTACCATGATTGTTAACAAGAAAGGCATGACATATCTAATGCGCATCAAAATCTCGGAAAATATGACTTTTGATTTTATGACGCCAAATCCTATAAAAGCAATTAATAGAAATAAGGAAAACCATTGCATATTTCTTGCCCCTAAATATAGGTTTTTGACATCAATCATATGGGCTTTTTCCCGTTCTCCAAAAACCTCTTGATTCACACCATCTATATTTGATTCAATAACCATATGTTCTTCCTTATCCTTGATGTAATCTAGAAGCTCACCGGTTACTGCCATCAAATCAGGGACTGTCATCTTTGTTGTTTCTGTAACCTGATGGGTTTCATAATGCCACTTGAATAAGGCATCATTGAAAATAACCAATTGCAAAGATCCAATAAACAAGACCACGATGATAGCAATGGATATAAGTAACGTTGGGAGTATATATTTTAAGTTGGCCATAAGATGTGAAGCTCCTTTTCCATAACATGATTGTCAACCATCTGATAAGAATTATATAAATGTCCCATGAATGCTTCAATCAGTTCAAAAGCATGTTCTCGGTTTTTACCAATGCCTGCTATGACAAACTCTTTTTTTCGTTCTTTAAGTCTGCCGACTTCCCGATCACTGACCATCTCCAACATATTGTCATCCTGATGAATACGTATAATAAAAACATAACCATGAACGCTTTTGTTTGCATCCATTTTCCCCAGTATTTTATGTCTTTTTTTTATGCTTAATGTTTCATCTTCTAAAATATCGTTGATATAAGTCACGCTACCACCTCTTCTTACACGTATTCATGTTCGTTTATTTTAGTATATCAAATTACTGACTTAATACAACCTATAACTTGTTTAAGTTCTATTCATCAAGGGCCTGAGTCTGAAGCCTTAATCTACATCCTAATCTAACATCATACTCCTAATAGCCGTTATGGATCCCATTTTCTCTTTCTGATCTCTACAACCTTCAAATACATCCCGAAGATAGGTTTCTATTTCTTCCGGGCTTTTATGAAATACGTTCAGCACACTAAGGAGATTGGCAATTCGCGCACGTTTTTGCCATCTACTATCTTTCTGGCTTATAGTATCTATTCGTTTAATAAATAATTCTACATGACTCATCAACATCGGGGCATCAACAATTCTTAGGTCTTCTAATGTACTTTTTAGGGGTGCAAAGTAACTTGATGACATGAGCGTATATACAGTCGAAAGATTATCTAATGCCTCTGCCAACTTAAGTTCAATGATTTCATTGGGATAGCTTTGTTTGATTTCATTTAGCAGGCCATCCCATCTGCTATTATCCATACGCTTATCTTCAAAATCAGCACTTAGAGTATCCAGCTGATTCACTAAAAAAGCATCAACGATATGTTCTTCATGACGTCTGCTATGTATATACTTAATGGTTTCCATGAATCTATTAAGTAACGCCTTCTTTTCTTCATAGCTTTCCTGACTTAAACAATTCAGCATCCCCATCATATTATTAATCACTGTTGTCGTATATGTATAAAGACTTACACAAGATTCAAGTAATCTTCTAATGCCCTCCATCCCTTCATATAAACATGACACTTCTGATTCTTCAATATGATCTTCAAAAAGATCTTCAAAAACTTTTATATCCTCATAGACGGATGCCATTACCGTACCATACCCCTTAATGGACTCAGGTGCATAGGTTTCTTCCATATAGGTTAAGTAATTGTCTAAGTCCTTCTTATGAATACCTTTCAGACCCAACAAAGCCTGTTCTATCCATTCATAAAACTTGATTTTACTCATACGAACAGGCAATTCTCCATATACGGACTTAATACGGTTGTTGATGGTCATATTATCTTCATACTCAAATAAGTAGGCCATTATTTCCATAACTGCATGATCGACTGAAATGTCTTTTTCTGCAACTTCCACTTCAGGGTTCGAGAATTTTCTTCTTAGAATATAGGCATATTGCTTAATCTGATCATCGTAACCGGCTAATACAGCCACTTGATCCGATAAACTATCTCTGAACATATTTAATCTCATCCATACATCTTCTTTTTTATCCATAGATGCATTCAACCATCTATCAGGTTCTGACATGGTTTCTTGTATGCTGTTTATAATTTCTTTCAGCTGTAAGTCCTTCTCTATTAATTCCTTCGTATCTTCTTCCCCAATAACTTCAATAAATGTTAGGTATTCTAAGATCAGATTGGTCGTTAAGAATTCTAAATAATGGTACTGCCCTTCCATGACAACCGTTCTTAATGTATCTTCAAGGTTGCTATGATTTTTTAAAGATTTTTTTAATGTATCTATCGTCTTCATTTTCTACCGCCTTTGTAATATACGTCGTGTATCAAGGTATATATTAGCATACAATTATGATATAATCTAGATGAAATGCCTACCCGCTTCCAAGTAACAATTAGGCTTTAATATCTTGAACGGAGTAACTTTATGGAAGAAAAAGACCTGTATCTGCCAATAAAAGCTTTTTTCCAATCTCAGTCCTATGACGTTTTTGGCGAAGTGAAGGATATTGATGTCGTCGCCAAATCCGGCGACAACATTGTGGCTATTGAGTTAAAAACATCCCTCAATCTAGAACTTATACTTCAAGGTTCCAAAAGACAAAGGTTAACAGATGATGTTTTTTTGGCTGTTCCAAAGCCAACGGGACGTATGCAAAGAGGCAAATCCTATAAAGATAAGCTTTATCTTGTTAAACGTCTGGGACTTGGCCTCATCTATGTTGACACTTTTCTTAAGCCCAATAAAGTTATTGTGGTTTTTGAACCGTCGCTACTGGATATCAAGCGCAGTCAGCAACGCTATAAAAAGAAAAGAGAAACACTATTCAAAGAAATTGAAGCGAGGCATATGGATTACAATATCGGTGGTAGTCGAGGCAAGATTATCACTGCCTATAAAGAAGCCTCTTTAAGAATCTTAAAAACACTGGAAGATGGTCAGCCTCACAGTACCAAAGATATTCGCCACATGTCCGGCGTCAAGAAGTCCACTACCATACTATATAGTAACCATCATGGTTGGTATGATAAAGTTGAACGCGCTGTCTATTGTATCAGTCCTTACGGGGAAAAGGCACTTTTAGAACATAGTTTACTAATTGATAGTATGTTATCTCAAACCTCTGATGATTAGGGATGAGCAGGTTCACAGGTGTACGTTCAACCGTATTATAAAAGCCATCAAGATTTCTAGCCTTGATGGCTTTTATAATTATGATTGTTTTATTATTGGTTGAAAATTTTTCAACCTTTATTTGAATTTATCCTTGAATTTTGCAAATACACTTTCAAGACTTGTAGTAGCTTCCTGATCGTCTGAATATGCTTTCAAGTCAACTGCTGCTTGTTCATTTTTTGCTTCTTTGATACTAAGGGCAATCTTTTGTTTGTCACTGTCAATGTTCAGTACTTTGACCTTAACTTTGTCACCAACTGTTAGTACATCTTGTGGCTGATTGATACGATCTTCACTGATTTCAGAGATATGTACCAATCCTTCAATGCCGTCGTTTAATTTGACAAAAGCACCGAAATTCATTAATCTGACCACTTCTGCTTCATAGACTTTTCCAATGCCATAATGATCAAATATATTATCCCAAGGGTTATTGTCAATGTTTTTTAGTCCTAGAGATATCTTGCGACTCTTTGTATCCACTTCGTTAATATAAACCTCAACGACATCCCCCTCTTTCATCACTTCTGAAGGATGCTTAATACGCTTCCAGCTCATCTCATTAATATGTAATAAGCCATCCACGCCACCTAAGTCAATAAACGCACCAAAATTCATTAATTTCTTAACGGTTCCGGAAAATTCTTGGTCTTTTTTTAGATTCTCAAAGAAGTTTTCTTTTGCAACTTCACGTTCTTTTTGATCAATCACTTTATGAGAAATAATGACTTTACGATCTGCTCTATCAAAATCAACCACATGTACTTCTAATTCTTGACCTACAAATTCACTTAGATCCGCAACATAAGCTACAGAAATCATCGAAGCAGGCATAAAAGCTCTCACACCTTTAATATCTGATAAAACCCCACCTTTAACCACTTCTGTAATCGTAGTCATGAAACTGGTTTTATCTGTAAAATGCGCTTCTAAACGATCCCACACGATAATTTGATCCGCTTTTTTTAGTGAAAGTCTTACATTGCCTTCACCATCATTGGTACTTAACACTTCCGCCTTAAGTTCGTCACCTACCTGATACGCTTCAGCTATCGGTTGAGCCGGTTTAAGGTGCAGGTCTTCTCTACCAATGAGACCGTCAGCTACATAGTCTAAATTGACTATGATCTCATCCTCATTAACGCTGATGATGACACAGTCTACAATATCACCTGTTACGACACGTTTCATGGATGCATCAATTTCTTTGGCATAATCATCCATGCTTTCAGTCGGCACTTGGACTGTTTCCGCTGTCTCTTCTACTACATCTGTTGCAACAACTTCTTCTTTTGCTTCTACTACTACTTCTTTTGTTTCTACTACTTCTTCTTTGACTTCTTCTGCTAATGCGGGTGCTTCATTGACTTCAATTGGTGTCTCTAATTTTTCTTTTGTTTCTGAGTCAACCTGAATCTCCGGTTGCTCTTTATTCATATCTTAAACAAAACACCTACACTACTCTATATAATACCCTATTATCAAGGATTTGAAAACCCTTGGAATCAAAATCGGAAAATCAATGACTTAATAAACGCATTTATGGTTATAGGGTCAAAACTAAGTTTCACTAAATTCATATACAATATATCAATGGCTTTTTCTATTTTCTTTTATAATGAGATGCATCAATGGGTATGGGTTGTTTTTTTCAACGACTATACTTTGGTGCTGTAGTTTTTCGATTGCTTTAAGGTAGAGGATTTCCTGATTGCTACAAAATGAAATGGCCGTACCGGATAGTCCGGCTCTCCCAGTTCGACCGATTCTATGGATATAGTTTTCCGCCACACTTGGAATGTCCATATTGATGACGTGGGTTAACCCGTCTATATCGATGCCTCGTGCCGCCACATCCGTGGCAACAAGAACCCTAACTTCCCTATTCTTAAAAAGCTCCAATGCTTTTAACCGTTCGGATTGATTCTTATCCCCATGTATCGCTTTTGACCTTATATTTTGCTGATTTATTGCTTTACTGATCTTATCTGCTTTCTTTTTAGTTCGTACAAAAACCAACACAGACTCAAATGATGCTTCTTTAAGTAAATGCAACAATAAGGACGTTTTATCCGGTTCATCCACATAATATAGAACCTGTTTGATTTTAGGTGTTTTCTGTGGTTTACTCTTAACTTTAATACTTATAGGATTTTTTAATATGGTATGAACGAGCTTCATAACTTCATCTGGCATGGTTGCAGAAAACAACATATTCTGTCGTTTTTTTGGTAATTTGGATAGAATTAATTTCACGTCTTTAACCATACCCAAGTCAAGCATCCGATCCGCTTCGTCGAGAACAAACATTTCAACATGGCTTAAGTCCACGTAACCTTGTTCAAACAAATCCAGGAGTCGACCGGGTGTTGCAACTAGGATATGTGGCTCTCTCTTAAGCACTTTTATATGTCGTTTTGGTGTGATTCCACCATAGATAACGCCTGTATGTATTTCAAGGTATTTTCCGTAAGTTGTAAAGCTCTCACCGATTTGTATGGCAAGCTCCCTCGTGGGTGCCAAGACTAAAGCCTGTATCCGATTAAACGCTTCCAGATTGTGTTCCTTTTTTGATAAATTCTGTAATATGGGAATCGCAAATGCTGCTGTTTTTCCGGTACCTGTTCTGGCACAACCCAAAAAATCCCGACCCTCAAGTAGTGGCAAAATAGCCCCTATTTGAATAGGTGTAGGTTTCTTGTACGTTTGTTCTTCTATCGCTTGCAACAATGGAGGTATAATACCTAATTCCTTAAAAAGCATGTTCTTACCAAACCAATCTTCTATTTATTATAATAATTTATTTAATCATTTTCTACAGCGCTTATATTATAGCACTAGAGCATCTATTACTCCATTATAATTTTTCAACATCCATTAACTATATTAAAAAAAAATCTCTTAGCAGCATTCACTAAGAGACTTGTTCGATAATAATTTTTATGAATATAATCTTATTCAGTTATCAGATCGTCGATGGGGGCGCCGGGGGCTACCATTGGGTATACCATTTCATCCATGTGGATAACCACATTGATGATGACCGGTCCTTCCATCTCAAGAGCTTTCTTAAGTAATGGTTCAACATCTTCTTTTGTGGTTATGTTAACAGCCTTACATCCAAAAGCATCTGCCAAGCTGTCATAATTAATGTCTGTCAGATGGGTAAACGAATAGCGATTGTCGTAAAAAATAGTTTGCCATTGACGTACCATGCCTAAAACACAGTTGTTGATGACCATGACTTTGATTGGAAGATTGTACCTGACCGCTGTTATCATCTCATTCAAATTCATTCTAAAACTACCGTCACCGGCAATATTAACAACCAACTTACCCGGATTACCTGCTTGAGCACCAAGTGCAGCACCTGTACCATATCCCATGGTACCAAGACCTCCGGAAGTGATAAACATCTTCGGATCTTTAAACTTGTAATACTGAGCTGCCCACATCTGATGCTGGCCAACTTCCGTTGTGATAATGGCATCGCCTTTTGTTATTTCATAAAGCTTTTCTATGGCATATTGACCGGTTAATCCTTCTGGGTATACCAATGGAAAGTTCTTACTGATTGTCTTGATTTCTTCAAGCCAAGGTTCATGATGCTGTTTGTGCAACATCGTATTAAGCTGCATCAGTACTTCTTTAACATCACCAATAACAAAATGATCCACAGTTACATTTTTATTAATTTCTGCCGGATCGATGTCAATATGGATGATTTTAGCATTTGTTGCAAACTTAGCAGTATTACCTGTGACACGATCACTGAATCTAGCACCGATGGCTATTAAGAGGTCGCAACTTTGAACACCAATATTGGATGCTTTTGTACCATGCATACCAATCATGCCTGTGTAGAGCTCATGTTGGCCCGGAAAGCCGCCCATACCCATTAAACTACAGGTTACCGGTGCTTGTACCAACTCTGCAAAATGAACCGCTTCTTCTTTTGCATCGGAGATTGTGACACCACCACCTGCGAAGATATATGGTTTTTCGGATTCTTCAATCATTTTAACAACTTTTTCTAAATCCTCTTGTGTAAAGCTTTTTGTTTCTCTAATAATCGGTCTAGGTACCTTATATTCATAAGGTGCTTTGTTTATTGAAACATCTTTTGGAATATCTACCAAAACGGGTCCTGGACGCCCTTCGTTTGCAATATAAAAGGCTTCTCGTATAACATCTGCAAGATCATTCACATCTCTTACAATATAATTATGCTTTGTAATCGGTGCTGTTACACCCGTCACATCAATTTCCTGAAATGAATCTTTTCCAAGAAGACTCACCGGTACATTGCCTGTAATTGCCACCATAGGGACTGAATCCATATAGGCTGTGGCTATACCTGTTACCAGATTGGTTGCACCCGGACCGGATGTTGCTATGCAGACACCTGTTCTTCCTGTACTTCTTGAATACGCATCTGCTGCATGGGATGCACCCTGTTCATGGGATGTTAGTATATGTGTAAAATTATCTTTTTGTCTAAAAAGCTCGTCATAAATATATAATACAGCTCCGCCTGGGAAACCGAACACTGTATCTACACCTTGCTCTTTTAAACATTCCATCAAGATTTGTGAGCCTGTTAATTCCATAGTATACCTCCTATTTTAAAATCGCACCCGTACTTGCTGAAGTGACAAGTCTTGCATATCTTGCCACGTAACCTGTTGTAATCTTGGGCGCCTTTGGTACAAATGTTTTTCTGCGTTCTTCTAATTCCTGATCGGTTACATCTAATTCTATCGTTCCAGCCGGTATATCTATCTTAATTAAGTCACCTTCTTTGACCAGACCTATGTTACCACCTTCTGCTGCCTCAGGTGAAATATGACCAATCGCTGCACCTTTTGTTGCACCGCTAAATCGGCCGTCTGTCATCAAAGCTACTTTTTTATCCAATTGCATACCCGCAAGTGCGGATGTTGGTGCTAGCATTTCCCTCATACCAGGGCCACCTTTTGGACCTTCATAACGTATCACCACCACATCGCCGGCTACAATATCACCTGCATAGATGGCTGCTATGGCATCATCCTCTGAATCAAAAACTCTTGCCGGTCCACTATGAACCAACATCTCAGGTGATACCGCTGATTTTTTGACCACACAACCATCCGGTGCTAAGTTGCCCTTTAAAACGGCAATACCACCTGTGGGACTATATGGATCATTAGCAGGACGTATAACCTTAGGATCACGGTTGACCACCCGCATGATATTTTCTTCGACTGTACGGCCATTAACTGTTGGCAAATCTGTATGAATAAGGCCAATACTGTCCAGTTCCTTAATGACTGCCTGAATACCTCCGGCGTTGTATAAGTCTTGTATATGATGGGGACCTGCCGGTGCCAATTTACACAAATTTGGTGTTTTTGCACTGATAACATTGGCCATCTCAAGGCTAAGCTCTACACCTGCCTCATGTGCAATTGCCGGCAAATGAAGCATCGTGTTGGTACTGCATCCAAGAGCCATATCTACGGTTAAAGCATTTTCAAAAGCTTTTGGTGACATAATATCCCTTGGCTTAATATTCTTTTCTAACATTTCCATAACTTGTATGCCCGCTTGTTTGGCCAACCTTATACGTTCTGCATATACCGCAGGTACAGTTCCGTTTCCGGGAAGGCCCATTCCTATGGCTTCTGTTAAACAATTCATACTGTTAGCTGTGAACATACCAGAACAAGACCCACAAGTAGGGCAAGCAGAATCTTCACAAGCATAGACTTCTTCTTCCGTCATTGTACCTGCTTTATAAGAACCGACTGCTTCAAATACGGAGTTCAGGTCGATGTATTTACCATCTTTTTCAACGGACAACATGGGTCCGCCACTTACAAATACAGCCGGTACATTGATCCTAGCTGCTGCCATCAACATAGCCGGAACAACTTTATCACAATTTGGTATGAATACCAATGCATCTAAACCGTGAGCCATAGCCATGGTTTCAATAGTATCTGCAATCAATTCTCTTGAAGACAAAGAATAATGCATGCCACCGTGACCCATGGCAATACCATCACAAACAGCGATGGTGGAAAATTCCAAAGGTGTTCCACCGGATATCAATACACCGGTTTTTGCTGCATCTGCAATTGTATCTAAATGTATATGACCCGGTACGATGTCGTTTTGTGAGTTAACGATACCGATTAAAGGTCTGCTTATTTCTTCATTCGTATAACCCATAGCCTTAAACAGGGATCTGTGTGGTGCACGTTCAATGCCACCTTTTACTTGATCACTTCTCATTTTTCCACCATGCCTCTCAAAATTTATATGAATAATTATCGTGGTACTCAAATTATTGTATAAAGACTATTTATTGATATTGGTTATCATTTCCATTATAGTCTTAATTACTATGTCTTGCAAGTTTATAAGTGCTCAAGAAGTAATGCGCCCATTTTCTTGGTACCTACCAGTGTACAGCCGTCACTCATGATATCTCCGGTTCTATTACCGGCTTCAAGCACTTTAGCTACTGCACGTTCTACTGCATCTGCTTCCGTTTCAAGATTAAAAGAGTACCTAAGCATCATGGCTATAGATAAAACCGTTGCTATAGGGTTGGCTTTATCTTGTCCTGCAATATCCGGTGCTGAACCATGAATGGGTTCATACATACCCACACCACTTTCTCCAAGACTTGCCGATGGTAGCATACCGATTGACCCAGTAATCATACTTGCTTCATCCGATAAGATATCACCAAACATGTTACCTGTTACAATAACATCAAATTGCTTGGGATTAATGACCAACTGCATCGCTGCATTATCTACATATAAATGGTTCAACTCAATATCAGGATAATCAAGGGCTACTTTTTCAACGACTTTTCTCCAAAGCTTGGAATTATCTAAAACATTGGCTTTATCCACACTTGTTACCTTTTTATTTCTTTTCCTTGCAATCTCAAAAGCGCGTATAGCAATTCTTTCAACTTCTTTTTCAGAATACTTCATCGTATCATACATATACTCGCCCATATCACCAAAACCATGACCACGTTCACCAAAATAAATGCCGCCTGTGAGTTCACGTACAACCACGATATCAATGCCGTCTTCACCGATGATTCTATCTTTTAATGGGCAAGCGTCTCTTAATTCATTGTACATAATTGCCGGTCTAATATTGGCAAACAAGCCAAGTAAGGCTCTTAAGCCCAGTAGTGCCTTTTCAGGACGGTCTCCGCTAGTAAGGCTGTCCCATTTAGGTCCACCTACAGCACCTAAAATAACAGCATCTGAAGCTTTACATACTGTTACCGTTTCATCAGGCAGAGAGTGACCAACCGCATCGATGGCAGCACCACCTGCTAATACCTCTGTGTATTTAAATGTATGTCCAAACTTCTCACCTACTTGATCCAGCACCAATAACGCTTGGTCAACTATGTCCGGCCCAATGCCGTCTCCCTTAATTACTGCTATGTTATAGTTCATATCGATCTCCTTCTACATATATGCTTTCATTTTTTCTTCAATGTCTTTGAGTAATTTAATCTCTATAGAATCCACCATGGCAATAAGACTTGCTTGTACAATATCTGTTGAGACGCCTACTGTTGTCCAGTCTCTTGTACCGTCTGTGGAAGTAATGAGTACTCTTACTTTCGCTGCACTGGCTTCTTTTCCGTCAAGAACCCTAACTTTATAGTCAATAAGATGGACCTTCTTAAGTTCAGGGTAAAAATCCTCTAAGGCCTCTCTTAGGGCTTTATCTAGGGCATTGACCGGTCCATCACCTTCTGCAGCAACCATTTTGGATTGACCTTCTACATTGACTTTCACCATAGCATAAGCACTAAATATGCTGCTTGCATCCGGACGCTCGCCCATGGTTTTGAAATTCTCCAGTTCAAAGAATGGCTTGTACTTGCCAAGGTGCTTGCGAATGACCAACTCAAACGTGCTCTCTGCGCCTTCGAATTGATAACCCTCATGTTCAAGTTCTTTGAGCTTATTCATAATGACTCCAGTTTCAGGGGAATCTTTTTGTATATCTGGTGCTATTTTTTGAATTTTCTTAAGTATAGAGCTTCGACCTGCTACTTCTGACATTAAAAATCTTCTTGCATTTCCTACAAGACTAGGATCAATATGCTCAAAACTCTTTGAATTCTTATTGACGCCATCTATATGCATACCACCTTTGTGGGTAAATGCTTTTCTCCCAATAAAAGGTGCTTGCTCATCCGGCGTAATATTGGCAATTTCAGATATCAGTTTTGCAGATGACATGAGATTCTCAAGTTCACCTTCTAAGATACACTTCTTATCCATCTTAAGTTCCAGATTAGGAATAATCGTTGAGAGGTTAGCGTTACCGCATCTTTCGCCAAAACCTACAAAAGTTCCTTGAATCTGGATAGCCCCTGCTTCTACTGCCATTAAGGAGTTGGCTACTGCCAAACCACTGTCGTTATGAGCATGTATCCCAATCATGGTATCTTTAAATGTTTCACCCACTTTTTTTGTGATGTTATAGATTTCTGAAGGTAGGGACCCACCATTGGTATCACAAAGAATGAGTCTTTTGGCACCGCCTTTACGCGCTGCTTCCAAGGTTTTTAGGGCATAGTCTTCATTATTCTTGTAACCATCATAAAAATGCTCAGCATCATAGGTCACTTCTTTACCTTGTTCTATCATAAAACGAATGGTCTCTTCAATCATTCTTAAGTTTTCATCTAAGGTTGTATTAATTATATCAGTCACATGAAAATCCCAACTTTTTCCAAAAATCGCGATGTGTTTGGTGCCGGCTGCTAACATGGATTGAACATTCGCATCATCTTCCACTTTTATATCACGTCTTCTTGTCGATCCAAATGCAACAATTGCCGAATGTTTAAATTCTAAGTTCTTTATTTCCTGAAAAAACTCCAAATCTTTTGGATTGGATCCCGGATTCCCTGCTTCAATAAATGGTATACCCATATCATCTAATGCTTTTACAATCTTCAGTTTGTCATTGACCGAAAAAGAGATTCCCTCACTTTGAGCGCCGTCTCTTAAGGTTGAATCATATATTTCTATCATCATTGCCATACCTCCAAGCTTTGTTGGGTATCGGTTTTTATAAAAATCTGATAACCACATAGGTCGTGATTATCAGATTCCCTCATACATAAATAAGATCACTTAATTTAGGATTACTTATTTCATCCAGCTCATCATTTTTCTAAGCTCAGCGCCAACTACTTCTATCTGAAGTTCAGATTCGATTCTTCTTCTTGAATTAAAAGCCGGTCTGTTTGCTTTGTTTTCCAGAATCCATCGTTGAGCAAAAGTACCATCTTGAATCTCACCAAGCACTTTTTTCATTTCTTTCTTTGTTTCATCTGTAATGATACGTTTTCCTATAGAGTAATCTCCAAATTCTGCTGTATCTGAGATGGAGTATCTCATAAAACTTAATCCGCCTTTATTAACAAGGTCAATAATCAGCTTCATTTCATGTACACATTCAAAATAAGCGCTTTCAGGCTGATATCCGGCTTCTACCAATGTCTCAAATCCGGCTTTCATCAGTTCAGACACACCACCACATAGTACGGCCTGCTCACCAAAAAGATCTGTTTCTGTTTCTTCTTTAAAAGTGGTCTCAAGAATTCCGGCTCTAGCACCACCAATTCCTGCTGCATAGGCTAATGCTCTTGCCTCGGCATTGCCAGTAGCATCTTGGTGAATCGCAACTAAACAAGGTACGCCTTTACCTTCTTCATATTGATATCTTACTGTATGTCCAGGACCTTTTGGTGCAACCATAAATACGTCAACATCTTCAGGTGGTACAACTTGTCCGTAGTGAATGTTAAAACCATGTGCAAATACCAAAGCATTACCTGCTTCAAGATTTGGCGCTATGTCTTGTTTATAGACATCACCTTGTTTTTCATCCGGTAATAAGATCATAATCACGTCTGCTTCTTTTGTCGCATCTGCTGCGGTTGCCACTTTTAATCCGTCTTTCTCTGCAACCGCCCAAGATTTGCTGCCTTCGTACAAACCAACCACAACATTGACACCTGAGTCTTTTAGATTACGGGCATGAGCATGACCTTGTGACCCATAACCAATTACAGCTACTGTTTTCCCGTCTAACAAGGATAGATTACAGTCCGATTCATAAAACATTTTTGCCATTTTAAATTCCTCCATTAATATCGAAGCGTTTAACACCTAGGTATACGCTCATTCTATTTATTTAATGTCATCTTTGATTTCATGGTTACCTTTTTGCAATGCTATTAATCCAGTTCTTGTTAATTCCTTAATACCATAAGGTTCAAGTAAATTAATGAACGTATTAATTTCAGATGTGTCACCTGTAATCTCAACTGTTATGGCTTCTGTTGCTGCGTCAATAATTTCACCTTCAAACATGTCAATGATACCGATGATTTCAATTCTCGTCTTGCTTTCCGCTTTTACTTTTACAAGGGCTAATTCCTTATATACAGAAAATTCAGCGTTCAATTCTTTAATGTATAAAACATCATGAAGTTTGTCCAATTGCTTCGTGATCTGGTCTATAATTAAATCGTCCCCATGGGCAACTAATGTCATCCTTGATATCTCAGGATGTTCCGTTTCTCCTACAGACAAGCTGTCAATGTTAAAGCCTCTTCGACTGAACAACCCTGCCACTCGACTTAAAACACCTGAATGGTTACTCACCAATACTGATAATACATGTCTACTCATTCGAATTCCTCCTTTTATAGTCAGGTATTAGATGCCATACCTAATAAAGTTCATTATTGCATTCTTGTTTAGCGTATTAATGTGCTAAATAATGCTATTATATCACATGCTTTTTGCTTTTACCATATGGCTTTGCTACGTTTTCAAATAAAAAACGTCCCTACAGTATACTGTAGGGACGTGAACACTCACGCGGTACCACCCTAGTTGCCATTTTACCGGCCACTTAATAGATTCTATCAAATCCCAGCCTGTAACGGGGCTTACCGTTTTCACTTACTGATCGTTCTGCGAAAAAGCTCAAGAGTGATTTGGATAGAACTGTAGTATCGATTTTCACCAACCATCGACTCTCTAAACCTACGATGAAATAACCATTGCTCCGTCATTGCATTTGTCTGACAATTCATTTTTGTTTCACTTATTGTATCAAGATTGTTGCGCCTTGTCAATAGTTTATTCAACCTTGATTTTTCACTTTAATTCGTTACTCTTTTAACGCTTTTCATGAATCCCTTTATTATTGCTCATAGTCTTCCGTGATATTATATTTAATATTTTCTTCATCCAACCATTTCACCAATGCATCAAAATCCAGACTTGTTGCAAACCGATCGATTAAAGTCACTTCACCACCATCCACTAAAATTCCTTGAATCTGTACTTTAATATCTTCAATATTATAGGCTTTATCTTCGTATAGAAATTCTGATCCGTTTACAATTATTTCTATGGTTTGTAGGTTTGTTTCTTCTTCTGTCTCATCAGACTCATATGTAATCTTCATAGGCCCATCACCATCCCCGTAGAATTTAAAGGGGCTGATACCTAAGTAACCATTTCCAACAAGTATCAATAGGACAATGATGATTATGAGTAAAATAAATAATAACTTCTTAGACCATTTTCTACGTCTTTGTTTTTTTCTTTCGTCTTTTCTAATGGCTTTCTCGTTTTGGTCCATATGTATCCTCCTGGCTTTTCTAAGGGCGCATTCACTCGTAACGGATATATTTGTTGATCATATAATAATCTTTGTTAAAACTTAACTGAAGTCTGTTTAAGGCATCTTGTAGCACATTGTTCGCCGCACGTGTTACTTTATCTTCTGAAACCACTGTAACAAATACAAAACTGTAACCACCTTGTCTATGGTCCAACCAATTAAGCATATAGCTTGAAAGACTCGCAACTTTCTCACTTCGAACATCTCTGTCAATGACATCCGATTGATCGATGTTAATGCCTGTATATACGTCATTTAAATAGGTTCGGCCCTTATCATTCGTGATCTTAATCTCAACAAATAAGTACTTGTCCGCCACCTGTTGGTACTTTAACCAAGTATCCACCAAATCGCCTTCTTCAAGCATGGCTTCTAATGACTTGATGGTTTGTGGGTCTTCAAGATTCTGAATATCCTTGTTCACCAGATTTTCAAGTGCTTCTGACAAACCACTTAACTGCTCTTCTCTATTTCGAACCTGTTCTTCTTTAATGACTAGTTCTTCTTCCAAGCTGATCTTCTGACTTTCCAGTAGTGTTATTTCCTGTTCCAGTGCTACTATTTCAGCACCCTGATTGGTTATAACCGCTTCATCTTCAGCTTGGGCAACGGTCACATTCATGATTAAGGCAAATAATAATATGAACACCACATCAAGGAGCGGTGTCATGTCGATGGTGTTCTCCCTATGCCTCTTCATTAAAGTCACCACGCTCATTGATCGAATCAATCCGCTTAATTAACAGCTCAAAATCTTCGCTGTTTAATTCACTTTTAGATAATAATGTTGTATTGATGCCTTTAAACCCAATGGCAAAAACCAAACCCCAAAATGTAGATGTTAATGCGGTTGTGAAATTAAGGATGACACCGCCGCCTTCTAAATCCACCATACCAAGTAAAGCTATTATGGTACCTAATATACCCAGTAGTGGAAATACAGAATGAATGGTGGATAGAATATTCATATACAAAACTTCTTGATCCCGAAGTTTTTTGATCTCATGAAGGTTGATGGCTTTATGATTGCCTTTCATATCTCTTAAAAAAACGGAAATGGGTATATAGATGGTGGGTTGTAAGTGATTCTTCAGATCTTCACATGCTTTAGCAGCCCTTGGATAGATGACAAAACCATTAAACAAGGCTAATAGAAGTATGATTAAATCGTATCCCAGCAAGTTTTTTACTATTATTGAAAACATAAGTCACCTCTGTTGTTATAGGTTGTTTTTGTTGTTTTTTATAAAATAGGTTAAGGCTTTAATAGTATTGTACCATTACACAAGTTAAAGGTCCATGACCATCCATACTTTAATTGTCTTTATCCTTATAAGTGAAAATGCCCTTATAGCACATCCAACCTTTTTATGATCTTCTCTATCATCGTTGCTCGATTAAAGGGTGTCATAAAATACAAACCATCAACATGAGGCTTCATCTTTGTTGCAAGGGCCACAGCAAGTTCGACGCCCACCTTTTCTGCCTCATCTTTAGTCATCGTTTCTTTAAACTTCGCCATTACATCATCCGGAATTAGAATGCCGGGGAATTCATAATGTAAGAACCGAGCATTTCGTAAACTGACCAAGGGCATAATACCGCCTAAGATTTTCATACCTGTTTTTTCTCTAACTTTTTTTATGGCTTCAATACCCGCGTCGTTATAGACAGGTTGGGTCAATAAGTAAGAAGCACCTGCTTCCTTTTTCTTCAAAACCCGTTCGAGAGTAACTTCCATATTCTGAGTATAAGGGTTTAGTGCACCCCCTATATAAAAGGTATCCAGGTCTAATTCAGAATTAATTTCAGTTACATATTGCATGAAAGATATGGCATTCATATTAAAAACACTTTTCACCTCATCTCTGTCGTCACTGGGTATGGGATCTCCTGTTACAATTAGAATATTCCTAATGTCTGACAAATGGGCACCCACTAGACCACCACGTAGTGCTATTAAATTTTTATCCCTTAAACACACATGAGGCAGCACTTCCATACCTGTTAATTGCTTAATCTTAGCTGCAACCAGAAGTGCATCTGCTCTTGTTCTTCCAAGTGGTGAATCCGCAAAGGTAATGATATCGACACCCACCTCTTTTAATAAATGGGCTGAGGATATAATTAAAGACATATCCATCTTAAAGGGTGGATCAAGTTCAACCGCAACCACAAATTGATTGTTCTCCAACTTCTCCCTAAAAGCATTGTGCAAAGGCGTCAAAGGCAGCGATTTTCTTTTCATTCTGCTGATGGATTTGATCTCACTAAAATCAAAGGTATTCAACCGTTCTCTTATTTTCCTAATATGCTCCGGTGTTGTGCCACAACAACCACCAACGATTCTAACCCCTTCTTCACAAATTTTAATCATGGTATCTGCAAAGTAGTCTGCATTACTTTGATACACCATTCTTTCAAGTTGTTGATCCGGATAGCCGGCATTAGGTACTGCCACCATTTTACTTGGATCAAAGTCCAAGGTTTTGATCAAGCTTAATAAATGGCTGGCACCTATACCACAATTAAAACCATAAGTTGCTACCAAATCCTGTTGTCTTGTTTGCTGTATGATTTTTTCTTTGTTCACACCGACTTTGGTGTAACCATGTTGATTCACGGTAAAGTTGGTCATGATCTGTATATTAGGCCCATGCTCATGGATGTATTCAACCAGTTGGTTCACTTGATCGATTCTGCTGAAGGTTTCTAGAAGTATGATTTTAACATTCTTCAATAAACCGATATCAATAAGCTTCCTGTAGGTGGATTCAATCTCATAATCTTCAATATCATAAGGTTCACCAATGGGGCCTATGCTATAAGCAACATAGCAATCTCTGCCTTTTACAGCTTCATTGGCTATATCTATGCCGGCCATAATGATTTTTTTGACTTCATCAAAACTTCTATATAATGTATAAGGATTGGCCGCAAAGGTGTTGGTCCTAATGAGTTTGGCCCCTGCTTCTATGTAGGCTTTATGTATGTCCAGTATTAATCCCGGTTTGCTTATATTGGCCGGCTCAGATAAGGTATAATGACCCTCTGTCAACTCAGCAAAGTAGGTCCCCATTGCGCCATCCATAAGCAATACTTGTTCTTTTATATAATCTTTGATCATCATTTTTTCTCATCCTCACTTATCGGATGCATATTCTGCAATATAATTTCGCCTTGGTCGTTTAATACTAGGGTCGCGCTTTTCTTTTCTCCTGTTTGAGGCAAAGTTAAATAATAAGGCTTGATTGCTTTGTCTTTTAAGAGTTGTTCCACAGTAGCGGGCTCTAATATCTTGCCATATTTTTCTAATGTATTTTTCCATAGGGTCATTTTACAACCGTTGCGCCAATTGGAACAGTAGAAAGATTTGGAATTTTCACTGATTTTACCGTCATCACATAGAGGACATGCTCCTAGTATGGGACCTTTAGGCGTGTAGTTATTATTCCTCTTGCTTTTGTCTTGTTCAAAGACGACCTTACCACTGGTTTTATTCGCAGATCCTACCAAATAGATGACAAATTTATGAATGCTGTTCATGAATTTGTCCGGCTCAAGCTCGCCTTTTGCAATTTTCGTTAAACCTTTTTCCCATTTTCCAGTTGTAATAGGTGATTTTAGCTCGTCAGGAACAATCTCGATAAGCTTAATGCCTTTAGGTGTTGGGTATATGGATTTACCTTTTCTGGTTATATATTTGACCTGAATCAGTCTCTCAATAATGCCTGCGCGTGTTGCAGGTGTGCCGAATCCGGATTCTTTCAACTGTTCCTTTAGTTCATCCTCTTCAATAAATCGTCCTGCATTCTCCATGGCACTTAGGAGTGTGGCTTCATTATAGTGTTTTGGCGGTGATGTTTTCTTAATGAGCACTTCACCACCAACAACATCCACTTCATCTTTTTTCTTAAGATCCGGCAGTTCAACATCATTATTGTCCTTATCACTCTTATATAAACTTTTCCAACCATTTTGTGTAATAACTTTGCCTTTGGAAACAAAGCTGTCTTCTGCCACATGGATTATCATTTCTGTCGAGTTAAACAAATGATCCTCATAAAAAACCGCTATAAAGCGTTTTACAATGAGGTTATATATTTTTTGTTGATCGGCGGAAAGACTTTTTAGATTCGGTGTCACATTAGTCGGTATGATAGCATGATGGTCTGTGATTTTGGTGTTATCAATGATTCTTTTTGAGAATTTAATCTCCTTGGCCAACACCGGTATAAGGGCTTTGTTATAGGGCTCGACGTTAATCTTATGTAATGTTTTTACAACTTGATCTTTCATATCATCACTTAAGTACCGACTGTCTGTTCTGGGGTATGTTATCATCTTGCTACGTTCATAAAGACTTTGAGCAATGGTTAATACTGTTTGAGCGGTAAATCCATAATACCGGTTGCCATCTCGTTGTAACTCTGTCAAGTCATAGAGTAAAGGCGGCAACAACTTATTTTTCTTATGCGTGACTTTGGTGACAACGCCTTTTTCACCCACGATTCTTTCTGCTATCGCTTCAGCTGTTTCTTTTTTCAAGATTTTGGTCTCACTGATTTTATCTTCAAACCAGATGCCTTTGAATGGACCATAATCGGCTTGTACTTCAAAGTAATCCTGTGGCACAAACTCTTCAATTTCTTTATAGCGGTTGACAATGAGTGCCAAAGTGGGCGTTTGTACCCTACCTATACTAAGTAGTACGTCATTTTTTGTGGTATAGGCTCTTGTAGCATTAATACCCACCAACCAGTCCGACTCTGACCTACATTTGGCCGAATGGTACAAATGATCATAGGCTTTTCCGTCTTTAAGTTTGGCAAAGCCTTCTTTAATGGCCTCATCTGTCATAGAAGAAATCCATAATCTTTTAAATGGTTTTTGAGATTTGGTATAACTATAGATGTATCTGAAAATCAATTCCCCTTCACGTCCACTGTCCGTAGCACAAATAAGTGACGCCACATCATTTCTGTTTACCAGTTGTGTGATGATTTTTAGCTGTTTGACGGTTTTTTCATAGGGCTTGATTTGTATGGTTTCAGGTATAATTGGTAATGTCTGATATGCCCATTTTTTGTACTTCTCATGATAATCTTCTGGCTCAGCAAGAGTAATCAGATGACCAATGGCCCAGGTGATAATATAATCTTGTCCTTCTATAAACCCATCTCTTTTTGATGTACATCCCAGTACTGCGGCTATATCTCTTGCTACAGAAGGCTTTTCTGCTATGATCAGTTCTTTACCCATATTGTGTTCCTCATTTCAAACATACTTTTTTGCTCATTCCCACTTTACAGAATTATATCACAGCCCACGAGGTGGTACAAATAGAATGGCTGAAATAAGAATACAAAAAACAAATGCTAGGCAATAATCAACCTAACATTTATCTTAGAAATATTATATTTTAATAAAATTTATACGGGTAATTTAATAATCACTTTAGTAAATGACTTTGGTTCCAAGGCGTTATATGATACCTTTTTCAATACGTTCTTTTAAATCTAGTACTTTTTGTTCAATTAAATCTCTTGTATTTCTAAATCCTTCAATGGGTCCACCGGAAGGGTCTTCAAGTCCCCAATCTTCTCTGTGACTACATGGCAGATAAGGACACTCAACACCACACCCCATCGTTATAAGTATGTCTATATTATCTGGGATATCCGATAAGAGTTTTGGTTTATGATTACTCATATCAATACCAATTTCTTCCATTACCGTTACAGCACCCGGCTTAACTTCATGGTAATGTTCTGTACCCGCTGAATAGGATTCAAATATATCTGCACCGATTTTTTTGCCGAAACCTTCAGCCATCTGTGACCTACAAGAATTGTGTATACAAACAAACGCTACTTTTTTCATGAGCTTCACTCCTTATGCAAACTTCACTATTTAGTTTCTATATTTCGTCTCTTTAATAGTCCAATCATAAACAGTTATCAGACTCAAGTCAACCTAAAAAATAAGATTTTGTATAGTTTTACATAAGTTTTACATGTTATAATTTTTGGATTTTTTATGCTCGTACATATTTTTATCCGCAATATGTAGTACTTCTTCAAAATCTTTACCATCGAGAGGATAAATACTCATACCAATACTAGAAGCAATCCAAATGTCTTGGTTTTTGATTCTGAATTCATCATGAAACATTTCCATAATCCTTTTGCCGGCATTCTTAAGTGCCAAAGCATTTTCAATCATTGGAAAGATAATTAAGAATTCGTCTCCGCCAATACGAAAGACGGCTTCATTGGTTCGAACGACTTTTTTTAGAATCCTGGCCGTTTCAATTAACACTTCATCACCAACACTATGGCCATAGGTATCATTAATACTCTTGAAACTATCTAAGTCCAAAAGCAATAACCCAACCATGGCACTTCTTCTTTCGGCTGACGAAAAAATCAACTTCTGATAGTCATTTAGAAAGTGTCGGTTCAGCAACCCCGTAAGGCTGTCATGTATGGAGTTATGCTTAAATCTGTAATTGGCTTTCAAGGAATAATAAGATATTAAACCAATTATTATAGACGTTAAGAAACATAATAATCCTAATAGGATATGAGTCGTCCCAAGATGACTCCAACCATCGATTGGCGCCACCTCCACCTTCCAGTTCATTAGCGTTGGGCTAATCACAAAGCTCAAAGGATTCTTCATCGGTTTTTCATCATAGATATAAAAAGAATCCTCATAGGTGTTATATACGCGAATATTCAGAGATGTTTTTTCTGCAATCTCATCTATTGCTTCATAGATGCGTTCACCTTCTAAGACAATGCTCACTTGACCCCAGTAGCCGGAATCTTCTCTTACCACTGGTACTCTAACGACAAATCCATCGCCACCTTGCACCAAGGGTAGAGGTCCTTGAAACGTTGTCATTAATTCATTCTTTGTTTTAAGAACCATTTCTTTCTGACTTTCAATCGTTGCAAGGTCCACACCAATAGTGTTCTCATTCCCTTCAAGGGGAAAATTATTAACGATAGTGGTATCCTTCACAGTCGCTATATTTCGGATGTATACTTCTTGGTCTTCAATCAAAGTTGCTAAATACCTTGGTGATTGACGCCAGTCTAAGCCACATTCTATTTTGAGGTAGGCTACATAACCGTTTAACAAATATATATTAGAATAGACTCTTTTTTCTAAATCCGTCTGAAAAACCATATAACTTTTAGTGGTTTCTAGTATCTCATCTTGCAGTTTCTTTTCATGATAATTTTGAACAATGAATGCCAATATTAACAAAGCACCTAAGCCCATTAATGTTGATATTAGTATGGTCTTTTTTTTAGAGAATTCCGGAACCCAGCGCCCCATAAAATCACTTCCTCAGACTGAAAGAGACCTAATGCATAAATATTATCTGCTGTTATTAGACTTATCTATATTGTACCACGTTAACACCATCACTGGAAAGCTTTATCCTGTTACAATATGGAAATGGTTCCTATTTCTGGGTGAGACTATCTACATGGTCACCTCTTGACATGTCCACTTCAAATCCTACAGATTGGATACGTCTTTCAATACACCCTCTACAATGTGCGGCTTCATCACCGGTACAAATTTTGCCATCGTATAAGAGATACTTATCTCTTATATTCGTTGGTGATAAGTTCGGCATAACCACATTACCACCAGCCTGAAGTCCTCTTTCCCTACCTTTTTTGTCCAATGAACCAAGTGCCGTGGTTGCAGGTAACAAGACCTTAGGTAACAATAGCCTAACAAGAGACAACATGATGCAAGTCTTCTCCAAAGTACCCGAGGAAGCATGAGCCAAAGGTGTATCCTGTTGAGGAATAAACGGCCCGATACCCACCATATGGGGTTGTAGTTTCATGAGGAAGAGTAAGTCATTAACATAGTCTTCATTTTCTTGTCCGGGTAAGCCCACCATGAAGCCTGCCCCCACTTGAAACCCAATTTCTTTAAGATCGTATAGACATTGTATACGTGCTTCATAGGACATATCCGGGTGTAGACGCTCATATAAAGCTTTTGTGTTGGTTTCATGTCTAAGAAGATATCGGTCTGCACCTGCATCTTTATAGAGCTGATAACTCTCTTTTGATTTCTCTCCTATGGAAAGTGTTATGGCACAATCCGGATGATTGGATTTTATAGCTTTAATCAAACTAACGATATCATCATCCGTATAAAATGGATCTTCACCACCTTGTAAAACAAAGGTTCTATAACCTAGTTCATGACCCTCTCTGCAACATTCGAGTATTGTCTCTGTATCCAAACGGTAACGATCTGCATGCTTATTCTCTCTTCTTATACCACAATACATACAGTTACTTTTACAATAATTGGTAAATTCAATAAGTCCTCTCATAAACACTTTATTTCCGTTTACAGAAAGTCTTTTCTCATGAGCACGCTCATGCAGATATGCTGTACTACCTTCATCTAGTTTATTCAATAATTCTAAAAGTTCATCTCTGGTCACTTGACCTGTATCATATATTTGATCAATTATGTTTTTCATTATGCCATCCTTTCGTGAAAGCTTTCACAATATTAACATCATACCATATTCCGAACAAAAAAAATGTGAATTTATTGTGAATAATGCTTCCTAAGTATATTAAATATTCTTTCCACACTGTTTACCTCGTTCTCATCAAAGGTTATAATGTAATAGGTATATGTGGATTTAGTGAAGTTTTACCCCATAATGAAATAATTGTTAGAAAGGATCTTACAATGACACCTGTTAAAAAATTCTACAGACAGCAAAGCAATACCATTATACAAAATTTGGAAAGAAGGAACATGAAGGGTTACTATTGCGAGACAAAGGCTGAAGCCATCGAACTTACTTTGTCTCTAATGGAAGAGGGGAGCAAAGTGTCTTTTGGCGGTTCTATGACACTGGAAGAGTTAGGTCTACTTGATGAGATTACACAAGGTTCTTATGAACTCTTAGACAGAAGACAAGCCACATCACCTGAAGAAGTTCGCTCTATCTATCTTAAAGCATTTGATAGCGACACTTATCTCATGAGCTCAAATGCCCTGTCTCTTGACGGTCATCTAGTCAGCATCGATGGTAACGGTAATCGTGTTGCCGCTCTTATTTATGGTCCAAAACAGGTTATTGTAATTTGTGGTATGAATAAAGTTGCCACAGATCTAGATGAAGCCATCAGTCGGGTTAAAAATTTTGCAGCGCCACCCAACACCCAACGTCTTTCTAAAAACACGCCTTGCTCCAAAACCGGATTCTGCCACGATTGTCAGGTGGATGACTGTATTTGCTCACACATTGTCATTACAAGGCGTTCAGGTAAAGAAAACCGAATAAAAGTTGTTCTAGTAGGTGAAATACTCGGCTATTAAAACAATTTGCTAGCAAATTGTCTACGACAGGAAATTTTCAAGAGTTAAAACAAAGAGGCTATGCCTCGTTTAATCTAAAAAAGCCCCCTTCACATTAAAGGAGGCTTTTTTACTTTACATGGTTGTGATTTTTTTATTATTTTGAATACCTCTTAATATGCCATATTCTAAGCGTTTAAGTAGTAACTCATAGGATTCCCATCTAATGAACTCCGTTACCGAAAAGACCTCACCAAGTTCTATGTTATGAACTTTACCAATGTTATGAATTTGCTCTTCCAACTTCTTTATGACCGACATCGCATCATCTTTTAAAGTGTTCGGTAACAAAATCAAAAGCTTATCCACTCTATATAAGCCTACACAATCTGTCTTTCTCAAACTATCTCTTAATGAAGTTTCAAATACGTTCATCATACTATTCATAGATGCTTCCTTAGTTTGGTCATGATTAATGTGCACCATACATGTTGTTAAATTTTGCTGATAACGATTGGCTCTTGAACATTCTCTATCTAGTTGCATGAAAATAGAAGCTTCTTCATCCTCAACGAGCAAGTCACTCAAAAGCAAAGAATTAATTTTACCATATTGATCCTGATACTTTGATATAAATGCTTCTATCAATTTTACAACCCTATGATCGATTGGGTCAAGGTCATCTACCAAGCTGACCATGGTATCAAATAATTCCATATCTTCTTTAAACAGGTTTTTATTCTTTATTAGCAAAATCTTGATTGATTCCTTCATTAATAATCGCCCCCAAATCTGGTTAACCTACACTTTTAATTATCTCACAATTATCACAAGTGTCAACCACTACTATGTCTTTGCAAAATGCTGTATAAAGGTCTACCCCAGTCTGTGTTAGAGGATAATATATAAGGCTGTCTCCGACAAGAGACAGCCTTATATTATCTATAATGACGTACTTATTATCATTTTCTAATATTTAGTATAACGGATATTTGTCAACAAGTTCTTTTACCATGTTCACAATCTTATCTCTATTACTTTCAATATCTTTTAATGTAAGTTCAATAATCTCCGCAATGACATCCATATCCGCCTCTGTCATCCCTCTTGTCGTAACTGCCGGGGTACCAAGACGTATACCGCTTGTGACAAAGGGACTTTCAGGATCATAAGGCACTGTATTCTTATTGCAGGTTACACCTACTTCATCTAAAAGATGCTCAGCTACTTTTCCTGTCATTGTAATGTTTTGTAAATCCACCAACATCAAGTGATTATCCGTACCACCGGATACAATATTAAAGCCTCTTTTGACCAATGCTTCTGATAATGCTGCTGCATTCTTAACCACTTGCTTTTGATAACTCTTGAATTCTTCTGTCATAACTTCTTTGAAGTTAACAGCTTTTGCAGCAATCACGTGCATTAATGGTCCACCTTGTATACCTGGGAAAATAGCTTTGTCTATAATTTTGGCATATTTTTCTTTACATAGAATCATACCACCTCTTGGACCTCTTAAAGTCTTATGGGTGGTTGTGGTAACAAAGTCAGCATAAGGAACCGGATTTGGATGTAGACCAGCCGCAACCAAGCCTGCTATATGGGCCATATCTACCATAAGATAAGCATCTACAGCATCTGCAACTTCTCTGAATTTAGCAAAATCAATGGTTCTTGCATATGCACTGGCACCGGCTATAATAAGCTTTGGCTTTTCTTCAAGAGCAAGTGCCATTAAAGCTTCATAATCAATAAAGCCTTCCTTATTGACACCATATGGTATGATTTTATAATGTTTACCTGACATATTCACTGGACTTCCATGGGTCAAGTGGCCGCCATGAGATAGATTCATACCCATAACTTTATCACCCGGATCCAAAACAGCGAAGAATACCGCCATATTAGCCTGAGCGCCTGAATGGGGTTGAACATTGGCATGATCCGCTCCAAAAATCTCCTTAGCCCGACTGATAGCCAATTCTTCCGCCATATCAACAAATTGACATCCACCGTAGTACCTTCTACCCGGATACCCTTCTGCATATTTATTCGTCAAAGGACTACCCATCGCTGCCATAACGGCCTTAGATACAAAATTCTCGGACGCGATTAACTCAATATTATTTCTTTGTCTGTTCAACTCAAGTTCCATGGCCTCTGCCAATTGAGGATCTGCTTTGCTTACTTCATCAAATGAATACATGTGATTATTCCTCCATTATTCGTGAATGTACTTAGTTATCCTGATTATAGTTCCTTGATTTTCACCCATTATTTAGTGGTATTATATCATATGGTTTTCTAGAATGGAATCATGAAATCATAAAACTTTGATTTTATACAGAATTGAATTCTGCTTTTGACATAGTTGACCCCTTCATAGTAAAATGATTTCAGACACTTCAATACTTTAATAATGGTTTTGGTTTCAAAATTAATAATGTATACATATGAATAAATATAAATTTTTCATAGTGATTAGAATAAGAGGTGCATGATGGATTCAAAAAAACTAATGAACTTTTCTCTAGCTGTAGGGGAAGTTATGCTAAGAAATGGTGCCGAGACGTATCGTGTAGAAGACACCATCAACCGTATCTTAAAAACCTCTGATTATAAGGGGATTGAGTCTTATGTGACACCCACGGGAATTTTTGCAACATTAGAAGATGAAGACCGTGATCACATGACGGTTATACGACGTGTGAATAACAGAGGTATAAACCTTTATCGCATTGAACTTGCAAATGCAATTTCCAGGGATTATTGCAACCGTTCCATATCCTTAAATGATGCTTATGACTCAATTTTAAAAGCGGCTCATGAGCCAGCCTATAGTAAGCAATTTATAGTGGCTTCCATCGGCCTTGCTGCTGGTTTGTTCGCTATCGTTCTTGGTGGTTCCCTTCACGATGCTTTTGCCACTTTAGTCGCTGGGCTGGCACTTGGTCTCTTTCAAGTAACCATGCTACACCTAGGGGTCTCCAAGTTTTTTATTGATCTGATCGGTAGTTTTATGACTTCCTGGGTGGCTTTATTTTTCATCCACGCTATAGGTCTTGGTCATAGCTTGGATCTTATTATCATCAGTTCCATTATGCCCCTCGTACCAGGTGTTGCTATTACTAATGCCGTTCGCGACACCATTCATGGCGATCTCGTCTCCGGTGCTTCAAGAATATTAGATGCCTTCATCGTGGCTGCTTCTATCACTGCCGGTGTTGGTATTGCCCTCTCCATCTTCAATTCCTTATACGGAGGTATCGTCCTATGATGATTCAAGTCATTGCTGCCTATTTTGTTACGATTTTTTTTGCCATCATATTTAACACATCAAAAAACCAACTGCTGATATCCGGACTAGTCGGCGCAGTTGGTTGGTGGGGCTATTTAATGGTCATCCATTCAAATTATTCCGTTATTACAGCTAGTTTTGTGGGCGCTTTTTTGGTCAGTCTACTTGCCAATCTTTTTTCTAAATTACGCAAATCACCGGTTACCATATTCCAGATACCAGGTATCATACCCTTGGTTCCAGGTATGGGTATGTACAAAACACTTTATGCGGTTATAGAAGAAGATTACAATTTAGTGGCCAAGCACCTTTTTGAAACGCTACAAATAGCCGGTAGCATAGCTGTTGCCATGATGATTCTATTTTCTTTAAGTACACTTTTCGACCAATATGTCGGTAAAAAAGTTTAGTCCGTATGTTTTTTGACGATATCACTGGCTATCGGTCTGAATTTTCTTGTATGAAACTTGTCCTCATTTTTTCGAATGACCAGAAATGTCATTGCCAAAAAAGCAAACCCAAAAAGAATACTCATGATTTCCACGTTAACACCAAGTTGATTGCCGACGACATAGCCTATACCTAAGCCAAATAATAAGCCAAAAAGTGGTATAATGTACATGATAATGACCGCTAAAAGAAAATTACTTTCTTCTAAACTAATGCCCACTAAATCACCTACATCTGCTTGGCAAAGATTCTCCGCTTCAAGTATCATTTCTTCTGTTTCTACCCCTGCCATACATGCATTACAATGGTCACAGGCATCATGTCGTTGCAACTTCACACTGACTAAGTTACCCACAACTTCTGTTACTTGTCCGATTTCTGCCATACTATCACCTTCCGATTCTTAAGACGGATAATTGTTTCGTTGCTTTTCTTTCTATCTATATTTTATCATGTTATGGCCTATTCGTCTATCTAGGTTCATGCACCCAAACAGTTCAACCACCTTCTGATCACTAGCTAATAATAAACTTTTCATCCGAAAGCCATGTTTTTAATGACAAATAGTCTTTTGCATAAGCATCTGCGCCTAGATCATTCCATATCTCTTGATTATGTTGGAAAGCCTGCCCGCCTACAATAATTTTCAAGGATTTTAGACCTGGGTCCTTTTTAATGACCTCTATCAGGTTTTTCATGCCATCTAAATGATAGGACATGGTTGCCGACAACGCCAATATATCCACTTTTTTATTTCTCAACATCCTAATCACACTGTCTGTTGGTACACTGGTACCAATATAATAAGAGGTTATGCCTAACAATGAAAAACACTCCGAGATCATTTTCATACCAACAGTATGGGGTTCAGAGTTGAGAGACATACATAAAACACGGTACTTACCTTTTGAGACCTCTTGGGGTATGGTTGACATCATAGAGATTATCTTAAGTACCACCTGCGTTGCAAAGTGTTCAACCGCTACACTTATTTCGCCTCTTTCCCACATTTCTCCAATTTCCACCATGACTTGTTGCAATATCTCTTCATATATAATAAGAATGTTTTCTTTAGATGGATTTAACTGCCATATCTTATACAGTGCTTCTTGCTCATCGCCTTCAGTAAGGTGTTTTTTTAGTATTGCATTAAATGCTTTTATATCTAGTGCTTCAGATTCAATGGTTGTTTTGACAATCTGATGACCCATTAACTGATCAATGGACACGTTCAGTACTTCACCTATACGTTTTAGCAATTCTCCCGTCGGAAATCTTACACCTTTTTCATAATTGGCTATAGTCGTTTGGCCTACGCCTAACCTATCGCCTAAGGCTTTTTGGTTCATGTTCAACTGTGTTCTAATACTTCTAAGATTATCACCAAATGATGTCATTTTTATCACCTCTAGAATAATTATATCACATTATGTAATAAGAGTCATGATTTTTATTCTAATACCTTGTAACGACTGGACGTATTACTATAACAAAGAGTATAATAATGTCAAAGCATTAATTATATAAAATATAAACATAGTCATAGGGAGAAAATCATGGAAAATTATGCCGAGTTTATGGATCGTTTGCTGGTGGAGACCATGAAGTACAATGCTACGGATTTACATCTATGTGCAGGTAGCAGACCACTCATTCGTGTTAATTCAAGGCTCAGAGCAATTGAAAATACAGATGTCTTAAAACCTGAGACGATGCGCCAAATTGTCGGTTTATACCTTAGTGAAAAACAACTAACGGATTTGAATGAGAAGAAAACATTAGATATGTCTTATTCAAAAAGAGATCTAGGTCGATTCCGATGTAATTTTTATTTACAAAGAGGAACTTTTGCCCTTGCCATTCGTTCCCTACCTCTCGTCATTCCCAATCTAGAAGCTCTTGGACTACCTGGTATCGCAGCTGATTTTCTAGAGAAAAATAAAGGGCTTGTTTTGATAACCGGCTCAACCGGTAGTGGTAAATCCACCACTTTAGCCAGTATGATTAAGATGATTAATGAACGCTACCATTATCATATTACCACCATCGAAGACCCTGTGGAATACTTACACAAGCATGAGAAAAGTATGGTGACTCAAAAAGAAATCGGTTGTGATGCCCTTTCATTTTCAGGTGCACTTAAATCAGCCTTAAGGGAAGATCCTGATGTTATCATGTTAGGTGAGATGCGGGATATGGATACCATCTCTATCGCCCTTACTGCCGCTGAAACCGGACACTTGGTTCTATCTACTTTGCACACCAATGGGGCTGTAAAAGCTGTTGATAGAATCTTAGACGCTTTTCCCACCGAACAACAAAATCAGGTAAAGAGTCAATTGGCTACTGTACTGGAAGGTGTTATCTCACAGCAACTTGTGCCAAGAAAGGACCATAAAGGCCTTGTTCTTGCCAGTGAAATCATGGCTGTAACGCCTGCTGTTCGTAACCTCATTCGTGAAGGTAAACAATACCAAATTAATAACCTTATTCAAAACGGTATGAGTCAGGGTATGCGTTCACTCGAGCGGAATCTTGTACAACTTTGTCAAGATGACATTATTGACTATCAGGAAGCACGATTAAGAGCCCAAGATATTCAGTTGTTTGATGCCTATTTTGATGTTTTAACTTAGATGATTTTAATTCTATTATAAGGGGAGAAAACACGTGACCAACTCAAAACACAAATTACCAAAAGAAGAAGTCATAATTTTCACACGTCAACTGGCTCTGGTCATCGATTCAGATGTCTCTATGTATGAAGGACTTGAGATGATCAAAAACAAATCTGACCATCCGAGTCTTATTATAGTTTTAGAAGATATGTTGTCCGGTATTAAGTCCGGGCGTCCACTTGGAGATGTTATTCAAGATCACGAGGCTTCTTTCTCACCTTTTATCACCAATATGGTTGATGTCGGTGAAAAAAGCGGTGACTTAACCGGTACCTTAAACCAGGTTGCAGATGCTTATGAAAAAGAACTTGAGGCTGCTGTTAAAGTTAAATCCGCTATCACATACCCTATTATACTCTCCGTTTTAATGTTTGGTGTTATCTTACTACTCGTCCTTCAAGTTCTCCCTATGTTTAACGAGATCTTAACTTCCTTGGGCGGTGAGATGCCAACATTAACAAAAGGTATCATGTCCGTGAGCTTTTTCATCGGTGATTATATTCTAATTTTCTTTGCCATACTTTTTATTGCTATTGGTTTTTTCTTCTATTATAAAAGTACCCCAGACGGTCGGTACTTCTTAGACAAACTTAAGTTTAAATTGCCTGTCATTAAAGATATTTATGCTTCTTTGACTGCTGTACGTTTTGCAAGAAATCTAGCTGTCCTTATAAGAAGTGGCATCAGCATTAGTATTGGCATAAAAATGATTAAGCCAATCATGAATAATTTATATGTGGAATCTAAGATGGATATTGCTATATCGGATTTAAATAGCGGAAAGCCGCTTGATAAAATTATCGAAGACTTAAAACTTTTTCCATGGGTACTGATTAAACTTTTTTCTGTCGCTCAAACCACAGGACATATGGATGCCATGTTAGATAAAGCTGCCATGGTTATGGAAAAAGAAACAGATGCAAGGTTAGACAGACTTACGACGGTCATTGAACCCATTTTGATCATCATACTTTCTCTAATTGTTGGGGTTATGCTCATATCTGTCATTTTACCCATTGTTAGTATTATGGACTCTATCGGATAGGATGGTGATGAAGTGAAACGTGGTACAACGCTAAATATATGGGCTCAAATCATGACTTTACCCTTTGTGTTTATTATGATTTTCCTATTGGTCGGTCGCCTTTCATCCTACGATGCGACCTATGTGAATCTGAACAAATCCGTTCTAGAAGATACCGTCATGAAATATGTTATCCAGTGTTACGCTTCAGAAGGTAGTTATCCCCCTGATCTTGAGTACTTATCAGAACATTACGGTTTAATATTGGATCATGAGCATTACATATACGATTACGAGATCTTTGCTTCTAACATCATGCCGAACATTACAATCCTAGACAAGCTTAGACCTACTATTGACCAGTAAAGGAGAACCTATGTCAAAAAGAAAGATTAATATCTCCGTAGAATCCATTATGGTCATCCTTTTAATGATTGTTTTTGCCATCTCTATATCCGTACTAATCTATCAAGGTAGTCAAACCTATAAAACCATCCTTAGAGACAAAGAGCTGGCTGAAAATAATCGGATAGCCCTATCCTATATTAATATGAAAATTAAACAAAATGATACAAAAGACGCTATTTATTTAGATCGTTTTATGCCATTTTCTCAGGATGTATTAGTGATTTCACATCATGGCTTAGAAAAAGGTTTAGTCACCTATATATTCTTCTACGAAAATGCATTATGGGAGTGTTACACCGATGGCACTTTAGATCTAACAATAAGTTCAAAAATCATCGATATCAAGGGACAACTTAATTTTACTAAAGATGACTTAAAAGGCCAGATTATTACCACACTTTCTAAAGATATAGATGATGTTAATCCAACTCGGATGTATGCTACCTTAAGAGCACATTAATAAAAGGAGATGAACTGTCATGAAAAAGCTTTTTAGCAGGGAACAAGGCTTTACACTAATTGAAATCATCATCTCCATAGCTCTTTTGAGTATTGTAAGTGTGATTGTCTTAAGACTTTTTGTTTTATCTTATACCATAAATGAGCAAGCTAAGATTTCCGATGAAGCCAATACTCTGATTATCAATCAATTGGAAACTATGAAAACATATGATCATCTCGAAACCTTTTTAACTGAGTATCGCTGGCTTGGTGAAACACCAAAAGAAATTCAAGGTCAATTGTTCTATGACTTTGAATTTAAGCCTATTGCATATGAAGGCAACTATACGCTTAATTGGTCCATGGTGAAGGACGGATCTATTTCCGGTCTTTATCAAATATCTACTCATATGATGGATACAACAACTAATAAGATTATAACGACTTACACGACAAAACACTATTTCAAACACAAGGAGTAAGCTTATGATAAAACATCCTTTATACAAACATCAAGAAGGTTCCAGTTCTATACTGGTCATCATACTCATGGTCGTCATGATGGTTTTTGGTTTGGCTGTACTTACGACTTCACTTTCCAATAAGCGTTTAGCAGAAAAAAAACAGGATTGGCTTCATGACTACTATAACCTAGAAGGTTTGGTCGAAGAAAAGATCGGAGAAATTGATCAAATCTTACTTATTGTGCAAGAAGATGCAGTCAATTATATGACTGAGGATACTTATATATTGGATTATAGCGGTGATCTTAATTTGGAACCTCTATCCGAACAACAGATATTCGCTTATATCTACATGGAACTCTTAAAGGAGCGCCTAAGTTATGCAATAAAAGGAGATAAGTCTTTGGCCTTGTATATGGCCGATTACAGTTTAAGTGATATAAGAAACGGGTATGAGTTAAAACCAAGCTATATCGATTTTGACTCCCATCAATTAGATAAAGACTACCCAAAACATATTACAGTAACACTGGCTCTACTGCCTCCTAATCCTAATAATATAGAAGAAAATTATCAGCTTATCAACCGCTTTGATATTACCAGCTACTATCAATGGCAAGATGCTTTTGAGTACGATGAAGTGTTTGAGTTTGATGATATTTTTGATGAACCCGATTCCCAATTACTGGATGAGATGCCATCAAACCCTTTCGGAGATACGGACCAACCACTTCCATGATTGACATTTAATATTAATTGATATATGATATATGAGGTTTGATACATGACGTATGGCACTGTGTGTCGTACGTTTTTGTAAGTTAATAACAGGCAATGAAATTGGAGGATTTACAATGATTACAACGGATAACGTGAGTTTAAGCTTTAGCGACAAACAACTTTTCAAAAACATAAACCTTAAATTCACCCATGGCAACTGTTATGGTGTCATAGGTGCAAATGGATCTGGTAAATCCACCTTTTTAAAAATACTTTCCGGTGATATTGAAGCAACTACAGGTGATATCGCCATAACCAAAGGCGAACGTATCGCTGTTTTAAAGCAAGACCATTACGCCCACGATGAAGATACTGTACTGGATACAGTGATCATGGGGCATGAGCGGCTTTATAGTATCATCCATGAAAAAGATGCTCTCTATGCAAAAGAAGATTTTACCGAGGAAGATGGCATCAAGTCTGCTGAATTAGAGGGTGAATTTGCTGAGCTAGGCGGTTGGGAAGCAGAGTATGATGCTGAAAAACTGCTAATCGGCCTTGATATTCCTAAGGATCTTCATAGCAAGTTTATGAAGGATCTAACGGGTGCTCAAAAAGTCAAGGTTCTTTTGGCTCAAGCACTTTTTGGCAACCCACACATTCTACTTCTGGATGAGCCTACCAACCACTTGGATTTTAAATCCATCATGTGGCTGGAAGAATTCTTAATCAACTATGCTAACACTGTTATTGTTGTTTCTCATGATCGACATTTTCTTAATAATGTGTGTACACATATTGTAGATATTGACTTTGGTAAAGCTAGAATGTATGTAGGAAACTATGATTTCTGGAAAGAATCTAGTGAACTGATGCTAAGACTTATTAATGATCAAAATAAAAAGGCTGAGGATAAGATTGCTGAACTTAAGTCTTTCATCGCTCGTTTTAGTTCTAATGCTTCCAAAGCCAAACAAGCCACTTCTCGTAAAAAAATGTTGGATAAAATTAATATAGAAGATATTCAACCTTCTTCCAGAAGATATCCTTTTGTGGGATTCATTCCGGACCGTGAGGTTGGTAAAGACATCCTTCGTGTTGAAGGAATTAGTAAAACCGTTGATGGTGTCAAAGTCTTAAACAATGTCACTTTCATTGTCAACAAAGATGATAAGATTGTTTTCTTAAGTGATAATGAGATTGCAAGAACGACTTTGTTCCAGATTCTTATGGGCGAGGTTGAACCTGATGAGGGTACTTTTACTTGGGGTGTTACGACCACCACTGCTTATTTACCAAAAGACAATGGTAAGTTCTTTAATGGTGTTGAGTTGAATTTGGTTGAGTGGTTACGCCAATACTCAAAAGATGATGACGAGTCGTATATACGTGGTTTCTTAGGGAAGATGTTATTTTCCGGTGAAGAAGCTCTCAAAAAAGCCCATGTTCTTTCAGGTGGTGAGAAAGTTCGTTGTATGTTATCTCGTATGATGCTTTCCGGTGCTAATGTTATCGTTCTTGATGAACCTACGAACCACTTGGATCTTGAGTCTATTACGGCTGTTAACGATGGTCTAATTGCTTATCGAGGTAATGTTTTATTCTCTTCTCATGATCATAAGTTTATCGAGACTGTGGCGAATCGTATTATTGAATTGACGCCTAACGGTATTGTAGATCGTATGATGGAGTTTGATGAGTGGTTGGCTAATGATGAGTTGCAGGAAATGATTAAGGGTATGTATGAGTAGGTTTGGTTTTTAGAATTTCTTATAAATAGGTCCTATGAAAACCCCTCCACTGTATGTATGATTACGGTCTCCAATTGGTGCATCCATGCACCAAAAGTCGACGGTCTGCATCCATGCAGACTTGCAAATTTCATAAGAAAGTTTTCATTTTAGTATCTTGTCTTAAAGACTGACAAGATACATGAGGTTACTTTCTTATGAGCCTAATCATACACACAGTTCCAGGAGCTTCATAGTCGATGTTGGTAGTGAAATTAGTTGTATTTATAACTATTTAGGGTATCTTATGAAAACCCTTCCGCAGACTGTATAATTACGGCATCATGTCTTGAAGACTTATTTAGAATAATATTGAGATTTCGAAATAAATATTCTCACTAAATAAAAGCGAAACCGAATGAGGAAAGAAAAAGCACTGATCGATCACAGTTCTACAGGGATGTAGAACGTCCTTCATTTTTACACGGATGTAAAATGGAAGGATGATTGAGCAGTGTTTTTTCTTGACGAAATGTCGATCTATTACCGAGTATATGTGATACACAGCTTTTCTGCTGACCGTACGAAGTGTAAGGCAAGAAAAGAAGCTTCGCTTCGTTATGAGCTCTGCTCATATTTCTGAACGGTTCGACAGGAAAGGTCTTTGACTTATTCTGTTACGCTTCAAGGCCAAATACTAAAGTATGACTTTCCTTGAGAACAAGGAAAAGCTGTGTGTTATATCTACGATTATTACATTTGATTAATTGAAATCTTCTTAAAAAAAAGACAAGCGCTCTAGCGCTTGCCTTCTACTATAGAATCTAAATATTATTTAAACGATTCAAATCTCCGATTGGCTTCTTCCCAGTTGACAATCTCCCAGAACGCTTGGATATAATCCGGTCGTCTGTTTTGATATTTCAGATAATAAGCATGTTCCCAAACATCTAACATAATAATGGGTTGCTTACCTTCACTAATTGGACTGTCTTGGTTAGGGGTTGAACTGATTTCCAGTTTTCCACCTGATACCGTCAGCCATGCCCAGCCGGAACCAAATCGTGTGGCTGCCGCTTTATTAAAGGCTTCTTTCATGGCTTCAAAGGAACCAAAAGTAGATTCAATGGCTTCTGCCAATGCACCGCTTGGATTACCTCCACCATCCGGCGAAAGCCCTTTCCAGAATAAACTGTGGTTATAGAAGCCACCTCCATTATTTCGAACAGCTGTCTGAATATCTACAGGTAAGTTATTAAGACTCGCTAATATCTCTTCTATTGTCTGATCTATCCCCTGACCTTCTAAGGCCGTATTGAGATTGTTTGTATAAGCCGCATGATGTTTACTATGATGAATTTCCATGGTCATGGCATCAAAGTGTGGCTCTAATGCATCATAACTATATGGTAACTCTGGTAATTGAAATGACATAAAATTTCCTCCTTTTTATTGCTATTGCGTTTCCTATTGCATCTGAAATAAGTATATCATGCACGATTGAATTATACAAGCTTTTTGATTATGATTATTATTATCTATTAATTATCCAATCTACCTATTTTTTTTAAGTTGGTCTTATGTATCAATTGCTTATTTTCATCCTTAAAAGTAATGGACTTTTCTACCTTAAGCGCTTCCAGGTATAGAATTGTTTCTTCTAACATATATTTTTCTATGTGTAAAGTATGAGATGCCGTAATTTTTTCAGGATTTAAGGTTTTATATTTTATTAGTGTTGCTACGTATGCCTCCAAGTCCTGAGCTTCAACGTAGATTAGAGGCATTTCCAAGTTATCACCGACTATAAGTAAGCCTGTCTCTTGATCATAAACGGATATACTATCACGCGTATGACCCGGCGAATGAAAAAGGAGCATACCATCATCCCATTCTAATTTATCTACAAATGTATGACTCGGCACAATCATCTGAACATCACCCATTTGATATTTACTGTTCTCGTTTATTTGTCTATGCCATTGGTCTATAATCAATTGTTTACATAAGTGATGGCTAATAATTTCTTTATCTTTGAATGCATTATTACCCCATATATGATCCCAGTGAAAGTGAGTATTGATGACTACCACTTCTTTTGTTTTCATAGATGGAAACGCTTCAATGATCGGTAGCATGGCTTCAGGTCCACAAAAAGTATCGATTACATAAATACGATCTTTTTTTTCTATTACATACACACTTGTATCAAAACCTTCTAACGTATCAAAGGTAAAGGCAACTGTATCTTTGTTTAACTTTTCCCATTTCATAGGTCACCATTAGAGCCTTTCTTTTTCATCTTTTCTTTTTTCATCTTTTCTTCTTGATTTTACCATATATTTATATTACGTACTTTATGATTTTTGTTTTATTCATGTTATAATAAAATTATAATTCCTACAAAGAAGGATGACCTATGACTGATTTTTTTGAAAATTTAAAGCAACTCTTTAAAAAAATAAATGATGATGATATTATGGCTTGGGCCTCAATGCTTACGCTTTTCTTGATGCTGTCATTGTTTCCCCTTATTATTCTGATTACCGATTTTGTGGCCAGTACATCGTTTAACGATCCTAAGAATACAGAATATCTAATCAGTATATTACCACCCTCTATATTTGAAACCATTCAAGCTATTGCAACAGATATTGAAGTGAACCGATCCTCAAAAGTGATCCCGGCAGCTTTACTTATGACTGCTTGGGCTTCATCCCAAGGTATTCTTGCTATCATTCAAGCGCTGAATAAAGCTTACAATGTTACTGAAACGCGATCTTTATTAAAACTTCGTTTCTTAGCACTTTTCTATACGTTTGGCTTTATCCTATTAATTGTACTCTTTTTATTGCTGATTGTATTTGGCAATACCATTTACAGTTTTGTGGAAAGCAATATTTATTTACCAGTGTTTATTAGCCCCATTGTAAACCTTCTCAGATTTGCCATACCCACAATATTTTCTCTAGTCTTCTTTTTGTTTATGTATAACTTATCACCAACTGTACAGGTGGGTGTTATCAAAGTGCTTCCGGGATCCATATTTGCAAGCCTTGGTCTTATTATAGCGTCTAGTGCTTTTTCAATCTATGTAAAGTACTCCGTGAGTCTGTCCTATTTATATGGTAGCTTGACCGGTTTTATAGCCTTAATACTTTGGTTGTATTTTATCAGCATTATAATTATGGTAGGTGGTGAGATTAACGCTGTTTTTCTATCTTCTCGTTTTGAGCACTTAAATCAGCATCATCATGAAGTGTAATCCGTATATATAAAATAGAAGGAAAAAAGGCTTTTTTCACAACCTTTTTGTCCTTCTATTATTCTTAATTCAATCTTTTTTTTATTTTTTTCTCTAGATAACGCCTTGTGCATACATTGCTTCAGCCACTTTTAGGAATCCGGCGATATTGGCACCGATGACTAGGTTGTCTTCTGCACCATATTCTTTTGCCGCTTCACTGGCATTTTTGTATATATCTGCCATAATTTGTTGTAGTTTAGCATCCACTTCTTCAAAAGTCCAAGAGTAACGCATGCTGTTTTGGCTCATTTCAAGTGCAGATGTAGCAACGCCACCTGCATTGGCTGCTTTGGCTGGTCCAAAAAGCACTTTATTGTTCAAGAATACTTCAACCGCTTCCGGTGTTGAAGGCATATTAGCACCTTCTCCAACTGCGATACACCCATTTTCTACAAGAATCTTGGCAGATACTTCATCGATTTCATTTTGTGTCGCTGAAGGTAATGCAATGTCACATTTTATTGTCCATATGCCAGCACAACCTTCATGATACTCAGCATGAGGATGATGCTTAACATACTCACTGATACGTTTACGTTCTATTTCTTTAATCTGCTTAACCGTATCCAGATTAATACCTAGTGGATCATAGATATACCCACCTGAATCACTTAAGGCAACCACTTTTCCACCTAACTCAGTGGCTTTTTGTGTGCCGTATATGGCAACATTACCTGATCCTGATATAACGACTGTTTTACCTTTAAAAGAATTGCCTTTTGCCTTTAACATCTCTTCCACAAAGTAGCACATACCATACCCTGTCGCTTCCGTACGCGCAAGACTACCACCATAAGTTAATCCTTTTCCTGTTAAAACACCTGTAAACTCATTTCTAATTCTTCTATATTGACCATACATATAGCCGATTTCTCTTCCGCCAACTCCGATATCACCGGCAGGTACATCTGTATTAGGGCCGATATGTCTTTGTAACTCTGTCATAAAGCTTTGACAGAAATTCATAATCTCTCTATCGGATTTTCCTTTTGGATCAAAGTCACTACCACCTTTACCGCCACCAATAGGCAAACCAGTGAGTGAATTTTTCAGAATCTGTTCAAATCCTAAGAATTTGATGATCCCGACGTATACGGATGGATGAAATCTTAAGCCACCTTTGTATGGGCCGATTGCACTGTTAAATTCTACTCTAAAACCTCTGTTCACATTCACTGTGCCATCATCAGATACCCAAGGTACTCTAAAGATGATTTGTCTCTCAGGCTCTACGAGTCTGTCAAATATTCCGGCTTCAACCCATTCAGGATGTTTCAAAGCCACAGGTTCAAGTGACTCCAATACTTCCTTTACAGCTTGATGAAATTCCGGTTCCCCTGGATTTCTCTTCACTACTTGTCCCATTAAGTCCGTTAAATAGTTCATATTATTCTCCTTATCCTTGTTTATAGATACAGCATGGGTATCATCATCTTCAGGTCATCCTAAAACCTTATTTGATATCTAGAAGGTTAAAAGAACACTTCTACACTTTACACCTTTAAAATTATATCACAGTTCATTTGTAATGTGCTAGTTCTTTTATGCTTCACTTCTTATTTTTAATGTAGGTGTCCATTGCCTTAGCAGCATCTTTACCTGCACCCATTGCTAATATAACGGTTGCCGCTCCTGTTACAACATCACCACCGGCATACACACCTTGTTTACTGCTAAGACCTGTAGGTTCATCTACAATAATACCACCCCAATTTTGGGTCTCAAGATCCGGTGTGGTGGAAGTGATTAAAGGATTTGGGCTTTGACCGATGGCAATAATAACCGTCTCGACATCCAGTACATGCTCTGACCCCTCTTGTACAATAGGACGACGTCTTCCTGATGCATCCATTTCTCCTAGAGTCATCTTGACACATGTCATACCTTTGACCCAACCCTTATCTGTACCTAGAATCTCAACAGGGTTGTTAAGCAGCTTAAACTTGATACCTTCTTCCATCGCATGATGAACTTCTTCTGCTCTAGCCGGTAATTCTTCTTCCGAACGTCTGTATACAATATAGACATTCTCCGCTCCAAGACGTTTGGCACTTCTTGCAGCGTCCATAGCCACATTACCACCACCTACGACCGCAACGTTTTTACCGACGCGCACCGGTGTATCACAATCCGGAAATTTATAGGCTTTCATCAGATTAACACGGGTTAAAAATTCATTGGCAGAATAAACACCGTTTAGATTTTCCCCAGGTATTTTCATAAAGCTTGGTAAACCTGCACCTGAGCCAACAAATATAGCCTCATAACCTTCTTCAATGAGTTCATCCAATGACATAACTTTTCCAATAACCATGTTGGTTCTTATTTCTACACCTAAATCTTTTAATGTTTTTATTTCACTTTGTACAAGCGCTTTTGGAAGTCTAAACTCAGGAATGCCATACATCAAAACGCCACCCGCTGCATGAAACGCTTCAAATATCGTTACTTCATAGCCTTCTTTAGCCAAGTCACCGGCACAAGTCAGACCAGCCGGTCCACCACCAACAACTGCAACTTTTTTACCATTACTTTGTGGTTTTTTAACCTCCGGCTCTCGGTTAGCCATATACCAGTCGGCAACATAGCGCTCTAATCTACCAATACCCACTGATTCACCTTTTTTTGTTCTAACACATAGGGCTTCACATTGTGATTCTTGAGGGCATACTCTACCACATACGGCCGGTAAACTGTTTGTTTCCTTAATAACATGATAAGCCGCTTCTATATTGCCTTCAGCTACCAGCTTGATAAACTCGGGAATCTGCACTTTAACCGGACAACCTGCTACACAAGGCTTCGTTTTACATTGTAGACACCTATTTGCTTCCTCTATTGCTTGTTCTTCTGTATAACCCAGTGCTACCTCTAAAAAATTACGATTTCGCACATTTGGATCTTGTTCCGGCATGCTTACTTTTTTTAATGACATATTAGCCATCGATGATACCTCCTATACGACAATTATGCTGATCCATACTTTCTGCTTCCTGTTCTTTGTACATCGTTTGTCTTCTCATAGCTTCATCAAAATCAATCTCATGCCCATCAAAATCAGGTCCGTCTACGCAAGCAAACTTTGTCTCACCGGCCACAGTCACCCTACAACCACCACACATACCGGTACCGTCAATCATAACCGGATTCATGCTTACCAATGTTTTAATGCCATGAGATTTGGTCATTTGGCTTACAAACTTCATCATAATTAATGGGCCAATCGCAATAACCAGATCAATAGAAGCATCCTGTTCAATTAATTTTTTTAGCTCATCGGTTACAAAGCCTTTATTGCCATTAGAGCCGTCATCCGTTGTTATAAATAATTGGTTACTAACCGCTGACATTTCTTTTTCAAGAATAATCAGATCTTTATTTCTAAACCCTGCTATTGTTGTGACTTTTGCTCCCAACTCATGCAGTTTCTTCGCTTGAGGGTAAGCAATCGCCGATCCCAGTCCACCGCCTATTACGACTGCATTCTTAAACCCATCCAAATGAGATGCCATCCCGAGTGGTCCTACAAAATCAAGAATCTTGTCCCCAACATTCAGAGCGCCTAAAACTTGTGTTGTTTTACCTACCTGTTGGAAGATGATCGTGACGGTGCCTTTTTCACGGTCATAATCTGCAATTGTCAGGGGAATTCTTTCACCCTCTTCATCTGTTCTTAGTATGATAAACTGCCCAGGCTGTGCTTTTTTTGCTATTAGTGGTGCTTCAATCTCAAGAAGCTTTACTGCCGTATTCAATGCTTCTTTTTTCACGATTCTAAACATGATTTAGCCTCCTTGGTTTTGCAAGTTAAACAATAATGTATTGCATTAATTTATATCTTACAGTCAAAAAACCCTTACGTCAACCAAAAACCTATGTTATATCTCTTATAATAAGATGAGATCAAGCTTTGATTTTTATGACTTTCTTCTATATTTTAGGTAATATTTTAAATATCCATCATTTTCTTTTTATGTGTCTCGATTTTTTGAATGATTATTTTCTTTTTCCTGCATTTATGATTTTATAGTGTTTCTTTTTAATACTACTCTTGTAAACCCTTTGATTCAGCCATTTTATCCTATTTATACAACTTATAATTAATTAACATGCTTGATTTGATATAAACCTAAATGAAATTAATACTTGATTGTCTTGCATTTTTAGACTTCTTAGTATTGATTCTCAAATTAAATCATGCTATAATGTTTCTACTATCTTTTCCTTACCTTGAGATTTAATTGGACCAGTTCCAACCAAATATAATGATACCATGTTAGGAGGCACTATATAATGAAGGACACTTACGGTTTACCAACGCAGCAAGGCTTATACGACCCTCAGTTTGAACATGATAACTGTGGTGTGGGATTTGTAGCCCATATAAAAGGAAAGAAATCTCACAGCATTGTGCAGAAAGGCTTACAAGTACTTATTAATCTTCATCACCGCGGCGCTGTTGGCGCAGATCCAAATACAGGCGACGGTGCCGGCATTCTCATCCAAATACCCCACCAATTTTTGACCAAAGTCACTCAAGAATTGGATTTTATATTACCATCCGAAGGCCACTACGGCGTAGGTATGGTTTTTTTGCCTCAAGAACCCAATGCAAGATTCTATTGTGAAGGTATCTTTGAACGTGTTATTCAAAACGAAGGCCTTAAACTTCTTGGGTGGCGTAATGTGCCCATCAACGAGAAAGCTTGTGGTTTGACAGCAAGTGGTACCCGCCCAATGGTTCATCAACTTTTTATTGATCGTGGTGACGTTGCGGTGGCCGACTTGGAACGTAAACTCTATGTTGTCAGAAAACAAGTTGAGAAACGCATTCGTGACGCAAAGAAATCTTATACAGAAGCCTTTTATGTCGCAAGTCTCTCCTCAAAAACGATGATCTATAAAGGTCAATTGTTGGCCCATCAAATACCTGATTTCTTTACGGATCTTAAGGATAAAGATATGGTCAGTGCTATCGCACTGGTTCATCAACGATATAGTACCAACACATTCCCTTCTTGGGATCGTGCGCAACCTTTTAGATATCTGGCTCATAATGGTGAAATCAACACTTTACGGGGCAATGTCAACTGGATGAATACCCGTGAGGGTGTTCTTGAATCTGATGTTTTCGGAGATGATATCACAAAACTATTCCCAATCATAGAACCTTCCGGATCAGACTCTGCTAATCTTGACAATGCTCTTGAACTTCTACTTGCTAGTGGGAAATCACTCGCCCATGCTGTTGCAATGCTCATTCCTGAAGCGTGGCAGGGGCATGAATCTATGGATGAAGATAAAAAAGGCTTTTATGAATATCATGCCGGTCTTTTAGAGCCATGGGACGGTCCTGCTGCTATTGCTTTTACAGATGGTAAACAAATCGGTGCTGTCCTTGATCGTAACGGCCTTCGTCCTGCAAGGTATTTGGTAACAAAAGATGATTTTGTTGTTCTCGCCTCAGAGACAGGCGTTTTGCCTTTTGAAGCGGATACTGTTGTTGAAAAAGGTCGCTTGCAGCCCGGGAAAATGTTCCTTATCGACACTGTAGAACAAAGAATTATTTCAGATGAGGAGATTAAGTCCACATTAGCTGCAAAAAGACCTTATAAAGATTGGATTGAAAAAAATAAGATTGAGCTGTCTAAGTTGCCTGTACCCCACGATATTCTTCCTCTGGGTGCTGACCGCTTAACACAACTTCAAAAAGTATATGGCTATACTGAAGAAGAGCTTAAAGAAGTGCTCGCTCCAATGGTGCTCCATGGTAAAGAAGCAATCGGCTCCATGGGAAATGATGCCGCTCTAGCTGTCTTTTCGAATAAACCTCAGCTCCTATATAATTATTTTAAACAATTGTTTGCACAAGTTACCAACCCACCTATTGATCCTATTCGAGAAAAACTTGTGATGTCTATGATTCAACTACTTGGTGATCGTGGTAACTTACTGGGCGAACTGGATCCATCTGTTAATATTAATTTTATAGAATTACAGCAACCTATTTTAGATAATGCTAACTTTGAAAAAATTGTTCACATTCGTCATAAAGACTTCAGGTCCGTTAAAGTACCTGCTGTTTTCCACGCTAATAAAGATGGTGTTGATCTAAAGAATGCCCTCGACACCCTAAACCAAAATGTTGAAGATAATATAAAAGCCGGTTATAATTTGATAGTGCTGACAGACCGTAATGTGGATAAATACCATGCGCCCATCCCTTCTCTTCTTGCAGCAGCTAGTGTGCACCATCATCTGATTCGCAAAAAGCTCCGTACAAAAGTTGACCTGATTGTGGAAACAGGAGATGCAAGAGATGTCATGCATATGGCCCTATTAATTGGGTATGGTGTTGACGCTATTAACCCTTATATTGCTTTTGATAGTATCCAAAGTCTTATTCATTCAGGTTTATATATGGAAGGTCATACTATATCTCATGCTGATGCACATAAAAACTATGTCAAAGCATTAAACAATGGTTTATTAAAGATTTTCTCAAAAATGGGTATCTGTACTCTACAAAGCTATCATGGCGCTCAGATTTTTGAAGCTTTAGGTGTAAGTTCTCATGTTGTGAACGACTACTTCCCGGGTACCGCTTCAAGAATCGAAGGTATTGACCTGGATATTATTGCCAAAGAGGTTATGATACGCCACAATGCTGCTTTTAATACTTTGCGTAATCCTTACAGCAATCTACTTGAAGGAGGTGAGTATTCATGGCGTGTAGGCGGTGAAGCACATCTTTTCAATCCTGAAACCATACATAAATTGCAACATGCTTGCCGTACCAATGACTTGAATCTTTTTAGAGATTATTCAAAATTAATAAATGAACAAGCCGAAAAACTCAACACCATCCGTGCCTTATTAAAATTTAAAGAATCAAGTCCAATTGACTTAAATGAAGTTGAGCCTTTAGAAAATATTCTAAAACGATTCGCAACCGGCGCTATGTCTTTTGGTTCCATTAGTATTGAAGCTCATGAAACCCTAGCAAAGGCTATGAATTCAATTGGTGGAAAATCCAATTCTGGTGAAGGTGGCGAAAGTCTGGATCGACTTTTTGATCAAAGTAGACGCAGTTCCATAAAACAAGTCGCTTCAGGTCGCTTTGGAGTTACAACTGAGTATCTGGTAAACTGTACCGAACTTCAAATTAAAATGGCACAAGGTGCAAAACCTGGAGAAGGTGGTCATCTTCCCGGTCATAAGGTTTCAGAAGACATCGCCAAAGTACGTCACTCTACACCCGGCATCGCCTTAATATCACCTCCGCCTCATCATGATATTTACTCTATTGAGGATTTGGCTCAACTGATCTATGACTTAAAGAACGTCAATGATAAAGCACGCATCAACGTTAAACTTGTTTCAGAAGTTGGTGTTGGTACTGTTGCTGCCGGTGTATCAAAAGCCCATGCTGATGTTGTACTTATTTCCGGTTGTGATGGCGGTACCGGTGCAGCGCCTATCAGTTCAATTAAATATGCCGGACTACCTTGGGAGCTAGGTCTTGCAGAAACACATCAGACACTTTTGATGAATGATTTACGTAGTCGAATTGTTGTTCAGGCTGACGGTCAAATGAAAACCGGTCGAGATGTGGCTATTGCTGCCCTACTTGGTGCAGAGGAGTTTGGTTTTGCAACTGCTGCTTTGGTCGTTTCCGGTTGTATCATGATGCGTAAATGCCAAAAAAATACATGCCCTGTAGGTGTAGCTACCCAGGATCCTGAGTTACGTAAATTCTTCACAGGTAAACCTGAGCATGTCATCAATTTCTTTACTTTTATTGCAACCGAACTGAGAGAAATCATGGCTCAACTTGGCTTTAGAACAATAAACGAAATGGTAGGCCGTGTGGATAAACTTGAGCCTAATAAGGAACTCCTACACTGGAAATCAAAAAACATTGATTTCAATGCTATTCTCTATAAGCCAGAGCTTCCTTCTCGCATTGGTACCTATTGTTCCATAGCTCAAGCCCATGGTTTAGAACATATCTTCGATCGACAGCTTATCAAAGATGCCATTCCTGCACTGGATAATGAAGAAAATGTTTACAAAGAATATGACATAAGAAATGTACACCGCACCGTCGGAACGATGCTTGCAGGACATATTTCCACCTCTACTCAAGGTGAGAACCTACCTGAAGATCGAATCCATTACAAATTCATCGGATCAGGTGGTCAAAGCTTTAGTGCTTTTGGTGTTAAAGGTATGACTTTTGAGCTTGAGGGTGATTGTAATGACTATATGGGCAAAGGACTCTCCGGTGGTAAAATCATCGTATACCCTCCAAAGTCAGCTCAATTCACCTATGAAGATAATATTATTGTAGGTAACACCCTATTATATGGTGCAACTTCCGGCGAAGTCTACATCAATGGTATGGCCGGCGAGCGCTTCTGTGTTAGAAACTCAGGTGCAATGGCTGTGGTTGAAGGTGTTGGTGATCATGGCTGTGAATATATGACAGGTGGTACAGTGGTTGTTCTCGGAAAAACCGGCCGAAACTTCGGCGCCGGTATGTCAGGCGGGCAAGCCTTCGTTCTTACTGAGGATGAAACCTTTATAGAAAGCAAGTGTAATTACGAGATTGTTACAACTGAGAAAGTAACGATGGATGACGATAAAGCGCTACTAAGATCTCTAATAGAAAAGCATGTTCTTTATACGAACAGTCCTAAAGGCAAGCGCATACTCGCTGATTTTGACGCTTATGTAACACGATTTGTAAAAGTTATTGCACCCGAATACAAACTGGTACTTGAGAAAAAAGCTGCTATGGCAGCCATCAATTAGGAGGTGATCAAAATGGGAAAACTTACAGGATTTAAGGAATATGCTAGAAATAATGGTACTTATAAACCTGCTGATAAAAGAATCTCTGATTTTGATGACATCTTCATACCTGTTGATGAAACCGAGATCAGAGTCCAAGCATCAAGATGTATGGATTGCGGCATCCCTTTTTGCTCATCAAGTTGCCCTCTTGGCAATATTATTCCGGACTTTAACGATTTGGTCTATAACAACCAATGGGAAAAAGCTTTGCAAGTCTTACACACAACCAACAACTTCCCTGAATTCACAGGGAAAATCTGTCCTGCACCCTGTGAAAGCGGTTGTGTCCTTGGTCTCATTAAAGACCCGATTACCATCGAGCACATTGAGTTAGCTATCGCTGAAAAAGGTTGGGCCGAAGGTTGGATTAAACCGGAACCGCCTGCTATTCGAACAGGCAAAACAGTAGCAATTGTCGGATCAGGTCCTGCCGGTATGGCTGCAGCTCAACAACTGGCTCGTGTCGGACATGATGTTACGCTTTTTGAACGTTCAGATGCCATTGGTGGTGCTGTAAGGTACGGTGTACCGGACTATAAGTTGCCAAAATCCTATATTCAAAGAAGGGTTGATCAAATGGTGGCTGAAGGCGTTCAAATCCGAACCAGCACCAATGTTGGTGTTGATATTACCGTACAAACCCTTAAGAATGATTATGATGTCATTTGTTTAACCGGTGGTTCGACAGAACCTAGAGATTTGACCATCTCCGGTCGCGATCTTAGCGGTATTCATTTTGCTATGGATTTCTTACCTCAATCTAATAAGCGGGTAGCTGGTGGACAGATTCCTGAGGACATCGCCATTACCGCTGAAGGCAAAAAAGTGGTGGTCATTGGTGGTGGTGATACCGGCTCTGACTGTATCGGTACTTCATTAAGACAAGGTGCTATTGATGTTACCCAACTTGAATTGCTACCAATGCCTCCAAAAGAACGTGATATCACTCAACCTTGGCCAGTTTTTCCAAGGCTTTACAAGACCTCTTCTTCTCATGATGAGGCTGAAGCAACTTTAAACAAAGATATTCGTGAGTTCTCTGTGGGTACTAAAGCTTTTATCGGAAATGACAAAGGTGAAGTGACAGGGCTTAGGTGTGTAAGACTGGCTTGGGAAGAAGTTGATGGCCGTTTCAATATGAAAGAAATTGAAGGCAGCGAATTTATCCTTGAAGCTGATCTAATCCTCTTTGCAATGGGCTTCTTACACCCTGAACATACCGGGCTTTTAGATGATCTTGGTGTAGAATATGACTCAAGAGGTAATGTTGCTAGTGATCGGTCTTTCCAAACTTCCATCCCCGGCATTTTCACTTCCGGTGACATGCGACGTGGCCAATCACTTGTTGTACACGCGATCTCAGAAGGAAGAAATATGGCTTATGAGGTGGATCAATACTTAATGGGTGAAACATATCTTAGAAGTACGTTGAAATAGACTTTACTATAGAATTATGGCTCAATCAAATGAGGTCTCTTAGTGGATAAAGCTTAGAGACCTTTTTTAATAGCCATAACCACTGTGGTTTTGTCACTAAATAATTTTTTAACGATTTATCTATATTTGCTTTGAATATTTATGGCATTCATGATAAAATATTCTAGGTGTGCAACATACAATTTATAGGTTGGTTGATTAAATGATTACTAATCTCACAATCATAGAAATCTTCCTATCCTTGCCTCTAATAGCGATTAGTTTATTTCGCCAAATTAGAGATATAAATTTGTCAATTTTTATACAATGGTTAAAGTGTTTTTGACGCCTTAACCATACAATCAATGTAACGGAAGGAGATCCAATATGATTTACTCACATGAAGTAGAAAATATGTGTACAGTTTCAAGAGGACCAATTCACGGACCCGCTCCAATTCCAGAAGAAGGAAAATGGGTCAAAGCTTATGATGTTACCGATATTTCCGGTTTAACACATGGTATCGGTTGGTGTGCTCCACAACAAGGCGCTTGTAAGTTAACCCTTAATGTAAAAGATGGTATTATTCATGAGGCACTGATCGAAACCATCGGTTGTTCAGGCATGACCCACTCTGCTGCTATGGCTTCAGAAATTCTAACTGGAAAAACCATTCTAGAAGCTTTGAATACAGACTTAGTCTGTGATGCCATCAATGTGGCTATGAGAGAGCTTTTCTTACAAATTTCTTATGGAAGAACCCAAACAGCTTTCTCCGAAGGTGGTCTACCTATTGGTGCAGGCCTTGAAGACCTTGGAAAAGGATTAAGATCACAAGTTGGTACGATGTACGGTACAAGTGCTAAAGGTGTACGTTACCTTGAAATGGCTGAAGGTTATGTTGTCGGTATGGGACTTGATGCTAATGGCGAAGTCATCGGATACAGATTTGTTCATCTTGGAAAAATGATGGAAATGGTTGCTAAAGGTATAGATGCTAATGAAGCAATGGAAAAAGCAACGAGTCAATACGGTCGTTTTAACGAAGCTGTTAAAGTCATAGACCCAAGACACGAATAGAATATACAGGAGGAATAAAATCATGTTATTTGAGAGTTATGATAGAAGAATCAATCAAATTACGCCCGTACTTAACAAATATGAACTTGGTACATTAGAAGATGCTAGACAATTATGTTTAGACAAAGGCGTTGATGTTCATGAAATCGTTAAAGGCATTCAACCTATCTGTTTTGATAACGCATTGTGGTCATACACTTTAGGTGCTGCTATTGCTATTAAAAAAGGTCAAACTGCTGCAGCTGACGTTGCTGAAACGCTTGGTGAAGGTTTACAGGCTTTCTGTATTCCAGGTTCAGTTGCTGATCAAAGAGCTGTTGGAATCGGTCACGGTAACCTAGCTGCTATGCTCCTAAAAGAAGAAACTCAATGTTTTGCATTGGTTGCCGGTCATGAGTCTTTTGCTGCTGCTGAAGGTGCTATTGGTATTGCTATGAGCGCTAACAGAGTTAGAACCAACCCACTTAGAGTTATCTTAAATGGTCTTGGAAAAGATGCCGCTTATATGATTTCTAGAATCAACGGTTTTACACATGTTGAGACTGAACTTGATTATGCTACAGGTAAACTTAATGTGATTAAAGAGACGCGTTTTTCAGATGGTCCTCGTGGTGCTGTTAAGTGCTTTGGCGCGGATGATGTTGTTGAAGGTGTTGCGATTATGCATGCTGAAGGCGTTGATGTTTCTATAACAGGAAACTCTACTAACCCTACTCGCTTCCAACACCCAACTGTTGGTACTTACAAGAAAGAATGTAACCTTCTTGGTAAGAAATTCTTCTCTGTTGCCTCAGGTGGTGGTACTGGTAGAACTTTACATCCAGATAATATGGGTGCAGGTCCAGCTTCTTATGGTATGACAGATACTATGGGTAGAATGCACTCTGATGCTCAGTTTGCCGGTTCTTCTTCAGTTCCTGCTCACGTTGAGATGATGGGATTAATCGGAATGGGTAACAACCCTATGGTTGGTGCTTCTGTTGCGGTTGCGGTTGCGGTTGAAGAGGCTATGAAGAAGGCTTAGGAACTTCATGGTCGATGTTGGCAAGATTAAAGTATGTATTTACTTTTGCATTAGAAATAGTAATTAATTAGTGGTATAAATAAAGCAGTATGTGTTCATTTTTTGCTAGATCCTCTTGAGGAAAGGCTATAAAATGAATACGTACTGCTTTTTAAAATAAAAATTAGAGTGTTTCAAAATAAGGTCCCATGAAAACCCTTCCACAGTGTATATGATTACGGTCTCCGATTGGTGCATCCATGCACCAAAAGTCGACGGTCAGCATCCATGCTGACTTGCTCCATCACACACACTGATTCCAGGAACTTCATGGTCGATGTTGGTTGAAGCACTGTTTTCTAAAGCTCGAATCAGTATTTTAAGGGTATATCGAACTGATTACATATTGTTAAAGTAGTATAAGTACATTATATTCTTGATTTTTATTGCAATTTAGATGCATACTTGATACATTTATTAGAACAAAGAGGCTACGCCTCGTTTTGCGAAGCAAATTGTTCCGGCAGGAAAGACTACCTTGATAGTTTACATAGTATTGTCTTTCCTAGAGAAGAACAAAGAGGTGTGCTTTTAATTTCTCTTTTTTAATAAGTTCTATTGAAAGGTGTGTGTGTTATGAAGAATAGTTATGCTTTTTTTAATAATAAGGATTGTGATTATTTTCCTTGTCATATGACGGATCAACCGGATACGTTTAATTGTAAGTATTGTTACTGTCCCCTTTATTTATTAGAGTGTAAAGGCAATTTTATTCTTGTTAATGGTGTTAAGGATTGTAGTAATTGTTTACTGCCCCATCGTCCTGATAGCGATCTATATATTAATAAGCTGCTAAGAGAACAGGTTTTTAATAAGACTAAACCTCGTCAATAAACCATCCTTGTTCCATGGGTTTTTCATAATGGGAGACGTCACTCATGTAAACCACACTGAGTCGATCTTCGTCTGCATTGATTCTGGTTAGACTGGTAGGTAATATGTGCTTACCTTCCCAAAAATGTTCCACATCACGACCTTGTATGTAATTTAATAGGCCTTTTATAACGATGGCATGGGCTACGATAAAGATTCTTCCGGAGCTATGTTTTTTTAGAAGCGATTCAAAAAATTCTGCTGCTCTGTTTTGAACACTTTCAAAACTTTCTTGACCTTCTACTGAGAATTCTTTTGGATTATGCCAGAAATCTGAATGCACCGTTGGCATCTCAATCTCAATTTCTGATATCATCCTACCTTCCCAATCACCAACATGCATTTCTTTTAGTCGATCATCATAAATAATCTTGCCACCGATATAGGCATTCATGATTTCTGATGTATGTTTAGCCCTTCCAAGAGGACTGGAATATATCGTTTTTATACCAATATTTTTCAATCTTTGCCCTAACCATGCCGCTTGTTGCTTTCCCAGTTCCGTCAGCTCTGAATCTCCTTGACCTTGAAATCTTCTTATTCTATTCCACTCTGTCTCACCATGTCGCGTTATATAAATCTCTAACATTAGGCCCACTCCTTCATCTATGCCAATATTGTTAACAACTTCTACTCTCACTCACTCCATTATACCTATAAATCATCTGTATGTGAATCTTTATTGGAACGGTTGTTACATAATTAACCCTATGCTATAATTGGTTAAGTGTTAAGACATTTTAATCACGAATTCACAAACTGAGGTCGCTATGAATCCAATTAGAATTAATCAAGAAAATATTAAAGTTAATATGCGATTGGCAAAGGATGTCTTTAATTCAGAAGGCATATTACTTGTTCCCAAGGATACACTGATCTCAGCTAATCATATCGTTAAAATCAATCTTTATCATATTCATGATATATATGTATATCCCCAAGAAGAGGTTGTTCCGGTTAGCCAAATGCGTCAGGCACTTGCTAGTACGCCTGCTTTTATTGAGTTTTCTTATAAGTACGACCGTAAAGTGGAAGATATACAAAATCAGTTGGCACAAATTGTTGATACAGGCACAATCAATAGTAAAGGCCTAACAAAGCTGGTGGATGATATATTAGATACAACCGTTTCCCAGTCGCAACTTTTCAGTTATATGTGCAGATTGAACTCGGCAGATGATGTGACCTATAACCATTCAATGAATGTGTCTCTTTTGGCCAGTATTCTCGGAAAATGGTTGGGTATGTCAGAACTAAGCATCAAAGAATTAGCTTTGGCCGGTCTGCTCCATGACATCGGTAAAATCATGGTGAATCAAACTATTTTGAATAAAAAAGGCCCTTTAACCGATGAAGAGTTCGCCCATATCAAACAACATACCACCTTAGGCTATCAAATGGTTATGGGTTCAGACCTTCCTACCGGTATTAAGCAAGCGGTTTTAATGCACCATGAGAAAATGAACGGCCAGGGCTATCCCTTAGGTCTCAAATGGGAAAGCATACACCCCTACCCTAAGATTATATCCATCGTAGATATCTATGATGCTATGACCAGTGAAAGACCCTATCATAAGCGTTACCATCCACTCGATGTGATCCGTATGTTTGAAGAAGAATGTTATGGCTTCCTTGACACGCAATACTTATATATTTTCTTAGAACATATTGCACAGAATTTCATAGGTGAACACGTTCTTCTTAGTAATGGTCAAAGAGGTGAAGTCATTTTTATTAATAAACAATCACCTTCTCGTCCTCTTATAAAAAAAGAGGATGGCACGATTATTGATATGTTGACAGATGTATCAGTTTTTATTGTTGATTTCATATAATTCGTCATACTTAAACCGTTAATTGACAAGTTTTGTCGAACGGTTTTTTATTTTAAAGACATTTCATAACACATTTAGCCATTAAGGATACATTTCTATTATATGTATCGTTCTAATTGTTTTCTTATAATGTTAAACTAGTACTTGTGTATGTTGTATATAGGTATAAAGACTTATTGTTTATTGCATTCATTTGGCATTTGTTGAACCAATCAATTACGGGGGTGGTTGAGATGAGTATTCTAATGATTAATAATGGGGGAAAAGGCTATATCAAATATGAGATGACGGATTCAAATCCCCATCTTTTCAAAAATGCTGCAATGGAACATCTTAAGTCAAATCCCAATCATCTAGAGACCTTAAATACCATAGCTTACTGCCATTATTACTTAAGCGATTTCTACCTAGCTCTTGATTTTGCCTTAAGAGCATATAATCTAGAAATCACCCAATTTGCTTATGATGAACTCTACCATACCTGTAATTTACTAGGAAATATATATCGCTTTTTAGGCATCTACGATACAGCCAATCACTACTATATGGCTGCTCTTAATGTTGCGCCTTCCAATCAAGTACAAGAAAAAAGATGCCTAACTTTACGTTATCTTGCTGTGGCTTATACAGAAATGAATATGAATGATTTTGCCATGGATTATGCCATAGAGGGACTTCAGCTAGCCGAGTTACTAAATGATGCAAGATTGCTCGCTGACATACAGGTCGCACTTGCCGCTATCCATTATAAAGCATCATTCTATGAAAAATCCTTAAAGCTATGTGATGATGCTGTTTTGCATTATGAAGATCTTAAGAATATAAAAGGACTCACCAATGCCTTTTTACTTTGTGGTGATGTTTATCAAAAAACCGGAAAATATGACGTTTCAATGGAATATTATAATAAAGCCCTAAATCATTCAAAAGATATAAAGTACCGTTATGGTGCCATTCATGCAAATTATGCCTTGGGCTGCTTGATGATGACTCAAAAAGACTTCCCTAAAGCACTTGAAGCACTAGAGGAAGCCTTATCTTATACTAAACGCTATAACATCCAACAGCCTAAGATCAAAATCTATTATGCTTTGTCGGACTTATACATCAAACAATATGATTATGAGAGAGCCTACAACCTTTACAAAATAGCTACTGAGCTCAATGACAACCTTAATTCATCAAAACAACAATCCACAATTTTTAATCTATATACCAAATACAACCTAGATCAAAAAGAGGCTCAACTTAAACAATCCCTCCAGACCAATGCCCATCTTGAAGCTCTTAACAAACAACTACTTGAACAAGTTCAACATGATTCATTAACGCAGTTATATAACAGACGTGGTCTTAAGAATATTATAGCTTACTACCCTTGTACCGATGTACACACCTTAGCGCTTTGTGATATCGACAAATTTAAGGATATCAACGATACTTTTGGTCATCAGTGTGGTGACTACATCCTCATTGAACTTGCAAAAGTCCTAAAATCCAATTGTCCTTCCAATTATAAGATCGCGCGTTGGGGTGGTGAAGAATTCCTAATTCTTATGGAAAACACTGCCATCTCTGACGCTACTGATTTTGCTGAGCGCTTAAGAAATATTGTTGAAGACACGGTTTTCACTTATAGAAACTGCAAAATAAGTTTAACCCTAACTTTTGGTGTGGGTACACTAACAGATAGTTTCGAGCAAAGTATTGAAACTGTTGACCGATGTCTCTACTTGGGCAAGAATTCCGGTCGAAATCAAGTTGTTTTTGATGATGACTTATTTGATTTGGTTTAAGAATAAAATTAAAAATCCCTCATTCTATGAATGAAGGATTTTTTTTTATAGCTTTATCGGTTGTTCATACGCCACACCAAAAGTTTCAACGGTTACTTCCGTCATGACCTGTGGTTCATTGGGCATGTCCATATGATTTCTTGGTACTTTAACAATTGCATCTGCTACATCCTGTCCTTCAATCACTTTACCAAATGCTGCATATTGCCCATCTAAATGGGGTGCATTTTCTACCATCAAAAAGAATTGTGAACCTGCTGAGTTTGGACTTTGAGCTCTTGCCATGGATAATACACCTTTGTCGTGTTTCAAGTTGTTATCAAATTTGTTATAAGAAAATTCACCTTTGATACCATAGCCCGGTCCACCCATGCCATTGCCATCAGGACAACCACCTTGAATCATAAAGCCAGGTATAACACGATGAAAGGTTAAACCGTTATAAAAGCCTTCCTGTACAAGTGCTATAAAGTTATTTACCGTATTAGGCGCTATCTCAGGATATAGTTCAGCTTTGATTACACTTCCATTGCTTATTTTAAATGTTACGATAGGGTTTTTGTTTGACATATCAATCTCCTTTTTGTTTTTTACTTAAACCATGATGATAAAAGTTATTATATCATAAATCATACGGTTTGACAGCCCCTTGCAAGCCTAGTATTTTTTCATGAACTTTCTATAGTAATTGTAACCACCCAATAGATTTCTTGTTTTGAAGCCTGCAGGGTTTAATATGGTAGACGCCAAATACCCTCTAAAACCAACTGCGCAATAAATAATAATTTCTCTATCACTTGGTAGTTCATGGATCCGTTCCCTTAAGTCATCCAGTGGTATGTTAACATGGCCTTCAATAGCACCGTATGCCACTTCCTCCGGTGTCCTAACATCCAAAATGACAAGCTTACTTTCATCTAACCCTTGAATTTCTTCGCTTCGAATGGGTACCATCTTTTGGCTCAATATATTATCCGCAACATAAGCAACCATATTTACTGGATCTTTAGCCGAAGAATAAGGTGGTGCATAGGATAACTCTAATTCTATTAAATCGTTAACTGTAGCACCAAAACGTATGGCTGTTGCAATCACATCAATCCTTTTTTCTACGCCTTCTTGTCCGAGAGCCTGAGCCCCTAATATCTTACCCTCTAAATCAAATATCAGTTTTAATGTTAGGTCTTTTGCACCTGGGTAATAATCTGCATGAGAACTTTTGGTTATAAGCGAGACCAAATAGTCTTTACCATAAAGTAAACCTTGTTTTTCCAGATTTTTTTCATTATTACCGGTAGATGCTACGGTCATGTCAAATACCTTGGCAACAGAAGTGCCTTGGGTACCATTATATGTCTTGCTCAGACCTGTTATGTTATCCGCCACAATACGCCCTTGCTTGTTGGCAGGTCCTGCAAGAGGTACCATTGTCTTTTGACCGCTTACAAAATCTTCTACTTCAATCATATCACCTAACGCATATATATTAGGATCGCTGGTTCTAAGGTGCGTGTCTACAATAACACCACCACGTTCATTGGTTTTTAGACCTGACTCTATTGCCAAACTTCCGTTAGGTTTGACGCCAATGGCCAACAAGATGATATCACTTTCTATTGTTGTACCGTCACTAAGAATTACATCCGTTACCGGACCTCTTGCCTTGAAAGACTTGACGCCATTATTAAGATGCAGATGAACCTCTTTTTTTGCTAAATGACCATGAATCAATTGTGCCATATCATAATCTATAGACATCATCACTTGTGGGGCCATCTCAGCTATGGATACATCAAGACCAAGATCATGTAAGTTTTCTGCCATTTCAAGACCAATAAAACCGCCGCCAATAACTGTTGCTGTTTTAAGGTTGTGTGAGAGAACATATTCTTTGATTCGATCCACATCCGGAATGGTCCATAAAGTGAAGATATTAGGGCTATCAATACCTTCAAGTCCTGGCACAAGAGGCGTTGATCCTGTTGACAAGACTAAAGTGTCATAGGATTCCTCATAAGTCATATTTGTTGTTCCGTTTTTTACAATCACCTTTTTATTGCCTCGATCAATCTTTAATACTTCATTATTAACCCTTACATCAACATTAAATCTGTTACCGAAGCCTTCAGGCGTTTGCAACAGTAATTCCTCTCTGTTCTTAATGGTACCTCCAATATAATAAGGTAGTCCACAGTTGGCAAAAGATATGTAGGGTCCCTTTTCAAACATAATAATCTCTGCCTGATCATCCATTCTCCTTAATCGTGCCGCTGTACCGGCGCCACCTGCTACGCCGCCGACAATGAGTACTTTTTTTGACATCTTATTCTCCTTTTATGATTAAGGTGTCCAATCTGACACTTAATCCATTTAAGCTTATATTTATGATTCATTATGATCTATATGTTACATCTATATATTACGATATAGGGATATATATGTCAAGTTTTTTTACCAATAGAATATTGTCAAATTGTATATTTTTTATGTCAAGCTTTAATCAATATGATATAATGTTAGCAACAAACATCTCTATCATTCATTTTGTTACACGCTATGTATAAATCAGGTCTGTAGGTTAACCAATACGAGGAGGTATTTTTAATGGATTTAAAAGGTAAAGTGGTAATCGCTCAAGGCGGTGGTCCAACTTCAGTTATTAATCAAAGTCTTGTTGGGGCTGTATTAGAATCAAGGAAATTCCCACAAGTCACACGTGTATATGGTGCATTAAACGGTGTCGAAGGTATTATGAACGAGCGTTTTATGGATTTAACACGTGAAACCACCCATAACTTAGAGCGGGTTGCTTCCACGCCGGCTTCAGCACTTCTATCCACAAGAGTTAAGCCTGATATTGCTTATTGCAAGGAAATGTTTAAAGTTCTGAAAGCCCATGATGTTCGTTATTTTTTCTATATTGGTGGTAATGACTCTGCAGATACGGTTAGAATTGTTAATGAGCAGGCTGTTCAACAAGACTACGAATTCAGAGCCATCCATATACCAAAAACCATAGATAATGACTTGGTGCTTAATGATCATACCCCCGGTTATGGATCAGCTGCACGCTTTGTCAGTACGGCTTTTATGGGCTTGAATCTTGACAATCGTGCATTGGTTGGTGTCTATATTGCGGTTATTATGGGACGAAATGCAGGCTTTTTAACGGCTTCTGCCGCGTTAGCAAGGAAGTATCCGGATGACGGTCCTCATCTAATCTATTTACCTGAGCGTGCTTTTGACATAGATCAGTTCTTATTGGATGTTAAAGATGCCTACGCAAAGTACGGACGATGTATTGTTGCTATTTCAGAAGGTATAAAAGACAAATATGGTAAACCTTTAATTACAAATCTGGTCGATACCGTTGAAAAAGATGCCCACGGAAACTTACAACTATCCGGTTCCGGTTCTCTTGGTGATAGTCTGACCGCTTTGGTTAAAGAAAAGCTTAAGATTGACCGTGTACGTTCTGATACTTTAGGTTATACGCAACGTAACTTCATTGGTGCTATATCCGATGTAGATTCAAATGAAGCTCGTGAAGTCGGAGAAAAAGCCGCTCATTTTGGTATTTGGGATAATGTAGACGGATCTATTGTCATCGAACGTACAGGTTACTATAGTGTCAATTATAAACTGGTTGATTTAAGTTTGATAGCAGGAAGAACAAGGTTTATGCCGGATGAATTCATCACACCGGAAGGCAACAATGTAACAGACGCCTTTAAATACTATGCGAGACCCCTTGTTGGATCCGGCTTCCCTCAGCCTTCCCAGTTGCGTGCACCTATGGCACCCAAAATATTGGATATTCATGGTAAACCTTTTCATTCATAATTTAAGTTAATCCTATATAATGGGCTCTTTGTCAAATCTTGGGGTAATCCCTATATTAATGAGTCAACCAAGTCTCTAAGTGAAAAAAAGCTTAGGGACTTTTTTTGATGAAGTTAGATGTTCTTTTTACGCCCTAATACAAGCTGGGGATAGAATGAAAGGGAATTTAATGGTGGGTCCCATGAAAACCCTTCCACAGTATGTATGACTACGGCCTCCGGTTGGTGCGTCCTGCACCAAAAGGGAGTACGAATTTAAGCTTATTGAAATTACACATTGAGAACAAGGAAAAGCTGTGTGTTACAACTACGATTACAGGCTAAAATCACAATCCATCAACAATTACCTAAAAAAGGTTTAATAGCATCTTAACTCTCAAAAACTGAAGGATCAAAGTACAAACCTTCAACATACTCCGCCACTATATCACCATAGTAACTGCGAATATCAAGTCCAAAATCTTCTAAAGCATACCTTAAAAAATAGCGCACACAATCTAAATCAATCGTAATCAATAACACAGTAACTTCCTTAAGAATTTTCCTAAAAGGCTCATTGCCGAGCTTTACTTCTTCAATGGCTTCAAGGACTGTATCAATGATGTCTGCAGCACTTAAAATCAGACCCTCAGGGTCATCTGCTTTGGGATTCAACATGAAGGCCTTGAATCTTGGGCGCCATGATTTTGGTATGTCAGCTTGAATTTCTTCTTCGAAAGCTATCTCTTCAATCTCTAGAAGGGCCGCTTTCATTTCTTTCGTCTTTTTTTTGGTTGTTGCAATAATATCGCCAGTAGCAAGTTCTATTAAATCATGATTAATGGCTCTCTCAAGTAACAAAGCCATGTTCACCTCATGACCGAATTTCTCACTTTCCCAGATAGCAAGACCTTGAGCAATCTTAGCAACTGACCACATATGTTCTGCGACACTACGTCGTTTGAACATGAATCTGTTTTGATATCTTTTTAATTCCATTAGACTCCGTGCTTCATAAATATGTTTTCCAAAAGGCATACAGCAACCTCCTTATGTTTTCATCTTCTACTTATTATACCACAAAAACCCTTTTCAAAAGTTTCTCTTGAAAAGGGTTTTATATAAGATTTATAGGGGTTTTTTCCTATATTATTTTCTTGAAGAACAGTTGTTAACCGAACATCCGGCGCATTTATTGGACTTCAAGTCTCTTTTTGCATGAATGAGAGCCCATAACATGATTATTCCAAATATACCACCCACAATAATTGTAGGAATCATCTGATCATCTCCTATTCTGTTGCTACCAAGGCTGTTTTTGAATGATTGGCTCTTTTAATTAAAAATGTCACACCTACTGCATAAGCAATCAAAACAAAAATTGCAGGTACAAATCCTTCTGCAGTTTCACCATAAATGATAAGGGTGCCAATATGTGTAATTAATAATGCTAAGATGTAGCCAACACTTAGTTGGAAGGCCAGTCCTCTAAAGAACCATTTTTTAGAATCCATCTCAGCATTCATAGCACCGATTGCTGCAAAGCAAGGTGGCGTAAAAAGATTGAATGCTAAGAATGCATAAGCCGTGACCGGTGTGAACATCTGTGACAATGCACCGCCCGGTACATGAAGGGCTTCTTCTGAAGCCATTGCAAACAATACTGCAAATGTCGCTACAACATTCTCTTTTGCTATAAAACCTGTAATACTTGCAGCTGCCAATTGCCATCCCACAAAACCAAGTGGAATCAACAATGGTGCTATAACCGATCCTACAGATGCCAGGATGCTCTCAGATTGTATTTCTGTAGCTTGTAGTTTCCAGTTAAAGGCTTGCATAAACCATACCAAGGTGTTCATAACCAGGATGATGGTAGTCGCTTTGTAGATAAAGCCTTTTGCTTTATCAAACATTTGGATAATGGCATTTTTAATACTCGGTAACTTATACTCCGGTAACTCCATAATAAAGAAGGATGTATTATCCCATACGAATAACTTCTTGAGTAGTAGACCACCTATAATGATGACCCCGATAGCTATAATATAGATGCTAGGTCCTACCCATGATGTATTTGGAAAGAAGACAACTGAAAATAAAGCAATAATGGGTAATTTGGCACCACAGGGTACAAAAGGTGTCAGAATCGTTGTCATACGTTTTTCATTTTCATTCTCTATGGTTCTGGTAGCCATGACGCCCGGTATTGCACATCCTGAACCTACTATCATAGGAATAATGGACTTGCCTGACAAACCGATTTTCTTAAAATAGCGGTCCATAATTACAGCAACCCTTGACATATAACCACTGTCTTCAAGCAACGACAAACAGAAGAATAAGACCATAATCAAAGGCAAAAAACCAATAACTGCGCCTACACCACCTACAGCACCATCAACGATTAAAGCTTGCATTAACGGATTGACGCCCACGCCTTCAAAAAAACCATTTAATGCATCCGGTATCACTTCGCCGAAAACCACATCGTTTAGATATCCTGATAAAAACCCGCCTAATCCTTCTATAGAAAAAGCGTAAACACCCCACATAATAAGGAAAAATATAGGAAGTCCAAACCACTTATGGGCAACCACCATATCGATACGATCCGAAAAATTAACGCGACTGGCATTGTGCTTCTTGTTCAAAGATTTCTCTAAAATTGTATTAATCCATGTCTGTCTGGCCACATCATTATTGCCATCTAAGTCATTAAAATTCAATGGTTCTTGTTTTGTACCTACGAGGTGAGCAGCGGTCTTTACTAAGTCATCCAGACCTTTTTCCGTGGTAGCAGTTATAGTTACAACTTTACAACCAAGGGCTTTTTCCAGCTCATGTCCATTGACAATATCCCCTCGCTTGGTTATGATATCTGCTTTATTCAAAGCAACCACAACGGGGATACCCAGTTCCAGTAGTTGCGTTGTAAAAAATAGACTGCGACTGATATTAGCACCATCTACGATGTTAATAATCACATCCGGTTTAGACTCCAATACAAAATCACTTGTAATAGCCTCCTCACCTGTATAAGGGGAAATAGAATAGGCACCAGGTAAGTCTACAATATCAATAGGTTCATTAACAATCTGATATTTGTTTTTAATCGCTGCCACTTTCTTATCGACGGTTACACCGGCCCAGTTCCCAACGTATTCGGTTTTTCCTGTAAGAGCGTTAAAGAGTGTTGTTTTTCCCGAATTGGGATTTCCTGCTAATGCAATTTTCATGCTTACTTCCTCCAAATGTTATGAAATTGATAGTCACTATCAGTGTATGGGTATGAAAAGATGCTGTATTCCACAGCATGGTGTACGATTGCCTCGGCGACTAAGTCACCAATCTCAAGAGGTTGTACTTATCCCCTCTATAACGAAAATTATGCAGCCAAACGGATTGATTTGGCCATAGCTTCATCAATGGCATAACGGCTATCCTTGATGTTCACAATATAATTGCCTGCCAACTTAGAAATAATGGTTATGCTCTCACCTTCAAAACATCCCAATGTGAATAAAAATTTCCTGATCTTCTCATGACCTTCTATTTTTACGATTATAAATGTTTGTCCGATTTTTGCTTTGTTTAAAGACATAAGACCACTCCTTCTTTAGCTATGCTGGAAGTAACCATTAAGTTCGCCGATTAATTTTCTCATTTAAAATTTTAATTGAGAAAACATATCATTTTCTTTACATGATAAAGATTATCATGTTTCGGACTTTTTTTCAAGTCTTTTCGTATATAATTTCACAAAAAATTTTATTGTTAACATTTCGTTCAAATCTTGTAATAACAGGCACTCACGGATTTAATGATAATTATTATCTATAGATATTTATTGTTATTTGGTATATCTATTAAGGTTTACGTTAATTATTTATCAATTTAATGATTATCTCATGTCCAAGAAACTCATGAGAAAGTCATCTAGCTGACTCCTATTAAACTTCAAGACATTATGCTAAAGTAACAAACTAACGAATAGCGATGGCTTAGACAAGCTTTCACTCATCTAAACCATCGCCAAGTTGTTTTTTTAAGGCCTATCCATTTCTATATTGAGTTTTTTATTCCAAAACTTAGTCTTTTATTTTATGGACCCAAGCATGCCTTCCACAAATCTTCTTTGTAGTAAGAAAAATATAAGGATGGTTGGCAAGGTGGCAATGACAATTGCTACCATGATGACTCCATACTCAGGGAAATAGGCTGATGACAGAGAAGATATAATAAGCGTTATGGTCTTTTGTCCATCGGATTGTAAGACTATAAGTGGCCATAAAAAACTGTTCCAGCTGGTCATAAATGCAATAATACCTGCAGCTGCAAAGGTTGATCGCATGGTCGGTATATAGATTAGAAAAAATACCTGGTATTCATTTAAACCATCAACTCGAGCTGCCTGCATTAAATCTGACGGAAAGGTTTTTGTGTTTTGCCTAAAAAAGAAAATCATAAATGGCGTGGCAATTGTAGGTATAATAACCGCTATATGAGAATCTAAAAGCCCCATGTTCGCAAACATCCTAAATAAAGGTATCATAAGTGCAGCAAATGGCACCATCATGGTCAATAGCAAAATGGTGTATAAACGTTCCTTGTATTTTGATTTATATATTTCAAAACCATAGCCTGCAAGGGAAGCAAAAAGTAATAATAGAAACGTACTAATCAAAGCTATCTTTCCGGAATTCAGGAGTATGGTTTTCATATCTACCATCTTAAATAGCATGGTCAAGTTATTAAACAACTCTCCCCCGATGGTCATTTTTCCTTTGGTAATCTCGGTTGCTGTATTGGTTGCACCAATGATCATCCATATAAATGGGAAAATCGAAACAAAAGCCGCTATTGATAGAAAGCTATATTTAAATATATTTCTAAGTTTATACATGATCATCACCTGCCATTCTAAATTGAATAATGGATAGGATAGCAATAAAGAACACAATAACATAGGACACTGTAGCTGCATAGCCAAAATTCGGTACGAACTTAAAGGATAAATCATAGATATATTGAGATAAAGTCATAGTCGCATTAAATGTTGGTGTAGATGCACCACCACCTGTTAAGTTGACGACTTCATCAAACAATTGAAGTGTTCCTATTGTGGATATAATGGATGTGAATAAAATAATTGGTTTCAACATCGGTATCGTTATGAAAAAGAACTGCTTAGTTTTAGATGCACCGTCGATCTCTGCTGCTTCATATATGGCTGGGTCGATATTTTGAAGACCTGCCAAGTAAAAAATCATATTATAGCCTGTCCATCGCCAAGTAATGGCAAGAATTACTGTTACTTTGGCATAAAAAGCATCTCTTAACCAAGCAATCGGGGCATCAATAATATTAAGAAATAGAAGGGTTTGATTAATGAGTCCATCAACACTAAACATGCTTTTAAACAATATGGAATAGGCCACCAATGATGTAACACAAGGTAAAAATATTGCAGTTCTAAAAAAGCCTTTGAATTTAAGCTTCTTATCATTCAAAAGACTGGCTATAACCAATGCAAGTGTTAACATAATCGGCACTTGGAATATGAAGTACACCATTGTGTTTTTTAGGGCTTGTTTGAAGACCGCATCCCTAAAAAGCCTTTTTATGTTACCTAACCCAACAAATTCATAGACCACGCCTTTTCCAGACATAGTGGATAGATATAAAGAGTTGAGTATCGGGTAGATTGCAAATACAGCCGCTAATATTACTGCAACAGCTACAAAGCTCCATCCAATCGCTTGCCTTTTTCTATTGATATACTTCTTCTTACCTGTTGATTTCATAGATATCCCTTCCTTACTTTCTGATCAGTACAATATGGTATCGCTTTCTATGATAGGAGACTAGTCAGATGACTAGCCTCCATAACAATCATTTATTCTCTAATACTATTGAATCTGTGACTTCACTTGTTCTTCTGCACGGGCCATGCCTTCTTCTACGGATCCTCCCGAGTAAATAGATGCCATTTCTGCAAGTATAGCCGCATCTGCCTCATAAGTATATAATCCATAATTTAATGAAGGAATTTCATCCATCCACTTAGCAAATTCGCCAAACACAGCCTGACCACCAAAGAATTCATCACCTGCACTATAAGCTTCTCCACTTGCTGATGGTAAGTAGGAGCCAACTGCACCATTGCTAATTAGAATTTCTTGATAGAAATCAACATCTTTACCAAAAGTCTCGTTTAAGAAATCAACCGCCAAATCTTTATTCGCTGAGGAGGACATTACATACCAGCTTGATCCACCAAGATTCGAAGCATTCACTGCACCCGGTACATCAAGTTTTGGTACAGGTGCAAGTGCCCACATACCGGATTGTGATGGTTCAGCTTTTACTGATCCGGTTATCCAGACGCCTGTTGTAATAGATGCTACGTCACCTGTGTTCAGTGCACCAACCCATTCACCCCATCCGGATGTTTTCTTCGTCATAGGTGAATTAACAATCTCTGTGTAAATTCTTGCTGCTTCTGCTAAAGCGACATTATTCGCTATCGTTGGATTACCATCGTTGTCAAAGTACCATGAACCGGCACCATTCAACATAATTCTCATTAGTCCACCGTCATAAGGGTCTGTGGCCAACATCTGATGTCCGGTTTGTTCAAAAACTGTTTCCCCGATTTCGATGAAACGATCCCATGTGATATTGTTCATATCTTCAGGTGAAAAACCTGCTTCTGCTAAATAATCCGTACGGTAATACGTTCCTGCAACACCTGAGTCAAAAGGCACACCGTAAACGCTATTATCCATAGTCATGAGTGCAACCTTATATTCTGCAAAGTCACCGTGATTGATCTTGCCTGTTAAATCTTCAAAACTTCCTGGATATGATTGAAGATATTTTTGTGAATTGTAATCTTCAATAAGGACGATATCCGGTAGACCGTCTGTCGTGCCTGATGCCAACATTGTATGAAGCTTTTGCTCTAGGTCACCTTTTGCAAAGTCGACCACTTCAAACTCAACATCTACATTACTTTCTTTGTAGATTTCACCTGCGCGGTTCATAATCGCGATGTTGAAGTTAGGGTCCCAAGCCCATATGGTAAGTTTCTGTGATTGTGTTGTCTCTGATCCTGTTGTTTCTGTTGTTTCTGTTCCTGTTGTTTCAGGTTGTGTCTCTGTCTTTGTAGCACCACAGCCTGCTATGGCACCAAGCATTACCAATACAAGTAGAATCGAAAGAAATTTTTTCATTTTACCCTCCTATTTTTCAATCGTTGTTAAGTTCTTACTAATAAACATAATTGAATTATAGTAAAATTTTACTTGTTTGTCAATAAATAAATCAATTATTTCACTAAAAACAACCAAAACCATTAAAATGGGACACAAGGTCTTTTTTAATGGTTTTGGTTGTTCTTTCTACTTTATGGTATTACGCTCAATGATTTTAACCGGTAGCTGAACTTTAACCGGAATTTTTCTGCCTTCAAATCTCTCCATCATTAGTTCTACAGCTCTTTCTCCCATGAACTCATTATATATCTTTACAGTTGTTAAAGCTGGATAGGTATAACTGGCTGTCGGTATATCGTTAAACCCAATAATTCCCAGTGTGTCTGGCACTTTGATTTTCGCCTCATTTAAAGCTCTCAAAGCTCCAATAGCTATAGAATCATTGGCCACAAAAAATACTTCTGGCAAATCTGCCTGACTAATTGCTTGATTCATGAGCTTATAACCACTTTGAGGTGTGAAATCTCCAATGAAATCGTATTCCGGTATGTATAAGCCTTTCTTTTTCATATATTTAATATAAGCATCATATCTTTTCTCTCCAATAGGCGTCCGGCATTCTTCAACCGTCTCTATGCCACCAATATATCCTATACGTGTATATCCTTTATCTACTAAAAAACTCAAAACCTTGATAACGGCTTTTCTTATATCTATCGTAACCGAATCATATTGATCCTCAAAAGGTGACGAATCAATGAACACCAGGTTTTGGTATCTGACTTCAAATTCCCTAATCTCTGCTGTTGAGAATTTACCAATAAATATAACACCATCAAGGGCTATATCCATGGTAGGGTTTGAGTTGCCAATCCTTGGAAACTTAATCAAGTGAATCTGCTCATCTTGACATTTTTTCTCAATACCCATACGAATGCCCAGATAATACGGATCTTCGATCTCGCCTTCGTCCGTGACAAATTCAACAAGACCTATTGACCGTTCATCATGCCTTTGACTGGAGCGCGGTTTTTTTCTTCTATTTCTTGGCGTTTGATACTCTAATCGCTCTGCGATTTCCACAATTAAAAGTCTTTTAGCCGTAGATATGGACAAAGTATCATCATAATTCAAAACCCTTGAAACTGTCGTTATAGAGACACCTGCTTCTTTTGCAATCTCTTTTATCGTAGCCATAATCGTCTCCTTGGTTGCTTAATCACATTTACATAATATAGTATATAAGATGTTTGGGCCACTTGTCTAGGGTCTGGTAAAAATCTGTGAATATCATACAAGTTTTGCTCCTATTAATATAGATTTACTCTTTTATTTTAGTAAAATTGCCATTATTTTTTACTGTAATTTTACTAGTAAAAATGTTCGCTTTTCAAATCACGTAAAAAGTATACACGATACTCTGATTTTCTCATTTAGAATATTCTAGTAAGTGCTTCTTCTACGCTCTTTACCCCTATTAGTTTTATATCACCTATACCGTTCATGTGTTTAAGATTAGCATGAGGTATGATACAGGTTTTAAAACCCATTTTCATAGCTTCTATCGCCCTTTTCTCACATTGAGTAATGCCCCTAACCTCTCCTGTCAAGCCTACTTCTCCCATAATAATAGCATCATCCATAATGGCCTTATTTTTAAAGCTAGAGGCTAGTGCACACACGATGGCAAGATCTAGTGATGGCTCATTCACCTTAATGCCTCCGGCTATGTTAACATAACTGTCATAACCACCTAGTTGCATACCCATCTTTTTTTCCAATACGGCAACCAGTAGATTGACTCGGTTATAATCCGTACCATTAGCCGTTCGCCTTGGCATACCAAAGTTGGTCGAACACACAAGGGCCTGTACCTCAACCAATAATGGTCTTGTCCCTTCCATACAACAGGTAACCACAGAACCTGACTCACCTACCGGTTTACCTGTCAGCATATACTCTGAAGGATTTTTCACTTCTCTTAGACCACTGTCCACCATCTCAAACACACCAATTTCATTGGTCGATCCAAATCTGTTCTTAACCGCTCTAAGAATACGATAGGAAACACTTCTGTCCCCTTCAAAATAAAGAACTGTATCCACCATGTGCTCAAGTACACGGGGGCCGGCTATGGCGCCGTCTTTGGTCACATGTCCAATAATAAAAGTGGATAGGTTTAATTGCTTTGCAATCTTCATCATAGATGCCGTCACTTCCCTAACCTGAGAAACACTTCCCGGAGCTGAAGTCAAGATATCGGAATATATGGTTTGTATAGAGTCAACAATCAATATATGCGGTTTTTCATTTTTTATAGCCTGTTCAATATGCTGCAAGGAAGTCTCAGCGTATAATAGAACATTCTCTCCATCCACACCCAGTCTTTCTCCTCTCAGCTTGATTTGTTTATTGGATTCTTCACCGGATATATAGAGTACTTTCAAATCCTGCTTCGAAATCGACTGACACATTTGTAAAAGTAGTGTTGATTTCCCAATACCCGGATCTCCACCAACCAATGTTAGCGACCCTTCAACAAGGCCACCACCTAATACTCTATCTAATTCTTCTATACCGGTCTTGACTCTTGTATCTTGATCAATTGAGATGTCTTTAAGTTTTTCAACCTTACCAAGTGCCATGTCGTCAGATAAAACGGATGTTTTCTTTGAAGTGATGCCTGTCATTTTTACTTCTTCCACCATAGTATTCCAAGAACGACATCCTGGGCATTGACCCATCCACTTTGATGCCTCGTGTCCACAAGTGTTACAGACAAATACATTTTTTGCTTTTGCCATAGGACCCTCCTCAAATTAAGCTCTATCATAAAAATTTTGCCATAAATCATCCTAAAAACGGCATATAACTTTTGTCATATGCCGTAAATGGTTATACTTTTTTATTTATGCTTTTTTGATTTCTACTTTTTGGTTACCACTCATAAAATCAACACCAAAACCAATTTTACCGGCTAAGTTTGTTTTCATTTTGCCAACCTGTACGCCTTGTATGAAGACCTTATATTCTTGGTCCGCTTCAAGTTCCACTGTAATCTGAGCATCTTCTTCACCTTCGACTTCAAAAGTGACCTTTTCTTCAGTCACACTTAAATGATGGACTGTGGTTCCGGGAGTTGATTCGTAAAGCAATCGGCCATTTTTTTCTAGTTTTGTTACTGCGCTGTATGTCTTTACTTTATATATGTCACCGTCTACTTCAAAATCTTGTATCTTTCTCTTACTGTCCATCAGATAGTTTCCAAAGCTAAGGGTGTTGTTATTCTCAACTCGGATTAATTCTTGGATACCTGCCATTTACTTAACCTCCTAAAAACATGTGAGAATGGATTTATTCCAAGCTCCTTTATGAATAGTTATCATTATATAGTATTTCGTCATGAAATACCAGTGGTTTTTCAGTTATTCTTGTGTCTCTCTAGGCTTGAAGGTTAATTCTTCACCCTCAATATCAATATTAATAAGATCACCTTCTGTTATAGCACCATCTAAAATATGTTGCGCTAACTGATCTTCTATTTTTTGTTGTATGGCTCTTCTAAGTGGTCTAGCGCCGTAAGCTTCATCAAAGCCTTCCTTTGCAATAAAGTCAATAGCACCTTCCGTTAAGAAAAGCTTTATACCTAGATTCTTATCCATTCTTATGGCCAGTTGGTTGAACATAATCCCTACAATTTCACGAATGTTTTCACGCGTAAGTGAATGGAAGACAATCGTCTCATCGATTCGGTTTAAAAACTCAGGCTTAAATATTTTTTTCACTTCATCCATGACATCTTTTTGCATAGATTTATAGTTACTTACTTCATCATTCACTGATGCAAAACCTAAACGCTTAGGAGAAATAATGTTTCTTGCGCCAGCATTCGATGTCATAATAACCACCGTATTTTTAAAATCAATACGACGTCCCTGTGAATCCGTGATATGCCCATCATCTAATACCTGTAATAAGACGTTAAATACGTCCGGATGAGCCTTCTCTACTTCATCAAAAAGCAATACTGAATAGGGTTTTCTCCTGATTTTTTCACTTAATTGACCACCTTCATCGTATCCAATATAACCCGGTGGTGAGCCGATCAATTTTGATACACTATGTTTTTCCATATATTCCGACATATCAACACGTATTAACGCATTTTCATCTCCAAAAAGTGCTTCAGCCAACGCTTTGGTCAACTCAGTTTTACCTACACCTGTCGGTCCAAGAAAAAGAAAGGAACCAATCGGTCTCTTAGGGTCTTTTAGTCCGACTCTACCTCTTCGAATGGCTTTTGACAACGCAACAATAGCATCTTGTTGTCCCACCACACGCTCATGGAGAACATTTTCAAGGTTCTTCAAGCGTACGCCTTCTTCTTCCGTGAGTTTTTGAATAGGTATACCCGTCCAGTTGGCGATGATGCTTGCGACTTCTTTTTCACCAACAACCTGTTCGGCCATGTTGCTTTTTGCTTCCCACTCCATTTTGGCCACAATTAACTTTTCACGAATATCATTTTGTTTTCTCTTTATTTCTCCGGCTTTTTCATAAGCTTCTTCTCTAATCGCCTTTTCTTTTTCATCTTCTAGTTCTGCTACTTGTTTCTCCATTTCATTGATATCCGGTGGTGCTGTAAACGTACTCAGTCTAACTTTACTGGAGGCTTCATCAATGACATCTATAGCCTTATCCGGTAAAAATCGATCGGAAATATATCGATTAGAGAGCTTAACAGCATCAACAAGAGCAATGTCTAGAATCTTAACTTGATGGTGTTCTTCATACATGGTTTTTAGACCTCTTAATATACCAATCGCCTCTTCTTCCGATGGTTCATCCACCTTGACCGGTTGGAAACGTCGTTCTAATGCCGGATCTTTTTCAATATGCTTACGATATTCATCTAACGTTGTTGCGCCAATAAGTTGTACTTCACCTCTTGCAAGGGATGGCTTCAATATATTTGAAGCGTCGATGGCGCCTTCTGCTGCACCTGCCCCTACAATGGTGTGTATTTCATCGATGAATAACAATACATTCCCTACAGCTAAAATCTCTGCAATGGCTTTTTTTATACGATCTTCAAATTCACCACGATACTTGGATCCCGCTACCATAGATGATAAATCAAGGGCCACAACCCTTTTACCTTTTATCGTTTCAGGAATATTGCCCTCGATAATTTTCTGAGCCAAACCTTCAGCGATAGCTGTTTTCCCAACACCCGGTTCACCAATGAGACAAGGGTTATTTTTAGTCCTACGGCTTAGTATCTGAATAATGCGTTCGATTTCTTTATCACGACCTATAATAGGGTCAAACTTGCCTTCTTTTGCCATTTGTGTCAAATCGCGGCTGAACTGATCCAGTACTGGTGTGTTGGATTCTTTTTTTTCGTTAGGATTGTTGGGCGCTAACTTTTGATTACCTACATCTTCACCCATGATTTTTAGAATTTCATGGTATATTTTTTGCTTAGAACCTCCTAAGACTTCTAAAATTCTAATGGCCATTGAATCCGTTTCTCTTAGTAAGGCTATTAATATGTGTTCTGTCCCAATCTCACCTGAGTTCATCTTGCTCGCTTCAGCAAAGCTTAATTCTAATACTCTACGAACCCTTGGCGTCATGCCTTCACCTTCTGAAGTTTGAACTTGACTGGATACGATGACCTCTTTTATTTTATTATAAACTTCTTCATAGCTGATGTTCTGACTGATCAAAGTTTTTGCCGCAACCCCTTCACCTTCTTTTAATAAGCCCAGTAATAGGTGTTCTGTACCTACATAGTTATGACCCAGTTCTGCTGCAATCTCACTGGATAAGTTAATTGCCATTTGTGCACGTTCTGTAAATCTTCCCATAATTATCCTCCTATAAGCTGAGGCAAATGATCTCTAATGTAATCTGCCCTAGCACTGTCTCTTTCATTTAGGTCTAAATCTCTGTTATATATGATTTGAAGATTAGCCGGTTGTATTTTGGCCATCAAATTATAAATATTAATGCTTTTATTATCAACGGTTTCAATGACACCTAATTCTATGCCCACTTTTAAGTCAGACAAAAGACGCATGGCTTCTTTTGAAGTAATGATTCTGGCATGACTTAAGATACCATAAGAACGGTAAACAGCATCTTCAAAAAACTTCCTCTTATCTTTTAACAACTTGTGTCTGACGATGAGTTCTTGCTCAATAATCTGCTTTGTAACACTTGTTAAGTTATCAATAATCTCATACTCTGTCTGTCCTAGGGTCACTTGATTCGAGATCTGAAAAACACTCCCCTGCGCTTCTGTACCTTCACCATAAATGCCTCTTACGGTTAAACCGAATTTGCCAATGGCTTCCAGTATGAACTGAAGTTGACCGGTCGTTTCAAGGGCGGGTACATGAATCATATAGGATGCCCTAAGTCCTGTGCCAAGATTAGTCGGACATGCTGTTAGATAACCTAATTTATCATCAAAGGCATAGTCTAGAGCCTCTTCAAATAAATCATCTATATGATTGGCTTCTTCCAAAGCCTTTTCCAAGTTCATACCACATGCCATGGATTGAATACGAATATGATCTTCCTCGTTAATCATAATGCTAATAGCCTCATCCTTAGATAGAATGAGTGATGCCGGCATCTTAACTTTGACAAACTGTGGACTGATAATATGCTTTTCCATCATCGCAATCTTATCTACTTGATTAATGCGATTCATGGCAACATGCTCAAAAAAGCTGGTTAAAGTTTCTTTCGTGGTCTCAATTGCATTTCTTGTTTTATCAATAACATGATTGGCACCCTCATCATCCAGTCGATTGGGAAAAGGATGATCCACAAGGTTTCTTGCCAGTCGAACACGACTGGAAATCACCACTCCATGATAAGTTTCTGATTCCAAATCATACCACTTTTTCATAATTCAGCCTCCTTCTTAAGGTCTTTTATCAAATCCCTAATTACGGCTGCCTGCTCATAATCTTCCTTCATTAAAGCAATCTTCAGATCACTTTCATAAGTTTCCATTTTATGTTGTATTTGTATTTTTTGATTCAGTTTACTTGGACGTTTACCTGTATGGTAAAGACTACCTTGTAATCGTTTTACAATAGGCTGAATGTGTGTGTCAAAAACCCTATAACAATGGGCACATCCCACCTTACTTTTACTCTTAAAATCTCCAAAAGTCATACCACAACTCGAGCATGTCAAATCAACACTTTTTATCTGTGGGCTCTTGTTATTTTTTAACAAGCCGCTTAAGAACTGTTGAAAGGACAACCCATCGTTAAATAATACACCTTCGTTTTCTTTGGCACATACTTCACAAAGATGGACTTCTTTTGTCTCACCGTTTAAAGTCTGATTTAAATAAACGGTTGCTTCTCTATGCTGACATTTTTCACATTTCATGATCGGTACCTCCTGCCTGTTACATTTTCACCTTACATCTTATACAATATATGGCATCAGGATGATTGCCTGCTTGACACGCCGGACAGAAGCGATATTCATAAATACCTTCATTATTCATGACCGGTGTCAATGTTTCATCCCCATAAATAACATCATCTATATCTTCTTCATTTGATTCATAATCTAGTGTTATGTCTAATAACTGAATAGCTTTAATATTGGAGCGAATCTTATCTGCCAATTTCTTATAGTTTATAATAGATAAATGATCGCTTTCTAAGTCATTATATACTTGTTTACCAAGTTGTCGGTACATTCTATTTATTAGGCTGTTAAGTTCTTTTCTTTTTTCATCCATATTATAATATCTACCTTCCTTTCTTTTATTCCATTATAGCATAAAAGGGTTAGAAATTGAAGAATCTAACCCTTTACACTGTTAGGCATTAAAACCTAGCCTTACTCACCTTATTTAAATTCTTCAATAACTTCGTCAATAAGCTCCGTGGACATGAGTCCGGGATAATAAGCAATGATACTACCATCTCGGTCTATAAAATAGGTGGTGGGATATCCCGGAATAGTGAATTGGCTGGTGACGTCACCTTCTTCATCCAATACCATTGGCATGGTATAGTCAAACTGCTCATACCAGTCAATAACACCTTGTCTATCTATGTTTTCATCTGTCGTAACATTGACAAGCAATATTTGTAAATCATCCCCGTATTTTTCATATGCTTCTTGAAAATCCGGCATTTCTTCAAGACAATATTTACACCATGTGGTCCAGAAGTTCAAGAAAACAATCTTACCCCTATAATCTGACAAACTAATCGCTTCACCTGTGGAACCTGTCAATGTAAAGTCCGGTGCCATAATCACTTCTCTCTCCGGCTGGCTGGTTGTTGCCGCTTCTTGAGTTGTTACATCATCTATTATTGCCTCTTGATTTTCTTCGTCAACTGTATTCACTTCTGACGCTTTGCCGCAAGCCGCTAATGTAAGTAAACCTGCTATAAGCAACAATATAATCCATTTTTTCATGTAAACCTCCTATATGTTCAGTAAACTCACTTGATCGGTTAGCATTAATAACCCCATAATCATCATGATCAGACCTGCTATAATTTTAATCCATTTAAAATACTTATAGACTGCCTTGAATTTTTTCACAAAAAAACCTACCATGTACGCCGATAGTAAAAACATAACCGCAAATCCCAATGAATATACTAACATTAAACCACCTGCAAGTATATAGTTTTCTTTGAAAGCTGCCATAAATAATATGGATGCAATAATCGGCCCATTACATGGTGTCCATCCGAAGCTGAAGGTTACGCCTAGTAAAAATGATTTGATAAAACTTGGTGTATAAGCCTTATAAGTAATTCTTTTTTCTTGTTCCATAATACCAAGGCGCCATCCAAATATAAAATATAAACCAAACAATAGGAGTAAAAGACCACCTGCCATACGTAAAACATCACTGTACTTTATAAAAATACCGTAAATGGCTTTTGCACCAAAGCCAAGTAAAATATTGAGTGTCGTCAAACCTATTACAAAAGCTAAGGCATTGATCATTAACTTCCTATGAATCTTCGGATCTTCCAAAGAAGTAAAGGCTTCACCTGCCAAATAGCCAAAATACACCGGTAACAGTGGCAATACACAGGGTGTGAAAAAGGTTAATACACCGCTGGTAAAAGCAACAAAAAAGGATACATCTCCCACGTCATCACACCTTTCCAAATTAATAACCCTCATTATAATATATAGATATAATAATGTAAAGTTAAATAAGTGTGAACATGTACCCTACCTTTCGTTCCATTCCCTGTGTTCAAGTCGCATGTGTGTTATTTTACTGATCATCAATACTAGAATTATTGATATCGCTAAGGTAACGCCAAGATTCTGATATGACTGATTAGCTAGTATGTTTTGAGCGCTTATTAACAGACCAGATGGCAGATACATATGCACATCCAAATAACTACCTATAAAATACAAGAATAATGAGAATCCTAAAGTCATGAATCCAGTGCCTATTGAGCTTTTTATTATGGTACCAAACAGCATCACCAAGTTCAATAAGAAAATCATATACCCGCCATATAACAAACCTATAACAACAACAGACCATAGCTCAATATCAAAAGCAAACAATACACCTGCATATAAGTAGCAAATGACCATCCCTAAAGTCGATGCAAGGATCAAAAAAATACTAAAAACCACCAACTTTGAAGTCACTATAGAAAATAACTTCTTCCCAGAGCATATAGGTAAAACCAATGTGTTCTCTTTGATTTCCTGAGCCAATAGACCACTTAATGCAAATACCACAACAATGGTACCAATTTCAAATAAATCACTCATATATCCGAGCAAGGATCCTTTTTGGCTCATATCTAACATTTGGCTTATAGTAGCCTCCTCCATACCTTGAAACTGATTAAGTAACAACTGGGGTAATATAAACTTCATCATTATTGGTGTTAATATTGCAAAAAATAAGAAACTCGCTGTGATAACTAAAAACTTACTTGTTCTTATGCCCATTCTTAACTCTTTCATAATGTCTGATTTCATAAACCATGAACCTCCTTGATAAAAATATCCTCCAGTGTATGCTTTCTTCTATTAAATCCCACGATTTTTAAATCATTGTCAATCAAGATTTGCATCAATGAACGGACCGATTCATGACCTTCTTCCATCTTAATAACCATAACTTGCTCTTTCGTTTCTGTACCCAGAACCCTTGCACTACTTTTTATACAATTTACTGTCGTCTCCGTAATAACATCTTCAAAAATAACATCATATACAGACTGAAAGTGACTCTGTTCCAAGTTCTTCAAAGACTTTTCAAGCACCATTTTACCGGATGCAATGATACCGATTTTATCACACACCCGTTCCACATCATTGAGTATGTGTGATGAAAACAATACGGTCTTGCCCATTTCTTTAAGCCCCTTAATCAATTGTAAAACATCATTTCTACCTTGAGGATCTAAAGCAGATGAAGGTTCATCTAGGATTAATAAACTTGGGTCATGTAAGATAGCACTGCAAATACCAAGCCTTTGTTTCATCCCTCTTGAAAAAGTACCTACCCTTCTGTCCTTATCATTCAAAAGCCCACCCCATTCTAATATTTCATGAATTCGTCTAGGTTTAATTCTTTCAAGTCCACTATCACCTAGATAGACTAATGTTTCATAGGCACTAAACCAAGGATAGAATTTTGGATCCTCAGGTAGATACCCAAGATCCAACTCGCTTGGTTGCATAATATTCGAAACATTCACATCACCAACCAAACATACACCATCTGTGGGCTTGGATAAACCCGCCAGTATATTCATGGTCGTGGATTTACCTGCACCGTTTTTGCCAATAAAGCCATAGATTTCTCCATGCTTAACATTCAGATCCAACCCTTTTAATACTTCAAACTGCTTAAAACTTTTTTTCATATTTTTGACTTCTATCATTATATGTCACGCTTTCTGCCTACTATTAAAAATGTGATTGGCCCAATCAAATTGAGAAAGATACAAATGGCAATCCAAGCCCACTTATTAAGATTTTCTACGCCTTCTTTCATGATTTTGATAACGCAGTAGATGGTAAGACCCAGTTGTATCGCAACTAAAGGCAATAACATGATAAACATTTCTCCTGTTAATTCAATTGTATTCATTTTCTTCCTCCATAATCAATATTTTGCAAAGTTTATGTTGTCTTCTTGGTTAAATAGTCAATAGTTTAACTATATCGTTTTTTCGCTTTAACCATGGTTAAAGTATATAACCAGGTACAGTCATATAAGAAGTCACCAGCGTCATATGACCGGTCACAAGAAAAGAAGCTTTGCTTCGTTATGAGCTCTGCTCATATTTCTGAACGGTTCGATAAGAAAGGTCTTTGACGTTTTCTGCCACGCTTTTAGGCTAAATAATAAAGTATGACTTTCTTTGTAAGAGAAAAAAAAGAAACCAATCCAATGGATAGATGGTTTCTCATATTATCTATGATGTTATTTCAGTGATCTTTAGACCGCTTTTAGAATGCCACTTTCATCAACAGCCTTTATTGCTTGTTTAAGTACTTCTTCGTCTTGAACCAAGGCTAACCTTACATAGCCTTCGCCTGAGGGTCCAAAAGCACTTCCCGGTGTCACTATGAGACCTGCTTTCTTGACAAGGTCCATTGCAAATTCGGATGAAGTATGATAATGAGCTGGTATATTTGCCCATATAAACATGGTTGCTTCAGGTTTATCCATAGCCCAACCTATCCGAGTAAATCCTTCACATAGGACATCACGTCTGCTCTGATAGATTGACCTAGTGGTTGCTATACACCGTTGATCTCCTGTTATGGCTGCAATTGCCGCCTTTTGAACCGGCAAAAACATACCATAGTCAATATTGGATTTAAGTCGCTTCATTCTTGAAACAACCGCATCATTACCAACACAAAATCCGATACGTGCCCCGGCCATGCCATAGGTCTTTGAGAGAGAATTGAACTCAACCCCAACCTCTTTTGCGCCTTCATAGGCCAAAAAGCTACCTACTTTTTTACCGTCAAATACCAACTCACTATAAGCATTATCATGTACAACAATTAAATCATGTTGCTTGGCAAATGTAATCAAATCCTTATAAAAGCTATCCGGCGCTATGGCCGTTGTCGGATTATTCGGATAAGACACCAAAATCATTTTTGCCCTTTTTATCACCTCTTCAGGAATAGCCTTAAGTTGTATGATGTAATTATGTTCTTTCTTCTGGGGCATGTAGTGTACATCCGCCCCAGCCAGTAGTGGACCATCTGCAAAAACCGGATAACATGGATCCGGCACAAGAACGACCTCACCTTCATCAACAACACATAAAGCGATATGGGCTAATCCTTCTTGAGAACCGAGTAGCGAACAAATCTCAGTCTTTGGGTCCAAGTCAACACCATAGCGCTTTTTATACCATTTCGCGACAGCTTCCAATAAGTTTTCTTTGTCATTAATTGCATATATGTATTGAGTCCCATCATCAATACCTTGGCTTAGAGCATCCCTAATATGGTCTGCCGGCGGTATATTGGGTGTTCCCACACTCAAGTCAACGACAAACTCACCTGCCTCTGTTCTTTGCCTTTTCACTTCAAGTAACTGGGTAAAAATACTTTCACCAAAACGGTCCATTCTTTTTGAAAATCTCATGATTATGCTCCTTAGCTCTATTTAATAACCTATTTTTTTTAAGGCAATAATGGCATTGGCACGATTGGCCACTTCTAGTTTCATATAAATCTGACTTACATAGTTTTTGACTGTACCAAGAGATAAAAAAAGTGACTCCGCTATTTCACGGTTATCTTTACCTTGAACCATCCGCTCAATGATTTCCACTTCTCTTGGTTTAAATTCCTCTACCCTTATGCCTAATGATTGTGTTTTTTGTGACACATCTAGTTGCTTATTCTTGCTGTCTTCCACCAGACGATTGGTTATTTTAGCGGCTACTGCGCCGGGCAAAATAATATTACCAGACAAACTGTCTCTTATTGCTTGAACGAGTTTTTCCCTACCAATATCCTTTAAAAGATATCCGGATGCGCCGTAGGTCATCGCTTTTATAATATAGTCATCCTCATCGAAGGTAGTCAGTATCATGACAATAATATCATTGTTATATAATTTAATCTGGCGTGTGGCTTCGACACCATCCATTTCCGGCATTCTTATATCCATAAGAACAATATCCGGTAGTCGTGTTTTTGCCTTTGTAACTGCTTCCAAACCGTTTCCTGCTTCATCTATGATTTCTATATCTTCATAGTTTTCAAGTAAGGCACGTAATCCTTCTCTTACTATCACTTGATCGTCTACCAGCATCAATTTAATTTTTTCCATCTTATGATCCTCTCCTTCAGCTACCCTAATCACGACGACCCATCGGTAACAAAATACTAACTGTAAATCCCTCTAATGGTCTTCCTTCAAACTGACATTGTCCACCAAGGCTTTCAACCCGGTCTTTCATAATATTGAGACCTGTACCTAGCACAAAAGCTTCCCCACCAACACCATTGTCACTTATTGTCATCTGACAACTATTTTTGTAGATCTGTATCAAGAGATCTAATTCCGTTGCTTCACCATGTTTAAGACTATTGGTCATACATTCTTTTATAGCTTCTAGTAAAACCTTCTGATGTATGGGTAGAATGCCTATACCTTCATCCATAATAATATTGATTTTTAAGCCGGTCGAACTTGTAACCGCATCCGCAAGCTGATTCAATTGTTGGTCAAAATCTTCTATATTTTCATCTCTAATGGCCTTAATTGAGTTTCTTATCTGTGTCAAGCTATCTCTGACTTGTTTTATAGCAAGCTCAAATTTCTGATTTGCTTTTATAGGTTCTTTATCCATAAGCATGGTTCCCGCTTCTATAGCAATGGCCGCTGTTGTTAACAAATGCCCTACTGAATCATGAATCTCACCGGTAATTCGGTTCCTTTCAGCAATCCTACTCATTTCTTCCAATTTCTCTGACTGGTTTTGTAAGTCACAAAGTGCTTTTTCTAATATAGTATTGGTTATTATTTGCTTTTTCAAAGTATAGAAAGCCGCCACAAAGAGCACATAAACCAACATATTCACATAAATCAATCCTATCATACTATCTATATCCACCGGTTGCTGCGCTATACCCATTTTTATACCACTATCCACCAAAAGCAAAACAAAACCAAAAACAATATATAGCTTTGACTTCCTCATTGGGTAGTTATTAATGACACTTGCTATAACCACTAAAACAATTAAAAGTGTATTAATACTGTCACCAAGAAAATGAATAAAGACAACCATCACTGTCTGCACAAAGGGCATGGTAATGTGTAATAAAGGTATCATTTTGTCATAAAAAACCTTGTTAATGATTAACAATATGAAGGATATACCCAGCATAAGAATCATAAGTGAAAAATAATCATAATCAAATTTTTCAGTGACTACTCTAAGTGATAAAACCTCATATGCCATGACAAGACATATAAAAATACCTTCAACAATTTGACGTTCTATACCTTCACTTGTTTTTTTTTGATGTACCTGATTTACAAGTTTTCTTGTTGCAAATAAATAAATAGCGGCCGCCGGAAGGTTGAACAACGCTATGAAAACAATGTATGTCCATTTCTTTTTTTGATCAAGATTATGATTGTGCCAACAATGCTTAATATAGATGGCTTGAATGAACACTTGCATAAATGCACCCGGTATGATAATGGGCATGAAATCGTTAACAGACATAGACCCTCCTGTTTTTATAAGATAAATGAGTTTTATCTAGTTATACATTCTTTTTTGATTATATCATTTTTTACCTAATATTTATAGTCGTGTTCATTAGAGCCGACAAATTTGTCGCTTATATTTCATTTGCATGATACATCTAAAGATAGGATTGACAAATTCCTATTATATGTTTAGCATATAATAGAGGTTTTATACTTTGGTTCAAGGTCCAAACTAAGTTTCACTATGTAGAACGTCTTAACCATATTGTTGGAGGCATATTATGACTAAGGATAATAAACATTCGAAAGATAAACTGAAAATTTATATGACGGTAGTTATCATTATTATATTTGTTTTAGCTATAGCCTATGTCTTTGATCAAGGTAAATCAGATTCAAGTCAGTCTGATAAAACCTTAACACAAATCTCTGATTCTAAAGACTTAGATAATGAAACTTCTTATAGTGCCACCAATAGCGTACCTTCTGACACGACTGAGTCCACAGACTCTGTAGACCTTGAAGAAACAATAGAACTTACTGAAAGTTCAATTCCTATTACTAATGATCCCTTAGAGAACGAGTTCCGTCTTATTACGAATAAGAAAACATCCTTAGGTCTTATAAGTTGGGATGATGAAATACATTTACCGGATATCTTAGGCGACCATCAAACCGAGATTATTGAAACTATTGGTCAGGGTGGGGATACCTTTGAAGGTTCTAAGCTCAAAACAACAGAATATGATGGCTTAACGGTTACGTTGTTATCTCCAAGAGATAATGGAAAGGCTTATTACGTGCTAAGTATGGTCATAACCAATAACCTATATGAAACCTACAGGGGTATCAAAGTCGGTGATTCGCTTCAAAGACTTGAAAACACCTACCCTGAAATTGAGCAGGTCGAAACCGGCGATACGGTCCAAGACACCTATAGATATACGGATCATAGTTATCGATATATTGAGTTTATCATTGTAGATCATGTTGTGACCTTTATAGAAATCGGTATGGAATTGCAATAAAAGCATTATTAAGATTGTGGTAGAATAAAGGATATATGATCACCATGAATAGAGGTCCCATGAAAACCCTTGAGACACAACCAAAAAAGTAGTAACCTTAGATTTTCATCCATGGTTACTACTTCGTTTAGAAACTAGGGACTACCCATCAAAGGTTGTCCTTTTTTTGTTGATTTGCTGTCATTTGCAAAAGTTTTAAGAAATAGCTGACTTTTTAATCTGATTAAAGGCTTGTAGTACACTTGGCACCAATAATACGATCGCTGTCACAAATCCTTCTATACCTGTATAAGAAAAATTATACCAAAATGAATATAGAATGGAGTTCCAACCTTCCGGTGTGTATTCCGCAAAGAAAATAATACCTGATAGAAAGTGAAAAAAGAATCTACCCATGACGCCAATGGCCAATCCTTTGACCAACCCATGTTTTGATCCAGCGAAAATACCAGATAATCCTAATGCACCAAAGGCCAAGGGATAATCCAACACGAGCTGAACCGGGTGCATGACCCAACCACCAAAAACTAATTGGAGAAGTCCATAAACAATACCGGCCAGTACCCCTTGCCTTACACCATAAAAATAACCGATGACGACAATGAAGAACATACTAAATAAAGTTATGGAACCACCTTGAGGCAGGGCAAAAAGCTTAATCTGCGATAGCACCATGGCCAGTGCTATGGCAACCCCTGAATAGGCCAAAGGCTTAATTCGATGTTCTGAATCCCGTTCTTTGTTAACCAAAATAAGTGCCAGCAGTAATAATAAAACTGCCAGTACGATGATGATGAGCTTACCCATATCGGATTCAATAATGAGTTGAAGATCACCTGTTGCCCATACTTCTTTAAATCTTTCGAACATAAAAAAACCTCCTAACGAAATTATCGTAGGCGGTATTAACTGAATGCTATGCAGGTATGAGGGTCAGTTAATACTATCTCAGCCGTGTGACGGCTCCCCTAGCGATTTGCTCTATTAGCATACTGCTTTTAAGACTATCTGTCAAGATAATTTAAATATAGTCAATGCGTCAAAACTATACCCTTCAACTTTCACATACACCTGTGTGAACCTAATGAAGCTTAGTTTGACACTTTAACCAATATTAATAATAGATTTTACTATAGAATAATGATTCTCCATGATGTATAATTATATTACAAATAATTTTCGGGAGGCACCATGGATATCTTTATCGCCAGACAACCTATCTTTGATCGACATCACAAAGTTTTTGCTTATGAGCTCTTATACCGCAAAAACAACTCAAATGCATTTGATGGCTCCGTCTCCTCAGATGTGGCCACATCAATTTTATTGATGAACAGTTATTTAAGCTTTGGAATCAAGCATCTTGTCGGGACAAAAAAAGCTTTTATTAATTTTGACAAACAGCTTATTCTTAATGACATCCCACTACTTTTAAACACTGAACATGTGGTCATTGAACTACTAGAGGATATCATACCTGATCAAAAGTTTTTAAGTAAAATCCAAACACTTAAAAACAATAACTATACACTAGCTTTAGATGACTATATAGAAAGCTATCCTTACCCTGAAGTGACCGAGCTTTGTGATATTATTAAAGTGGAATTTATGGGTGCATCAAGAGAAGCTATTAAAAGAATTTGTTCACAATTGAAGTCCAAAGGTAAACGGCTCCTAGCTGAGAAAGTTGAAAACCGGGATGAGTTTGAATGGGCTAAATCCATTGGATTTGACTATTTTCAAGGTTATTTTTTTTCAAAGCCATCCATGGTCAAATCCAAAGGCATCCAGGACAGTTCTGCCCAATATATTCGCCTTATGGCAGAAATGCATGCTGATGAACCGGACTACAAAAAAATTGCTAAGATTATTGAATCAGATATAGCTTTAACATACAAGCTCTTAAAGCTTGTGAATTCTAAATTTGTACAGAATCAAAAAATAAATACCATACAACACGCCTTATCCATACTGGGTATCAAAACCTCGAGAGAATGGTTAAGCTTAGCTATGATACAAAGCTTATCTTCAGTTGAAACCAATCAATTGGTCATCACATCTATGGTGAGAGCTCATCTATTAGAATTGATTGCCAAAAACTCCGCTCTTAAAAAACAAGCACAAGAAATGTCATTAATTGGTCTACTTTCTGTTCTTGATGTTCTGCTAGAAAAAAATATGGATGATCTTCTTATAGATTTACCTATGTCCGATGACATTAAAAATACATTACTGGGTTATGACACACCTTATTCCTGTGCCTATAAACTCTGTCTTACTTATGAAAGGGGACAATTTGATCGACTGGAAAGTTGCAGTACCTTAATGGGCTACGACTTAACGCAGTTAACTACCCATTATGTTCAGGCTGTTGAGTGGGCCGATGAATTGCATACACTATTACAATCATCTTCTCCATGACGCTTATATTGTACTGACGTTGCCTCTTATTTAATACCGATATCTGTTCGATACTGTTTATTCTCAAATTCAATCTCAGATACGGCTTCATAAGCTGTTTTTCTTGCTTCTTCCATAGATTTACCAAAAGCAGTTACACCAAGGACGCGACCGCCATTTGTAACAACTCGGTCACCCTCTTTTTTTGTGCCTGCATGAAAGACGACAACATCGTCTTTCTTTTTTTGTTCTTCTAAACCAGTAATGGGATATCCCTTCTCATAAGCTATAGGATAGCCACCTGATGCCATGACGACACATACCGTTGGTCTACGGTCCCATTCAAGCTCCACTTCATCTAAACGTCCATCAATGGCTGCTTGCAAAACATCAAATAAATCCGTTTTTAGCTTAGGCAATACCACCTGTGCTTCCGGATCTCCGAATCTTGCATTGTATTCCAATACTTTAATGCCTTGTGGTGTTAACATCAAACCAAAGAATATAATACCCGTAAAGGATCTTCCTTCAGCTTTCATGGCTTTCAAACTGGGCTCAAATATGGTTTTCATGGCTACTTCATGCACTTCCTCTGTATAATACCTACTGGGAGAAAAAGTACCCATTCCGCCTGTATTTGGTCCTTCATCGTTATCAAAAACACGCTTATGATCTTGGGCGCTTACCATTGGTAAAATATGGTCCCCGTCACAAAAAGATAATACAGACACCTCCGGTCCGGTCATGAATTCTTCCACCACCATAACTTTTCCTGCATCACCAAACTTCTGGGCTATCATAATCTCATCTACACCGGCCAAAGCTTCTTCTTCAGTCTCACAAATCAAAACCCCTTTACCAAGGGCTAACCCATCTGCTTTTAGAACTGTCGGGTATGGGCAAGTCTTGAGATAGGCTTTTGCCTGATTAGGATCTTCAAAAACTTCATAACCGGCTGTTGGAATGTTGTATTTTTTCATCAGGTCTTTAGCAAAAACTTTGCTGCCTTCAAGTATGGCAGCATTTTTTCTTGGACCAAATATGCGTAAACCTTTAGACTCAAAGATATCCACAACACCAAGCATCAATGGATCATCCATCCCCACCACAGTCAAATCGATGGCTTTTTCAAGTGCAAAGTCAAGAAGCCCTTCTACATCCGTCGCTGATATATCCACACAGTTAGCCATCTCCATAATGCCTGCATTGCCTGGTGCACAATAGATCTCAGTCACTTTTTTACTCTGTGCAAGCTTCCATATAATGGCATGTTCACGGCCGCCACCACCGATAACAAGTACTTTCATTTTGACTCCAATCCTTGATTCGTTTTTAGATACACTTTTAGATATATTATATTAGATAAACTTTATATTATACGCTTTTTTGAAACACTCTACCATTTCTAACTTCCAATTGGCCCCTAGCAATTTGATTAATCACTTCCGGTAACAATTGCCACTCTGCTTCTTCCATAATTCGCTTTTGCAACGTTTCTGGGGTATCCGTTTCTAAGACTTCAACTGTTTTCTGGGCAACAATGGGACCGGTATCTGTACCCTCGTCCACAAAATGTATGGTAGCACCCGATACTTTAACACCCCGCTCAAGAGCCGCTTCATGGACCCTGAGACCATAGAAACCGTCTCCAGAGAAAGCAGGTAAAAGAGACGGATGCACATTGATGATTCTATTTCTATAAGCGTTAATAAAACGACTACCAAGTACGACTAAATAACCTGCCAGAACCACCAAATCTACGTCTAATGCTTGAAAATGATCGATTAATGCTTGATCGAAGTCTTCACGTGTTTCATATGTTATTGGGCTTATCCAACAGGTTGATAGACCATGCTTCTTAGCTCTTTCAAGAGCATAGGCCTTCTTCCTATTACTTACCACAGTTACGATTTTTGCATTTTTTATTTCTTGATTCTCGATACGATCCATAATGGCTTGCAAATTGGTGCCGCCTCCCGATACCAATATACCGACTTTTAGCATAACTCTACTCCTGATTGACCTTGTTTCACTTCCCCAATCACATATGCTTTTTCACCTATAGCTTCAAGGGCTCTAATAGCCTCATCCACGTCATTTGGTGCCAAAGCCACAATCATACCAATGCCCATATTAAAGGTGTTATACATAGCTTCTTGCTTGATATCACCCAGGGCTTGCATGACATCAAAGATCGGATGCACCGGCCAAGTACCCAGTTGAATCTTAGCAAAACAATCCTTCGGTAACATTCTTGGTATGTTTTCAATAAATCCGCCACCGGTAATATGACTGATGGCTTTAATTTTAACCGCTTCTTTTAATGTTTTGATCATTTTGACATAAATTTTTGTCGGTACGAGAAGGGCTTCACCAAGGTTGGTATCAAGGCCGGCTACTTCAAGGGCCAGCTTCTCCCTTGTCGGGTTAAAAAGTTTTCTAACTAAGGAATACCCATTACTATGAATACCCGATGAAGGTAGGCCAAGTAGTACGTCCCCATCTTTTATGTCTTTGCCATCAATCACATCTTTTTTATCTACGATACCAACTGAAAATCCGGCTAAATCGTATTCATTTTCAGGATAGAATCCCGGCATTTCCGCAGTCTCTCCGCCAATTAAGGCTGCACCTGATTGTCGACAGCCTTCTGCTATTCCACCTACGATTGTAGCGATTTTTTCAGGTACATTTTTACCACATGCAATATAATCCAAAAAGAATAACGGTTCTGCGCCTGCGCATATAATATCATTAACACACATGGCAACAGCATCAATACCAATGGTGTCATGTCGATCCAGTTCAAACGCAATCTTCAACTTCGTTCCGACACCGTCTGTACCGGAAACCAATATGGGTTCTTCCATTTTATGCTTGGCTAAGGAAAAAAGCCCGCCAAATCCGCCTAAATCCGTCACCACTTCTTCACGCATGGTGGTCTTAACATGTGCTTTCATCAGTTCAACTGCCTTGTAGCCTGCTTCCACATCTACACCGGCTGATTTATAATCTATTGACATCTTTTCGCCTCCTCATCTACAATCTCTACCGGATAATTACCTGTAAAACAACCTGTACAAAATTCACATCTAGCACCCTTAAACGTTGATAGTAAACCTTCTCTACTGATATACCCTACACTGTCTGCACAAATCAAATCTCGAATTTCATCCAAGCTGTGGGTGCTGGCAATCAAATTCTCCCGTTCCGGTGTATCAATACCAAAATAGCAGGAATATTTAACCGGCGGTGAACTAACCCTAACATGAACCTCAGTAGCTCCGGCTTCTCGAAGCAGATTCACAATTCTTCTGCTGGTTGTACCTCTAACAATGGAATCATCAATCATAATAACCCTTTTACCTTCTATCTGACTTCTTATGGGGTTTAACTTCAAATGAACAGCAAGTTCTCTAAGCCCTTGGCTAGGTGCGATAAAAGTCCTACCAACATAACGATTTTTCATAAAACCATCTACAAGAGGTATCCCGGATGCTGCTGCAAATCCATGGGCAGCGCCCAGTCCGGAGTCCGGAACCCCAACAATAACATCCGCTTCAACCGGGTGCTCTTCAAAGAGCACTTTTCCAGCTCTAAAACGTGCTTCATAGACCTCCAATGACTCAATTACTGAGTCCGGTCTTGCAAAATATATATATTCAAAACTGCACATAGCCGATTGCTTTACCGTATTGGTTTGAATGGATTCTAGTCCCTTTTCTCTACTAATGACAATAATCTCTCCTGGGTCCACATCTCTTACAAGGTCAACACCTAGTGCGTCAAATGCACAGGATTCCGATGAAAACACAAAAGAATCTTCTTTTTTACCCATCACTAAAGGCCGCATGCCAAAAGGATCTCTCGCTGCAATAAGTTTATGAGGGGTCATAATCACAAGGGCATAGGCACCTTTGATGATAGACATCACTTCTACAAGGGCCTCTTCTATAGAATTATATTTAATTCTAGCTCTGGATAACAAGGCTGCTATGACCTCTGAGTCTGTTGTTGTTTGAAATATGGTGCCTTTCGCCTCTAGTTCTTTACGTAAGGTATCCGCGTTTGTCAGGTTGCCGTTATGAGCCAAAGCCATATGACCCTTGGTGTATTTGATAACGAGCGGTTGAGCATTCTCCACCAAGCTTGATCCCGTTGTGGAATATCTGACATGACCAATACCAGAATGACCATTAAGATAATCCAGTACATTGTCATCAAATATATCCGCTACCATGCCCATTTCTTTTCTATACACAATGGTGCCATTATTATTGACGGCAATACCTGCGCTTTCTTGTCCTCTATGTTGTAAGGCAAATAAGCCATAGTACACCATTCTTGAAGTGTCAAATTCATTGTTATTATACACCCCAAACACACCGCATTCTTCTTGTAATTTATCCTGCCACATAATTTCCTCCGAGTTGTCCGCTTGATAAGTTGTCTAGTTTTCCTGAGCCAGTAAACGGTTCATGACTTCTTGATAAGCATCCTCTACATCCCCAAGGTTTCTTCTAAATCTATCTTTATCTAGTTTTTTGTTGGTGGTGGCATCCCAAAAGCGACAGGTATCCGGTGATATTTCATCTGCCAGTATAATTTGTCCTTTGGAGGTTTTACCAAACTCAATCTTAAAATCAATGAGCTCAATATTCACTTCCTTCAAATGTGCTTTCAATGCTTCATTGATTCTAAAAGCATAAGCTTCAATCAAATCCAACTCTTGTTTTGTTGCGATATCAAGAGCATATATATGATAATCATTAATCATTGGATCACCAAGATCATCGTTTTTATAGGAATACTCAAGGACTGTTTTATTCAGTCTCATGCCTTCTTCAAGGCCCAATCTTTTACTTAAAGAACCGGCAGCAAAATTTCTTACAATCACTTCTAATGGGATGATTGTCACTCTTTTTACAACTGTTTCTCTATCACTTAGCTCTTCAATAAAGTGCGTGGGTATGCCTTTTGTCTCTAACATTTTCATGAAGAAATTTGACAAACGGTTGTTGACAATCCCTTTAGCTTCAATAACACCCTTTTTTGCCCCATTAAAGGCTGTTGCATCATCCTTGTAAGATACAATTAGCTTATTTTCTTCATTCGTCATATAGACTTTTTTTGCCTTACCTTCGTATAAAAGTGCTTTCTTTTCCATTCTTTCCTCCATGTTGTCAAAAGATGATTTTGTTAATGTTTTTTTGTAGATCTTCTACATCTTTTCAAGATACGCTACGTAGCCTATTTCTTCTATTTGTTTTGCTTTTTCTTTTACCATTGTTTCTAATGACTTTTTATAAGCCATGACGCTCGTGTGACAGGCTTCATCAAAACTTCCTAGTATTTGAGCAGCTAATAGTCCGGCATTTTTAGCACCATTTATGGCTACTGTTGCAACCGGTATACCAGGTGGCATTTGGACAATTGAGTATAGAGAATCAACGCCATTTAAACTGCTTGACTTAACCGGAACCCCAATTACAGGAACCGTCGTTAAGGCTGCTACCATGCCTGGGAGATGAGCTGCCCCCCCTGCACCTGCAATAACTACTTTAAGACCTCTTTTTTTTGCGTCTTTTGCATAGGTATACATGCGTTCCGGCGTTCTATGGGCTGAAACGATGGTGATTTCATAAGGTACTTTCAATTCATCCAATATTTTTGCCGCTTCTGACATAACAGGAAGGTCTGAGTCACTTCCCATAATGATTCCGACTAATGGTTGCATACATATCTCCTATTCTTCATTTAGAATTCTTATTATTGTGAAGGCGCTTTCTGCTGCTTCTCTTGCTTCTTCTACTGATGAACCGATTGCAGTAATATGTCCCATTTTACGAAAGGGCTTTACCTCTTTCTTGCCATATAAATGTACCTTAGCTTTTGAAATCTGACAGGCATGGGTTAGACCGACTATTTTACATGTCCCTGTAGCTTCTCCTAATAGATTTTTCATAACCGCTGGTGTCCTAAGTGTCACATCACCTAGTGGCAACCCTGCAATAGCTCTGATATGATTCTCAAACTGAGAGGTTAAGCAAGCTTCTATGGTATAATGACCTGAATTATGAGGTCTTGGGGCCACTTCATTCACATAGAGTTTTTCGTCTTTGGTTACAAACAGTTCAACGCAAAACATACCCACGCCATGAAAAATATTCATAACCTCGGTCGCCATTGCCATTGCTCTCTTCGTACAGTTATCGGATATGTTCGCCGGTACTGCCGTTTCATCCAATATGCTGTTTACATGCTTATTTTCACCTACCGGATATATGACCAAATCACCTTCTATGCCCCTACAAGCCAGTACAGAGATTTCCTTATCAAAGTCAACGAATCTTTCTACCATAAGAGGATGCTTACCGTCACCCAGTTGCTTATAAGCATCTGAAGCTTCCTTAGCCTCTTTTATCAAAAAATTACCTTTACCATCATAACCACCTGTACAGGTTTTCAGCATCATTGGGTAACCGAACATTTCACCAATACGGTATATATCTTCGATCTCTTTGATTTCATAAAAATCAGGAACAGGTACGCCACCATCAAGCAGGTATTTTTTCTGACTGAATTTGTTTTGAATAATAGCCAAACTCTCAGGTGTAGGATAAATAGCATGGCCTTCTTTTTCTAATTCTTTAAGAATAGCTACATGAATATGTTCAAACTCATAGGTGATGACATCCACTTTACTAGCCAACATCCGAATGGCATCCACATCATCAAAATCCGCTATAATATGTTCATCTGTTATGGCATGGGATGGGCAATCTTTTGTCGGGTCCAAAGTTACGACATAAAAGCCATAACGTTTTGCATCCAGAATCATCATCTTACCCAGTTGTCCACCGCCTATGATACCTATTCTCTTAAGCTCACTCATGTTATAACCTCTTTTTCTGTCATACTGTCATAAGGGTCTTAAACACATAAAGTTCAGATAAAATGACATTCAGTTCACTTCACACGTCCTTTTAATGCTATTCTACAGAGAAAATCGTCATTCGTCAACTGTTTTACCGAACATTTATATACTAACTCTCTGGAATATTCGGATTTATTTTGTATAATATTACGTCATGACATGCAATACGACAAAAAAGTCGGTTATGAAGATTAATCATCATAGCCGACTTTTTTTGAAACTATTTTTGCAAATACAATTATTACAATTATTAACCTAAGTACAATATTTTTCCATTGTCCTAATAACGGCACCCGGTCCTTTTATCAGCTCATTAAACATATCTTGAATCTTATCTGCTAACCCAGCTTCATAAAGGTCTACACCAAAGATGCTCTCATTACTTAGAATGCTTTTAAGCGATACATCTTTATTACCTAATTTTACTTCCTTTAATTCATTTTTCAACATTTCCAAAAGTGGATCCGAGCTAATTTCAAAGGATGCACCCTGATCATCAATACCAAGTAGGTAACGACACCAAAGTGCAAGTGCCAAAGGAATCGCCACTAAATCTTTGGCATTTAAAACTTCATCTTTCATGTACGATTTGATGGTTTCTCCAAATCGAATACCCACTTTTTGAGATGTATCTGTCGCAATACGCTGCGGTGAATCCGGTATATAAGGATTCATGAAACGTTCATATACCACTTCATCTAAAAATTCTTTCGGATTGATAATACCCGGATCTACAACAACTTTTAATCCTTCATCATAACCAATTTTTTCTACGAAACGTTTTAGTACAGGATTATTCATTTCATCCGCAATTAATGTATATCCCAAGAGGCAACCGGATACAGCAAGTCCCGTATGCAAAGGATTCAAACACGTTGTGACCTTCATTGTCTCAATCCGATTAACGGTCTCTCTGTCTGTAAAAATCACACCAGCACTTTCAAGTTCCGGTCTGCCATTGGTAAAAATATCTTCAATAACCAAATATTCACTGATTTCTGCATTAACAAAAGGTGCCATGTAAGAATTTTTCGAAGTCACAATTGGTTCCAAATTTTCTATACCTAAGTCTTCCAGCTTCTCTTGAACAACTTTCGAAGGCCTTGGTGTGATCTTATCGATCATAGTCAATGGATAAGCCACTTTATTTTGATCTTCTAAATACGTTATAAACCCCTCTTCAACAAATCCTCTTTTATGCCATTCTTCGCCAATGGTGATGACGGCTTCTTTTAGGATATCACCATTATGAGAACAATTGTCCATGCTAACGAGGGTTATAGGATAAGCACCTTCTTTATACCTTGTGTACATCAAAGCTGTAATAATGCTCATGGTATGATAGGATTCTAGTGGTCCTTTCTCAAAGTCCTGTAAAACAATATCAAAAAACGCACCTTGAGGATTTTTTAATGCATATCCCTTTTCAGTTATGGTGAAGCTGACCATTTGCAAGCTTTTTTCTTTAAAAATTTTTTGCAAACGTTCTTGGTCCGCTTTTCTTGCCTGAACTGCTGTCAGACTTTCAACAATACTGCCAACAACGGTCTTCTCAAAGCTTCCATCTGCTTTCATTAATACTAAAAGGGTAAGATTATCATGGGGGGTATATACTTTTTCAATAACCTCATAGTCAAAAGACTCGACTGCAATAATGCCTGTATCTGCCTTATTGTTGTTTAGAACTTTCTGATAAGCATTGGCGATAAAGCCCCTAAAAATATTACCTGCGCCAAAATGTATCCAAGTTGGATTTTTCTGCGTATTCTTGGCAATTTTAACTCTGTCGTATAAAGGCAGTTCTATATCTTTTTCTTTCCAAGCTTCTTTATTCATTAAACCTTCATTGTTTAATTGTAGCATTTAGTTTCCACCTTTTCTTTTGTCAAGACTATCTATGATACCTAACATATACATCACGCCTAGTGCACGATCGTATAATCCATATCCGGGTCGACAGGTCTTTTCCTCTCCCCATAAATGGCGACCATGATCAGGACGAATGTATCCATTAAATCCTTGGTCATGATAGGCCTTCAGCACTTCGTAAACATCTACATTACCGTCTTTACCACGATGGGATACTTCAATAAAGTCTCCATTTTCAAATACTTTCACATTACGGATATGGGCAAAGTGAATGCGGTCGCCAAATTCTCGAATGATATCCGGAATATTATTTAACAAATTCGGACCTAGTGAACCTGTACAGAGTGTTAACCCACTATAAGGGCTATCTACCAAACCTAAAAATGTCTTGATATGATCTCTATCTCTGATAATTCTTGGAAGACCAAAGATTGGCCATGGTGGATCATCCGGATGTATGGCCATTTTTACATCATAAGCTTCGCAAACAGGTATAATTTTTTCAAGAAAATATTTTAAGTTATCAAAAAGTTGTGCTTCCGTCATGCCTTCATAGGCTTTAAAAAGTTCATCCAATTTGGCCATTCTTTCAGGTTCCCAACCCGGCATTGTAAAATCACCTGAATTTCCAAGAATTCTATCCACCATATCTTGGGGGTCTTCTGTAATAGCATTTTTTTCATAGAACAGTGCGTTTGATCCATCCGGCAATGCCTTATATAAATCTGTTCGTGTCCAATCAAAAACAGGCATAAAATTATAACATATTACTTTAACGCCTACTTTTGCCAGCTTTTTTATGGTATCGATGTAGATTTTTATATAATGATCGCGACTTGGGAGTCCAAGCTTGATATCATCATGAATGTTGACACTCTCAACAATATCCGCATGAAAGCCTTTTGATTGGATATAATCGGTTGTTTCTTGAATTTCTGCCATTTCCCATACTTCACCGGCAGCTTTTTGGTGGAGGGACCACACGATACCCTCAACACCGGGAATTTGTCTTATTTGATCTAAGGTAATAGAGTCGTTGCCTTCTCCATACCAACGCCATGTCATTTGCATTTTTATCTCCTAACTATTTCAAATTACATTCTACTCAAAGCTGATCACAACTTTCCTAATACTTGTATCACCACTATCTATTAAATCAAAGGCTTTCTGAATATCTGCAAATTTATATACATGTGAAACAGCGCCTGTCAAATCAAGTTGATCTGCTTCTATAAGATCCAGTACTTCTTGAAATCTCTTGTTTTGTAATCTAGATCCTCTTACATCCAGTTCTTTAGCTGTGATTTTCAATTGGGTGACTTCTGTTTTCTCTTCAGAAAAACCCATGGTAATAACCCGGCCAGCGTTACCGGTTACATTCAGCAAAAACGGTAGTGTATCTTTTGTACAAGCTGCATCCACTGAAACCGTTACGCCATAACCATCTGTGATTTCTCGAATCTTTTTCTCAGCCTCATCATCTCTTACATTCACAATATAATCAGCTCCGGACGCCAAAGCCTCTTTTAGCTTGTCATCAAAAATGTCCGCTACGATAATCCTCGCACCTGATAAACGTGCAACTTTTAAAATACTACTTCCTAGTGCTCCGGCACCCATAATTAAGAGTGTATCATCTTTATCTAGTTCTGCGCGGTGCAGACATTGTACCGCTATTGTTGCAGGTTCAATCATGACCGCATCCGTATACGCTATTTTCTCCGGCAAAATATAACAACTGCTTTGATCCACGTTGATATATTCTCTATACCCGCCATGAACATGTACACCTCGTACTTTTAAAGTATGGCAAACATTGCCTCTACCCATTTTGCATGCGTAACATTCACCGCAGTTCATGACTTGATCGATGATAACCCGATCACCAATTTTTAGCCTATCCACTTCATTACCGACTTCTTCTACGACACCTACAATTTCATGTCCTAGGACTCTAGGGTAAGTTGCTACAGGACTCGTTCCATGATATATATGAACGTCAGAACCACATATGCCTGCAGCTTTTATTTTCACAATAACCTCTGTGTCTGATTCTAAAGTTGGTTGATCCATTTCTATTATTTCCATATTCAGCGGTTCATTAACTATTGCTGCCTTCATGTTGATCCCTTTCTATTGTTTTATAGTCAACATCGTTAAGTAACCTCATTTTTTCTACTTAACCACTTCTTTGACTCTCGGTTGATTATGCTTATTTTCTTTGAAATATTCCGGATAAAGCTCTTTTATCATCTGTTTGTCTATTTCAAATCTATTTAAGTGCTTACAAATAGATGCTTTTGCCGCTTCTTCATCATGTTCTATAATAGCGTTTAGAATTGCCTTATGGTCACTTACAATTTTTAAGTCCTTGATTGTTACTAGGCTTAGATTTCTGAATCTATCATAATGAATCATAAATCCTTTGATCATTGAGTAGGTACGTTCCTTCTTACATATTGTAAACAACTTCTTGTGAAATGCATCATCCAACTCTAAAAGCCTATCAGGGTCCGGATGTTCCAGATAAAAATCTTGAAGTCTTACATTTTCCTTCAAATCAAAGATATCTTTTTCTGTAGCTAGATTACAGGCCAATCTTACGATTTCCGGTTCAACAATCAATCTCAAAAAACGCGCTTCTTCAACCAGCTCTGTATCAATTAATGAAATAACGCTTCCTTTTTGAGGAAATATCTCAACAATCTGTGCTTTGCTAAGTTCAATCAAGGCTTCTCTCACCGGTGTTCTGCTTAGACCCATTTTTAAAGCTATTTCATTTTCACTCACGATACTTCCAGGCGTTAATTTCATTGAAATAATATTGCTTCTCAATATTCTCAATGCATATTCTCGAGCTGATTCTCCTTGATATCTTCCAACAATGTCCATAGATTCATCTCCTTAAAATATTTTTATCATCGCCTATTAGATTATCATTTAGTGAATAACTTGTCACTAATTTTGCGACATATTCATTACAAAAATTGGCCAAACTCATTCAATCGTATTTTTCATTTTTAATGTCATATATACTGTACAATGTTATGCTTTAAGCCAGTATTATAATACTCGAATCTTGATAATTATTTTTTTAATGTCTTTTACTTCCAATCCCGGTGGTGCTATAAGAGGCTTATGTGTTTCATAGGGCCAAACTATATAGAACTGACCTTGACCAACCTCAAATGCATACTTTACTTTTTCTTCACTAAGAAAGGCAATGTCTTTTTCTTCTGAATAAACAAACACATCCGACGCTGACTTAGTATCGCCAAATTCACACATTTCACTGCCTTGGCAGATATAATGTAAATCAATAAATTCTTTATGAATCTCCAAATCCCCATCTTCGCTCATTCGTGTACTCGCTGAAACGATATGCGCAATTAGGTTATCTTCTTCAAGTACATAAGTACCATCAACAGCTTCTTCAACATTTTTGTTATCTATAATGAACTCAAAAGCCTTTTCTATGTGTTTAGAACATCCATCGTAACGTTTGTAATTGTCAATATGATCATATATCATCTATACCTCCTAATTTAGTATAGGCGGAATACCATCCGCCTTACTAAATCACACTTTTATAGTCCTGTTATTTCTTCCCAAATACTATCATCAACATAAATGCCTTTTTCATCATGTTCTTTTCTGAAATTGGTAAAGTCTTCACCCGGAACAAATATACCAGTAGATTTTTCTGATGGTGCAGAGCTTTTTATATGATCAATTGCAATTTTTATGGTATTTTTCATTTTTTCTGCATCTGTAATTTGTTTAGGATCAATAATAATAATAACTTGAGATGCGCCGCCACAACTACCTTTACCTGCTTTATCAAGATCTGCCGCACCAATACCATCTGTCAAAAGACTGCCTAGAATGTCAAGCATAAATGAAAAGCTGGAACCTTTCCAATAACCGATCGGCATAATTCTCATAGATTCTTCAATGGCACCCGGATCATCCGTCACATTACCATCTACATCAAAACCACCTGGGAAAGGTAATTTTTTACCTGCTAGTCGTGTTACTTGTAATTTCCCATAGGCATACTGAGATATTGCCATGTCTAAGAGCAACTCTTCACCATCTTTGTTACCTGGTGCTGCCATTACAAAGGGGTTATTGCCTAACTTACAGTCTTTACCACCCCAAGGTGGCATACAAGATTCTGTATTGGTCCACATAATTGATATATAGCCTTTTTTTGCTGCATAGAGTCCATAACTGCCACCGCGCATCCAATGGGTGGTGTTCTTTATGCCAACCATACCAATGCCGTTTTTATCCGCCAATTCTATAGCCGCGTCAGTTGCATATAAAGCGTTTAACACACCTGAGCCCATATTACCATTAATAATCTTAATGGCACCTAAATCTTTTTCAACCGTTGGGTCAGCATGAACATCCACCCATCCTTTTTGAATGTACTCTACAAATCTTGCCACTCTATTAATGCCGTGAGAATAGATGCCGTCATAGGTCGACTCTGTGTGTATTTTTGCGCATAATGCCGCTTTATCTTCACTTAAACCATTTTTAACGAATGCTCTTTTTATTTCACTATATATTTCATCAAATGATAATCTCATGCTTTCATCTCCATTTCTTCATTCTATCCATAAACTAGATTAGGTAAAAACAGTACGATCTGAGGGAATATCGCCAGTATGATCAATAGCAAAACAACAGCTACAATAAATATGATGGATTCTCTCGTGTATTCACCTATTGAGCAACCTAATATCGAACATGTTGTATACATGGCTACTCCAACCGGTGGTGTCATGCCACCCATGGTTACTATGATCATAAATAAAATCCCAAAATGAACCGGATCAAATCCTAATCCTAATACAATCGGAAGAAAAATCGGCGTTAAAATCAAAACATTGGCCGTTGCTTCCATAAACATACCAACCATAAATACAAACAATAGTATAACCAGTAAAACAATATAAGGGTTACTTGATACCGTTGATATAACACCTGCTAAGGTTTGAGGTACCCTACCTGTTACTAATGCATATCCAAAAACATTAGAACAAATGATGATAATCATAATAACTGCCAAGTCTACAGATGTCTTCTTTAATACATCAATAAATTTCGCTATCGTTAATTCTTTATAAACAAATATACCAATAACAAGGGAATATACCACCGCGAAAGCACCAGCTTCGGAAGGTGTAAAAACACCAAATCGAATACCTACAATGAGTATAACTGGGAAAAGGAGCGCCCAAATATTTTCAACTATTCCCTTTAAAACATCCGTAAAAGATGCTGGCTTCTCAAACTCTCGTGAATATTTTCTCTTATTTGATATGATAGCTACCGCTACCATTAAGAATCCCGTCATCAAGACGCCTGGAACAATTCCAGCTAGGAAAAGCCTACCTATAGATACTTCACCAGTGACGCCATATAAGATCAAACCAATACTTGGAGGTATTGTGGATGTTATAAGTCCACCCATAGCCAAAATGGCTGCTGTAAAACCTTTGGAAAATCCTCTTTTATTCATATCCGGTCCTAGTATTCGGCTTTCCATCGCTGCATCAGCAACTGCTGATCCGGATATACCACCCATTAATGTACTAAGAACGACTGAAACCTGCGCTAAACCGCCACGCATATGCCCTGTAAGAACCGTTGAAAACTTAATTAATCTGTTTGTAATACCAGTTTCATTCATCAAATTGCCTGCTAATACAAAAAATGGAACCGCCAGTAATGCAAACGACTGAGTACTACTCACCATTCTTTGAACAACTATTTGCATCGGCACATTTTCTACAACAAAATATAGAAGACTGGATATACCTACCACAAAGGCGATTGGCATGCCTATTGCCAAGAGTATAACAAAGCTAAGGGCTAAATAAATCATATAACTTCTCCTCCCTCTTCACCATGGGTAACGGCAATGTTTGAATAATCTCCACTTCTAAAATTACCGATATATTCAATAATTCTTCTAACTGTTGTAAAAATCATTAATGTAGCACCAACCGGAGCACTTGCTGTAACAAATGAATAACTAATAGGCAAAGTGTTAAAACTTCTTTGAACATTTACAATACATAGATTAATTCCATAGTAAACGACAAACACTAAAAACATTAAAACCAGTATGCTGTTAAATAAATAAATACCATTTCTAATCCGTTCAGGAAGTCTCTCCGTTAATATCTCAACACCCATATGACGCTTCTGTTTCATGGCCAGGTCTGCTCCAATGAAGCAGACCCAGGCAAACACAAGTTGTGCTAAATCTGTTGACCATGACATGTCTATTCCGAACCATCTTAAGGTGGCGGCGGAAAAAACGAGAACTATGAGTGCTGCAAGCCCTGTACCGGTAAATATGCCTTCGAATCGTCTTAAAGTCATGCTAACAACACCTCCATTACAAATTATCTACCTAATTCTTTGTCGATTGCATCTTTTAATTCTCTATAACCTAATGCATCATAAGCTGATTCAGCCGCTAGCTTAAAGGCTTCCGTATCTACTTCTACTAATTCAACACCACCATCAATAGATTGCTGTAAAAATTCAGCATCTTTTTCCAAAACGATTTCTGATGCATGTTGTCCACCCGTTTGTGCTTCTTCCATTAAGATCGCTTGATACTCTGCTGGTAATTTTTCAAACCATCCGTTAGAAATTACCATACCTGTAAGTAATTGAAAATGACTTGTTAAAGATACATAATCCGTTACTTCAAAAATACTTGAACCATATGCTGCTGAGTTATGAACCTCAACCCCTTCAACAACTCTTTGTTGTAATGCCTGATAAGCTTCTGACCATGCAAGAACTGTTGTATTTGCACCCATTGCTTCAAGTGACTTGGTTACGATGTCTGAACCGGAACTTCGTATTCTAAGTCCCTTTAAGTCTTCAGGATTTGAAACAGGTGATTTGGTATAAAGATGACGACTTCCTTGGAAGAAATTAAAAGATAATATTTTCAAGCCGTGACTTTCAAATTCGCCCGCCAAATCTTTATAAACAGATGTTCCCATTAATTCTAAGGCGCCTTCATAATCATCTGCAAGATAGGGGCCACCTAGAATACCGAAATCTTTTACATAATTGCTCATTCTACCTGGGTCTGTTATGATTCCAACGCCAGCGCCAACAATTGCTTGCTCTAAAACATCTTCATCTGCGCCAAGTTGTGCACCTGAGTATAGTTCGACAGTTACACCACCATTTGTTCTTTCTTCCACATTTGCTTTAAAAACTTTAAGCCCTTCAAAAAGCGGATCTGTCTCTGATGTTACTGTCCCAACCTTTAAAACAAATTTTTCAGTATTCTCCGAAGCAACTGGTGTCTCCTGAGTAGGTGTTTCACCTTCTGTTACCGTGGTAGTTTCTTTCGGTGAACATGCCACCATTGTAGCCATTGTCATAACAATGACCAAGAATAGAGTTGCTAGTTTTTTCATTTTGAACCCTCCTTATTTATTGTTTGTTACAATAGTATATTACCACACTAGTATACTAGTGTCAATAATTTCTATATAATTGGACGATGTCTCTAATATTTTAGAAGTTTTTGCTAGTTTTTGTAGATAGAAAAAGTGTTCACCTAAATAAAAAAAACAGCAACCTTAGATTTTCATCTTCGGCTACTGCTACTCAACACTTCTTACTCTTCTAATAGATAGTTTAAAACTGTAATAATATCTTCTTTATGACTACTTAAGGAAAACACACCAACATAGTAGTTTTCATTTTCATCTTGTATTAACGGGCGCAGCTTTGGAAAAAAATCCAACGCCATCAGAAATTTTCCATCTATATCCTTTGCACCAAGTGCTGCTAAGCGTTCTATTAAGTCAGCACCTTCTAGGTCATCTCTCATCTCATCTAATGACATAAAAAATTTGTTCTCCAGAAGAAATGCCTTATTCTCTTCATCCATAATAAGGATGTCTAAAGCCTTGACCGATGATTTTCCCATGAATCTTGCTTCACTGGTCATGGTCGTTGTAGGGTTCATCTCAGGGTTAATCTCTAAGAACTCTATCATCAGGACCTCGTTCGCTGTAATATTCATGACATGCTCGTTCAATCTGTCTTCTAACTCTCTAGCATAGACCACATCATGACTCTTTGTTCTAATGGTTATGTCCATGACAATGTCAGGTGCCGGGTTTAACCAATAATTATTTACCAGAGAACTCAGTATCAAGATAAGCGCTACACTAAAAAGAATGTGCACTTTGTAATACGCCCATATATGCTCCATTTTCTCCGATCTGTTCATCGTTTTCCAAGTCATAGTCCCTCCAATAAAACCTATTTTATATGTTCTATTTTTTATACGCTTTTACTTGTCATCAAAAGGTTGATTAAGCGCTTCTGTACCATGAAGTGCGAAACGGCCACCTTCAATAATCGTATAAGCATTGCCAGCATGATCATAGCCAATAATTGTATCCAACTCATCATAAGGTATGGTTATATCCGTATGGCAATAGGTGTAAGCATCCTCCGGTTTTGACATTCTCAACTTCGTTTTTTCATTTTCTCTTGCAATCATCTCTTTACCATCCGGGTTGTAGATTTGTTGTTCTTCACCCCATACAAAACAGGTGTCACCAATAGCAAAGTGAGGTCCTGTCTTTTCGCCGATTAAGATCGGCAATAAAGCATGAATATTATATTTTTTGGCCATCATATAAGCGACTGTATTGGTACCAATGGCAAACTCACCCAGTGGTAACGTTGTGTGTGGGTAAAGTAAAGTCTCTTCAATATATTTAAGATTTTCTTGTTCCGTTTCGAAATTCTTACATGTATATTTAACCACCAGGCCCTCTTCAAACCATAATTTCAGATCTTTATACCTAAGTCCAGTCAAAAAAATGTCCTTAATATGGAGTAATCCTTCAGTGCCTGACAATACAGGTGTTGTATAGACTTCTCCCACGGGTACATTCACATCAGCTGTACAGTTGTCAAACTTTGTCTGTGTACTCGGGTCTGCTAAAGGCATAAGCTGAACCTTTATATCTGTTATGTTCTGATTTGCTCCTTTGACCACCACATACTCTGTCTGATCTAGAGCATCAATGATTTTCTGCTGTATATCCTCATACATTTTTTGATCTAAGGTATTAACTTTTATGGTTGCATCAAATATAGCTTTATAATCCTGACCTATACTTGGTACCGGATAGTCATTAATAGTAAAACTATAGGATGAACCCGGTAAATACTGACCCTGTAGATTTTTAACCGATACCGTGTGCTTACTAACAAGTTCTGTCATTTCTTTATCATAGGACATATTGGCTTCATGATTTTTAGGTTCAAAAGGGAGATTGCCAAAAACTTCCATCAGGGCTAACCCTGCATATACCCTAGCTTCTTCCTTATATTTTTCAAAGATATCTTTTTTAATATGATACATTGCGTCTAAATATGCCGCGTCCAGATAAATGGCGTTGCTGAATCTGTGATCATATTCCATTTGTTCGTTTGGTTTGGTGTTACACAGTCTAGGTCTTTGTGCACCCTTAAGTTCATAATGTACAATCGGTTCAAGACCTAGCTTCCTAAAATTGTCACAAGCCCTTTTTATAATTCTTTCAAATCCAAGATGATAGGTCAAAAGTATGCTTTTCTTGTGATCCAGTACCTTTCTCTCCCTTTTATAACCACGTTTAAAGGCCTCTGAAAAAGTATTTGCTATGTGCACAATCTTGTCTTTATCCATGGATAAAATTAGCTTAGCACTCTCAATTTCATTGGTACCCACATACATGCCATATCTAAAGAGATACCTCAAGTCTTCATGGTCGAAATCCGTTACAATCTGGCTGTAGGTATCAAATTCCGGTGATATGAGTCTAATCCAATGATGTTCTTCAAGTATTCTTGCGTGTTCTAACAACTTATTTCTTATTATAGAACCCAATACTTTAATATCTCTCTCGTTTTTAATCAGAATATGCTCATAAAGTAATAAAAAGAGTTCATTATAAACCATCATGTCATAATGACGGTCCTCATAAGCAAGACCTACAAATTGGCGGATTATATAATTAAATCCAGACAATAACCTTCCCATATCCATACCAAAAGCATCACAGGCATATGTGGGATTCACAAAGCTAGAAGCATAGTTATTGCCTATAATATCCGCATAAAGATCATGATTGATCAAAAGTAAAGTATCAAAATCTTTTTCTTCAAAAAATGAAGGTTTTTTGATGGCTTCATTATGAGCCATCATGGCCATCATAAAACTACCGACATTCTTGAAATATCGATGGTAGTGGTTCTTGGTTCTCTGCCGCCCTATATCAATGAGACGATTTGCTATTGCTTTTTTTGAAATCTCATACCGTTCATTGGCCACTTTGTTGGAGGCCGTGTATACTGCATTTGTCGGTCTCATATCTGCTCACTTTCTATATACCTAACTCTGTTGTCTTCTACATTCTCTTTACTGATTCAATGTCTTAACTGTTACAAATAGGTCTTTTCCTTCTTCAATCACACTTTCGTTTCCAATAACACAGAAGAAATCTTGCCTTATGACAGCTTCTACTAATTGTCCAAGTGCCGTTAAATCATCTTGAGTTGTAGACAGAATTTCATCTCGTTCTCTCTGTTCATCTTCTTTGGAAACATTTGACAAATACAGTCCCAAAGCTCGTTCACCCTTCATTTGTGGCGTAAGTGGTACATCCACATTGCTCATGGTGCCGATAATATATTTTAAAAGTTCTCTGTCATCTAACTTCAAGTTCTTTATATAGTCCGGTAAAGCTTTATAGATCTCATAGGTTTTGCTTAGATTGGGATCTCTATAGGAGCCTAGAAAAAACTGACCGTTCCTTCTGAAACCGGCAAATCCTCCATAAGCCCCACCTTTTACCCTGACTTCTTTCCACATATAATCCAAGCTCATAATGGTTTGCAAAACCTTCATATGGCCATTGTATAAATAACCCTCTTTTACATAGTCACCGGCCAAAGCACAATATTGAACCTTGCTGGCTGTTTTAAAACCTTCGTTTAATACTTCGAAAGTTATTGGCGTGCTCTCTTCATAAGTTATGGCTTTTTCAGGAAATACTGTGATCAATTCTAAAAGCTTTTCTTTCGCAGGTACCATATATCTTTCTTCTGTATTCACCAATATATGTAGGTTTTCTCTATGAGTTATTTTATCTAGAACTTCATTTAGTTTATTTGAGACTTCCTCAAATAGATTTTCAGAAACAACCTTTTCAAGAAATTCATAATAAGAAATACCATCTAAAGCTTCTTTGTAATATGCACTGATATTAAAGTAACTTGAACAACGATTAATGCTAACCGTATGACCACCACTTGTTAATGATGTACTGAGTCTGGACTTATTTTCAAAGATCAAATCCTTTAATCGATCCAGATCTGTAAACACAGATTCTGTCAGCACCTCTTTTACCAAAGCAAGGGTCTCATCCATTTTTTCACTTAAACATTTGAACTTCACTTCAAACTTGGTCTGACATGTGTCCGGTTCATTGTTCATGCCATACACACTCGTATCTGCATTAATACCACCTGTATGGATATTAATTTCATCCGACAGTTCAGAATACGTATGTTGTTTTGTATCCATACGCATCAAAAGTCTTGTAAGTAAGCTGACATAAGGTAACTCTTCAAAAGTTAGTGGCGAAAAGTCGAACAACAAGCGCATATAAACAATATTATTGGTGAACGTCTTATGAAGAATCCATTCATGTCCTTCCTCTTTAAACACTTCATACTGTATGGGTGTCGCTTCTTTTTTAATATCTACTAAATCTAATAATGGAATTTTCTCTAAGTCTTCCCTAGCATTAGGTTCTGCTTGATGCTTTTTAAGCGCTTTCGTCCCTTCAATTAAGGCTAGCTTGTCTTCTTTTGTAAGAGTACTTCCATATTGATTGAGCTTTTCCTTAAGCTGCTTTTCTTTTTTTGCCAGCATCTGAGCATCCGGAATAAGCCTCAGTAAGGCCGTATGGGGATTGTCCAATAAATAAGTAGATATCAGACTTATAAAACTTCCATTCTCTACGCTTTCTCTAAGCTGTCTAAAGGCTTCATCATAAGCAAAGTTTTCAAAAGGATCCCCATCATACAACCATGTATCCAGAGCTTTTATAGAATAAATAACCCCTTTAGGATATTGTCCGAAGTCTGCTTCTCGCACTTTGAATTCAAAATAATTAATAGCGGCTTCTATTTTCCGTTTTGAAAACCCTTCCAGAGCTATCTTTCCAAGTACACTTTCAATGGTCTCCACAAAAAGCGCCTCGTTTTCAATGCTGGTATTTTTTGCAATAATACTAAAGGTTGGTTGTCTAAGGCCACTATCATAACTACCAAAAATATCTTCTGCAATGTTCAGTTTTAGTAAGGCTTCTTTAAGAGGTGCTCCCGGTGCGTCTAATAGAAGATATTCCATCACTTCTAACCCAAGATGTTCATACTGGCTCCCCGGTTTGTCAAAGGCAACATTGTAACTTAAATAGGCTTTGTTATCCGTATTGGTTTCTTGTCCGACTGCATAAGATTTGGTTACGTGATTTCTAGTTTTAAAGGGCTCAACTCTGACCAATTCAGAGTCTACCTTGATTTTCTCAAAATCATTTAGATAAGCATCGTCCAACCACGTTAACTGTTCAACAACATCCAAATCACCATATAGGAAAATATAACTGTTACTCGGATGATAATAGGTTTTATGGAAATCCACAAACTGTTCCTGCGTTAAATCCGTGATGGCATCCGGTTCACCACCTGAGTCATAACCATAAGGATGGTTCGGAAAAAGCGCGGTTTGTATCTGCCTAAATAATACCTGTTCCGGATTAGAAGAAGCACCTTTCATTTCATTATAGACAACACCGTTATAGGTCATGTCACCTTCCAAGTCTTCAAGTTCATAGTGCCAGCCTTCTTGTTGCAAAATGCGAGGATCTTTATAGATATTAGGATAAAGCACAGCGTCCATATAAACATCCATAAGGTTTCTAAAATCCTGATTGTTGCAACTGGCAACAGGATACATGGTTTTATCCGGGTATGTCATAGCATTTAGAAAGGTATTCAGTGAGCCTTTAGCCAATTCGACAAAAGGGTCTTTGACTGGATATTTCCTTGAACCACATAGAACAGAGTGTTCTAGGATATGTGGTAAACCTGTATCATCCTTTGGTGGCGTTCTAAAAATGATGTTGAAGGTTTTATTTTCATCATCATTTTTTATCACCATAATTCTAGCACCACTTTTTTCATGTTCAAGTAATAGACCAAGGCCGTTTAATGCCTCAATTCTTTCTTCTTTTATTATTTTATAATTTCTGTATTCCATATGTTACCTCCTTGTTATCTATATTGTTTTATCAAACTCACTCGCTTCTAATAGTTTGTCTACAATGTACTCCAGTGCTTTTTGATCTTCTTCACTGAAACGATCCTTAAGTGTGCTGTCAAGGTCAAGCACACCGAGTAAAACACCCTTCTTAATCATGGGGATGACCAATTCAGCATTGGTATCCCCGTCACATGCAATATGACCTTCAAATTGATGTACATCAGGAATTCTAAGGGTTTCTCGCTTCATTGCAGCTGTTCCGCAAACACCTTTCCCTATACTGATTCTTATACAAGCCGGCTTTCCCTGAAATGGACCGAGGACCAATTCACCTGACTTGAAAAGATAGTAACCCACCCAGTTAACATCACTAAGTGTATGATATAGCAAAGAGGCTAGATTGCTCATGTTAGCCAATGCATCTCTTTCTTCATAAAAAAGGCCATCTACAAAATCGTTGATGCCGGTGTAAAAACTTTCTAAATCATTTGATTGTATAGATGATATATCGAACATAACAGCCTCCTCACAGTTTATTCATTAGATTTCAATTGATATTGATTCTATTTTAACATTGGATGTCCTATAGATAAAGGGAAATCGTAATTTATAAAAAAATTTTAACGATTGGCTTATACCACCATAAGGTGAATTAAACCCATAACAACAAAGAAGCTACGCCTCGTTATGAGCTTTGCTCATATTTCTGAACGGTTCGAAAGGAAAGGTCATTGATGTATTCTGCCACTTTTCAAGGCCAAATACTAAAGTATGACTTTCCTAGAGAACAAAAAAGACCCCCTCTATTTTTTTAAGGAAGGTCTTTCCGTTATGATACTTCATGTACCCAAGTCGTATGTCTGTATCTAAAGTCAGGTGTTTTAATCCATGGCCCCTCTTCTGTACATCGCCATTCTTTTAGTAAACGTAAATCCGGCATGAAAGTGTCTGCTTTTAAATCTGCTTCAATCATGGTCACATAGGCTTTCTGACAATAAGGCAGCAGAAGCTCGTAGATATTACCACCACCAGATACAAAAACCTCATCCGAGTTATAAGCTTCAATCGTCTTAAATAGTTGCTCAACAGATGAAACCTTAGCAATCCTTGGGTGATCGTAGGTTTTTGTTCGTGTCATAACAATGTGCTGTCTTTTTGGTAAAGGTGCACCATTTTTGAAAGACTCCAAAGTCTTCCGTCCAATGACGATGGTCTTACCTAACGTCATTTTTTTAAAAAATGCCAAGTCCTCAGGTAAGTACGTTAGGAGATTGCCCTCTCGACCGATACCGAATTTATCATCCACTGCAACAATCAATACCATATCGTCCTCCTATATAGCAATTTCTATATCCTTTATTTGTTTTCCTCGTTTATAATCTATAAGCTCAAAATCTTCTACCTTAAAATCATAAAAATCTTTAATATCGGGGTTGATTCTAAATATGGGTGATTCAAAGGGTTCTCTGGCAATTAAAGTTTCAACATGTTTTACATGGCGATCGTAGATATGAGCATCGGCAATCACATGTAATAATTCTCCCACTTCAAGGTCGGATACTTGTGCCAACATATGCATCAACACCGCATACTGCACCACATTCCAGTTGTTTGCTGCTAGAACATCATTAGACCTTTGATTCAAAATACCATTCAATTTATTGCCTGTCACATTAAAAGTCATGCTATAAGCACAAGGATATAGGTTCATCTCACTTAAGTCTCCGTGGACATATATGTTGGTTATAATCCTTCGACTATAAGGATTGTGCTTTAAGTCATAGAGCACCCGATCCACTTGGTCGAACATGCCTTCCGGATATTGATGCTTAACACCCAATTGATAGCCATAGGCCTTTCCAATAGAACCATTCTCATCTGCCCAATTATCCCAGATTCGACTACCTAGATCATGAATGTTGTTGGATTTTTTTTGCCAGATCCATAAGACTTCGTCAATGGCTTTTTCAAAATTGGTGCGTCTTAAAGTCAGTATTGGAAACTCTTTGGCCAAATCATAGCGGTTGACCACTCCAAACTTCTTAATGGTATGGGCCATGGTACCATCCGCCCATCTGGGTCTTACCGCCTGCCCTTCTGAAGATGTACCGCTCTCCAATATATCCCTACACATATTTATAAAAATCTGATCTGCTAAACTCATCATCTGCTCCTTTATTTAAGTCGTTGCGTAGCTGGTAGTAAATCTTCTAATACTGGCCAAACCTGAATAAGTATCATAATCATCTTCTGATAAGACTACTAAAGTGGGTGCCGTCATAACTTTGAATCGTTCTACGAGGCTAAGCTCCTCTTCCGCATCTACAATCCTATAGCTGTGTTTTTTTCCTAGATAGACTTTTGCCACCTGACAGCTTGGGCATGTCTTTGTCGTAAATAATAATACTTTATGATCTTCCACACCACTGACGTACTTTGTTTCTTCTATGGCTTCTGTTTTACTTGTAATAAGCTGAGCATTTGAAACTATATCTGACGTAACTTCTTGAGTCAGTTCTGTAATCGTTTCTTTAATAGTATCTTTAATAGTATCTTTAATAGTTTCTCCTATAACATATTCTCTACGTTCTTTGTACTCTTGGGTTTTTCCATCGTTCCAATGCTGCACCGGACGATAGTAACCGGTTATTCTAGAATACACTTCTGTTTTGTGACCACATTCAGGGCACTGATGCTGTTCACCACTGATATATCCATGATTTTCACATATTGAATATGTAGGTGACAAGGTGTAATAGGGCAACTTATAATTCTCGGCTATTGCCTTGACCAATTTGGCTGCTTCTTGCCAACCGTTGAGCTTCTCACCTAAGAATCCATGAAATACAGTGCCGGATGTATACTTACCTTGGAAAACATCTTGAAGATCAAGGGCATCAAATATATCAACTGTATAGTCCACAGGAAGATGGGTGCTGTTTGTATAATAAGGTATACATGTATTTTTCCCTGCTGAAACAATGTCAGCATATTTTACTTTATCCATTTTAGCCAATCGATAGGTAGTGGACTCTGCCGGTGTTGCCTCAAGGTTATAAAGGTCGCCATAGGCTTCCTGATAATCTGACAATCGATGACGCATATGGTCTAAAACCTTAAGAGCGAAGTCTCTGGCATTTTCATCAATCAGATTTTTACCAATCCATTTAGCATTTAGGGTAGCCTCATTCATACCAATAATGCCAATGGTTGAGAAGTGACTTGAAAAATGGCCTAGATATCTTTTCGTATAAGGGTATAAACCTTCATTAAGCAGACGTGTGATAACATCCTTTTTGATTTTCAATGATCTGGCTGCAAGGTCCATAACGTTGTTCAGGCGTGCAAAAAAATCTTGCTCATCCTCAGCCAAATAGCCAATTCTTGGTAAGTTAATGGTAACCACACCGATTGAACCGGTGCTTTCACCGGAACCAAAATACCCACCTTGTTTTTTCCTAAGCTCTCTTAGGTCCAATCTTAACCGACAGCACATGCTCCTAATGTCACTTGGCTCCATATCGCTATTAAGATAATTGGAAAAATAAGGCGTTCCATATTTAGCCGTCATTTCAAACAAAAGCTTGTTGTTTTCATGCTCTCCAAAGTCAAAAGCTTTGGTTATAGAATAGGTGGGTATGGGATATTGAAAACCACGTCCGTTGGCATCACCTTCCAACATCACTTCTATAAAAGCTTTATTAATCATATCCATCTCTTCTTGACAATCACCATAACAAAATTCCAATGCTTTGCCACCGACGATTGCCGGTAGACCCGCCAAATCTTCCGGCACTGTCCAGTCTATGGTAATATTGGAAAAGGGCGACTGTGTACCCCAACGGCTCGGTATGTTCACACCAAAAACAAAAGATTGTATGGCCTGCTTAACTTCTTTATAGCTCAAATGATCGTTCTTAACAAAAGGTGCTAAGTAAGTATCAAAAGATGAAAAAGCCTGTGCTCCGGCCCATTCATTTTGCATAATCCCTAAGAAATTAACCATCTGGTTACATAATGTAATCAGATGTCTTGCGGGTGCTGAAGATATCTTGCCGGGTATACCACCCAATCCTTCTTCAATCAGTTGTTTCAGTGACCAACCAGCACAATATCCCGTCAACATAGATAAATCATGAATATGCATGTCTCCGTCCCTATGGGCATTAGATATGGCTTCATCGTATGCCTCTGACAACCAATAATTTGCTGTAATCGCCCCGGAATTATGTAAGATCAGCCCTCCAACGGAATAAGTGACCGTTGAATTCTCTTTTACGCGCCAGTCTTCTTCTTTCACATAGCTATTAACAATTTCCTTATAATCTAAGATGGTGGACTTGATATTCCTGATTTTTTCCCTTTGCTTACGATAGAGTATATAAGCTTTGGCTACTTCAGTGTAACCGGATTCTTCAAGAATTTTTTCTACACTATCTTGTATGGCTTCTACACCAATTTGTTCATCCATTATTTTCATCTCAAAATCCGATGTCACCCTAAGCACCAACATATTTAATATGTCGTCATTGAATACCTTTTTGGTGGCAATAAATGCCTTGGTGATGGCATCTTTGATCTTATGCAAATCAAAATTTGTTATTTCCCCATCTCGTTTGACCACTTCATACATTTGATATACCTCCCAACCTTCTAACACAAAACAGCTACCTCAACACATAAAATCATACCACAGAGCAACTTTATGGTCAATGGAAAAAATACTATATACAGTAGGCAATTAGTTGTATACCTACTATATATAGTATTTACTTATTTAATAACCATACTACCCAGATTATATTTGTTAATGTAGGCCTCTTCAATATATACTTCAACATAGGTACCTTCATTCACATAAGACTCTTCCTGAATCTGGCCATAGGTCCTAAGTTTTTGTAGAATCTGACCTTGATGATAAGGCACAATAATTTTCATAAGTCGCTGCCCTTGTAAAAGATGTTGTTCCAATGCTTCCAGTACTTTATGAATGCCATCACCTGTAAGTGCGGAAACACGGATATTGGCAAAAGCCTTCTCATCCCACAAGTCTTCATCCACGCTGTCTCTGTCACATTTATTGAGCAAGGTCAACATAGGTGTATTTTCAGCTCCAAGTTCCTGTAAGGTTTCATGGACGACTTGAATATGTTTATTGGCATCCGGATTTGTTGCATCTACCATATGAATCAAAATATCTGCATAAACCACTTCTTCCAATGTAGACTTAAAAGCTTCCACAATATGATGAGGTAGTTTTCTGATAAAACCAACTGTATCCACCAATAGGACTTCTTTCCCTTCCGGTAGGACCATGTTTCTGGTCGTCGGATCTAAGGTTGCAAATAGCATATCCTCTTGTAAGACACCTGCATCGGTCAGATAATTCAATAGGGTTGATTTGCCGGCATTGGTATATCCGACAATGGCAATAATCGGTTTGCCTTGCTTTGCTCGCCCTTCTCTCAATAAATGCCTGCTGGAGTGGATTTTTTCCAGTTCCTCTTTTAACATATCGATGCGACGTCTGATATGTCGTTTATCTGTCTCCAGCTTTTTCTCTCCAGGTCCTCTTGTACCGATACCGCCACCTAATCTAGATAGACTTTTGCCCAGTCCGGATAATCTGGAAAGACGGTAACGCATCTGAGCCATCTCAACTTGTAAGATACCTTCTTTTGTATGGGCATGTCTCGCAAAAATATCCATAATCAATATTGGACGGTCCACGATTTTAACATCCAGAGCTTCGCTTAAATTCTTCAATTGTGCCGGCGATAATTCATCATCACATATGATGGTGGTAATCTCATATTGCTCGATCATCTCTTTTAGTTCTTCCACTTTTCCTTTACCAAAATAAGTGGCCGGATGAGGTTTATCCCTATTTTGAATCACCTTGACCAACGTACTTGCCCCAGCAGTCTTTGCTAGTTCTTCAAGTTCATCAATAGCGCTACCTACTTCTTCTTCCTTGTTCTGTGGGCATATTGCAATTAATATAGCCTTCTCTTCTATTTCATTCTTGATTTGTTCATCCACTTGGTGCACCAACTTTCTATATAGCATATAAGCATCTCATGCGCTTTTTTTATACACAATAATACTTCAATTATAGTTCTAAATTCTACTGTCGTACTATCAGATTATGAATTACTGCTTGACACCTATATTTATTAGAGCTTCCTCTGAAGCCTTATGATCAGGATCTATGGATAAAATCTGATTCAACAACATTTCTGCTTCAGATATAGCTTGCATATCCACATAAGTCAAGACCTTCTGATACATGGCTTCAATGTGCTGCGTGCTTAAGCTCAGGACTTTATCATACTGGGTCATACTCATTTCATAATTCTTGGTCTGTCTGTAAACCATTCCGAGTGTTATAAGGGTTGAAATGTCTGCAGGGTAATTTTGTAAATAGGTTTCTAATTGTATGATAGCATCTTCGTATTGACCTATGATTTGATAGGTCACCCCTTGACCTTTATAGCCCTCTACACTACCATACTCAATACCCAACCCATAATTCATTAAGGCTTCACCATAGGCTTTTTCACCAAAATAGATATTGCCTCGGGTGATATATAGGTCGGCGTAGTTGACCCATCTTGTTATCCCTGCATCCAAAATCCTAATGGCTTCTTTTAGTTCTCCTGTTTTTATCAGTATTTTTGCTTTCAAATCATACATTTGGGGAATATATGGATCCATTGACAAAGCTGTATTCACATCACTTAAGGCGATACGATATTCCTCCATCAAATAATAAACGCTGCCTCTATTACCATAAGCATAGGCATAATCCTCCTTTAGTTCAATGGCACCATTAAAATAGTCCATAGCACGGTCATAATCACCTACTGATTTGTAAATCAGACCAAGAGCATTATACAACTTTTCGTCATTATTATTAAGTTCAAAAGCTTTTTCAAGGATTACCAACGCCTCTTGGGTTTGGCTGTTTTCATTCAGCAATGTGCCTAAATTCAAATAAGTGTAATAAAGACCGTTTTCATCTTTAAAATTACCTTTTAATTGTATGGCTTTGTAAAAGTCTTTGGATGCCTGGTCATACACTCTAGAACCTAAGTATACCGTCCCTCTATTTAAATAGGCTTCCGGCATATCCGGTTCTAACACAATGGCTTGATTTAGGTCCTTGAGTGCCAAAGCAACATCACCTTTTTCATAATACGCCATACCACGGTTACTATAAAAAGCACCATATTCCGGATAATCTACGAGACTCTGGGTATAATGTGTTATTGCTTCATCATAAAGACCTTCCAAATATAAGTTATAGCCTTCATCATTTAACGCTTCTTCAACACGGCTGCTACAAGCTGTCATTAGTGTACTTAACAGGATAAGCACAACCGTTATTATGTATTTCTTTAACATCTTCATTCGCTCCTAATTCGTTTCAACTATAATTCTAATGTATTATATCACAATCCTGTTTTACTTGACGTATCAATTTCATGTCTATATGATGAGATATGAGATCCTTTAACCTTCGATTCTATTACTAAGGCGGTAAAACATGAAAAAAATGAGCTTTCAACAGATCATGGCGCTCCTTGGCGTCGCACTAATATTACTACTTTTTATATTCACCCTTGTTTTCATCCTCATAGGCAATTCAACCTTAGCCATCACTTTTGTGGCCATCAATGGCTTCGTTGTGGTTGTTTTGTACTTCACCTTGAGATTTCACCAACACGCAAAGGACTCTAACAAGGCGTGGCTTGAACATCAAGACTCCCCTACAAAAAAAGACTAACCTCATTGCTTGTTTTAAAATAACGAAATTATATACTTAATCAGGTTGCTGTTAATCAGGCAACCTTTTTTTCATATTTTTCTTTATCTGCGCTTCATAACCCTCTTCCGAAGGTTCGTAATATATCTTATCCACCAGTTCATCCGGCAAATACTGTTGTTTAACATAATGACCGGGAAAATCATGGGCATATTGATAGCCCACACCATGACCAAGGGTATTTGCACTTTTATAATGGGCATCTTTTAGATGGGGTGGTAATGTTTTTATCTGAATATGCCCTACATCATTCATTGCCGAAAATATGCCAAGGGCTGCGTTACTTTTAGGTGCTGTAGCAATATAAGCTACCACTTGGGCCAAAATAATCTGCGCTTCCGGCATACCGACAAAATGGACTGCTTGAGCCGCAGCACTGGCCAGTATCAATGCTTGTGGGTCAGCGTTACCCACATCCTCAGAAGCACAAATAACCACACGTCTGGCTATGAACTTGGGGTCTTCACCTGCGTAGAGCATTCTAGCCAAATAATAAATGGCCCCATCCGGGTCAGATCCACGCATACTTTTAATGAAGGCTGATATGACGTCATAATGATTGTCCCCATCTTTATCATAGTTCAATGACCTTTTTTGTATGCATTCTTGAGCCACTTTAAGATCGATTATAATCCTACCATCTACTGAATCCGTCGTTAGTGCGCCCAGTTCTATGGCATTTAGGGCTACTCTGGCATCACCATTTGATACGTCTGCTAAAAATGTCAACGCATCTTCTTCAATACTGATATTATAAGCTTTCAACCCTTTATCAAGGCTGATAGCTCTTTGCATAAGCAAGATAATGTCCTCTTTTTCTAAATGGTACAATTGAAATATTCTGGATCTGGACACCAAAGCTTTGTTCACTTCAAAAAAAGGATTCTCCGTTGTCGCACCAATTAAAGTAACGGTACCATCCTCCACATAAGGCAACAATGCATCCTGCTGTGCTTTATTAAATCGATGAATCTCATCAATAAATAAGATTGTTTTCTTCATGGACATACCTAGGTTATCTTTTGCTTCTGCCACAACATCTTGTATATCTTTCTTACCTGCTATGGTTGCATTTAACTGTCTAAAATTAGATTTTGTTGTGTTAGCAATCACTTTAGCTAAGGTTGTTTTTCCCGTTCCCGGAGGTCCGTAAAAAATCAGCGACCCCAGTTTATCCGCTTTGATGGCTCTATATAAAAGTTTTCCTTCACCAATAATATGTTTTTGCCCCACCACTTCATCTATTGTTTCAGGACGCATTCTTGCAGCAAGGGGTGCATCCTTTACCAATGTTCTTTCTCTTGCCATATCAAATAAATCCATAGCTTCTCCTTTGGCAATACTGTTTATTCGTAATCTTCATTATATCATAATCATGTAAAGGATAAAATTACATTTATGTGAGTTCGGTTTATTGTAGTTTAGAAAAAGTTGATACTATCAAGAAGCTTTTTTAGATATTGATGGACTGTAATGCTGGGTTATAATGTTAGGCTATAATGCTTGGCTATAATGCTTGGCTATAATGCTTGGCTATAATGCTTGGCTATAATGCTTGGCTATAATGCTTG
>PGZV01000005.1:0-161157 GCA_002841495.1 Firmicutes bacterium HGW-Firmicutes-2 | reverse complement strand
GATATAACACACAGCTTTTCCTTGCCTTACACTTCGTACGGTCAGCGGAAAAGCTGTGTATCACATCTACTCGGTAATAGGTCGTCATTTCGTCAAGAAAAAACGCTGCTCAATCATCCTTCTTTTTTACATCCATGTAAAAAGGAAGGACGTTCTACATCCATGTAGAACTGTGATTGATCAGCACTTTTCCTTTCCTCATTCGGTTCCGCATCACTATAAAAGTGGTGTAATTTGTATATAATTGCCAAAAAGAAGTAGTTGGTGTGTCAAATAAGATTGGTCCATGAGCTAAAGCAATCAGTACACCAAAATAAACCAACATCGACCATGAAGTTCCTGGAAGCAGTGTGTGTGATGAGGCTCATAAGAAAGTAACCTCATGCATCATGTCAGTCTTCAAGACATGATGCTAAAATGAAAACTTTCTTATGAAATTTGTTCGTCAGCATGGATGCTGACCGTCGACTTTTGGTGCATGAATGCACCAACCGGAGACCGTAATCATACACACTGTGGAAGGGTTTTCATGGGACCCACCATCAATCATCTTAATTGTAACCTGCATTTGTAATGGTTCGTTTGTCAAAACTAAAATATGGCTGACTCAATATTCTGAGTCAGCCACTTTGAGCTTTTCTTACTATTAAAAATTTATTCTACATCAAAATTTCTCATTAAATCCTCAAAGGTATCACGGCGACGAATAAGCTTAACATCCCCTTTTCCTGTAATCAGAACTTCTGCCGGTCTTAAACGGTTGTTATAATTAGAAGCCATACAATAACCATAGGCACCCGCATCTAAGACACCCAGTATGTCACCTTCAAGTATCTCAGGTAATAGACGTTCTTTTGCGATGATGTCACCACTCTCACATATATTACCCACAATATTGACGGTTTCGTTCTTCTCTGACTTCACATCTGAATTTCTATAGATTTCAATATCATGATGACTATCATACATAACCGGACGCTTTAATATGTTAAAGCCAAGATCCGTACCAATATACTTTGTGTCATAATTGTATTTAACGGCATATACTTCACCGAGTATAAGACCGGATTCTGCAGATATATATCTACCCGGTTCAATCTTAAACATAACTTTTTTACCATATTCAGTGGCGAATTCTTCAAATACCTTATCCAACTTTTTGCCTAGGTCTTTTAAGTCTAAACGTTCTTGTCCAGCCAATTTGTTATAGGGAATACCAAAGCCACCACCTATATCAAGAAACTCAAGATTCTCAAACTGCTTTGCAATGGTAAACAAGGATTTGACACCTTCTATATACTTATCGCCTTCCATAAACAAAGATCCGATGTGTTGATTGATACCAACCAATTTAAGATCATATTGACTGAGTACACTTTTAACTTCTTCCACTTTGTTTGGGTCCACACCGAATTTGGTTTTCTTACCGCCTGTTACAACTTTTTCATGATGGCCGGCACCAACACCTGGGTTAAATCTGATACAAATCGAACCCCCTTTGTTGATTTTACCATACAATTCCAATTGTGAGATGGAGTCTACACTGATGAGGATGTCTCGGTCTATGGCAAACTGCATTTCCTCTGCTGATACATTATTACTGATATATAGAATCTGTGATGGTAGGAAACCGGCTGCCAATTCTAGATGAATCTCACCAGGTGACATCGCATCTACATTCAATCCTTCTTCCCTTGCAATTTTCAACAAAGATAAATTGCCATTGGCTTTAACAGAATAGTTAACAGAAAAATTCGGGTACTGAACAAGGTTTTTAAGTTCTTTACACCTGGTTCTGAAAACATCTTCACTATAGACATATAGAGGGCTTCCATAAGTCTTTATAAGCTCAATAGGGTTTGTACATTTAAAAAAATCGGTATCCGTGGTGATTTTGTTGTGATAGGCTAACATGTGTTTCCTCCTGTTTAATATGTTATTGTTTTTCTTGACTGTCAAGAATCGTAATTTCATTAATAAAGGCTTCTCGTATCAGATGAACCAAGGTGCTGTTTTTGGAATAAAGACTTTGCTTTAAAGTGCCTGCAAGTACTTCCTTGGTGTCAGCAATGATTTTTATGGATGTACTTGGTGCATTGAAATAATGAATATGTTTGATACCGTCCAAGTCTTTTGGTGATAAAATAACCACTTTTAGACCACGTATAACCGCTTGACGAATATCTTCCTTTACCATCTCAAGCACATTATTGTCACATGAAAGATAAATCCTAAGTTCTGCCATTTGTATAATATTCTTTAGCTTGTTAATAATGTGCTTTTCATCCCCTATGGTAATATAAGGTTCTTGTTTGAGTTGGGAAAAGTCCAACTTATCTTCAATAACTTTAATCTGTTCTTCAAAGCTTCTTTTTGCATTCTTTATGAGTTCCACTTTCGGGACAGGTGTATACTTCATAGAAGCCGCCTCTGTCACATAAGCATAGCCTTTATCCACCAAACTGGACAAAGCTGCATAGGCATTGGATCTGGAAATCCCGGATAATTTTGCTGCTTCATAACCGGTGATCTCATGATGACGACACAGTTCAATATAAATAATGGCTTCTTGTTGCGTAAAACCAATTTTTTTTAAAGCATTAACCAATTCCATAAGCGATCTCCTTAGTGGTTCTTCATAGTACCACTATAAATTAAATGAGAATAAATGTCAAGGAAAAAAGATGCCTAAAGTCAATTTCTCTTCAAACATCTTTTAAAAAACCTATCAATGATTCATATAATAGTCATACAAAATATCATACCGCTCTTTATTCAGACCCATATCCGAATAACCCATTCTTGAAGCTGATCTAAAATGCACCACTTTGTTCTGATCATCAAAATAAAATTCAACATCATCATTATATCGCATCATCCCTGTGGTAAAAACCAACCTTAAATAATCTGCCTTTTCTTCAACAATTTCTGCATTACCATAAGCTTTGATCGCCAACTTTATCCCATCCTTGGTTAATTGAAGGGATTCTTTATATGGAAACGGTTCAACCTTCTTATCCTCATCTGTTGTTTGACTTGAGACCGCATTAGGTGATTGTGGTATATCCGTAAGCTTTCCCTCCACTACCCCTAACTTTGGTGCTTTCTTATTTGCTGCGAACATCGATATAAATACACCTGATACCAGAACGACTACTACAATTGCTATCCACATTTTAATTTTATCCTTTCTGTTTCTTATTGGCTTCATTCATCACATCTCCTAGTTCGTCCAACCACTTGACATATTTCAAATAGTTATCATAATCAATTCCTGTCGCAACTGTCAATGCTTCAGGTATTTTTTGTGCTTCTTTTTCCAATGTCCATCCTTTTTCTGTAATCACCAAATGGATCCTTCTTTGATCTCTTTGATGCTTCTCCTTTGTGATATAGCCTAATTTTTCAAGTTTTTGAATAATGGGTGTTAATGTTCCTGTTTTCAGTTCCAGTTTGTGGCTTAAAGCTTTAAAATCTATAATTTCCTCTTCCCACATAACCAACATGACCAAATACTGTGGGTAAGTCAAACCTATTTTTTCCAATATGGGTTTATAGATTCTAATAATGGCTCTTGACGTTTTATACAATCTAAAACACAATTGATGGTTCAGTAACAACGGGTTTGAATACATATGACACCTACTTTCTGAAAATCTTTACTATGGGCATGGCAAGGAGTCGGTCCACCTGAGCTTTCTTACCCAGTTTTACAAAGACTTCACTATAAGTGGGATAAGGGTGAATGATATCGGCCATTTTTGTTAAGGGCTGTCCTAAGGTTTTTAGAACCTGTATTTCGCCAATCATCTCACCACCGCGTTCACTCAGTATAGAGGCACCTAAAACTTTAAATTTTTTATCTAAAATCAGCTTAACGCTTTCAATAGATGCGCCCTTCGTTTGAGTGCGATCCAGATCATTAAAATCATATTCATAGACCAAAATATGATTGCCAAATTGATCTCTGGCTTCTTTTTCTGTCATACCGGCTCTGGCTAATTCCGGATCCGTAAACGTTACCCAAGCAACATGCTCATAAGTGATTTTACTTTTTATGGGTAGAAATGCATTTTTTACGGCCAGTATACCTTGTACGTTGGCCATATGTGAAAATTGATAAGGTCCTACAACATCACCGATTGCATAGATATGTTTTTGGGATGTTCTTAAGTATGCATCTACTGTTATACCTTTTTTATCATACGTTATCCCTGCCGCTTCAAGGTTAAGTCCTTTGATATTGGGCTGCCTACCGATAGCAACCAAGAGCGCTTCAGCTCTTACAGTCTGTGCTTTGCCTTCTTTTTCATAAGTAAGGGCTATGCCTTCATCTATACTTTCTACCCTAATTGCTTTTGATGCCGTGTGTAGCCAAACCCCTTCCCTAGTTAGAAGCTCTTCTAAACGCTTGACTAAATCCGGCTCTTCTTTTGAGAGTATGCTTGGCATCATTTCTATTAAATATACGGTTACGCCTAGCCGATTCAAGGCTTGTGATAATTCTACACCTATAGCGCCCCCACCAAGTACCACAATAGACTTTGGCAATACCTCAAGTTCAAAAATGGTCTCATTGGTTAAATACGGTGTTTGAGACAAGCCTTGAATCTTCGGAATAAACGGAGAAGATCCTGAAGCAATCATGATTTTTTCGGCTTTTATGCCTATGCCATCAACAACAATCGTTTTCTCATCTTTAAAACTTGCTTGGCCTTTTATAAAGTCAATCCCATCTTGCTTAAGGGTACTTGGATCTTCATGTTTGTAAACAGCCTCACGAACTGATTTTATATGTCGCATAACTTTTTTAGTATCTATACTATCTAGGCTCATATATGCTTTAACTTGGTTGAATTTCTTTGCCTCGTTGATTAATGCTTTACTCGGAACACAGCCTGACCAAGTACATTCACCGCCCGGTTTATTCTCTTCTATTAATAGTACTTTTTTTCCAAAACCTACAGCTGTATAAGCAGATGTTAAGCCACCGGCTCCGGCTCCAATTACAATCAAATCATATGCTTTCATATTAAACTCCCTTTCGTTAGTGTGCGATTAATCTTATACTAACGATTCTAACAGTCTTTAACTTTTGTGTCAATACAATAGAAATACCTCATCTGAATTAGATGAGGTATGCTTACTATTAAAGTTAATAGATGCTATATAAAAATATATACAATACCCATAACAAAGCCCAGCAAAGCACCAAACCAAGTAATGGCGTTTAATTCCTTATCTACTATTGCAAAGATGAGCTTTTCGATATCCATGACTGAAAAATCATTCACTTCATTTTCAACAATTTTTGCCACTTCAAAGTTCTTCAAAAATGTTTCGATGTTATTTTCTACAAAAGACACATAGAGCATTTCTATCTTTGACTCTATTTGATCTCGCTCATGGGTGGTTAATAGAATTTTCTGTTCCAGTAAAGGGTAGATCATTGAGGTAATCATATCTTTTAAGCTGATTTTTTCGATTAATTCATAAGCACTTTCCACAATGCCGACTGTTGCACCTTCAAGCAGTTCTTCATATTGCCTAAGAGCCAGTATATTTGAAAGTGGGTTAACCATAACTTCATTGGCACTTTTTGTGATGACCTGAATCAAAGCCTTTTGCACGTCTTCCTCATGAAGGGTTTTTTCTAAGTAATCCAATATTGAAGCGGTCACATCTTTGCTGTTTAGGAACATGGCACCAAGAGCTCCAACCTTCTCGTGAATCAACTCGCCTACGATAAGATTGACTTTGTCCTCAACCTGTGGTTGACGTACCTGGGCTATGATATACTCACAAATCTGCTCTTTATGGTTTTCCAAAATGAATTCTAGATCCATCCATAAGGTAGAAGGCACAACCGTGTCCAGTGACGCATTGTAGGATAATCTATCTGCTATATAATCTTTAACGGTCCTGTATAACATCTCTTTCGTATCTTTTGAACCAATTTTATCTTCTATCTCTTTTGCTATGCCTTTACCAATCTTGTTGACAACAATTGGATATTCATCACCTAAAACCGTCTCCATAATTTCTTTTAATGACCTTGGTTCACCAAGCAAATCATTAGTAATATACGCCTTGATTTGATTGATAACACCCTCATTAAGCAATTCTTTGCTGATGACCTCCTTGGTTAGAAGTCTTTCTCCGACAGCACCACCTAAACTCTTGGCAATCCTACTTCTTTCTCTTGGAATGACACCCGGTGTGAATGGCACTCTCATTTTTCCGATATGTACTTCTGTATGGGGCTTAAAGAGCATCTTGATAGCCAGCCAATTGGTCGAGTAACCAATAAGTGCACCAATCAAAGGCTTTAATAACATAGAATAATCCATAACACACCTCAAATTTCTTTTATAATTTTATGAAGGGCCTACCTCATTCATTTCCAATTCTGCCAACAGATCTATAACACGTTTCTTCAACAAAGGATGTACTTTAAATGGTGCTAACTCACTAAGTGGTTTAAGAACAAATTTACGCTGAGCCATCCTTGGATGCGGCAAAACGACTTTTTCATCCTCTGTCACCAGATCATCATAGAAAATTAAATCCAAGTCTAAAGTTCTAGGACCCCAGTGTATTTCTCTTTCTCTTTTGAAAATATGTTCAATCTCTAATAAATAGTCCATAAGTTTGCCGGGAGATAACAAGGTTTTTATACGAATAACACCGTTTATAAAGTCCTCTTGATCGATATTACCCCATGGCTTGGTTTCCCTAAGTTCAGATACTTTTTCAACCAAGCTGTGACCACTAACATTAATCGCTTCTATGGCTTGAAGCAGAATTTCTTCACGCTTACCCATATTTGAACCTATGGCAATATAAGCTTCGTGCCAAGATCTTTCTACCGTCACACTTGCATACTTAAACGGTCGACCAATAGGTGCATGAGGCTTCTTTACTATTACTTTCACACCTTCTACAAGGTCATAGGTGGTCAATAACACTTTGGCGATACCTTCAGCCAGTGTTTCGATTAAATTATACTTTTCAGATTTGAAATAATCCTCGATCGTATAACACATACTGGCATAACTGACAGATAAATCTAGGTCATCCTTTTCACCTGCCAGTTCTATATTCAGATAAGCTTCGAAAGTTATTAAAAATGTTTGCCCTTGTTTTTTTTCTTCTTCTAATACACCATGGTGGGCATAAACCTCCAAATCCACAACTGAAATACAATCCATATTATTCACCTGCTTTCATAATAGCCAAAGTCATATCTATGGCCCTTTTGTTCTCCAATACATCATGAACTCTAAATAAAGATACCCCGGATTGAAGACCAATGACCGTTGTTACCAATGTACCTTCAACGCGCTCATGAACCGGCAAATCTAGCGTACCGCCTATAAGTGATTTTCTAGACGTCCCAAGAAGTACAGGGTATCCTAAGTGATTAAATACTTTTAGTTCTCCCATGATTTTAAGATTCTCTTCTCTGGTTTTGGCAAATCCTATCCCCGGATCAATGATGATATTTTCTCTTTTAATGCCGGCTTTACCCGCAAGTTCAATACTACCTGCCAAATCTTTAACCATATCAATAATCAAATCATCATAGCCACCTGTTGGACGGTTGTGCATGATACAACAAGGGACATTGTAGGCTGCAATCACTTTAGCCATATCAGGATCTTTCTTAAGACCCCATATGTCATTCACCATGTCGGCTCCTGCATCTAATGCAGCTTTTGCCACCTTTGCTTTAGAAGTATCTATGGAAACAACCGTATCATAATCAGCCTTGATCATTCTGATAACCGGGACGACACGACGGATTTCTTCTTCATCATCCACGATGACATGACCGGGACGTGTGGATTCACCACCTATGTCAATGATATCTGCCCCTTCAAAAATCATTTTCTCTACTTGTGATTTAGCATCTTTTTCACCGATAAACTTTCCTCCATCCGAAAACGAATCCGGCGTCACATTTAGGATACCCATAATATAAACGTGATGATGAAAATCAAATTTTCTTCCTCCAATAATCATCCTTTATACCTCGATCTTTAGATTTTTCTTGTCATTGCTCCAATTACACTTTTCTATAGACTTACATGTATAGCAAGCTCTTGAAGCTTTATCGGCTCTGTAGAGTATACCTGCTAAATCCTGTTGACTAGAAATAGCCTTACTGCGATGACTGGATATCGCTTCTAAAATAACCTCTATTTCTTCCACTTCAAATCCTGCGTCTTCTAAGATACCTTTTGCAAGTCTTGTACTCGCAACTTCATGTGGCTCACCTGTTGCATATTGACACCCTCTTCCGATGTCATGGAGCAGTCCACATGCATAGACCCATGTCTTATCATACTTTATCTCATTTTCCAAGCACATAATCCATGCAATACGCGCCACATCCAAAAAATGGGCCATATCATGTTTGCAATATACGCGGTCAACTTCCATTTGTGTGATCTCACTTAAATAATGCTGGTAATCTTTATGCTCATAAATTCTCTGGATTTTTTTCATAAACCTCTACCTATCGCATCTAGAACTTCTCTGTACTTGTTGGTGATTTGCTGAATCATCTTATGCTTATGATGATTCAATGTTACCTCATCTATGGCTACGACTTTCATAATCCCTATAACACTATTAGTCACAAAAGCACCTTCACTTAATAGGAGACGATCCAAAGTTATGTTTTCTTCTAAGACAGGGTAAGTGTCCATCACCCATTGCCTCACTATACCACTTAGCAAACCGGAGGAACCTTCCGGTGTTATAATTTTATTATCCTCTATAATAAATAAATTAGCTACTGCTGTTTCGCAAATTTCTTCATGGATATTCAAAAAAAGAGCATCGTTAAACCCATGCTTCTTTGCTTTTTCTAGCTCGATAATATTATCCAAATAATTCATAGATTTGATGCCGACAATATGGCTTGTGGGATTGCGCTTAACGCCTGATAACATTAGTCTATAGCCGCTTTCATATTGTTCCTGGCCATAGCTCACTGGTCGAGTTGTAAAAATTGTATTTTCTTCTGAGACATTAATCTTAATCACACCATTATAGCATGACAAGGCTCTTGTTGCCGTCTCAACTTCCTGCCTGATTATTACTTTTTGTATATTTAAGTACTTTAACCCTTTGTTTAATCTGGATAGATGTTCTTCTAAGAAAATGACATGACCATTGATCACCAGTAGGGTTTCAAAAACGCCATAACCATAAAAGTAACCTCGGTCCGGGAAGATAGCCGCACTATCTACGATTTCATTATTGATCAACACTTTCAAAATCTACCTCCTTAAGTCGAACCGCTTTAAAAAGGGCCATCGCCTTATCCAAAGTTTCTTCATATTCGGCTCCTGGGTCTGATTCCCATGTGATACCGCCACCTACACCTATGGCTAACCGCTCTTTCTGTTTTAAAATCGTACGTATAACAATGTTAAAATCTGCACTACCATCAAATCCAAAATAGCCGATGCAACCTGTATACAAATGCCGTCTCGTCGGTTCTAATTCTTCAATGATTTCCATGGCTCGTATCTTTGGTGTTCCTGTAATGGAACCTCCCGGAAAGCAAGCCTTTATACAGTCCACAGCTGTCATATCCTGTTTCAGTTTACCCACAATGGTTGCTACCAAGTGATGTACAGTCGCGTACGTTTCAATACCAAATAACTCCGTTACTTTAACCGTATAAGGTCTACAAACTTTACTTAAGTCGTTACGTTCCAAATCAACAACCATTAGTAATTCTGACTTGTCCTTTTCACTTTTTTCAAGCGTTAAGCGATTGGCTTCATCTTCTGCTTCTGTCTTGCCTCGTGGACGTGTCCCCTTAATCGGTCTGGTTTCCACCCAATTATTTCTTATCTGCATGAATCTTTCTGGTGAAGAACACAGAATCTCTGTATCCTCTAGGGTCATAAATGCGCTAAAAGGCGCTTGATTCACTTTTCTTAAAGACTTGTAAATATCATAGGCATCACGGTGGGTCGTAGTTGTATAGGTATGGGTCATATTCGCAATGTATATATCACCGTTTAAAATATATTCTTTCATTGCTTCTACAGCTGCCATATAAGTTGCCTCATCAAAAGAGGAAGTAAACGTCACGGCTTCTTCTATCGTATTTCTATATATTACAGGATGACCGTACTTAATCTTATGTATAATCCCTGCCGTTTTTTCTTTCAATAGGCACTCTGATTCCTGATTGATATCTTGATCCGGATTAAAAACAGACAAATAAGTTTTATGACAATGATGATCAAATATTATGAGATGATGGTAAAAGACAAAAACCATGGTAGGCATATCCATGATAGGTTTAGTATTATTTGGAATTTTCTCCATATCTCTAACTAAGTCATATGCAAAATACCCCATACATCCTGCAACAAAGGGCAAATCAGATGTATTTTGAACCGGATTGGTATTTATCAAATCTTTTAATATATCAAAAGGATCACCTTCAACCTTTTGACCGTTTACTGTTGTGGTACTTTCGTTATAGACTAATTTTGTATATGGGTTCAATCCTATGAAAGAATACTTTCCCAGTTTTTCAGAATCCTTTGAACTATCCAGAAAAATAATATCCTGTTCATCTTTAAATAAACTAAATATATCAAAAGACGAAAGTTCCGTTGTAATCTCATTCATTTGTATTTTCATATGAACCTCATCCGTGACAACTTCTAATAAAATTATGCAATAATTCGTGACCATATTCTGTCAGTTCAGCTTCAGGATGAAATTGTACACCTTCGACTTTATAGTTCTTATGTCGCAAACCCATAATTGTCCCATCTTCCAATCGGCTTGTTACTTCTAAACAAGATGGTAAATTTTTTTCTTCTACCACTAAAGAATGATACCGCGTTGCATAAAAAGGCATGCTCAATCCTTCATATAGATCTGTTTGTTTATGATAAACAGGTGAAATCTTTCCATGTACCGGTGTTTTTCCTTTGATTACATGGCCACCATAGACATGACCGATAACTTGATGACCAAGACATATACCCAATATGGGTATGACGCCGCCAAAAACTCTAACTATATCTAAACAAATGCCTGCATCTTCCGGACGCTTGGGACCTGGTGATAGAATAATACCTATAGGGTTCAACCGCTTAATATCTTCAATACTTATGTCATCGTTTCTCTTTACCAACATGTGCTCACCCAGTTCTTCAATATACCTAACTAAGTTATACACAAAGGAATCATAATTATCAATCATTAAAAACATGTTTCACCTCATACCTTATATAGCGCCATCAACTTTTGATAAATCTCTGTATGATCTTCAAATCTACCACTTAAAGTTGTGGTAATGGTTTTAGTATTAGGTTTTTTTATGCCTCTCGTTGTCATACAACTATGTTCGCCTTCTATGATGACGGCTACATCCTCCGTATCTGTGACTTTTCTCATAATATAAGCTATATCTGCACCAATACGTTCTTGTAATTGAAGTCGTTTCCCAACCATATCTGCTATACGTGCAATCTTACTAAGACCTATCACCCTCTTATCGGGTATATAAGCTACCGCTACCTTCATGTTATACATTAATGCCAGATGGTGTTCACAATAACTAAACAATTGAATGTCTTTCATAAGCACCATGTCTTGTTTACTGTTTTCATATATGTCCTCTTCATCAAAGGTCACACCTAATTTTTCAATGAGTTCATCATTGGTATAAGCCATACCTTCAAATACTTCTTCGTACATACTAGCTACTCGAGCCGGTGTGTCTCTAAGACCTTCTCTACTTGGGTCATCACCAAGTGCTATGAGTATACCTCTTATATGCGCCTCTATTGCTTTTTTATCAATCATCTCATTTTCTCCTTAAGAACCCAACATATTCTAAGCTCTTACTCATAGGTATCTAAAAAACTATGTTTTTGCCCATTTGACTGCCATCCAACAATACAATCCATATTGACATTATGAGCAGATTGTAAAATACATTTATCAATATCCGGATTGGTTTCCTTTAGCTTGGCAATCAGTTCCTTCATTTCACGACGTTTACTGGAGGTTTTCTTAGCTGCTACAACACAACCACAGTTCATTGGCACAAGACCTGAATTATTGGTAAATCTTTTGATATCTTCTTCATGTATGTAGTACATAGGTCTTATCAACTCAAGGCCTTCAAAGTTTAAGGATTTAAGTCTTGGCATCATGGTCTTTGTTGTACCTGCATAAAAAATATTCATGAGTTGAGTTTCGATGACATCATCAAAATGATGTCCTAGGGCCAACTTATTACAGCCAAGCTCTTGTGCCTTGGCATATAAGGCACCTCTTCTCATTTTTGCACAAAGATAGCAAGGATAATCACTAGAGATGGCATCCACGATGCCAAAAATACCTGAATCAAAAAAAGTAATGGGAATATTCAAGTGCTTACAGTTTTCTTTAAGTCTTTCTTCATTGGTAATGTGATAGCCAGGATTCATGGCCAGATACTCGATTTCAAAATTAACATCTCCATGGATTTTAAGTTCCTGAAGCAACTTACATAACAACAGACTGTCTTTACCGCCGGATACACCAATACCGATTCGATCGCCTTCTTCAACCAATTTAAATGCTTTTACGGCTTTTATAAATCTTGACCATATTTCTTTTCTATATGTCTTAATAATACTTCTTTCAATATCTTTTACCGATTTCAACGGGACTGTGGGAATGGTTAGCGTACACCCACTACCTTGTAATGATTCTGCCATAATTTTCTCCTATTATAAAGTCATACTTTTGACTAATTTCTATTGCTATACTACATGGTGAGACTATGAATGTCAAGTTCGTTGATTTCCTTGGAAAAAATAGAATCATAGACTTCATATCGTTTTGAACACATGATTATTCTATCATTATATTGAATATTGGGCAACAAGATTGACATGGGATTTCATATTGTGATATAATCCTACTCAGTTATGATTAAGCAAGGAGGATATCACGATATGTTTACAGATGCATCCATTGATATGAAATATGAAGAAACCTTTGATCTGGTTTATCGACAACTCAATCATTCTAGACAAAATGATCCAAAATATACCCAATTAGACTTAAAACGTTTTCTTGAAAGTCTTTATGACAATCACGGAAACAACTGGTTAGGAAGAAGCGAGGTTCAAGAAGCTGTGCAATCAGCCACTATTGCCGCAGCTGAATTGTTACTCAGCCAATGGGAATAGGAAGTCAGTTAAAAAAAGCCTTCGCATATGCGAAGGCTTTTTGATTTCTATAATTATCTGTTATTTAATACTGCTTGTGCTGCAGCAAGTCTAGCAATCGGAACACGGAATGGTGAACAAGAAACATAATCAAGTCCAACTCTGTGACAGAATTCAATAGATGATGGGTCTCCACCATGCTCACCACAGATACCAAGTTTGATGTCAGGTCTTGCTGATCTACCTTTAACAACTGCCATTTCTACTAACTGGCCAACACCTGTTTGGTCAAGTCTAGCAAATGGGTCAGATTCAAGAATGGATTTTTTGTAGTAATCCTCAAGGAATGCTCCAGCATCGTCTCTTGAATAACCAAATGTCATTTGTGTTAAGTCATTGGTACCAAATGAGAAGAACTCAGCTTCTGCTGCGATCAAGTCTGCAGTTAAAGCAGCACGAGGAATCTCAATCATGGTTCCAACAAGATACTTAAGCTTAACGCCTTTTTCTGCAATGACTTTTTCTGCTGTCTCAACAACAACATTTTTTACATATGCAAGTTCTTTTACTTCACCAGCAAGAGGAATCATGATCTCTGGAATCACGTCAATGCCTTCTTCAGCTATAACTTCAACTGCTGCCTCAATGATGGCACGTGTTTGCATCACTGCGATTTCAGGATAAGTTACTGCAAGTCTACATCCTCTATGACCAAGCATAGGGTTAAACTCGTGTAAGCTTTCTACTGTTTCTTTTAATGCTTCAAAAGTTAAGCCCATTTCTTTTGCTAACTCTCTAATGTCGCCTTCTTCTTGAGGTAAGAACTCATGAAGTGGTGGATCAAGAAGACGTACTGTCATTGGCTTGCCAGCAAGTGCTTTGTACATACCTTTAAAGTCTGCTTTTTGGAAAGGAATCAACTCAGCTAGAGCAGCTTCTCTCTCAGCTACTGTATTGGATACAATCATTTGACGGATTTTGGGAAGTCTGTCTTCTTCAAAGAACATATGCTCAGTACGGCAAAGTCCAACGCCTTCTGCGCCAAACTCAACAGCATTAATAACGTCTTTAGGACTGTCTGCATTTGCTCTTACTTTAAGTGTTCTTACTTCATCTGCCCAGCTCATGAATTTACTAAAGTCGCCGCTGATTTCAGGATCAACTGTTTTAATATCTTCAAGGTAGATTTTTCCTGTTGAACCGTCAAGTGAAATGAACTCACCTTCAGCTATTGTTTTTCCACCTAAAGTGAATGTCTTAGTTGCTTCGTTGATTTTGATTTCTCCACAACCGGATATACAGCAAGTACCCATACCACGAGCAACTACGGCAGCGTGTGATGTCATACCACCACGTGCTGTTAAGATACCTTGAGCTGCATCCATACCTTCTATGTCTTCTGGTGAAGTCTCAAGTCTTACTAGAATAACACGCTCACCACGTTTTTTTGCTGCAACTGCGTCATCTGCGTTAAAGTAAACTTGTCCTGCCGCTGCACCTGGAGAAGCCGGAAGTGCTGAACCATAAACTTTAGCCGCTGCTAATGCTTCTACGTCAAAGTTAGGGTGAAGCAATTGATCCAATTGTTTTGGATCCACTTTCATAAGTGCTTCTTCTTTAGTACATAGTCCTTCTTCAACTAAATCAACCGCTATTTTAAGGGCTGCTTGAGCTGTTCTCTTACCATTACGTGTTTGTAAGAAATAAAGCACTTTGTCTTCAATGGTGAACTCCATGTCTTGCATATCTTTGTAATGATTTTCAAGCTTGGTAGCAAGTCTTATAAATTCTGCATATGCCTCAGGCATATCATTTTCGAGTCTTGTTATTGGTTCTGGTGTTCACCTGTTGATGGATTTCTTGTAAAGGCAACACCTGTACCGGATGTATCACCCATATTACCAAATACCATAGATTGAACGTTAACTGCTGTTCCCCAGCTACCAGGAATATCATGCATTCTTCTATAGATGACAGCTCTTTCATTGTTCCATGAATCAAATACAGCACTGATAGAAGCCATAAGTTGTTCTACAGGCTCTTGTGGGAACTCTGAACCTTCATGTTTAACATATAAAGCTTTGAAAGCTTCTACAACTTCTTTAAGATCATCTGCTGACAACTCTAAGTCATTTTCAAATCCTTTTGACTCTTTAATCTCATCAAGTACGCGTTCAAATTGTGATTTTGGAAGACCTTTAACCACGTCTGAGAACATCTGGATAAATCTTCTGTATGAGTCATAAGCAAATCTTGGATTTCCTGTTGCTACAGCAAAACCTTCTACAGACACATCATTAAGACCTAAGTTTAGAACTGTGTCCATCATACCTGGCATAGATGCTCTTGAACCGGAACGTACAGAAACCAATAAAGGTCTGCTGTTGTCACCAAAGGTTTTTCCAGTGATTTCTTCAAGATTAGCTAATGATGCTCTTATTTCAGCTTTAATCTCGTCTGTAACTTTCTTCCCATCTTCATAATACTTAATACAAGCTTCTGTTGAAACTGTAAATCCTTGAGGGATTGGAAGTCCTAATTTAGTCATTTCAGCAAGATTTGCACCTTTACCACCTAATAGGTTTTTCATGGACCCATCTGCTTCACTGAACATATAAACAAACTTTTTGCTCATTTTTTGTCCTCCTAAAAAAATTTTAATTGTCAACTTTTCGGGTTGTCTCCAACAACATATAAATATCAAATATAACCCTAATTGGTTGCGTTTATTGTAAACAGGGTTATCCCTGTTTTCACACACACCTATATAAGGGCAAAATCACATCTTTTGCCCTTATATATTATAACACAACAAGACAAAATGTGTACCCTAAATTGCCTTTTTTTATGCTTCCATATAGCTATTTAAAGGTTTTGACGAAAAACAAGAGATTTTCGTTAAATTTTTGTCTATTTTATATAGTTTGCACATGACTTGATTTTATTTTATATTGTATGCCTACTAAAAATCAAATTTATTATGAAAATAGTGAAGAAGTTCACTGATTTTCACCCGTTCTTGTTCCATAGAGTCTCTATGACGGATGGTGACAGATTGGTCTTCATTAGAGTCAAAGTCATAAGTGATGCAAAATGGCGTACCAATCTCATCCTGACGTCTATATCGCTTGCCAATACTTTGTCGGTCATCAAATTCCACATTATAATACTTACTTAGTAAATCCATAACCTTTTGTGCATCATCGTTCAGCTTTTTAGAAAGTGGTAGAATCGCCATCTGCATCGGTGCAAGGGCCGGGTGGAATCTTAATACTGTTCTTACTTCACCGTTCTCTAAGGTTTCCTCGTCATAGGCTTCACACAAAAAGGCTAATGTAACACGGTCCGCCCCAAGTGAAGGTTCCACGCAGTAGGGTATATATTTCTCGTTCGTCTCTTGATCAAAATACGTCAAATCTTGACCTGAATGTTCTTGATGGCGTGTCAAGTCAAAATCCGTTCTTGAGGCGATACCCCATAGTTCACCCCAGCCAAAAGGAAACATAAACTCAATGTCACTGGTAGCATTAGAATAATGAGATAATTCTTCTGGACTATGGTCTCTAACGCGCATATGGTCTTTGGTCATACCAAGTTCCTCTAGCCAATTGACACAAAAAGCTTTCCAATAGGAGAACCACTCAATATCCGTTCCCGGCTTGCAGAAGAATTCCAGTTCCATCTGTTCAAATTCTCTTGTTCTAAAGGTAAAGTTACCCGGTGTTATTTCATTTCTAAAAGATTTTCCAACTTGTGCGATACCAAAAGGTACTTTTTTTCTAGATGTTCTTTGTACATTCTTAAAGTTAACAAATATACCTTGAGCTGTCTCCGGACGTAAATAGACGGTATTTTTTGCATCTTCTGTTACACCTTGAAAAGTCTTGAACATGAGATTAAACTGCCTGATATCTGTGAAATCATGTTTCCCACAGGAAGGACAATCAATGTTGTTTTCCTCAATATAGGCTTTCATAACTTCATTAGACCATGAGTCTACAGGGTCTTCAATGGTTATGCCTTTTGATTCCATATAATCTTCAATCATTTTATCAGCTCTAAAACGCTCCTTACAGGCCTTACAATCCATCAATGGATCGTTAAACCCACCTACATGCCCTGAAGCTACCCATGCTTGAGGGTTCATCAAAATGGCACAATCGACACCCACATTATAAGGGCTCTCTTTGACAAACTTCTGCCACCAAGCTTTCTTAACATTATTCTTGAGTTCTACACCAAGTGGTCCATAGTCCCATGTGTTGGCGAGTCCACCATAAATCTCTGATCCGGGATAAACAAATCCCCTTGCTTTCGCCAATGCTACAATTTTTTCCATTGTTTTTTCCATGATTTTCATCCTTTCAGTAAACATTTTATGGATGTTAAGATATTAAAAAAACATCCTGCCATCCCTAGTAATAAGGGACGAAAGCATGTCACTTCCGCGGTTCCACCCTAATTGGTAAAATACCCACTCTTCATCAAAGCACTCCTAAGCGCCATTCCTCTTATGGTCTCTATCCGGCTTCCACTATCCCGAACTCGCTAAAAAAACCAATTTAAGAGTACTCCTCTTATTCATCGTGCTGTAATATACTGATTGTTTTGAATATATCACAGGAATGTCAGACTGTCAAGAAGAAGCAGCATACAAAAGACACAGACAAATGACCAGTTGAAGTCTTTTATCTGTGTCCGTAAATTGTACTGACTTTATTGGTGTTTTATAAGCTTTCTTTCCAGTGCTTTTGGTTTCCCAAGTATCTCTTTTAAAAGTATGGCTTTCTTAAGATCTGTCTTGGTCATGTTGTTTAATTCTTTTTTAAGGCTTCTCATAGCCACGCCTCCTAGATTTCTTTATCTGCATCACCAATAGATTCTCTCATACTGGTATCGGCCTGAATGTTTTTCAGATTATAATAATCCATCACACCAATATTGCCTTTTCTAAATGCTTCAGCAATAGCAAGAGGTACTTGCGCTTGAGCTTCGACCACTTTTGCATTCATTTCTTCAACCAATGCCTTCATTTCTTGTTCTCTTGCGATGGCAAAAACTCGTCGTTCTTCAGCCTTTGCTTGAGCAATCTGTTTATCTGCCTCAGCTTGTTCTGCTTGAAGTCTTGCACCAATGTTTTTACCCAAATCAATGTCTGCAATATCAATAGAAAGTATTTCAAATGCCGTTCCTGAGTCCAAACCTTTATTTAAAACTCGTTCCGAAATCATATCCGGGTTCTCAAGAACTTCTTTATGGCTTTCACTTGAACCAACCGTGGTGACAATACCTTCACCAACTCTTGCGATAATGGTTTCTTCACCTGCACCACCGACCAACCGTTCCAGGTTAGCACGAACGGTTACTTTTGCTAAAGCTTTGACTTCAATACCGTTTTTTGCAACCGCCACAACGAGAGGCGTTTCAATCACCTTCGGCGTAACACTCATCCTAACCGCTTCAAGAACGTCACGTCCTGCCAAATCAATAGCTGCCGCACGTTCAAAGGTTAAATCCAACTTAGCTCTGTGAGCTGCTATAAGAGCGTCCACAACACGACCGACTTTTCCACCAGCCAGTAAATGAGATTCCAGTTGATTAATATCCACTTCTACATTCGCTTTCACTGCTCGAATCAAGGGTAATACGATTAGATTCGGTTTCACACGTCGTAACTTCATACCTATTAAGCCTGCAATACTGACTTTAACATTCGATGCAATAGCAGCAATCCACAATCTTACCGGAATGAAGCTAAAAAACAATGCTAAAAACAGGATCACCAACGAAACTATGAGTAACATACCAATGGGTTGTTCCATATAAATACCTCCTATTCTAAACCTTTAACGAAAATTTTCTTACCTTCCACTTCTGCAACTACAATTTTGGTGCCTTTTTGCACAAAAGCCCCTTTTGTTAAAACATCCAGTTCCAATCCTTCAAAATCACCTTTACCTGTTGGCCTTAGTGCTGTTATGGCTGTTCCTGTTTTCCCAATGATTAAACTTAAATCACTTTTTAGCACTTCTTCATTCAATTGAGCCTTTTGGATTAAAGGACTTTTTCTAGATGCTATGAATTTATAAGCCAAATACATGAGAACTATGGCTACTAGCAGAATAACCAAAAACATCACTATACCTTCCGCAATGGTATTGGTCGACATGATAACGCCGGCTAAAATAGCCACAATGCCAATGCCGCCTGTGACGCCAAAACTTGGTATAAAGATTTCGGCAATCAATAATAGAATACCGATGGCTATGAGGAGAATGGGTAATGTTTCCATAAGCTACCTCCTTTAGGTTTATTTGCCTATCTATGCATATGATTATGAATAATTAACTCTACTACTTACATTTACATTATAACATATTTTTACTCGGCTAATTATTAAGGAAGTCTAAATTCTTTTACAAAGTTGGAAAACTTTATTATAATCACAGCAAAATTTCTCGAAGTGATCTCTTTTGTGTTAACACAACTCGTCCTATGAAAACCCATCCGTGGATTAGCTACAACGGCCTCTTGTTCCTACATCCATGTAGGAAAAGTTGGCGGTCTGCATCCATGCAGACTTGCTTATGTAGCTAACACCACTTCTGGAACTTCATACTCGGTACATATTCTTTTCAATTTAGGCAACTTAAAAAAATAAATGCTACCAGTTGGCCAACATCGACTATGAAGTTCCTGGAACAGACTGTATGAACGTAGCAAGACAGCAGGAGCTGTCGGCCGACATTTGGTGCAGGACGCACCAACGGTCGGCCGAAGTCATACAGTTTGTGGAAGGGTTTTCATGGGACGGCCTTCAATAAACTTAGATTTTTATATTTTTTAAAGAGTAAAAAAGTCTCTAAGCTTTTATTCGCCTAGAGACCTCTGATAATCTTATTGCACATAAAGTTTAGCCCTGATCTAACACAGAACAACCTATTAGATTTCTATATGCTTACCTACAATAATCGGGAAACTTCGCTCCCCTTTTAGAGTTTTACCTTCTTTGACAATCACTTCTTTATCAAGAATCACATAATCTAAAGTAGCATTGGGCTCAATCACAGTATCTTGCATAATAATACTGTTTCTAACAACTGCACCGCGACCAATCTTGACACCTCTTGATAAAACACTGTCGTAAACCTCACCTTCAATGATACAACCATCAGCAATAATAGAATGGTTAACCACTGCTTCTTCATTGTATTTCGTAGGTGTCTCATCTTTAACCTTTGTAAAAACCTTACCATCCGTATTAAATAATTCTTGACGAATTTCAGGGTTAATCATATCCATATTACAATTATAGAACATGGATATGGAACTCAGTGAACGCCAATAGCCTTTGTATTCGTAGCCCATTATGTTTAACTTGTCCAGTTTACGAATCAAGATGTCTTTGACAAAGTCATAATGGCCATGAGCTTCGCTCTCTTCTAGAAGTTCGATGAGCAATGTTCGCTTCATGATGTATATCCCTAGAGACGCTAGTTTTCCATCTGGTGTTTCAGGTTTTTCTCTAAGATCAATGATGCGACCCTCATTGTTAAGCTTGATGAGACCAAACTCTTTAAGCTCAACCGGATCAAAATCCGACATATCTCGGTACATAATCGTAATGTCTGCTTCTTGCTTTTCATGAGCCTCCAACAACAAGTTAAAGTCCATCTTATAAATACAATTGCCTGTTGCTATGATGACATACTCATCTGTGCTTCTTTTCAAAAAGGAAATATTACTGTACATACCATCAGCTGATCCTCTATACCAACCCGTATTTTCTCCTGCTAAGTAAGGCGGAAACATAAACAGACCATTGTTCCTCCGATCAAGGTCCCACTCCTTACCTGCACCTAGGTGATCCATTAGAGATCTGAAACTGTATTGGGTAACAACACCGACTTTGTCTATACCTGAGTTAATCATATTGGATAAAACAAAATCGATTGCTCTGTACTTTCCGCCTACCGGTATTGCTGACACAGATCTTTTTGCAACCAGTTCTTTCATACTTTCTTTTCTTCCACCAGTAATAATGATTCCTAATACTCTACTCATGTCTCGTACCTCCTTTAAATACTGTTCCGCCGGAAGCTATGTTTAATGTAGCATAGTCCGAGGCATCAACGCATTTGTGGATAACGACATTTTTTCCAAGTATGGCATGATCCGGTATGTAAGCGCTTTCGGCAATGACGTTTATGCCGGTGTTATAAATATCAGGCTTAATTGTATTAACGACCATTTCACCGACACCTATTTCTACACCCTCGCCTACAACCACTTTTTCTGCCAGAATACTCTTATAAATCTTTGAATTCTTACCAATGACAGAATTGGACATAATAATTGAATCCTCTATATATGCGCCTTCTTCAATAATAACACCGGGGAAAATAATCGAATTTCTAACCGTTCCGTAAACCATACACCCTTCTGCAACAATTGATTTTTTCACACTGCCATTTGGACCAATATAATGGGCAGGCATGACGGGATTGGTTGTATAGATCTTCCAATTGTGATCGAATAAATTAAAATCAGGTACACGCTCAATTAGGTCCATATTGGATTCCCAATAAGATTGAATGGTACCGACATCCTTCCAATAACCTTCAAAAGCATAGGCAAACATCCTTTTGTTTTCATCCAGCATCATCGGAATAATATTCTTACCAAAATCTTTTTCAGATGCTTCGTTGTGATCGTCACGAATTAAGTATTCTCGTAAAATCTCCCATGTAAAGATGTAGACACCCATGGATGCTAAGTTGCTCTTAGGCTTAGCCGGTTTTTCTTCAAACTCAAGAATACGATTGTTTTCATCAGTATGCATAAGACCAAAACGACTTGCCTCCTCAATTGGTACCTCAAAAACGGATATCGTAGCGTCCGCCTCATTTTTCTTATGTGCCGCTAACATCTTAGCATAATCCATTTTGTAAATATGGTCACCTGATAAAATAACCACATACTCCGGTGATACCTTGTCAATGTAGTGGATATTTTGGTATACCGCATTGGCTGTTCCTGTAAACCAATCATTGTTTTCCGACTTCAGATAGGGTGATAAGATTGTGACACCACCATTATTACGATCCAGGTCCCAAGGCTTACCGATGCCGATATGGGCATTTAACTCCAAAGGTTCATATTGAGTGAAAACACCTACCGTATCGATGCCTGAATTGATACAATTGCTTAAAGGAAAATCAATAATTCTAAACTTACCACCATATGGAACGGCTGGCTTTGCAGTTGATGATGTCAATACGCCTAACCTACTGCCTTGTCCGCCTGCAAGTAGCAAGCCCACTAATTCTTTAGTTGCCATTATAACCTCTCCCTTCTTCTGATCAACTTTGTGTTAACATAAAGCCTAGACTACATACTACTATTTTAACATAAAGCTTAAAGTTATACCAATAAAATAACATGTATTCTTATAGGGATTATAGAGTACAATAAAAGGAGCAAATCATAAAGATCTACTCCTTTTTTCCTGCATCGTCAATGAATTATGCTTGGTTAATTGATCCAAATAAATCCATTTTTTCTTTTACGGTTGCTTTGATTGCTTCAAAACCAGGTGCTAATAACTTACGTGGGTCAAAACCTTTACCTGTTTTATCTTTGCCTTCTTCAATATACTTTCTTGTTGCTGCTGCAAAAGTCCATTGACATTCTGTATTTACATTGATTTTAGATACACCCAAAGTAATGGCATCTCTTACCATCTTATCAGGAATACCAGTACCACCATGAAGTACGAGAGGACGGTCGCCTGTTAATTTTTGAATTTCTTCAAGCGTATCTAGGCTAAGGCCTGCCCAGTTCTCAGGGTAAGCACCGTGAATGTTCCCAATGCCTGCTGCTAACATATCTACACCTAAATCATTGATTCTTTTACATTCTTGTGGATCTGCAATTTCACCGTTTCCTATGACACCGTCTTCTTCACCGCCAATGGAACCAACTTCCGCTTCAACTGAAATACCTTTTGAATGGGCTAATTCAATAATTTCTTTGGTTTTAGTCACGTTTTCTTCAATATCATAATGAGAACCGTCAAACATAACTGAAGTAAATCCGGCTTCAATACATTTTTTAGCACCATCCATTGAACCATGATCCAAATGAACCGCAACCGGTACGGTGATATTAAGATCTTTCATCATACCTTTAACCATACCCATAACGGTATTGTAACCACCCATATACTTACCAGCACCTTCTGATACACCAAGAATAACCGGTGAATTGTTCTCTTGTGCCGTTAATAAAACCGCTTTTGTCCATTCCAAGTTATTGATATTAAATTGCCCAACTGCGTATTTCCCTGCTTTCGCTTTTCTCAACATCTCCGTTGCAGATACTAACATTTTCATTACCTCCGTTTTATTGTGATGGCTAAATCCTAACACCATCTATTTTATTGTTTCATATATGGTTTTGGCGCTATAATTTAGGTAATAGCACCATACCATTTATTAATATGATTGGTTAAAAGGTCAAAACTATATGTTCTAACAAATTATATCATAAAACAACCATATGTGAAGGCTTTTTGCTTTGAAATAATGACCAATAAAATGTGTCTTTTTTTAGTCTTAGTGTTTAAAATGTCTCATACCTGTGAATATCATAGCTATGTCATATTTGTTACAAGCATCAATGGATTCCTGATCCTTCATGGATCCACCCGGTTGAATAATGGCTGTGATTCCGGCTGCTGCTGCTGCCTCTACACAATCTGAGAAAGGAAAGAAAGCATCAGAGGCTAAAGATGCACCTTTTAGTATCGTCTCACCTAATGCTTCTTTACAGTGATCGATTGCTTGATTACATGCCCATATCCGATTCACTTGTCCAGGTCCTACGCCAAGTGACTGCTTGTTCTTACCTATGGCAATGCCATTTGATTTCGCATATTTCACGATTTTCCATGTGAATTTTAAATCTTCCAGTTCTTCCGGTGTTGGCTTACGATCCGATACAACTTCTAACTCACCTTCGTATAGGAGGTTATCAATGGTTTGAACCAGTAATCCACCACTGACTTTCTTTAAGTCATAGGCTAAGTCCGATTGCTTCACTTCAATGTTTTCAAGCATCAACAGACGAATGTTTTTCTTTTCTCTTAATATCTCAAGCGCTTCTGCGCTATAGCTTGGCGCCACAACGATTTCAATAAAAATCTTATTGATTTCAAGGGCTGTCTTTGAATCTATTTCCCTATTGGCTACGATGATGCCACCAAAAATCGACTTTGGATCTGAGGTATAGGCTCTCATATACGCTTCGTATATGTCTGTTCCACTACCGACACCACATGGATTTGCATGTTTACAAGCTACAACCGTAGGTTCAGTATATTCCTTACATAACTCAAGCGCACCATGGGTATCATTGATGTTATTAAAAGAAAGGTCTTTGCCATGGAGCTGAACGGCATCGGTTAACATACCTTTTGTATTTCCAACTTCTTTGTAAAAGGCTGCTTGTTGATGGGGGTTTTCTCCATAACGCATATCTTGCACTTTTTCAAAAGTCATCGTCATCACTTCCGGTAATTCAGTCGCCCCTCTTTGCTTTCGCATATAAGTCGCGATGAGCGTATCATAGCTACTGGTATGCTCAAATACCTTCGAGCTTAAATAAAAATTGGTTTCCTTATTCACTTTTTTTCCTGACTTTAATTCATTAAGTACCACTTCATAGTCAGCCGGATCGACAATAACCGATACGTCCTGATAGTTTTTGGCTGCAGATCTTAACATAGTCGGCCCACCAATATCAATGTTTTCTATGGCTTCGTCCAACTGTACCCCTTCTTTTAGAATCGTAGCCTTAAAAGGATAAAGATTCACTACGACAAGGTCAATTGGTGTTACACCCAGCTTTTCGATTTGTGCCATATGCTCTTTGTTATCTCGTCTTGCCAAAAGCCCAGCATGAATATGAGGATCTAAAGTCTTTACCCTACCATCCAGACACTCAGGAAACCCAGTGATGTCCGATATACCGATGACCTCAACACCTTCCGCCTCCAGTACTTTAGCCGTTCCTCCAGTGGATATAATGTCAACGTTTAATGTTCTTAATGCTTTTGCAAATTCTACAATACCGGTCTTGTCTGAAACACTAATCAATGCTCTCATAATCATAACTCCTTTAGTTGTATTAGATGATTGGGTTTTCTTAACCATTTCTTATATCATATCATGGAAGGTCCTTCCAATGACCTCCAATTGTTGCTCTTTACTTAGTCGATTGAAATTCACCGCATAACCTGAAACACGAATGGTCAGGTTTGGATATTTTTCCGGATGAACCATGGCATCCATCAGCTTTTCTTTGTTAAGCACATTGACATTAAGATGATGAGCTTTGGCATCAAAATAACCATCCAAGATCCCAACAAGGTTGGATTGTTTGCTTTCCTCTTCTTTCCCAAGGGCTTGTGGTTGAATTGAAAATGTACAGGATATACCATCTCTACAACAATCATAAGGTATCTTTGCTACCGAACTCAATGAGGCGAGGGCACCATTTTGGTCTCTTTTATGCATCGGGTTGGCACCTGGTGCAAAGGCTTCTCCCGACCTTCTCCCATCCGGTGTAGCACCTGTTGTCTTACCGTATACCACATTGGAGGTTATGGTCAATATGGATAATGTATGTTCTGCATCTCTATAGGTTTTATTCTTCTTTAATTCATTTATAAAATTAGTAGTCAAATCTACGGCAATTTGATCCACACGATCATCGTTGTTACCATATTTGGGGAAGTCACCTGTAGTCTTAAAGTCATAAATATAGCCTTCTTCGTTCCGAATCGGTTCTACTTTACCATATTTGATTGCACTGAAGGCATCTGCCATAACAGATAGGCCTGCTATACCAAAGGCCATATGACGTTCAACATGGGTATCGTGTAAAGCCATTTGTAATTTCTCATAGGCATATTTGTCATGCATATAATGTATAATATTCATCGTATTCACATAAAGCTTGCACAACCAATTGTGATAGATTTCAAAGCGTTCCTTAACCGCGTCATAGTCCAAAACCGAACTGTCCATAGGCTCCATCTCCGGTCCGATTCTAATACCTGTCGCTTCATCCATACCACCATTAATGGCCAGCAGCAAAACTTTAGGCATGTTGCATCTGGCACCAAAGAATTGCATCTGCTTGCCAAGTTCCATAGCTGATACACAACATGCGATTGCATAATCATCTTTATAGCGCTCACGCATTAAGTCATCATTCTCATATTGAACCGAATCCGTCTCTATCGAAACTTTGGCACAATATTTTTTAAAAGCCTCTGGGAGGTCTTTGGACCACAAAACTGTCATATTGGGTTCCGGTGAAGGGTTAAGGTTATATAAGGTATTGAGCATTCGGAAACTATTTTTCGTTACCAAGGTTCGACCATCCACACCCATACCGCCGATTGCTTCTGTAATCCATAAAGGATCGCCGGCAAAAAGCTCATTGTATTCGGCAGTTCTAAGTTGTCTCGCCATTCTTAGTTTTATAACAAAGTCATCTATCAGTTCTTGGGCGGATACCTCATCTAGCCTTCCGAGAGCAAAATCTCTCTCAATATAGATGTCAAGAAAGGTACTGACGCGTCCCAAACTCATGGCTGCGCCGTTTTGTTCTTTTATGGCACCTAGATAACCATAATATGTCCATTGTATGGCTTCCATAGCCGTCTCAGCAGGATCACTGATATCATGGCCATAAGCTGCTGCCATTTTTTTTAGCTTTTTCAAAAAATCAATTTGTCGATAGACTTCTTCCAGCAAACGAATATTATCTACATCCATTAAACTTTGACCGATTAAAGCCTGATCTTCTTTCTTCTTTTGAATGAGAAAATCAACGCCATACAAAGCAATACGTCTATAATCACCAATGATACGACCACGACCATAGGCATCGGGTAAACCTGTTATAATCCCGATACGCCTAGCGTTTTTCATCTCCTCGGTGTAGGCTCTAAAAACCCCATCGTTATGGGTTGTTTTATAGGTGAAGCTTTCTTCCACTTTTTGACTCAGTTTGTAGCCATAAGCTTCACAGGCACTTCTTGTTAACCGAATGCCACCAAAAGGATTGATTGCTCTTTTTAAAGGCTCATCGGTTTGCAATCCGACAATCTTTTCTTTGTCTTTGTCCAAATAGCCCGGATTGAAGGTAAGTAGTGATGAGACTGTTTGAGTATCAATAGCAAGAACACCGCCACGCTTTTCTTCCTCTATTCTTAGAGCATCCAATGTGTTCATCATTTCTGTTGTACGATCTGTAGCCGACTCCAAAAAGTTGTCATCACCTTCATAGGGTGTATAGTTTCTCATAATAAAGTCTCTAACATTAATGCTTTTGGTCCAATCGCCTTGGTTAAAACCAATCCATTGTTTCATCATCTTAATCACTCCTTGTTTTAAAGTCTTGCTCGAAACAATCTTAATGAAGAACAAAAAAAGACCGCCCAAGCACATGAACTATAGGTTCAGCGCCCAGGCGGTCGGCATTCGTACTCTGATGATCAGAGTGTCTCCATACTCCCTGTGGGTGCTCCCACTTTCCGCCAGTCATATGGAGAATTAATTATTTTATTTTAAAAAATCTTTTATATCCGTCTGATATTTTTATATTATACCTTTATATGATGAAATTGACAACCATCAATATAGAAACAATATACATCAATATACTTAGTTTATTTGCTTTTCCTGTTAACAGATTGATAATGGTATAAGACACGAAACCAAACACGATACCATCCGATATACTATAAGTTAATGGCATCACAATCATGGTTAAGAATGCTGGAATGGCTTCTGAATAATCACTAAAATTGATCTTAGCCACCGATTCCATCATATAAAATCCGACGATGATTAAAGCCGGTGCTGTTGCAAAAGCCGGTACCGCTAAAAATATCGGTGAGAATAATAGAGCAACTGCAAAAAGTGCAGCTGTAGAAACCGCTGTTAACCCTGTTCTTCCTCCGTCAGAAACACCTGCTGCTGATTCGATATAAGTAGTCGTTGTTGATGTACCAAGTACGGCACCAACGGTTGTTGCTACGGCATCTGCAAATAAAGCCTGTTTTGCCTTTGGCAGATTACCTTTATCATCTAAGAATCCGGCTTTACTGGAAACACCGATTAAAGTACCAAGGGTATCGAATAAATCTACAAATAAGAAGGCAAAGACGACAACCAAAAAGTCCAATGTCAATACCTGGCTAAAATCAAATTTAAAGAATATAGGTGCTAATGAAGGGGGTGCTTGCATAATAGCTGATGGAATGGTTGGGAAGGTGGCTACAAAGTCAGGTACATACCAACCTAACACCTCACTGATCATGGCTAGAATCCAAGTGCCTAGGATACCAATTAAGATGGCGCCTTTCACCTTTTTAACAACCAGAAGTCCGGTTAATAAGATGCCGATAATCGCCAAGACCACCGGTAAAGAAGTTAGATCTCCAAGGGCAACCAATGTCGCATCATCATTAATAACAATACCGGCATTTTGAAATCCGATAAAGGCAATAAAGAGACCGATACCGGCACTTACTGCATATTTTAGATTGAGGGGTATGGCATTAAACAAAGCTTCGCGAATATTAACCGCTGTCAAGAGAATGAAGATAATACCTTCAACAAAAACCGCTGTTAACGCAACCTGCCATGAATAACCAAGGCCAATAACAACACTAAAAGCAAAGTAAGCGTTCAAACCCATTCCAGGTGCTAAAGCAAATGGATAATTTGCAAACAAGGCCATACACAAGGTTCCTACAATTGCTGCTACCGCTGTTGCTGTGAAAAGTGCGTTCTTGTCCATGCCTGTAGCACTTAAAATATTGGGATTAACAATGAGTATGTACGCCATTGTCATAAATGTTGTTAATCCTGCCAATAATTCGGTGCTTACATCGGTGCCGTGCTCCTTCAGTTTAAAAAACTTTTCCATAAAATTTTTTGCCCCCTTTTGTCATTGTTGGGTAACTGGGTTCCATAAACCTAAGATGTACCATTGTTGCTACTGATTTTAATATTATAGAAATCTGGTCCTACTGTCAACCTTTTAGAGTGCTCACCTGTAATTATTGAGGGTAGCCCACTTTTTTCTTGACTTTTTTAAGCACCCGTTCTGCAAGATGACTTGCTGACTCGGCATTTTTATGAATAATCCCATCAAGGTATGCCTTGTCTGACAAAATCTCTTTAAAACGCTTTTGGATGGGTTCCAGTTCAGCAATTAAGGCATCCGCCACTTCTTCTTTGAGATCTCCATAACCTTTACCTTGAAAATGTGCTAATGCCTCGTCCGTGGTGATGTCCCTTGACAAGCAATAAATATCAATTAAGTTTCGAATGCCTGCTTTTTCTTCAGTATAATCAATCAAGGCATCTGAATCTGTCACAGCTCTTTTTATTTTCTTACGAATTACGCTTGGTTCGTCTAACAAAGAAATGTATGCGTTTGGGTTTTCATCCGATTTTGACATTTTTTTGGTTGGTTCCTGAAGACTGGCAATACGTGCACCCATTTTGGCAATATAAGGCTCAGGCACTGTAAAAGTGTCGCCATAAATACCATTAAAGCGGCTCGCTATGTCTCTGGCTAATTCTAAATGTTGTTTTTGGTCATTGCCGACAGGTACGAGATCGGTTTTAAACAGTAAAATATCTGCTGCCATAAGAATAGGGTAAGTATATAAACCTGCATTTAAGTTTAGCTCGCTCTTTTGAGACTTTTCTTTAAACTGTGTCATTCTGTTTAGTTCACCCATATAAGTGAAGCAGCTTAGAATCCACGATAACTCTGCATGTTGTGGTACATGAGACTGATAATAAATTAGATTTTCATCCGGATTTAGACCTGCAGCAATGTATAAGGCCAAAAGTTCTCTGGCACTTTTTCTGAGCTTAACAGGATCTTGCCTTGTGGTAATCGAATGCATATCCACCACACAGAATAAACAATTGTACTCATTATGCAACTTAACCCAATTCTTTAATGCACCAAAGTAATTACCAATGGTTATAACGCCTGTTGGTTGCATGCCGCTAAATATGATTTTCTTCTGCTGCCCTTGTTCATTCATCCCTTATCATCCTTTACATTTTACTTGTATTCTCCATAACTTCTGATAGTTTATCACAGTTTAAAGTCAAGGTCAAAGCCTTATTCATATACGGTTTGAGCAATCGCTTTAATCAATTCTCTATTGGTATATGGTTTTTGCATCAATTTGAGTTGGTTGAATACAGATTTTGCTTCCAAAATCGTGGGGTCATTGAAACTGGTGGTCATCAGAACTTTAATTTCCCTATTCATAGAACGAATTTGTTCAAAGACTTTAAGACCATCCATATCCGGAAGTATGGAATCCAAAATGACCAAGTCCAATGAATCACCATATCGATTAAAGTCATTGACAGCATCGTGACCATTCATGGCCGTTAACACATGAATATCCATTTTCTCCAGCAGAGTTTTTGTTGCTTCCATGAGCAAGGTGTCGTCTTCAATAAGTAAGAGTTTTAGGCCATCAAAACTACTAGGAACATGATGTTCCTTATGTTGATCAATCATCACGAGCCTTGTTTTTTGATTGGGGAACAATATTTTAAACGTTGTTCCACGTCCGACTTTGCTATCAAGTTCAATGGTACCACCATGACTCTCAACAATGCCAAGAACCGTAGCCAGACCAAGTCCGGTACCTTGGCCTAGGTCTTTTGTTGTAAAAAAAGGTTCGAATATTTTATTTTGTACATGTTCATGAATACCCACGCCATTATCTGTCACTTCTAGACAAACAAATTGACCACTTTTTTTCATGACATTATAGGTTTTTATCTTGATTTCGCCTTGTTCACCTATGGCATCCTTGGCATTAACACATAAGTTGACAATAATCTGTTCCATTTGTGTTTTATCCGCTAATATGTCCTCCACTTGATGATCTAATTCCAGTTTTAAACTGATTTTTTCTCCGATAATCCGTTCCAACATATGACCTATTTCTTCAACCGATGTATTGATGCTTAAGATTTCTTTATGGACACGATCCATTTTACTAAAAATCATAAGCTTTCGAATCAGTCCTTCAGCCTTATAAGCCGCTTCTCGAATATTTTTTACTTTGGCTACCAAATCATGTTGTTCTGATTTTTCAAGATGATAATGAACAAGATCTGAATACCCAAGAATAACTTGTAAGATGTTATTAAAGTCATGGGAGATACCGCTGGTCAAACGACCAATGGCCTCCATTTTTGTGGATCGATTCACCTTAAACTCCAGATTTTTCTGCTGGGTCACATCTCTGTATGTCTTGATAAATGCATTGATATTATTCTGATCGTCGTAAACCGGTATGGTCAACTGATCAATAATCCTACCTTTAAAATCAATCAACCTATTTTGTTTAATGCCCGTTTTTAGTATGTATGGATTATTACAGCCATCACATGCTTTGTCTTTTGTCGTAAAGATTTCGTAACAATGATCGTAGATATTCATTCGTTCCTTTGGAATTTCAAATAGATCCATCAAAGCCTGATTGCACCGTATCACTTTTCCGGAACTATCTGTAATCATAAGCCCATCATAACTGTTCTCAATAATTCTTTCTATCCAAAGCTCATTGGTTTCGTAATTGACACTTTGCTCAACCATATCGGTATACAAAAGGTTATATCTGTCTTTTTCTTCATTCAACTGTTTGTTTTTTTCCTCTAAGACCAACTGCATGGACGTAAGTAAGTCAGCTAATTGTTTCACTTCCTTATAGGAACTCACTAAAGCAAAATCATCTTTTAGATCAGCTTCATTCTTTTCAAGCAAAGCCATCATTTCATCAATTGCTTGATTGAGTTTGTCATTTTCATTATTTCTATGCCTCAAATAGAGGTAAGATGGTATGATCAAGTATACGACACATAGAAATAGTATCAAAAACCCTTCCGCTAAACCTAATCCCATTCTAATTGTCATGTAAATCATACTACCTACTATAGGCAGATAAAAAATCATATGTAAATAAACCCTACTATGGTCTATCGGTCTCTTAATAGATTCCGTTTTATTCATATAGCTTCACCTATTTTTCTACTATGAATGGTCTTCATGATCCTTAAATTCATATTCATCAATTTCTTTTTTAATTACCATCATTTTTCGATCTAAAGCTTTTATAATCGATGCGCATTTTTTCAGTTCTTGAGCAATATGCACTGGGGCCTTGTCAAAATACTTGTACCTCAGTTTATGTTCTAAAGTCGCCCAATAATCCATGGCGATGGTTCTAATCTGCACTTCTACCGGTACATGTTCCACACAATCCGATAGCTGAACCATTGTATCCACCAGTATATGAAGACTTTGATATCCTGATGCTTTTGGTTTCTTAATATAATCCTTAATTTCAATAATCTTGATATCTGTTTGATGAATAAGTGTCTCCAATATACCATAGATATCGGATGTGAAGGCGCATATAATTCTAACACCTGCTATATCATTAAGATATCTTTTTGCATTGGGAACGTTAACCGATTTTTCTTTTTCTTCCAATTTTCGTGCAATACTTTCATAACTTTTAACCCTTGCCTTAATATGCTCTATCGGATTACTTTCCCCTGATAATTCATAGGTTTCATAGAGCTTATTAAGCTTGCTGTTAATTTCCTCTACTGCAAACCCATGTATCAAAAATAGTTGTTCCCATTCTTCTTTATACATGTCCTGATACATATAAACACCTTCTATCTGTAATTATGCCACCATAATTTTCTAAGTTCGCATAGTATTTCAATGCTTTACGAAAACACGCTTCTATGTTTTAATGAAATGTAAGAAGTATAAAACCATGACCACCACTTAGGAGGACCTCATATGGATAAAATACCAAGTTTTAACGTCAACCATTTAGAATTGCTTCCCGGCATATATGTCTCAAGAAAAGACCATGTCGGACAATATACCTTAACCACTTTTGACATAAGAATGACACGACCTAATTTCGAGCCTGTTTTACAAACTGCTGAAATTCATGCTATGGAACATATGGGCGCCACCTTTTTGAGACAACATGCTGTCTATGGTGACCAGACCATCTATTTTGGTCCCATGGGGTGTCGTACCGGTTTTTATCTAATCTTAAAAGGTGATCTCACTTCAGATCGTATTGTTGGATTGATTCATGAACTCTTTGAGCATATGGCTAATTATGATGCAGATTTACCAGGGGCTTGTGCCAGAGACTGTGGTAATTATTTGGATATGAATCTACCTATGGCAAAATATGAAGCACGTCGTTTCCTTGAGCGCATTAAAAATATTGCGTCCACACAACTTAATTACCCTGACTGATTAATACCATATCATACGAAGGATATATAATATGATAAGATGCACCGGATAGAAGCCATAAAAAAGGTATTTCAAATTAATACCTTTTTTGCCGTTGTAGGCAAATATAATAGGCATGGCGAGTATAGCCAATCCTTGAATCCCACTTCCCATCATGAAATTAACAACACTTGCGGCACCACAAGCTAAGATTCTCCTATCCCTAAAAAAATCAAAAGCAAAAATCATCCCAATGCCATAAATACTATAATCTGTTTTAAGTAGCACACTTATGATACCTATTATACATACAGCAAGTAGGCCAACCACTTGGTTGTTTGTTTTATAGCGCTTATAGAGCCATAGGCACATCAGTCCAAGGAAAAGGGTAAAGAATATATTCTGACGATAAAAATCAAGTACATTACCCCGAAAAGCTAAGTCATAAGGTACTTCGGACACCAAAGCAAAAATAGCCAGTCTTATGCTGTATTTCTTAATATTTTGGGTGTGATGAAAACCTTCAACAATAAGGAATGCAAATATTGGAAATGATAACCTCCCAATCATTCTTAAAAAACTGATATCCGGATATAATATTGCACCGATGTGATCTATTAACATGGTCAGACAAGCAATGAGCTTTAAACTAGAATTTGACATATTCATACCTCATCATTCTAAAAGGAAAAGAGGGCTAACTGGCCCTCTTTATTATACCATTTATTATTATTTCGTAAAGTATGTTACACCGGATTCGAATATTTTTTGGTCTTGACTGCCAATAATATTGACAGCCACATTATGACCGATTCTTTCTGAATGTCCCATTTTTCCAAGTACCCGCCCATCCGGACTTGTTATACCTTCAATACCATAAACAGATCCGTTAGGGTTATAGTGTCCGTCCATCGTTGGATTTCCGGATAAATCCACATAAGTAGAGGCTACTTGACCATGATCAAACAAACTTCTTACCACTTGATCATTGGCTATAAAGCGCCCTTCACCATGGGACATTGGTATTTTGAATATCTCACCTGGTTGAACACCAGATAGCCATGGCGATTTATTCGACATAATTTTCGTATTAGCCATACAGGATATGTGCCTGCCGATTGTATTATAGGTTAAGGTTGGCGCATCTGCAGTAAGATCTGTTATATGACCGGTCGGTACCAGACCTAGCTTAATCAGTGCTTGAAAACCATTACAAATACCAATCATCAACCCATCTCTTTCATGAAGAAGTTCATGGATTGCTTCCTTGAGTTCTTCATTTCTAAATATAGAAGCGATGAATTTTCCTGAACCTTCCGGTTCGTCACCGGCACTAAAACCTCCCGGAAGCATAACAATCTGACTTTCCCTTATTGATTTGGCCATTTCTTTAAGTGAATTTGTTATATCGCCTGCTTTCAGATTTCTAAAAACTAAGGTCTCTACGTGGGCACCTGCCTTCTCAAAGGCTCTTCTAGAATCGTACTCGCAGTTGGTACCCGGAAAAACAGGTATGAAAACTTGTGGTTTCGCAATTTTGTTTTTACAGATATAGATCTGATCATAGGTTTTTATGTCCCTAATCATTTCCGATACTTCTGTTGATGCCTTTGATGGAAACACATTTTCCAAGGTTGACGCCCAAGTATCAACAAGCTGATCTATTTCCAGTTTATGTTCCGATACTTCAATCAGAGACCGCTTAGTTGTGGTGCCAACCATAGTAAATCCTTCATGTTCTTCTAAGTCTTCTATAGCTATATCCGGTGCTAATTCAACCAATATGGAGCCATAATCAGGGGTAAAGAGCATCGTTCCAACAATTGATTCTTCTAATACTATACCGACTTTATTCCCAAAAGTCATCTTACTTATGGCTTCTGCCATGCCACCAATACCAATTGCATAGGCTGAAAGGATTTCTTTTTTGCCAATCATGTTATATAAAGTCTCATAATTTTTTTTCATCTGTACAAAATCCGGCAAATCATACTGATCTCTTTTTTGATGTAAACATGCCACCTTGTGGCCGTCAGCTTTGAATTCCGGTGATATAACACGTGTTACATCAACGACATCGACTGCAAAAGAAACTAAAGTTGGTGGCACGTCGATGTCATGGAACGTACCTGACATACTGTCTTTACCTCCAATTGAAGGTAATCCCAGTGCCATTTGTGCATGATATGCACCCAGCATCGCACTAAAAGGTTCTCCCCAGCGGCTAGGGTTATCACCCAACCTTTTAAAATACTCTTGAAATGTAAAACGAATTTTTTTATAATCTCCACCTGTGGCCACCACTTTTGCAACAGAGTCAAGCACCGCATATACAGCCCCATGAAAAGGACTCCACTTTGACAGATAGGGATTGTAACCATATGTCATTATTGTACCTGTTGTGGTTTCTCCTTGTTCCAGAGGTATTTTGGCCACCATGCTTTGTGTCGGTGTTAATTGGTGCAAACCACCGTAAGGCATGAATACACTTCCTGCCCCGATAGAGCTATCAAAACGCTCCTCAAGTCCTTTTTTTGAACAACTGTTTAAGTCTTTCAGTATTTCAAACCAATGGCTTCGGACCGCTTTTTTGTCTGAAAAAACATCCCGTCTTTCTTGAAAATAACTTTTATCTTGAGGCAGATCAACATGAACCTTAGTTTTTGAAGTTGCGCCATTGGTATCCACGAAACTTCTGCTCATATTAACAATTGCTTTGTTGTTCCATTTCATAATCAATCGCTTATCTTCAGTAACGATTGCAACAACAACGGCTTCAAGGTTCTCTTTTTCTGATGCTTCAATAAACCTGGTCACATCCTTTGGGTCAAGAACAACAGCCATTCTTTCTTGAGATTCTGATATAGATAATTCTGTTCCATCCAAACCGGCATATTTTTTCGGCACGGCATCAAGGTCAATAATGAGCCCGTCCGCTAACTCACCAATTGCAACGGATACCCCACCTGCTCCGAAGTCGTTACACTTCTTAATCATTGATGCAACATGTTTATCTCTAAATAGACGTTGAATCTTACGCTCTGTTGGCGGATTTCCTTTTTGAACTTCAGCACCACAAGTATGTATTGAGTCTTCTGTGTGCTCTTTTGATGATCCAGTTGCACCACCACATCCGTCTCTTCCTGTTCGTCCACCTAGTAGTACAATGATGTCACCTGGATCTGATGTTTCACGCAAGACATTTTCTCTAGGTGCCGCTGCTATGACTGCACCGATTTCCATACGTTTTGCCACATAATCAGGATGATAAATCTCATCAACTTTTCCTGTTGCCAATCCAATTTGATTCCCATAGGAACTGTATCCATGGGCAGATTGGGTGACAATCTTTCTTTGAGGTAGCTTTCCTGGCAAAGTCTGATCAACAGCCACTGTTGGATCAGCAGCTCCGGTAACACGCATAGCCTGATACACATAGGATCGACCGGATAGGGGGTCACGAATAGCGCCACCTAAACAAGTAGCCGCGCCACCAAACGGTTCTATTTCAGTTGGATGATTATGTGTCTCATTTTTAAACATTACCAACCAAGAGGTTTCTTCTCCATCTACATCTACAGGTACTATGATGCTACAGGCATTAATTTCATCTGATACCTCTAGGTCTTCCAGTTGCCCGTCTCTTCTTAACTTTCTCATCGCCAACAAAGCAATATCCATCAAGCAGACATCTTTTTCATGGACCTTCTCACCAAAGACTTCACGACGATCTTCCAAATATTTCTTATACGTAGCTTGAACCGGTTGATTATAAAAACCTTCTTCAAATGTAGCTTCTTCAATTTTGGTCAGGAAAGTGGTATGACGACAATGATCTGACCAATATGTATCCAATACCTTAATTTCTGTTATGGTTGGGTTTCTTTTCTCATCATTAATAAAATACTTTTGCGTATGAGATAAGTCATCCATGCTCATGGCTAGCCCTAATTCTTTCCATAGTGTCTTTAGACCTTGATGATCCAGTTTGGTAAAACCTTCAATGGTTTCAACTTCTGTTGGTATATGAAAATCAATTTCAAGGGTCTGTGGCTTTAACATATCCGCTTCTCTTGAATCCACTGGGTTAATGCAATAAGCTTTAATCTTTTCTATATTTTCTTCGGATAACGGGCCTTTAAGCACTATAATCTTAGCGCTTTTTACGACAGGCTTCTGATCGGCATTGATAATCTCAATACACTGTTCTGTTGAATCAGCTCTTTGGTCATATTGTCCCGGCAAGTATTCAATACCAAAAGCGACTTCATCAATATCTATCTTAAATGATTCTTCAAACAAATGATCTACAGGTGGTTCGGAAAAAATGGTATGAAGGGCTTTTTCATAAGCATCCTCTGATATATGGTCCACATCATAGCGATGTAACAATCTTAAGTTTTCAAGGGTTGTGATGCCAAGATTCTCTTTAATATCCTGCAACAACTGCTGACTTTCAACATTATATCCCTTTTTTTTCTCAACAAATATTCTTCTTATGGCTTTCATAGTGCCTCCCAATCTGTTAAACTCTCATAAAGTATACTCACTTAGCTTATCCATTTACATAAACAGCTTAACATGGTATTATTGAGTAGTATAATTAATAATTCTAATAGGTCTTATAAGGAGAGCTTATCATGAGTGTGAATCTGGAGCTTTACAAGGTTTTTTATCATGTAGCAAAAAATTTAAGCTTTTCTGTTGCTTCTCAAGTGCTATATCTTTCGCAATCGGCTGTGAGTCAAAGCATCAAACAGCTTGAGTCTAAACTAGAGACACCTCTTTTTAACAGAAGTACCAAACAAGTCACTCTAACACTTCAGGGTGAAAAATTAATGGAATACATAGAGCCTGCCCTTCATTTGATAGCCGGTGGTGAAGCCTACTTAAAAGAAACCATGACCCTCGATCGAGGGCAGTTACACATCGGTGCCAGTGATACCATCTGTAAATACTATTTATTGGATTATTTCAAAAAATTTCATGATGTATATCCGGGTGTCGAAATACGTGTTACCAATCGTACCTCTTTGCAATGTGTTGCACTCCTAAAAAAAGGTCTTGTGGATTTAATTGTAACCAATCTTCCCAATCCTTCCATTAGTGAAGGTATGCATATTATGCCTGTTCGAACTTTTCAAGATGTCTTTATTGCCAGTAAAAAGTACAAGATTGATTCCGCTCCTCATTCGCTCGCTTCTTTGTCAAAGCACCCGATTCTAATGCTTGCCAGACAAACCACGACCAGTATCTATTTACATCAACTTTTCGAATCAGAAGGTCTAAGTATAACGCCCTCTGTTGAACTTGGTAGTATAGATCTGTTAATTGATTTAACCAGTATTGATCTTGGTGTTTCTTTTGTGCCGGATTTTTGTATGAAAAACCGACCGGATTTACGCATCTTAGAGACGACTGATCCAATACCAAGAAGACAATTGGGTGTGGTTATTCCCAAAAAACATCCCTTAACTGAAGCCTCCAAAAAATTCATTGCACTGTTATCCAATTAGAACAGAAACAATTTATCTTTTTCATTTTTTAGTTCCTTATAATCCTATTTTAATATATAGATGCTATGATTAGGATATTAATTACAAATAATATGTTATTCCCGATAAAGGAGTCGATTAATCATGAAAAACAACAAATCAGCTGGGTTACTGTTAATACTTTTTGGCTCTCTATATCTGGTTCTTCAGATTCTTAGCCAACTAAATATCCTAGTCTTAAACTTTTGGGATTTATGGCCATTAACCACCATTGCCATCGGGATTGCTTTTGAAGCGCTTCACTATGGCACAAAAAAATATCCGGGATTTTTAATTCCCGGAGGTATTTTTACCACCATCGGTTTGCTTCATCTTTTTGAAGTCATTACCCACTGGCGGTTTGCAGGTTATACTTGGCCCATTTATATCCTATCTATATCCATAGGCTTTATGCATCATCATATCGTCACTAAAGAGCAATGGTCCAAGGTCATCGGCATTATCTTTTTTACAATATTTGCTTTCAACACATTCATTGTTTCTACCATCCTATTTAACGGTATCATTAGCTTTAACTTTGTTTTCTCAATCATTATTATTATTGTTGGCTTCCTACTCATACTAAAAGTAAGGCCCGGAAAATAAGAAGCGTGACTTAGTCTTGCTTTATTACATTATAAATCAAAAATAGAGAAACGCGGCTTAGCTGCGCTTCTCTATTTTTGTTTCTCTATTCATGTCTTTCTACTTCAAACCTATATATCGTAAAGCTGTCTTTAGTTATACCGGCTTTCTTTTTGGCAATCTCCACTTGTTGTAAAGTGGTATCTACACCTTCAAGGTTTGGTAATAACAAACCCCTTTTATGACCTTCTTCAACAATAACCCCATACTTCTTAACATCCAAGTCCTCCAAGGATTCTATTCTTTCAGATGGATATAACCGATCGACTTTTATCTCAAGCATGGTCAGTTCTCTTTCTTCAATAGGATTGAACCTAGGATCACTTGAACAAGCACTAATGGCATTGTGTATAATTTCGTCCAATAAGTCACCACAAGCCGCTTCAATCGTACCTATACATCCACGAAGATTGCCCTCTTTATGAATGGATACAAAGGCGCCTGCTTTTTGGTGCATCAACTCTTTTAGGGTATCCTTATCGACAAGCGCCATAGCCACTTCTCTACCAATTTTTCTACTTGTCCTTACATAATGCTCAATTGATTGTCTGGCAATCTTAACGAAACCATCCTCTAACTTTTTCTTTTCTTCATAAGCTTTAATGGCTTCTGCGTCCCATTCAATTTGTTTAGATTTGGTTAGTGTCGTAAAATCATTGGCCAAGTAACCGGTCAGATAACCTACGCCAAAAGGTCCTTCGTAACTTATGACTTCACTATGATAATCATAGCCATCCATCATACCAAAGCCCATAAGATAAGAATTTAATCCACATTGGGCCGCATCTGAGACCTCTTTTGGTGTTAATTTTAATAGAACTTCCGGTGACTTTTCTGTTATAGCTTCTACAACCAAAGCATCGAAGAGTTTTCCGTAAGGATTGTAAGTATAAGGTCCATCATCGGTCAAAGCATGGGACAAATCTCCACTACATATCATTACCACCGTTTCATCAAAACTCATAATAACATTTTTCATAGCAACCCCATAATTATAATGATCCCGAGCACTTAGCCCACATGGTGTCACATGTACCACCTGATAGTCATCATAAACTTCATCCACAAAATACAAAGGCACCAGTGCGCCATGATCAATCTTTGGCTGTGTACCATAGCTCTTTGCTATTACTTCGTCTAGCACTACAGATACTAAATCATTTTCTTCAAAGGCCATTTGTATCAAATGTGTTAAGGGTAGATTGATTTTTTTTGACATGCTGACATCAGAAACACCAAAGCCTTTTAAATCTCCCTGAACATTAGATGTTCCTACCAAGCTAATACCATTACTAAAAGTATGACCATGAGGGGTAACCACAACAATCGTCTCCGGTTTGATTTTCTTTATTTTTTGGGCTATGGTCCTATAGCCGTCTAACGTTTTACTAATAGCTCTTTCTCTACCTTGCCCAACTCCCGGTATGGCTACAGGTGGGTGTGGCAAAAAAAACACTTCTATCGATTGCATCTAATCACCTACATTTCCTAAATATACATGGGTAAAAAACTGTCGTGCTGCTTTTTGCATTTGTATCATAAGATCAATGTCGGTTGGTGGCAAATCATATTCATACGCGGGAAAATAGCGGGATAAATGTATCGGCACATCACCCACTTCTGAAAAAAGCCATTGCAAAAAGCGACGCATTTCCTGCAAATCGTCATTAAGTTCCGGTACAATCAACATCGTTAGCTCTACATGTGCGCTCACTTTGGCTCTTTTTATGGTCTCTATCACTATGTCAAGACGACCACCGCACATATCTAACATCTTTTGATCGTCATAAGTTTTTACATCTATGTTCATGGCATCTATATAAGGTAATAACTTTAACAAAGGTTCTTCATTGATATAGCCATTGGTAACCAAAACATTAGCAATTCCTTTTGAATGTGCAATCTTAGCTGTTTCATACACCATCTCATAAAATACTGTTGGCTCATTGTAAGTATAGGCAATCGCTTCTAAGTCATAGGCAATCGCTTGAGCCACTATCGCTTCCGGCGTCATTGTAATCACCCTCGGTTTTTCTCTGCTTATGTTGTAATTCTGGCAAAAAGGACATTTAAGGTTACAACCATAACTACCAAAGGACAGAATTTGTGACCCTTGTCTCCAATGGGCTAAGGGCTTCTTCTCTATAGGGTCAATCTGTATGCCGGATACCTCACCAAAATTCAGTGCAATAAGCTTACCATCAAGATAAGCTCTTGTTTGACATAAACCTTTATGGTTAGGTTTAATGATACAGTTGTTGGGACACAGTTGACAAATTGCCCGTTCTTCAATTACCTTGTAAAACATTGCCTCTTTCATAAACGCCCCCCCAAAACACTCCTTTAAATCTGGCCTATTTTGTCGTCAAAATATCAAGCAATTCACCAGGTGAAGACTTTATTTTCATAGCTTCCACAACCAACTTTGTTTTGCTGTTATCTCCAATTACAACTGCACCGATTAAAGATTGATCCCTAAAAAATAGTTTCTTATAGATACCATTTACTAAGTCTTCAAAACCTAAAATCGCAACATCATCATCGTCTTCATAATTAACATGACCAATAGAAAAAACATTCATATTTAAGCCATTAAAGGTATTAGAAGGTATGAAATCCTTATATGTGAGTTTATCTCCAACTGCGTTAGCACCTGCTACATTTCCCTGCTCCATGGCTTCAGGCCATATACCATAGTTCTTCTCTGAGAACTGAGCAACATCACCTGCTGCATAGATGTCCGGATTACTTGTTTGCATGTGCTTGTTCACAATAATACTTCGATCATATTCCAATCCCGCTTCTTCAGCCAGATAACCTTCTGATACAATGCCTGCAGATATGATGACTAAGTCAGCCGGAATCTTACGACCATCCATCAATTGGACAAATTCTGATTTATGATGCCCGATAATCATCGAAACTGCATTTCCTTTTGCAAGATGGATGCCTTTCTTCAAGATACCAGCTTCAAAAATATGAGCACCCTTTTCATCAATCTGTCTTGGAAGTAATCTGTTGGCGAGTTCAACCACGGTTATATCTAACCCCAGTTCTTGCAACTGATCCGCAGCCTCAAGTCCCAATAAACCACCACCGATAATCACGGCCTTTTTACAATCTTTGGCATAGTCTTTAATTTTATCGGCATCACCAATATTCCTAAGGGTAAACACACCTTCATAATCTGCATTTTTAATGGGTGGTATAAAACTTCTGCTACCAAGAGCTAAAATCAACTTATCATATACCATTATCTCACCCTGAGCCGTTTCAATGGTTTTAGCCTCTGCGTTTATTTTCGTGACCGTCACACCCAGTTTTAATTCTATCTGTTGGTCTTCATACCATTTATGTTTATGCATATATATTTTTTTAAGGACCTCGTCCTGTGCTATATACTCGGATAATAAAGGTTTATAATAGATCACTTGTTTTTCTTGATCCAGTATGGTTACTTTAACCTCTTGATTCCGTTTACGAATGGCCTTTGCTGCAGATATCCCTGCCGCACCATTACCTATAATAATGATCTTCTCATTGTTGTTTGAATCTAATTCTACTTCTTTTACTTTGTCTTCCATAATATACGATGTCCTCCTTGTTTCAGACGAATTTATCAATTGATAATCATTTTCTATTGACTGATAATATTGTAACATGTAATGTGTAGGATTTCTATAGCATTTTAAAAGACCTTGTCAGATTTCTCTAACAAGGTCTTATCAGGAGGTTTATGTTCTTCTCTAGGAAAGTCTATGCTATGTAAACGATCAAGGAAGTCTTTCCTGCCGGAACAATTTGCTTTGCAAAACGAGGCGAAGCCTCTTTGTTCAATTATAGGTTTTAAAGCCTTGCAATCCATACAGTATATGGTCTTGCATAGCTTTTTTTGCTTTTTGAGGTTCTCTTTTTTTTATAAAATCGACAATGCTTTCATGCTGCCGTAATACTTCTTCTGCTGATTCAGGATTATCCTTTGTTTTCAAATACCCGCCAACAATGCCTTCATTAATAAGTGGTACAATCCTATTCATGATGATGTTGTGACTGGCATCTGCAATGGCTGTATGGAAGGCAATATCTGCTTCTGTATGATTAACACCGGCTTTAATTTGTTCTGCTACTCTTTCGTAAGTCTCATAAATTTTATCAAAATCGGATTGCATACCTCTTTCTACCGCCAACTTCGTCATATCCGGTTCAAGTAATAATCTTATTTCAAAAAGGTCCATTAGCAGTCGGTCCTCATTAATAAAATCCATACCCAATGGGTCTTTCGTTAGGCCCGGCTTCTCAGATACATAAGTACCTTTGCCTCGTCTTACCTCTAATATATTCGTGGATACTAGGATTTTTATTGCTTCTCTTATGGTAGAACGACTTACATTCACCATCTGAGTCATTTCTATCTCATTGGGTAGTTTGTCACCAGGATGATAGTCTTGATCTAAGATCATTTGCTTTATATTTTCTGCAACTCTTTGTGAGAGTATCGATTTGTCATACATCTTCAGACCTCCAAGATTTCTTCATACTGATACTACCTAAAAACCAGATACCTGTCAATGATTTATCGTTCAACCCTACCCGAACCATCACCACCGCTTAAGCGCAAGACTTCATCAATGGTAGCATGATTAAAATCACCAGCTATCGTGTGCTTTAGTGCTGAAGCCGCAACTGCGAATTCCAATGCACTCCCTTGATCTTCATAAGCCATAAGTCCATATATCAAACCACCTGCAAAGGAGTCACCACCTCCGACTCTGTCCACAATTCTAATATCGTAATGCTTAGACTGATAGAATTCCTGGCCATTATAAATCAAAGCTGACCACCCATTGTCTGAAGCAGAATGGCTTTCTCTTAATGTCGTTACAACGTATTTGAAATCAAAAGTCTCTTGCATCTGCTTAAAAATACTTTTGTAGCCATCAATCTCAAGTTCGCCACTGGTCACATCCGTCTCTCCCGGCTTAAATCCAAGTACTTTTTCTGCATCTTCTTCGTTTCCAATACACACATCTACGTAGGCCATGAGCTCTGTCATACATGCTTTTGCTTCTTCAGGCGTCCATAATTTTTTACGATAATTCAAATCGACAGATACTGTAACACCATGTCGTTTTGCTGCCTGTAAAGCTTTTAAAGTCATATCTCTGGCTTCTAAAGAAATAGCCGGTGTTATACCGGAAAAGTGGAACCAATCGGCACCTGTAAAAATAGCATCAAAATCAAACTCTTCTGCTTTTGCCTCTGCAATAGCAGAGTGAGCCCTGTCATAAACAACGTTGGATGCACGCATTGAAGCACCGTGTTCCAGATAATATATGCCAACACGTTCTCCACCTCTAATCACATAATCTGTGTGGACACCATATTTCCTAAGCTCATTAACAGCACTTTGTCCAATCGGATTGTCAGGAAGCTTTGATACAAAATAGGCATCCATACCATAATTAGCCAATGAAACAGCCACATTTGCTTCGCCACCACCATATACAATATCAAATTGGCTGGCTTGAACAAAACGTTGGTGTTCCGGAGGTGATAGTCTTAACATGATTTCTCCTAAAGTTACTACTTTTTTCATAATCATTTCCTTTCTCATCTATAATAATATGTCAAATCTACGATTGTCTTGCTAATTTTACAGCTTCAACAAATTTCCTCGCTGTTTCTGTCACTGATGCATAGTCTCCAGTCGCAGCACCTTTTGTCAAGACACTACCAACACCAACCGCTACTGCTCCGTTCTTAATCCATTGATCTACATTTGAGAGATCGACACCACCTGTGGGCATATAATTGCCTTGTGGCAAAGGTCCTTTAAAAGCAGATATAATAGATGGTCCAAAAGCATTGCCCGGGAACACTTTTAATATATCAACACCTAACTCAAGCGCTTCTACAGCCTCTTTTGGGGTCATAATGCCCGGCATTACCGGAACACCATATCGATGACACATTTTTACAAGTTCAACTTCAAAACATGGACTAACAATGTATTTTGCACCCGCCAAAATACAGGCTCTTGCTGTTTCAGAATCAAGAACTGTACCTGCGCCGATAATGACGTCTTCGTCCTTATATACTTCAGCCAGTTCTTTAATGATATCCAGTGCTCCCGGAACCGTCATGGTTATCTCTAAAGCCTTGATACCCCCGGCTTTGATTGCTTCAATTGTCTTTAGACCTTGTTCCTTTGATTCTGCGCGTATAACCGCTACCACACCATTTTCTACCATTGCATTTACAATCTCATATTTTTTCATAAAACCTTCCCTTCTTATGCATTGTCTGTTGTCTGACATCTTATTTCAATTATATTACCCAATGACCTTTTTGTCAATCTTGTTTTATATTGAAAAAAAAAGAGCCAAGCAAAAAAGCCCGGATCTTTCATTACATGACTGTCGAAAAAGCCATGTCATATTTTTTTCTAAAATCTTCACCCTGTCGCCTATCCATATAGAAACAACTGTTGTTAAAGGTTTTTGCATACTTCTTTACCTCGGCACATATATCAGCTATGACCTCATAACGGGTAGTTTCCGGGTGCTCTAAAAGCCTTACGCCTGCTAAACTTATGGTCATAATCGGATATTTTTGTATGGTATTAAGTCGGTCTTTTGAGATAATAAACCCTGACGCCTTATCTTCCTCGCAATAATGTTGTCTGATTTTCTGATCAAAATTATAAATGATGTTGTTGGCAATATCTTTTACTTCATCTGCTGGTGCAACAAAAACAAAATCATCGCCACCGATATGGCCTAGGAAAGTATCGCCTAAGGCTTCACTTAATGCTGATGCAATAACGCCACCTGTAAACTTTATGATTTCATCACCTCGACCAAAACCATATTTGTCATTATAAGATTTAAAATTATCCAAGTCTGCATACACCACGACATTGTCTTTTCTACTTTTTAGAGCATTGGTAATATACCGACTAATCGCCATATTACCCGGTAAACCCGTATTTGGGTTCATTTCCTTAGCATAATGGGCTTTTTCTTCTAGTAATAATAATGAATGGTAGATTTTGATATAATTATTGATTTTTGCTGTAACCAAATGTTCACTAATAGGCTTAATCATAAAATCAATCGCACCGAGTTCTAAGGCTAAACAAGGTTCAACATCCTCTGTAATCTCTGCCACCAAAACCACAGGTATTCTTTCAGTTTTATAAAAAGATTTCAGTGTTCTGAGCAAGTCATACCCAGATACATCATCCATTTCTGCATCTAAGATAATCAAATCCGGATGATGGATGGATACTAATGAAAAAACCTCTCTAGGATCATGGTTTCTTATGATGTTAAAGGCACTCAAATCGTGCTTGCTAATACATGAACGTAAAGTCCTTTTTTCTGTAATTAGAATCGTAGGTTTTCTATTATCGTTCATGGTATCACACCTTTCATCATTTATCTTATAACACTATTTAGTTGCTTGATTCTATCTGACACTTTCATCTTTAACATGTGGATTACCATCGCTTAAAAATTCTATATTGGTATAGTTAAGTTCTTCACTTTACTATACCAAAGGATTTCTATGCTCTTGGCTTGCATGCAAGCCTAATCCACCGCAGATGAAAAGGTACTTTTCATCTTTAACATGTGGATTACCATCGCTTAGAAATTCTATATTGGTATAGTTAAGTTCTTCACTAAGTATATCGACCTATTTTTAGTCCATCTTAACTAGTTAGGAACACTTTCCCAATCCTTTAAAAATCTTTCAATGCCTGCATCTGTTAATGGGTGCAATAAGGCTTTTTTGATGACATCATAAGGTATGGTTGCTATATGTGCACCGGCTTTTGCCGCTTGCATAATATGTAATGGCCCTCTAATGCTTGCTGCTATGATTTCAGTGTCTAGACCATGAAGGTCGAAAATCTGTACAATGTCTTCGATAAGGATCATACCATCTTGTGATATGTCGTCCACACGTCCCACAAAAGGACTAACATAAGTTGCACCTGCTCTTGCAGCTAATAGTGCTTGGTTTGCAGAAAAAATAAGTGTTACATTGGTTTTAATATTTTCCTTAGAGAATTGACTGACAGCTTTAAGGCCTTCTAAAGTAATGGGAACCTTAACGACAATGTTAGGGTGTATTTTTGCTAATTCCCTACCTTCTTCTATCATACCTTCAGCTTTTAAACTAATGACCTCAGCACTAATAGGACCGTCTACTATGGTGACAATCTCATGAACCACATCTGTGAATTTTTTGCCTTCTCTGGCAATCAAAGATGGATTGGTTGTTACACCGGATAAAATGCCTAAGGCATTGGCCTCTCTTATTTCATCAACATTTGCTGTATCTATAAATATTTTCATATTACACCTCTGGCTCTCTTCGAATGAATGATTTTAAGTGTTATGTTAAAATATAGATTTACTGTAACCAACTTTAACATTATAACTATCTTTAATTATAAACATGCTTTTAAAGTTTTTCAACCTTTATTACTGACTTTAATAGCGTTAAATATTGGAAGGTCCGGATTGTCTAACATCAAGTCCAAAAGCTCCAATACTTTTTTTAGAAAAATACGCACGGTTATGGTATTACCCTCTTCTGATTTCGAAGCTTCAAGCTTAGCAAGGTTTGCTATATGTAAAGCATTCACCGCATACTCATAAGTATATCTCTTGGCGTGTAATTCTACTAACTTATTGGACAACATTTCGTAGTCATCATCTCTTAATGCTTGAATCTGTAGTATGGGTTGTCTGACGTTGGTAATACTTGAAGGACTTTCCATACTGCTACCAATTCTTTGATCAAGTGCCTTATAACTTCTCAGACCCTTATCTTCATCATCAAAAAAATCGTCTGTACCTGCAAATACAAAACCGGCATGGTCCAACAATCCGGCCCCAGCAGAGTCCATCAGTTGCCGTATGTTCCCATATGCCTTAAGTCTGGTATCCACCCTTTGTTGCATGATGATTTCTGCTTCATCAAACGTAATAATCAGACCTTTATAACCTAGCAGATGAATCAACTTTACAAAACCGCTCAATATATCAAGCGCATTCTCCCCATCAACGGAACCTTTGACGTTTAATCTACGCTTAAGTTGATAGTCTATATTTTTATCGCCTTTTATCCAAGCTGCAGCTATGGTTGACAGTTCATAATCTCTGCCAATTAAAGCTCTTATATAGATTAATAGCACGCTTGAAAAAGAGCTGTTATAATCACTTAAAGCTTTAATAACATTATAGATGTTCTGGGAAGCCTTCCTAGCATCTCCACTGGATTTTAGGCCTTCTATCCATTTTTCAAACAGCATCTCAAAATTAGTACCGGTTTCTTGATCTGTTCTTATTAATAGATGGTTCATGATATTCGCATAAACACCATCAAGCTTTGAAAAACCAAATCCACTATGAACCGGAACATTTGCAACAATAAATCCTTGGTCTAGGGCTTTTTCAGTCAAATACTTCATCAAAAATGTTTTCCCTGAACCATAAGCACCTCGAATAAATTTAACCCGACCTTCACCTTTTTCAATACTCAGCATAAAAGTTTCAAGTTCTTGTTTTTCTTGATCTCTACCCACTATGAAGTCATCAATACTTGTTCCGGGTATGACACCCATCCGAAGCGCATTTAATACCTGATCAAGCTCTTTCATAACGCCACTACTCCTCATACATTTTTCCTCGTTCTATGAATCCAAGCACTTCTTCTAATTTTTTTATAACACTTTGGCCATTGGTCAACTCAACTACGGCAAGACTTAAGCCATCGTCGTTGGTTGTGTATAATTCGTAGTGTATCTCATCTTCATACTGTATATCCTTAACCACAATCGCTTCTTTTTGAATATAATAATCCATTTTTCCTGCAAAGGTATAAGGTACAGTAATCTTTAATAAGGTATAGGTGTCTTTCTTTATTATATTAACTTGGTCAAGAGCCGATTGTAAGGTTTTTGTGTAGGCTCTAACAAGACCACCTGTTCCTAGCTTCACACCTCCAAAATAACGTGTGACAACCACCACGACGTTCACCAAATTTTTGGATCTTAATAAATCTAACATAGGCATACCCGCTGTTTGTGTAGGTTCACCATCATCACTATACTTTTCTACCAGTTGCGCCTCATTGATTCTATATGCATAACAATTATGATTGGCATCTCTGAATTGTTTGTTGATTTTTGCTACAATGTCTTTTGCCTCTTCTTCAGATGATGCAGGTCTCAAGCTCCCGATAAACCTGGATTTATGCTCAATCAATTCCGTTGTCGCCTCTTGTCTTATGGTTTCGTAAGCTTTCAACATTTATAAATCCTCAAAGTGATATTTGCCTTTACTATAGTACTCAATAATTCTACATTGGTTCATATTGGCATCAATTTCTTTGCGTGTGCATATATTTGGGTATGTTTTGTCATTTATGGCACAAGCAATACCACTTGCCAGTTTTACCATGCGCTCAAATTCATATTTCCTCTTTATACCCATGACAACGCCGCCGGCTATAGCTTCTTTCACCCAATCTGTATCTTTTGTAGCCATACCATCTAGCTTACCTTTACATATTTTGTTACGGGATACACCTACAACGCCTTCTTCAGTAGGGTAAAAAGCATAATGGATTTTTTGAGTAATTAGAAATAAATGTAACTGCTTAATGCGATGTTCTTCATCTCCATAGATTCCAAGTGCTTCCATTTGACCATCATCAACAACCCATGCATAGGGTTTTTTAGCTACAAAATTCTCAACATCATTACCTTCTACAGACAGAACCACTCTTTTTCCTTCTTTTTTTATCAAATCCATCGTATCAATCATAATCGACATGGCCATATGGTCTAATGTATCACCATTTAATAATATGATGTCTGTATCCTTTAACTGTCCGATGAGTTTATGCTTGAAATTTTTTGCATCGTTTTGTGTGAGTTGATGGGAATGATCAATAAATCTTGTATCCGGTTGCCCTTCCATCCTAAGAAGAAAAATAGATTCCATCTCTTTATCTTTTAAAACAAAATTAGATTTTATTCGATTCTTATCCAAGAAATTCTTAATATAACGACCGCCGATACCACCGGCAAACCCCATAACATACGGATCTCCTTGTAAGAGACGCATAATGTAAGCTGAATAAACACTGCTTCGTCCAATCATTAACTGATAATCTAAAACATTATGTTCCTCGCCTACGACCAATTGGTCAACCGTTATTCTTTTTTCAATACCGGGATTCAGTGCTATGGTAATAATCATATATCCTCCTACCGATTTTTTAGCAATCGGCTCATCTTTCCAGTAAATTCCTGCACATTATACTTATTATACGTTACGTTTCCCTTCATATCAAGCGCTAGCACTAAAAGTTACAAAAAGAAAAGGACATCTAAGATTTGACTTAGATATCCTTTGATTCACTCATTTATTCATTTTAATATAATTAGACTCTAAATAGTAAATCACTATATGTTGGGTATGGCCAGTAGTCTTCTGCAACCATCACTTCTAGTTCATCACATGGCTTTCTAAGGTCCACCATTTTCTCAAAAACATTGAATTTAAAAGCAAAAGCTTCTTCCTCAATATCTTCAATCATATGAGTTTTTGCTACTTCTTCCTCAAGTGCCACTAACTTTTCTTGTGCTTCAACTAAAAGTTCGGATATTTTAATTAAGAGGTTTTCTTGAACACTTACCAACGCACTTGGAACAGCGGCTTTTATAGCATTGATGGAGTCTGCTAAACTGGTTGCAAACTCAATAACTGAAGGCATGATTTCCTTTTTAGCCATCTCAACCATTGTAAGGGCTTCAATATTGATGGTTTTAATATACTCTTCAAACATGATTTCCTGACGCGCGGCTATTTCGCCTTTGAAAAATACACCATGTCTTAAGAAAAGATCTACGTATTCCGGTTCATCAAATACCTTAATGGCCTCTACCGCTGTTTTTATATTAGGTAGCTCACGTCGTTCTGCTTCTTCTAACCAATCTTCTGAGTATCCGTCACCATTAAATATAATTCTACTATGGGCTTTTATTAATCGCTCAATAATTGTCTTTAAGGTAGCATTGAAATCTTCTGCAATTTCCAACTCGTCAGCAATTTCTTTTAATACTTCAGCAACAATTGTATTGAGAACTATGTTTGGACCAGATACAGATGCAGAAGATCCTACCATTCTAAATTCGAATTTATTACCGGTGAAAGCAAATGGTGATGTTCTGTTTCTATCTGTTACGTCCTTGGCAAATTTTGGTAAAGTTGTAACGCCAAGATCCATCGCACTGGCTTTTGTAGAAGAAGTTAAAGCACCTTCTTTAATCTGTTCGATAATAGCATTTAGTTGCTCACCAAGGAAGATAGAGATAACCGCTGGTGGTGCTTCATTTGCTCCCAATCTATGATCATTACCTGGTGATGCTGCTGATAATCTTAGTAGTGGTGCATATTTATCAACGGCTGCAATGGTTGCAACAAGGAAAGTTAAGAATTGGGCATTCTCATGAGGTGTATCGCCTGGTTCAAGTAAGTTGGCTTTTTCAGTGCTGATTGACCAGTTGTTATGCTTTCCTGATCCATTTACACCTGCAAATGGTTTTTCATGTAGTAAACAAGCCAAGTCATGCCTGTTAGCTACTTTAATAAGCGTATCCATAACCAACTGATTATGGTCTGTTGCAATATTGGTCGTTGAATAAATTGGCGCCATTTCATGTTGAGCAGGTGCCACTTCATTATGTTTTGTTTTAGAAGAAATGCCAAGTTTCCATAACTCTAAATCAAACTCCTTCATGAACTCAGATACCCGTTCTTTTATGCTACCAAAATAATGGTCATCCAGTTCCTGTCCTTTAGGTGGCATTGCGCCAAATAAAGTTCTTCCAGAAAAAATCAGGTCTTTTCTAAGTTGGTATAACTTTTTATCAACTAAGAAATACTCTTGTTCAGGACCAACAGTTGATGTTACTTTTTTGGTTTCAGTGTCACCAAATAGTCTAAGAATCCTTACCGCTTGCTCTGATACGGCTTGCATGGACCTAAGCAGTGGTGTTTTCTTATCCAGAGCTTCTCCAGTATAAGAACAGAAAGCAGTTGGTATACATAATGTATCGTCTTTAATAAATGCAGGTGATGTTGCATCCCATGCAGTATACCCTCTGGCTTCAAATGTAGCTCTTAATCCACCATTAGGAAATGATGAAGCATCCGGCTCACCTTGAATCAATTGTTTTCCACTAAACTCCATAATTACCTTACCGTCCCCTGTTGGCTCGATAAATGAATCATGTTTTTCTGCAGTTTTTCCAGTCATTGGTTGAAACCAGTGTGTATAATGGGTTGCACCTTTTTCAACTGCCCAGTCTTTCATTGCATTAGCGACTACCTCCGCCACTTCAGGAGCTAATTCATGACCAAGAATCATGGTTTTTTTCAATGCTTTAAAAGTATCCTTTGGCAATCTTTCTTTCATAACTGACTCACTAAATACATTCATTCCAAATAATTGCGTTACGTTTTCCATCCTATTATTCCTCCTTTGAAATCTTTTTTCATCATCTTACAGCGACTCTGTCGCGTTTTGCTAGCAAAAATCAAAAAAAGCGTACTCAATAAACTTGAGAACGCCTTTGCCCTTAAGAAAAACCTGTATTGTGAAAACTTAATCATAAATCATTTATGATTATACTATATCATACGACTTTACTAAATGCAAGATTAAAAACGTTATAAATTATAATTCGGAATATTCTGACATTTTAATCATACATAAGAATAATGGCTTCTGCAATTTTTATTTTTGATATGCCCTTATCCATACTTTGTTTTTGAATACGCCTATGGGCCTCTTCTTCAGTCAGATTCATATTTTCAATCAATAATTGCTTGGCTTTTTCTATAACAGCATCCATATTTGTTTTTGTCTTTAAATGATCCAACTGTTTTTCAAGCAACTCAATACTTTTTGAAGTCTTGACCAATAAGTCAACAGTTCCTATCAACATTTGTCTACTACAAGGTTTGATGAGTGGTACAAAGGTTGGTTCCTGGCTTAAGTTGATAAAATGCTCAATTTCTCCATGACTAATTAAAGCGATGACCGGACATAGTCTTTCACCAATAATAATCTCCGATAGTTCATGACCATTCATACCCTTTAATTTGTAGTCCACTATGGCTAGATCCGGATAAACTGTATGTACTTTTCTCAATAAGTCATGTCCACTTGTTGCTTCACCAATGACACTCAAACCATTTTCGATTAAGAACAGACTCAGTTGTTTTATGATTTTTTCATTTGATGATCCAATTATCACCCGAGTACTCATTACATTCATCCTCTATTGCCTGTGCCATATACAGTTATTAGCCATCTTTCTCGTCTTACCCTAATATCTTGATGTATAAGTATCGACTTCCCAAGCATGTACTTGTTTTTGATAAGCATCCCATTCAAAACCTTTGGCCTTAATATAACTATCATAAACAGTACCAAGGGCCTCTTTAATGACTTGATTCTTTGACAATTCAACAATCGCTTCTTTTAAATCACTTGGTAGAGTGTCTTCAGACAATATATTGGATATAGCTCTAAGCTGATCTGAATTCATCATTTCAGGTGGCATAATTTCATTTTTTATACCATCAAGTCCTGCTTTTAGTATGACTGCTAACCCTAGATATGGGTTGCATGACGGATCCGGGCTTCTCAACTCCAATAGAGCTTCCTCGCCTCTTACAGTAGGAATTCTAACTAAGGGACTTAGATTTGAGGTCGACCATCCTATATGTACCGGTGCTTCAAAGCCCGGCACCAAGCGCTTGTAAGAATTAACTGTAGGATTAGTAATGGCTGTTATGGCTTTTGCATGGGTAAGTAAACCACCCAGAAAATTGTAAGCTGTTTTAGAAAGCTTTAATGCATTACCTTCATCATAAAAGACATTTTTCCCTTGTTGATCCTTGAGCTTCATGTTTATGTGCATACCTGATCCATTCGTGTGACTTAAAGGTTTTGGCATGAAGGTGGCGTGTAAACCGTGCTTTTGTGCAACAACTTTGACCACCAACTTAAAGGTGACGATTTGATCTGCCATCGTGATAGCATCTGCCGACTCAAAGTCAATTTCATGTTGTCCAGGTGCATCTTCATGATGGCTTGCTCGAATTTTAAAACCCATTTCCTCTAAAGTCAAGACCATATCTCTACGAACATTTTCTCCCAAATCCATAGGACCAAGATCGAAGTAGCCTGCCTTATCGTGGGTAATGGTCGTAGGATCACCATTCTCATCTGTATGAAACAAAAAGAATTCAAATTCCGGCCTCAAATCAAATGCATAGCCCATGGATTCTGCTTCTGCAATGACATGCTTGAGTACACCTCTTGGATCATCCCCATAAGGTTCTCCAGTTGTTGTATAAATATCACAGATTAATCTAGCTACTTTGCTTTGATGGGTTCTCCAAGGAAAGCTTACAAATGTATCCAAATCAGGAATCAAATACATATCTGATTCTTCCATCCTAACAAATCCGGATATGGATGATCCGTCAAACATAATTTCTCCATTTAAAGCTTTGTCAAGTTGGTCTACTGTAATCGCAACATTTTTTAATGAGCCTAAAATATCTACAAACTGCAAACGAATAAACTTTATATCTTCTTCAGCTACTATTCTATGAATGTCTGCTTTAGTATATTTCTTACTTTCCACCAGATACCGCCTCCTAGATTTATAATTTGATTGGAAAAAGGCGCATCTATTGTGTTTGCCACTATAGAAACGCCTTTGTTTCATATTCATTATAAATTAATGTTCACTGATAATCAATCTATAGTTAAAGGGTCAAAACTAACTTCTCCTAAAAAATAAATTCCAAATCAGATAAACGTCTTTCTATTTCATGCATGACCTTTTGTTCTTCGAACTCGTCTACCGCCAAAAAAGTAACAGAAAATCTTACAAAATTGCCTGCATCATCCCAAGGAACAGTAGAAATTGATTTTTCTTTAATTAAATACTGGGAAAAATCTTCTGCTGTCTTAAATTTCGGTCCATTCTTAACCCCTTTTGGAATAGGTACATACAAATAGAAAGATCCTTTTGGCTTTGTCGCCTTAAGTCCAATCTTATTTAATGTGGCAACCAACATATCATGGCGTCTTGAATATTTTTCACAGGTATATTCCGTGATACTTGGATTCTCAAGGGCTGTAATTCCCGCTTTTTGAATGGCTTTGAACTGGCCTGAATCGTTATTGTCCTTTACTGTTGCAAAAGCAGCTACCGCTTTGGCATTCCCCACTACAAAAGCCATACGCCACCCTGTCATATTAAAAGCTTTAGACAATGAATGTATCTCAATACCAACTTTTTTAGCACCTGGCACACTTAAAAAACTTAAAGGTTTATTGCCATCAAACATCAAAGCACCATACGCTAGATCTGATACAACCAAAATGTTGTTACTTTTTGCAAACTCAACCACTTTCTTATAAAAGGCTTTTGTTGCTGTAGCTCCAGTAGGATTATTTGGATAATTCAGGTATAAAAGCTTTGCTTTCTTCAATATATCTTTCGGTATTGCATCCAAATCCGGTAGAAATTTGTTCTCCGCTAATAATGGCATATTATATACATCGCCACCTAGCCATTTACTCATGGTGCCCATTACCGGATAACCTGGTACTGTCATGAGGGCAATATCCCCCGGATTAATAAAAGCTTGAGCTACCATCGCCAGTGCAGGCTTAGAACCGATAGAATGATTCACTTCTAAATCAGCATCTAACTTGACGCCATAGATTTCACCAATATATTTAGCCGCTGCTTCTTTAAATTCAGTTATACCATTATCCGCATAATCTCTGTTCACCCATTTTTGAGCTTCATCCATCAGTCTTTCAACGACTCTATAATCAGCCATTGCATCCGGTTCCCCAACACCCATGTCAATAATCTCGACTTCCGGTCTCTCGACCATGGCCGCCTTCTTAGCCCTTTTAATCTTTTCAAACTTATAAATCACCGTACTTTTTCCAAATTGATTGCCACCAATTCTTTCTGCAATCAAGTTCTGCACAAATTGTTCTGCCATTGTTCTCCTCCTTATTCGTTCATCATGTTCATTTAATGTGACATCTTACCAAATACCTTCAAAAACTGTTACAGCAGGTCCAAACATAAATACATGATTGGTTGCTTCATCCCATTCGATTATTAATTGACCGCCTATTAAATTAACAGCAGCTTTTCTGCCTGTTTTTCCATTTAAAACCGCCGCAACCAAAGTTGCACAAGCGCCCGTTCCACAAGCCAATGTTTCACCTGATCCTCGTTCCCATACCCGCATCTCTATATTGTGATCATCTATAACCTTAGCAAACTCAATATTAATTTTCTGTGGAAATTTATCATGTACTTCCAGTTTAGGTCCAAGTCCATGAACATGATCGTCTGTTATTTCATCAACAAAAACCACGCCATGGGGATTACCCATAGACACACAGGTTAAAGCATAGGCTTGATGGTCAACAACTACCAGCTCACCTACAACCGGCTCAAGACTACTCTTAACCGGTATTCTTTCTGCACTCAATATTGGTTCACCCATATCAACTCTAGCATAGGTCACATAATTATTTTCGACTGTTAACTCGAGTTTTTTAACACCCGCCAAAGTTTCAATAGTCACTTCTTCGGATTCTATCATCTTGTTGTCGTATACGTATTTTCCAACACACCGGATTGCATTGCCACACATCTCTGCCTCTGAACCGTCGGCGTTAAACATACGCATTTTAAAGTCTGAAGTTTCTGAAGGTAAAATCAAAACAATACCATCTGAACCAACGCCAAAATGACGATCACTCATCTTTATGGATAGTGATTTCGGGTCATCTACATTCTCAGTAAGACCATTAATATAAACATAATCATTGCCACAACCATGCATTTTTGTGAATTTCATTTTATCACCTCTTGTTTTAGTGGTACTAATTAAAACTACTATCGTAACAGTATACAATAAATTTTATGATTATGCAACATGGTTCACACAGCACTATTATAACCGATTGTACCAAAAGATTTTCTTTAATACAACTTTATTTTAAACTGAGTCACCATTATAAATTGTTCTGCTAATATTAAATTTCTGATAAATCCTGAAAAGACTCTTCCGCTTGACCCCTTAGTTTGGTATAATGTCAGAGTGAAAAGGAGGCATCAAATATGAATTTTTCAAAGCATGCCAATCAAAAAAAAATACAGAGACTCAATTCAAGATATACCAAAATCATGAAACTAATGGGCACTTCTTCCGTTCGAGTACTTTTTTTTAGTTTACTTCTTGTTGCTGTATTAGGTATTTCCGGTGGCATTGGTGTAGCAAAAGCAATATTAGACGCTTCACCTGAACTTGATTTTGACTCACTTGTACCTGTAGGGTATACATCATTTATCCGTAACCAGGATGGCGTTATTTTACAAGAATTGTCTACAGGAGACGCTAATCGAATCTATGTTGAAATCGATGAGATTCCTAAACATGTACAAGATGCATTTATTGTAATAGAAGATGAACGTTTCTATGAGCATAATGGTATTGATATGCGTGGTATTTTTAGAGCGATCTTTGTCAATCTAAAGTCCGGCGACTTAACTGAAGGCGCCAGTACAATCACCCAACAAGTCATTAAAAACAATGTTTTATCTTCGGTGAAAAGTTTCGAACGCAAGATTCAAGAACAGTACCTTGCCATACAAGTCGAGAAATTCTTAAGCAAAGATAAAATCTTAGAATTATATCTAAATACAGCAGGACTAGGCAGAGGCACCAACGGCGTACAGGCAGCTGCAGGGCGTTATTTTAACAAAGATGTAGGTGAACTTACTATTGCTGAAGCAGCTGTTATTGCCGGTATCACTCAACGTCCATCTGACTATGACCCTGTTACGAATCCCGAGAATAATCGTAATCGACAACTTATTATTCTACAGTATCTTTTGAATCAAGGTAAAATCTCCAATGCGGACTACCTTGAAGCAAAAGAAGAAAATGTCTATGATAAAATCCAAATTACCAATCAAGAATTTGAGACGAAGTCCGACTATACTTATTTTGTTGACGAAGTCATACGCCGTGTCGCATCCGATCTCGAAGTTCAAAAAGGCTATACGGCAACTCAAGCTATTAACCTCATCTATCGTGGCGGTCTGGATATCTACATCACCCAAGATATTGGTTTACAAAATATATTGGACCAATCTTTTGCAGATGAAAATAATTTTCCGACTATCCAAGATGATTACAATGTCAAGCTGATGTATACAGCTTCCGTTCAAACAGATGAAGGTGTTTTTCACCATTACGAGGAAAAGCTGCTGCAGTCTGATGAAGAAGCACTTGAACATATTGAATTGTTAAAAAGCGAATGGGTTGGCGAGACGGATACACTCATCTCAGATAATGCTTTATTCATACCTCAGCCTCAAGCCGCGATGGTTGTCATCGATTATCATACCGGTCAAGTCAAAGCTATGACCGGTGGGCGTGGTCAAAAAATAGGTAATCAGGTCCTTAATCGCGCTACTATGAGTAAGCGACAACCCGGTTCCACCTTCAAGATACTGGCGGCTTACCTTCCCGCACTGGACACTATGGGCTTGACACTCGCCAAAGTATACGATGATGTTCCATATACCATACAAATTCCAGGTGCCGGTTCTTACTCGCCAAAAAATTGGTATGATCATGCAGCTTATAACTATTGGGGGCTGTCCACCATAAGAGAAGGTATCCAGTGGTCCATGAACCTTCTGGCCGTTAAAACCATGAATGAAATTGGGATTCAAACCGGTTTTGATTATTTGAAGAATCTTGGTTTCACCACCCTTGTTGAAAGAAGGGATGTCAATGGCACGATTTTCTCTGATAAAAATATCGTTTTACCATTAGGCGGTTTAACAGATGGTGTCACATTACTAGAACTGACAAATGCTTATGGCGCTATAGCCAATAACGGTGTTTATATCGAGCCATCCTTCTACACAAAAGTACTTGCCCATGATGGGTCACTCCTCTTGTTAAAAGAACCTTTTACACAGACTGTTATGAAAGAAACGACTTCTTACTTGCTTACCAATTCTATGGAAGATGTAGTTAAGGCTGGTACAGGTACCGCTGTACGATTTAACAATATGTCTATTGCGGGAAAGACGGGTACGACAAGTGATTCTAAAGACCTTGCCTTTATAGGTTACACCCCTTACTATGTAGCCGGTGTATGGCTCGGCCATGATGATCCTGAGAGAATGAGCCACAATAAGCGCTATCATACCCTTATATGGCGTGATGTCATGTCCAAGATTCATGAAGATCTTGAGAATAAAAGCTTTCAAAGACCAGACGGCATCGTACAAGCCACCATATGTACAAAATCCGGCAAGCTTGCTGTCAGTGGCCTATGCACCAATGATCCTCGGGGTTCTACAGCAAGAACTGAGATCTTTGCTGCCGGTACAGCGCCAACAGAAACATGTGATGTTCACGTTAAGATTACCGTATGCAAGGATTCCGGCCTCTTACCAACTGTATACTGTCCTCCTAGTAGTTTGGTACAACGTGTTTATACGGCAAGAACTGAACCTTTAAATCCGGCTTCATGGGACCCTGCAAGACCACCTAGGATTCGAGATTACGTTTATGAACTACCAAGTACCATAGAAAATGAGTATTGTAACATCCATACAAAAGTGGAACCAACACCTCAACCTTTACCAAATGCACTACCTTCTCAACCGTTAGAATAATGATTATTTAACGCATAAAAAAGAACGGGATCAGTGAATCACAATCCTGTTCTTTTTTTATTTTAATCTTAATAATCTAGTAGCCCTTCCATATCTAAGACTTCGCCCTCATAGTCAATAACAATGCCAAGACAAAAGTTTGAATCCTCATGTTCAAGACTCCAGGTCAACATATTAAAGTCAAAGATTTCATGATTCGGATCAATAATACTAGGTGTTCCGATATCAGCTATCTTATTATCAACATCAAAAAGAGAAATTGCATTGCCGGCAATAATATTACATGTTTCTTTCATAACTTCATCTTTGATCTCTTCATATAGATCTTCTGTTAGGTCGTCAAGTGTATCAAATGACATGATTGCTTTCGCTAGGCCTTGAATCAAAGATTTGTTCGCTGAGAAATAGAACGCCCCGGATTTTGGCCCACTAAAGGGTATGATTACTGTTACATCAAAAATCTCAACACCCTTGTTGATACCTGAAACGGATAGAGGCAGATCCAATACGCTGTTGGATTTCAAGTAGATTTTACAAGATTCCACATAAAGATCTAGTACAATCGGTAATGAGAAAAACTTGATGAATTTAGCTTGGTTCTTAGGTAATAGTATTTTTACTGTAGTTCCAAAATCCATAACAGAGCTGACTCTAATCTTACCTCCTATTTTTTCAACTTCTGCTTTTACCGCTGCCATACCAACACCTCTGCCACTCAAGGTTTCTGCATAACTTTTCGTACTAAAATTTGGCTCAAATATGAGGTTCATCATTTCTTCTTCACTCATTTTTTCAGCCATTTCTTCGGTGACAATTTCTTTACTGATTGCTTTATAATAAACTTCACCTAAATCAATGCCTCTTCCATCATCGGATATTCTGATTTCAAAAAAATTACCTACGTCATCAATATTACAACTAATTTCGCCAAAAGGTGTTTTACCTGCCATCAGCCGTTCTTCTTCATTTTCTATACCATGTTCAATACAATTATTAAAGACATGGACCAAAGACCTAAATATATCCCTATAATAATTGACATCAACAAAAACTTCATCGCCTGATAAAATCGCTACATTTACTATTTTGTCTTTAATACTAGCTGTTTTAGCACTCTCCCTTGCATAAAACATCAATACATCACCAATAGATTTGTAGAACAACTGGTCAACAATGCTTAGAATTAAAGATGCTTCCTTATCGTAAAAATATCGACGAACCGTTTGATATACTTTCTTAAGATTGTTCTTATTAACCGATAGATAAAGCTCATCTTCGAAGAAAGAGCTTCCTGTTATATCTGTTACAATTTCCAAATCTTCATAAATAATATTTCTAAGCTTATTGCCCAGATTAAGATCTATTGTATCACCATTAATAAGTCGATCTTCCAGAGTATGTAAATACGGTACGATATGCAATAAATTATACATACCAAAGTTCCCTTTAAAAGTATGTACTTTGTTTATAATCTCTTCCGATTTGTAAATGCCTTCATTAATGTCTTTTGTAAAGTCAAGAAATTCATTTACAAGCTCCACTATATCATCCCTATTAAGCATGGTGCTGACCACCATTTTTAATTTATTTCTTTCTTCAGATAGGGTAAACTCATAATGTTTTGCTTCTGTTATGTCCGACATGACAACAATCAGTGCTGATATCTTTTCATTTTCTTTTTCCATTTCATAAGTCAGACGAAAAAATCGACTGCCTATATCAAGTTCCTCCGGCAACAATTCAAAACAAAGTTCAGCAGGTATACTTCCTTTGAACAAGTCATCTAAAAGTTCCGCAACAAAGCCTTCTTCTTCTCTCATACCAATTAATTCCGTTAACTGTGTCCCTTTAATGTTTTTACCAAAAATACTGTTGCAAACTTGTGTCAGAACATCTTCAACAATCCCACTGGCTCCTACCTTGAAAAAGCCTTCTCCCATGTTTTTATACACATGCTCCTGCTGATTCTTTAAGGCATTTGCAACTTTCTTTTCATTGTTATAAATAATCATTAATTCTTTAAGGATGCTGTATGTCACCAAAAACCAAAACATGCACAGCGGTACAATACCCACTAGGTTTCTTTCTAAGATCACGTCAGGGTTGATGAGCCTAGGCAATTGACGAATGACAATGGACAGAATAATGGTTGCTGCAACATTCACGCCAAATTTTTTCATTTTTTGTGTATGTTGGCTATTCATAAGTTGGATGATTGATAAAATGATGATTCCGATTAGCATGAGCATCAAGTACTCTGCATACTTATTATAGAGATGAATGTCGTTTGTTGAAAATGTCACCCAGATAATTGCCAATATTAGAATAGGTGCAATGAAATAACGCTTCGCTTTAGTTTCAAAGAATTTGGTTGCCCATATGATTGAAAATGCTGCAAGAAAAACATAGATTCTACTCATTCTGTAAGCCATTGAATAATCCAATGAGTAATAATTATCCCCAATGAGTTCCATAGAATGAATCGACAAAAATATGACCGCAATACTTAGCCAAATATAAGATGAACCAAAAGCCGAGTCTCTGACACGTATTAGTGAAAAAGAAAGGAAAATTAATACGATAGAAAGTAGAAGCGTCCCTAAAACCACAAATGATATTAACCAATACTCAAATCTCAGCCATTGCCTATGATCAATGGCTGAGATTTCGTTTAGAATACTAACATTACCTTTTATGCCTGTATTAAGAATACTTCTTGTCTTAAACGTAATGGTATTATCATCCTGTAGTAGATGTTGATGTAGCGGAACGATGTGGATAATCTTACCCACATCACTTCGTCCAAACATATAGTCTCCAATAGATGCAATGTGTGTATCATTAATATAAACTTCAAATGCTTGTACTGTAAAATAACCAACACTTAAGAAAAGATGTTGATCGCTCACTCTAGTTAACGCTTCTTTAGTTATTTGAATCTTATATTCAATATATTCCGGATCATTAAGCGTCTTAGCACGGTGTATGCCGTTACCAAAATCAGACTCAACCTCTGCTAAGGGTATTTGCAATGTTGTAGCCTCGCCTATACAGAGGTTTAAGCTAGCATGGTTGAACAATACGATTGCAACTAACAAAACACAACCAAATAATAAAATATAAGACAAATCCTTTGTAAGCTTCATTTTTCTACATCTCCCATAGCACTTTTTCTACCACTTCCTTAAAACGCTCCACTTCAAAAGGCTTAATAATAAAATGTTTGGCACCTTTTTCTAAGGCCCTCAATACCATTTTCTTTTGATTCAATGCACTCACCATTATGATATTCGCATTGGGATGCTTGGCAATAATTGCTTCAACTGCTTGTAGCCCGTTCATATCTTCATAATGAAGACTTTCAATAATCTTAACCAGTTTATTTCGCATTAATACCGAATCATCTACAATCAATACCCTTACCTTTAAATCCATTTCAACTCGCCTCACTTTCCTGTCTTACTAGTCCCCTGCCATTTTCAACGCTATAATATTTTATTGATATCTATATGATCATTGGAAGATATTATAATTATACACTTTGCCCTTTTATTTGTCTACAGAACCTTCAACTAAGCAATCTGGCACCTATCGGTACCTTTACTTACTATACATAATAAGCTATAATATATTGGTTAAGGCGTCAAAACAATCCAATAAACTTTCATATACATCCAAATGCAAATTTACTAAAACTAAGTTTCGACCCTTTAACCCTATAATAATATTTCAATAGGTTTTTATAGATTCAAAAAACCTATTATAAACACAAGGAGTGAATACTATGTTGACAGCACAACTCACCAAACTTATGGAAGCATCTTTCTTAGCCTGTGGTTACGATCCAGCTTACGGACAGGTTGTCACATCAGCCAGACAGGACTTATGTCAATTTCAGTGTAATGGCGCAATGAGTGCTGCTAAAGTCTATAAAAAGCCTCCCTTTCTCATTAGTGATGAAATTATTGCTCATCTTAAATCCACTGAATCCTATAAAAATATGTTCTCACTTGCTGAGACAGTAAAACCAGGATTTATCAATTTATCCCTTTCTGATCAATATTTAGCTGATTATATCGAAAGTATAGCAGATGATCATAGAATTGGTGTGGAAGTCGCTAAGGACCCAGACAAGATAATTATTGACTATGGCGGACCCAATGTAGCAAAACCTTTGCATGTGGGCCATTTGCGGCCTGCTATTATTGGCGAATCTATCAAACGCCTCTTTAAATTCTTGGGCCATGAGGTCATCGGTGATGTCCATCTTGGAGACTGGGGATTACAAATGGGTATGATTATTGTTGAGGTCAATCGCCTTTATCCTGAGTTACCCTACTTCGACCCTGAATATGAAGGTCCATACCCAACCGAACCACCTTTTGACTTTCATGACCTAGAAGAAATATATCCCATAGCCAGTAACCGATGCAAAGAAGACCCTGACTACAATGAAAAAGCAAAAAAAGCAACCTTTGATTTACAAAACGGTCGACCAGGCTATATCGCTTTATGGAAGCATTTTGTTGATTTATCTGTAAAGGATATACAAACTATATATAACCGTTTAGACGTACATTTTGATTTATGGTATGGCGAAAGTGACAGTAATGCTTATGTACCTAAGATTATTGATACACTCAAGTCAAAAGGTGCCTTATATGAGAGTGATGGCGCCATGGTTGTTGATGTCACCCGTCCTGATGACAAAAAAGAAATTCCCCCTATCATCATTTATAAGTCTGACGGATCTATTCTTTATGGAACAACAGACCTTGCAACCATAGAGCAACGTGTTGAAGACTTTGATCCTGATTATATACTTTATGTCGTTGATAGTCGACAGGCCAACCATTTTATTCAAGTTTTCAGATGTGCCTCAGATCATGGTATTGCACCTGCAAAAACTTCATTGGAGCATATCGGCTTTGGAACCATGAATGGAAAAGATGGTCGACCTTTTAAAACCAGAGATGGCGGTATTTTAAAACTTGCTGACTTTATCGATTCTATTGAAGCAAATGCCAAAGAAAAAATCAATGATAAGGAAGGCGTCGATATTGATACAACAGCAAGAATTGTAGGCCTTGCAACCCTAAAGTATGCTGACCTCTCCAACTACCGTATGAAAGATTATGTTTTTGATTTAGACAAGTTCTCCTCATTCGAAGGCAAAACCGGTCCTTACATCCTTTATACCTATGTGCGTATTAATAATATTATGAATAAGCTTAATGAAGAACTTTTTTTGCCTAACACGATTATGGCACCCTCCAGTGAAGTGGAACGCCAGTTAATGTTAAAAATCGACAATCTGGAAATAGCCCTCACCTTAGCTGCTAAGGACCGTGCACCAAATATTATATGTGAGTATGTTTATGATTTAGCCACTTTGGCTAATGGTTTTTACCATACCCACCATATTATTAATGAAAAGGATTTGGCTAAGCGTGGTTCATGGATGAAAGTTCTTCAAATTACACAAAAATGTTTACTTTTGTGTCTTGATCTACTCGGTATCCAAGTACCTGAGAAAATGTAATAACAGGATAATTATAATACTAAGGCAAGCGCTTAATGCTTGTCTTTTTTTGTACTAGGGAGTAAAAAGAAAATCTAACTTCATCTAAAAAAAGTCTCTAAGCATTTTTCACTTAGAGACTTGGTTGATTCATTTAATTCATTAGAACATAGGGGTTATCCTACGCTGTAGAATAACCTTCATTTATATCTTATATATACCATCTTCCTTAATCAATATCTTCTCCTCTTTATACAACCTACCAAGTGCCCTTTTAAAAGCACCTTTACTCATGTTAAATGCTTTATTTATAACATCTTTATCCGTTTTATCATGATAAGGTAAAAAACCATCTGCATCACATAGTCGCTGATAAAGTCTTTCAGAGTCTGAATCCATTTGAAAATCGATTCTTTGTGCGGTTGTCAGATTTAATTTACCATCTTCTCTAACTTTGGTAATACGTCCTTCGATTTTCTGACCAATTTTCATATTCGGCAACAGTTCATTCGTCAAAATAAGCCCATAGTATTTGCCTTCTACTGCAACAAAGGCACCCATATCATCCTTAATGTCATAGATTAAACCTGTGACTTGATCATTTTCTTTGTATGGACTGTCACTACGCAGGATCTTCTTTATCTTTTGCGTAGCACATAGCCTACCTGATTTGTCTTCATAAATACCCACCAATACTTTGTAACCCTTCTTTATTGGCCTTAGTTGCTCACTAAATGGCATCAATATATCCTTATCATAACCCCATTCTAGAAAAGCGCCAAAATGGTTGGTTTCTACCGCTTCCAAAATTCCGATTTCACCATTACATAACAATGGCGGCATTAGTGTACCTTGTAGCTTCTTCTTCTGGTCCAAATAACAATAGACCTCTATCTCATCACCTAATTCGTATACTTTTTCATCGTCAGCTCGTTCTAACTCTTGATTTGACAATACAATACTGTTAATAAGGTCATCAGGATTTTCATTTATGAATATACCTAATGGTGTCTTTTTAACAACGTACATTATCTGTTTTTTTCCTAGTTCAATCATGGTTCACCTATTCCTCTAATCATCTCTTTAATCTTCATAATGATTGCCTGCAATCATGCTTATTACATATACACTTAATATAACAGTTATCTAAGTATTCCACAAGACAAACCTTAGATCCATCCATATAAGCTTTCCAAGAGAACAAAAAAAAACACCAGGCATAGAGCCGGTGTTGCACAACAGTCTATCGTGCTAGCATTAAAAGGGGGGTTTCTATTCCGAGAATAGAAAATGAAAAAAATATTTACCATCAAATATTTTGATAATCAAAGTATATATGACCTTTTAAAACTTGTCAATAGAACATCACCCCCTATTTACTTTTTGTCATATTTCACAAATCGTCTTTACCTATGTTTTTTTCCAGTAACGGCATTGACAGTTAGATAAGAGGTTGGTACAATATGTAGTGTATCAGTTTCTTATTAACTACTATATATTGTAAATGAGGTGTACAGCTATGATAAAAGTTTTAAAGCGTAACGGTACCGTTACAGCTTTTATTCCCGACAAAATATCTACAGCAATCAAGCTCTCTATGGCTGAAACGAAGGATAGCGTTGATGAAATATTAGCAGCATCTATAAGCGAACGTGTAGCAGAAAGCTTAGAGAAAATGCAAAGTCCTGTATCTGTCGAAGATGTCCAAGATCTTGTGGAGCAATATTTAATGGAGTCTACCAGAAAAGATGCAGCAAAACGCTATATCCTATACAGATATGAACGTGACAAAACCAGAGATCAAAGATCCAAGCGTATCGATGGGCGCCTTCTAAGTGAAGAATTTATCAGTCGATACAAGCATCGCCCTAACCCAATGAAGCAACTTGGTAATTTTGTTTACTACAGAACCTACTCCAGATGGCTTCCTGAAGAAAAAAGAAGAGAATATTGGTGGGAAACCGTAAGAAGATCTGTTGAATATAATTGTAGCTTGGTGCCAACAACCAAACGTGAAGCAGAAAAGTTGTACGATAATATCTTTAATCTAAGACAATTTCTATCCGGTCGAACTTTTTGGGTTGGTGGTACAGATGTTGCCAAGCACTATCCCATGGCTAATTTTAATTGTGCTTTTACTGTTATCAATAACTATAATGCCTATAAAGATTTATTTTACTTGTTGATGGTTGGTTCAGGTGTTGGTGTGAGAGTTCTTAAATCTGATGTTGCAAGACTACCAAAACTTAGAACAAGCTTTGAAGTCATTCATGAGGATTATACACCTGTTCCTAAGCAATTCCGTGAAGACAGCACCAGCCTTGATTTTTCCCATAACAATACCGTTAAAATTATTATAGGTGATAGTAAAGAAGGATGGGTTCAGTCCTTGGATTTCTTTATAAAAATCCTATATTCCAATGAGTACCGCAGTATCAATACCGTAGTCATCAATTATAATAATGTTCGACCAAAAGGAGAACTTTTAAAGACTTTTGGCGGAACAGCCAGTGGGCATACCAGTCTGAAAAATATGTTTACAAAAATAACCAATGTGGTGCGACGACGCGGTGTTGTTCTAGGGGATGCACTTGTAAAACTATTACCTATAGATTGCTTAGACATCGCGAATATCATCGGTGAAAATGTGGTGGTCGGCGGTGTACGTAGAACGGCTGAAATTGTTCTCGTCGATTCGGATGATAAAGAATGTATTGAAGCCAAAAATGCACTTTACAAACAGATTGATGGTCAATGGATTGTAGACCATGATATTATACATAGACAGATGAGTAACAACTCTATCTACTATCAAAGCAAACCAACAAGAGCGCAGCTCCACTGGCAAATCGAACAAATGCGTTACTCAGGTGAACCGGGTTGGGTCAATGAGGTCGCCGGTGCAAAACGTAGAACTAATATGAACGGTGTCAACCCTTGTGGTGAAATACTGCTCGATTCTAATGGCCTATGTAATTTAACAACGATTAACGTTTTTGCCTATGTAACCGATGATAACACCTTAGATTATGATGGTCTAATGGAAGCCCAACGTCTATCTGCAAGGGCCGGATACAGAATGACATGTGTGGAACTGGAAATACCTGATTGGAATTATGTACAAGACCGTGACAAACTTTTAGGTTGCTCTTTGACCGGATGGCAAGATATGGTAAATGCCCTTGCTTATGATCAAAAAGCACAGGCAAAACTTTTACGTGACCTTAGATCGGTCGCAATAGAAGCTGCCAATGAATATGCAAGTGATATTGGCGAAAACCCTCCACTTCTTGTAACAACAGTCAAACCTGAGGGTACTTTAAGTCAGTTACCAACTGTATCCAGTGGTGTTCATTACTCCCATTCTCCCTATTATGTGAGACGTGTTCGAATCAATGCATCTGATCCACTGGTTAAAGTGTGTGAGGAATTAGATTATCCTATTTTCCCAGAGGTAGGACAAGATATGGCAACCTGTACGACCAAGGTCATTGAGTTCCCAGTAAAAGCACCTAACGGCACAACCAAGTATGATGTATCCGCACTTGAACAACTTGAAAACTACAAGCTTTTCATGGAAAACTATGTGGACCATAATTGTTCCATAACCATTCATGTCCGTGAACATGAGTGGGATCTTGTTGAAGAATGGGTATGGGAAAACTGGGATGATGTCGTAGCACTATCTTTTTTATCCTTAGATGATAGCTTTTATCAATTGCTACCTTACGAATCCATAACCGAGGACGACTATAATGAGAGAAAAGCACTCATGAAGCCTTTCATTCCAAGTCTACTTTCCAAATACGAAAAACATGAGATTGAACTAGATCTTGGTACAGAAACATGTGATGGCGGCGCTTGCCCTATCCGTTAAGATGAAAGCAAATGTCGGAATTTCTTAAAGTAAGTGCAAAGGTACGATGATACATAAACAGGACCCTCATTGAATGGGGTCCTGTTTTTTAATAACACCTAAACGTTTATTTTGTATCTGCCAATGTCTCTATCACTTTGCCCTGCCCAACTTCTTCATTTGTCTTTATAATCATTCTTGGTTTGGTTCGAATCAAACTAAAAGTATATAGACTCAAACCAATCCATATCAATATAAAACTAAATAGCTGTTCACCTGTAAAAGGCTCATCATAAACTAAAACACCAATAAGTAACATCAAGGTCGGTGCTATGTACTGTAAAAAACCTACACTAGACAGAGGTATTCTTTTGGCACCTTCTGTAAAGCATAATAAAGGGACGATAGATACGATACCCGATAGACACATCAAAAATGTAACCCAGATTGAAACCGACACAAAATGGGAACCACCATTTGAGTTCAGCCAGGTCATGTATATAATTGCCAGTGGCAAGCCCATCATCATTTCCACGAAAAGGCTGTTTAAAGTATCTAGATTTTCTTTTTTCTTATAATAACCATAAAAACCAAAAGACATGGCCACCGCAATGGCTATCCATGGAAAGTCACCATAACCGAAAGTCATATACATGACACCGGCGAGGGCAAAACCGACAGCAATAGTTTGGAGTCTTGTAATCTTTTCCTTGAGCAGAAGAAGACCCAGTAAAATACTAATCAGTGGGTTGATATAATATCCCAGACTGGCCTGTACAATCTGATCTGAGCTTACTGCGTAGATATAAATGACCCAATTCGCCATGATTAACAAACTGGTTATGAGTAAAATGCTTCTTTTTTTCTGCTCCGTCAAGTAAGAAAGAAAAAGACGGTTTTTTTTCCACACCAGTACTAAACCCATTGTTATAAAAGAAAAGATAATTCTCGTAGACAATACTTCAAATGGTAATAGCATCGTCAACTGCTTCCAATAAAAAGTCAGTAACCCCCACATAACATAGGAAGAAAAAACCAACGCATATCCTTTTATGTCTAATTTGTTTTCCATAAAACACACTCCACTAACATTTGATTTTATAAGTTTGAAACCTATTTCAACTATAAGCCATTTTCATCAAAGACTTTCACATACTCAATGAATGCTTCTGGTAAAATAGCTTTACTAAAAAGCCAGCCTTGTACTTCATCTACACCTAGTTTTTTTAATATCATTAATTGTTTCTTACTTTCAACACCTTCAATGTTAATATAATAATCCAATTTTTTTCCGAGTAAAATCATGGATTCTATGACAATGCGTTGCTCCATATTATCCAAATCATCAATGAAAGACTTGTCTATTTTAAGCTTTGATGCTTTGAGCTGTTTAATGTAAGTCATAGATGAGTAACCCGTACCAAAGTCATCCAAAGAGACTCTGATTCCGAAATCATGAAGGGTTTGAACCAAATGTCTACTATGGTTAAGATCCTTAAGAGCTGCTGTTTCTGTAATCTCCACTTCTAACAGAGAGGGATCAATATTATGAATTTTTATATTCTGTTGTATATGTTCAATAAATTCATCATCAAATTCTTTTCCGGAAACATTTATGGAGATTCTAATGTTATGTCCTAAACTTTGCCATCTCTTAACCTGACAAATCGACTCGGTCACCACCCACTTTCCAATATCATCAATAAAGCCGATATCTTCAGCAAGCGGTATGAAATCATTGGGATAAATAACATGTCCGTCAGGGTGATGCCATCTTATTAATGCTTCGCAACCATCTACCTTCATCGTTTTTAAGTTAATCTTAGGTTGATAATAAAGTACCATTTCATTCAGCTTGATTGCCCTTCTCAATTGCTTTTCCAACGTTATACGCTTAATAACATCTATATACAGAGTATCTTCATAATAATATACGGATTTATAGCCACGGTTTAAAGACTCTACCAAAGCCATATTGGCTTTCTTAATAAGTTGTTTCGCATCCAATGAATGATCCGGTGCCATGGATATACCCACACTAATTAATACATCTATTTCCATATAATCCACTTCTATAGGTTCTGATAAGCCTTCAATCAGACGATAAGCGCGGGTTATGGCATCTTCTTTGGAACGTGTATGACTTTCTATAGCCAAAAAGGTCATTTGATCCATTCCAAGTGTTTCTAATGGACCATCAAATGCTTCTCTAAGTCTTTTTGCAACCACTTTTAACACCTCATTTCCAATATCATGGCTGTAGGTGTCATTAATTAATCTAAGATTAGTTATCGCTATATCATACAAATAACTGATTTTATGTTCTTGCATCAATAAGTGTTTTTGTATATGCTCAACCATGGTACCACGATTATATAAGTGTGTTATAGGATCATGAGAGGCCATGTATTGTAGTATATTATTTTGATCGTCAAGTTCCAGCTTAATTGCCTTAAGTTTTTTTATCTTCAAATGCATCTTGAAAATAGTTACCAATAAAATAATAAGCATCATTATAAAAACCAACGCATAACTCACTGGCATGTTGGTCGCTTCTGTTGCCCCATAGGATGTATGACCCATGGCCATAAACATAAGTATTAACATATTCAGAGAACATCCTTTGTCTTTCATAAATGGAACCTCATATATGACTTCCAAATTATAGTGTTATTATTATAACATGTTTTGTATATTTATGCTATGGAAGGGTTCTCAGCCTCAATCCTCTTTTCCATAACCATAAACCAAATAACTGGTTGTTGCTTTCATACTCGGTCGATTCAGAATAAGGGCAGCATTGCCTTCTTTTAGTAAGACTTGATGTTCATAACCCATTTCTTTCAAAAGCATGATTGTCAAATAAGCCGTGGTTGGAGAATCCAAATAATCGTTATTTAAGGTAAAAAGTCTTTTATAACTCTTATTTTTTAGTATTTCTTTGGTCAATTGGTCTTTCATATTTGCATGCTCCAAGGATAAATCATGAGAAAAATCGACAGAACCAATTATAACTACATTTTTATCCCCAATAAGGTGCTTTATTTTTTGAGCAAAACGATCAACACCATGAATGCCACCAGTTTCGTGGACCAACAAAGTTAAAACCGGCGTGTTCTCATAATAAGCGCTTATAAAATTCATATGAATGCCCACACTATGCTCACCTCTGAGCATAGTGTCATCAGCTATCACAACATCATCATCGTTCAACAATTGCCCAAATAATGGTGATGGCGCAATCTGACCATAATGTGTCATGTATATTGAACCTACTGCTTGATACCTTGGGCCTTTACCACTATGATTAGGCCCAATGAGCATAATTAAGTCAACTTCTTTCTCCAGCGTTTCATAAAATTCGCCTATCATACTATAGGCTATGTGATGATGGGGCACAATTCCACCCTGTATCGTTTCCATATACTGGGGGACACTTATGTTGATCTGTTTTTTATCTATAAATATCCGAGCATCTATATCATAAGCGGCACGCTCAGGTTCCTTGTGGATAATAGGTGCACTACTCGTTAATGTAACGGTCAAAATAACCATGAACATCCAAATAAAAAACATATTAAAATTTCTGTTAAGGTTTCTATTGAATAATTTCAACGCTTATCTTTTCTCCTATAGCGTAGCTTTGGTTTTTTGCATCAAACACAACAATCGGTTCATATCCATACTTACCTATGGTGATGGCGCGAGCTTGATATCTGATCACAAATTCATAATTGTTTAGCTTATCCGAATCATGATGATAAGCATAGGTATAAAATTGTGAAGATCTACCTTCATTATTATTGTAAACCATCATATTGACCTCATTTGAAGAGATATCCACATTGCCGACAAAGACTAAACCTGCGGGTAAAACTTCTAAAACCTCTAGACTGGTAATAGGTTGATGAACCTTAACTCGATGTTCCACATTGACCAAGTCACCCACTTTTATACCATCATCTCCTTCAATAATAACGGTTTCTACTTCTATGTCCTTAGTAATCTCCACGTCATTGTAAGACCCAATATAATTCGTAGACATAGTTGTCTCACCTTTAACTGGTAAGAATACCGTCTCCTTAGCTTCATTGGCCGTTAATGTGCGATGCCATACATCGTTATATCCAAGCCTAATAGTTTCTTTCTGCTTGTTTATGCTGACTTCAACTACACTCTCAAGTAAGTTGGTTGGTAAATGGGTTGTGTAGTAAAAGCTCTCACTGGCTGTGATATAACCTTTTACCTCCAAATCCTTAATCCTATCATATATAGAACTGGCCATTTTCTCTTGGTTTAAGTCAGTATATATGGCCATTAACAGTGCATTTTGCTTGTTTTGATTTTGATCATCTGATTCAATATAGTCCATTCCAAGACCTAAACTCTCTGACGGAAAATGCTCTGATAATAATTGTATGGCTTCTTGATAAGCGCCATAATATGTTAGTGCTTTTATACCATAAAGTACAGCTAAAGGTTCTTCTTTATAAGATGGTTGCATAATGGCGGCTCTTATATCTTCTAGCATCGGTTCACCAAGTAAGGCAAGCCCATATAAAGCTGCCATGGACTCAACATAACTGCTCTTATTACTCATCGCCTTTTGATATAAGCCAAGCTTGAGTCGTTCAACTTCACTGTTTTCAATGATATCTCGCCATCCCATTTGTAACAAATCAACTGTGGTTATAACACTACCATCGCTTGTATGGGTTGAATTATAGAGGTTATTCTCCGGTAAGTAGTAATAAGGTTTTTGATTGAGCCAAGTGAACTGACCAACATCAAACCCTAGGCTTTTCATTTTGAGATAAGCCATATACCCTGTTGCTTTGTATTCAAGTGCGTCTACATGGTTATATATCCATCTGGAGAGCATCTCATAGCGTTCCATAGCAAGCGGATTCATCATGCAAATCTGCACCATCTGCTCATTGTGCTTTATAAGGGTGGTCTCTTTAACGGTCTCCTTATGATTCAATAGCAGTCTTTGTGCACTCTTTTGTATTTGTATAGTCTTTGATAAACGATCCTTATGACCCGGTACAGAGCCTTCTATTGATACTGTATATTTGCCCGGAATCAAGGAACTCAATGGGAGTGATCCAACAGGTACATACATGAAATCATTTAGCAGACCTTTTTCTTCGTAGGACCAATCAAACCCTTCTTGATTTTTAATACCCACTTTATAACTGACCTCTGTATTCAACGGCGCACTCCTAGAAGTTGACTTTAATGTCAAACCTAGCTCATCTTGTTCTAAAAAATTATCCGCAAATAAAGCCGTTACAAAATACGGCAGTGTTACATCTAGGTTTTCTTTTGAAACCCCTGCAAATAAATCCTGGGTAATCCCACTAACAGTTACACGCCATTTGGTTAGATTATCCGGAACCTTAAAGGAGAAGTTCGCTTGACCTTTTTCATTGGTTGTACCATTGTTAAAGTAAGCCGTGTTCTTAAAATCAGACCGTATGCTACCGTCGCCGCCTTCTCCACCTTCTGCGCCATAACTTGCTTCAATAAACTTAGTTGTAGCAACCTTTTCGCCTAATATAGCCGTGTTATAATGCCAATGGTAGAGTTCGCTTCTTGGATCTTTATAATCCTCATAAAGGGCGAAATAAGCTTCATCCACCACACTCATATTATAATAGCCTTCTAGTGGTCTACCGTCTCTATCTTTCATCGTAATGATACCATGAACTGTGTCACCTGGTTTATAGCTAGACGCTTCAAACAATATGTCGATTATGGCTTCTCTTTCATCCGTATCAAACTGTAAATACTTTCTAAAATTATAACCGGCATGCATGTATCGACCATCAAAATAGACACCTTGAACATATACTGTAGGGATCATCTCTTCTTCAAATTTCAACGTAACAGAAGGCGTGTCCGACAAGTATGTCTCATATATGCCTTCTTTAACCACGATAAAAAGCATTTGATCCTGATTATCACCTTGTATTCTTCCATCATCTGTATTTACAAACATCTGAACATTTTCATCTACACCATACGCATACTGATCACTATCTAAATAAGCATACTGATTATAGGCCAGCGTATCTCTATAGTATACATCTGCTCCAAAATAAAGTGTGTCCTTGATAATACGTCCTTTTTGATCATAGGATACCGTTTCGACCACATAATCACGACCTTCATTTACTTGATCAAAATGGAATGTTAAGACGCCTTGAGAATCTGTTACCAAAGATGTTTTCATAACAACAGACTCAATACGTTTATAATTATAGCGATCATAGGTCACTTTCATCACTTCATCGTATGACTGACCTACAAACTCTTTTTCATAATAGCTTTCCTTAACAGTCACATCTACATTCACATTGCCAATGGGATTACCCTTAAGATTTGAACCATCCAGTATTTCCGGATTATACTTTGCTTTATCTATGTTATGGGTTTGATAGATCATACTAAAACCACCACCGTCACCTTTTTCAAGATTAAGGGTGGTCATCATATCCCTAGGTAACATGATAAAAGATATCGGTATTGTATCATAATAATTGTCTATAGTATCAAGCCTAGCATAAAGGTGGACTGCCTCTGGATACCATGTTGTTGTATCCAAATAAGGTTTAAATCTTTCTTCAAAATGTCCGTTTTCTGTACCTTTAAACTGAACACTCTTAAGCCCTTCTCTTAAATCAATATTCCAATCACTCTCCAAAGCGATTTCTGGACTAACATAGGGTGTGCCTTCAAAGTATGTGACATCACCGCTTACGACGATTTCATCACCCATCATAATGATGTCTGCATCCGTAGTTGCATTCATGGTAACCGTTGGCTTTTCGAATTGACTGATACCAACATATACAGTTGTCAGCATCTCATCACCAATAAATACCTGTAGATCAAATCCATAACCGTAATGGTCCTCAAACTCAAAAGAAGTCAAATAATCCCCATTTTTTGAAAGTGCTACAGTCTTTTCTTCTAAAACCTTATCACCAATAACTCTTTTAATTGTAACAGATGGGGTGGCACTCCCCTGTTTATGTTGAACGAATCCGGTTAAATAAATTAAATCCGTGGGTAAATAGACGGATCTATCCGTATAAGCATAATACCAATAGTCTTCATTAAACTGTTTTTCATAGGTACCAGTTCGTAAGGGCATCAACAAGGGCTGTGCTTCTTTGGTCTTTATCTTTACCATTGTAAGCGCATTTTGAGGTGCTTTATAAGGTATAATACTAAGTCCATCACCGTTTGTTGAACCGATTGAAGTATCATCAATCATAACGACACTTTCTAGAGAACTAACACCGGTGCTTTGTAGCCATACCAACAATTGGTCCTTATCTGCCATCAGGTAACCATTATACTCTGTCACTTGAAGCAAGGTACCCCCCATCTTATCACCTTTTTCAAAAAGCAAATAGTAATATCCCCTAGCTAGATTCTCACCCAAAGTAACATAACCTTGATAATAGTCATAAATATCATAAGTACCGCCAATTGATTTCGGTGTTTCTGAAAGCTTATTGTTGCTTTCCAAATAGGCATAAGCATCTTTTGGGCTCATCCCATTCAAGCGCAATGCCGTCACCTCTTCTTTAATTGGGTATGCTTTTACGGATATGGCTTCACCTTCAGTATACAAATCACTATAAGCTTTGAAGCTTTGAACGCCTTCAGGATTCAGATAAAGCAAATCTTCATTTTGAAAATAGATAAGCTGTTGATTCGAATATACGCTGTAATCTGTGGTAAAAGAAGTTGTAAAACCTTCTAATGGTTCCTCATTATGAACATAGCCATCTTCAATGGTTAATGTATATTTCTTATTAGGCTCAAGTGTATCTTTAGGTATAAACCTATAGACATTATTAAAAACCTCCACGCGTCCTTCAACCTGAGGTGTTAGCTTTATATAGTCCTCTACTGATGCGTCAATGTTTTTTGAAAAATAGACTTCTATGAGAGTATTGGTTGGTACATATTCTTTATCCTCTGCCGGATATACTGCGCTTACAGCTAATACCTTATGAGTTTGAAAGGCAAAGCCAAAAGGTGTCTCACCTAGATCATAAACTACACTTACGATTTCACCTGCATCAAGTGAATCATCAAAGGTTAATTCAAAAACTAAATCCTTCTCATTTTTTTCAGAAATAGTAAAGGCCTTATCCGGTTTCACTTTAAGAACCTTCTTTAATGTATCCGCATTAATCATACCTTTTATTTGAATCTCAAAAGGACTGTCTACAGATACGCCTTGACTCAATACTTCAAGAGCCTTAACTTCCATAGCATCAATTTGATAATTATCCGTTATTTGTATATCGTCCAAAAGAGGCGCATCTACAGCGTTTCTTCCATACACAAACCAGTAGACAATCCCCCCAATTGCTAGAACTGCCAACATTCCGGATATTAACCCGATTTTATTATCTGTAATCCATTTTTTTATACTCACTTTACCACTCCTCACCTTAATACTTCTATCCGTTTATCTCTATTATATTATACACTTTCTTATTCCTTTCGTATAGAAAATAGAAAGATTAAATGCCATTATCTGTCTTCATGAATTCTATAAATGTATTACATGCAATTGAGATGCCACGTTTTTTATCAAAAAGTAATCCGATGCTTCTTTGAGGAATCCCAGGTATTACTGGCCACTCATATATTTTTTTATCATGAATCTCTTCTGCCACAAAATTTCCAATCACTGATGCCACCCCCAAGCCTATTTTTGCAAACTCCACTAAAAACTCCATACTACTGATTTCAATATCAACATTTAAAACAACATGATGTTGCTCAAGAAAACGTTCTAAGTGATCCCTTGTAGCGTTGTTACGTTCCAGTAAGAGCATAGGGTACTTTTCCAAATCTTTGAGAGGAATCACTTCTTTTGGCGGGCGCTGTCTGGATACAAATATATCTTGAATCTTCATTAATTCAATGTACTCTAATGTCTGCTCAGATTTTATATCACTGATAATGGCACAGTCTAAAAAACCTTCCTCCAAAAGCTTCATGGTTTCTAAACTGGTTCTATTCACAATCTCTATCTTAAGTTTAGGGTATACTTGATGAAACCTATTCAAAAACGGCATAAAATAATACTTGCATAAAGTGTTACTGATACCGATTCTAATGGCACCAAAAGACCTATCTCTCAGTTGATGTAAAAGTTTTTCTCCTTCGTGTATTTGTCGAAAAGCGGTGGCTACATGATCATATAGTAACTGCCCCTCCTTCGTTAGAGTAACACCTTTAGCATGTCTTACAAATAGTAAGACGCCTAAATCCGTCTCTAAGTTCCTTATGGATTTACTAATTGCCGGTTGAGAAACAAATAAAGCTTTAGCTGCCTTTGAAATGCTTTCATATTGTTATGTAACCTATCAATAATAGTTATTTTATTTATATCTATTAAAAGTATACAATGGATAGTATAAAATGTAAACGTCTTGTATTTGAAGGCATTACAATGGATGAAAGGATGATTACTATGTCAGGCAAAACTATTTATGAAAAAATTTGGGCCAATCACCTCGTGGATCAAGAAACTGGCAAACCGGGAATATTATACATCGACCTTCACTTATTACATGAGGTGACCTCACCTCAGGCTTTTGAAGGCCTAAGACTTTCTAACCGCCAAGTTCGAAGACCTAATCTATCATTTGCAACCATGGACCATAATGTTCCAACCAAGGATCGATATAACATCACAGATCCAATATCAAAGGTTCAAATTCAAACTTTGGAAAAGAATTGTGCTGAATTTGGTGTGACTTTATACGGACTGGATAGCCCTGATCAAGGTATCGTTCATGTAATCGGCCCTGAACTGGGTTTAACCCATCCTGGAAAAACTATTGTTTGTGGCGATAGCCATACGGCTACCCATGGTGCTTTCGGTGCCTTAGCTTTTGGAATCGGTACGAGTGAAGTGGAACATGTTTTATCGACACAATGTTTACAACAATCTAAATCCAAAACCATGAATGTTAAAATACTTGGTCGTCTAGGATATGGCGTTACGGCTAAAGACGTTATACTTGGTATTATCAGCCAATATGGTACGGATTTCGGGACAGGTCATGTTGTTGAATTCACAGGCGAAGCCATCCGACAAATGACGATGGAAGAGCGTATGACCATCTGCAACATGGCTATTGAAGCCGGTGCAAGAGCTGGTCTTATCTCTCCTGATGATACAACTTTTAACTATTTGAAAGGGCGACCACACGCACCTAAAGACGATGCTTATGAAGATGCTGTCACCGTTTGGAGAGCTTTGGCTTCAGATGATGATGCAATCTATGATGCAACTTTAGAGTTTGACCTAAATGTTTTGGAGCCTCAAGTCACTTGGGGTACAAGTCCTTCAATGGGTGCCAGTATCAGTGATGTTGTCCCATCTCCTAATGATTTTGAGTCAGCAGATGATCAAAAATCTTGTGAAAACGCCCTTGAGTACATGGGCCTTACACCCGGCACACCTATGTCAGATATTAAAATTGATTATGCTTTCATCGGTTCTTGTACCAACGGACGTATAGAAGACCTTCGTGCGGCTGCAAAAGTAGCCAAAGGTCGCAAAGTAGCTGATGGTGTCACAGCACTTGTGGTTCCCGGCTCACAAAAAGTTAAGCTTGCTGCAGAGGCCGAAGGTCTTGATCAGATTTTTATTGAAGCAGGTTTTGAATGGCGTGAATCCGGATGTAGCATGTGCTTGGCCATGAATCCGGATTATCTACAGCCTAAGGAGCGTTGTGCTTCAACATCTAACCGTAATCAGAAAAATCGAAGCATTAGAAGCTTAAGGAGGTATCATCATGGAACCCTATAAAAAAATTAATGGCATTGTTATGCCAATCGATCGAACCAATATAGACACAGATGCCATCATCCCCAAACAATTCCTAAAACGTATAGAACGCAGCGGTTTTGGGCAGTATGTTTTTTATGAGTTTAGATACGATGAACAAAATCAACCCATTGAAGATTCCATCTTTAATATGCCAAGATATGAAGGCGCTTCCGTCTTAATATCCAGAGCTAATTTCGGTTGCGGTTCTTCTAGAGAACATGCACCTTGGGCTTTAGAAGACTATGGCTTTAAAGTCATCATTGCTCCAAGTTATGCGGATATTTTTCATAATAATTGTTTCAATAATGGTATCCTTCCAATAGAACTAGAAAACAGCATGATGGATATATTATTTGAAAAAACCTATGCAAAAGAAGGCTATAAGTTAGAAGTGGATCTTGAAGCGCAAACCATCAAAGACAGTGACGGGTTAGAAATCAAGTTTGATATAAACCCTTTCCACAAGCATAAGTTATTAAATGGTCTTGATGATATCGGACTCACTTTACTAAAAGAAGATAAGATTCAAAAGTATGAGAAGGAACATCACCTGGTATAGGTTATTATAAACTGGGTCCCATGAAAACCCTTCCACAGTGTGTATGACTACGGCCTCCGGTTGGTGCATCCATGCACCAAAAGTCGGCGGACAGCTTCCTGCTGTCTTGCTTAAGTCATACACACTGTTCCAGGAACTTCATGGTCGATGTTGGCTTGCCCAACTTAGATTTTCTTCTACTCACCAATACAAATTAGGCGTATAGGACGACAATTAGACTCTGCTGTCTAACAAGTTCAAAGAGTCTGATTCAGAGAATCTAACTGTTACTTTAGCACATCAATTATTTATAAGAATTAAAGCCTAATGAAATGACGCACATGCGGCACCGAATGAGGAAAGAAAAAGCACTGATCAATCACAGTTCTACATGGATGTAGAACGTCCTTCATTTTTACAGGATGTAAAAAAGGAAGGATGATTGAGCAGTGCTTTTTATTGACGAAATGACGACCTATTACCGAGTAGATGTGATACACAGCTTTTCCGCTGACCGTACGAAGTGTAAGGCAAGAAAAAGCTGTGTGTTACATCTACGATTATTACCAGAAACTTAACCCCATTATCATTATGGGTTTTTTGAGACTGTTTATTTCTAAAGCGAAACTTCTACCAAGTAATCCATTTCTTATCATGATTTATAAGCATATTCACTTTCAAATTATAAACCTCATCTATATTCTCTTCAGTCAGTATCTTAAGAGGCTCCCCCTGCTTAATAATCTGACCCTCTTTCATAAGAAAAATATGATCGCAATGGTTCATGGTAATGTTCAGATCATGCAAAACAGATATCACTATTTTATTCTGCTTCCTGCAGATTTCTTTTAATAAGGCTATGATTTCATACTGATAATGAATATCTAGGTGAGAAATAGGTTCATCAAGAAGAATAATATCCGTATCTTGAGCAATGGCTCTTGCAATAACCACCCGTTGAAGCTCACCACCACTCAGTTCATTAACATGTCTGTCCCTTAAAGGCATCAGATTCGTTTCCAAAAGTGTGGTTTCCACCATGTCGTAATCCTTTTTTGTAATGTTGGTCATTCTGTTTGTATACGGATATCGACCCATCATGACGACTTCCTCAACTGTAAAAGCATATTTCATATTAAACATTTGAGGTACAAAACTAATTTTTTTTGCTAAAGTCATGCGCGGCATCTTATGGATATCTTGACCGAAAATATGAATACGGTTGTGTGGACAATTGTTTAGCCCGGCCATAAGCTTCAACCACGTAGATTTTCCGGAGCCGTTAGGACCGGCAATTCCATAAAAAGTACCTTGATAGAAATCACCTTCAACCAGGTGTAATACGTCTTGCCTGTCATAAGCAAAGCTTAAGTTTTTTACCTGTAAAGGTATTTCGTAACCCATTAGCTCACCAACTTTCGATGCTTATATAACAGCCATAAAAAGAAAGGCACGCCACACAAAGCTGTTATGATCCCTACAGAAAGTTCCTTGTTACTGAGCGTTACTCTTGCAATGGTATCACAAATAATTAAGAATATACCACCACTTATGGCCGCCATAGGTATCAGCTTCCTGTGGCTTGGACCAGTTATTAATCTTACACCATGAGGAATAATTAAGCCTACAAATCCGATAATACCACTGGAGGCTACAATCACAGCTGCAACCAGAGAGCTTACTATTAGAAGCCGTTTCTTAAGCTTATCGACCTCTACGCCAACAGATTTTGCCTGTTCATCCCCCATCATAATCATGTCCAGTTCACCACTGTGCTTGTAGATATATACAATACTTATACCAACCACCAAAAATACAAGCAACACCTTATCCCATGAAGCATTTTTAAAGCTGCCTAAAGTCCAAAAGTATACAGATTCAACTTGTTCTTGATTAAACGTCATAATGAGCGTAATGAGGGCACTTAAAAAGTAATTCACCGCTAAGCCGGATAAAAGTAACACCGAAACCGGCAATTCACCTTTTACTACCGCTAATTTATAAATCAGAAGCATAACCGTTATGGCACCTATAAATGCAAAAAGAGAAACCGTCGTAAAGGATAAAAAACGCATTTGTATCTGCATAACAGCTGCAAGAGTCGCACCAAATGCAGCCCCTGAGGAAACACCTAATAAATATGGCTCTGCCATTGGATTAGAAAAAACACCTTGAAATACACATCCGGTCACTGAAAGACCCATACCGGCTAAAAGCGCCAATATAATTCTTGGAAGTCTCAGATTAAAAATAATGGTTTCATAACTCCCAGTGGTTTCAAAATAAGAACCAATAATTGGGAATTTACTAAAAATGGTCCCTATGAAATCCTTAAGGGATATGTTTGCACTCCCCATAGTAGCCGCAACAGCAATAGTGAGTAACAATAAGGCCATAGCGATAATGAAATTCATTTTTGTCATTGGTCTTCTCATATTGTACCCCGATTCATCTACTTTAGAAGGCTTCCGGATGGAATAATCGCGCCATAACTTCTATAGCGTCTCCTATCCTTGGACCTTGTCTTACAATCATATTCTCATCCACTTCATATAGACGATCTTCTTTAATAGCATCCAGTTCTTTATAGCCTTCAAGTTTTACTATACTGGCTTTTGTATCCCAGTATTGGGAACATAACATAAGATCAGGGTTCTTTTCTATTATTTTTTCAAGGCTATACATCCAGTCTGTTCCATCTTTGGCCACATTATCTCCACCTGCCAACGTAATCATATCATGAATAAAAGTATCACCTGTAGCTGTAGTATCTACGCCTTCTGCAGCATGCACAACATAGTAAACCGTTGGTGGCGTTAAGCCTGCTACTGCTAATTTGACCGCCTCAATCTGTGCCCCGACTTTTTCTTCTAATGCCTTAGCTTCATCATTTCTGTTAATAACCTGGCCAACTGTTTGATAATACGCATAAGTACCTTCTAGAGTACTGTCTTTGTCCAGTATTACGACAGTAATACCCTGGTTTTTAAGGTTCGATGCTAAGTCCTCAGAAGCCATGGACGATAGGAAGAGAACATCTGGGTTCGCTTCTACGATACTTTCTACATTCAAGTCAAAAAGCGTGCCAAAATCTTGAATATCTTTAGTTTCTATGGGATTATCACAATAGGATGACCGACCAATCATAAGCTCACCGGCGTTTAATGCGAATATAATTTCTGTAATCTCAGGTGATAAAGAAATCAAAGTATTCGGTGCCTTCTCAATAACCACTGAATCACCGAATTTGTCTACTATGGTCATCGGATAGGTCTCACTACTGTCATCGCTTACTATTGGTATTTTCTCCTCTATGATTACATCATCTTTGGCACAAGCTGCCAGTAAAAGCACAATCGTTATCATTGTTAATAGGATTATTAATACATGTTTTGATATTTTTGATTTCATATTTTCTCCATTCTTTGGTAAAAGCCCAAAACTCATACCGTTATTTTAAATATCTATAACAACAAACCAATTTGCCTAATCGGTTGCTTGGTTTGCATGGTCATAAACATCTCATCTCTACTGTACATACATACCAACATACATGTAGCCGGTCCGGCTGAAGCATCAAGATTAATGTCCAGATTGGATTTTAGCATACAACCTAAGCCGTTGGTTTTTGCTAGGGTCTCGACTTCATATCTGATACCTTTGGAACCTACCGGTAACATATGACCGATTTGTGGATATTTGCTGATTTTTTTTACCCAATCTAGGGTGATGATTTCCCCATATTGCCCTTCAATTTCTTCCTCAAGGAGTTGCTTGCCCATCTTTGGCAATCCCACAAGATAGACCTGTTGTCCCCTCATAGGCAATTTGTCGCGTATGGCTTTTTTCTCAACTTCACCAATAACCGTTACACCAATTCCTGTCATACTGGTTTCTATGTTATCTTCTGTGGAGCCGGTCAAGCACCCTTCATCCACACCGATTTCCTTCAGCGCCTTTTTTATACCCATTATAATAGCCTGTCCGGATGGATTCATCTCAACAGATAAGGTGTTGACCACACTTATAGGTGTCCCACGAATGCTGAGTAATTCAATTAAAGGAACTGCAGCGGCATAATACCCTGCCACTTCATTACTCACACGAATAAGGTCGTTAGGCTTTTCACCAATACCACCTGACACATCACAAGCAACGGCAATAAAGTTTTTATCATCTTGATCAATAAGCTGAATATCTCTATAATTCATCATTTAATTCAACTCACACCCTTATTTTTATTTTTTCTTTGATGATGCTATAGACGATATCCGCTACAACGATGTTGACCATTGATCCTACCAGTAGAGGTAAAATCAAGGTTGAAAACATGATCATGCCAGAAAAAGGCATACCCAAAATCTTAGCAAATATTGAAATAAGGGCGAGTGACACCGGTCCATTCATAATAATACCTAAAGCCATGGCCAAATATCTATTATGACTCTGACGTACTTTGCCATAAACATAGCAACTCACAAACATCAAAACTGCAATAAGCAGATGAAGGGGTAAGGAAAATGGGAATCCTGTGAACATCGCTACCAGTAAGTGGGCGATGAACCCCACTAGACCGCCAAGTATCGGACCAACCATAACCGCTGTTAAAAAAGCCGGCAAAGCGTCAAAAGCAATACTTCCATAAATCGGAAACTGTGCCAGTACAGCAGCCATAGCAATCATCAGCCCTGTTGTTACCAATTCCTTCGTTGTTATTTTCATAAATAATCTCCTTTTCTCTTATGGGTTCAATATATTCTTAATAATAGAAGGTTTACCCTCATTAATATGAATCTCAATGATCGAACAATTGCCTATTTCCAAATGCCATGAAAGCCCGGATTTATTATCAAGTAAATATTCTATTGCAGTTCGAATAACACCTCCATGACTTACAACCAGCCAGTCCATCTCTGATTGTCTGTAGTGATTAACAAATCCTTCAACACGGTTCTTAAAAACATCAAAACTCTCACCTTCCGGAAACAAAGTTGTCTCAAAGCTTTCAACAAATGCCTGATGAACATCCGGATATTTAATCATCGCTTCATCCTCTGTTAACCCTTCAAAAATGCCAAAATTCATCTCTTCCAATTCTTCATGAACGATCAGTTCCTTACTCATTTTTGAAGCCACAGCACTTGCTAGTTCATAGGCCCTTCCAAGAGGACTGGTTAAGATCTTATCAAATCTAAACCGCTCTACATAGTCCAAAGCTTCCTCAAATTGTTGCTGCCCTCTTTTTGTATAAGGATAATCGGTTTTTCCATATATAAGATTTTTCTCGTTTGCTGTTGTTTCAGGATGTCGTAGAAATATAAAACGCATGCCTTAACCTCCAATCAAAATGATGGATAACAACCAAAAAACTTGTGTACTTTCAATCACTGCACCAATGACATCACCAGTGATGCCGCCCATTTGCTTGGTTGTCCATCTAAGTAATAAAACCGTTCCAAGAAGTGTTACTACAACGGACTTTATAAGAGCGGGTTGCCAAATATATAAAACTGTCACTAGTATAAAAAATATAATGATACCATGCCAAGGTCTTCCATACTCAATAAGACCTTGGCCCATACCTTCCTCTTTAGCGTATGTACCAAAACCAATCACCCATACCGCCATTGTTCTGGCTACCACAGGTGCTAATAGAACGACCTGCCAACTGCTATTTTGTAATCCAATATACATACCTAGAAAATACAGGCACAGACCAACAACACCAAAGCTACCGATACGACTGTCGCCCATGATTTCCAATATTCTATCTTTGGTTCTTCCACTGAATATACCATCCATATAGTCTGCCAAACCATCTAAATGAAGACCGCCTACCATAACAAGGTATATGAGTATGATTACAAAAGCCTTCACTTGAGGTATCTGTTCTTTTAGAATCCACATCACACCCGCCATAGCCAATCCAATAAAAATACCAATAACAGGCATGGCGTAAAGGCCTTTAGCAAATGTTTGCTCATCATATTCTAAGTTAACAGGATAAGGTATTCTGGTGATATAGGTTAACATCATAATAAAGGATTTCATCATTGAACCTCACAGCATCATAAACTATGTTTCAGTGTCATCGGTAAACCTGATACAATAAAATAAACTTCATCCGCTCTACTGGCTAGATATTGATTCATTCTACCTGCAATATCTCTAAAAATACTACCCAGTCGATAAGCTGGTACGATGCCAAGTCCAACTTCATTGGTTACAAGTACCAGATTCTGTCCTGTTTCCGTCACCATATCCAATAAGGCTACCAGCTCTTTTTTCACCTGCACTTCAACTTTATCCATAACCTCTTGACTGTCTTTGTCATAGTCAACCGGTTCATCTAACATAATACTCGTCACAGCTGTCGTAACACAATCAAAAATCAATGTGTCACATGTTAAGAACTCTTCATCCCTTTTCAATACTTCAAAGGCTTTATACCGCTCAAAAGTCGGCCATTCTTTTGGTCTCGAAGCTTTATGGTGCTCAATACGCTTTGCCATATCCTCATCGGTAATAACCGCTGTAGCCATGTATCCGATCTTATTACCTATTTCCAGAACTTTTTTTTCTGCGAAACCGGATTTTCCACTTCGTGCTCCACCGGTTACCATAATGATCTTACCCATAGACTTCCTCCTCATAATGTTTTAGAGCTTCAATGAGTCGGTCATTACTAAGAGCATCTTTAAGACCGATTCGTATAAATGCATCGCCCATACCCACAAAATCATCACAAGTCCGAAGGGCCATGGGTGGTACTTGTTTGAGTAACCATTGGTTTAAATCATACCCTGATACATTTGACAATCTGCAACATATAAAGTTAGCATGACTCTTCATAGGCTTAGTAAAGGATAAATCTGACAAAGCCTTTACCATTTTACTTTTTTCTGCCTGATACCATTCTTGTGTCGCCTTGTTCAGCTCTTTATCTTCTATGAGACGAGGCATAACCTCAAGTGCCAGACTATTAACGGACCATGGTACCTGATGTTCTTTCATAGCCATAATCACTGACTTAGTGGCCATCAAGTAACCACATCGCAGTCCCGGAACACCATAATACTTCGTTAAAGACATGAGCACAATTAAGTTCCAGCGTTTTTCATCGAAATAAGTAGGTAATCCTTCAAATTGTCTAAACGAGGCGTCTATAAGTACAAAACCCTTATGTGAAGCTTGTATTTTTATAATTTGTTCAATGAATGCTTCACTATAAACGCCACCGGTCGGATTGTTGGGATTACATAGTACAACCATATCGCTCTTGATTTTTCTAATCTGATGTATGAGTTTCTCTTCTATACTATCCGGATGTTCTGATAGATTGATACTTAAGGAAAGAACATGGCTACCTACCCCTTCAAAAGCGCGCCTATACTCTGTAAAAGTCGGTTCAATAATAAGCACTGTCTGAGGTTTAAGAGCTCTTGCGCAGGTATAAAGACAGTCACTGGCACCGTTACCTACGATGATATGGTCAACTGAAATTTTTTCTGTCTCTGCTATTTTCTCTACGAGACTATTGCCCAAAATATCTGGATATCGACCAATCTCACCCACTGCCTCTTCCATATATGGCATAAGTAAGGCTTGGGTAACACAAGGATTCACATTCACACTAAAATCTAAGATACCTTTTGCATAACCACCATGTTTTAACATTTTCTCTCCTATCTTATGAACAACAATAAAATACCACTTAATATGATCATCATCAACTCTGCAACATACATGATATGGGTGGTCATCTCTATATCTTGAAGCTCCGGGTTCCTAATCGGATCACCAATTGTGGGTTTTTCAAGAACTTGAGAAAAATAAGTATGGGTTCCGCCAAGACGAATACCAAGGAGTCCAGCTACTACAGATTCCGGATGCCCGGCATTGGGGCTTTTGTGATTTCTACTATCCCTTTTCCATATTCTTAGGCCTTGTTTCACATCTAATCTAAGAAAAATGCCGGATAGTAACATCAAGAAACTCCCAAGTCTAGCCGGGATTAAATTAACCAAATCATCCATTTTTGCTGAGACATAGCCAATCTGTGTATAAGGTTCCTGTATGTACCCAACCATCGAGTCCAATGTATTTATGGTTTTATATAAAAATACCATTTGTACCGGACAGTCTAAGATTAAACCTATGACCATATAGAAAAGTGGCGCAATAACACCGTCAATGGTATTTTCTGCCGTTGTTTCTACTGTGCCTTTTATAATCGCATCATGAGATAATGTTTGCGTGTCTCTACCCACTAAATAGGAAAGGGCAATTCGACTTTCATTTATCGTGCCATTTTCTAAAGCATAAGCCACTTTCATTACTTCTTTTTTCAAGCAAGTAGCCGCTAGTGCTGATGTTAAAAAATATATAACAACAATCCCTTCAATGACTTTTCCGGCTTTGCTGAATATACCCAGAATGATTGTCAAGGTACCTAATGTGATCCATACCGTTACTATGAAAAGAATCAAACCACCAAACTTTGTCGCCAATCCGTGCTTTCTCAATAACTTTTCAAACCATGAGATGAGCTTTCCAATATATATAATAGGGTGGGGCCAATTGGGTGGGTCACCAATTACATAGTCCAAAAAAGTAACCGTCAACAATACAAAAAATAGATTCATACTATACCTGCAATCGCCTTGATTTGATCCATATCTATATTTTGTTTAACCAGTTTTGCTAAATGATCATAAGCTTCTTCTTTTAACCGAGCAAAATTCACAACATCTTGTTGTTCCATCGCCTTCTCATTTCTAATGGCTGACAGTAATCCATGTCTAAAACTGTCCATATCAAAAAGGCCATGTAAATAGGTGCCACATACTGTACCCGCTTCGTTCATGCAACCGTCCAACTGATCGTTCAGCTTTAGAAAAGGTCGCATGTTTTGTGAGTAAGTTGATACCCCCATATGTATTTCATAGCCTTTTACTTTCTGGTTTGTGTTATTTATACCTGTGGGACAGTTTAGAACTTCACCTTCCGACTGAATCGTTGTTTTATCCGGCATCATAGTAGTAGTCATCTCAAGCAGTCCAAGACCTTCTATATAGTCCTGACCCGTTTCTACATGTAAAGGGTCTTTGATCTCTTGTCCTAGCATTTGGTAGCCACCACAAATACCTATAATAATTTTGCCTTGACGGTGTGCTTCTTTAATCCATACATCCATTTTGAGACGCTTAATATACTCAAGGTCTTTTATGGTACTTTTACTTCCGGGCAAAATAATCAGATCCGATTTCTCGAAATCATCTTGCGTAAAGATGTATTGTACACCTACGTCCGGTTCCAATTCAAAAGGCGTAAAATCTGTAAAATTGGACAGATAGGGTAGTCTTACAACACCAACCTGTATTGGACATGTATTTCGACTTACAAACCGCTCCGTCACACTGTCTTCGTCATCTACAGCAATAGGTTCAAATGGTATCACGCCAAGACAGGGAATCGGTAAACGTTCATAAAACATCTCTATACCAGGTTCTAAAAGTGTTACATCACCTCGGAATTTATTGATAATATAACCTTTTATCCTTTTTTGTTCAGATGGTGACAATAGCATATAAGTCCCATATATTGAAGCAAATACGCCGCCCTTGTCAATATCTCCAATCAAGATAACCGGTGTATCAATTTCCTCAGCCAAGCCCATATTTACTATATCATTTTTTCTAAGATTGATTTCAGCCGGACTGCCGGCACCTTCGATAACGATAATCTCATAAGCTTCATCTAGGATCCTATAAGCTTTTTTCACTTCCGCCATCAGCTTTTCTTTATGACGATAATAATCCAATGCAGACAAATTCATATAAACTTCACCATTCACAATGACCTGGCTTCCCATGTCACTGGTTGGTTTTAGTAATATAGGATTCATATTAACATGTGGTTCTATTCTAGCCGCCTCAGCTTGAACCACCTGTGCTCTACCCATTTCTTTACCTTCTCTTGTAACATAAGCATTAAGAGCCATGTTTTGTGATTTAAATGGGGCAACCTTGTAACCTTCATCACTCAATATGCGACAAAGCGCTGCTGTAATTACACTTTTCCCTACAGTTGACCCAGTCCCTTGTAACATGATATTCTTTGCCATTTTACTCCTTCCAATGAGCACTTTTAAAGAAAGGTAAAATAAAAGTCCCATTATTTCCACACGAAATTTGGAATCAACAAATCATAAAGCAAGTATCCTGACTTAGACATCAACCCTCCACACATCTTCCCGATTTTCATCAGTGATTCGCCTATATGGCCAGTGTTTCAGTCGTCATTACAGTAGCGGTGGCTGTGTCGGCTTTTAACCGACTTCCATGCTATATGATTTTATATATTCTTTGTTTAACTATACCTATGTCCTAATTAAAAGTCAATCCATAATTCCTATTAATTACTCTAGCCTAGGTTTTTTCATAAACTTTTCCGGATCTTGCATGAAGCCATACTTCTGATAAAGCCCATGAGCATCTCTCGTTGCCAATATGCCCATTAGACCTTCTATATCTTTATTTTCTTCAATACAATTCATCATTGCCTTACCAAGACCTTTACCCCTGTGGGCTTCATCAATAACAATATCTGCAACCCAATACATGGTAGCATAGTCCGTAACAACTCTACCAAAACCTACCATTTTATCTTCTAAATATACACCGTAACATATAGAATTAGCCACACTTTTTTCTATGACTTGAATGGAACGGTCTTTAGCCCAGTATGTGCCTTTTAATAATTCATGAACAACATTCAATTGAAGCCTCTTCTTATCATCACTAATTTCATATTCATTAACAAACAAATTCACTATCTTACCTCCTTATAATACTTCATCTATTTCACCATTTTCTATAGCTCTCACTTTTTCACTGTTTTTCATTTCATATAGTATGATCGAAAGTGTTAACCATATACCTAGTGCTATTATTGTACCATAAAATCCTGAATTTTCCGCTACTTTATATGTATAAAAATATTGGTCATGAGATATACCATTAAAGGTCAAATGCAAAGTCCCAAAATCTTTTTGCTGATTAATGACCGATTTAGCCCGAATCGCTATGGCACTTAAAAAAGTAATATTTAGAAAGGTATAATTCAGACCAATTATAACCAGGTTCACAATCGCCAGATTCCTTATCATAGCAATTCCCGTAAATGTTTTAAGCAAGAATGCTACACAACAGGCAACAAGGCTTGTTACCATCAATACAGCCATAGCCAACATGATATACATATGTATAACTGATCCACTTGAAATAACGAAGTCACCATCTGATCCCATAATCATTTGATGTTCATCCCTTGTAGATCTGCTGTAGTTAAACAGGTCATATCCTGAAAACTCAATAAAAGGTTCATCCTCTGTATCTTGAAAATATTTCTGAGTGAACGCGTTGTTGACAAATCCATAATCAACGGTCGTACCGGATATAGTGAACCAATTCATAAACAAGGCTACAATAAAAAGAATAATCGATACAAAAATCATATACCGAATCCCTTGGACCATTCTATTCTCTGTATTTGTTCCCTTAGATTTACCAAACCAACGCTTCTTTTCCCTGTCCCCATCATCGACTTCTATACCTTCTGAAGCCCCCATAATATCTTCTTCTATAAGACTGTTGATAATTAAATCCACATCCTCCATGTTAGGCTTTCTATGCCCACAAACATGGCAAACAGTCTCATTGTCTTTTAGTTCTGCTTTACACTGAGAACACAACACACCATCACCTACCCTCTACTAATAGCCATGAGCACAAGATTAATTATAACATAAAAAAGGGTATAAAAAACAGTAAGTATTCATTTCACCTTCCCTTCAAAGGTCAGATAAAATAAACACTCACTGCTAAATTAATTTCTGGAAGGGTTTTCATGGGACTCACTGCATAAAACCATTCTTTTATCTGGTCTCCAACATCTGACTAACCTCATATTGTCTACTACTAATATCTTTTTGCATCGCCAAAGCTTCTTCAATATCAAAATCAACATAAGTATTGTTTTTAAAGCCAACCACACGATTGCTTTCACCTTTACATATCAAATCTACAGCATAAGCGCCCATCATGGATGCATGCATACGATCGATTGCAGTTGGGCTACCACCTCTTTGTAAATGACCTAGAATCGTTGCTCTGGTTTCAATACCTGTAGCCGCTTCTATTCTTTTAGCCAGCTCATCCGAACCACCAACGCCCTCTGACATGATAATTAGGTTATGACGCTTACCTTTTTTACGGTTCATCAATATTTTTTCAATCAGTTCTTCTTCTTTTATATTCTCAACTTCCGGTAGAAATACATATTCCGCACCATTCACAATACCACACCATAAAGCAATGTACCCTGCATCACGACCCATAACTTCTACAACCGAACAACGCTCATGGGAAGTCGAGGTATCTCTAAGCCGATCAATGGCCTCCATAGCCGTATTAACAGCCGTATCAAAACCAATGGTATAATCTGTACAATCAATATCAAGATCAATGGTACCTGGAATCCCAATCGTATTAATCCCTAGATTTGCTAATTTACCGGCACCTTTGAAAGAACCGTCACCACCAATAACAACCAATCCGTCGATGCCAAATACCTTACACATATCGGCACCTCTTTGTTGTACTTCCGGTTGTAGAAACTCAATACAACGCGCTGTATATAACATAGTACCACCTCTTTGGATGGTATCTGAAACACTTCTTGCATCCATTTCAAATATATCGCCATTGATGAGCCCTTGATAACCTTTTCTAATACCCATAACTCTTTTCCCGCGTGCTAATGCAGTACGAACAACGGCTCTTATTGCTGCATTCATACCCGGTGCATCACCACCACTTGTTAATACACCAATGGTTTTAATCTCTTTTGACATCTTCTTTCCTCCACATTTTCATTGAGCTCTTACACTCAACTATGCCTCACTAAGTTTCTCATTTTCTCACGCTATATTGTATACCACATTCTTTAGAATTTCAATAGACTTTTCACAACTTTGACATTATCCTTATCCATTAAAGCTTCCAGTTCTTCAATCAAACTGGGCTTAATGGTAACCAGGTAATTACCGCCAAAGTCATTTTTACGTTTGGTGTCCTTTAGATAAGCAACAACCGGCGTCTCTCCCTGCTCTGCTTGCAATAAGGGTGTAATTTGTTTAATGACGGACTGATAATGCTCTAAGTCGTCAAACTGGATGTATAGAACTTCTCTTAAAACGTCTTCAAGGCGCTTAATAGTCTGACAGATAATTTTACCGTCTTGATCCTCTTGAGTGGACACCCTACCTTTCACAATAACGACTTCATCTTCATTTAAATAATGTCGATTGACCTCATAATCATTTGGAAACACCACAACTTCAACGGTACCAAAAAGGTCTTCCACACTAAGAAATGCCATTGTCTGGTTATTTCTTGTCGTCTTAACCACTTTATTGCTGATGATACCACCATATTTAACCAATGTACCATCGGTCACTTTGAAGGTACCATCTATCAAAGGTTGAAAATCCAAGCTTTTGTTGGTCAGGACCCTTTTTAAAACGTCTGCATAATCTTCTAGAGGGTGCCCTGATAAATATATGCCCATGACTTCTTTTTCATAAGTTAATAATTGTTCTTTGGAGAATTCACCCACCACTTCAAACCGATCAGCTTTGTTCTCTTGTAGTTCTTCTGTAAGATCAAATAGATTAATCTGACCGTTAATCGTCGCTTTCTTTTCATGGTTGATGGCTTCTAGTACAAACTTATAATTATGAATGTATTGTTTTCTTGTGCCACCAAGTGATGTAAAAGCACCGGCATAGATCAGGTTTTCCATCATACGTTTGTTAAGGTCTTTTGCATCCATTCGGGTACAAAAATCCGTCAAAGATACAAAAGGGCCACCTGCTTCTCTCTCAGCAACCATATGCTCAATCACACCTCTTCCAACATTCTTCACAGCCGCTAAGCCATATCGAATCTTACCCTTAGAAACTGAAAAGTTATAATAGCCTTCATTAATATCCGGCGGCAGCACTTCTATACCCATGCCTTTAAGGCTATAAATATATTCTGCTACCTTACCCCCACCAAACATAACAGAAGTGAGTAAGGCTGCCATGAATTCCACAGGGTAATAAGCTTTGAGCCAAGCAGTTTGATATGCAATGATGGCATAAGCCGCTGCATGGGACTTGTTAAAAGCATATTTTGCAAAATCCGTCATTTTATCAAATATTTTATTGGCTGCAGATGCATCAATACCGTTGTTCACACATCCAAGTACGCCTTCTTCTTTGTTGCCGTATATAAAGTTCGCCCGTTCTTTTAACATCACATCTTCTTTTTTCTTAGACATCGCACGGCGAACTAAGTCACTACGTCCTAAAGTGTAACCTGCCAGATCTCTAACGATCTGCATAACCTGTTCTTGATAGACAATAACACCATAGGTCGGCTTAAGAATCGGTTCAAGCTGGGGGCAGTCATAGGTAATGTCTTTAGCGTGTCGGCTACCTTGAATATAGGCCGGTATAAATTCCATAGGGCCCGGTCGGTACAACGATATCCCTGCAATAATATCTTCAAGACTTTGTGGCTTTAAGTCCTTCATGAAATTCTTCATGCCATCACTTTCAAGTTGAAATACCCCTTCGGTTTTAGCGGTCCCGATCAACTCAAAAACCTTAGAATCATTGTCATCAATGCGGTTCATATCCAGTTGAATGCCCTGTGATTTTTTAACATTTAGAATGGCATCTTGTATAACTGTCAAAGTACGAAGACCTAAAAAATCCATTTTTAATAACCCCAATCGTTCTAGGGTATTCATGGTAAATTGGGTCGTTACTGCATCATCATTGGTATTAAGTGGTACATATTCATTAACAGCACGATCGCAAATGACCACACCGGCCGCATGAGTCGAACTATGTCTGGTTAATCCTTCTAAGCGTTTTGACATATCAATCAAATACTTAACGTGTTCATCTTCATCGTACAGACTTTGAAGTTCTCTGTTCATCTTCAGTGCCTTGTCGATGGTGATTTTTAGCTCCTGAGGAATCATTTTGGCAACCTTATCCACTTCGTTATAAGGCATATCAAGTGCACGCCCCACATCTCTAATAGCCGCTCTTGCAGCCATTGTTCCGAAGGTAATAATCTGAGCAACCTTGTCTTCACCATATTTTTTGACAACATAGTCAATCACTTCTTGTCTACGTTCATAGCAAAAATCTATATCAATATCCGGCATGCTGATCCGTTCAGGATTCAAAAATCGTTCAAACAACAGGTTATATTTTAATGGGTCAATATCCGTGATCTTCAAACAATAGGAAACCAAACTTCCAGCAGCAGAACCACGACCCGGACCCACCATAATGTGATGGTCCCTGGCAAACTTGATAAAATCCCAGGTAATGAGAAAATAGTCAATAAAACCCATCTCTTCAATAACCTTGAGCTCATAGTTCAGTCGTTCTTCATGGGCATCTGTTACGATTTCGTACCGTTCCTTTAGACCTTCATAGCAAATATCCTTAATATATAGACGCTTGTCTATGCTTTCATCCAATTCATACTTGGGTAATTTGTATTGCCCAAATTCGAACTCAACTTGACATCGCCTTGCTATCTCCGCTGTATTTCTAAGTGCCTCCGGTGCATAAGAAAAAAGTACTGACATTTCTTCAGGTGACTTTAGATAAAACTGACCGCCCGAATAACGCATACGGTCTTCATCTGTCACCTTTTTATTGGTTTGAATGCACAAAAGGATATCGTGCGCTTCCACATCCTCTTTATACGTGTAATGGACGTCATTGGTTGCAACAAGTGGTATAGAGAGTTCTTCACTCATCTCAATCAACGCTTTATTGACAAGATGCTGTTCCTCATATCCATGATCTTGTAACTCTAGGAAAAAGTTCCCTTGTCCAAAAATTCTATTATATGTCTTAGCAACTTCTTTTGCTTGTGTCCGGTCGCCTCTAAGGATTTCATTGGGCACATGACCACCTAAACAGGCACTCAGTCCAATAATACCTTTGCTAAATCTTTCAAGTAAATCCAAATCAATTCTTGGCTTATAGTAAAAACCTTCCGTAAAGCCGTCTGATACAAGACGCATCAGATTCTGATAACCTTCTTGATTTTCTGCCAATAGTACCAAATGATAGTAGGTATTATCAATACCTGTTTCTTTATCTGTTCTCTTACGATTCGCCACATAGACTTCACATCCGATAATTGGTTTGATGCCTTGTTTAATGGCTTCGTCGTAAAAGTCAACAACGCCATACATTACACCATGATCTGTTATGGCTATACTCTTCATACCCAAATCTTTTACTTGTCTTATGAGTTCATCAATTTTACTGGAGCCATCTAACAGACTGTATTGGGTATGGACATGTAGGTGGGCAAATTCTATTTTCGAATCTTTTGTCGTCATGTTTTTTCCTCGATTCATTCAAGCGTTCTATCTGGAATCATGTATTATAATCAGATTCAATTCTAACATATCTTACAACAAATTGAAACTCAAGCCCTCTTATCTCGAATGGTCATTTTCTCTTCGGCAACATCATTTAGATGATTCAAATAGCGACCGAGGGCATACATATAGTCTGCAAGTCGGTTCAGATACTTCAAGTCCATAGGATAATCATCACCCACATAGGCCCTAACAAATGCTCTTTCCCCACGTCTAACTATGCTTCTTATAAACTGAGAAAAAGTAGCTGTTTGATGACCATTATAGTAAAGAAATGTTGTCTGAGTCCCAAAAACCTCGGTCATCCTGTCAATCTCTGTCTCAAGCACTGACACATCTTCTTCTGTAATAAGGCTTTGAGTAAAGCCATAGGTAATATCACTACCCATTCTAAAAAGGGCATATTGAACGTCTTTTAGCATATCTTCCAACTCAGGATGCTTTCCTTCCATTAAGGATCTAAGGTAACCTATGGCCGCATTCCCTTCATCTATGGTACCTTGCAACTCTAGTAGTGCCTCTGATTTTTTAATTGGTTCTCCATTTATATTGCTGGTATAACCTTGATCACCTTTTTTTGTGTATATTTTCATTCCAGTGCCTCCTTTTTAAGAATCATTATCATAATGATATTATAGCATTCTCTCCTAGCAAAATAAATAAAAAAAGCCAACCTATACTAGCATTGGCATTTAAATTATCTATGACTGGGTTGGAAATTCAGCTTCAGTTTCAGTCTCTGTTTCAGTATCAACTTCAACATCATCTATATCCGGATTACCGAAGCTTGGCTCATCTTCAATCTCAATTTCTATCGCATCATCCTGATCAACACGTTTTATCTCAAGTCCTGCAAATTTAATGTTATAGTCAATGGTTAAGCGCTTCGATGTGGTGTCGTCTGGTCTATAATCCACCTGGTTGCTAACGCCTGCCTTATCCGCAATACCATCTACTTTTACATTCCAATCCTTGGGTACAGTAATCTCCACACCGGCAAATTCAGCATAAATTCTAAGAGATGCACTGTCACCTACCATTTCCGCTTCACTTAAGTCAATCTCTACACCGGCAAATACCGCTGCATAAGAATCACCTTCAAATGTTTCATACTTTTTTTCAGATCCGTTAAATGCTATAACTTGATCATAAGATGCTTTAAGAACTTTGACCTTTGTCATGGTTTTATACGCTGCATAGCCACCACCAGCTATAGCTGCTAAACCTGCTACACCAATTATTTTACTCTTTTTCATACAAATACCTCCATTTCATTCAGCTTCATTAGTAATAGTTTCATAGTCGACAACCAAATTCCGACCTTTTTCTTTTGCTTTTCTAAGAGCCATTTCTAGTATCATGACCCAATCATCCACATCCATAGCTGCATCCCTATCTGCCACACCAAAGGAGCAAGTCAGACTACCGACCGTATCAAAAGTTGCACTTTCAATCGTTTTTCTAAGTTTTTGTGCCAACCACTCCGCTTGTACATTATTGGTTGTGGGCACAACCAATATAAAGGCTTCTCCATACCAACGACCTAGAACATCTGTTGTACGAATATTTTTTTTAATCATTCCGGCCAATGTTGCAAGTGTTTGATTAGCTTTCTCCTGATTGTGTTCTTCTATGATTTCATGCCATCCATCAATTTCAAAAAGTATTAAGGATAAAGGTGAATGATAACGCTTCCCTCTTGACCATTCAATGTCGATAACACTTTGCATCTTCATCGGATTAAAGACTTGTGTCAGTGCATCCGTTTCTGATAATTGAGACATTTCTTCGAAACGGAGCTCCATTTTACCAATAAGTGCCATATAATCGTTTAACAGATTTTTTGAAAAATCCTTAAGATTTTTTTTGTGCCCTTCATCTTTAAGATAATTTTTTAGAGCCTCATAACAATCATGGTCTCTCTGGGCATCATACCCATTTTTTTCAAGATACTCAATCGTTTTTTCCGGTAAATAACGCATTATATGCCACCTCTCACTTAATTAGTATGTATCCACTATTGTGCCAAGTTCTACTCTCTTAACTCTATGCTTCCATTTCTCTTTTATGAGCATACATTTTTTGATCCGCAAGCTTAATGAGTTCCTTATAATCTTTTTCATCTACAGGACATTGTACGACACCATAGCTATAGGATACGAAAATTATATCTTCGCCAGCCTTAATCGGATCATTTGCCAACTTTTCATTGATTTTCTCAATCAATGTATAAGCCTCATTCTTTGTCCAATGGGGTAATAGAATATTAAACTCGTCACCACCATATCGCCCAAACACACAATTTTCAGTCAATGAACTTGAAACATTTTTAGTGAAATGCCGTATCAACCGGTCTCCAACACCATGACCATAAGTATCGTTGACTTCTTTAAGATTGTTTAAATCCGTGGCGATAAATATATAATCTTTAATCGCCGAATCGGCATACATCTTCTTATGCAACTCATAAAAGTAACCTCTATTATAGATTTTGGTCATATCATCATATCTAGACAAGTATATGTTCTCATTCATAACTTGAGTATAACGAATCATCCGGCCGACCTCATAAGCAAAAATCTCAAGGGTATCCACTTCCTTCTGAGAAAAAGCATCATATTTACAACTGTCTACGTTCAGCATACCAAAGACCTTACCATTCACCATAATGGGGGTACATACGGTTGACCGGATTGTCTCCTCATCTTCAACTATAATCTGATCAATATGGGCCAATTTATTTTGCTTTCTAATATAAGATACCGTATCCGGTATGATAATCGTCCTATCCATCTTACCATCCGTCTCTTTATATAAGTAAGTATTTTTTAAGTTTAATCTCATGCCGTTAAGCTGATCAAGGCTATAACCTTCATAGGCTTTGAATTGTACCAGATCCGGACTAGTAACGTCCATAATTGTACCTCGTTTGGCATAAGGTATGGCTCTAATCGCTGCTTTAAGAATCAAATCACACGTCTCATCTATGGAATGCTTTAATGATGTCTGATGGAATAGATCATATAAAATTTCCTTCAAAAGAAGATCTTGTTTCAAATCCTTCGTCGCTTTCATGAATCTCACCGATAACAACATGTTAAATATGATCATGAGCAACGCATTTATGGCTATTGCCATTGATATAAGCATGGTACGATCTTGAATATCATATAAGGTAACAAGAATAAAGGTTATTGCAACCGACAAAACAGCAAGAATAATGGTCGTAACAATTGCAATATACAATTCTATTGATCTTAGACGTCCCATCGGGTCACCTCACTTATTTATTAGGGTTATAGTTGCAGCCATCATGTAATGACATTTTACCATAGTTCTTAAAAAATATCATTATTTGTCATGGGTTATTTTCTGATTCATAACCCTCCGGATACATGCTTTGCCAATGCCATGCGTCTCTACACATATCTTCTAAGCTTCTTTTCGCTTCCCAGTCCAATAGTTTTTTTGCCTTGCTCACATCTGCGTAACAAGTACCAATATCACCGGGACGTCTATCCATAAAGGTATATGGAATCTTTACATCGTTAGCCTTTTCAAAAGTATTAATCACCTCTAAAACACTATAGCCTTTTCCTGTTCCAAGGTTAATGGCTTCAATGCCTTGTTGCGTTGTCGTGTAAGCAAGCGCGCTCAAATGGCCCTTTGCCAAATCCACCACATGTATATAATCGCGCACACCTGTACCATCCGGTGTATCATAATCTTTCCCAAAAATACCCAACTGCTTTCTTTTTCCTATACCTACTTGTGTAACATAAGGCATAAGATTATTCGGTATGCCATTTGGATCCTCACCAATCAAACCGCTTTTATGGGCTCCAATAGGGTTAAAATAACGTAGTAATACAATCCGCCATGTGGGATCTGCTTGGTATATATCTTCAAGGATTTTTTCTATCATCCACTTTGTTGTGCCATAAGGGTTGGTCGTACTCAGAGGTAATTCTTCGATTAGAGGCGAGATGTTGCTTAATCCATAAACCGTTGCCGACGAACTAAAGACCAACTTCTTGACACCATATTGATTCATAAGCTTAAAAAGCACTAAAGAACCAGTTATATTATTATGATAATAGTTTAAAGGTAAGGCAACCGACTCACCAACCGCCTTTAATCCGGCAAAGTGAATGACCGCTTCAATATTATGCTTCTTAAAAACTACTTCCATGCCTTTTTCATCCAGAAGATCCACCTCATAAAAAGTGACATCTTTACCTGTTATACACTTGACTCTACCTAGTGCTTCCGGCTTACTATTGCTATAGTTATCCACCACCACAACGTCTATGGATGCTTCTAATAATTCAACTAAAGTATGACTACCAATATACCCTGCACCGCCTGTAACCATTACCGTCATTTCGTTACCTCCTATGACTATTTCTTGTTACTAATAAATCAACCTAATGCCTTGAGCATCAAAATACTTACAGTTTTCCTCATCCGGTTTCGAATCTGTTATCAAACTCTCAAAAGCTTGCCATTGCTCTAATTTAGCAAAAGATGAGGTATTCATTTTAGAGCTTTCAATGAGTAAAACATTCCTCTTACCTTGCTCAATAATCAAGCTGGTTGCCTTTAATTCTTCATAATCACTAAAGGTAATACCATCCGTTTTTGATATGCCTTCCGGTTCAACAAAAACGATATCAATGTTAAATTGTTTGATAAACTGTTCCATTTGACCGCCTGTTAGGATCTTGTTGTCGTTATCCAGTATGCCGCCCGGTACATGTATTTTTATAAAAGGCTTTTCTGATGCAATTAAAGCATTGGTCAGAGACGGTGTAATGAGATTAATTTTTAACTTGGGGTCCATGTTTTGAAGTAGAAGCGCTGAGAGTGTGCCGTTCCCAACGGCAATTGTATCACCGTCTTTTATATAACCATGGGCTTTACCGACAATTTTATTATAACGGTCTTTTAATATGCTGTCTTCTATGATGATTTCTCGAATCACTTGATCAGGGCAATGTATTTTTGTCCTCATCAAATCTTTCAGCCTGTTTTCATAACTTCTTGAGCCTTCACCGGGATATTTAGCTGCAGGATTTTTATTCATCCATTGTACTCTATTCTTATATGCAATATCAGTTGGAATATCACGTAAATATGCACCACCATAAGTAACAACCAGACGGTCTTCTTCAGCCAGTTGCTTTAAATCTCTTCTGATTGTGGCTTCGCCCACACTAAAGGTTTTTGCCAACTCTTTTACCTTGACAGCACCATTTTTTTTGATTTCTTTCATAATATCCTGGCGTCGTTCAATTTGATCCATAAGCCCTCCTAGATGTATATTTCATCTCTCATTATAACATTTTCTTTCTATCTTTCATAATCATTTTATCAGCATTTTAGGTTGATTAGAGGTTATAGTGGTATGTCGATTCATAGTTGTTTTATGGTAATATCTAGAGTTATGTTTAGATTTTATGCTTATTTCGACAACTATATGTACAATTATATATAATTTATATTGATATCATATATAAAAGGTGTTGACTTTTATATGATTTATATATATTATAAATACTAATACATCATTTGTTCCTAATATACACAACAATATTATATGAATTTATCGGTATAAGTTGATATTATTATGAAGGGAGGTTCAAACATTCAACTTGTCCACCGATGAAAATAAAAGAACAAAGGAGATTATGATGACACTGTTACATTTATTAATTAGTTTTGGCGGCGGCGTATTTGCTGCTACCATAGGGGCTTTGGGAGCCTTTATCTTCGTAGGTTTTACCGGACTAGTAGGCATCGGCGTTATATTGGCCGGTGGGGATGCCACCATTCTTAATGACATCGCTTTTGGTGGTTATTTTGGCCCACATATCGCCTTTGCCGGTGGCGTCGCTGCAGTTGCTTTTGCCGCCAACAAGAAGAAGCTTATGGGCGATGCCAATGGTACCGACATCGTAACACCCATGTTTGGCTTAGGTGATCCAACCGTGTTAATTGTTGGAGGTATTTTTGGTACTCTTGGTTATACGGTCAATTATTTGCTTTCAACTGTATTGGCACTTCAAACGGACACCATAGCACTCACGGTTATCATCTCCGGACTGATTGTTAGACTTATTTTTGGTAAGACAGGTCTTATCGGAACTTTCGACAGCTCCAAAGGTGAAGCTAGGCGTTATTTTCCAACTGGTAAATTCTTTCTTTTCATGCTGATTCTAGCAGCAGGCTTAGGTTTAGTTGTATCTAACATGGCCATTGCTTTGAATATTGCAGCGATTGGTTTTACCATTAGTGCCGCCTCATTGATTTTTGCAGAAATGGGATTACCTGTTCCCGGAACACACCACATCACCCTAATTGCAGGCCTAGCTGCCGTTTCCTCCGGTGATCCGTACATCGGTATGGCTTTTGGTATCTTGTCCATGATTGTTGGAGAAGTTTTTGCTCTAATCTTCAACAGCCACAACGACACCCATATTGACCCACCTGCCGGTGCGATATTCATATGTACCTTTATCGTACTTGCTATTTTTTAGTACATTTAAGCAGTGAAACTATCTCCCAAGATAAGAAACAAAAAAAAGAAAAGGCCCCAAACCTTTTCTTTTTTGTTTCTTTTTCCATTTTAGTGCATGCTTTTCATCTTATTATTTTAATACTTTTGCAATCCGATTACGGCCTTCTGCTTTCGCCTTATACAGTGCTTTGTCAACTCTTGAAATAACAGTAGCAGGATCTTCATCCCCTTGCCATATAGCTACACCAAAACTACATGTTAAGCCATCAATCTTGTCAAAATTATATGCTTCTATTTTCTTCCTTAATTTTTCCGCTAAGACACAAGTACCTTGAATATCTGTCTTTGGCGCAATGACTATAAATTCTTCGCCACCCCATCGGCCTAAGATATCGATTTCTCTTACACTATTCTCCATTAATCTCGACAAGTCATAAAGGGTTTTATCACCAATTTGATGCCCGAAGTTATCATTAACGTGCTTGAAATGGTCAATGTCAAGTAATATAACGCCAAATGGCCATTGTGTTCTCTGAGACCTCTCTAGTTCCATTTCCAATACTTCATCAATTTTTAGACGGTTATAGAGTTGAGTTAACTTATCTATAACCGATAATCTTCTGATTTCTTCTTCCATTTCTTTTTTCTCGGTATAATCTTCAACAATACCGATACCGCCCGTCATAAGGCCTGAGTCATCAAACACCGGAGCAAAAGTAGCACGTACATACACTTCCTTACCTGTTATGGTTGATTTATATAAGTCTTCATAAAAAGCCGTATTACCTGTTAAGGATTTTTCAATCACTTGTGCTAGATTTTCGTTAGGAAGCAACAACATATTGAGATTTAATATCTGTTCTCTCATTGCACCAATGAGATTGCAAAAATACTGATTGATGTTAAGAATCATCCCTTCCGCGTTATACTGAATGATACCAATAGGGGAGTTTTCGAATATGAGTTCTAGCTGTGTCTCTCTGTCTTTAATTGATCTTTCATAGGCTTTAAGTAAAGTTATGTCCCGAATAACATGAACCACCATCATAATGTCTTCCACCATATATAGTCTGGCGGACACCAACCCAACCCGAAGTCTACCATTTTTTGTTTTGAATTTAACTTCAATGTTTTCACAATAACCTTGTTCATGCAACATTGTCTTTATAATATCTCTTTTTTCAGAATCGTTGGTGTAGATGTGGATACTTTCTTCATTTAGCGCTTCCATATCTTCTACCGAGTATCCGCTGGTACTTAAATAGGCATTGTTAAAATCTAATATGCGAAAATCTTCTAATGTTGAAATGACTGTAGGTTCCGGTATCATATGAAAAATTGTTTTAAAGTGACGTTTTAACTCTTGTTCCATAAGTCGAGCCCGTTCTAGAGCTTCCATATCTTCAAAAAGTCTTTCTTTCATAAGCAAAAAGGCACTTGAAAACTCTCCAAAATAGTCCGTATCTTGGGAAAAATCGCCTTCTGAAAGTGCCTCCATCTGTGTATTTAAGTATTGTAATTTTGTCTGAAGTTGTTTGATGGCATCAAAAATCGGGCCTGCACCAACAATCTCAAAAGATATATTTCCATCACTCATCTTCAACATCGCTTCTCTGATTTTCCACAAATCAAGTACAATACTTTCCATACTTTCAAACACAAGTGCTTGCCCTGCCAAATTCGACAAAATCGTATCATCCGATTCATCTTGGTAGAGTATTGAAGAGATTAAACGTCTAAATTGATCAAAGTCTATTTTTTCTTTCATTTCCATCACCTCTACTAACAAGGGCAAACTCATGAACTTTAGTATCCTTCTATTATACCACACATTTTAGTCCTTTGACATATTCCATGGGTCTATGGAACTATTTTATGCTGCCAAAATGTTTAAAAAAGGTTATAAATCGTAATCAAATCAAACGTAGCTGCTGGCGATATACGCGAATACAGCAGAAATTTTATATTCGGTTAGGCTGTACCGAAGATAATTTTTCTATACGTGTCATTTAACCCAATTTATAACCCAATCATCATTATATGATTTAGTGAAATATTTGTCAATTTGGTAACTCTATTTTTTCAGAATATTACTACTCGATTTTTTCTTTTTGAATGATGTTAACCTTTTTTTCTGCAATGTATGCTTCCATTGCCTCAACGTCTTTATCACCACGTCCTGAGAGATTCACAACAATGATTTTATCCTTAGATAAAGTGGGTGCCAACTTCATAACATAAGCGATGGCGTGCGCACTTTCAATAGCCGGAATGATACCTTCAGTCTGCGACAAGTACAAGAACGCTTTTACCGCTTCATCATCTGTAACGGATACATATGTCGCTCTATTCGTGTCTTTTAGATAAGCGTGTTCTGGCCCTACTCCAGGGTAATCCAAGCCTGCAGAGATGGAGTAAACCGGGCTGATTTCTCCCGCATCATCTTGAACATAAATGGTATTCATACCATGAATAACACCCTCTCTACCTTTTGCCATTGTTGCCGCATGCATATCCGTGTCCACGCCCAATCCTGCCGCTTCAACTCCAATGATGCCAACTTCCTCAAAGGGTAAAAACGCGTGAAATAATCCAATGGCATTGCTACCACCACCAACACAGGCCACACAATAGTCCGGAAGTCTTTTTTCTTTTTCTTGTATTTGTGTCAAGGCTTCTTCACCAATGATCTTCTGAAACTCACGTACCATACTAGGATAAGGGTGTGGTCCAACAACTGACCCAAGCAGATAGAAGGTGTCATCAATACGTTCTACCCATGTTTTTATGGCAGCATCTACGGCATCACTTAAGGTTCTTGTTCCTTCTTTGACCGCCACCACTTTGGCTCCAAGAAGCTCCATGCGAAAAACATTCAGTTGTTGTCTAACTGTATCTTCTTCACCCATATAGATCTCACATTCCATATCAAACATTGCTGCTGCTGTAGCTGTAGCCACACCATGTTGACCGGCGCCTGTTTCCGCTATGATTTTTTTCTTACCCATTCTCTTTGCCAAGAGAATCTGTCCGATAGCATTGTTAATCTTATGAGCACCTGTATGGTTTAAATCCTCACGCTTTAAGTAGATCTTAGCCCCACCAAGTCTACTTGTTAAATTGGCTGCAAAATATAAAGGGTTCTCACGCCCTACATATTCTTTTAAATAATACCTGTAGTCTTTGATAAAGCTTTCATCGACAATGGCCGCTTCATAAGCTTCCTCTAGTTCTCTTAGTGCTTCAATGACAGGTTCAGGGACATACTGACCCCCAAATCTTCCAAACTGATGTTTCATAATAGCATCCTCCCATAAGTTGAATTATTTATCATACTACCATAGCGCTGTAATAAATTCAATGGCAATCATAGCTTATAGACCTTAAGTTCTTTACCAATCTCTTCTACACTTGATTTCAATTGTTCCATGTTTGATACGACCACTTCTGTATTGGCTGTTTGTTCTTCTATCAATGCTGTCATTTCTTGTATTTGCAAGGTGGCGTCTTGAGATATATCACTTATAACCACAAATTTATCCATAACATCATTTTTATGCATCATAACCATGTCTGACTTCTTGTCCAGATCCTCTATTTCCGACATAACATGATCCATGGAATCCTTAAGCTCACCGTAAGCCGTTACAGTCTCTTCTAATCTGCTTGTTGATCCGCTGATGAGTGTTGTATTATCCCTATTGGTAATCATCGCCTCATCAATGTCCTTTAAAACACTTCCGATAATCGCTTCAATCTCGGTCACGGATTTATTTGAATCTTCCGCTAGATTACGAATCTCGTTGGCAACCACTGCAAATCCTCTACCCGCTTCACCTGCTCTTGCTGCTTCTATTGAAGCATTTAAGGCTAGCAGATTGGTCTGACTGGCAATGCTTCTAATGGTTTCGATAATGTTCACCACACTGCCGGATTTTTCTTCAAGACTCACAAATTTTAAGGTATTTTTATCAAATCCAATAACCGCATTTTGAAGACTTTCAGATAGTTTTTCAAGCTCTTGTTCTGAACCTGCTGTTTTTATTTTTAGCACTTCCATACCTTTAGAGGCTTTGCTGATACATGCATCCATAGCACTTATTTCTTCATCTAAACGTTCACCAAGACTTTTAGCCAGTATCGCTTCTTCTGCTTCTTTAACCACACCATCCGACAGTTTTCCAATGCGCAAAGCATTTTCATTAGCGGATTCTGATAGCATATTCATAGCTTGGGTCACTTCTTTATAAGATACAATAACTTTATCCGTTACTTCTGATATTTCTGTTATCATTTTTCTATTATTGCCAATCATCTGATTCAAGCTTCTTTGTAATATACCCAGTTCAGACTTTAGAGCCTTATGCTGAAATTCATGTGATAGATCAAACCTAGCAATCCTAGTAAAAGCATCTGCCATAGCTTTGATAGGGTCCACCAATTGCTTTGATAACATCATAATGACAACCAGTGAGAGTCCCAAAACGCCAAGTGAAATTAAAAGGCCTTTTATAAATCCATCTATAAATCGTTCGTAATCAGCGGTAATATCAAAATCCGTTCCAATTACGGCTACAACCGTTCCCTCATTGTTTGTTATCGGGTAATAGCTGCTCATCATCTTACCATACTCACCGGACTCATACTCGCCCGGCATAGCCATGCCTGTTGATGTTAATGCCTCATAGATCTCCACATAGTCTTCCTCGATGGGTGTTCCAAGGGGGGTATATAATGCGTCACCTTCATGATAAGCATCTACCACATAAATCCATTCACCCTGTTCATTTACTTTAGAGATGTAAACAAATTTTGCACCACTGGATTCTTTCAAACCTGTTATAAGTCGTTTTAATTCTTGGTAGCCTTCCTTGGTTTGATCCGTCTCTTGATTGTAATCATCTAAGGTTGTAAAATCCACCTGACTGATCATATAGTTTTTTGTGTTGTCGGCTCTGTCAATTGCAGATGATTTAACCATATCAAACATGATATAAAAAGATGTGATCTGTAATGCTGTACTGCATAAGAATATTAACAGAAAAACAATGGCTATCAGCCTAAAACCGATCTTGTGAATGATTTTCATAAATAGTTGGTTACCTCCGTGTATTTTAGACCTCTTGGTCTCTCTATTTGGAACTGATGAACAATCCCCTCCGTGAAATTCTATCATTAATTCTATGATTATTCTACATTTATATTTGATACATTCATATTTGCACAGTTATGATTTCACAGCAACCTAGAATATTCATATATTTTTATGGTAAGATGCCTTATATAATGTTAAAATATAGTATATACTTATGACTTTCATTTTATGGTCAATCTAAATATAATAGGCACACCTATTGAAAATTAGGGTCGCAAAACTTGAGTCTAAGGCTAATGCTATGACAGTTCGGTTGCAAAATTTATTTATTAATTTATGCAACTTTTTTATGAAACAAATAATTCTGTGAGGTCTTTTATGGCTAAATCAAAGCAAACCAAAAATAAACAACATCACATTTTTACAGTCTATACTTTGGGGCATTTTGATGTTATTAAAGATGGTCACTCGCTTATAACGTCCACATCTACCTCCAAAAAGATATGGGAGCTTTACAAATTCATGTTGACCCATAGAGATCGCTCTTTTACACCGGAAGCGCTCATGGACCAATTGTGGATTTATGAAGAATACAACGATCCTAGAAGCACCCTGCGTAGACAAATGCATCGCCTTAGGCAAACGCTTCAAGAAGACGGCAAAAATGACGAAGAAACCACAATCCTTTATACCAATGGTTATTACAAATGGAATGTCCAAATCGAGCTTATATTAGATGCCGACCTATTAGAAGCACTTCTATTAGAGGGAGATTCATCAAAAAGTTCCAATTCCGAACTGGCACTAGATGCTTATCTTAAAGCAATCGACTTATATCTTGGAGATTACTTACCTGAGTGCGCTGATCAACACTGGGTTTTTCCCATCCGTAATCAGTATAGAAGACTGTTTGTTAAAGCAATCTACAGCGCTATTGAATTGTTGAAAACTCAAAATAACTATGACACAATTATAAAACTATGCCAAAAAGCTATAAAAATAGATATCTACGAAGAATCCTTTCATCTTAATCTGATAGATGCCTTCCTTGCTATCGGCGAACAACGTCAAGCTTTTAATCATTACGAGTACATAACCGAGTTCTATGATCGTGAAATGGGTATCAAGCCGTCAGATGAAATGAAGGCCATTTATAAAAAGCTACTACAAACGCAACAATCCCTCTACACAGAAGAAGATCTTATCAAAGTTCTGGAATCTAGTATTCTTATCGAAAATGCCTTTTATTGCGAACCGGATGTCTTTAAATCGATCTATGAGCTCGAACGTCGTCGAAGTGAACGTAGTGGTAATGACTTCAGTATCGGCGTTCTGAAGCTAAATTTCTCAAACAAAGATACTTTGGCCCAACGGGAACATCGTATCCGATTATTAAAAGAATTGCTTATAACCCATTTAAGAAAAGGTGATACATTCACACAATGGAATGAACAACAAATGGTTATACTATTACCGGGAGTTGATAAGGTTATTACCGAAAAAGTATTAAAACGCGTGCTTGAACAAGAAGTCCATGCACCCTCTGTATCGGTCCATCACATTGATAGTATAAAAGCAGACTCTAACCTTAACCTAAGTCCATTACTGTAACTGTTAATATAAATTATGGTGTAACGGTGTTGTAACGGGCATCTGCTATACTATATATCACCTACTCTTTTATGGTGATCCTTGTTAGGAGGTATATGAATATGATGAACAAACAATCTCAAGAATCTAAGACCCAACCTATAAAAGGCACCAATTTTCTTGTCACGATACTTCACACTGAAAATCATAGCTACCAAGGTGTCATCCAGTGGCTTGACACTGGAGAGAAGATTCATTTCAGAAGTGAACTTGAACTGATAACGCTTATACGCAGTGCTGTCTCAAGACATACCGAAGACGATCAATGTTTGCGGGACTGGGGTCAGGCCAAAAATATTAGCGCTTCATAATCTCGCTTTATTCAATTCAATTTTTTTATAAGAGGTTCAACCATGATGTGCTGGTTGAGCCTCTTATTATTTTGTCAACAAATACACTTTGTTGTCTTTATAACATAACATCTATTGCATTATAACTGATTTTCTATGAGAAGCCTTTAATAGTAAGGGTTTTTATGTCACAGGGATGTCACAAGGGTGTGCGTCTTATGTCACAGCCTTTTGGTATAATAGTCCTATGCAATTGATATTTTCTATAAGTATAGTGACAGAATGTAAAACATAAGGGTAACCACGTCCCAATAAAAAACGAGGCTGGAAAATAAACTGTCCCGTAGATGGACATCGACTTTCAGAAGGAGCGATCTATTATGAAAAAACAAAGATGGCGTAAAATAATGAGTTTAATATTGGTATTTTTAATGATGTTAACTAGTAGCGTAACAGTGAATGCAATGAATGATTATCCTATTTCAAAAGAAGGTATTGAACCTGTTGAAATTAGCGGTAATACAGGAAACGGTAATTTCAGCCCCAATAGCAATGGTAATTGGCATAGCTATGAGGGTATTAAGTATCGTATTTATGGTAACGAAAAAGAATACCTCGAGTGGAAATCTGATACACATTATGTCATAAGTATTAGTATAAAAGGTGGAAATAATTATCATCTTTATGAATATGATTATGAATATGATGGCATACTAAATGATGAAAATTTAGTTTCTCCATTAAACAATGGAAATCAGATACCTGCAATAAGTAATATTTTAATAGAAGTTGGTGCAATAATATCTGATGATGAAGATAATGATGACGAAGACACTGATGATGAAGACACTGATGACGAAGACACTGATGATGAAGACACTGATGATGAAGATACTGATGATGAAGACACTGATGATGAAGACACTGATGATGAAGACACTGATGATGATGAAGACACTGATGATGAAGACACTGATGATGAAGACACTGATGATGAAGACACTGATGATGAAGACACTGATGATGAAATAGAAACCACCACTAGAAGAAATAGAGTCGCTGTTGTCGAAGTACCTGAAATCGAACTTCCTGACGAAGATATCGCAGAAGCTCTGCCTGAACCAATGATGGAAGAAGTTGTCGTCATAGAAGATGAACCTATCGAAGAAGTATTCTTAGATGAGCCTATTGCTGAAGCACTACCTATAGCTATTCTTGAAGATGAAGAATTACCCCAAACCGGCGGTCTTCCACTTGAAGCATTCTCACTAATCGGTGTTGCACTAACTGGCATCGGTGCTGTACTAAGGAAAAAGAATTCATAAGATAAAGATATAATTTACAAGAAGAAGGGGTTGTCCAGTGGACAGCCCCTTCTTCTCGTTTTCTCGCTTTCTCGTTTTCTTGGGACCTAAATAAAAAACCATATTCATAGTGTATTCTATGATGACTTAGCCCTTACACCCACCTTAAGGCCTTTAGCTTCAAGATCAGTAATGATAACTTCTCCTTCTTCAACACCCTCTTCAATAACCGTTCGCCCTGTTAGTTCATAGCCAAGTGTAACCGTCACTTCTTCTACCTTGCCCTCTCGAATGGCTAAGACCATATCTTTGCCATCTTTTTTATATATGGCACTGTTAGGCAATATTAATTGATCCGGTTCATTAAAAACAATGAACTTAACATCCACTTCATAACCCGTCTCCAGATATTCGTTTACCTCAGGCTCAATGGTGACCAATACTTTTCTCTCTTCTATACCAAGTGGCGATAGTTCTACAGTAGCGTTGTCCGCTACATAGGTGATTGTACCTGTTAATTCCACTTCACCGGAACGCCGATTATAGATTAGTACAACAGCGTCCCCTTCACGAACATACTCAATGTCTCTGGTGTTGACTTTAACTTGTATCTCTCTTACCCCATCACCTATGAGTAAAAAAGCCGGTTCCATGCCACTTACACGGTTGGTGCCATCTACCATGATATCACTGATATAACCAGCATGTGGTGCTTTGATATCCAATTCTTCAGCCTGTGCCTTTAATCCGGTAAGACTCGCTTTTGCACTATCAATCATCGACTGATAATAGGCTTCTGTGGTTGTTAGACGGTCTCTTTTTAATGTAGCATCTATACTGCTTATTTGTGCATGGATGGCACTTTTCATGCTGTTATAATAATCAGATCCTGATAATTCCGACACCTGACTCATCTGATAATCGGCTTCTAAGCCGTCTACCATCGACTTAAATGCCGTAAGTTCACTCTCAGAAATGATACCTTCTTCTAGTAGTAGTCGATGTTTTTCAAGATCGGCAAGACCTTGTTCATATCTTTCCTTACTTTGTGATACCAACATCGCTTCTAATGCCCTTTGATCTTCTGTACCGATTTCTGCTTCCAGTGCATTTAACTGGCCTACCAGCTGTGCTCTGGTGAGCCTCATCGTATCCATACTCACTTGGACATCCACTTTGGCTCCATTTTTTTGAGCCTGATAACCTTTTATCATCTCTTCCTGAGCCAGAATCTGCTGGATGATCTGGGTGTTATCCATACTCGCCAGCACATCACCTGCGCTAACCTGATCCCCTCTTTTTACATGAATATCTTTCACTTCACCTGCCATAGCAGGGTATAAATACACTTCTTTGTTATTGACTACATGACCCTTTTCAATAAAATAAATCTCTGACTGATCCCTAGCCAATGTCATGGTCTCAATCGTTAAAGGCTGAAAATAAGCATAGACGAAATAACCAATAACAAAAAGAGCAACAAGTCCAATTCCAATGAGTTTAATATGTTTTTTCATTATTCTCTCTCCTTTAACACTTCAACCAAATCTAGTTTTTTTATAGCTTTTACCGATGTTAGATTGGCAAACGCCACAGCCAACATACAACCTGCAGCACCAATTAAGAATGCACTGGTTGGTATTTTTGATGGCCAAGCAAAGGCATCCACCTCTATGGCGTTAATCAACCCTTGATTCAATACCCGAGCAAAAGGTATGCCCAATATAATACCCACAAAGCATAGAATCCAATATTCAAAACTCATAATCTCTTTCACTTCTTTGATATGAAGGCCTAGAACCCTTAAGGTGGCATACTCTCTACTTCGTTCAGATAAAGATATAACCGCGGTGTTATAAATAATGGTAAACCCTATAATGATTGCAATAAACTGTAGAACCACAATCATAAAGTCATACGAACCTAACATGGTTTCATAGAGTTCTAGAGTCTTATCCTTACTTTCCACTTTACTCACTGATCCACTATATAAGAGTTCTTTTCTAATACCATCCATATCCCCCGACTGGACAATCAGACTGTTAAGCTTCATGTCTTGTCCTGTTAATTCTCCTAAAAGAGATAAGTCCATGTAAGCGCTAGAACCGATACTTTGACTAACCACTTCCGTAACATAGAGTTCCTGATCTTGTGACAAGTAAGGACTGGATATAAGAACTCTATCACCTTTTTTAACCTCAAGGTTTTTTGCCAGTATACTACCTAATATAACACCATCTTTATTCAACTTCAAATTGATGTGTCGCTCATCATCATAGAGCTTATATAAATAGTTCCCTTCTTTAATACCTACTAAATGAGTACCTGATTTTTTAAAGCCGTTGCTAATCATAACCGGCAGGGTTAGTAGACCTTCAACATAATCCACTTGCTCCATCGCCATAGCCGACTGAACACCTTGTGCGTAGGGTACGGATTCATTTAATACAATCTCTCCATCATATTTAAGCACATGGGTGAATTGATTATAAAACATCATATCTACAAAACCATTCATCATACCAATCATAACCATCATGCTATAGGAAAACACAATACCCAGCACCACAAAACCTGACCTGATCTTATTACGGGTAATGTTTCGAACCGCCATAAAACCTCTGCTATTTAGGATATGCTTAAGAAAAGGTAACATCTGGGTAATGTCTTTTTTAATGGGTCTTGGCGCTTTGGGTCGCATAGCTTCTGCCGGCTTAAGCTTCACCACGTTTTTCGCACCAAAGTAGGCACCCACACTCCCGCCAATAATCGACATAAAACCGCCTACATAATAATATCGATAATCCGTCACTACAGTGCCTATAGGCATTTTGTAATAATCCAAATAAAACTGAATATAAGGTCCAATGCTTGCCATACTAATGAGTATGCCGACTATGGTACCTATAAGACCGGTTACAAATCCATAGAATATATAATGATACAAAATAGTTGTGTTCGCATAACCAAAGGCTTTAAGTGTTCCGATCTGTGTCCGATCCTGTTCGATAATACGCTTAAGCATAAGGTATAAAACCACTGCCGCCATGGCAACAAACGTCATAGGGAATGTGGTGGACATGGATCTTCCGCTAGATATTTCTTCTTCTAACATCAAATAACTAAAAAGATCGTCCCGTTCATACAACTCAATTAAACCATATTTTTTTAAAGCATGTTCCAATTCGTTTTTAACATCATCATACTCATAGCCCTCCTCAAAAGAAAAAGATAAGTCATTGTAAAGACCTTCCATACCAAGAAGACTCATAAGAGCCACTTCATCCATATACGCTATATTATACTTTGTTGTATCCGAAAAAAATTCATTTAGATTTTCTACAATGTACACGTACTCAGGAGAGTAAATAGATCCCTGTACGGTAAAATCATAAGTTCTTTGCCTTATAATCAATGTTACACGATCACCCGGTTCAAATTCATAAGCCTGATAAAAATCATGACCGATAAGAATGTCTTCTATAGAACCAAGATCGTTGCCCTCTCTAACATAGGCATTGAGCCTTCTATTGTTGGTGTCCATTATAGTCGAGATAGTTTTTAGTTTAATGACATCATCAGGATGGTCCGGCATTATAACCCGGAAAGTCTCAACAACTCTGCCATCAACCTGAGCAATACCTTCAATAGCTTCAAGGTATGGCAATGCTGTTTTGGGAATCTGAGCAACACTAGCAAATGCATCTCCCAGACGCTGCTCATTATAATAACCGTCTTTTCCCTTTTCAATCTCAAATAAAGCGGTATTCATAGTAGCATAGGTCCATACACCTAAAGCCATCAACACAATACAGGAGATATAAGCTTTCTTATGCCGCAGCATGGAACGAATGGCTTTCTTAAAAAGAATCACCAGTTCACCTCCTCCGGATTCATTGGATGCGCGTTCACTATAACTTTCTCAATAACACCGTCTTTAACATAAAAAACTCGGTCTGCCATATCACCTATAGACTTGTTATGGGTGATTATGGCCACTGTCTTTTTATAGTTTCGGTTAAAGGAACGTAGTACCTTAAGGGCACCGATACCCGTGGTCACGTCAAGGGCACCTGTTGGTTCATCACATAAGAGTATGGCAGGGTTCTTTGCCACAGCCCTTGCTATAGCTACCCTTTGCTGCTGCCCACCTGATAATTGAGAAGGAAAATGGTTGCCACGATCCTCAAGTTCGATTTCTTTCAGTAAATCATCTACAGAAATGGCTTCATCAGATAGCTCTGAAGCCAGAAGTATGTTCTCTCTAGCCGTTAAATTAGGTACCAAGTTATAAAACTGGAACACAAAACCAATGGCTTCACGACGATACTTGGTCAAAGCCTTTTCATCTAGGTCACCAATCTCTGTCCCTTTATAATTCACTTTTCCCTTTGTTGGGGTATCGATACCACCGATAATGTTTAATATGGTGCTTTTTCCGGATCCACTAGGTCCGAGTATGACCACAAACTCACCTGCATATAGCTCCATGTTAACACCTCTAAGGGCATGGACCACCACTTCACCCATCTGATACTCTTTGGTCAAATCATGTACTTCCAGTATTTTTTCCTTATCCATTTTGCTTAAACCTCCAGCTTTGTACTGAAATAGAGATGTACTTTATGCTCTATGCGCTCATAGACTGTGTCCATATCTCTTGTGGTATCAAACATACTATAAAGTACCTCACATCCTGCAATAGAATAGATGTTTTCCGAATGCAACAGACTATCAAAACCAGAGGGTAGTTTTCCCTGTTGCTTTCTTACTTCAAAGGCTTTGACCAACTTGCTCATTACTAATTGATCGAGCTTCAAAAGACCTTGAATCATACCGGATGGCAGCTTCACACTCATCATCGCCTTCATTAATGAAAAAAGCGTTTTCTGATCCATTTTTATATATGGGTCTAAATACTTTAACACGTAACGCATCACCAAATCTGTTAAATCATCTATTTCCAGAACTTCTTCATAAAACTTAAAGTCTTCACTTCTATTCTCGAGATCCGCCATTATAGATACATAGAGTTCAGGTTTCGACGCAAAGTAATTGTAAACTGTGCCTACACCGATATCACAGTGCCTTGCTATTTCACTGATACTTGTGTCTTCATAGCCCTTCTCTTCAAAAATCTTCTTGGCAACTTCAAGAATTTGCATTTTAATCCGCTCTTTTTTCTTTTCTCTAAGGTTAATAACATTCGCCAACTTTCTATGATAATGCAAAGGCATAAACCATGCACTTAATGTGAATGGGTTCTAATATGAATTGGTTCATTTTTAGAATACGCTCTCCTTTCTAATTTGTCAAGTGTAATTCTATACAATAGTTTAAGGGAAATAAAGGTTAAATGGTTGTGATTTAGGAAGGGTTGTTATAAAATGAAAGTGGAGTGAAAATTATGGAGGTATTTAATTATGAAGCGATTAGGTTTATTAACAATGGCGCTAACCGGTGCCTATGGTTTACTCAGCTATCATGTCTATAAAAATGTGACCAAGCCAACAATATTCACCCATGAGGAGGCATATGACTACGACTTACAACAAGGCAGTTATAATGCTGTACTGATTCGTAGTATGGCAAAGGAAGCGGTCATCATTCCTTCCTCTTTTGGCTATGATTTATTTGCCTACTGGATTCCTTACAAAGGTGCCACAAAAACCGTCATCCTCACACATGGTGTAACCTCAAATATTTATGGTGCTCTTAAATACTTCCAACTTTATTATGACTTAGGCTTTAATGTTCTCGCCTACGACCATAGGAACCACGGTGAAAGCGGTGGTACAACCACCACCCATGGTTACTATGAGAAACACGATCTTGAAGATGTGGTTTGTTGGGTTAGAGATAAAGTAGGTTCTAATGCTGTTATTGGTACCCATGGCGAATCTATGGGAGCATCTATTGCCTTGCAACACATAGCTACATATGATAACCTTGATTTTGTTGTAGCTGACTGCCCTTACCAGGATTTGTTCACCATACTCAAGTACCGAATGAAAGTTGAACATAAGTTACCTGTTTGGTTAGGTTTATATGGTGCATCTCTTGTCAACAAGCTTATGGGGCAAGGCTTTTATCATGATGTATCTCCTATCGCCGACATAGAATACGTTCATACCCCTGTCCTCTTCATACATGGTGCAAAAGATCACTATATTCCTTATAATCATTCTGTGAATCTATATGAGCATAAATTAGAGGGTATTCGAGAGCTTTATTTGTCAAAGAATGGCGATCATGCTGATTCAATTATCGTGGACAATGCGCAATATACAGACACTGTCTATGATTTTCTCAGTCAAATCGGTTTAAAAAATAATAACGACCACAAACCAAGGAGGTAGATACGCATGCATCATTCAAAATGTTGTGCCGATGAAGGTTTTGTTGACCATGTAAAGGAAGCCCTTGAGGTGTCGGAAACTTTAGATGCTTTAGGTGATTTTTTTAAGATTTTTGGAGATGCTACAAGACTCAAGATACTCAGTGCCCTCCTTGAAGGCGAAATGTGTGTTGGGACCATCACAGAAGTCTTAGAAATGACCCAGTCTTCAATATCTCACCAGTTGCGCACACTTAAACGGGCAAGACTTATCAAATCCCGAAAAGACGGCAAATGGGTTTATTACAGTATCAATGATGAACATGTACAAATCATATATGAAATGGGCCTTAGTCACATTAAAGAAAGTGACTAAAGCCCATTTTCTTTAATATTGAAAAGTAAAACTTTTCAATATTAAAGAAATAATTGATTTAGCGCGTGCTCTGCACATGCGCAAAGAAGACTGACTTGTCTATATATGAATTAAAATGTTATAAAGCGTAACGAAGTCACTCTTCTTGTTAGTCCACCCCGCCACTTGAACCACCAGAACCGCCACCGGCATCACCACCACCGGATGAAAAGCCGCCACCGCCACCTTTGGATGCGGCTTTTTGAGCGATGTTCACTGTATCTCTCATGGCTTCACTCATAGTCTTACCAATATCATTAAAACCTTCAAAGTTATTATAATCTCTATTATAATAAGCTAAATACAGAAGTCTTGAATCATAACCCACATTAGCAAGCTGGGGATACCTAGCATACAATTGCTTAAGTAGTTTGCCTGCCACACCAAGTACCGTTGCGTAAACGAGGTATTTTTCCCACATCAACAATTCCGGTAATTCTTTTTGTTCAAAGGTCGTAAAGTCTGAGAGAAAACCCTTAAAAGCCTGCCATAAGGCTAACTCATTTTCTCCTTTTTGGGTTAAGAGCTTTTTGGTTTTGCCGCCAAAAATAATCGTAATCATAAAGCCAATAACACTAGCAATGGATATATAATAAATTGGCGAATGCTCTAAAGCTTTCACCTGACTCACCAAAATCATAGGTACGATCATTAAAGCAACATAGACCAAAACATATAAAGATACAGTTTTTGGTAATACATTGCGCTTTGTTTCAATAAAACCTCTGCTACTGATTTTCTTACTGACCTTACTTTCAAAATCCAAATAAAAGCCAAAAGCTTCGCCATTTAACTTTTTATTCGAACAATATTTTTTTATGCCTTTTAAAGTGACCGTTCCCGTCCCGCCACCTACAGTGATGAAAATAAATTCCATTATTGTTTTTTCATGGGGTGCCAACCCATCCCACTGGGTCAGCAAATTGGTGAAAATCGTATCTCTTTTGTTCCCAAAAGTAGATGCTTCTTCTGTAATCGTGGCATATATCGCCTTTTTATGGATCAAGTCCAACAACGTAGCCGATATCTGATTAGAAGTATTTTCTTTGCCGCTATAGTAATGCATCAGCCGATCTAATTCTGCAGGATAGATGTTGGAAGGTGGATCCCTGTAATAGCTCGGTGCCAATTCAGGCTTGTATCGCTTAAGTTTGCTGTGATATCTAAACAGCGTGCTTATTGGCAGAAGAATGATTATGCCGGATATTATAATAGCTACAAGATTAACAATACCATTAATTCTTCTTTCTTTTGTACTTTTTTCTGCTGCCTCATTCTCCATATCGCGAAGGGCTTCGTAACGGTTTTGATCTACACGTAAATGTTCGCCGTTTATAATACCTATCGGCATTAGAAAACGTGCTTCAATAAATTCTCCAGGTGGCACATTGTTTATCTGAAGCTGAACCTTACGATGATCTACAAAAGATATATCACCACCACTGGGCCCATGAGCCCAGATCTCTGTATTGTCTGCATTGGCCCCTTCAGGCAGATGAACCGTTACCGATAGATTCTTAATCTTGTACACATTGCTGCTGCTAACGTATTTATGAAAATAGTCTACACAATCATTATAGATTGTGGTCACTTCCGGTATAATATAAGTAATCTTAAAGGTCTTTGTCATTTTTTCATCTACTCGGTAATACCACTCAACCCTTGTTCCATTACCTGAAGGTTGAACCGCATAATATCCTTCTGGCCTATTGGGATCAAAACCCTCCATCTTTATAAACGGCGTCTCGCCATCATAAACCGCTACTTGATCAATAGAACCTTCTACGTCCAAATAGCCTCTGGAGAAATCACCTTGAAGAAATGCATAGGTACGATATTCTTCAATATAAGCCTTGCCATCTTCCATAATTGTCACTTCGTAGTGCAGATCTTTTAGTATGGATTTTCTACCATCGGCATTAAGAATACCTTGTTGGTTTTCATAGATGCCAAAAACAATCAGACCGATAATAAGCGTTAAAAATAGTGTCATAAATAACTTTTTAATCACCTGACACACCTCATTTTCTATTTTTCTACAGAAAATAAAACTTTGATTTAAAATGTTTCTGGTTTCTCTTAAGCAGTTATATTTTTTTCTATGTAAATATCCAATGCTTTTATGGCTCTAAAGGCAATCTTAATACCCAATACCATTATAAATAAAGATAACCCTACGAGTGCTAAAACAAAAAATGCGTAAATAACTAAGAAAATTGATAACCCAATGCCTGCTACTGCTTCCATTTTACTTCCTCCTCTTCATATTAATATTATAATTATTATATTATCTTATTTTGCATTGTTTTTCTAGTCTTATAGAAATATTAGCTTCAATGGCTTTCTTAATGGCTTCTGCCTTTTCCTTTGTCATATTGTACCGTTTGTAAAAACGATATGCCATGAGCAAAGCCACCAGTGTACCAAAAGCAACCACAAGTCCTAAGCCAACAACGGTTGCCGTTGGTTGAACGGCTAGGCTTGAATCAAAGCCAACCAGATCTAAAATAATCCCAAGTAAAAATATAGCAACCGATTGAGAAATCTTATAACTGAAGGTTAAACCACCATAATATAAACCTTCCGATCGATGGCCGGTCATCAGTTCTTCTTCATCCACCGTATCTGCAATCATGGAAAACGGTAAGGTAATCAATCCACCAATACCGATACCTGAAGGAATAACGTAAGCCATCATCCATATTGGATGAGCAATGACATAATCCCTAAACAACACCAATGCTATGAAAAAAATGGAACTTAGAATTGACAGCTTAACCGCCAATAATGCAGATGTTCTTTTATCTCTTCTTTTTGTATATGCCACCCAAAACTGTTGAGAAAGCACACTTAGACCAAACATAACCCCAAAAAGGATACCAATCGACAATTGCTGTTGCAATGTTGGCAGAAAGATAAGCCCCTGCCACATATAAATAATTCTTATTTTCTAGAATCACTTTAAATTCCATGATCATGAGCTTAATCGTGCTTTTCTGTTCCACTTTGGTGTTCTTAGGTAAAAAAGGAATATATTTAAGCGTCGTTACCGTAGCAATACCGGCACATATTAGAACAATCAAAGATAGACTGATACCCAGCTGCTGATAAGCTATGGGGTTCAACTGCCCTAATGGGTACAAAGATGTTGGTTTGAAGTAGAAAACCATACCGGCAACAGTGGTAAAAGCAACCCCAAGAATAAAAAATACGGTTCTATAAGCCTGAATGGACGTTCTTTCATGATAGTCGCTGGACAGTTCAGCACCAAGAGCGTTATAAGGCGTCACCAATATGGTCATGAAAGTTTTGACCATCATAACACAAACAAATAAGAGCACCACTTTTAAGATATAAGACCAAGAAGGTTGTATGCTCCATAACAGTCCATTGAAGATGACCAGTCCAATGGTACCCACAATCATAAACAGATGTCTTCGACCAAATCTTTTGCTAATCGCATAGTCTGACATATGACCGATCAAGAGATCACTAACCGCGTCCCATACCACACTGACGGCGATTACCAGACCAATGATTGTCCCTGATAAACCTAATATGGTGGTTCCGAAAAACACCAAATAAGATGTTAAGGCCTGCAATATAATACCGTTTGACACATTCCCTATACCATATGTCAGTTTATCTTTTGTTTTTATCATACATACTCAACTGCCTCGTTATCTCGAAGAGATATTGTTCCGGCAGGAAAGACTTCCCTGATCGTTAATGCGACGCTTCAACGCATTAATATAGCATAGACTTTCCTAGAGAAGAAATAACTGGGTACGACTCAGTATAGCAAATTTCAAGAATTTATCCTAGGTATGTGTTTAATTTTTAACCTAAACTTAATGCATAGCTCATAATTATTGTTTACAAAAATTTCATATTCATAACCATTAGAAATAGCTTTCAATACTACATGTTTTATGGTAGAATATAAAAATAGTTTGACACTCAAAGTAATTAAGGAGATTCTTATGCATACGAAAGCACTACAAATCGGAGACTTAACCATAAAAGTACCTATCATACAAGGGGGCATGGGCGTTGGCGTATCCAAATCCCGACTAGCAGCAGCTGTAGCCAATGCCGGTGGCGTTGGCGTCATCTCAGGTGCCCAAATCGGCTATCTGGAAGAAGACTTTCAAGCCAACCCAATAGAGGCCAACAAACGGGCTCTACGAAATGAAATCATAAAAGCAAAAACCAATGCGCCAACTGGGGTCATTGGCGTCAACCTTATGGTTGCTATGCAAAATTATGCTGAATTTGTGAAGGTTGCAGTTGAAGCCAAAGTGGATATGATTATATCCGGTGCAGGCCTACCGCTTGATCTGCCTGACCTCGTCAAAGATTCAAAAGTTAAGATTGTCCCCATTATCTCTTCTTTAAGAGGTGCACAGCTGATTATAAAACGATGGAAGAAAAAATATGACAAAATACCGGATGCCATTGTGGTGGAAGGTGCTAAAGCAGGCGGTCATCTTGGTTTCAAATATGATGAATTGATAGACGGTAGCAACCAAAGCTTGGTGGACATCGTCTCTGAACTAACAGCCCACCTTAAAGAAGTTGGGCTTAAAATACCGGTCATCGCCGCTGGAGGTATCTATGATGTTCATGATATCATAGAAGTCTTAGATGCCGGAGCTGAAGGCGTACAAATCGGTACAAGATTCGTTGTTACCGAGGAATGTGACGCCTCAGAATCTTATAAAAAGGCTTATCTAGATGCCACAGAAGAAGACATCAAAATCATGATGAGCCCTGTCGGCTTACCAGGTCGAGCACTTAACAATCCTTTTCTTAAGCATGTAGAAGCTACACAGAAAGTTAAGATTGATCGTTGCTATAAATGTATTCATAAGTGTAATCCGGCCCAGACACCTTTTTGTATTACAAAAGCGCTCATCGATGCCGTTGAAGGTCGGGTTGATGAAGGCTTGGTTTTTGTTGGTGCCAATGCCTTTAGAGTTAATCAGATGACCACCGTTCAAGCTATTTTCGATGAGTTATCTCCGGCTTTTGCCTTATAAAGTCTTGATGATGGTTAATTTATAATTTTCATGGTCCATCAAATCAATTTTTTTAAGGTCATCTAATTTTTTATTTTCTTCAATCACTTTTACGATGGGCCTAAGTGGGTTATTTACGTTATAGCCCACTACTACAGCCATCTCATTATTGGATAACATTACATAACTGCCGATGGCATATGGCACCACCCGTCTTACAAAACGTCTGGCAATGTCGATATCAAAAAGGCCTGTTTCCCCTGAGTTGCCCATAATGTATTCAATGGCCTCACTGGGTTGAATAAATATTCCGTTGATACCCGATGTCATTTTATCGTAAACATTGGCCACCGATACGATTCTAGCGTTTTTATGGATTTTGTTGCCTCTTCTTCCCATTGGATAACCTTCACCATTATAGGTTTCGTGATGCTCCAAAATAGGTATAATGCTAGCGCCGGTTAACATGGTGTTTTCTTTTATAAATTCATAACCAAGCTCCACATGGCTTTTGTAGATGTTTTTTTCTTCTTCGGTAAAATCCTCTTTGTACACCCACAAATTATGATCAATCATAGCCAGACCAATGTCATGAAGCATGGCACCTATGGCCAATTCTTTTAGATTCATTCTACCCAACTTCATATCAATGCCCACAACCAAAGACAATACAGTTACTTGAACAGCATGTTGGTATAAGAAACCATTCATGTTTTTGATATCCACAAGTCCTACCATAGCATCTTTGTTTTTTCCAATATCTTCCATCATATCATCGATAATACCACTAATCTGATCAAAATACTTTTGATCCGCCATCATAGCTAACCTTTTCTTGATGGATTTTTTTCCTTTTTGTAACTCTATAATCTGATCATGCAGATCCCTTTGGACCATATCAAAAACTTGTTTCACTTCTCTAACCGCTTTGTTTCTAAGCTCCGGAGAAATCACATCCTGTATTTCACCTAAGCTGTAGTCGTCTTGAATATACACACTGATAATCCCATTGTCTCTTAGCTTCTCTATCAAAGATGTTGACAAGCTGACATTAGATTTAAGCAGTACGCTGCCTCTTTCGTTATATATGGTTTTTGCTACAATACTATCATTTTTAAGAGAACCTATGGGTACCAGTCTCATATCATCACTCCCCAATAATCTGTTTGCTTTTCAATGCTACTTTAAATATACTAAACCTTAAGGATTAAGTAAACCTTTAGGACTTATCTCTCTTCAGTTTCTGTTCAACTATCTGTATTCTTTTTTATTTTACCCTATACATTTTATCGTTCCAATGATAAAATGATAATAGCTTTCCTACCCCCTAACTTTTATAGTTCATCGGTTTGGACTTAGCCACTTCTGCGGATTATTCTTATTGGAGGCAAACACATGAATACGACAGAATTCTCACCCATGATAACGGCCGAACCCATAGGTTTTATCGTTTATATCCAAAAAGATGGTGTCAACCTTACCTTTGCTGAATTTTGTAATGCATCTGAAATGGATGTTCTGGATGTTATGAAGGTCTTGACATCCTCAAGTGGTTTTAAAGCTGAACCTACCGATGCTATCGGCTTTTTCTTATTTGAAGATAATGCCAACAGATTTGTTAGTGCCTTATTATCACAGTAACCAAAAGACGATGCGACCGTGTCGTCTTTTTTGTTCTCAAGGAAAGTCATACTTTAGTATTTGGCCTAAAAGCGTGGCAGAATACGTCAAAGACCTTTCCTTTCGAACCGTTCAGAAATATGAGCAGTTGAATCCAATGATTTTTCTTTGGAAGAACAGGAAGAGATTTTCACCCTCGCCGATCAGATTATGGCCAATGAAGGACAGTATCTGGATATATGTCGAGGAAAACTTCTTTCAACTCTATTTTATGAACCATCTACTAGGACCCGTTTCAGTTTTGAAGCAGCTATGCTTAGGCTGGGCGGTCAAGTTGTCGGCTTTTCCGAGCCCAATTCATCTTCTGTATCCAAAGGTGAAAGCATTGCCGACACCATACGTACTGTCGGTTGTTACGCTGATATTGCCGTCATACGACATCCTAAAGAAGGTGCACCAAAGCTGGCTTCCAAAAACGCCAACATACCGGTCATTAATGCCGGCGACGGTGGCCATCAACATCCCACACAAACCTTAACGGATCTGCTCACCATAAGATCCCTTAAAAAATCCATTAACCATCAAGTCATCGGTCTTTGTGGCGATCTGAAGTTTGGCCGAACCGCCCACTCGTTGGTAAAGGCCCTCAATAAATATGAGAATATCCGATTCATCTTCATATCACCTATCGAACTAACCATCCCTGAGTATATCCTTGAGGACTTGGATCCCGGTTCTTATACCTTAACCGATAATCTGGATGAAGTCATCGACCAATTGGATATCCTTTATATGACCCGTATCCAGAAGGAGCGTTTCTTTAACGAAGAAGAATACTTGCGACTTAAGGGTTATTATATCTTGACAAAAGACAAGTTAGCCACCGCTAAAGAGGACATGATTGTCATGCATCCTCTACCGCGGGTGGACGAAATCTGCTCCGATGTGGATGATGACCCAAGAGCGGTCTACTTCAAACAAGCCAAATTCGGTATGTATGTCCGTATGGCCTTGATTCTAAAACTACTGGGAGGTGCTTAATATGTTGGAAATCACCGGAATACACCGAGGTATTGTTATCGATCACATTAAGGCCGGCCTTGGTTATAAAATATTTAAAGAATTAAAATTACAAGACGTGGCTTACCCAACCGCCCTGATTCGTAATGTCCACTCCAATAAACTGGGTAAAAAGGATCTTATAAAAATTGATAATGTCATTGACTTGAACCTTAATGTATTGGGTCTCATTGACCCCAATCTAACCATCACCATTATTGAAAACGGTCAGGTCATTGAAAAGAAACAAATCAAGTTACCGGAGACAGTCGTCGGTATCTTATCTTGCAAGAACCCTAGGTGCATCACAACCACCGAGCACAACGTGGACACCACTTTTCATTTGGTGAATCCCCAAACCAAAGAGTATCGATGTGAGTTTTGCAATACCCGTGCCAAGTTATAATTGTGATTGAAGATAAAAACTACTTCATAAAAATTAAAAAAGTGCTGATATTAGCACTTTTTTATCTTTTTATGCAAAGCTCAAAACCTTACCTAAAAATGTTTGTAAAGCTTCTGTTTTCGGATTGGATAATATATCCCTACCTTGCTCAATCACTTGTCCTTCATCCAAAAAAATGACATAGTCCGCAACGTGTTTTACAAAACCTATTTCGTGGGTAACCAATATGACGTCTTTCTTTTCGTCCACCAACTTCTTAATGGCGTACAATACTTCCCAAGTTAAAACGGGATCGAGGGAAGAAGTCGGCTCATCTAGAAGTATGATTTCCGGTTTGATGGCCAACGCCCTTGCAATAGAAGCTCTTTGAGATTGACCCCCACTTATTTGATGGGGCAACTTATCCTTATGTTCTTCTAACCCAAAGTAGGTCAGTAGACTTAATATTTCCGATGTAAAGACTTCTCTTTTTTGTCTGTGCACTTTTTCAAGTATCAGACTGATGTTCTCAAAAATAGATAAATGAGAGAATAGATTGTGATCTTGAAAGACAAAGCCCACCTTTTTCCTATAATCTCTGATATCTTCCCGACTCATCCAATCATCATTGATGGCAATGTCGCCACTTTCAAACGTTTCAAGACCTGCAATCAACCTGAGTAAGGTGGATTTGCCACTACCAGAAGCACCGATTAGAGCCAACACTTGAACGTCTTGAATATCCATGGACAATTCATTGAGAATAACCTTGTTGTCATATTTTTTTACTAAGTTATCGATTTTAAGTTTCATAGGTACACCTCAGTTCTTGTAATTCAGACGTACTTCCAGATAGCGTACCAATTTAATCAAAGGTATGGTGATCAGTAAGTAGCCAAGGGTCATAATTAGAAAACCCTCTCGGGTTAAATAGGTGTTGGCAATAACATTGTTTACCCGATTATAATATTCACTTGTACCCATAAAGGATAAGAGTGCGCTACCTTTAATGGTCAACGCAAACTGCCCTGCAAGGGGTGGCAAAATACTTATAATGACTTGTGGGAAGACAATATGTCTATACGTTTTGAACCTAGTAAACCCAAACATCTTGGCTGTCTGCCACTGATTAATATGAATGGATTCAATGGCACCTTTGTAGATGTCGGATACATAGGCCCCAATATACAGACCTAGTGTAATGGTACCTACCAGAATCTTGGATCTAATCTCAAAAGCATTACCAATATAATAGTAAGCTACAATGGCAATAACCAATAAGGGGGTTCCAAAGATAATGTTCTTATGGATGACAGCCAAATAATGTAATACGGAGAAATTGGTCTGTTCCATCAAATATAGGATTAAACCAATGAATAGGGCCAATAATAAAGCCATAAAACTGATATAAATGGTCGTCAGCCAACCTCTGAATATGAAAAAGCTATAAGCGCCAAACGGTTCAAAATTCCAAGCCCTTCCAATATCTTTTGTCATGACATAATAGAAAAACACGCTATATATAACCAGTGCTGCCACAAACCCAAATGTCTTTCTCATGTTTTTCATACAATTACCTCTTTTTCTCTAGAAGAAAAAGTCTAAGCCTTGATCTTCGAATTCTTTGATTTTATCTTCTAAAAACTCAGCGCGAATGGCATCATAGGTGCCATCTGTTTTTGCCTTTTGGATAAAATCATTTAACTGTTGCTTGAATTCATCCTCACCTTTTCGAAGTGCAATACCCCAGCCTTGGGTATTTGGCAATGGTTCTAGGATAGCCTCTGTCGTGTCAGGATAGTTTTCTTGATGTCTGATAATCGACAATGGGTCATAAATAAATACATCCGCATTACCTTGGGCTACTTCAAGTACTGCGGTTACTTCTTCGTCCAAAGTCAACACTTGTGCCAAAGGTGCATTCGCCGCTGCCCATAGAGCACCTATGGTACCTGACTTTGAAGCAATAATCACTTCCGGATCATTCAAATCTGCCGGCGACTTTACTGTAGAATCTTTATGGGCCAACATCATGAGTTGACTGGTGGTATAAGGATCTGAGAAATCTACAATCTCCTGACGTGCTGCTGTAATGGTCATAGAGGATATGATGATATCAATACTACCCGATTCAAGGGCAGGAATCAAGCTTGGGTAAGGGGTGTCAATGATTTCAACTCTCATGTCTAAGTGCTCTCCGAGTGCCTCTGCTAATCGAACGGAAGCACCTGTTGGGTTACCTTCTTCATCAACAGTCTCAAAGGGCGGATACTTTAGTTCCATGCCTACCTTCAGTACTTCCGCTTCTTTCCCACATCCTGCTATAGCTAGTACAAGTATACCTACTAATATTATAATACCTACTATTTTTTTTGTTTTTTTCATGCTGTCCTCCTAAATTCAATCGTGCTCGATGAATTTTACTAAATGAAAAGCCTTCAAAAAGGCTTTATTGATAATCATTATTAATTGTATTTATTTAGATTATACTGTTACCGATAATATCTGTCAAGGGTTGAATTATTTTTGTTGCTTGATAAAGGCAGTAATCTCTTTGGCAAGTAAAATTGAAGCTTCTATTTCTTCCTTACGTATGGAAACGCTCTCAATATTACAACCAATCGGTATGCCTTCCGCTTTAGCAATCTTCGTTAGTTCCTTGTAGATTACGGTTATCAACTGAATGGACTTAGATAACATCTCTTCTGAAGACAGCAAGGTATCTTCCAGCCAAGAAGGTACACTAATTCCTAACCATTTAATGAATTTTAATGTTTTAGCCGAACCACAGGGTGTTAATGTAAAAATAATCGGCACCATGTCCATCTCATGTTTCAAACAATACTGTTTATAGTCGAGTAGGAATTTTTTGGAGGCTTCCAAGTCATAGACGGCTTGAGACACAAAAAAACGACAGCCTTTGGACATTTTAAAGCCAACCCGTTCGTCTTCATCACCAAGAAGTCTATGACGTTCCGGTATGGTGACCGCACCAAGGAGCATGTCTTCATTGTGTTGTTGTCTCAGTTTGTAGGCTTCGTCAAGCTTAAGTCCCACTTCCTGATGGGTCGCTGCTGTTCCCACAAAAACAGTAAACTGATCTTCACCGTCTTTCAACCATTCTACAAAGGCTTCTTCGATATAGTTACCGACACACCGATACACCACTCGAGGTACATTTAGTTCTTTTAAGTAGTGTCTGGAGTACAAGGATGGGTCCACCGTGTGAATGAATTCAAAAGGCCGTTCTTCATGGGTACGTTCTGTTTCATCTTGTATATCATAAACGATGACACCATCCACATCCAGTTCTTTAATCCTGGCAATGTGTTTTTTGGATATGGCTTCAATCTTCTCATCTGTATTGTTGGACTTTGGAGGTGTCAATCCGTAGAAAATCATACCACTTTCTCTGTTGATTATTTTATCTCTTAGCATAATAACCCTCTCTATAAGTTAACAATGGTTAAAGTATCAAGACCAATAGTCTGAACTATTACATACGTTATTGATTTTACCTTAGCCATTTATTATATATCAATTCCTTTAATTTGGAAACCCTTCAATATCTTCCGTATTTTGATTGCAATTCTCATTTACCTCTTTTAAAATGAATTCGGTTGTGCTAGACTGAATCTATAGCAATTCTTACCAACTTTTGAAAGGAGTTGATTTTATGCTAACCAACCGTCAAAAAGGCTTAATCTATGGTGCTTTCATCGGGGATGCCTTAGCACTCGGTCCCCACTGGATATATGATACTGATCTAATCGAACAACAATTTGCCCCCTTAACGGATTTTATGGAACCTGCCACCCCTTATCATTCTATTAAGGGTGCCGGAGATTTTACCCATTATGGTGACCAATCTCTCATGCTTCTTAAACATCTCGCAAGCTATCGACGTCTTGATTTGACACATTTTAAAGAAGACTGGATAAATTTCATCAAATATAACACCCTCTATCTGGATCATGCAACCAAAACCTCTTTAGATATTCTAACACGTGGTGATGGGGTCATCGGTTCTGATTCTATGGAGCTTGGTGGTCTTGTTAGAAGCGGACCTCTTTTTGCTCTAACCCATGTGACTGTTGATGATCTTCTAGCTCAAACCCATCTGACCCACAACAATGAGACCTTAGATGCCATCGCCCTTTTTACCTATCGGTTACTCAAATATATCTTATCCGGCAAGACCCCATCCGAAGCCTTAGATCTGGTTTATCCAGAATCCTCTGATATCATTAAGGCTTATGTGGACCAAGGTTTGGCCAATATTGACCAACCACCCGTACCTACCATCAAAGCCATCGGTCAAAGTTGTTCTGCTGAATTTGGATTCCCTGCTTCCATATATCTCATTGTCAAATATGAGGATGATTTTGTTGAAGCACTGGTTCAAAACGCTTATGCCGGTGGTGATTCTGCAGCTCGTGGCATGTACATCGGTATGGTTCTAGGTGCTTATATGGGCTATGACAAGCTTCCTTCTAAGTGGATTGAAGACTTAAACGCTAAGGATACCATTAAGGAAGCTTTATCTGTTTTTGAATAAATAATACCCCTATGATTAATGGGTCAAGCAAGTCTCTAAGTGATATAAGCTTAGAGACTTTTTTTGTTCTCTAGGAAAGTCACACTTTAGTATTCAGCCTAAAAGCGTGTCAGAATACGTCAAAGACCTTTCCTGTCGAACCGTTCAGAAATATGAGCAGATCTCAAAACGAAGCATAGCTTCTTTTTTTACCCCTATTTACACGAACGTATGTTCGTGTTATAATTTGAATGTACTCTATTGAGTTGAAGTTTGTTGAAGCTCTTTGATCTATATACTAGGAGGCCTGTTTATGAACCGCTATATTTTTCATATTGATGTGAACGCCGCCTATTTAAGTTGGAGTGCTGCTTACCGGCTACAACAAGGTGATGCTGTGGACTTAAGGTTTATCCCCTCTGTTGTCGGTGGTAACGAAAAATCAAGACATGGTATTGTCCTTGCCAAATCAACACCTGCCAAGCAATATGGCATCCATACCGGGGAACCCCTTTTGGCGGCACGACAGAAATGTCCTAACCTTATGGTGGTACCTCCTGACTACAATCTTTATATGAAAGCCAGTCAAGCCATGATTGACATCATCCAAAGATACTCGCCCCTTGTCCAGCAGTTTAGTGTGGATGAGTGTTTTGTGGACTTTTTTCAGATTGGACCAGATAAAAAAGACCCTGTCCTACTGGCGCACACCATTAAAGATGCCATCTCAGATGAACTGGGCTTTACCGTTAATATAGGTGTCTCTCATAATAAGATTCTTGCAAAAATGGCTTCCGACTTTAAGAAGCCTAACCTTGTTCATACCCTTTTTTCTCATGAACTGGAAGAGAAACTATGGCCCCTGCCGGTTTCTGACTTATTCATGGTGGGACGACAGACCTCTAAAAAGCTCTATTATCTTGGCATCACCACCATTGGTGAATTGGCAAAGGCCGATACGGATATGCTCTATGGTCATTTCAAAAGCTTTGCCCACCTGATTCAGAGCTATGCCAACGGCGTTGACCCTTCCCCTGTTCGTAAAAATAACCATCCCTTGGTTAAAGGCATGGGTAATTCGACCACCGTTAAGTTTGATGTTCTTGAAGCGACAACCGCTTATCAGGTTCTCTTGTCCTTAGCCGAAAGCGTAGGCATGCGCCTAAGGGCCGCAGGCTTTTGCGCCGGTCTGATTGCCGTGAGCATTACCTCTGCCACTTTTGGTCACAAGAGCCATCAATACAAGCTTAGCGTCGCTATGAATTCAACCAGCTATATCCACCAAGTTGCAAGGCGTCTTTTTGACGAACTTTGGGACGGTACGCCTATTCGCAAACTGGGTTTACGAGCCAGTGACCTACACACCAATGATTATGTTCAATTGTCTTCCGGTCACCGGTGGCATTGGCGTGGAAGATTATCCTGTCATGACCAGTATTTTATAGATGAGGTGTTATATATGAAAACCATTGCAAAACCTATCGAGATGATCAGTTGGACCGAAGAAGACGGTCGTATCCATCCCGTTAAGTTCAAAATCACAACCCACGAAGGTGAACGACAGGTCTACCGGGTCCTTCAGATCTATACCACTGAACTTGACCGGGTTGCCGGCAACAAAGTCTATCGCTTCACGTGTGAGATTGCCATCAACGCCATGATTAAGCTTTGCGAGATTCGCTACGACTTGGATTCCTGTCGTTGGGTTCTTTTTAAGATATAGATTTGGTTAAAGGGTCAAAACTAAGTTTCACTCAATTTTATAAATGACTTTTTTTGAAAAGTTCGTAATTAAACACCAAACACAATATATGAGGTTCTTCTCCAATAGCTTGGATGTAAGATGACGTGGTCACACATATGCTGTTGGTTAATAAGGATATATAGGGCTTGGTGATCCATACCTCAAGACTGCCGCCACGGATAAAGCGATACAAGTCTTCCTCTGAGTAATCATATCCTTTATTATGAATCTTAAAAATGTCCGCGTTCCTAGAAGAAAAACCTGTGTTGTTAATCATAGCATCACTTACTTGAACACCCTCCCTATTGATGATCCAACCGTTTTCAATAGAAGGATAAGCCGCAAAAAGCTGACTCACATTTTCTTCCATAGAATATTGGGGCCAATTATGACTTTCGGCTTTTAGCTGACCCAGAAACATCACCATCTTATTCATAAAATGACGCATGTCTTCAATAACCGCCGTCTTGGCATGACTTCGAATGAGCTCAAAGCCCTTCTGTAAATCAAACAAATCAACAAAATCTTCTTCACTGACTCTGACTGGCTCTTTAATATAGTAGCCCTGGAAATATTGAGCACCCTGTTCAAACGCCAGCATTAGACCATTTTCCGTCTCAATACCTGTTTCTATTACGACCATACCCATCTCATGGGCGATCTGCCCCATATGCCTAAGTATACGTTCTGAATAACTTGGGTTATTTAACTTTGCTAAGTATTGGTGATTGATCTTTATAATATCCGGGTTAAAAAGTATAATTCTATCCAGATTAAAATAATCTTTTCCAATATCATCAATACTGATATAAAATCCAAAAATCCGCTGCTGATGAATAAATGTCTGAATCTGTTCCACCGTCATATTCTCATAATTGCCGATATCAAACACAACAGATTTGGGTGATATTCCATGTGCTTCAATCAGGTCCTTTAGAGCATGGGTTTCTTCACAGGCATGGATCATACTTTCATTGATGTTAATAAAAAGAAGTGATTCGGGGTTTTTATTCTGAATATGCCGAAAAACTTGAACCGTCTTTTTAATGACCAACCGTCCAAGTGCCATATCTAAGTCTTCTGCCATAGCCTTCTCAAAAAGTGCATTGGGCTCTATGACTTGTTTGGTTCTTGGATGAATGCCTTTTACAAAAGCTTCTATGCCAATGGCAAACCCCTCGTGATGGGAAATAATTGGCTGCATATATATTTCTATGGATTCTTGGTCAATCAGTTCACGGGTTGAATAACTATGGCTCATGTATTTCTCCATCTCTAATAATATTTGCTTCAATCAAGAACAACAAAATCCTGATAGAGAGCGGCTCTCTCATCTTGACCTACCTTCTCACTCATTCTGGCAATGGCCATAGGTAGCAACCAGGGTTTTATCATGTCAAAGTCCATACCTGAGACCTTGCTATACGCCTTCAAATAAGACCAAATTAATATTTTCCTAGCAAAATAAAACATCCACATGAAAACTCTAGGTTCTTCTTTATGAAGCGCTTCGTATTTTAACAGGATGAACGTCCTTGCCACATCTGCAGCAGGATGCCCCTTAGCTGCTGTCACCCAGTCAATAACCGTTGCTTTTTTCTCATAATAAAACACGTTCCGAGGATGAAAATCCATATGGCATATGGCTTCACCATCGGGTAATTCATTTATGGTTTTCATCACTGCTTCAACCAAGTCAACAGGTAGATCCACCACCTTATTAATGCTTCTTCTAAGGTGCTCCTTAACATCCGGCAAAAGAGGTGCTGTTTTCTCATGGATGTTCAGTTGGGTCTTTGCCAAACATTTTCCGTAAAAATAAGCCTTCCATATCTTTTTTGTCAAATGAAAAAGTATGGTCTTCCCGTTGATACGTTCAAAAATGTAACCTCTACGCCCTTCTACTTCTATTTCTTCTATAAGCCTTGGCATGGATAGACCTTTGGCATAGACAATCTCATGAATCAGACCTTCATAGTCGATCATCTGATCTTCAATATGAGGTTTGAATAACTTCAAAACCGTATGATCGTGCCACTCATAAACATCTGATGTCGCGCCGTAACCCATAAGCTGTCGTTTCATCCAAATGCCCCCATTCCATCTTCTACCGCTCGCTATTTTTATCAACCTACACTCTAAAATATGGCATAGATATGGTCTGTAAACCAAATCTCACCATTGCCAATCATGGCCCCTCGCCAAGATGCAAAAATCTCTTCATGTGTGCTGGACGCAACAATACTTCTTATATCTTCGTTGATAATCCAGTCATAATGCTCCAAGAAATCTTCTTTATTATAGAGCTTAATTCGGTCTCCATCCCGCTCGACTTCTAAAGGGAAGCCAACCATATTTGCCAAATCTTCTTTATTGTCACTAACAATAAATTCTTTGAACTTAAAGTAAGTTGTCAGAATCTCCAGATTGGTATAACCGGTACTCATAGAAAAATCCATGTCTGGGTCATGAAGCTTTTGTGCAAGTGCTTTAATACCATAAGTCTCCTGTATGCGTTGATTCAATAAGGTATAATCCATGTCCAAATGGCTGTTGTCTGCCAAGGTCAACTCATCAAATATTTGCTTTAGACCCTCATTTTCCCATATATAAATAAGATCAACACCACTTGAAGAGGTGTAAACATAGGTCAGTCCCTCATAGGTAACCAGATCAAGAAAATTCGTAATAAGTTCCTCACCCATAATCACTTGGCGATACGATGAGCCGTCTTTTAGAAACAGAGTCGTTATAGAAGAAAACATGCCCGTTCCGGCAAACTTATACGTGATGACAAGGTCTTCCTCTCCATTGTTGTCTATGTCAGCTTGATACAGAAAACTGGTATTGTCAAAAAAAGAGGTTTCCATATAAGCCTCTAGGGTTAAGATCTCTTCCTCATAAAACACCAAATGTCCTTCAAATATACTTTCAATGGCTGCCATAAAAAGGACCTCTTCTTCATATCTGATGCCGCTCATGACCACCATATGATCTTGAAACTCGGATAAGTCTTCAAGGGTTATTATAGAAGCCACATTTTTTTCATTTTCTACCGCTTCTACAGGATTATCTTCTGCCACTTCTTCTGCAGTCGTAGCCTCCTCTTGTTCATCAACCTCTACAGAAGGCGCCTGCACATCCGTACATCCCATCAACAATAGAATCATCACCATCAGAAGGCCAAAACTTTTCATCATCTTCTCTACCACAATCCACCTCATTATTTCTATTTTAATAGTCCTATTACTCTTCTGATGATTTTATCACAATCGTTAAATTTTTTCTATAGGACATGCTTCGATTTAAAATAAAACCACTTCAAAATCATTGTTAAAAAGATCTATAAGTAGAAGCTTACCATTTAATAGCTCGCCCCTCCCAATTAATACCTTAACTGCCTCACTGACTTCCAGTGATGCTACCAGTGCCGGAGAAAAAGAAGGGTTACCCAGTTCTGCTTCATGGCCTTTCCCTTCGTGATTTCTATAGATTTTACTCAGAAAATCATCACCAGGCATAATCGTACTTACCTGACCGTACCAACCTGCAATTGCACCATAAACCATAGGGATACCCAATTCTGAAGCTGCCTTTTGAAGTACAAAGCGTGTCTCTATGGAATCCAGGGCATCGATTACAAGATCATGTCCTCGAACAATGTCTAGGGCATTTTCCCTGGTCAAATAAGCACTGACAGGCGATAATTCCACATCTGAGTTGACCTTTTCCATCCTCTCTTTGGCTGTTATGGCTTTACCTAAGCCAATATGCACCTCTGTCGAGAGAAGCTGCCTGTTCAGATTACTCACATCAAAAACATCACCGTCCACGGCGGTAATCTTCCCTACACCAATTCTACCCAGCATTTCAATCACATAGCCACCAAGGCCACCACAGCCAATGACACATACGCTTTTATTCTTTAATACATCACACTCGTCTTGACTCAACATATTTCTATTTTTTGTATAACGGTCCATATCAGCCACCTCCAACAGGTGGGAAAATAGAGACAATATCACCTTCTATAAGCTTCGTGTCAAGCAGCCCATCACGACCGTTGATCATAAGAATTGCTACGTCTTTTTCATCAATCTTAAGCTGATCAATAACCGCTCTGGCCGTCCATTCCTCCCCAAGTTCCACCATCATTTCACGGCCTCTATCTTTTCTAAGTGTTGCAAACAATCTTACTTTAAATTCCATAAAATTCTCCTTCTAGTTAAATACAATATACCAGATTACGCACCCACAGACAGTCGCCACAGGAAGGCATATTACCATAACAGTCACTGGTCGTATCTCTTACAAGGTCACACCCATCCACCAAATCACAGTCTGTACATGATGGGTAATGGTTGTCGTAAACCATGGCACGGTACTTCTTATAGGCATCGGTCTCCCAAATATTCTCAAGTGTATCCGCCATCACATGGCCAAAACTATGAGCTTCAATCTTTTTGCTTCTTCCAAATACAACTTCTGTACCACTATGGGCAAACCGGTAACAAGGTGTGACATCACCTTTGGCATTGATGACGGTTGTATCGTTTTCAACGAACCTACACCTACGCTCTGTCTTAAGCTTCGATTCAGACAATCGAACTTCAAGTCCTTTTTTCAGACCATGGTTACGAATCCGCTGATAAAAGGCTTTCATCTCCGGTACATCATTTTCTGAATAAAGAATTAAGTCTTTGTCTTCTAAGGATGCAGGTAGAATATTAGATACAATAAATTGGGTGGCACCAAGTTCACTGACCAAATCCATGAGCTTAAACACATCTTGCTTATTGGTTTTTGAGATTACCATCTGAAATACAAGCTGAGGCGTTTTACTGTTTCTAGCGATTTTTAATGCATTCAGCTTCTTGACATTGTCAATGACAACTTGAAGCTCAAAGCCCCTAATATCAAAAAATACCTCTGATAAACCATCTATGGAAATAACCAGTTGGTCCACATGATCGATGAGGGATGTCATCAGATCTTCTGTAAAGGATGTTCCATTACTTGTGAGCATTAATCTATATCGACTGAGTCGCTCAAGCACTTCCTTAATCCTTGGGTGAACCGTAGGCTCACCAATCCCACCTACAACCACTTCTTCTAGGGTCTCCATACCTACGAGTTCATTTAATATCTTATCCAGCACTTCAGTTGTCATGTCCTGTGGTGCTTCGCTCCATGATTTTCTATAGCACATGGTACAATTAAGATTGCACCGATCGGTTAATTCTAGATTTACCTTTTTGATTGCCATTTTTACCTCCGTTTTATAACCTTCCTAATATACAAGTTGATAGTTAATGCGATGCTTCAACGCATTAACATAGCATTGTCTTTCCTAGAGAAGAACAAAGAGGCTATGCCTCGTTTTGCAAAGCAAATTGTTCCGGCAGGAAAGGCTTCCTTGATTGTTAATGCGACACTTCAACGCATTAACATAGTGAGGACTTTCCTAGAGAATAACAAAGGGGGTCCCTTTCGGAACCCCTCAATCTTTAAGGATTAGATTTTAAGCAACCCTTTTCTCTCTTGTGTAGGGATACCATCTGTACTCCAACCACGAAGTTCATAATACTCAGGTAGCAATTCTGAAAGTCTTGCCACATTACCTTTTGATGGACCTTCTGCAATAGGATCTTCAAGAAGTCGCTTAGGTAGTGTATCTTGTGAAGGATCAACACCAGCATCAAGGTTAAATACCCTTTCAAGATTCCAGATACGTTCACCAGCAAGAAGCACGTCATCTGCTGTCCACTCGGTTCCAATAACTGCATTGGTCATTGCCGCATAATCACCGGCACCCATTGCAAAGGATGTGAATAGGCAAAGCCCTGATGAATCAATAAAAGCTGTAAAGTCTTGGAAAATCTTAACCCAAGCTGCTTTACCTTCAATGGTGAATCTGTCCAGTTTCTCAGGTAAACCTAAAATCTCAGGAGAAATGAGGTAACCTCTTACATGACAACCACCACGGTTTGACGTTGCATATTGAAGTCCTTGACCTTGAATAGCTCTTGGGTCATAAGCCGGCAATTCTTGTTTCTTAACGGACATGGATAGCTCAGGCACACCATAAGAATCTGCTAATCGATAAGAACCTTCTGCCATTTTATCACCAAAACCTGCTCTTTGGCCAATACGCTTGGTCCATTCAACAACAGCATCACTATCACCAAAGTCTAATGATAAACCGTCTAAGTCCTCATCTTTAATAAAGCCTTTTTGATAGAGTTCCATAGCTGCTGCTATGGTCGCACCTGTTGATATTGTATCTAGACCATATTCATTACACCAGAAGTTGGATTTAATGATGGATGGCATATCTGATACACCACAGTCACCACCAAATGCCCAAATGGTTTCATATTCAGGACCGCCGCCTTCAATATCATCGACTTTACAATAACGTCCACAAGCGATGGGGCACCTGTAACATGGGTCTTTTTTTGTCAAATATTTTTCAGCAAGGAGTTCACCACTGGTATCTTCCGCTTCGGAAAATTGAGATAATTGGAAGTTATTCGTAGGGAATACGCCGCCTTCATTGATGATGTTAACAAGTACAGCTGTTCCATAAGTCGGTAAGCCTTGTCCTGTAACACCGTTTTCTCTGATTTTTGCGTTGCAATCTTTCACTACAGCCTTAAGCGCTTCTTCATTAGCGATGGCCACTTTGTTTGTACCACGAACAGTAATTGCTTTTAAGTTTTTGGAACCCATAACCGCACCAACACCTGAACGGCCTGCTGCTCTAGAAACGTCATTCATAACCGCTGCCATGTTAGAAAGCTTTTCTCCTGCTGGTCCAATCGTAAGGACTCTGGACTTTTCAGGTACTTCTTTTAAAAGTGTTTCTGTGGTTTCGGATACAACCTTACCCCATACATGGGCTGCGTCTCTGATCTCAACTTGATCGTCTTCAATCATGACATATACAGGTTTTTCTGATCGACCTTCTACAATAATCACATCATAACCTGAGAATTTAAGTTCAGCACCCCAGTATCCACCAGAGTTTGATGATGCAATTGTACCGGTAAGGGGTGACTTGGTTACAACCATATAACGTCCCCCAGTTGGTGTAGGTGTACCTGTTAATGGACCTGTTGCAAAAAGAATCTTATTCTCCGGACTTAAAGCATCCACTGATGGGGATACTTCATCCACGAATAGTTTCGTGCCTAGACCGCGACCACCGATGAATTTTTTTGCCTCTTCCAGATTCAAATCTTCTACCTTTGAAACACCTTTACTTAGATCAATTCTTAGAACTTTACCTTGGTAACCGTACATATTTTGCCTCCTTCTCAAATTTGGTGCACCGAAAATCCAGTGCAAATAAACGTTACATTTATTTCCAAATCCTTTCCAAGAATGGGAGGCAGTACAGTTTCCCGTCCTACCCTTTGGTCAATGGTTCATGGCTATAGCTTTAGAACCATTGACTCGGATTTTGGCTTCTTTTATTCTATAATTTCGATTGGGTCGCCTACTCTTATTTTACCTGTTTTTAAGACTCTTGTAAATATACCTTCTTTGGGCATAATGCACTGACCGACTTGAGCTTTGATGGCACAACCGGTGTGACACTCTTTACCGATTTGGGTTACTTCGTGAAAGGATTCTCCTATTTTCACTTTGGTACCTACAGGCAATGTATGAAGTATAATACCATCTGTCGTTAAGTTTTCTGCAAATTTGCCACTGCAAAGCCCTTCAATCCCTATCTTCGTCATTTTATCAATGCTTTCTTGAGCCAGCAAACTGACTTGACGGTGCCACTTACCTGCGTGTGCATCTCCCACAAGGCCATGGTCCTCTTGAAACATGCCTTCCGGTATGGATTCTTTTATAACACCTTTTTCCTTGCTGATATTAATCGCACGTACTTTTCCAACAATTTCACCCATTGTCAATCCCCCTGTCTTTTATAGTGCCCCGACTTACCACCGGTTTTTTCTATTAATCGTACCTGCCCAATGACCATATCCTTGTCAATGGCTTTGCACATATCGTAGATGGTCAGTGCGGCCACAGAGACTGCTGTCAATGCTTCCATCTCTACACCTGTTTTGCCATGTGTTTTAACCGTAGCTAAGATTATAATCCGATCATCTTGTATCTCAAACTCAAGATTCACGCCTGTGAGCATCAAGGGATGACACATAGGTATGATATCACTGGTTTTTTTTGCCCCCATAATACCTGCCACTTGCGCCACATTCAAAACATCACCTTTTTTAATGTCTGATGATCGAATAGCTTCAATAGTAGATGGCTTCATGACAATCTGTCCTTTTGCAAGGGCAACTCTATAGGTATCTGACTTATCCGTCACTTCTACCATGTGTGCTCTGCCATTTTCATTAAAATGTGTTAGACCCATATTGCCTCCTTTTCAGCCTCCGATTTGCACCATGTTCCTTATGATGCTTTTGCCGTTCTCCAGATTATGTTCCTTCGGTTTTTTCTGTATGGATTCTATGATATATTTACTAAGATCTACGCCTTCATCTAGTGCTTTTTTAAGGTCGAATTCTTCGTCAGAATGCAGACAGTACTTAAGCTTGCCTTCCGGTGTCAGCCTAATCCTGTTACAGTCCTCACAGAACTTGCAGGTGATTGGACTAATCAGACCGACTTTGCCTTTTCCACCGGGGAGTCTGTAATACTTTGCCGGTGATGCAGGGTCTTCATCTTCTACTGGTGTTAATTCAGGCACCCGTTCCAGTACCGTTTGATTGGCAAGGAAGTTGCTTTTTGACCATCTTGCTACTTCGCCAATGGGCATAAGTTCGATGAACCTGACATCTATGGCTTGATCCTTTGTCATGGCAACAAAATCCGGAATCTCGTCATCGTTAAAACCGCCGATAAGCACCACGTTTAGCTTGATGGGGGTCAACCCCACACGCTTAGCTTCTTTGATACCTGCAAGCAAATCTTCCAAATGACCACCCCGTGTCATCCTTGAAAATTTCTCCGGGTCAAGTGAATCCACACTAATATTCACACGATCAAGACCACTATCTTTCAAATCCCTAGCCATCTCTTTTAAGAGTAGCCCATTGGTGGTGAGGGCAACTTCTTTAATCTCCTGATGGGCTTTGATTTTCTTTATCAGCGTAAGAATACCGCCACGCACCAGTGGTTCACCACCGGTTAGTCTTATTTTAGTGATGCCCATTTTTGCAAATATGCCGACGATGGTATCCATCTCTTCAATGGAGAGGATATCTTTATGTTCCATTTTCTCGATGCCATTTTCCGGCATGCAATACTGACACCTTAAGTTGCATCGATCGGTCACTGATAATCTTAAATAATTGATTTTCCTACCATAACTGTCAATCATCCTGTGCTCCTATCTGAAGTATGCTTCCCGCGTCATTATAGGTATAACCACCTATTAATTCTAGTTTATGCCTAAATCCCTCGGACTTCAAGACCTTAATAAAATTCTTTATTCTAGGTTCTTCCAAAACCTTATCTGAAACCAAAAAGTCATAGGCTTCATACCCAATGGGAATGAAATCAAGGCCCATGGTTTCTGCCGCCGCATAGATGCCAAGTCCCACATCCGTACCTTCAGATAAGACCGCTACAGCTACTGCCATATGGGTGGTTAACTCCCTATGATAACCTTCTATGTTCTCTGGATCTATGTCCCTCTTTTTTAATTCAAAGTCCAGAAGTTGTCGTGTACCGGCGCCTCTTTGCCTGTTAGCGAAGACAATGCCCTCTTTGATTAAGTCTTCAAACTTCGTAATACCTTTTGGATTGCCTTTTTTTACCATCAGGCCTTGAAGACGCTTAACCCCTTGAATCAGTGACATATCCCCCTTCGGGAACATTTTCTTAACGCTGGATATGTTGTAAATCCCTGTGGTTTCATCGATGAGATGAATGGGTGCAATATGACATTCTTTTTTCTTCATAGCCATGAGTCCGCCAAAGCTACCGACATGGGTTGAAGATATCGGCATTTCATCGGCGATGATATCAATCAGTAGATCATGACTGCCGATGATTACCAAACGTTGTTCGATGTCCTCAAGTGCTTTCATTAATTCGACTGTAACCCATTCACCGGACTCAATCCCTTCAAAAAGTCTTGGAACCGTTAATATCCCGTCGGCCCTTACCAGACTCATGGTGGCGCCGGCACCTCTACTTAGGGGTGTCACAATCCACTGATCCTCCACTTGACCCACTGTAACCCTTATGAGTTCTTCATTTTTAACTGAGGATATAATTCTTTGGGTCAGTTTGGCCTTAACTTGTTGATGGGCATGGGGCAATCCATACCAGGATTCAATTAATGGTCTAACAAATTTTTCAAAGGCAAAAAAAGCTGAAACCGGATAGCCTGGAAGACCTACAATACCCTTGCCATCAATCATCCCAAGAATCGTCGGTTTACCTGGCTTAATGGCTACACCATGAACAATCACGTCGCCAAGCTCTTCTATAATATTTACAGTAAAGTCTTTTGACCCTGCTGAGGAACCGGCGATGGTCATGAGAAAATCATTTTCCTCTATGCCCTTTTTTATAGCTGCTGTTAGTATGGCCGGATCATCTATTGCAGGCGCATAGACTATAGGTTCACAACCCAACTCTAACAATAAGCCTTTGATGACACTGGAGTTGGTATCTAGTATTTTACCTTTTTCCAGAGCTTCCATGGATTGAACAATCTCATTTTATTAAGAACCTCTATATGATCTACACCGCCACTAAGCAGTGCCCCTAGATCTAGAGGTCTAATCTTGTGCCTACTTGGTAGAATCATCTCTCCACTAATAATGTCTTCTCCCACTTGGCGAATGTGTTGCCAAGCATAGGCCGCTTCAATAATCTCCACTTGGTCATCTTCTAGAGGGGCGATATCTTCAATCATAATGACTGCATCTTTACCCCTAGGCATAAGGTTACCCGTATTAACGTATTCATAATCATCATGAAGCTTCAACTTCAAAGGATTTCTTTCGTTAGCACCATGGGTTCTTTCTGCAACCACCGCAATACCGTCCATGGCTGCACAATGGTCACCTGGCGAGGAACGTTTGGCAAAAATTGCCTTGGCTGTTGTTCTATGTAAAGCTTCATCTGCGCCAATAATTTGTGTCCCTACAGGACTGGGCAAGGCTTCTAGGTAAGTTTTAAGTGCTTCTTCAAGGGGAATGTTGGTAATGTATACGTTATCTCTTCCCATTAACTTGACACCTCCTTGATTAGAGTGACTTCTACTTCCTGGCCTTTGTATAGACCTTCTTGTTCACTGGTGATCTGAATATAACCTGTTGCCTTTGTAAGCAAGGTCATAAGGCCGGATTTGCCTTGTATCGGCGTGGCGTAATAGATGCCTTCCTCACGGTGTAAAACCGTCATGACAAAAGTATCTTTTCCGGGCGCAGCATGAAGATTGGTGGTCATGATCGCACGGACTTTAAAATCATCTGATGGTCGCATCTGTGAACTTCTAATATATGGCTTTACCAGTATTTCAAAGATAATGGCCGATGCTGCCGGATGACCGGGTAAGCCGAAGACCATCTTACCTTCTACCTTACCGACGATCGTTGGTTTTCCAGGTTTTACAGATATACCGTGCATTAGAATCTCTCCAGTTTCAAAGGATTCAATGGCTGATTTGGTATAATCACAAGTACCAACCGAACTACCACCGGATAAAATGACCAGATCTGCAATCTGGGCGCTATACTCCAGTGCCGCTCTTAAAGCTTCAAAATCATCTTTGATAAGGGCTTTATAAACTACCTCACCGCCGCAAGCCATAACCGCACCTGATAAAGTATATCCGTTGATGTCCCGAATCTGTCCAGGATTTGGCACTTGGTCACAGTCGATGATCTCATCGCCTGTGGAAAGTATAGCCACTTTGATTTTACTTAAAACCTTGACTTGACCAAAGCCCACACCGGCAAGTATGCCCATATCATAAGCTGATATCTTCTCACCTTTTTCTAGAATAACATCCTTTTCTTTTAAGTCATCGCCTTTATAAGTAATGTTCTCGCCATAAGCTATGGGTTTTTTAATAAGGAGGGTCTGATCATCTAATATCTCTGTATGTTCAATCATAACCATACCATCTGCGCCTTCCGGTAACATGCCACCGGTTGGTACATAGACCGCTTCACCCAGGTGACAAACCATTGTAGCGGCTTCGCCCATTAAGACTTCACTTTTTGGCGTCAAGATAGAGGGTATGCTATCAGAGGCGCCCAATATATCTTTAACTTTAACGGCATAACCATCGACTGTAGAACGGTTAAATGCCGGTATATCCACCTGTGCGTACAAAGTTTCACTCACAATGCGGCCATGGCTATTTAGCAAATGGACGCTTTCGCTTTTAAGTTCTATGGTATTGTCTTTTGAAAGTACGATGGCTTTAGCATCATGGAGTGATTTCATATTGAAAATATTCACAGCGAGGTCCTTCCCTATAATGTATTTTTATGATTTAATATCTATAACTTAATATCTATTACTTGATTTCTATAACTTAATTTCTATAACTTACAAATCTATATTCTTTTACCTTTTTTCATATATACAATCTCATCACACACACGCTTCACTTGATCTATGTTATGAGAAATCATGATTATGGTCATATTCTGAAGCTTGTTTCTTTTTGTAATGGCTTCTTCAATTGTCATGGTGGTAGCCGGATCAATGCTGGCTGTCGGTTCATCCAACAACAAGACTTCCGGATCAAATACCAAGGCCCTTGCAAGAGCTACTTTCTGTGATTCTCCGCCGGATAATTGGGTGGCCAATTGATCTCTCAGTTCTGTCACTTGCAACTCTTCCATAATTTCAAAGGCTTTTTTTTCTATGATTTTACTGTCCACATTTCTGATTTTCAGCGGATAGATAATGTTCTCATAGACGCTGCTTCTCATAAGATAAGGCGTTTGGCTTAGATAAGTGATTTTTTTCATCAGGCTTGGTCCAAGGGGTTGATCGTTGTAAACGATGCTACCTGAATCATGGTTTTCAAGTCCTGCTAGGATTTTTAACAATGTGGTTTTACCCGCACCATTGTCCCCTGTAACACCATATATGTTACCGCTTAGAAATCCAATGCTGTTCATATCCACAACGGTTTTGTCTTGATATTTTTTTATGAGATTCGTAACCTGAATATTCATATCATTCTCCCGCTACATAATGGTAAAGTATGGTGTTAACCATAAAGGAAATCAGTAAAAGTACAATCCCCATGGAAATCGCCACAGCATAGTTACCCATAGAGCTGTTCATGGCGATGTATGTGGTCATGACCCTTGTGTGGCCTTTAATATTACCGCCTACAATCATAACGGCACCCACTTCAGAGGTGGCTCTTCCAAATCCTGTCACTAAAGCAATCAAAAGTGTAATCCGCATCTCGGTTATAAGCAACTTCAGCGTCTTGTTGCTTTGCATCGTTGTAGACAATACCTAATATAATAGGGGTGATGAGAATCATCTGAGCAATCACCATCGCAGTCGGTGTAAATATAAGACCCAATGATCCGAGAGGGCCACTCCTTGAGAGGAACAAGGCCACCAAGAGACCGATCACCACCGGTGGTAAACTCATCATGGTATAGATGGTTCGGGTGAAGGTTTTCTTGAACCTGAAGGGCTTAATTCCAAGATACAAGCCCAAGGGAATCCCTATGATTGCCGAGAATATTGTGGAAGTAAAAGAAAGCCCGATGGATAATCCTATTATCCCATAGACTTCTCTATCAAATCGAAACAACAATAATAATGCTTCTTTTAATCCTTCCATTAATAGCGCCATCGAAAAGCTCCTTCATTATTTTGCATTCGGAAAAAATAAAGCTTGACCATATAGGTCATGACCAAATTCACCGATCATCTCTTGTGTATCAGAGGATAGAAGCCACGCTATAAAGGCATTGGCACCACTGTTGTTAATCTCATTGTTCTTAGAAGGATCCACGGCAACAACACCGTACTCATTTAATAGAAGGGCGTCGGCCTCAAAAACAATCTCCAGTTCTAATGTATCTTTCATTGAAAGATAGGTAGCTCGGTCTGTTAAGGTAAAAGCACGCAGTTCATTGGCCATCTGGAGTACATCGCCCATACCTTTTCCTGCTGATATGTACCAATCGCCTTCTGGCTCGATGCCTGCCGATGCCCATAGGTTTAATTCTTTTTTATGGGTGCCTGAATCGTCACCCCGTGAGACAAATTTCCCGTCATAATTTTTAATGCCTTTTAGAGTTTCACCTATACCCGTGTATTCAAGAGGTTGTGGTCCCACCAGTATAAAATCGTTGTACATCACATCAAAACGCTCCACACCATGACCCTCTTCTACAAACGCCACTTCACTGGATTTTGCATGGACAAGTAAGACGTCTGCCTCACCATCACGCCCCATTTGAAGGGCTTTTCCTGTACCAACCGCCACAACTTTCACTTCAATGCCGGTTTGCGCCGTAAAATCCGGTAAAATATAATCCAACAATCCACTGTCTTGTGTACTTGTTGTTGTTGACAGTAATATGAATTCTGGTTCTTTATTCATATTCACAAAAACCCACGCTGATAAAATCAAAGTCAATAGGATGATAATTCCAATGATTTTTCTATTCATACGATCCCCTCTGTTTAAACATATCTTATTTTAATTATATAGTAATTCTGTCCAAAAAACTATCGGATTATTAAGAAAAAATAGCGCATAATTATAAAAATCTTCTGAGAAAGTTGTCTCAGGAGCGTCATCCGTTGATAATATAGGGTAGCTATGCTATTATGGTGATAGTAGGCAGACGCTTTGTGACCTAGGAGGCCGACGGATGATTCAAAATTTTGATCGCTATTTTGAGAAGAACGATGGTATAGAAACGGAGTACATCAAAATCCTATATTATGATCTTGCAAAAGACTATAAAGCCACTTATAAATCTTACCAATACACACGGCTTTGTACCATAGTAGAAGGTTCAAAACATGTTAAAATCAATGATGGTAATGAGTTCACTTATTCCACCTCTGATTTTATTTTATTGCCCCCAAATTCCAGCGTCAAAATGGAAATGAAAGAAGATACCAAAGCCATTGTCTATGAGATCAACGACAATCTATTGGATGATATGATTAAACGCATTGAGCATCAATTCGAGTATGAAGTAACAACGGCTGACAAACCGGTTGTGCGCAATCAATTGATGGCTCAAATTAAGTCACAGATAGAAAGAATCAACACCTACAGTATGAGCCAGGACCCGAACAAAGAATTCCTCATTGATCTGGTTTCTCAGGAAATGGTCTATACCTTGATTAAAAACTATAAGATGCCCCTTCGTGCCCGAAAAAAAGAAGAGCCTGTGGCGTATGCGGTTCAATGCCTCAAAGACCATCTCTCAGGTTCAGATATGACGGTGAACGAGATAGCCTATGAACTGAACATGTCCCCCTCTAACTTGATACCCCTTTTCAAGAAAGCAACAGGGCTGACACCCAAAGCTTATCACAACTTACTTAAAATCAATAAGGCAAAGGAATTGTTGCTTCACAAAAACGTATCCGAGGTCAGTTATGATCTTGGTTTTGAAAGTATTTCCTATTTCATTAAACTCTTTAAGCATCATCTCGGACTGACGCCTAAACAATACACCATGAAATACAAACAGGATCATCTCATATGAAACCAAATAATCGAATTGTAAGTGGAATACCCTTTCATTACATAAAAGATTATTTTGATGCTGTTTCGACATCCTGCTCAGAAAATGATTATTACGGCGACCATTGGCATGTCAAGCTCATACCTTCAGATGACCAAGTACATGGGATTATACATCTGCCAAGGACGGAGATATACTTCGAAGGGGACCAAAATATTATAGACATCCAAATGGATGCCTATAGGATGATGTTCTTATCAGCCGGTGGGTGAAGTCTTAAGGTATCAAATATAAAAAATCCAAAATGTACAAATCACACCACCAAGAATAGACGGACAACATATGGTTGTACCCGCCGTTCTAAATGCCTTATTCTTGATAAAATTCATGATCATCTTAATGACATAAATGATGATTAATATCATAAGCATCGATATAAATACATATAGGGCCTTATAACCAATTGCAAAGGCTATGTTAATCATTATCTTCGCATCCCCACCCTTATATAACACATCTAATAAAAATATATTTGCAATTAGACTTATTACAAAAGCTATGACATATTCTATATTATAATCTACCATAAGTAATACTAAGTTGATTATAAAGGTGATGCCACTTAATCTATTACTAATTTTTCCAAACTTAATGTCCGTAACGGTTGCCATAACTGAAACAATGAATATAAATCCCCATCTTATTAATACCATTATGTCTAGTCCAATCTTTGGTTTTTACTTACTATATCAATAGGTATTTCAAATCTAATATTAGGCCCAACATACTCCTCCAATAATCCTTGCAAGAATATAGGCTTTAAGAATACCACCACACCTACTTCCAGTTTAGGTGGGTTTTCTGTTGGCGTAATACTTAAAATATTAACGGCATATTCATAGTTGCCATTACGATGTTCCATTGTCGACATCGACAAGTCTAGTGCATCCACCAAATAATCTTCAAAATCATATTCAATCATACTTACATCCATCTGCGATACACCATCTATTCTATATTCATCGTCCATAGATTTAACGATGGCAATATTCGCAGCTATTTGTAATTCTTTTTTAACTTTTCTTTGTGTTGCATAAACATTCTGCACTTCAATTATGATCATAATGATCACTAAAAATAGGAAAATGCCTCCAAACAGCATAGGTATTGAGGTTCCCGCATCATTCTTTTCATCCATTTTATCACCTACATTTCACTCGGTCTCCAATACACTTGCCCAACACCTTTTAATCTTTTCTTTATGACAAGATCATGAGTAATAGGGTTACTGAACATGGGATCCATCAATGTTATTGGCATCGTTAATTCCACATTCACATAGAAGGGTTCACCAATCTGAATAAGCCTTGTTCCTCTTGTACTGTTAATAAAATTACCTTCATAATAAATATTAGGACTAATATTCATCTCAAAACAAAGCGCATCCACCATATTTTCTATCTCCGTGTCTATCTCTCCAACACTTTGAATTTCATTAACGATTACGCTTGCAACATGAAACACATTATCTCTTGTGACCAATGGTTCATACAAAGAGATACCACAATAAATGACACTTAGAAGAATTATAATAGCAACAATAACATAAACATATCCCTGCTCATCGTGTATGAGCTTTTCAAATTTGTTTTTCACTATTTTAATTCCAATCTTAGAGTCCAAGAGTATCGCTCACCTTATCAAACATATCCGTTATTAAGTTAGGTAACGCCGCATTTATTCCGGCTACTATGAGTCCAATGACTGTAATTACAACAAATATCCCCGCTACAAACCCTACACCTCTTGTTCCTCCGTCATCGCCTCTTTCATCAATCATTAAGTTTCTAAACTTTCCAATAACACTTTCTTTCACTTCATTTAATAACATATAGATTCTCATAACTTTCTCCTCCTTTGGCACTTTGTGCCATTATAATCAACCATTATAGGTTGTTTTTCTTGTGTCAAATATTACTGTTCATTAAAAACATGATAAAAGGTATAAAAATGATAATAAGGCTGGATACGGCAACGACCATACTCACAAAGTTGACTCTCTTCGGATACTTTTTTAATTTTTTTTCTAAATTGGCGAGAGCTAGTTCTTTCATGTTTTTCTCTACAATATCAAAATAGGATGTTTGATCAATTCCTTTTTCCACTGCAATTATGCCTCGAATCAGATCACTCATTTCCGGTATTGATATCCTTATGTCCATATTCTCTAAAGCTTTAACCCTAGAACTCTCATCTGAAACGACGTCTGCGGTTGTCATCTCTGAGAGGGTTAGTTCAAGGTCATATCTTAATGCTGATGCCGTTCTTTTTTCATAATATATTTTCAGTGTTTTAATAACATCTTTACCGCTTTTAATGTTACTGATGAAATATCTTGCAAAATAGGGCAGCTCCCAGCTGATTTGCTTCTCCTTACTTTGCATTTTTTTGTTAATATAATCTTTCTTCTGAATGTAGTAAATGGGTGCTAATCCTAGAACACCGATCATACTGATCTTAATACCTAATATATAGAACACAATACCAGAAGCAAAAATTAACAAACTCTTCGTTATACAGATGGCTTCATAGGTTCTTGGATCTTCGTCTATACCCACCTTTTTCAAACGATAGGCCATTTCTCGCGTCTTGTCCGGTGACATATATACAAGAAGTCTGATAACCTTAACCATAGGCATAAGCAGTACATCCATAATATGAACCGTTTTTTCTTTTTTTATCTTGGCTCTATGTATATACTTAGATGCTTTTCTATTTGGTATGATTACAAAAGCACTAATCAAACTATATAAAATCGTAAAAATGAGCATACATAAAGCCATGTTCATTAAAAACCGCATATCCTCTCACCTCCAATGCCCCACCGTTACTGTAATTTATCAATGGGTTTGTTTTTATTTAATAAATATACGGTACCTGCAAAAATAATGGTAAACACCAGCGCTATACAAAACTTACCAATTATTGTATTCACCAAATAGTGGTACACATCTGTTAATAATATTTTGAAAACAGGTATAATCGCAATGGTTATTATAACCGTTGTAAAATATTGGGTGAGTGCAGATTCTACAACAATGTCTGCTTTTCTTTGCATAATTCGCATATCCGACATTTTTTGCACGATTGCCGGCAGTAAGTGTTTGTTATCTTTATCATCCACACAATCAATCAACACCAAACACCAATCTTCCCACTCATGATTGTCAATTCTATTCTTAAGATGGCCGATTGTCTCTTGAAGGTTGGGATTGATGACCGTACTTTCAATGTAAAACTCATTGAATATCGTTCTAAATGGTTCTACCATTCTGCTCATATTTTCTTTTACCGCTAACTTAATGTTTTCATTTTGCAAATAACTATTCGTAACGATTGATGTCACAAAAGGCAAATTATTATTGATAATCTTTTTCTGCCTTAGTTGAATAAATTTAAGTATCTGTAGCGGTATATACGTCAAAAATATTGTCAATATAATGGATAAAAATCCGTTTTTCAGTATCAAACCAATCAAAAATCCACATACCCCACTTAGAATCGTAATTTTCATGAATTTGTCATATGTCATATCGGATTTTCCACTGCTTAAAGTATTTACAATTTCTTCTCTCTGTCTTTCAAAAAAACCTTTTTTTCTCTTTGTAAGTTGATCTCTTTTAATGTCTTTCAGTCTTCTTGACATATTTTTTTCAAACAATGTAATTTCAAATATATCGTTAGCATCAATGACCGTAAATATTAGAAGTGTTAACGTTACAAAAATAATAATATATATCAAAGTTGTATTCACAAGCGCTCACCTCTATTCAAATATAAAATCATCCATGACTTTTTGCAATTCAACAGATTCTCTGCTCCAAGCTTCGCCTGCAAATCTTCTAATGGTGTCGATGCCAACACCTTTGTTAAATAGCTTTGCTGCCGTTTTATCTGTTATGTGATGAACCTTTTCGTGTTTACCGATGATTTTTGTTATTCTTCCTGTCTCATCCACTTCTTTTCCCATTACCTTATATTGATACAACAATCTTCCCTTGATTTTCTTTTCCCTAGCCTCATACCCTGTGGCTTCAAAAATCTTCGTTACTTTTCTTGTTCTATCCGGTAATTGCTCTATAATTACCATAAAAGGGAATGCCCGTACAAGCAGACCAAGCAGTAAATCTTCTGACAGATTTGTTCCGGACATCATACACATCGTCAGCATTCTAAAGTAACCACCTGTTACATCTTCAGCATGAAAGGAAGTTATGACTGCATGACCCGTTCTTGCAGATTCTTGAGCCGTCATGGCCTCTTTCCCTCTCATCTCAGCAGGTGCAATGATATTTGGATTAAATCTTAATAGAAGCTTTAATATGTCATCTGGAGAAACATTTCTTTTCTCATCCTCAGAAGGTCTTGTTTTTGTATGTATGACCCTACTAATTGTTTTCTTCTTATCTTGATCCTTATATATTAATGATATTTCTCTTGTATCTTCTTCCATTGTACAGATTCTATCTTTTCCTTCTTTAGCAATATCATAAAGTATACTTTGCATAAAAGCCGTTTTACCTGAATTTGTTTCACCGCCAATGCCAATGGACATACCATTGGAAAGTAAGCATTTAATAAGATCATATTCCTCTTCTTGGCAGGTTCCAATCTCCATGAAATCTTCTCTGGAAAACACCTTCATGCGTTGTTTTCTAATTGAAAAAATAATCCCAACTTCTTCATCAACAATCGGACTAATTGCCGCCGATATTCTTAGGCCGGTACCTAAAAAACTATCAACTTGAGGTGTTTTATTGTTAAGATTTTTGCCACCTAGCTCAACCATTTTTCTAACGATGTCAATCGCATGATGTTTTGATTGAAATTTATCTTCAATTTTTTCCCATCCCTTAAGGGTAATAATCTCAATATCATCCCATGCATTACCATCAATCTCTTCTACATCATCTCTTTCTAGGTATTTTTCTAGAAAAGATAGTCCGGTTATGTCTTTATATAATTCTTCCGCCAGCTTTGTTGGGTCAGAAAACCCTTCAACATTTAACTCTTCATGTTTCAAATAGTCCAGTATTTTTTTCTTGACGATTTTCTTTGCTTGATCATCATCGATGCTATGAATAAGTTCTGCTGTATCATTTTTGGTAAGTAATTCTCTAATAGTATTTAATGCATTTATATATTTTCCTTGTCGATCTTTATCATCCATTGCTTCATTTGTATCTTTCCCCTGTTCATTAAAAATCAACTTGTCATACGAACTGGATATGCCTTGAAGGTTGGTTGTAAGTTTATTCTCCTGCAATTTTCTCCACCTCTTTTACCTTAGTTTCTTCTGTATTGGATACCTTTATAGGCCCTTGTTTTTCATCCATATAATCAACAAATTGCTTTATCGCATTTAAGTACTTTTTTTTCTTTACAAGATGTATTTCACCAATGTTTTCCTTCTCTTCAAAACTAGGATCATATGGAAATTCATAACAAGGTAATCCGATACAATTATCTAAAATATCCGACTTTCTAATATAACCTTGGTCGGCATTCAATACAAAGTCAGATTTCTGCGGATCTATTATTTTATTGATGAGGATTGAATGGGCATTATGATAGGTCATGCCTTGCAATGTAGGTTTAACCACCTCTATGATATGGTCAGACTGTTTAAATGCTGTATAGACTAAGACATCATTTGGCCTGTCGGTACCATCTACAATTAGGTAATCGAACTTGTTTTTCAACGTTATGATAACGTTTTCTACATCTTCTTCGTTAACGTTTGTCAATGTCATAACATCATCTTCGTCCGCTAAAGAAATAATAAAAATATCCAGTTTTTCCACATGGTTAATACATTCTTTAATGATATGATCTTGTGGTTTCAACAAACCATTTGAAAGGGATTTTTCTTTACTAATAGATGTTCCTAACAATCTTTGCAAATATCCAAAAGCTGTATTACAACTTAGAATACCCACTAAATGCCCTCTTCTCGAATACTCCATAGCTGTATGAATGGATAAAATGGTTTTGCCGTTTCCATTCATACCCCATAAGCTAATTACTCTTCCCATTTTATAATCCCCCTAATTAATCTAAGCCAAAACCATGATCAACATTCCCACTATTTGTATTATTATTCAATGCATTATTAACCGGCTCATTTATGATACTTGGCGTTATTGTCCCCGTTGTATGTGTTGTTTCACCAGGATCAACACTCCCAGTCGAACCTATTGTTTCAGCCGAATCTGTGTTTTTCATATTTGCTACCGGTGATGCTTTGATATCTAATAGCTTCTTTTGTTCTAATATGAGACTTTCTTTTTTTGCAACATCCCTTGTTACAAACGCTATATGTATGATACCTAAGTTTTCTGCTTCAACCAGCTTTTTGGCTTGTTCCGGATAACATTTGAATATAATCGTACTTGGTATGTTGTTGTGATTAGAATAACTTTTCATATTGAGTTCTTTCTCTTTTTCTAGTGTCTCTGTAACCTCTTTAATATCTTCTGTTTTACTGTTTGTAATACCTACAACTTCTACATAACTCAACTCCGGAAAATCAATTATTGTCGCAGTACCTGTATTCTCAAGTGTCTGAGCCCCTTCTCTTGCCTCTTTTTTATACACATAGATCTTAACAACATCGCCTTCTTGAACTTTACCGGATAATGCCGCTGCAAGTGTTGGTACTGTTACAGCAATACATACTTTGTCATCCTCAAGATTATATAAAAAATTGTCTTTATTATCTCTTAGTTCCATGAATTTTTCAGAAACCAGATTATCAGAAGGAAACAGTGTCGCCTTGCTATACTTTCCGACAATCTCTTTCGTATCTGTTATAACGTTACCCGGAAGGTTATACTTACCCACTTCCACTTTTGTTAACATCTCTGAGGTGATTTGTATATTTGCCTCTATCTGGTCTTTTACTTTTACGACTTCAATAAGCGCCTCTTCTCTTTCAATGATTTTGGGTAGCCCCACAAAAACTATACCACCGGTAAAAATCAAACATACAAGCACGACGATTAGTTTTTTACCATCTTTTATTCTTATTCTTGCCATCAATCTCTACCCCCTTTAGTTTAGAATGTTATTTATTATTTTATCCACTTCTTGACTCTTCTTAAATGGTTCACAACAAGGAATATCCACACACTTCACGCTTTTAAACCGCTTTTTAAATGTCTTTGCCCCATTAATAATAGGGAATGCAAAAACGAAATTATGATGATTAAATAGTTCTGATTTTTCATAGATTGCTTTTATACCGTCTACTTGCCAGAACTGCATACCTACAACGACAATTTTTCTATCACACCTAATAAACTCAGTAAAATTTGCTTGCTTCAAGAGGCTTTTTTTATCACTGCTGTCCTCTCCAAAAAATGTCATACTGCCAAAATCATAGATGATATAATCGTAATTTTTTTTATAAACCTCTTGCATGTTTTTCATGTCTTCCTGATACTTATAGATGTCGATATGATTCATCGTAGTAAATAAGTCCTCATCATAGTCTTTTTCACTCTCGACTATAAACTTAAAACAATTCACATCTGTCATCTCAACTACTGCCGTTTTATATTTTTGTTGCGCAAGTACGCCTCCACATAAAAACGCTGTATGTGTAACACCAGCACCAACGCATGTTCCAGTAATACCGATGTGTATGGTCGTATTCTTATTCATTCTTGTATTCTTATTTTGTAAATCTAACAGAATCTTTTTAAGTTCATTGGCTGAAAAAAACCTCATTTGAGAATCTTTTTCTAGACATGTATGAATAATAGATGCGAATTCATCTGATAAAAAAGGGCAGAAATCTTTAATGTTATGATTGTTCTTAGGTGAAATTCTTGTAAATAGATAATACATTGTAGCGCCTAAAGCATAGATGTCACTTCGCTCATCAACTTTCTTCAATCCGCCTTCTTGTTCCGGTGAAGAAAATATCGGACTATAACCATATGTTATATAATCTTCTTCATCTTTATCAATATAAGTTGCAATCCCAAAATCGATTAATATAACTTTGTTGTCCTCAGTGATCAAAATGTTTTGTGGTTTAATATCCATATGCAATATATTTTTATTATGAATATATTGTAATGCCTCACATATCTGAACCATCCAATTAATGACGTCTTTTTCTTGAAAATTCTCGCCTTCATTTAATAGGGTATATAGCGATTGACCTTCAACTAAACTCTCAATGATAAAGATACCTCTTTTATCTTCAAAAAGATCTGCAATCTTAGGCAGAGATACATGGTTTAGCTTAACCAGTATATCTTTTTCATTCATCGATCCGCTAAAGTGCTTTACAGCCCACTGATTTCCAAGCTCAACATTGGTACATACATAAACACTACCTTGGGACCCACTTCCTAGAATATGGTCAATTCTATACTTGTTATTTAACAAATCCCCTTCTTTTATAGAAGGACCCTCACGTGGTAATGTTTGACTCATCGTATTAGATGCATTGGTTTCTGTAAGATTACTTTGTAAAGCGGTTTGTAATTCTTGTTCACCACAAGTATCACTTAATAAGATGGTACCCATTTCCTCCGTTAATCGTGTTGTATTTAAGTCACTTATTGATGTGGTGGTTAGCTTACTTGAAGTTTGTTCATGTTTGATCTTGTTTTTCAATTTGACTATATAGCCAACTAACACTATGATGATTGCTACTAATATAAGACTTATATAAATGTATATATATTGCATTATTATGTCTCCTCTATAAAGGGATTCTACTGATTAACCATAAGGATATCCTGATTGGTAAAACGCTTAATGTCTTGAAAAAAATCTTCCCTTATTTCATCTGGAATATAGACATAATCTTGATTGTGTTTGACGTCATTTGTATAATCTTTTATTATTTCTTTTGACTGATTTACAAAACTGCTAATGACCTGAGCGCCACATGTAATCCTAATACAATTTAATGCTGTATTAAATTCCAATAGCTTTACTCGGTCATAATCAAAACGATACTGTTCTTTTCTAAGCCCCATACGGTCTTTTTTCTCAATGTTATGGTTTACCAATAACATATGATCCTCAAAAAACATAAAACTTGACGATGTTTCTTTAAATCCGCCTGTTCCGGTCTCCCTCATTCTAATAATAAAATAGATGATAATGATAAAAGAGGTGGAACCAATTGAAAAATCACCCATTAATAATTTAAAAACTACTACAATGGCCCATAAGGCTATACCAACTTTTAATGCTGTTCTTAGACCTTTATTTGATTGATCTTTTTGTGCATATACCTTATTCAAGAAGTTATATGCTTTTAATTCTTTTGGCTCCATCTCATTTCCCCTCCATTAATAAGAAGCCTACCGGCACCTCCCATATATGAGATGCCAGAGCTTCTTAAAAAATTTACCCTTTAAATGCTTTTGATACTTCTAAGTCCGTTTGTTCAATAGCTTCTGCTGCGCCATTTAATTGACTCATGATGCCTTCAACTACCTCCGGAAATTGTTCTTTTAATATAGGTTTCATTGTTTCAAACGCTTCAAGAAAAGCACTTTGTGCTGCACCTTCCCAGTTGTTAGCGATTTCATCGATTTTACTAATAATTGATCCAACCTCATCAACTATCTGTGATTTTCTTTCCCCTAGAAATGTTGCCCCATCTCTTAGTTCTTGTGGTGTAATTCTAATTTGAGCCATTTTTAAATTCTCCTTTTTCATCATTATATTTATCACGACTTTCGTCTTTGATATCTAATAAATCAATTTTTCCCCATCCTCTAGTACCTCTATATATCTATCTTGTGCTTCTTTTAACAACTCAATCATAAACTCTATAACCAAATTATATTTATCTACACTGTCAGCCCAATCGTTCTGGAATAAAGCAAAAAACTTCTCTCCGGCAGCGGATCTCCAGCTTTCATTGTTTAAAATATCAACTTTTTCCGTCAAATTCTCTTTGATTCGAACCATCTCATCCATTGCCTTTTTATAATCATTCATCGCTTCTGTAAATGCATCTATATCAACTCTAAAATCCGGCATATGCTAACCTCTCCCTATTGCTCGCCACCTATATTGATTAACGGGTTTAATTCTTTTGCGGTTGCGAGCTGTTCTTTGGCTTTCTCTTCTTGTCCCAAATCTTCATATATGCTGCTTTTGATTGCATAAGCCTCTGCACTTTTAGGATTTAGTACGAGTATGTAATCAAGAAGTTCCATCGATTTATCATATTCTTTCAAATCCTTGTGACAAAGGACTCTAAACATATATGCATCCATATTTCCCGGCTCTTTAATCGTAATCATTCTAAACAATTTACAAGCTTCTTCGAATAATGCCTTGGCTTCTTGGGTTCTACCCAATTTGTTTAAACAAAACGGCTTATAATACGTTGCCGCCATTGTATAAGACGATTGTTCAGTTTCATATGACAGTACTTCTACATTCTCAAGTACCTTCTCATAATTCTGGACGCCTAAATATGCATTCATTAAGAAGTATCTGCCCTCGTAATCTATATAGCCATCTTCTAGTGCTTTAAGCTTTTCTAGATTTTCTAGTGTTGCTTCTAAGTCTTCTTTTTGAGCATACGCTTTCGCCCTTTCAAAAATAAGATTTCTTAATTCGATTTCACTGCCTTCCATTTTTTCTGCTTCATCTATTATTTCAAGAGCAAGATCATATTCTCCCTTAATATTACATAGACGGATTTTATCATATACAAGAGAAACATCCTCCGGAAACAATTCAATAGATTTTTTAATAACTTCTTCCGCTTCTTCATATTTCTTTAAGACACAGTAAATCTCAAATCTCAAATGGTAGCCTTCAAAAATATCCGGACAATAAACGTTTAGTTCTTCCAGAGTCTGAATTGCTTCTTCATAATTCTTCAGATTAATATAAATACCGGCCTTCTTAAGCCTAAAATCTGGCCTTAAAGGTTCCTTTGTTATTGCTTTTGAATAATTTCTTATGGCCATTGGATAGTTTTCTAATTCTTCATAAACAAGCGCAAGGTTATAATTTAGTTGTGCATCCTCGTAACCATAGGCTGTTGCCTTGTTATAAGACTCTATCCCCTTATCAAAATTGTTTTTGATAAATTGTATATTGCCAATATGGAAATATACAAGTGGGTTTGTTTTGTCTATCAGTAATGCTTTTCTAAAATTCTCTTCAGCTTCTTCGTATTTTTCTATGGATGCGTATACTATTCCCATATTAATGTATGTATCTATGAACATTGGATTGATTTTTTGTGCTTTTTCAAAGTATACAATCGCTTCATCATACTTTTTTGCACCTAGTAATGTTAATCCTTGGAGATTGAACTCCTCATACTCTGTCATACTCGTTTCTGTTTCTAATAATGCCCCCATATCCATTCTCCTTACTTTTTTTATTAATAGGTTCTATCATCCTCATACATATCACCATTTATGTTGATATATGTGTTCATCTTATTGCCTAGCTTTCCTG
>PGZV01000004.1 GCA_002841495.1 Firmicutes bacterium HGW-Firmicutes-2 | reverse complement strand
GAAATAGCATATCAGTTTAAGGTATTATGACATAAAAAAACGGTAAACAGTAGAGCTGACTGGTTTACCGTTTACTTAAGAAAATACCTTCATCCACTAATAGACCAAGGTATTTTCGAATCATTTGCACCATATCTTCCTCTGGCACATGAAGCAGTGAAGCCAGTGCCCATATGCCATGAAACCTAGTATCCGTCCCATATTCGTCAAAAGTCGAACACACAGCATGATTGCCAAGGATCTTGGTAGCATGGTCAATCATCGCTTGCGAGCCATCCACAGCGACCACTTGGTAACCTCGACGCTGAAATTCTAGAGAATCACGACCCGAACCACAACCCAGATCTAGGATAATCCCTTCTTCTGGAACGAAGGCTAGAAATTCATCCATTAGATCTGACATGGCTAGGTTGAAGGTGTCTTTTATGAAATTTTGAGCGTTGGTGTTGTAGTAGTTGATTGACATGGTTGCTCCTTTTTAATGACCGGAAGGATCTGTCACTTTTGGCTTAATGACAACATATAGACGATTTGTTTAACTATAAACCGTAGACAAACTTCGAGATCAAGGTTGTAAACAAAATCATTTCAAGCACAATCATTCCTTCTTACAATGACATATCATCTTCCCCAAAAAAAATCATTCGATTTCTCACTTTTAGAATAACCATTTCTACCTAAGATCAATATTATCCTGTCTCAATAATAGCCATACGCATTTATTCAATAGCAATTCTTGGCAATTCAATACTATAAACACTCATTTTACCACTTTCTTCTTTTTTTGAAACTTTCTTCCCATTTATATCAACAAGTTGTATTTCTGGATACTTCTCATAAAGTAAGCATGCACCAATAGAAGATATCTTATTATTCATAGGAGCGACTAAAATGTTATACCTTCCGAAATAATTATCACTGTTAAGTTTTTTTTCTAGATCCTCACAGCATTTTATCGGATTGTTTCCAGTAAATATCATATTATCTATTTCTATACCTTCTTCATTTGCAAAATGTTGTACGACATCTTTATAATCAATTATATTTCGACCTTCAAATTCATTCTCTGTTGGTGGTGACGCATAGCCAGCAATTAAGTTTGAAGGAAAGTAGTATCGGATTAATCCAAACTCACCATTCTTCTCATAACCAGTCATTAATAATAACATCGTTGGTTTACCTATCTGTAAAAGACCATGCATATACGCTATAGTTGATGGTTCAGAATAATTATCAATTTCGTAATCTCCATACAATATAGGTGTAATGTATATAATAAAAATCTCTATACTGCTAAATACACTTCTCAACATTGTAATTAATGGTAAGAGATTTTTACGTTTAATAGAAGTTGCATTAATCACAACTTTACTATCACCCTTATAAAGAACATCTATTTCATCAATAATACGTCCTATATAGTCGTCAATATTTTGAGTATCTATTCTCATTACATTTTCTAAACAATCTGCTGATATTATTTTACTAATTTCACTATATTTCGACTCAGTAGAAGGCACAAGAAGTTTTTTAAAATTCGTTTTATCTAGAATTTCAAACAATGTTTCACAAGTTTTTCTATCGACATTACCAATTTCACTTATTACTATAGCTCCATCAAATATGGATTTTCTTATATCTGAATCCAAAAAACTTTTGTAAGCCATTTTATTATAATGTAATCCCATTTTAGTCGTCCTCCTCCAAGTATTCTTTAAGAGTTAACTGATCATTCAAATCAAAAGAATCCAAGTTCTTCACTTCTGCTATAAAACTATCTGTATTTTCGCACGCCAACTTGAAAAGAGCACATGAAATTGTCAATCTACCTGCAATTGGAGAAGGATCAAGATAATATTTAGGTAATAGGAACTTACTCATTGTATATACAGATGTTCTTTTAAGACCTTTTTTATCCCTATAATTTGTACGTAATAGATAGCCGTATTTTGTTGCTATGGTTAGTATGTACATAAAACTATCATCCAACCCTTGTTCATCTTTAATGGCAAATGAAGTTATACCCGCTTCAGTTACAACCCTACTACTATCTTTTAGTCTATATGAAAATAAAGAACACATCGAATTTAACATAGTCTGGAGTTTTTCCAATTCACTTATCATTTCTCCCGGCTTGTATATTTTTATTTCATTATATTCCCGTTCAGAAAAGTCAATTATTGACTTGTTCTGCAAACTTGTAGGAACACTATAATCGGCATGGATTAGTTTCTTCTCTCCATCTTCTCTAATTGACTCATCAATAATTGTATATGATAATTTTAGAAATTTTCTAATGTTATTCTGAGATAAATAAGCAATATTGTCAAAACCTGAATAGTCCCTATTCAAATTTTTTTCTGACAACAGCTGATAGAAGACTTTAAGATAATTTCGATTGACATATCTATTCTTATCTGAAACATCACTTGTTCTATTCATCACAACTTCTTTCGCTTCCTTCTTTAAGTCATTTTGCACATCATTAGCTGGAAGTAGTTTGCTAATACTTTTATTACCAATTTTAGAATATTGTAATCTTTTATCAGCAATCATTTTAGCACTTCCATTAAATGACCGACCTTTAGTCTCTCCTCTGTCAAGAAAAATCTCATCATAATCATCTGTATTTCTAATGATCATACCATCATTTGTCATAAAACTAGAATAAGTTCTATTTACAGATGCCACTTTAATATTAACTACTTTATGATGTCTATTGCTTATCCATGTATTCACTTCATTATGCATAAAAGATGGTAGAAATCCTACATCATCAAACATTAGAGAAATGCTTTTTTCATATGCTAACATGATTTTAAATTCTTCTAAGAAAGGTAATAGAAAATCATGGTATCCTGTTATATTACCAGTATATTCGATTTTTTTAATTTTATGAAGTTTGAAGTACTTTATAATAATTTTTTTTTCCCTTGTGATATACTCCAATAAATCATCTAAATTACTGCCCTCTTTTTTGTTTAAATCAAAAAGTTCAAGAATTTTTCCTGTAAACACCAACTCTCTGCTAAGGTCATTGAAATATGTTCTCAATTGTCTAATATATGTAATAATTATCCTTTCAGTAATAAGCATAATAAATAAATGAATACTAAGCATTTCAAACGTATAATCATCCAATTTTGATTTTGCTACTTGAGGGGATGAATTGATAAACAAGCCCCTCGGTATTGGGCAATATATGCCGATAAAACCATCACTTGTCTCACAAAAATGATTCCAATCTTCACATGATTTGAGTTGACAATACGGCTCAAAATAACGCAACAGCATACTTTTTCCTGATCCCCTTGATCCCCAAATAAACTGATGTCTATTTGTTGAAAACTTATTAATCATATCATCATTATCTACATAAAGATTGTAAATTTCTTCTACACTATACTCGTCCGCTTCATACTTATCAAATGGATTTTTCATAAGTCCTCCTATATTTATATCCTATCTTTTATATATTTAATTTTAAATTTGGGGAATGCGTTCAAAAATTCTTCTATTGATGTGCCAGAATTCGGATAACTGCAAACCTCTATTTCTTCTGAAAACAAAGTTTCTCTAAAGCCATCATCATTTTGTTCGTAAAACTCCAATGTTATGTATAGTGAATCAATGATACAATATTGTGAAAAAAAAGGTGCGCATAAAATTCTTTCATCATTCACTTTATTAATCCTATTTACAATGAACTCAAACAACGTGATTGTTTCATCTGTATCTAATTTAAAATCAACAAATGCAAATTCCTTATTTATTCTGTAGTATATATCAATTGATCTTCTTCCGGAATTATATATTGAACTTTGAATTGCATGCGTATGCCTCCAATATATTTCATGATCTGTTCCCACAATTTCCTTTTCGAATAAGTCATTTCCTATAATACCTCTATTTTTATCTTCTGAAATTTCATCAGCAAACCTAAGCAAAGAAGCTAATGATTTTTCTTGTATTATAAAATCATTGATTTTCACAAGGTTCTTACATTTATGAAAATGCATCTTGTCTGAATGTGCTCTAGCTATTTTTATAATTGAGCTAGACAATTCTTCATCTTCAATACAATTATTGAGTTTAGAAAATATATTAACAACATTAGCTCCATGTTTTTTTCTTCCTTGAATCATATATGCGTCATGAATCACTATTGAAATTAGCAAGGAGAATAGGTCATAAGTCGATAATAAATACTCTGTATCAATGTCTCGTATCTCAGTATCTTTACTACTTGATACTTCTATACAATAGCCTCGAATCATATCACTTATAGTTTTAATAATTGCTTCAACATGAATTTCGCCATGATCATTATACCACTGATTCTTATCTCTAATAAATGGATATACTTCACTTTTCATCTTACTATAAAAATCACAAAATTTTCCATACAAGGTAATATTTCTCAATTCAAGTTCTCTTACAAGAATTCTATTTTCATCCTGTTTTATTTCTTTTATATGATCCATCTTAACTTTCACCTCTATGTATTCTATTATCATTCAAAAACTTGCTAATCTCAACTGCTATGCACTTACCCAGAACCGGTGGTACTGCATTTCCGACTTGTTGGTACATCGAATCTTTTGTTCCAAAAAAAGTATAACTATCTGGAAAGGTTTGAAGTCTCGCAGCCTCCCTCACACTTAATGCACGATCTAATACTGGATGAATCCACATTGATTTTCTAACATTAGTAACTGTTCCTGATGGTTTGTTATATTCCAACCTCATATAAATTGAATTTTGAGTTCTATGTGGTTCTGAATATGTATTCTTCTGATCATCTTCTAGGTTATGGAAATTTTGGCCTTGTTTGAGTGCTTTAAATCTGTTCTTAGCAATTTCAGTTGAATCTGTTATTATATGATTATTTACAAACTCTGAATCACAAAGCTTTTCTAGTAAACTATTTTTATATTTACTAATAACTCTTTCCTTTTTACCATCATCAGCCAAATGTATCGAAGGTACTATACTTTCAAGATCGTATATTGCATCATAAACGCTGAACTTCTCTTCAACCTTGCCTTTTGGTAGCTCAACCTTTCTCTGTTTTCCTAACGACTTTCTTATACCAACCATGATGAATCTCTCTCTAGATTGTGGTGCTCCATAGTCTTTTGCGTTTAGAATATTATAATCTACGTCATACTCATGTTTTAAACTTTCTGCCAAGAACTCAACAACTTTATATGACTCTACCTTGATTTTAAGAACTGATTTCTCAAAATGATATCCCTTAACAAAAATATTATATATTCTTATCTCATTTAGCTTAGTCATTAGCTTTTGTATCTCATCGAATCTCATTAATGCATTCTGGAATTCATTTTTGTCATTCTCAAAGTATCTTACTAGTAAATCAACTGTCTCCACGATCACTTTAGATATTATAGTATCACTTAACTCGATAATCCAACTTTCCAACTGAGACAACGCCAAGTTAATCTCTCTTTTTTTCTTGAATGATCTATCTTCATAAAGATCATTATCATGTATTGCGTTTGCTAAAATTCTAAGTGGATCATAAATCTTTTTGGTCAATAAATACTGATTTATTGATTTCTTATGAATCAGTATCTCTTTAATCTCATCAACAAAAATGATTGGTACATCAATCGAAAAAACAATTTCCTCTGTCCAAATACCCAATTCTTTGATAGTTGTTATGTCAGCATTTGTACAAAAAAATCTATGTTTGTCAGATGCTAACATCTTCACATTTTCCATAACGAATGATTTTGGCTTTAGTTCATTAATTGCTCTTACAAATTCTTTTACAAGTTCATTATTTGAGCTAATCAAATGATTTTTTTGCCTATTAGCATTGGAGAACCCCTGACAAGGTGGTCCTCCAATAACTACATCAATCTCGCCATATTTTTTAATAAAATCTGCGTAGTCATTAGTTCTAACGTCTTTGTACATGTCTGTTTTAGGATGATTTTTCATATACGTTATTTGAATTTTTTCATTGAATTCTGTTGCAGCAACAATTTCAAACTTTTTTGTTTGCAAAAAACCACAACTCATACCACCTGCGCCTGCAAATAAATCAATAACTTTATACATATATCCGCTCTTTCCTGTTTAGTAACGCTATTGTATCAACTATTTTTTTTCATACTAATAATTATATAGTATTGATCACTTTAAAGCAAAATATAATTTTCTTCATAAAACTATATTATTATTAGATCAAACAATTTATTAGTATTCTCTAAACCCTTCGTCTACTAGCTTCACTCTTATACTTTGTAGAATTTTGGATTGATATGAATTAGGCATTTTTTGAGCAGACATTTTAGATGCTAATTTCAAAATCTCTGCTTCCTTCTGTGAAATTAACTTCTTTTCTCTAGCCCATAAAAACATCTCGTTCCAATATGCCTGCCCTAAGTTCACAATAAATACTTGCGCTTCAATGCCATTAAGAATTCTTTGTTCTTTCTTTGCATCACTAATTATATTTTTCTTATCTTTCAAATCAATTAAATATGTTTCTACATCAGTTTCAATCATAACTTTGATATCCTCTATTTTATGCCAGCACTTTTCTCTTTTACACCATTGCGTTACATTCACAGTTTCTCTATCACTTGATGTTATCGATAAAAACACTTCTTTTGTTATCTTAGTCAATTCGACATTCAGTGCATTCGGAATTGATTGTAATCCCCATATTTTTAACAAATCCAATTTCTTCTTCGGATAATTATTCTTAAGGGTTTTTGCTAAAAGTGCTAAAGAATATGTAACAATATTGGCTCTATAACCTTTTTCATACCATGTTTGATCTGTCACTAGTTTTTCAGTATTTTTAAATAGAATCATAAGTGCAATAGATTCTTGGAAAAAAATTTCATTATATACTAAATCATTTTTATCCCATTCACTTGATATCATATTAGCATAGTGAATAAAGTTGGCCTGTGCACCTTTACTTACAATATGAGGATAACCCTCCCAAGAATTCCAAACTTTTGCAAGATCTGTTTTTGTAACAAGCTGATTTTTAGGGTTTTGAATTCCGAATTTACGCTTCTCAGAACTTGTCATTTTAATTTGCTGTTGATTGTATTGACCACGTGCTCGTTCATAAAACCATTTGGTCTCAAACTGTGCTCCTTCAGCTGCAGGCGCAAAAATTCTTCTTGAAAATTGTTCGAACCTGATATGGAATGGGTGGTTGGAGAAAAAATCTGCTTCACTAACTTTATTTTGACTGTTTGAAGACTTTGATATTTGAGGAATTAATTCTTCAGCCAATGTAGGTTCCACTTCAGTAAGTTTCATTTGTACAAATATACTATCTAAACCAACTTTGTCTTTAAATCTAGCATTAGATAAGGATGCTGTTGTTTGCCCACCATTAACAATTTGAAGGTCTTTAGCATATGTAACATATGTAGTCCCATCAATATTCTCAGTAACAACATCTGTTACAGTTGCAGCTATGCCATTATTTAACGCAAAAAACAATGGTGATTTATCTGGATTAATTATGGTCGAGCGTATCGATTTATTGACTTTGCCACGAACGCTTAGAAATGCTCTAACATTACCTTCTAATAACAAACTACCATATTTATCATACAAATCTGCTAACATATTGCCTGATATAACACAAAGGAAGCACCTATAATCTTTGCTTGCTAAACCTTTTGCCTCAACACATGGTATTCCCATACCATTTAATTCTTTAAAGTCAATTTCAATTGTATTTTTGCCATCATCACTTCCGCATACTCTAAAAAATCGAGATATATCCCAAAGATGATATTCTATAGCTGTCCCATTTATTTGCTCATTATCAAAACTATCAATTCTTTCGCTTGCCACCCGATCTGTAATTAGAATAACTTTAATCTTTTTAAGATTTCCATTAGCATAATTCCTTGTAATTGTTTCTCCTAAATCATATGCCGGATGACTTAACTCAAGGCTTTTCATAAGATTACTATTTAGAATTTCATCAACAAAATTTTTACCTCTTGAAAATCCCGTTAACGCCTCACTTTTTGTAATCACATCCGATTCTTCATTACCTTTATAATCTGCAACTAACAGCGTTAATGTCAAGTCCCAATCATCAAAGTAGTATCCATCAATTCTAAATTTCCTTTTTCTTTTACCCTCGCCTTTGCAAAATGAAGAATAAAAGTCTGACATTATATCTATATTAATCAATAGATCCGATACAACACTTACGAATGATGATGTGGTACCATCATAATCACTTTCTGCAGTTGCTTTAACTTCTTCAAGTAATTCTTTTCTATACTCTTGCATCCCCATAACATCACCCTATTCAGTTAGCCAGTTTCTTATACTAGCTAAACTTATTTTATATTTTACTTCTGTTATCGCATCATCTACAATTTCACTTGTTATTTTTGGGAACTCCTTGTCAACAATGTATTTTTTGGACTCAATATATGCAAAATTAAAATTGTAATATTCATCTCTATCAAAATATCCAACCTCTATCAGCTTGCTGTCAAATTCTAATCTAATTTCTTCGTTATCATTTAATATAGCTCTAATGCTATCGACTAAAAATGGTAAATTCAATCTGTTAGTAGCCGTTTTAGAGGTTTTTTCAACAATCATACAAACAATAAAACCAATCACTTCTGATGCGAGCTGCTCCAAAGATGAAATTGTAATATCTTTAGTAGCAGAATCAATAGTCTTTATCTCATACCAAGTCGATTCAAACCAATAATCTTTATGCGCATTATGTGGTCCAATCCAGCTCTTGACAGCATTTTCTATACCATAATGTTCACAAGCGTATGTTTTGAGAAATATAAGCTCTCCAACTAACCCTTTTATTGCTTTAATAGATAGAAGCCCATCATTTCCTTCGTCAAATAGTTTTTGCCAGATTTTGAACCTATTTTGAATTTTTTTAATACCATTAACTTCATCTGATGAATCTCTTGTATGTTCAAATAAATCCCAACAAAGTTGAACAAAAACTGCTTCTTGATGAATATCAATTAGCCTAAAACAAATTGCGAATTGTTTATCTCTTCTTATTCCTGTTTCTATGTCTATAGAAGCACTGTTTAATTTTAGATTAGGCAAAATTTCTGTAACCATAATAAATTCTCTTGACCCTATTGGGTCATATCCAAAGAAAAGATTCAAAGGATGCGAACTATCAATTCTCCTTTGAATTGATGTACTTTTTCCCTCATCAATTCTATTCCATAAATCAGAAAACTCAGTCAACATCATAAAAATCATCTCCTTCATCTTCTGGTTCTATAATTCCATTTCGTAAAGCAACTAGATTTATTACGTATTGTATTGTACCATTAGTTCCACCACTTCCCCTATTAACTAGTGGCAATCCAATGCCTAATGCTATAAGTGGAACTTTTTTATCTATTTTAACCTTGCTTTCTTCCTTCATTTCTAGAACATGTAAAAGTAGTAATGGGTTTCTATTTTCAGTTAAAAACACTTTGTCTGGTGGTGTTTTTCTTTTTTCTTCAGGTGTTCTTTGTAAATATAATTCGTACTCACTAATTATATTACTTACAGTACCCTTATCCAAGCCTGCCTTTGTACATCCACCAGAGCCGACTCTCACCTTTGTACCATTAACTAATAGCATATCTCCCTTTTGTTCAAAAGTACGTTTCTGATAACTAATCCCAAACTCTTCACAAGATTCGCCCAGTCCTTGAGGAATTGCAACATCCCATTTCTCCAGGCTTTGAGAACTCCTTATATATCTAATGAGTGCATCAATATTGAAAGCAAGATTAGCAGGGTGAACAACATATTTTGAGAGAAAGGATATTATTATTTCCGAATCAATTTCCTTAAATAATTTTTCATTTCGGTAATGATTTTGCTCTTCTCCAATACTTTTCAACTGTTCAAAAAAGCTTAAGGCCACTTTTTCATTTTCCAATAATGTTTTTTCATTACTTGGTAATCTAGGTGTTTCGATTAAATTACCAGCTATTTGTATGTTTCTGGTAATCCTATCTGTATGCTTCATCTTATTTCTGGCTGTAACTATTAATGAGTTGATATCTTGACGAACTCTTAATCCAAATTCATTTGGAGTCAATCCTAAACTATTCATTCTGCTTATTTCATTTTTTAATTCATATGTCGCCTCAGTAATATATTGAAACCAGTCGATAGCATCACGTGTCATATATACTCTAAATAAATCTTCATAATTTGGCCTATACCCAAACCATCGTCCCATTTGGAGCAATGTATCATACATTTTTGAGTTTCTATAGAAGTAGCTTACACACAGTCCTTCTAATGTCAAACCTCTTGATAGAGCATTTCCTCCAACAGCAATTATTCTGGCTCCTACCTCTGAATATTCAGTATAGTCTAGCTTCTGAGCTTGCTTCGAAGAATTAATCTCTCTAATTTCAATTGGCTGTGTAGCTCTAGCCAATAATGTTTGTTGAACTTCTTTCCAATCCATCTCAGCTATTGCATCTAAGTTAAACTTATCCCATACTTCTTTTAATCCATTAATATGCTTAGTCTTGATAGCTTTTTCGACTTCAAGCATCGAATAATTCATTACATCTGCTTTTATACTATTTACAAAACTTCTTACTCTTTCAGAAAGATCTCTATGAACAGCTTTCAATCTACTAATATTAATAAGCATTGACCGGTGTTGCTTTTTTTGTCCTTTTTTATCACGTATAGCATTTGTTAGAACATAGTAATATATAGCTTCTTGCAAACTTGTAGGCAGTGTATATAATTCTAAATCAAAGACTCTCTTTTGATGAAATCTCAAGAATTCATCTATATCTTCATCTATATCGTTTATTTCTGAGATATTTGCGTCATATTTTGCATTTTCTCCAAATATAGCTAGGCTTCCAATATAATCCGAATTAGTTGGTAATGAATAAATGAAATTGCTTGGAAACAAGTCATTTCCTAGCATTTCCTCTTCAGCATCAGGATTAATAAAAATATTTGCAAATGGAGTAGCTGTTACGCCAAGATATGTAGATCTAGTGAATAGTGATATTAAATCTCTAATAGCACTATTGATTGCCGTCGGATTATCATCATCTCTTGTGTTTACTGACGCATTATCTGCTTCATCATCAATCATCAGTAATGGTAGATTTATATGTTTGCCATTAACATCAACATTATAACTCCTAAGCCAATTATATAAGTTTTCTAAAGTGCGCTTGTTTTTTTTGACAACAAAAATAACCGGTTCTACATTATCTTTCAATCTTAATCCTAAATTATTCAAAAAAGTGTCACTAAAATCTCTGATTTCAGAAGTAAATGTCATCGCAAATCGCTTAGAATCAATTCCACCAACACCTACATACATAGATTGTGAATTTCGATTCAAAGCTTCTTTACTCTTTCTTCCTACAAAACCAGAATCAATTCTTTCTTGCGTTTGTCTTCGCAAACTTTCTATCGTACCTGTAAGTAATATTATAACTTTATAACCAACATCAGCTGCTTTATTACATATAGCTGTATAAGTTGCCGTCTTACCCGATTGAACATCGCCTACTAGTAATCCTTTTCTTTTGAAACTATTTGTCTTTGATGGATCCCCTAGTAAATCCATAATCTCATCAGTAGTAGTGTCAATTGAATCTATTACTTTTTCTGGCCATGATTGGTAATCTTTCAAAAAAATCCTATATCTATTCCAATAATAATGATCAACTTCTGCTTTTCGCATTGGATACCAAGAAATCTGACTATGATCTTCAATGACTTTACCAACGTCTATTGTTATATTAAATTCAGACTGAATATTTTTAATTGCTTGCAAATATACAGCTTCTTCTACATTTGCAATCAACCTTACTTGATTAGCAGCTTTCGTTATTTCCTCTTCATTTAACATCGCTTTATTAGTCACATCTAGATAAACTTTCACTAGTCGTTCAAATTCTATTACATCCATAATTAGTATACCTCCTCAAGTAGTTCTTTCAATAATTCCGGATAATTTGCAAATGGATCGACTTTCATCAACTTTTCAATTACTACTTGTGGATCATTCGATATTGATATTAATTGTTCTACCATTTTTCTAATTAATTCTAATTTCTCATCTTCGTCATCCATCGACACTTTACAATCATTATTAAAATCGACACGTAATGCATTCATAGGTATATTAATTTCAATTAATCTCAATAGATTTATTAGTTGCTTCTGTTCAGATTCTCCAATTGACTCCAACAAGTTCTCTATAAGTGGATATTCTCTATTTATATCATACTGAACAGTTCCATCTCTATTTCTAAATCTTTGCCAGAGTAATATATTAGAGCTTTCTGTTTCTCTTCTGCCTCTAGTAACCCATACACGTTTACTTCCTAATGCTATTTTATCAACAATTCGTTTCAATGATTTTTTCACCACATCCGGAGGACTAGCTATCGATTTTCTTATATCCAATGTCCATTGTTCATCTAAACTATTTGGTATATCAACCATAACCCGAGCAAGTTTTGATGAATCCTCCATTCTTGCTAATCTAAACCACGTCCCCCAAACAACCAATCTTTTATTTCTGTAGATATAAAAGCCCTGCTGATTTCTAAGTCCATCACTTCCACCTAGCTTATTTATCTCAGTACTTGTCAAATTGCTCATGTGTGGTAAAATATAAGGTTTTATAAGAATTTCGCTACCATCAATAAAAACTTTTTCATCATCAAGTATTTGATAGCTTTTTTCAATTAAGAATGGATCATTTCCCTGTAAAGGATTATTATTAATAAATATTTCTAATTTAATAAGCCCTTGTTCACCTTTTAGATATCTGTGAAATACCATTTCTAGGTGTTCTCTTACAATTGGCATTTTTTTATTAAATGTTTCTTCTAGTGAGTACTCTCCAACAATTATGCGATCTAATTTAGTCCAACTTATCAAAGTACCAGTTTTATTTTCAATTAGCTTATTAATATGTTCAATTTTATTGATGTCAGTTTCTCCTAATTCTAGAAGAACCCATTCCTGTCTTTGACTAATAAGATCTAAATCCCAACGTCTTCCTGATAATATTCCTTTTTTCAAACTCACTACAGTTAAACATCTACATTGAGATAACGAAGCTGTTTTAAGTCCTAATCCAAATCTACCTAGATCATTACTATCTCTTACTTCCTTTGGATGCCTACTTCCGTATCTCATCGCATTATTCAATTCCAAATCATTCATGCCACTACCGTTATCCAAAATCGAAAAATATGGATTATCTGATGGCTCAAAAAAAATATCAATTCTTGACGCTTCAGCTGTAATACTATTATCAAGTATATCTGCAATTGCTGCTTCCAATGTATATCCAAGTGCTCTTGTTGACTCCATTAAAACAGGTGCATAAGGTGGTAATATTAGTTCTTTCATAATCTACTCCTCATTAATGCTTTTATTATAAACTAAATTATTATTATTTCAGCAAACACATTTCAAACAATAATGACAAAAATATAAGTGACGTGCACCTTCAATTTATTAAAAATCACTTTCAGCTTTATCTTCACCTTTGCTATAAGCATAAGCACTCCAAGTATCGCCTTTTTAGGGTTTTGTCAATTAATTGCTCCCGACACCCCCCTCGTATTAACATCTTCAAATGATATGTATGGGATAATTTTATTCTTTAAATTATGCATCATGTGATCTAATGTTTCTTTGGTATAACTATTTCCTGCTTGCAGCGATTGTATATGAGTTTTTATTTCATTAAACCCAGGGATTTGATCTTTATTCATTGTTCCAATTATTATTTTCACTTTTACTGGATGTGGCGAATTAGGTATTTTACTATCAAGAGAATTCTATATATTCTCTCTTACTAAACCATCAACACCATAATCATAGAACTTCTCCAAGACTTTGTTGAAAGATAATTCTTCTTTTCGAGGTATTTCTGCAAATTTCCAATAATTACTCATAAAACTCTCCTATACCCTCAACTATTTATTAATAAGTAAATAGTGCTTACTATAATATAGAATTTCTATAACGTGTTATTTCTTTATAATCACCTTCCTGAAAGGGCTAACATAACACCAAATTAACATTTTTTTTGCAATTGTAATAAGATTCTATTCAATGTTGTGACAACCTATTGCTAATCTCATGACACAAAAAGGTTCTATTATAAAAGCTATCTCTTTATATAAGAAATTACCTTCAATTATTTAATTGTAGTATTTTTGAATTCAAATTTAGAATTCCCTTATTTTATAAAATCATAGTAGTCTTTCAATGATTATTCCCTCTCTCAATATACTACGTCATTCTTAACTATATTACAAGGAAATTCCATACAATTTTGGGCATTTCTGACATTTTTATAGTACAATTCTCTTACATTGATTGCAACTATCTTACAATGAACCGTTTAGGTCTTAATAACTATCATTCATCCAATAATGAATCTTGGACTTGCACATTGATTTTAACAAAAAAGGGCAAACCAATATCATAGTTTACATGACATTAACTTGTCCTTAAGTGCTAACAAAATATGAATTTATTAATCATGGTTCTCTAGACGACTTCCACCATCTCCGCCTCAGTAATCCCTATCAATGCCTCCACATTCAATTCAAGTTGAATCCCACGGACACCGCCGCTAACGAGGATTGTTTCGTGATTTTTACAACTACTATCTATAAAAGTCTTAAACTGTTTCTTCATACCTATTGGGGAACATCCACCATGGATATAGCCTGTGGTTGGTAAAAGGTCTTTCATTGGTATCATGTCAATCTTTTTCTCACCGGCAGCTTTGGCTGCTTTTTTTAGATCTAGTTCTTTGGCTACCGGGATGACATAGACATAATAGGTTCGACTAGCGCCTATGGTAACCAGTGTCTTGTAGACACGCTCAGGTTCTTGATTCATTGACATGGCGACCGTTAACCCATCCGTTTTTCCCTCTATGACTTCATATTCATAGGCTGTGTATGGAATATTATCACGATCTAATAATCGCATAGCATTTGTTTTTTTCATACTTGCTGTTTTCCCACCTTATTCATCCATTCATCTTTTGTATAGACTTTTATGCCATGGTCCAACAACAACTGAGCCGCTCTGCCGTTGCCTTGAATCAATGTGCCACTAAAAGTACCATCGTAAATCTGATCTTTGCCACAAGATGGACTCCGCTCTTGTAAGATAGCTTCGGTTATGCCTGCTGCTTTACAGATGGCCAAGGTTCTATGAGCGCCATGTTCAAATGCTTCGGTAACATCTATGCCGTCTATGGTCATAATGTGGTGCGTTCCATCCGGTTTGTTGATTTGCTCACAAGCCGGTCTTGGTATTTCCAATCCGCCTAGAACTTCCGGACAGACCGGTAAGGCTTTACCTGTTTGTAGAAGTTCGGTGATACCTGGATCAGCATTGTTTTCCCCGTTATACTTACAGTTAATACCAGCAAGACATGCACTAATTAGAACCATGATTTATCCTCCTCGTTATCTATAGCTTAACATCTATAAGCGTACACAAAACAGTAATACCATACCCTTTCTCCAGGATGTTATTACTACTATTGGGTATTACTTATATAATTGTCTTCTCTAGTTGGATTCATTTTTGAACCCCCTCAATTTATACACATTCATACTTGATTCATGAATGTTTCTCTAATCACATATTACCTTTAATCCCACTTGATTTCAAGGTAATTGCTGACATTTCTGGGAAAAAGATGCTACGAAAAAAATATGCAGAAAAAAAGGTCTTCTGTTCACACTTTTGTTCACACACTATTCACATATTTGTTGTAAAAACGTGATATAATACAATTAAGTAGTTCAATTGCTGGATATTATAGGTAAAAATACCTATATAGAGAGTGGGTATTAGGATGACTCGAGGGTTAATCACAAGAATTGAAGACAATTTCATGATTATTATGACCGATCAAATGACAATTGATAAAATCAAGCCTAGGATTAACGTTAAAGTCGGCCAACGCATTGAATATAATAAAAGAGATCGTTATCGAGGTTTCCTTTTGTTTAGTTACAAAAAAGCCAGTTCTATGATGGCTCTTATCCTTGTCTTAATACTTACAAGCATTGTGGCATTTGGTCAGAACGGCGCACGTGAAATCTATGCAGTTGTATCTGTTGATATCAACCCAAGCATAGAACTTAACCTAGACCAATCCGGTATCGTCGTCGGTTACAAGTTTTTTAATGAAGACGGTAAAAAAATCCTAAATAAGTCTCTGCTTAATCAAGACTTAGATTCTGCCTTGTCACAAGTTATCCTTAGAGCACAAAATAAAGGGTATTTGGTTGATCGTGATATGATTCTGATCTCTTCTACAGTACTAAAAACTAACGATGCAAAGCTTGATACAACGCAGGATGCTACAATTGAAGAACATATAGAATCGTATATGATTACTAATAAGGCAAAGTACCAATTTGTCTACATAGAAGGTACTGAACGCGCTCAAGATTCAAAGCCTAAACTCTCTTTAGGCAGAGAAACTCTAGATATCTATGTAAAAGACCATAAAGTTCTTAACCTTAGTACCGTTGAGACCCTTGTTGATGCCGCACTCCCAAGTGCAGACATGGACGATGAAAACCCAATTAAGATTGTCCTCGATGATGATTCATCGACTTATGACATCCTAACCCTTACCAAACCACACATAACAGCTACAATGCCATCTACTAATGATATCCTTGCGTTGGCACAGCGCTCTATGGCCTTCGAGTCCGGCGTACAAGCTAATATAAATGCACGCTCAAACCATAATTCGTTGTTCGTCGAAGAAATCCATAGCATCAAAAGTTTGCCACACCAAGCCTCTAATTCTGCTCAAGAAAGTACCAATAAGAAATCAGAGTCAGAAGATATTGTAGCTCCGAGTGACAAAGTCAATCTTACAGCTCATGGTAACAACAATGATAAACCACCTACAAAAGACAATCGTGCTTCACTAGATAGTAATTCATCAATAAATGCCTCTGAAAAAGCTCAACCAAAGCAAGAAATTGATGACTCGGATAATGATAAGATTAAAGAGAATGATGAAGTCAGCTCAAAGACAAACGAACCTCAGTCGACATCAGAAAATGATCAACCTGCTTTACCTAGTCAAGCAAATGAAAATGCTCAAAAGTCAAAATCTGATGAGCCTTCTTCTTCCTTACCTAGTCAAGCAAGTGATAATGCTCAAGATTCAAACCCTGATGATAATGGAACTTCAAATTCATCATCTGAAAGTGATAAGCCTTCTTCTTCCTTACCTAGTCAAGCAAGTGACAAAGCTCAAATCTCAAAACCTGATGATGATGGATCTTCAAATTCATCCTCAAACAGTGATAAACCTTCAAATTCACCAAATCCAAATTCTAAGAAAGAGTAGGAACAACCCTCTTATAGCTACAGTAAAAAAGGATAAAGCAACTGTGCTTTATCCTTTTTTACTTCAATATCCATACTCTATTAATCTTATCTTGTATGTTACAATTACTTAATCGTTTGGGCGTCAAAATTTTAACTCTTTATTATTAGCTAGGAGGCACATGGATGAATACAAAACAGAAATACTTTCTTGTCATCACCGGCGCCATCTCTATCATCCTTTATTTATTAATTTATGTACTTGATCTTCCTGTTGTGTTGGATCTAAATGATGCCGAGATTCAATGGATTAAAGACAATAATGGGGATGTTCTTTACTTTTATACAGATCATCTCACAGATTTTGATGAGCAAAAATTCATCCAGTCCATTTCTTCACTTACAGACCTGCATTTGGTTAATTCAAAAACCGATGCAGATTTCGTCATATCAGGTCGTCCTTCCATCAACTATTACAATGACCAAACCTTGTTTGTTTTATCAAAACAAAGCTTTTCTTACTACGCCAAAATTAAGTCTTTTAATCGTTTAGATGAACTTTCTAATAAAAGCATTGGCCTTCTTTCCTCAGATGCTCATGTATTTACTTACGACTTGGAAACCGGTCATAATAGCGTGAATATATATGATGACATAGAGAGCCTTAATATTGCCCTAAATGATGGACTTATCGATGGTTTTTTTCTTCAATCCGACCTGCCTATACTGTTGCTCGATGACCAGATTCAAGCTGTTAATAATTTTAACTTACAGCAACCTTTAGATGATGTTTTTATAGCTATGCCCAGTCAAGATGTACTACTGCATAGTATTTTACAAAAAGCCATCCTTCATATGGAACGAATGGGAGATCTCGAAACCATTCTTAGTCATGATTATTACACTACAAGAAACGCGCTCTTTAAGGCTATATTAGACAAAGACGAACTTGACTTCATATCAAAGGACCCTTCCATCTCAATTGGTATTACACCAGATCAACCTTATACGATTCAAAATGATGATAAACTGTATGGTTCAACCGTTGGTATCATTAAGGAGATTGAGCGCATTTCAGGTCTCAGGCTTAATCTCATTCTCGGCAAAAAGGATACCTTTGCCAAGGACTATACGGCTCATGATGTTACCCTGTTAACCTTTCGGCATCAAGACATAACCGGTTTTTCTCCTTCACTGGCGTACTTGGAGACGCCTTACGTTGTCACCGGCTTACCTGATAGCCCCGATATTGATGACTTATATGGCCTAAGAGCCCATACCATTGGTCTCTTGTTCGATAATGAATTGGATGTCGAGCTCATCAAGACGCTTCATGAAGGTCATATCCTATATGAAGCGCATTACGATGACTTGATTCTACGTTTATTAAATAAAAATGTTGATTTCATCCTGCTTCCAAAACATGTCCTTGACTATTATAGACGCATAGAAAAAGAGGAAGCGCTCTCGACCATGTACACCATAAGTAACATGGCAACGCGCCATCTTTATATCGCAAATGATTCACCTATACTTATGTCTGTCATCAACAAAGCTATCTTAGTGACCGATATCGATCATATCAATGAGATTAGCCTTAATTCTATACCCAAAAAGGAGCAAAAGAATAATTATGGTTGGATTCTTTTAAGTGTTTTTATCCTCCTTAATCTCATCTTTTTTGGTGGTTACTACATTCGTTATCTCATCAATCAATCGGAAAATGAAAGACTGACTTTCCTTTTTGCCAACGATCAGCTGACCTATTTACCTAACAAATATGGTCTGACTTCCAAAACGGACAGTCTCATCGCTAAAGGCTATCATGGCCAAATGTATTATATCAATATTGACAACTTCAAAGATATCAATGATCGGTTAGGACAACAAATGGGAGACCAGATTATCCTTGAATATGCTCAAGAACTCTTAGCGATTATAGACGAACAATTAATACTCGGGCGCATTTCCGGAGCTTCCTTTGTCTTGATTGCTTATGATAAGGCCTCGATTAGCGTGGAAGAACGTGTGCATCAAATCAAAAACATCACTGAAACTTATTGTGATTCAAAAGTCGTCTTACAACACTTCACAGCAAGTATCGCCGTCACCAAGTTCCCAGATCATGGCAACAGTTTTGAAGAGCTCTACAAATACGCCGAGCATACGATGGATTACATCCACAACTTCTTGGGCGTCGATCAATATTTAGTTTTTGAATTTGACATCTATAACGCTTATATCAGGGAAAGGGAGTTAGTAGAAGATATAAAAAGAGGTTTAGAAAATGAAGAATTCTTGTTGTATGTACAACCACAACTTGTTCTTCCACAAGAAAAGGTTATCGGTGGTGAGGTCTTAGTGAGATGGCAACACCCCACAAAAGGTCTTGTGTTTCCTAATGATTTTCTGCCGGTAGCTGAAAGAAATGGTTTGATGAAGGAACTTGACTTCTTCATGGTAGAGCGTACCTGCACTGAGATTAAAAGATGGCAGGCACTCTACCCTCACCTGGAAATATCTGTCAATATGACTTCCACAACCTTTACTGATAAAGCCATGATAACGGCCCTTAAACATATTTTAGAAACATCGGAAATTGATCCTACGTGGTTAACCATAGAAGTTACTGAAGATATGGGCTTTGAGAATCTACAGCGGGCAAACGAAATATTCCAAAGCCTTCAAGCACTTCATGTAAAAATAGCTCTTGACGATTTTGGGAAAGGCTATTCTTCACTTGCTTACCTTGATAAATTAACCTTCGATATCCTTAAGATTGATAAGACATTTATAGATCACATACATCTTAACAAGAAATCCTATGAAATCTATAAAATTATAACTCAGCTTGCTGAGGTCATGGATATTAGTATCGTTGTCGAAGGTGTCGAGCAACGAGAACAAATCGACCTATTAAATCAAACAGCCGGTACCATCGCACAGGGCTATTATTTCAGTCGACCCATTGATTTAGATGCTTTTGATCAGTATCTTATAGATCATAGTTAGTTCGTGGCCAGACTATTCTTGATTTAGAATACATGACCTGCCTATGACTTGTCGTTCATAACCTTTTGCACAAATAACTCTACTAAGTCAGGGTCAAATTGTGTGCCTGAAAATCGTTTAATTTCTTCTATTGCCGCTTCTTTGGTCATTGCCTTTTTATAGGGTCTTCCAATGGTCATCACATCAAAAGCATCTACAAGAGAAATAATTCTTGCAAGTATGGAGATTTCTTCGCCTTTTAGACCGCGTGGATAACCTGTGCCATCCCACCATTCATGATGGGACAATATGCCTTCAGCAATTTGTGCTAGCCTTGGGGATGTACTTGCAATTTTGAAACCTAAGTCAGGATGTCTTCTGACCTTTTCCATTTCTTCAGCTGTAAGTGGACCTTCTTTTAACAATATTTCATCTGATATGGCTACTTTCCCCAAATCATGCAAATCTGCTAATGACGCCAGTGCATTCAGCTCTTGCTGTGTGAGTCCTATGAGCTTTCCAAGCTGTAGAGCCAGTTCTTCCATACGCCTACTGTGCTCCGATGTTTCTTCTGTGGTTGCTCTTAGCATTGCCTTAAGGGATTCTAGAATGCCTGTATGGGTGCTTTCACTTTCATACATCTTGTTTTCGTACATTTGGTCTTCTGCTTTTTTAAACACAGATTGCAAACTCTGTTCTAAGCTCACTCTTTCAGAATGTCCAAGTGCCACTGAAAGCTTTATAGGGTCCATCTTTGATTCTTCACAAGCGACTTTTATTTTTTTACAAACCGCTTGCGCCTTTTGATCTGTACCACCCGGCATTAATATAACAAATTCATCACCACCTATACGGGCAACGATGTCTTTCTCATCACAATGCGCTTTTAGTATTTCGGCAATTTTAATAAGCAGTCGATCACCTACCTCATGACCAAGGGTATCGTTTGTTATTTTCAAACCGTTCAAATCTCCCAGTACTATGGATAAGGGTATGATCTTAGTCTTTTCAAAATATTCCAACTGCTCATTGTAGTATGCTCGGTTATATAGACCTGTTAATTCATCATGATGGGACTTGAATTTGGTACAAGCCTCTGATTTTTTTCTTTCTTCAATTTCCTCTAATAGTTGTTTTTTAGTTCTATAAAGCTGCTCATTTTTATTAATAAGTTCTTCGGTTTTTTCACGTACAGCCTTCTGTAATAATCGATTCCAGACAACAATCGTAACGATTATAACACTCAGTCCAACTAAAATAACCCCAAGGATCATCCAAAAGTATCTATTTTCAACAATACTTTTTCTTTGGATCGGCACCCATTTGTTTAGGATATCCTGCTTCTCACTTTCAGTGATTTGTGCAAGCCCTTTGTTTAAGATAGTACTGAGCATCGGCCAATCGTTACGCGTTGCAATGGATAGATTTGAATCATACGCGATTTCTGTATTCACCATCAAATTGGTAATCTTATCTTGCTCTATGCCTGCTGAAGCGCTCATAATTTCTACAATAAGGGCATCTGCTTCTCCAAATGCTACAAGCCTTAAGCCATCCGATGTGTTTGGCACCGTTCGAAATTCAAGCTTAGGATGATTTTTCTTTAAGTCTTCAATAATGGAATATTCTTCGATTACCAAAATATCCATACTGGAATTCGATAGTTTTTCAAAGGTTAACTTCTCAGAAAAGTTTTTTCGAGTAATAATAACATTAGGATTCATAATATAAGGAACCGTAAAATCCAAATAATTGCTGCGTTCTGGTGTTTTTGTAGCTGCCGTGATACCTGATACATTTTTTGACCGCGCTGCTTCAATTAAGTCGCTCCACTGATCAAATTCTACCATTTCAAACTTTGTACCAAGCTTTACTTCTAATAGTTTGAAATAGTCTGCAGAGATGCCTACGTAATCATTCCCTATTAAAAACTCTACCGGTGGGTAATCGGTTGTATACCCTATACTAATTTGACCCTCATGCTGAACCAACCAAGCTTGCTCTTCCTCTGTTAAAAAAATGGATACACTTTCTTTTTGACATGCGGCTAATAAAGTCATTAACAATATTAAAATGAATAGTATTGTGACTTTTCTCTTTGTTTTAATACGTCATTCCCCCTCGTTTTGATTCATCAACTTATTATATCCTATTTACAATATAATATAAAATCGGCACAACCACAATCAATAAACCTGTGGAAAATAACCAACTTGAGTTTGCCAAATCCACATCCAGCCCATAGATCTGTGGTGGAATGAGTGAATTAAAAGCCGGTGGCATGGCAGATAGTACGATAACCACTTTAAACAATAGATCATCATTTATGGCGTTTAGTCCCATAAAATAGGCAATCGATACGATGACAATAGGCATAACAATAAATTTTATAGAAGCTATGGCAACACATTCTTTTAAATAACTTCCAATAGCTCTGATTTTCATATAAAACCCTACTGAGGTTATTAAGAAAATGGAGGATAAAGGGATTAGAATCTCGTTTATGTTCTGGTAGAAGCTCGGTCTAACAAAACCGGATAGATTAAGTACAAGACCTATTGTAATGCTGATAAAATAAACATATATAAAAGGATCTGTCATGATTTTCAGGATCGGGTTTTTGCTTTTGATATTGATGTCATCATCTCCATACAACTTTGCTATCGGATAACCTACCATAAAATATAAAATCTCTTCAAACATCTTATACATTGAAACAAAGGCATAGCTGAGTTCTCCAAAGAAAGCAAAACAAATAAGTCCGCCAAAGTTACCGAGATTGGTAAAGGAGCTTGAGACAAACATAGAACCTGTTTGTTTTCTTCCATGCTTCATTTGTTTTGATACCACGAAGCCGAGTATCCCACCAAGCGTGATTGCAATAACGCCTAATATCGGAAGGGCAATGAATTTAATATTGGTAATCTGAACGCCCCAAAAGGCCCCAAGGGTTATAATCGGATTAATACCAAGTATTGCAAATTTTTGAATATATCGAATGTATTTTTCTACCGGCACGGTGGCTTTTATGGATTCTGTATCCACTCTTTTTCTAATGCCCTGCCCTAATAATAGGCCACAAAAAATCAGTCCTATTGAATATACGAATTTCATCATGTCTTTTCTCCAATGTTTTTATTTATGAGTTTTTAGTGTTTTTAGTGTTTTATATATTTCTTATATAATGTCATAATCATCGTCATAAGGCAATACCAATTGGGTCGGATTAGATTAGATTGGATTGGTTTGACTGTAATAATAACAATGGGTGTACCTAATGAACTATTTGGCTAGATTGAATCCCCTACATGGTTATGATAAAATAGTTTTGTAAAAATATGTATGCAAAGGCTGTGATCCTATGAAAAAAACATACACCACAAGTGAAGTGGCCCATATTATTGGTGTTCACCCCAATACGGTACGTTTGTATGAAACACTGGAGTTGATTCCAAAAGTCAGGCGTAAGAAAAATGGGTATCGCACCTTCACTGATTTTCATATAGAACAGTTTAAGCTAGCGCGTACAGCCTTTCAGGTGGAAGTGCTGCAAAACGGGCTACGAAAGCAGATGATTTCTGTTATAAAAACATCGGCTTTAGGTCATTTTGATGAAGCCATTAGACTCATTGAAGATTATATTCTATCCATCCAAAAGGAAATAGAGCATGCCTATGAAGCTGCCGAGATTACTCAAACCTTGTTACAAGGGAAAAAGAAAAAGGATCCGATAACACTTACGCGAAAAGATGTTTCAAAAAAGCTTAATATCACCATGGACACTTTAAGAAATTGGGAAATGAATGGACTCCTAACGGTCAAACGCAAAGATAATAGATATCGATTATATACCTCTGAGGATATAGAACGGCTAAAGATAATACGAACGCTACGATGTGCTAATTATTCACTCTCAGCTATTTTGAGAATGATGCATGCCCTAACATTAGATCAAAATATCAGTATAAAGGAAGTACTCAATACACCGGATGAATCTGAAGATATTATTTCTGTCTGTGATAAGCTGATCATCTCATTAAATAATGCGAGAGACAATGCAGAAGAAATACGGACAAAGCTTCTGGGATTAAAGTTTAGAATTAGAATTTAGAATTAAGAATTTACAAAAAGCAAAGAAAAATGAAGTATAAAAATAAAAAATTCAAACCCTCCACTATAACACCAGACTTTTCTTTGGTGTTATTATTTTTGTACATGGTTAAGGTGTCAAAACTATATAGTTGAACTTTAACCATAATTTTAAAGGAGGTATTTAAATGGAAAATGTAATTGTCGTTGAGCAGTTATCAAAATCTTATGGCGACTTAGTCGCGGTTAAGAACCTTAGTCTATCGGTTAAGCCCGGAAGCGTTTTTGGTTTACTCGGTGCAAACGGAGCAGGAAAAAGTACAACTGTCGAATGTATCTTAGGCACCAAGAAACCGGATGGTGGATCTATCTCAATCTTAGATCTAAGTCCTATCCATGACCGAAAGACGCTTTTTGAGAAAGTGGGTGTTCAGTTTCAAGAGGCGCATTATCAAGAGTCTATACAAGTCGGTGAGCTCTGTGAGGTGACGGCTTCCCTCTACAAAAATCCGACTGATTATAAAAATTTACTAGAACAGTTTGGCATCGCAGACAAACTCAAAGCACCGGTAAAAGAGCTCTCCGGTGGGCAAAAACAACGTTTATTCATTGTTTTAGCACTTATACCCAATCCTGAAGTTGTACTGCTTGACGAGCTAACAACAGGCCTTGACGCCAGAGCTAGACGCGATGTATGGCAAATTCTTAATAAACTTAAGGGTGCCGGTCTCAGCATTTTTTTAACCTCTCACTTTATGGATGAAGTGGAAGTGCTCTGTGACACCATCTGTATTCTCAAAAAAGGGGAGACTGTGTTTTATGGTACTGTTTCAGAAGCTATCAAAAACAGTCCCTATGAGAAACTGGAAGATGCATACCTTTGGTATAGCGATGAGGAGGATAACAAACATGAAGACCTTTAATACAATGTTAAAAACGGAGATGAAGTTATCTTTACGTGGAATGGATATGCTCATCTTTGCCATCTTTATGCCCATCATTGTTCTGGTGGTTCTGGGCATCATTTACGGTGATCGACCTGCCTTCGAGGGTGCATCTTATACTTTCTTAGAACAATCCTTTGGTGCAGTGGTATCCATCGCCATCAGTGCCGGTGGTGTTATGGGGTTGCCCCTTGTCATCTCCGACTATCGAGGCAAAAAAATACTAAAAAGATTAAAGGTGACACCTGCACAACCTGTTATCATTTTACTTGTTCAGATTACCATCTATGGGTTGTATGCTTTGACCTCTCTGGTTCTTCTATACTTGATTGCCAGTGTGTTTTATAGCTTCAGAATGCAGGGCGATATCTTACAATTCCTTCTTGGTTGGTTGTTGGTGTTAATATCCATGTTTAGCATCGGCATCATGGTCGGTGGTCTTGCAAAAAACATAAAAATCGCAGGCATACTTGCCAGCCTGCTCTATTTCCCTATGCTTATCTTTTCCGGTGCAACCCTGCCCTATGAAGTTATGCCTAGTGCTATGCAAAAAGTTGCTGACTTGCTGCCTTTAACACAAGGTATAAAACTATTAAAGGCAACGTCTCTTGGGTTACCGGTAGAAAATGTTTTGCCTTCCATTCTTGTCATGCTGGTGATTGCCGGTGTGTGCTCTTTTGTATCTATTCGATTTTTTAAGTGGGAATAGCAACCGAGGGGACGGTTCTTCCGGTTCCAACCACGTGAACGCTTCGGCTTAAAAAAAGTGCTCCTGCTAGAATTTATCTGCAGTGGCACTTTGTTTTTGAAGAAAAATCCAGTTGAATCAGAAAGGGCTTTTCTCCCCTGAATACCAACCTTTTTTTATCCAGTATTGCTTATCTAGGGAGGTTTCATCTGCATATTTTTTCAGAATGAATCGGCTCATTTTAAACATGAAACTTATGAACAGATAGGGCGTATGTTTTTTACCGGAATCCACATCCGTGTAAAACTTCTTGGCCTTATTTGTGATGTCACTTTTGATTTTCGATTTTTTCTTTGTCTCTATATTGTCCCATTCAGTTCCAAATGTGGTAAAGCTATAATTATACACTCGGTTAATACCCCAATACTTCAAACTGGTGCTGATTGTTTTTATGGCAGCTTTTGATCCGGCCCCTACTGTAGAAGCTAGTATAAAGGCTTTTTTATTAAACATTTCGCTTCTTGCCCTATGTACAATGAAAATATAAGCATAATGATCTAGGAAGGATTTCATACAGCCACTAAGGGAGAGGGCAAATACAGGTGTTGTAAATATAAGCCCTTCCGCCGATACCATCTGATCCAGAATGGGCATGGTATATCGTGCGTGCGGACATGTAAGCTCACCTTTCAAAAAACAGTTCATACACCCATGACAGAAGTCAGGCATATCTTTGGGTAAAAAAAAGTCAACAAATTCTACTTCACCTTGTTTTTCCATTTCTTCTTTGAACTGCTTAGTCGCTTTATAGGTATTACCTTTTCTTGGACTGCCGTGGATCACCACTATTTTCATATGTTACGCTCCCTCACTTTATTTGTGCCGCAATATCCTGGGCACTTATATCCGGATGATGATATCGACCAAGTTTTTTGGTATAATGTTTGACATCACACACCCCCAATGAAATTTTGTATTAACACTGTAACCCTAACTTTAACCTCAATTATATCAAAATAATTTACCATTTTGATATAATTGAGGTTAATTTTTGATTAGATTTCCCCAAAAAATTACGACTATATGAATCCCTATTATGGCGTATTTGAAATCCATGGTTCAAAATCATAATACCCATCATCTGTTGTACCATATCTTTTATCAATTTCGATAAATATTTCTTTTGTTTTATCTCTTGTTGATTCGTCGATTATGCCATCATTCGCTTCTACAATCCTTCTGAACTCTTTGACCGACTCTGACATATATGAATCCTCTAACATCTCAACTTCCTCAAAAAGGCTCATTGATTCATCTGTTAATCGATTGGTTTCATAGCTAAATGTCGGTGTATTATTGACACCGTAAAGCAACATGAACATATATTCTTTATACCTCGCTGCTAAAGGCGCCATATCTTGGGCGCTTATATACGCTTCTAATTTCTTTTCAATATAGTAGGTTCTTGCCGCCAGTGTACTACCGCTGACGATCAAAGCTGCATCTGATGTCATAGGATCTAAGGTGTCAAAGGCAAGAATCTCAATTAATGTAGCCATAGACATTGTATTGTAATTTCTATAATTGGCAAATACAGTATAATCCACTTGGTAATATAACATGCCTTCTGAACTGGCTACATAATAACCTTGGTCTTTGGCCGCTTCAACTATTTCTCGAACCTCTTGGTTCATAATAAATTGTGTCTCCCTGTTCAAATCAATGTATTTGTATTGCACCCGATCTGCTTCTTTAAAAAATGCCTCAAAAAAAATGGAATCATAAGCGATTTTTTCTAGATTCATTGAGTCATCATATATATTATTATTCATACCGGAAATGGCGTACGCTACAAACTTATCCCCTTGCTTAGGTGATAATTGTATAATACCATCAAGGAACAATTCATATATTTCTTTAGTTGATGCCTTTTCTTCATATAATTGAACCATCTTATTAACAAGTATGGATTGTTCTTCCTCAGATATCGGTGTCTGCGTTACAGTTTCTTCCGGTATTTGTTCTAGATATGCTTGTATGATTGCATCGTATTGATCTTGGGTTAGATTTACTTTCTCCGATACCGCCGTTATTGGTTCTTCGATAGGCGTCTCTGATACGGGTATGGGTGTCTTTGGGCTCTCAACACTTGTGCATCCTGTAGATATGAGCATTAATATAACAGATAGTAGTAAACATTTTGAGGCATGATGTATTAGAATTAGTATTTTTTTCATTTTCATGATTTAACCCTCCCTGAAACAATTAAACGATCTTAATCTTGGTAAATGCTTCATTTAATAGACGGTTCTACAATTGATGAGTGCCTATAAATTTCTTTATAACAGCATTTTACATCAATGATTTTTACTATACAACATTATATTTTTTCTCCAATTAGAACCTTTTGACTATCATTTTGACTCCCATTTATAGCGTTATCATTCTATATTACTATTATTACAATTTCTTTATGTATGTTGACATCTCAGTCTAATAGTAATAGACTACAGTTAGTCTACAATCATACGACAAGGAGAAATTATTATGAATAAATATAAATTAGGTGAGATGGAACAGCGATTTGCTGATTTGATTTGGCTTCATGAACCCATTGGGTCACGCAAACTTTCTGAAGTGTGTACTGAAGTATTTGATTGGAAACGCACGACAACTTACACCATGCTGAAGCGCTTATGTGATCGAGGTATTTTTCAGAATAATAATGGAATGGTCAGTTCTTTAATGTCTAAAAATGAGTTTGGCGCACTACAAGGGGAGCAGTTTATTGATGCTTCTTTTAACGGTTCACTGCCTCAGTTTATTGCTGCATTTATCCATCATAAAAAATTAAGTAAAAAAGAAATTCTTGAAATCCAACAATTAATCGATCATCACAAGGAGGTGTAGCCATGTTTGATGCACTCTTTTTACAAGTATTGAATATGAGTTTTAATGCCGGTAATGTGATCATTATTGTGCTTTTCTTACGACTATTATTAAAACAGACACCTAAAGTCTATTCTTATGCCTTATGGAGTGTTGTGCTATTTCGATTAATTTCTCCCTTTTCATTTGAAAGTTTTTTCAGTCTTCTACCAACGAAAGCAACTCCGATTTCTCAAGAAATCGCCTATTTTTCTGTACCTATTGTAGATACCGGTATCACAACCCTCGACAGCGTTGTTAATGCATCACTACCAGCGGCTGCCTCTTATGCCAGTGTGAATCCACTACAGGTCTGGATATCCTTAGGCAGTATATTTTGGCTTATCGGTATCTTTATTATGCTGATGTATAGTATCTTTACTTATGCTCGACTAAAAAGACATCTTAAAAATGCTATTCATCATGAAGATAATATTTACCTGGTCGATGATCTAAGAATACCTTTTGTCATGGGCCTAATCCATCCTCGAATCTATTTGCCTTTAGCTTTGTCCAGTAATGAACAGCACTTGATTATACTTCATGAGCAGACGCATATAAGACGTTTTGACCCTATGATTAAGATGTTGTCCTTTTTTGTACTATGTGTCCATTGGTTCAATCCTCTAGTATGGATTGCCTTTTTTAGTAGTATCAAAGATATGGAGATGTCCTGCGACGAGGCTGTTATAAAACAACTCGGTCATAATGCTAAGAAGGCTTATTCATCTTCTCTACTCTCTCTCTCATCAGAAAGATATATTATGGGTGGCATACCACTAGCTTTTAGTGAAGGTGATACTAAAGACCGTGTCAAAAATATCCTGAAGTACAAATCACCAACCTTCTGGGGCCTATTAATCACAACACTGGTTATCTTCATAATAGGGTTTGGTTTAATAGCTAACCCCATTAATCACATTGATTTGCTTGATGGGGATTCCATATATTTGAGTGAAGAGCACCTAAGTAGAGTGACCGCTTGGTCGATGATTGCTAGTGGTCAGAAGTCAACATTTGGTGCATCAACTGTACCTGATTTTGTAGAATTCATTGAAACACTACAAGTGCACAAAACAGAGGTTTCTAAAAGTCGTAGTGGTGGTCGTGACACTTCCAACCGAATTCAAATGGTTTTTAATGGCTTTTACGATGAAAGCCCCATGAACATTTACTTCAACTTCAATTCTGACTATACTGAAATATGGGTTGATAATGACATAAAGCCCAGTTTCTCTTACAAAATCAGTAATCCATCAGCTGTCAAATCCTTTTTTGACAAGCACTTAGACAATGCCTCACACTCTATTAAAGTTGTCTCTGCAAACGAATTGTGGCATGCTCGTATACCCTATGTAGGCGATAATTCCGGCGTAAGTAAACTTCTTAACTTGATGCCTATCCCCTCAAGTCTAAGTCACAACAGTATGCAACTCTATACCAATGGTGATGAACGAGGCTTAGAATGGTTATTAGATGACGCCCAAAACATGAGCTATGATGAGGCTGAGATACAGCAAATAGCTGTGTTGCTCTTTGCCTTAATTGAAAACTTAGAATACTTTTATGTGACAATAACTTCGCCTTCAGGAGAAATCACCAAGTTGCAGTATGATATCACCTGGGCTGATCAATTATTGGAGACTGATGTAAAAAGCTATAATCAAAGTGTAGAGAAGATACAAGCACTCATGAATCTTAGTGCTCATAAGATCAGCAATCTAAAATAGACCCTTTTAGATGATATCTTGATACATTATATTAAATACGAGTTGACAAAATTAAATAAAGGTAATATAATACCTTTTGTTAGGTAATATATTACTCAAAGGAGACTTCCATGTACGATTTAGAAAATATGGATCCACGCTATCTGGTTTTCGGCAATATTTTTCTACTGTCTAATCGGCTCCAGAATGTAATGGATCAAAATGCTACCGACTTAACGGCTAAACAATGGTTTGTTCTCATGATGCTTGGTATGTTTGATGATCCACCAACCTTAAAAGAACTTGCTGCAATGTGTGACAGCTCGCACCAAAATATTAAGCAGTTGGTTCTAAAGCTAGAAAAAAAAGGCTTTGTACGTATTAAGAAGGATCTCAAAGACCGCCGTGCCTTACGAATTGCTGCTACACCTAAGTGTCAGGAATGGGAAGAGGAAAACCGTTCTTATACCCAGAATTTTGTAAACACCATGTTTGGCACCCTAACAAAAGAAGAAATAGCAACACTTAACCTAGCACAGCAAAAGATCTATACGACGCTTGCTACTATGAAGGAGGAAGAAAAATGAAAACACAAGTACTTTATGCAACCATGACCGGACACAGCAAAAAGATTGCCCATGCAATCGCAAAAGATTTAGATACCAAAGCCCACGATTTGAAGGATGACCCTATCATACCTAACTGTGACTTGCTACTCATCGTCAGTGGCATCTACAGTGGCGAAGCTAAGCCTGAACTTCTAAATTATGTAAAAAATCTATCACCAACACTTATAAAAAAAGTTGCCCTTATCACCTCATCCACAAGAAATAGTGCACAAGGCTCTCTTCGTCAGACATTAGTGGACACCGGCATCAACGTTGAACCTGAAGAATATCTATGCCAAGGTGGCTTTTTATTCAAAGCTATGGGCCATCCCAACAAAGATGAAATTGAAGGGGCCGTTACTTTTGCACAAAAATTAGTTAAGGAACCTGTTCTCTCTTAATTTATTCGTTTATATTTACCAAAGTGCTTACCCATGACCATATGATGTTCTCTACCCAAAATGGCCGGATCAAGATAAGTATAGTTACGTCGGTCCTTTATAAGCCCGTCCACGTGTATACCGGCCTCATGGGAAAAAACCATGTCCCCTACAATAGGTTTACTTGCTTGAAGGGTTCTACCGGAATATAATTCAACAAGCTTTGACACTTCCATAATCTTTTTCATATCTATAGAAGTGACAGAACCTTCCATGTGACTCAGCGCCATAACAATCTCCTCAAGTGGCGTATTCCCGGCTCTCTCTCCAAGGCCGTTTACGCTACAGCTTATGATTCTAGCACCTGCTTTGAATGCACCTAGAGCATTGGCTGTACCCAACCCAAAATCATTGTGACCATGAAAATCAATCCCTAAAGTCTGGGATAATAGGCTAGGTGTTATATTAAAATGTTGTGCCAGTCCCTGGGTAAGCTCTTGTATTCTCTCATAAGCTGAAAATGGATCCAGCACACTTAGGGTATCTGCATACCGTATGCGCTTAACACCATAGGATATGGCTATGGCATAGATATCTATTAGAAAAGATTCATCTGCCCTAGAGGCATCTTCTGCACCGATAGAGACTTCTAGGTTATGTGACCTTGCATAGTCCAGTACTTTTTTATAAGTGGTTATAAGTTCTGTTCGGGTTGTTCTGAGTTTGTGCCTAATCTGTATATCTGATACAGGAACAGAAATATGTGCATGTGTCGCACCTGTTACCAGTGTTGCTTCTATGTCTTTGATACACATTCGATTCCATGTCAGAATATCTGCATGTAGATTGGCCGATAACATCTCGTAAATGACTTTCTGTTCTGACTTACCCATGACGGGAATGCCCGCTTCAATAATATCCACACCAAGACCATCTAATTTTCTTGCGATGGTCATTTTTTCTTTGTGGCTAAAGGCAACACCTGCTGATTGTTCCCCATCTCTTAAGGTTGTGTCAATAATTATTAATCTATGGGCTTCTTCATGAACCAATTTACCTGCTACTTTTTCTAAATCTCTTATCATCCAATCACATCCTTATCTTAATGTTCATGATCATCCTATGGTTAAAGAGAAAAATCTCCTATTCAATCAACAGCCTTTTTACTACTTCACCGGATTCAAGGGCGTCCATAATCTCTTCAACATCATCGGCTGTCACTTTGCCATACCAAGTCCCTTCCGGATAGACAATCACAATCGGACCCATGGAGCACATCCCTAGACATCCTGTATTGGTGACCATCATATCCCCATCCAGCTCTCTTTCTTGAACTTCTTCAACAAAATTTTCTAATATTTCAAGCCCCTCATTCTGAGCACAAAATCCTTTGATCTCGCCTGTTAGTCTGGCACTTGAACATACAAATATATGGTGTTTTGGTAGATTCATCACTATTCTCCTTAGATTGTCATTATAGTCTTTATTGTATAAATGGATGCCTCGTTCATCGCTTCTATGTTCTACTTAACTGACGCTGCGACACCCGCCAAGTTTACCGACTGCGTCTGCCCTACATTGGTTACAGTGTAGCATCTGTGGTAATGTGCCCATATTATCTAGCCTTACTTGAGTGATTTCTTTTTTTGTTGCTTGTTCAAGGACTTCAAAAGGCGTATCGGCGACAGGTATATGCCCCATAATGTTGGTAACACTGGCGCCCATAGCCTCTGCTTTTTCTACGATCTTATCTATGTGGTCATCGTTGATGCCTTTGAGATAGACAATATTAACTTTTGTCAAAACATCCTTATTTTTCAGATATTCAATACCTGCCCATTGTTCTTCCAGAAGAAGTCTCGCCCCTTCAACACCAAAATATTTCTTACCATCGTAGCGTATGTATTTGTAGATCTTGGCTGCAACATCTTCATAGATGGTATTGATGGTTACGGTAATATGTGACACGCCCAGTTCGATAAGCTGGTCTGCATACTTCCTCAGTTTTAAACCATTGGTAGATAAACAAAAGACAACATCTTGATCATAGGCTCTTATATAACGTAGCGTTTCTTTTGTATGCTCCCAGTTGGCCAGTGCATCGCCAGGCCCGGCGATACCCACCACAGATAGATTGGGCATCTTCTTTTTGATCTCTATATATTTGTGTAGTGCTTCTTTGGGTGTTAATAGATCCGAGGTAACACCGGGGCGACTTTCATTGTTACAATCATACTTACGATGACAATAATTACATTGAATGTTGCATTTGGGCGCTACAGGTAAATGCATGCGCGCATAATCATGGGCTTTTGCATTAAAACACGGATGCTTCTCGTTCTTATCTACTGTCATATCTGAGTTATGGTCTTTTAATCGAATAGTACCTAAGAGATTCTTCATAATTCTACCTCCTTCATCTTGCCGCTTCATCAGTTTGTATGGGTTTATGGCTTTCTTTTTTGGGATAGTACGTCTGATACATACGTTCACGATAGCCTTTATGTTTTTGATCTAGCAAATGGTTGGTAATCTCATCTAAGAATATTAAGGAACCCTTATACCCCATTATATTTTTTCGCTGTGCGCCTACATGATCATGTACCGGAAATCCCACTCGAATAAAGTCAACATGATCTTTTTCCCATATGAATTTCCCATCTGAAGGGCCCATCATGAGATTGACACCTTTTAGTTGAATGACTTCTCGAATGGTCTCATAATCCGTATCTTGAAGTATCTCAGCTTTTTGTTGATACTGATCCAGTTTAGATTCTAACTGTTCTTTGAAACGTTTGCTCATGGAGCCTGTTGCTGCAAGTTTTAGCTGCATACCGTTTTCAAGAACAAGACCGGCTATGCCCATCACTAAGTTCATATCTCCAAATACAGCTATGTCACCTGTTGCACTATGCTTATGGGCATCAATCATACCATCCATCAATCGACCACGTTCCACTTCAAGGGCTTTTGGTATATCTTTATCCAATACTTCCGCCAGTGCCTTTACCAAACAATCTGTGTTGTTAATACCTATGGGTAGTGGCAGACGATAGGCTTTTACACCGTATTCTTCTTCCAAGAACAAAGCCGGGGAATGATTGGGTGCAACGAGATCACCAAGCTCTATGGTTGCTTTTGCATAGATTACTTTTGCTAGTTCTTCTCTTGATATGCCTTCCTCTGATAACTTGTTATAATGATTGGTAAAAGGTGCATCCAGTGCATCCGAAATATCCGGTATGAATAATGCTTTTACGCCAAATAGCTCAACCATACGTTTGATCTCTCTAACATCTTCACATGTGGCATCAGATAGGACGATGTTTATAAATGGAGTTTTAGTTTCTTCAGTCTCTTTTTGGACTTGTATCGGTTTCTTAACAAAATAGGCCATTAATGCTTTTATGGTGTCAAAATAACCTTCGGTTTGGGAGCCACCATATCCCGGTGTCGGGATTGGTATTATATCAATCCCTTCAAATTCTCCCGTATCTCTGACTTCTCTTACGATACGCTCAATGTCATCGCCTATGGTCTCTGCCAAGCAAGTGGTTAATACACCAACCACTTCCGGTTGATACATATTCACAAGATTGCGAATACCAATCTTCAGATTCTTAGAACCGCCATAGACCGTCCCTTCCTCTGAAAGAGAGGACGATGCTATATCAATAGGTTCATTATAATGGGCAGCCATATGCCTTCTTATGTAAGTGGAACATCCTTGAGATCCGTGAATAATGGTCATGGCATTCTTAACACCTTTTAGCGCCAAGGCACCGCCCATAGGCATACACATCTTACATGGGTTCACTTGCATATTTACATAGTTTCTATCCTTGTTTCTATCCTTGTTTCTATCCTTGTTTCTATCCTTGGAATCATCTCTATGAATTTCTGTCATTAATGCTTTTACAGCCTTTTTTGTCGCATTGTCTGTGTCTGGCTTTATCACTTTTATCATAGGATGCCTCCTTCTATAGTGAGATCTATAACATCAAATGGCTTCTCTTTTTTAGCTTGCTTAGTTTTAGATTTTGTTTTAGATTCAGATTTAGTTTCATTATTAGGCTTGAATGTTTTCACAATATCCCAAACAGGTGAATTAACGGTGGCATCCACTTCCATTGCAAAATTAAGTGCCCCTTCAAAACCGCATAAGGGATGCTTTCTCTCATGGTTGTGATCGATGAAGGAAACACCAAGCTTATAAGCCAATGGTCTTTCCTTAACGCCACCTACCAATATATGGGCGCCTGTCTCTTTAATAAAATGTTCCAGTTCAGTCGGGTTGGTATCATCTAAGATTACTGTCCCTTCCCCTGTAAGTTTTCTAAATTGCTCATATTCTTCTTTTGAACCTGTTTGTGTGCCAACTAATACCGTCTGGATGCCTAAATCCGCAAATTGTTCTATAAGTGATATGGCTTTAAAACCACCACCAACATACAGTGCGACTTTTTTGCCGATTAATTTTCTTTTATAGGCTTCTACCATCGGTTGATAATAGGCCTCTTTTTGAGCCACCAATGTTTCAAATCGTTTCACATGTTCCTCTGTTCCTATAGAAAACACGATTTTTCTAAGAGATCTAATGGTGTCCTTAATGCCAAAAAATCTTATATTCTCAAAGGGAATGTCGTAATTCATTTTCATTTGTTTGGCCAGATAGGTCATGGAACCGGCACATTGAACCACATTTATAGACGCTGATTTTGCCGCTCTGAGTGAGTCTATGGTTGCATCTCCTGTTATGACTGTTTTAAGTTCTAGTCCTATGGTTTCAAGGTAATCTCTTATAATCCATGCCTCCGCTGCCAAGTTGAAATCACCTAAGAAATTCAGACTATGGGGTGTTTTAACTTCTACCTTTTCAGGCCCCATTAAGTCTAATATGGCATGACAAGCCGCTTTATAACCGTCTTTTTTGCTTCCTGAAAATCCGGATGAATGAACGGGGATGACCCGAATACCATGTTTAATCTCCGCTTTTTTTGCTATGGCTTTGACATCATCTCCAATGACGCCTACCACACAAGTGGAGTAAATAAAAACTGCTTTCGGCTTTTCTCGAATCACAATCTCATCAATGGCTGCAATAAGCTTTTTCTCACCGCCAAAAATAATGTCATGTTCTCTTAAATCTGTGGAAAAACTGGTGCGAAACAACTCACTATCTGAGCTTAAGCTGCCTCTAATATCCCATGTATATGAAGCACATCCTATTGGTCCATGAACGATATGGGCGGCGTCTGTAATCGGGTTCAAAACCACCCTAGCGCCACAATAAACACAAGCCCTCTGGCTGACAACCCCTGAAACCGAATGGGTGTCACAAGCGATGGCCTGATTTTTCTGTTTGTCGTTGACCAGCACTTGCTTTTCTCTATGATCTGCTATGATTGTTGATTTCTGATTCATATCGCGCCTCCTTATCTTCATGGTTTAATTTATTGGGTGATTTCATATGTTTGAAATCACCCAATGTTTTTAGTGCTTACATAACCAGTTCAAAATCTTCTTCTTCGCATGTCTGATCGTAGTGATCCAATAAGGCTGTTGTTATTTTTTCTATGATTCTTAGTGCGCCTTTATAACCAACAACCGGGAAGTAACTGTGGCCGACTCGGTCAAGAATGGGCCATCCCATACGCACAAGCGGTACTTGTTCTGCACGTGCTATGTATTTACCATAGGTATTCCCAATAATTAGATCTACGGGTGAGGCTTTTATTAATTGATGGAAGGTAAATAAATCTTCTTCGATCATCACCTGACTCTCTGTAAGTCCCGCTTGGTCAAACATGGCTTGAATCTCTGCTACAAATACCTTGCCTGGTGTGCCTGTTAGGACAAGGGTAGGTATCATGCCAAGGTCTATAACAAATTCCGTCATGGCGATCAAGATATCCGGATCTCCGAATAGAGCAACTTTTTTACCATGATAATGATTGTGAACATCTACCATAACGTCCACCAATTGGCCCCGCTCAAACTCTAATGAAGCGTCCATATTCCCACCGTTTAATTCCAGTAGTTTCATAATGAAAGCATCTGTTGCTTTGATGCCGATTGGTTCTTTCATAATATATGGGACGACATCACACTTCTTCTCAAGCTCATAAGCTGCCGCTTCAGATGAGAAGCTACCAAGGGCTACGGTAGCAATGGCATTGCCTGCTCTTCTGATTTCTTTAATGGTGGTCCCGCCCTCCGGATACATGTTATAGTTACCTGTGTTCGGTGTTGCGACAACATTACTGGTATCTGGGAACATTGTAAAAGGAACGTTTAACAATGTGGCCATTCTTTTAATCTCCATCATGTCACTGGGTTCTACATAACCCGGTAAGATGTTAATACCTTTTGCTTTTTTGCCTTCTTTTTTCTCAGACACATGAGTAACCATGGCTTTACACATATTGGAAAAGCCTGTCACATGAGACCCTGCATAACTTGGTGTGTTGGCAAAGATCACTGTTTTTCCTTCGGGAACATCCGTGGATTTGATAATCTCACCTACGTCGTCACCGATTGTTTCCGATAAGCAGGTGGTATTGACTGCGACCACATCCGGATTATATATATGAAAAACATTTTCAAGACCTTTCTTTAGGTTGGATTTACCTCCGAATACACAAGCACCTTCTGTAAATGAACTGGTTGATGCGACAATTGGATCTCTATAGTGCCTCGTTAAATGCATACGATGATAAGAACAACAGCCTTGTGATCCATGACTATGGGGCAAGCATTTGTGTATACCTAGAGCAGCATACATTGCGCCTATTGGTTGACATGTTTTTGCCGGATTGATTTTTAGACCTGTTCTTTTTTTATATAAACCTTTGGTTTCATCTAACATACTTGTTCAACTCCTTCCACTTTGCCACTTAGCAATGGCTCTTTATACCATGGTGCCGTTATGTATTTCCATGCAGGTGTTAATATCCCTGCTGCAACGTCTCTTGAAAAGTTAACAGCGCCTTGGTATCCTGCATAAGGTCCGGAATAATCATAGGAATGCATTTGCTTCGCATAGACACCCATTTTTTGTACCATGTACTTATCTTTGATCCCTGATCCGAAGAATTCAGGTTTTAAGATTTTTATGATTTGTTCCGTTTCAATATGATTCAAGTCATCAATAACTAAGGTGCCATCTTTCATCTCGGACAACAACCCATCATAGGATGCCCAAGGAATCTCGTTTTTTAATTGCTCGGCTCTTGATGCAGGTATTCTGAGGGAGTATTTTTTCTCATCTTTTTCAACATGAATTTCTTCTATGTTACGGCTGTCTGCATCTACTTTAATATATGGTATAACATCTCTACCTTCGTAATCATCTCTATGCCCAAATTCATATCCGGCCACGATTGTCTCAATACCAATCTCTCTGAGTAAGCCTTGGTAATGATGGGCCCTAGAACCGCCTACAAAAAGAACTGCTGTTTTCCCGTCGAGTAATGCTTTGTATGTTGCCATTTCTTCTTCTATACTGGCAGTTTCTTCAGCTATAACCGCTTCTGTTCTAGCCGTCAACGCCGGATCATCAAAATATTTGGCCATATCTCGGAGTGCTTTTGAAAAACCTTCGACGCCGATAAAGTTAACCTTGATCCATGGCAGTCCGTATTTGGTTTCAACCATTTCTGCAACGTAGTTAATGGATCTATGACATTGTATAACGTTCAAATCCGCTTTGTGTGCATTGGCAATTTCATCAATGGCACCGTTACCGGTCATGGTTGATATAATGTTATAACCGATTTTTGTAAGTACCCTAGCAATCTCCCACTCATCTCCACCTATGTTGTATTCACCAAGTAAGTTGATGGAAAATTCTTTTGCAGGTGTGTCAATTGTACCTATAACATCTGTCATTAACTTATTGTTGGCGATATGATGACCTGCTGATTGACTCACACCTTTATAACCTTCACAGCTAAAGGCTAGGATCTTCAATCCATGCTCTTTGGACTTATCTCGTGCAATAGCATGGATATCATCACCAATTAGTCCTACCGGACAAGTTGCAGATATGGATATTGCCTTAGGATGAAACAGTTCTACGGCTTCATCAATGGCTGCCTTAAGCTTCTTCTCACCACCAAACACAATGTCACTTTCCTGCATATCTGTTGTAAATGCATATTCTAAGAAATTCTGACCACCTTCTCTTGCTTTCCCTTTGTTACGCCTTGTACCCCATGCATAATAGGAACAGCCAACCGGGCCGTGTACGATATGAACCATATCTACGATTGGACCAATGACAACACCTTTACAGCCTGCATAAGCACAACCTCTATTGGTGATGATCCCCGGAATTGCCCGTGTATTTGCAGCTATCTCTTGTTTTACTGATGCATCTTTTATGACCATATGACTTTTTCTATTCTTCATAACTTTAGCAGGGTATATGTCTAATACCTTATCTACCAATTTTTTTGATTCTGACATGGATTTCACTCCTTTCTAAAGTGCAAGTGCGCCAACTTCATCGGTTCTGATTCGAATAACATCGCTTATATGAGAAACAAAAATACGCCCATCACCCATATTCCCTGTTTGATTCGTTTCGATTATTATGTCCACAATCTTTTGTACCTCTGAATCCTCAACAATCATTGTTAAGAGTCTTTTTGCAATCAGTCGATAGTTCTCTGATATTGCTTCTATAACGGCTGGCTCTTCAACAGGTAATCCGTCAATTAAATCTTCAATAAGTGCGAAATTGACTTTCTTTTTGCCCCGTCCATAAACCTTGCGACAGGTGATTGAAGGAAATCCAGCCTCTGAAAGTGCTTTTTTTGTGTCGTTAATCATATTCATTCTTATGACTGCCATAACTTCTTTCATACGCTACCTCCTATAATCCTGATGTGCCACTGCTGATTGTGTACGCTTCTTCCATTTCTGATACAAATATCTTGCCGTCACCATAGGTACCATCGCCTGTTTTTGCACTTTTTGTAATGATTCTAATGATTTCATCCACTGCCTGATCTTCTACCACCATCATGAGAAGCTCTTTTGGTAACTCGTCGTAATGAATGTTACCTACTTTGACACCTCTTTGTTTTCCACGTCCAACTACATCTATCTTTGTAACCGCTGGATAACCAGCATCACTTAATTCATCTAACACAAAACCTGCTTTTTCCGGTCTGACAATTGCTCTGATCATTTTCATAGTTATAGCCTCCTTAGATTCGTTTTACACATTAAGATTAATTTGATATACTATAAATGAGCACTGCTCACAGATGGCTTTAGCCATCCAATTGATAAAGGGAAATAAATTCTATGCTTGCCGGCTGGATTTATTTCTCTTTTCTTATACTCCGAGTAAACCATGTTCCATGAGTATTTCTTCAAGTCGTTCTTGAGACATGGGTTTTGGAATAACAAACATCTTATTTTCATCAATGGCTCTTGCCAGAACTCTGTATTCTTCTGCTTGAGCATGGGTAGGATCATGGTCAATAACTGTTTTTTTGTTAATCTCTGCATGTTGCACCATATTGTCTCTGGGTACAAAATGAATGAGTTGCGTTCCAAGTTCCTTGGCAAAAGCTGTTAACATCTCAAGTTCGTTGTCTACTTTTCTTGAGTTACATATGATGCCACCCAGTCTTGTTCCGCCTGAATCTGCAAATTTTAGTACGCCTTTTGCTATGTTATTGGCTGCATACATCGCCATCATCTCACCGGATGCAACAATATAGATTTCTTCTGCTTTACCTTCTCTAATCGGCATTGCAAATCCACCACATACAACGTCACCCAGTACATCATAGAAAACATAATCCAGATTATCCTCATATGCCCCTAATTGCTCAAGCATATTAATTGAAGTGATAATACCACGTCCGGCACAACCAACACCCGGCTCCGGTCCTCCGGATTCAACACATCTAATACCGCCATACCCTGGTTTTAAGATGTTCTCTAGTTCAATGTCTTCACCTTCTTCTCTTAAAGTATCCAGCACGGTTTGTTGAGCTAGACCATTAAGAATAAGTCTTGTTGAATCGGCCTTAGGATCACAACCAACAATCATAATCTCTTTTCCCATTTCTGCCAGTGCCGCTGTTAAATTTTGAGTCGTGGTAGATTTACCAATACCACCTTTTCCATAAATCGCTATTTGTCTCATAATAGTCACCCTTTCATTTCTTGTTTAAAATTGGATTGATTCGTAAGTTTCATTACTACATTAGGATTCGGTTTTAGCCTCTTGTTTATATTATGCAACAACTGTAAACCACTTCTTGTAACGCACAATAGAGCCTTAGATCATCTTACTAATCTCTTAGTAGGATGTTCCAAGACTCTATTGTCTTAAGTGTTTCTAATGCTTGAACTGATTTAATGATGACAGGATGCCTTACGCTTTTTGTGAAAACATTTGTAAGTCATTCGTGAATCATCTTTGTCGTTGATATAATATTTGTATAATCTACCATAGTTTTCCATCAATTTCAAGCATTATTATTTATTGCAAGAATTCTTTCATGCTGAAAACAGGAAATAATTTATATTTAGGAGCTGAATATTTGTCTTCTGTTGACGAATGTGCAGATAATGATAGTCCTTATCAACTGTTATTGTATAATATACCCTATATTGGCTATTTGCGTTGTCTTAGATAGTTTATAATGACTTTTTTTAGAATTTATAATAATTTTATTTGATTTTAGTAGAAGCATCTTTCGCCTACTTTTTCTCTTAAAAATGAACGATAAAATCCTTCAACCCTATGAAATTATGATGCCTTTCATTCACTATAGCCTGTATTTTCAGAGTATTTAATGCTTATAATCTTTAAACCGCTTATTAAGTTGATGACTTCTGTAATTTTCAGAGGCACATCAACTTTTTTATTGTTTTTTAAAGGAGATTTAATCATGTTATTTAGTCTATCACTTATTTTAATTATTGGTTTTTCACTTAGCGGCATTCTTAACAAATTGAAAATACCTGGTTTAATGGGTATGATTTTTACAGGTATTTTACTAGGCCCTTATATGTTCAATCTGATCTCCCCGGATATTCTTAATATATCTTCCGACTTAAGAGAGATCGCACTTATTGTTATCTTAACGAGAGCCGGTCTATCTATTGATATCAATGATCTTAAAAAGGTTGGGCGACCTGCTATTCTCATGTGCTTTGTACCCGCTACACTTGAAATCATTGCCGTAACCTTACTTGCACCTTTGCTCCTTGACATCACTTATATAGAAGCGGCCCTTATGGGAACTGTACTCGCTGCTGTTTCTCCAGCTATCATTGTTCCAAGAATGCTTCATCTAATGGAATCCGGTTATGGTAAACATAAAAGTATCCCTCAATTAATTATGGCCGGAGCATCTGTGGATGATATCTATGTCATTGTTTTATTCACTTCCCTTATGGGCATATACCAAGGTCAAGGTTTCAGTTCTACGACTTTGTTAAATGTACCGATTTCAATTGTTATAGGTTCTTTCCTTGGTATTGCTACCGGCTTAATCTTAGTTGAGATGTTCAAAATCATGCATTTAAGAGATACACTCAAAGTACTGATCCTATTAAGTGCTTCATTTATTTTTGTAACCCTTGAAACGATTATGAAACCCTATGTTCCGATGTCAGGATTACTTGCTGTGATGGCACTGGGCGCCACTATTTTGAAGACCAACGAAGTGACTGCAAAGCGCCTCATGGGTAAATTCTCAAAAATATGGGTGGGTGCAGAAATCATGCTTTTTGTGCTTGTGGGTGCTGCTGTAGACATCAACGCTTTATCTGGCGCTGGTCCAAAATCCATTCTACTCGTACTTGGTGCCTTGGTTCTAAGAATACTCGGTGTTAACTTAAGCCTAATAAAAACAAAGCTCAATCTAAAAGAGCGTCTGTTTTGTTCCATTGCCTATTTGCCAAAGGCGACCGTACAAGCAGCCATTGGTGCTATTCCCTTATCCGCAGGTGTAGATGCAGGTAATACCATCCTGACGGTTGCAGTACTTGCTATCCTAATCACCGCCCCTATTGGAGCCATCGGCATTGATTATACCCATACTAGATTGCTGACAAGAAAAAGTTAATATAAAATATAATAAGGCAACCCCTATACTTAATACATTGGGTTGCCTTATTTTTATTGCTATATTATTTTTGACATAATCTTAATTTCTTTTATCTTTCTCTTTTATCCACTTGCGTGCATTTTTCATGCCGCCCACATCTTTGAACATGGTTGTTAGCTTTTCTGTCTCAATCTGTTTTGAATTAAGACCGTCATATTTGGCTTCTTTTTTTAATTTCATATAACTTAGGAGTCGTTCTTCACTTAATACACCCTCACGCACCGCTTCTTGTACCGCACAGCTTGGTTCCTTCGTATGCGTGCAATCATTAAACTTGCATTTTGCTGAGAGTTCATCAATATCAGCAAAGGTTTTTGAGAGATCCACACTGTCAAGACCAATCTCTCTCATACCCGGTGTATCAATTACAATGCCACCACTTGGAAGCACCACCAGCTCTCGTCTCGTACTCCCATGCCTACCCTTATCATCATCTCTTATTTCTTTGGTGAAAAATCTATCTTCACCGATAAGCTTGTTAATCAGAGTAGACTTGCCTACACCGGATGATCCTATGAAGGCTATGGTTTTACCTACTGCTAGATATTTTTTTACTGATTCATAGCCATCATCACTTATGCTTGAAGTCACAAGGACATCCACACCATAGGCTATCGTATTTATATCAGCCAGTTTCTCTTCAAGCGTATCGCACAAGTCGGCTTTGGTAAGTACGATGACCGGTACCGCGCCACTATCCCATGCAATCCCAAGGTAACGCTCAACCCTTCTTAGATTAAAATCATTGTTCAGAGACATACAAATAAACACTGCATCAATATTCGTAGCAACGACTTGTTCATCTTGAGATGTGCCTGCTGCTTTTCTAATAAAAGCACTTTTTCTTGTCAGTACTTTGTGAATGATAACATGCCCACCGGAATCCTCATCTCGATCCAGCATAACAAAATCACCTACCGCCGGATAAGCCGACATCGTTGTAACTTCAAATCGAAACTTTCCTGAAATCTCTGCCGTGATTTCTCCATGATCTGTTATGACTTTATATAGATTTTTGTTCTGAGATATAACTCGGCCAATATGTAAATCTGTATATAACGAAGCCTCTGTCATAAATCTTTGGTCAAGACCTAAATCCTGCATATCTATCTTACTCAACTTCTTACCTCCTACCCTCTTATAACCCTCATTGTATATGTAATAAAGAAGCTTCGCTTCGTTATGAGCTCTGCTCATATTTCTGAACGGTTCGACAGGAAAGGTCTTTGACGTATTCTGCCATGCTTCAAGGCTGAATACTATAGTATGACTTTCCTTGAGAACACAAGGAACTAGGCTGCTTCAATCTTACTCTGATATCAGCACCTAGTTCCTTATGTGTTTTAATTGAATTTCTTTATAACCTTTTTTAGTATATTAATCTAATGGTCATTCTATGTCTATTTTTTTGTAGGTACTTTTTTCCAGTCTTCTAAGAACTGATTTAATCCTTGGGTTGTTAAGGGGTGATTGGCCATACTTGGAATCAGTGAAGAAGGAATTGTACAAATATCAACGCCTGCTTTTGCACATCCGATGACATGACCCATGTGGCGTACGGAAGCTGCTATAACTTTACTCTTGATACCATACTCTTTGAAGATGGTTATAACATCTTGAATCAAGGCAATGCCGTCTCCGCCCACATCATCTACCCTTCCAAGGAAGGAACTGACATATGTGGCACCTGCTCGTGCAGCCATCAATGCTTGTGTTACGGAAAAGACTAAGGTTACATTCGTTGTGATACCCTCATCTGATAATACTTTTACCGCTCTTAGACCTTCCATACACATAGGAATCTTAACCACAATACTTGGATTTAGTGCTGCTAATTCTCTTCCTTCTGTGATCATACCTTCTGCGTCCAAACTAATCACTTCTGCATTCACAGGTAGACCTTTTACAATCTCAACGATCTCATTAATGACGGTGATGAATTCTTTGCCTGTTCTGGAGATAATCGTCGGGTTGGTCGTTACCCCTGCAACAATTCCCAAATCAAAGTATTTCTTTATTTCATTGACATCTGCCGTATCTAGATAAATATTCATTTTTAAACCTACTTGAAATTACACTCCAAGCTTTTCCTTTCTTAACTGTTCTAATTTTGTAAAGTTTTGCTTTGGTGTATACCCTTTTATTGGCATAATTTTTTGATGTATGGCATCAATCATCCAATCCGCTTGTGGGAAAAACTCGTTCTCAAGTTCATAGCATGGTGTGATCCAGTTTTTGGCACCGACGACAACTGGTGGTGCATCTAGATCATCAAATGCCATCTCTGTAATATTCCTTGCCATGTCTTCTAAAGCGGAACCTCTTTCACACGCATCACTTGATAAAAGAATCCTCCCTGTTTTCTTGACTGAAGCCAGCACCTTTTCATAATTAAAGGGTACAACGGATCTGGCATCAATAACTTCTGCTGAGATACCATATTGTTCTTCCAATATTTCTGCTGCTTCAATGGCTTTATATAAAGTAGCGCCAATTGTTAAAATGGTGATGTCACTACCTTCACGTTTGATATCCGGTTCCCCAATGACGATCTCGTAGTTGGTCTCCGGAACACCGTCAAGTTGGAACATCTCACCTATATCGTAGAGTTTTTGACTTTCAAAAAATACAACCGGATCTGTGCCATTTAAGGCGCTGTTCATGAGACCTTTTGCATCATAGGGTGTTACCGGATAGACAACTTTTAATCCGGGAACATGTGCCGTTAATGCCGTCCAGTCCTGTGAATGCTGTGCCCCATATTTTGAACCAACAGATACTCTAAGAACAACCGGCATCTTAAGGACGCCTGCACTCATGCTTTGCCATTTTGCAAGTTGATTAAAGATCTCATCTCCTGCTCTTCCCATGAAATCGCAATACATTAACTCAACGATAATACGGCCACCACACATCGCATAACCTACAGCTGATCCTACAATGGCTGCTTCTGATATGGGTGAATTGAACATTCTGTGATAAGGAATGGCTTCTGTAAGTCCTTGGTAAACCGCAAAAGCCCCGCCCCAATCTCTGTTGTCTTCGCCATAAGCGATTAATGTTGGGTCTGTATAAAACTTATGGATTATGGACTCAAACAAGCCGTCTCGTAATGATAAGATTTTTAGTTTTGATACTTCCTTACCATCAATGATGCCGACCCGTTCTTTCTTTGCTATTTTTCGCACTCTTGGGTTTTCTTCTAGAGGCATTAAGACTTCGCATGCTCGGTCATCCATTTTTTCTATACTTTGGTTTGAAAACATGAATTTTTCAATTGCATCCGGTTCTTTTAGAAAATCCATTCTTGGTGAAATCTCATCGTCAATTGCTAATTTCAGATTCTTAATCAGTACGTTTTCGACTTCTTTTTCTATTGCAAGAATCTCATCTGTTGTAGCCACTTCTTCACGTACCAGCTCTTCTTTAAACACCTTTATGGAATCTACTTCCAACCATGCTTCAACTTCTTCTTTTGATCGATAAGGTCCGGGATCAGAAGCTGAGTGACCACCTGTACGATATGTAACGATATCCAGTAAAACAGGGCCTTTGTTTTCTTCTATGATTTTTTTCTTTCTCTTCATTACATCAATAACCGCTAATGGATTATACCCGTCCACGCGTTCTGCATGCATCTGATCCGGGTTGATACCGGCACCCACACGTGCCAAGATTCCGTAAGCCATTGTTTCGCCGTTTGTTTGACCACCCATACCATATTGATTGTTAAAGAAATTAAAGATGATAGGTAACCCACCTTTGTAGGCATCATCCCATAATTCGTTCATTTGATCCATGGATGCCATGTTCATAGCTTCCCATACCGGTCCGCAACCCAGTGAGCCATCTCCTGAATTAGAAATACAGATCCCCTTTTTCTTGTTTATTTTCTTATACAAGGCCGCGCCCATAGCGATAGGTGCAGATCCACCAACGATGGCGTTGTTCGGATAAACACCAAACGGTGTGAAGAAAGCATGCATGGAGTTACCTAAACCTTGTGCAAATCCGGTTTTACGACCGAATAGTTCCGCCATAATCCCATAAAATAAAAAGTCAACGGCTAAAGCTCTAACATCTTCTGTATCCTTCTGTTGATCTTTTACAGGGCCAATGATAGACCCTTCAAAAACATCATTCATAATCGTCATAAGTTCATCATCTTCAAGCTTTACAATACAAGACAAGCCTTTTGCAATGATCTCACCATGGCTTCTATGAGAGCCGAAGGTAAAGTCATCCTTGTCCAGAATAAAGGCTTGGCCAACTGCAGCCGCTTCTTGACCGGTATACAAATGAGCGGGTCCGGAATATTGGTATTCTACACCTTTCCATTGCTTATTTGCACGTAGTTCAAACAACATATCTTCAAATTGTCGTATATACAACATATCTCTGTAGATTCTTAAAAATTCATCTTTTGTAAAATTTTCTTTTTCATCTTTGATTGTTTTTTGATATTGGTTTAATACAATATCATTGAATTTCAAGACACCCGGTTTACGTACTTCTTCTGGTTTTATTACTTGACCTTTCGGCATTTTACTTCCTCCTGTTTTTCCAAATAGATTGATTATTATGCGTTCTTAACTGAATATATTTTCTCGTAAGATTTCACTTACTGTTGGATGGGGAAATACTAACTCTTTAATATCATCAATTTTCATTTCTGTTTCGATCATTAATGAAACACCAAAAATAATCTCAGAAGATGGATTACCAATCATATGTACACCTATAAGCCTGTTGTATTTCTTATCAATCAGCACCTTACAAATGCCGTCTCCATCTTCATTTTCTGCCATATACCTACCACTGTAGTTCATTTTTAGTGTTGTCACAGTGTAATTTATACCTTTTTCTTTCGCTGTCTCTTCTGTCTCTCCTACTGTAGCCACTTCTGGATTTGTGTAGATTACATTAGGTATGGCGTGATACCGCATCACATCTTTTTTACCAAGTATGTTGTTCACACAGACTTCTGCTTCACGGTAGGCTGTATGTGCCAACATTGATTTTCCGTTGACATCGCCTGCTGCATAGACATTCACAACATTGGTTCTGCCTTGTTCATCCACTTTGATGGCACCTCGGTCCAGTTCGACACCTATGTTTTCAAGACCATATCCGGTAGTGACCGGCCTTCTTCCTATACTCATAAGGACTTTGTCACAATCCACTTGATACTCTGACCCATTGGCTTCGTATATAACTTGTGTATCTGTCAATCTGGTAACCTTGGACTCGAGTTTAAATTCAATGCCTTTTTTCTCGTAATGCTTCATTAACAGTTTTGAGATGTCATGATCGGTGCCTCCTGCAATCTTACTTAGCATTTCTATTACGGTCACTTGACTGCCAATAGAATTGTAATAAGATGCCATTTCAAGACCAATGACACCGCCACCGATTACAACAAGTTTCTTTGGAATGATCTCCAGATCCAGTATCTCTTTGTTTGTTAAAACAAAACCCTTTTTCATACCTGCTTCTACACCCGGTATTGGTGGAATAATGGATGTTGAACCTGTCGCTATCAACATTCTTTTTCCAACATAGATTTCTTTTTGAACTTGAACTTGAACTTTGAAGCCTTCTAAAGTCCGTTCGAGAATCATGGCTTGGCCATCTACCAGTGTTACTTTATTCATTCTTAGTTTCATTTTTATGCCGCTTACAAGTGTATTTACAACTTTGTTTTTTCTGGCTACGACAAACTTATGGTTGTATTCTATAGCGTCACATTTGACACCATACTTCCCACCATACTTTGCATAATCAAGTACTTTCGCTGAATGTAGCAATGTTTTTGAAGGAATACAACCTTCATTTAAACATACACCACCTACTTTGTTTTTCTCGATTAATAAAACATTCAAACCCGCATGGCCCGCTCTTTCTGCTGCCAAATAACCTGCCGGTCCTCCACCTATGACAATTAGATCATATAACATGTGTTCACTCTCCTATATGGTTTACATTGCTAACAAAAGGCTAAATTTCTCAAGATTTTCTCTAAGTTCTTTCAAGAATCTTGCTGCTGCTGCACCATCTAATGCTCTATGATCCATCGTTAAAGATAAGACCATGGATGGGTATAAGACGATTTTCCCTTGTACTTCTTTAGGCATGTTCACTATGGTGCCTACGCCTAGGATGCCTGTTTGAGGGGCATTCAGTATAGGTGTGAAGGATTCAACACCTAAGCTACCTAGATTAGTAACGGTAAATGTGCCACCTCTAAGATGATCCGGATTGATTGTGCCTTCTCTACATTCAGCCGCTAAGACTCTTAATTCTTTAGAAATAACATCCAATGACTTCATATCACAATAGGATAGTGTCGGTACCATAAGGCCTCGGTCTGTATCCACGGCAACACCCAGATGGACATGTTCATAAAGATGCATTTCGTCGTCTAATAAATGGGCATTAAGGGCTTTATGGTTTTTCACAGTACGGGATACTGCAAATAAAATCATATCATTAATAGAAATATTGCTAAGGTTCATGGATTCATTTCGATCTTTAATCTGTTGTCTGTATTCTAATAGTGCCGTAGCATCAAATGATGCGTTTAACGTAAGTTGGGCTGTGGTTTCCAGTGACTTTAGCATATTTTTTGATATGACTTTTCTAGTTTGAGACAGTTTGATACTTTCAAATTTCTTTTCAACAAGATTATCATCCGATGGGTTCACGATTGGTTTTTCCGGGACTTTTTTCAAGGATTCATCTTGTCTTTCAAGATCCGCGGTTGTGATTCTTTGTCCTAGACCTGTTCCTACGCCTGTTTCTTGATTTTTACTTATTTCTAAACCATAATACCCGTCTCTAGCAGCCGAACTTACAAATGGGCCTGATTCTAACATACTTATGATGTCACGTTCTATGATTCTACCTTCCGGACCACTCGCTTTTGCCTGACGGTAATCGATACCTTTTTTCAAGGCCAATGCTTTGGCCCTTGGAGAGATTTTCGCTTTTGTATTTATATTGTCTTGCACAATTATCGCATCAAAATCATTACTTTTTCCTATAATAAGTGCCTCATCTATTGTCTCTTCATCCGAAATAACTGGTGCATTCGAATTAGCTTCACTCGAAATAGCCTCTTGTTGATATTCTGATAAATCCACGGTTTCATCTGATTCGCCGATGATACATACTGCTTCTTGTACCGGAACTTCATCATATTCTTTATACAATAAATTTAGTACGGTCCCACTAACTTCAGACTAAATCACCGACTGAGACTTGATCGCCAACTTTCACATGCCATTCTGCCAATAATGCACTTTCTTCCGAAAGACCCCGTTGAGGCATTTTTACAATTGTTGCCATAAGCTTCCTCCTAATTTTTGCTTTCATTTAACATTGTATGTTATTTATATACATTCGAACTCAATTATATGTTCTATTTTATCATTTAATGTTAACTAAGTCAATCTATAGTGTGATATTATTGTTATTTATTTACATACTTTTTTCATAATCAAGAGAATTATTCACAAAAAAAATACAACTACTTTTGTAGTTGTATCTTGATATGTGGTTATTTATGTTGTTGTCTTATCAATATTAGTGCTTATATGCATCCGCCGCATGATAGGAACTGCGAACAAAGGGGGATGATGCCACATGACTAAAACCAAGCGCCATGCCATAATCATAATAACGCTTGAACACATCCGGATGAACATACTCAATTAACGGGTGATGTTTCTTTGACGGTGGTAAGTATTGCCCAATGGTGAGTAAGTCACATCCATTTTCCCTTAATGCTTCAAGTACTTCATACACTTCAGCTTCTTTTTCTCCGAGGCCAACCATCATACCGGACTTAGATACGATGTCCGTATCCATCCACTTAATATTCTTAAGTAGTTCTAAGGATCTTTCATAGATAGCCATCGGTCTAACCTCTTTGTACAATCTAGGAACGGTTTCTATATTATGATTGATGATATGTGGCTTTGCTTTTACGATTTTTTGTAATGCTTGTTCGTTACCTTCTAAATCAGGAATTAATACTTCTATGATGACATTCTTGTCCATATGTCTGATCTGTTCTATGACTTCAACATAATGGCTTGCACCACCGTCTGGCAAATCATCTCTCGTAACAGATGTTATGACGACATGTTTCAAGTTTAGCTCACGAACGGCTTTTGCTACGTTTAGCGGCTCCTTAGCATCCACAGGATCCGTCTCTGTCTTTTCTACGGCACAAAAAGTACAGTTTCTTGTACATGATCTGCCAAGAATCATAAATGTTGCGGTTTTATTATTATAGCACTCGAGTTGATTTGGACATACCGCTGCTTCACATACTGTATTTAGTCCAAATTTCTTTAAAACACCTTCCATAGATTCAAAACCTTCACTACTGCGGTATGTAACCCTAAGCCACTCAGGCTTGTTTGATTTAATGATTCTCACGCCTTTCCTATGTCACTTAAAAGCAATTCTTCTATGCTTGTTAAAAACTCTTGTTTATCTGTAGTATATGTCTCTACATTAAATAATACGGAAAAATAATGGATGATCCATTCTCTGATTTGATTCTCATCTTCCGTTCTACCAATTATCTGTTGTAATGAAGTGACACCTTTTTCCTTAATGCCACAAGGAACAATCCAATCAAACTCCTCCATTTTTGTATTTACATTAAAAGCAAAACCATGCATACTGACCCATCTTTTAATCTCAAAACCAACGGCTGTTATTTTGTTATCGTCCACCCAAACACCCGGATGAAGTGGGTCTCTATTGGCTGTTATATTGTAGTGATCTTTTAACAATCTAATGAATATTTCTTCAACATTCCTAACAAAACTACGAATATCTTTACCATGGTTTTTTAAATCTATAATAGGATACCCTACTATCTGACCCGGCCCATGATAGGTGACATCACCACCCCGTCTAATTTCATAGACAGGTACATGATTGTCTTTTAGAAATTGATCCGTGACAAGAATATGATCACTTGCCCCGCGTATACCTGATGTAATCACTGAATCATGTTCTACCAATAATAAAGTATCGCCAATAAGATTTTTCTGACGTAACACTAGTGCATTCTTCTGCAGATCATAAACTTCTTTATAATCCATCAACCCAAGTCGAACTATTTGAACCTCTATATGAATAACCTCCACATCATAAAAGCCTATAATATGTTATAGACTTTATCTGATTTTAATACACGACCACATTGTTTGCTAAAGCTGCTGCTATGATCTCATCCGGTAATTTTTTATCCGTCACCAACACATCTATTTCTTTAAGACCTGCAAATGTGTATGGCATATTCTTATTGATTTTACTTGAGTCCATTAATACAACTACCTTTTTCGCTTTTTGTATGACATATTTTTTCAATTCACATTCATTATAATCCCCACTTGTCAGCCCTGCTTCAAGTGAAAAGCCGGACGTCGCCATAAATGCAACATCAATGTTAACAAGCTTTACAAATTCAATTGCCCCCATTCCCGAGACCGAAATATTGTTTCTATTCAGTTGTCCTCCAATAAGCATAATTGAAGGATTCGTCTTTTTCGCCACTTCTATACCTATATTAGGACCACTCGTTAAGATGGATAAATGTTCATTCGGCAAGATCTCAGCTAAACACATAATTGTTGAACCTGAATCTAAATATAGTGAGCGACCTTGTTCTATTAATTCTACAGCCTTTTTCGCGACGATTTCTTTTGCCTCGATATTCTCTTCCGCTCTAAGATTATATCTCACTTCCTTTGAACCTTTAATTGAATCAACGGATACAGCACCACTTCGAACACGTAAAACCAATCCTTGTTTTTCCAGTTGAGCCAAATCTCTTCTAAGTGTCATACTTGAAACATCCGGGAAAATTTTCTCCAGTTCTTTTAACTTCACTTCACCATTAAGTTGAACATAATTGTTTAATTTTTCAATCCTATCATTCATACTCTTCACATCCCTATTTTATTTAATTAGGCAGAATGGCCCCACCCATTACTGATTAACACATTTTTTGTTCCAAGTATTTTCCAGTCATCATGGTGTTACAACTTAACAAACTTTGTTATATATAAACAAATATAACATGAAATACAACTTTCGTCAAATTTTTTTATAACCTTTTTTCAGTTTATAAACAATAAATACTACGCAATTGTACGGCTATATTATTCGTATATTTCTAAAAAAAATAAAAAGCCGTCATCATTCAGGCTTTCTATTTCAGCTATTATAAGACTTCTATATTACTCTCTTCTAATTTTGAAATGATCTTAGGGTCATCAATATGATCAACGATGATACCATCAAAATCATTGATATCCGCAAATCGATACACACCGTCTTGATTAAACTTCGTAGAATCAATGACCAGATAACTTTTTTTGCTTGCTTTCATAATGGCTTTTTTTGTATTTCCGTCTTCTACCATGAAGGTCGTAACACTATGGTCAAGCATATCGACGCCGCAACTACCCACAAAAGCTCTGTCAACTTTATATACCGAGAGGGCTTCTATTGTCGATGTTCCAATAAATCCACTTAACTCCTTATTAAGCACACCACCGATACCAATGACTTCTATAAAAGGTGATTTGGATAATATCTGAATAATATCAATCATGTTAGAGATGACTGTCATTCTCTTACTACCTTGTGCTATAGCCTCCGCTACTGCAATATTGGTCGAGGCGATATCCAGAAATATTGTTTCTTTTTCACAGATTATGTTATACACTTTTTCTGCGATTATGTGTTTTGATTTTATATTGTCATCTATTCTATTCATTATACTTTTATTAAGACTCGCTTCTCGCCTTGAAACAGCGCCGCCATAAGTTCTCTTAAGTATCCCTGTTTTCTCCAGATTGCTTAAATCTTTTCGAATACAATCATCCGTGACCTCAAACATCTTACTCAAATCTTTCACGATAACCTTTCCGTTGGCATTTAGTATCTTTGTAATCTCTTGAAGTCTCTCTTCTGCAAACATTTTTTTCCCTTTCACGCATAATTTATTGTTGATTATTAATTATACGCTTTATCGGGTTTTTCTTCAAGAAATAATAACAAACAATTCCATTTGCAAACGAACGCCTTAATCAATCAGCGTTGCAGCACCAACTATGCCAACATCATCACCTAATTTTGCAGGAACAATCTCAATAGGATAATCTGCTGCAAAACGTATAAACTCTGCAAACTTAAGGTTCATTCTTTCATACAACGGTTTCCCTAATTTTGATACGCTGCCACCCAATACATAATGTTTTATGTTAAAAATCTGATATAAATTAACAAACATTATTCCAATACCATCGCCAAGTCTTTCAATGGCCTTTTGTGCCAATCTATCACCATCACTTGCTGCAATCCCTATATGTTTACCGGAAAGTTCTTCATCTTCGCCAACATAATCCATGATTGTACTGATTTCGCCTTGTTTTATTTGATCTAGGACATATTGAATCATTTTGGGTCCGGACGCTGACGCCATCAAACATCCCACATTACCACAACTGCAGGTATAGCCAAAATCGCTGACAATCATATGGCCGATTTCTCCTGCCGCACCATAGTCTCCTCTAAAGATCGCATCATTAATAATGATACCGCCACCAATCCCAGTACTCACGGTGATATAAATCATATTCTTATTACCGATGCCGGCTCCGAACTTTTGTTCAGCAAGGGCTGCAACATTCGCGTCATTATCAATTTCAACCCTTGTACCTAATCGCTCTGAAAAAAGTTGTCTTACGGGTACATTTTTCCACATCGGTAGATTGGAGCCTGTGATGACATAGCCATTTTCATAATCAATATGACAAGGGAATCCTGCGCCAACGCCTTTAACATCCTCCATAGTGAGTGCATTTGATTTTAGTAGCTCCTTACAAACGCTACTCATATCATCTAACATTTCTTCGGGTTTGGATGCCTGATTCGTTTTTGTAACACGTTTATCCAGCAGATTTAATGTTTCATCGAACAGTCCGTATGCAATTTTTGTGCCACCAACATCTATGCCTATCGTGTATTTTTTCATTTCTTCCTCCAGCCATAACCATCTTACTAAAATAATCCGTTTTAAACATGAACGATTTCATATACCTTTGTAAGTAAAATTTATCCTTTTAGGCCCAATAATCAACCACACAAACTTTATCCAAATATGCCTTAATAAATTCTACAAACATCTGATGTTTTGGATGTATGATGTACGCATCCCGATCTTTCTCATCTTCAAAGCTTAACATAAAGCAGTGGGTAAAGTCATTACTTAAGCCTTCTTTACTGACATTTGTTCCCCATTCTAGGTCCTTAACCAGTGTGATCTCATGTTTAAGTAAAGCAAATCTCGCTTCAATCTCCTGAATGACACCCATATCTATCCCTTCATTGAACTTAAAGAGTACCAGATGTCTAAGCAGTGCTTTTTTGCTATCGTTTTCAGTTTTCATTTTATGCCTCCTTAGGCTGGTTGTCATACGTTGCTATAATCGCTATTCAAATACAAATTGACGCACCATTAACTTTAAGTCTTCTGACATTTCCGAGAGTATACTTGCATAAGATGTAATCTCTTGAAGACCTGCTGATTGTTGTTCAATAGCCGCAGCAACATGTGTGCTTTCATCTGAAGACCCTTTTGCTAATTGAGAAATCACATAACTCATTTCTTCAACTTCTTTGATGCCTTCTACCATTTTTTCTATCTCCGCTGAAATATCTTTAATACGATTATCCACTTCTTTACTTGTATTCACAATCTCACCGAAGGAATCTTTTGCAGCACTTGCCATTTGAGCGCCTTCTTTCACCTCTTTAACCCCAACCATCATGCTACTTGCAAGCTCTTGAGATGTGCTATGAATGTCGTTTAACATGGTTGTAATTTCCTTTGTTGCATCGGAAGAACTTTGAGCCAATTTTCTGATTTCATCTGCTACAACAGCAAAACCTTTTCCGTGAACCCCGGCTCTTGCCGCTTCAATGGCAGCATTTAATGACAACAGATTCGTTTGGGATGCCATATTTGTTATGGTATCCACTACTTTCTTGATTTCTGTCGATTTTACATTTAACACATCTGATACAGTATGTGTTGAAACAATCTTATCTTCTATGACGACGATTTGTTCCAGTAACGCATTCATCTTGATGTTACCATTATTGGCAGCATCTGTTGCCATGTTTGAAGATGACAATACCTTACTGATGTCTTCATAGGCTTTTTTATTACCTTCGTTTAACTTCTTGGCGATATTAAACGTCCGTTCTGACTTTTCTGTTTGATCGAGAGCATCTTCACTGATTTGCTTAATAGAAATAGCAACCTGTTCTATTGCTTTCGAACTTTCTTCAGAGTTTTGTTTTAAGAATTCTGAAGAATGTGCGATATTGTTGCTGTTTTCACTGATTTTTCCTATAATCGTTCTTAAGTTATCACCCATCTTATTAAACGCTGTAACTAAGATAGACAAATCATCTCTTGAATTGGCTTTGATTTGTGTTGCCAACAAATTACCATCCGCGATGCTTTGAGCATGATGAGCCAGTTTCGCAATCATACCGGTAATTTTATTCGTCAAAATGGTTGCCCCTGTGATGCTAATAACTGCCACAAGAATAATGCTGATTAAAACCATTTGGCCTGTTACGACCGCTGCTGCTGTCAATCTGTCTTTTTCAATAGCATTGTAATTCAACTCATTTTTTAGTAATTCCTGAAGTGTTAACCCAACATATCCGATTAATTTTTTTGATTCTGCATTCGCTTCAATATAACCTGCCGCATCTTTATTATCACTGTATGTTATGGCATTTTCAACATTGATACGATAATCATCCAGTCTTTTAACCGTTGCATCAATCAGTCGTATACCATCTTCATTTTTTGTATACAGCCTAAGTTTAGATACTCTTTTATCATTTTCATCCAACAGATCCATTATGATTTGTTTGTTCTCAGGTGTTTTATCCAGTGAGTATACCGATATAGCGCTTGCAACCGCGATGCCATTGTCGGTTATAATCGTATTTGCAATAATTGCCGACTCGACCATTTCACTCATTTCTACCAAGGAGGCTTGTAACTTTGCATAGGTGAAGAGACTGATCAAACCCATCACAAAAATAATGATTGCAAACCCCATGATTAATTTTGCCTTAATGGAAAAGCTTGCTCCTTTTATACCTGCTAAGTTTTTAACTTTTTTCATCGATGAACCTCCATGGATAGTTAGCTTACAGTTACATGCTATCACCAATAATACGCATTCCTATCTTGATTTTATTTAAACTTTTTCTCTTATACGCTTCCTACTATAACTATCAAGTGCAATTACAGTCGCAATTATTATACCTGTCATGACCATTTGAGTATAGGAGTTCACCCTCAACATATTCATGGCATTTTGTAAGACACCATATACAAAAATCAGACCGATTGCGGATCGAGGCACACTACCTATGCCACCTGCAAATGAAGTACCACCAACAACTACCGCGCTATAAATAACAAATCCGGTTGTTAGACCATAATTTGCGTTGCCGGTTCCAAACTTAGAGGCTAGTAAAACACCACCAAGTGCAGCAATTACACCCGAAAGTACGAATGCATAAAACTTATTTGCACGTACATTGATGCCGGAATACTCCGCAACTTCATAGTCACCGCCTATAGCATATAGATTTCTACCAAATGAAGTATATCTTAATATATAATGAACAACTGCAAACATGATGATTGTAAAATAAATCAGATTTAAACGTTCTCCAAAAATCATGCCGTTAGAAATGTTTAAAAACGCTTTGTTCTCGGCCACTATGGGGCGGGCATTTGTGATTAGTCTTCCAAGACCAAGGAGTGATATCCCCATACCAAGGGTTATAATAAAGGGTTCCGTCTTTTGATATACAACAATATAGCCATTTATTGCCCCAACTATCCCTCCGAAAATTAACGCACAAAGTACGGCGAGGCTTATGGGTACATTGTTATTCATGAGATAAACCGCTAATACACCTGAAACCGACATGTTGAACCCAATTGATAAATCAACGCCGCCTGCAACCAGTACAATCGTCGCACCAAATCCAATAATCAGATATATAGAAGAGGTGGTAAGCATCGTCTTCATATTATATATAGTAAAAAAATTATTGTTATTAAACGCTACTACAATCAGTGTTATAACAATGGCAAGAACAGCTCTTTGATTCGTTATGACACTTAATATCTTTTTAACATTCATCTTATCCATTTAAGCTTCCTCCTAATTATTTTTCTGTGCGTCGAGCCAAATAGCTATGATTAGTATGGCACCTCTTGTGATATCTTGCCAGAATATTGTAATACCTAGTAAATTCATGCAGTTACTAATCAGTATGACAATCAATGCTCCAATGATTGTACGTAAAACACTACCTCTGCCGCCTCCAAGATAGGTGCCTCCAAGAACAACAGCGAGTATAACATCCGTCTCCAAACCTATACTCATAGCACTTGTAACGGTAGTCGCCCTGGACATAAACACGATTGCACCAATGGCCGTCATAATACCACAGATCATATAGACAATTGTAATGCTTCGATAGATCGGTATACCGGCAATTCTTGCAGCCGTCTTATTCCCACCTGTTAACATAACGGATCTGCCCATATAGGTTTTAGATTGAAAAAAATATAAGATCACAATGGCAACTAGAAAAATAACAAAAGAAATTGAAAATGGTCCGATAAATCCTAAGCCAACATATTGAAACATCGAATAACTGGAAGTAAGATCTATACTCATATTCATTGTTTTCCCGTTAGAAATCATCTGACCGATTCCAATATATGCCGTACTTAATCCATAGGTTATGAACAATGCTTCTGCTTGAGTCAAGGCACCACTAAATATTATAACTTTACTGTTAAAATAACCAAAAAGACCGCCAAAAGCTACACCAACTAACATTGCAGGTATTTGCCCAATTGGATCAATGAGCTTCATGACGATAACCGCTACAAGAAAAAGTTGACCTGTTACGGATAAATCAATAAAACCTGCTAAAATAACAAATGTCATGCCCAGTGCAACCAATATTAACGGACCGAACTGGCGCATGATGTTAATCATATTGCCACTTGTCATAAATCTTGGTTCAACAATAGATGTTATTAAAACCAACACCATAATTCCGATGACGATTGTATATTCTTTTAATAATGTATTAAAAACACTGCCTAATCTAATTTGCCTGGTCATTATTCTGTTCCTCCTCACCCATACCAAGTGCATTTCTCATAATATGGTCTGGTGTCGTCTTTAGAGGATCAAATTCTCCTGTAATTCGTCCCTCATAAACTGTCAAAACTCTATTGCTCATGTTGAGTACTTCAGGAAGTTCAGATGAGATCAAAATAATAGCGCCTCCACTTTCTGCAATTTCCTTCATTAATAAATAAATCTCATATTTGGCACCTACATCAATACCTCGCGTCGGCTCATCTAGAATAAGCACCCTTGGTCCTGTTTCTAGCCATCCACCAAGCACAACTTTTTGTTGGTTCCCACCGGATAAACTACTGACTTTTGTTAAAATAGTCGGCGTCTTAACATTTAATCCTTTGACTTGACGCTGTGCCATGTCTTTTTCTTTTGATTTATTTAATATGCCAAATTTTGATAATCGATCCAAACTTGCCATAGAAACATTCTTTTCAACAGTGAAGCTTAACACAAGCCCTTGCTGTTTTCGGTCTTCTGTCACCAAAGCCAAACCTGCATTCATAGCATCTTTTGGATTCTTGATCTTCACAACTTTACCATCAATTAAGATCTCATGACCTTTGACTTGATCTGCGCCAAATATCGCTCTAACAATCTCTGTTCTACCCGCTCCTACAAGTCCTACAAAACCGAGTATTTCACCTTTTCTAAGTTCAAATGATACATTTTTTAATTTATGAGTATTGAGTGACTTGACCTCCAACAGTACTTCTCCATCGCATTTTGGGCGCTCAGGAAATTCATTTTCAATCGTACGGCCTACCATTTTTGCAATCATCTCGTTACGGGTTATATCTGTCGTTAGTTGCGTATCTATAACATGACCATCTCGCATAATGGTGACTCTATTACATAATTCAAAAATCTCGTCTAACTTGTGGCTAATATAAATAATCGTTATGCCTTTTTCTTTAAGTTGCTTAATAACGGCTATCAACTTGTCCATTTCGTCTTGGGTTAAACTGCTACTTGGTTCATCCATGATTATAAGTTTCGATTCAAAAGATAAGGCTTTGGCAATCTCAACCATCTGCTTTTCAGAAACACTCAGTTCATCTACCAATTGATACGTGTCCAGATTAGCGCCTATACTATCTAATAGCGTTTTTGCTTTTGTATGGGTACCTCGCATACCCCCCATTTCTTTAAAGCGTCCCAAAAAAACATTTTCTCCCACACTCATGGTGTGAACCAGGTTCAACTCTTGATAAATGATGCTCATCCCCATACGCTGAGATTCAACCGGCGAAGTATGATGTACAACGGCTCCATCAAAAATAATTGTACCTGCGTCTTTTTTGAGTACACCTGATAATATTTTCATTAATGTTGATTTGCCTGCACCGTTTTCTCCAACAAGACCATGTACCTCACCACGTTCTATTTCAATAGATACCTGATCCAGTGCTTTAACACCTGGGAAAGATTTTTCCACATCTTGAATACTGAGAATAATGTTATTATTTTTATTATCCATCAACTGACCTCTTTCAACTCATTTATTTAGAAGGCTCGTTTTGATATAATATCAAAACGAGCCCGCATTAATATGATATACTCTATTTTACCATTCTGGGAATGTGAAATCGTCAATAGTTTCTGGTGTAACAAGCATAAGAGGTATAAAGTTTTGAGCAGTAACCGTCTTACCATCAAGTACATCTCTTGTAAGCTCTAAAGACTTTTTACTCATAGCCAAGAAATCTTGACCAATTGTTAAGTCTTGAGTTCCGTCTTTTACTTGTTGAACACCTGACTGGCTTCCATCAATACCAACCAAGAACATACCTTTTGTATCCATGCCTGCTGCATCTAGGGCTTGAATGACACCTGTAAGTCCACCATCCCAATGACAGAATACGCCTTCAATCTGGTCACCATACTTAACGATAAAGTCATCCATGATCGCTAAGGCTTGATCCGTACTCCATTGATCACAAGCTTGAGAGCCTAATACTTCAATGTTAGAATTAGATATAACCGGTTCGAAAGCACCATGACGCTTGATTTGAGCATCATGACCGGCTTGCCCACCAACTTCTACAATCTTAGCACCGTTTGGAAAGTTTGCAATAAATGCATTTGCTGCTTCAACACCAGCCTGATTATCGTCAACACCAACGAAGAAATCACGAAGGTCTTCAGATCCAACCGGAACGTCTGATGAGAACATACCTACAATAATACCTGCATCTTTTGCTTCTTGTAAAGCCGGAAGAATCGCATTTATGTCGTTTGGATTCACATAAATAGCTGCAACACCTTGAGCAATAGCCTGCTGTACACTTGAGGCTTCAAGTTGAGCATCACCAGCAGCGTTGAAAATTACTGCTTTTAGATTATAGTCCTTCGCATAGGCTTCAAACAACGATGATGCATATGCTTGTGATGGATTTCCCATATCCGCACAAATGAAAGCAATGGTAGCTTCTTCGGTAGCGCCTCCAGTGTTTGTTTCTGTCCCTTCAACTGTTCCTACTTCTGGTACTTCGGTGGCATTTTCTGTTTTATCTCCACAACCAGCCAAAGCAATGACCATAACAAATACTAGTAATACCCCGATAACTTTTTTGTTTACTAACTTCATTACATATTCCTCCTTAAATTATACTATAATAGTAGCATGTTACATCTATCTAAAGACCAAGGAACAGATTATGGGAACTACAGTAAATCTATACTTAAGTCTATAGAACATATTCATAATATTTTCTGTACTTTTCCTTACTTTTTATAATATGACGCATATTTCACTTGCTTTAATAACCTATTCTTCTTTCATATGAAATCCTTATGGCTCAATTATATAACATTATTTTGTTAATTGCAACATTAATTTGTGCATTTTTTTCATTTTTCGAGTTTCTATTTCACTTAACTATGCAATACACTGCATCAACCACGCCATTTATCCCATTTTTAGTGTAATACGCACCAAATATGGATACCCTTCTTTAATTTAGCATTATCAAGATGAAACTTGCTAGCTTTCATATGATTTTTATTATTGCTTTTTATGAAGAACTACAGTATAATCATTTTAACAATTAACTATGGTTAAGTTGGCAAAACTGTATCGTTATACTTTCACATTCAATATGTGAATTTAGTAAAACTTAGTTTTAGCCTTTTAACCAACTATCATTAATCAGTAATAGAATTTGGAAGGTGACTTTTTTGAACGATCGTCAGATTGCAATACTCAACTTAGTTTCAGAAAAGAAAAAGATTAATGTAGCTAGTCTTTCAGAAAAATTAGGCGTATCACAAGTGACCATAAGGCAGGATCTGAAGATGTTAGAGGCTGATGGTATGTTAAAGCGCTACCATGGCGGGGCAATGCCCGTCTCAAACGATGATATGCTAAGAAGACTTTCTATTAATTTTGAAACAAAATCACAAATAGCGAAAATGGCTGCTTCATTAGTTAAGAATGGCGAAACTGTTTTAATCGAGTCCGGATCCACCAATGCTTTATTGGCTGCCGAACTCGGCAAGAAGAGTGGCATAACAATCGTAACCAATTCCGCTTTTATCAGTAGATTTGTTAGAGATTTGAGTAATGTTAAAATTATATTGCTAGGTGGCGAATATCAGCACGAATCCGAAGTATTGGTTGGTCCACTTACGCGTTTATGTGCTAAAGAATTCCATGTAGACAAAGTATTCATAGGTGTGGATGGTTTTAGTCAATCTACAGGCTTTACATGTACCAATCTTTTTAGAGCAGAAGTTGCTAAATCCATGGCCCAGCAGGCCCAACAAATAATCATCGTTACCGATTCAACTAAGTTTAACGAAGTCGGTGTCGCCAGTCAATTTAAGCCTCATGAAGTCGATATTGTTATCACCGATTCTAAAATAAGTCCTGAAGATCAGAACTTTCTAGAGCGCTCTAATGTAAAAGTTATAACCGTTTAAAAAAGATGAGGCAGCCTATGCTACCTCATCTTTTTGATTTATAAGAAACTTATTATGTGTTTAAGCAAATCCGACCTTGATTATAGTAGTTTTCCATGAATATTAACGTGACGAAGTCTCTTTGTTCTGCAAAAACCACTTGATTGTCTCTGTTACCACTCGGTGATCTTCATGGTCCGGTAGACCTGAGACTGTTATCGTACCAAGCACTTTCCCTTCCATATCCATAATCGGATAGGCACCTCCATAAGGCGCATAGTCTTTTGAGTCCAAGTGATAATACGCTTCAATTGTTGTATTGTTAGATTTTAACAGAAGGCTTATGTAATATGAACTTTTTTTAAATTCTAATGCCACTCTATTTTTCCTAATGACCCATCTGTCATTTTCTTCATTTGTTCCTTCAAGCGCACAATGAAACAATTGTTGCTTTCCCATGCAAATATCAATTGTAATAGATAGATTCTCTTCTTTTGCTCTTTCCAGCAGCTTTAATCCTATCGTGATTGCAGTGTCAGAATTAAATGTCTCGAATCTCAAGGTACTATGCTCGTTATCCAGTTGGCTTAGTCTTTTATCGTACTCCGTATTTAAGATTTTTGTACTATCCATTTTTTCTCCTCACTTAATCACACAACTTAGCATCCCTAACGTCTCACTGCTTTCTTGATCATGTCCTTTCACTGCATCCCCTCCTTTTTTAGACTATACCTTTCATTTACATATCGATCTCACCATTTGACTCAATTATACAATTGTAATCTTATAAACGTCAACCTTTAAAAGTATTTTATCTTACATATGAAAGAAATTGACTTTTAATCGAAACTTCATTATAATTATATATATCCTTTCAGTTCATAATTCAAATCCTAAAAACCCATTCATCTATATAGAAAGGTTTCAAGTATAACTTTCTTTATCCAATCAAAACCGGAGGTCGAATATGAGAAAAAATCTTAAAGCTGATATTCTAGAAATATCAAAGCTGAAGTCAACCGATCGAATCAAACGTCTCAAAGAAAAAACTTTAAGCGAGCCTAGGTACTTATCCTTAGAACAAGCCAAAATTATAACAAAGTGCTATCAACAAAATGAACACCTCCCAAGAATACTTCAAAGGGCTAAAAGTCTTGAAAGTGCCCTTGAAAAAATATCCATTCACATTGACACCGAAGAACTCATTGTCGGCAACCGTACACCAGGTATACGAAGTGGTGTTGTATCACCTGAAGCCGGAATCTCTTGGATAGATGAGGAACTTAGCACTTTAGATCGTCGACCCCAAGATAAGTTTTTTGTGAGACCGGAAGATGTTTCTGTTTTTAGAGAAGATATTTTGCCATTCTGGAAAGGCAAATCTTTGGAGGATATGATTAAATATAGAATTGGCACGGAAATATCCGAAATAAAAAAAGTAGCCAAGATCAATCAAACTGATCATGCTCAGGGTCATATATGCCCCAATACTGAAGATTGGCTCAAACTTGGCCCTTCGGGATTAAAAGCAATTGCAAAAACTTATTATGAAAATGCATCAACGGATAATAAAATATTCTACGAGAGCGTGATGATCACACTTTCAGCTGCTCAAACATTTATGAAACGTTATGGCTCTTTGGCAAATCAAATGGCAGTAGAAACAGATGACGTCAATTTAAAAAATAATCTTGAGGAAGTAAGCCGCATATGCTTCAAACTTGCTGATGAAGCACCTTCAACTTTTCATGAGGCTATACAATCTCTCTGGTTTTTATATGTCATTCTACAAATGGAGTCCAATGCATCTTCTTTTTCACCAGGTAGGGCCGATCAGTATTTATACCCTTACTTAATCCACGATTTAACAAATAATGTCCTGACAATGCCGGAGGCACTTGAAATCATTGAAGCATTATGGCTAAAATTCAATCAGATTGTTTATTTAAGAAATTCCAATAGTGCTAAATATTTTGCCGGTTTTCCCATTGGGTTCAATATTGCTTGTGGTGGTCAAACACAAGATGGAGAAGATGCTTCCAATGCCTTGTCCTACCTTTTCTTGAAAGCACAAGAACATATACTGCTCCCACAACCCAATCTGTCTGCAAGATTATTTAAAGGCTCGGCTCCTGAATTCGTATATGAATGCAGCAGAGTTATCGGTATGGGCAGCGGTATGCCTCAGATTTTTAATGACGAAAGCATTATTCCGGCGTTGATGCGCCAAGGCATAAAGGAAGATGATGCAACCAACTATGCCATCGTCGGATGTGTCGAGTTAACAACCCATGGCAACAATCTAGGCTGGAGCGATGCTGCCATGTTTAATCTAGTAAAAGCGCTTGAGTTAACACTTAATAATGGCATCTGCCTTCAAACAGGCAAGCAATTGGGTGTTGCAACCGGCTATTTGACCGACTATAAAACATATAATGATTTGGAAGAAGCTTACAAAAAACAATTGGATTACTTTATTGATAGAATGATTACAACCTGTGATGTCGTTGATAGGATGCACGCAGAGTTTTTACCTTCTCCATTCCTATCCAGTGTTATTGACGGCTGCCTAGAAAAAGGTATTGATGTCACTGCCGGTGGCGCCCTGTATAATCTATCCGGTATCCAAGCTATTCAGGTGGCTAATTTGGCAGATAGCCTTGCAACCATCAAACACATGATCTATGATGACAAATCATTAGATGCTTCAGAGCTGTTACACGCCTTACAAACCAATTACGAAGGTAACGACATTCTTAGGCAATACATCATCAATCGCATACCTAAATATGGTAATGATGTTTCTTGGGTTGACCATATCGGTAACCAATGGGTCGAATATTTTTCTAATAAGCTTTCCACCTATGAAAATGCAAGAGGTGGCCCATACCACACAGGTCTGTACACCGTTTCTGCCCATATACCCATGGGGCAAAATGTTGGCGCTTCGGCCGATGGTAGACTGAGCAATGATCCTCTGGCTGATGGTGGCATGTCTGCAATGTATGGCCGAGACAAGCAAGGACCAACCGCCTTGTTGAAATCCGTATCAAGAATTAATTCCATCTATGGCAGCAACGGTACCTTATTAAATATGAAGTTTCTTCCTGATTTTTTCAAAACCGATGAAGGCATAAAAAAGTTCTCTTCCATGCTCATGACCATAGTCCATTTAAACATCAGTCATGTACAGTTTAATGTTTTACGAAAAGAAGATCTCTTATCTGCTCAAAAGAATCCAGATGCCTTTAAAGGCCTTACTGTAAGAGTCGCAGGTTACACCGCTTACTTTGTTGATCTGGCAACTGATTTACAAGACGAAATTATTGCAAGAACAAGTTATGGAGATATCTCATGATCGGAACTATATTTGATATTAAAAAATTTGCAGTACATGATGGACCCGGCATTAGAAGCACTGTCTTCTTAAAAGGCTGTCACCTCAATTGTATCTGGTGCCACAACCCTGAGGGTATCAGTCCAAAAGTAAACCTTTGGTATTTTGAAAATAAATGCATAAAATGCCACAAATGTATTGGCTCATGCCAAAATAATGCCCTTTCCATACAGGAAAAGCCTCTTTCTCATATTAAAATAGACACTGAGAAGTGTTCAAATGCCGGCACCTGTGTTGCCATATGTCCCACAGGTGCTCTATGCTTTGACGGCAGAACCGTTTCTACTCAAGAGGTTTTTGAAATCTTAATGGCTGACCAAGTTTTCTATGAACAATCTAAGGGTGGTATTACACTTTCAGGTGGTGATCCCTTTTATCAATCAGATTTCGCCCTTGATATTCTTAAGTCCTGCAAAAACAATGCCATTCATACCGCTATTGAAACCTGCCTCTATGTGCATTCGGATGTTCTCGAACATTTTATCCCCTTTGTTGATCTTTTTATTGTAGATATGAAACTCTATGATACCTATGAACATCAAAGATACACCGGAGTTCGAAACGAATCCATCAAATTTAATCTTCATTATCTTGCAGATAGAAAAGTCAACCTATTGGTTAGAATTCCTTTGATACCCGGCATAACCGCAAAAGATGAGAATATAAAAAACATCGCTGCTTTTGTCCATAGTATACGAGATGATATCAAAATCGAACTCATCAACTATAACGTATTGGCTGAGAGCAAATATAGAATCATGAACAAAAGCTACAGCTTATTACATAATATGCAAAGTTTTACTCAAAGCGAACTGAACCATTTCAATCAAATTATTAAGAATGAAGGCGTTCATGTTCTAGAAGAAATACACCTAGACTAACCCCACTTTCTGCGAAAGGAAACCTTCAAATGCTAAAAAAGTTTTTAGAACGTGCAAAAGCTGGCGAGCCCCTCTATATCAACGACGTATGCAAATCTTTTAATGGTTTAGATGTTTCAGAAAGGTATAGCATGCATTGCATGCTGACCTTATTGGAAAACAATGAAAAAAGACTCTTTGATATACATATCCCGCGCCTAGACCATCTGAACCAAGAAGAAATAGATTTTATCAAGCATTATTTGTGGGCCGATATCTATAACATTCTTTCAGGACTTGGTGGAATAGCGATGCACGTGTATATCGATACAGATCACCTAGATCTCAAGAAACTCATCAACGAATTGAATGATGTCTTTCAGATTCATAAAAAAAGTACTGAGAGAATCGGATACGGCAAATGTATCAATGTTATCGATCGTATGATGAGAACGCTATGTCCAGAAGAGCCTCCATTCAGATTCATCGCTTGTGAACTATCTGAAATGCCGAATATTGATGTTGCTACCGAATCTAATTATGAAGATGCGTCTTTTTTTAATAAGGTCACAGAAGATTTGGAAGGCAAAATAATCTGCGGCATGGATATTGGCGGCACAGACATTAAACTCGTATTGGTAAAAGACGGTATTATTGATTGTTACAAAGAGTACGATTGGTTCCCTGCTCTTTTTACCACCTCCAACCAACTGATTGAACCGATATGTTTACTTGTAAGATTACTACGTGCAAAAATATCTTTAGATCTTAGTACTAAGATGTCTCAAGAAAAAACTTCTCTATTATCGGACGTTGATTCAGCTCTTGATAAAGATGCAACTGATGACCATATGTTAGAAGTCATTTCAAAAGTGGAAAAGTATCTACATGATGACATGGTTGAAATCGATGCCATCGGTTTATGTTATCCCGATGTTGTTGTTCATAATAAAGTCGTTGGTGGAGAATGCTATAAAGTTAGAGGTATAAGAAACAATACTTCTATTAATTTTGAAGAAGATTTTTTAAGCTTGACCAACCTGGACAACCGACTTCAGCAATACGTTAAAGAAGACGGCATTGTGAGAATGATTAATGACGGTCCTATGGCATCTTTTACAGCCGCAGTAGAAATAGCAGCTTCAACCTCACCTAAAATTGTCACCAAAGGTGTTTTAGCTTATACATTAGGAACAGAACTTGGTACCGGTTGGGTAAAAGGGAATGGTTCTATACCAAATATACCTCTTGAGATTTATAATCTCATTATTGATTTAGGTAGTTTTGTCGAAAAACAATACCCACCTGACGACATAAGAAGCATTAATAATTTCAACACCAACCTGTCAGGGACCATTCAAAAGTTTTGTAGTCAAAGCGGTATCTTTAGAATGGCTTTAAAATATTTCCCAAAGGAACGACCGGATTTATTTAATGAGTTACTCGAAAAAGACTATGTTATCGAACAAATCGTAGATGGTCAACCGGGCTACTATGTACCCACAGAGCCGAAGGATCAAAGAAAAGCTTTCTTAGAGCATATGATGTCACTACCGGAGCGTGAAAATGACGAAACCAATTCAAAAATCTGGAGGAACATCGGTGTGTCACTGGCGATTACTTACCTTGAGACAAATAAAATCATAAAGCTAGGCACACCTAATCTTATGGCATTCGGAAGACTGGTTAAGAACAGTCGTTGCTTCGAACTTATCAAGGAAGGTGTCAAAAGTGTAAGCGATGATATTTCACTTGAAGTAGCAGATGCTTCCTTGGCTAACACGTCTTTAATGAAACAACTAGAAAATAGCCCCCATTATACCGTTGCACAATTTGCACAGGCCATCGGAGCTGTCTACTACGCTAATCATATCTAGATCAATAAATTATTAAACGAAAAATAAGTGTTGGGGATCTCGTACCTAACACTTATTTTTGTGCAAAAAAATGAACATAAACCCAATCCCTTATTACGACATCCAAGTAGTGAGGATTAAAAGCTTATGCTCTTAAAAAATATATTTAAACTTATGAAGGTGAAAGGTATAACCTTAATAATGATCGTGGCACTACAATGTTTGCTCTGTTCTACCTATAATATCATCTTGCGTTTTTTTCGATAGTACATTAAAGAATGCGCTATAACCGGCTATTCGAACAATCAGATCTCGATGATCCTCAGGGTGAACCTGGGCATCCAGCAACGTTTCTTTAGAAACAACATTATATTGTACATGAAAACCATCCAGTCTATTAAAAAATGTTCTTAGTAAGGATATTAATTTCTTTTTATCCTCTTCAGAAGCTAGCAACTGTGGGTTGATTTTTTGATTGAGCAAGACACCACCTGTTATATCCATTGTAGGAAGTTTTGATACTGATTTGAATACAGCTGTTGGTCCTTTTTTGTCCATCAAATGACAAGGGGCACATCCTTCTGCTAATGGTTCTGATGCATTTCTACCATCTGGTGTCGCCATCGTTCCATTTCCCTGTCCAACGTTAGCAGAAATCGAAGATGTACCGCCGTAATAATTCCCACCAATAGGTCCTCTTCCATAACGCGTATTCTTATATTTTTTCATTTCTTTTATGTGGGTCACATAGGCATCTCGTATGAGTTGATCGACATAATCATCGTCGTTTCCAAATTTTGGTGGTACTTCCTGAAGAATTTTCTGAATCTTTCTGCCTTCTTCTCCCTCAAAATCGGTCATAATTGCATGCCACAATGCCTCAGGTGTTATCAGTTTATCTTCAAATACACACTTTTTAATAGCCGCTAAGGAATCTGCCAAATTGGCAATACCGACTTGTAAATCCGATATCATATCATAGACCGCACCACCTTCTTTTAGGCTTAGACCGCGTTCAATACAATCATCCGTTAAGGCAGAACATAATACGTCCATTGTGTTTAATTCCAAACATCGGTCAACCGCTGCATCTATAATGACTTGTTGTTTTGTGAACTCGGAAATGGTTATCTCCCAAGCATTTTCCAAATCGCCATAACTGGTAAAATCAACAAAATTGCCTGCGCCCTCCATAAGCTTTATGCCTGTTTTAGGATCAACACCATTATTCATCGCTATAAGCAATGTTTTAGGATAATTCAAAAAACTCATCCCTGTGCATCGGTACCCCCATTTTCCCGGTACAGCCACTTCCACACAACCAATAGCACTGTAGTTAAATGCATCCTCTTTTGTGACGCCTTTATCTATTAATGATTTAATGATGACCTCATCACTATTAAATGCCGGCATTCCTGTTCCAAGCTTCATTAATTCAATGGCTTCATTCATAAATCGATGATCTAAGCCGGAGAAATAGCGAATCGTTAAGTTAGGTTGGGGTAAATGGGCTTGTGCAACTGATCTGACAATCATATAGGACAATGGATTAACCGCATCTTTACCCTCTATGGTTTGTCCACCAATCGTTACATTTTGGTATAATGGGCTTCCGGCTGAATATTGTGTGTGACTCCATGATCGAATTTTATTGATTGTATATGTTTTTATCCATAGATTTGTTAGAAGTTCACATGCAAATTCTTCACTTAAAACGCCATCACTTAAATCTTTTTGATAATACGGATATAGATATTGATCCATGCGTCCATAAGAAAGCGAATGCCCATTGCTTTCAATCTGAAGCACTAATTGTATGAGCCAGACTGACTGTACGGCTTCATAGAAAGTATCTGCAGGATTATAGGGTACTTTTTTCAAAATTCGTGATAGTTCCCTTAATTCATTTTTTCGTGCTTCAGTACCGGCTTCTTTTGACATGGCTTCCGCTAATTCACTGTATCTGATCGCAAACCTTTTAACGGCATCTATGGTGATAATAATACCTTTGTAAAAGTGTAATTTTTCTTGGTTTTTATAATCCGTTAAGTCCAAATCATTGATTTTCTCAATGACGCGTTCTTCATATCTTCTTAATCCTTGGCTTAGTACTTTTTCATACATAACAGCTATGTGCGCATCACCTGAAGTTATGTTCCCTTCTGCTTTGATAATGCCATAGTCATAAAATAACTTACTTAACTCCGGCATAGAAGCCAAAGCTTTCTCTTTAATCGTTTTCCCTTTCCAAAAAGGTTCTAACTCTCTAAGAATTTGCTTGTTATCTTCGGTGATATGAAAAACATCACCATCTCGTTTTTCAAACAAGTCAAGTTCATTCACAACCCAGTCCATTGCATATTCAGGAAAAATAGGGGCCGCGCAATTTGAAGATGCTTGATTACCCGCAAGCAATGTTTCGTCTTCGATATATATACTCATATTACTCAATATTTTCTCTAACATAAGTGCTCTTTTTATGGGCAGAGGTTGAGCCTCATTATTTTTATATACCTCAGTCGTGAAAATGGCCCGCTCCGTACATACCCACCTCGTAATATCAAGGACATCTTCTCTATATTTATTCATTCTCTGTGTCATTTCGCCAAAATATCGTTTCATTTTTTCCTCCATTCATACGATGCTACGATAGATTCTTAAGTTTATTATAACACCAACTTTCATTTGTGTCCATATTTGTTTCATATGAATGTAAAATTGATATCATTTATTCTATTTCTTATTTCCGTTCCAGTAAAAAGGTTATTCTTTGTATTATAAAACGCCTTCCAACTTTCACTTTAACAACCTATATATGTCCATTCCTTCACAACCGGCTGTCAGTGACACAAACCTTGTTATCGCAATTTATAAACTTTCATTTGAAAGTTATTGTATTTTCATGTATAATATAAGATGAACATTAAGCCAAAGGAGATTCAATATGATAGAAAACAAAGGCATGGTATTTAACATCCAAAAATTCAGTCTTCATGATGGCCCAGGTATAAGAACCGTTATATTCCTGAAAGGCTGTCCTTTACGATGTCCATGGTGTTCTAATCCGGAATCATTAAGCAAAAAAGTTCAAATCACATGGAATAAGCATGCATGTATAAACTGCAATGCTTGTATCAAAGCATGTCCTGAGAATGCCATATCATCTGTACATGATAACATCATCATTGATGAAGACCTGTGTACCGGATGCTTATTATGCACGCAGATATGTCCGACAAGTGCCCTTGCATATGAAGGGACTCTCTATAGCATCAACGAAATCATGAGCGAAGTATTGAAAGATCAACCTTTCTATGAAGAAAGCGGAGGCGGATTAACATTGTCCGGCGGTGAAGTTCTTCAACAAGCGTCTTTTGCAACCGAACTTCTTAAAGAAGCCAAAAAATATCACATCCATACTGCAGCCGAAACCACTTGCTACTGCAATCATGATGACTTCATGCCTTTCATCAAACATCTGGACTTGTTACTCTGCGACATCAAACACTATGATAGCGATATACACGAGAAAATTGTAGGCGTCCCTCTCAATCAAATACTCGGCAACATTCGATTCGCAGTGTCACAAAAAAAAGACATTATCGCACGGATACCTGTCATTCCCGACTTCAACTATAGTATTGAAGATGCCGAACATTTCTGTACACTTTTAAAGTCCTTGAAAATACGGAACGTAAACTTGTTGCCCTATCACAATTATGGAGAAAACAAATACGCTTTACTCAATAAGCCTTACGCTATGGCAGGGTATGACCCCATCCATAAAGATGATCCTAAATATATAGAATATGTTCATGTTTTTAAGCATCACGGTTTTGTCGTTACCTCTTAGAGAAAAACAAAGAGGCTACGCCTCGTTTTGCAAAGCAAATTGTTACGGCAGGAAAGATTTCCTTAATAGTTAATGCGGCGCTTCAACGCATTAACATAGTATGGGTTTCCTAGAGTAAAATAAAAGGCCTTGAGCATTTGCCCAAAGCCATAACGATCTCATTTAACTTAAAACTTTTTATGTGTTTTATCGCAGTAAGGTGGTGTTTTTGTTTGTTTACAGGTACACAAGAAAAAAGTGTTGCATACTTCTATGGTCTCATCTTTTTCTGCCGTAAAAGCCAACGGTGCAAAACCTTCACACCCATGAGATTCATCGCAAAATGGTTGGGTCGAACTTTTCCCACAAGCGCACCAATGATATGTTTCTCCAGCTTTGAGTTCCACTTCAATCGGTGATTTTATTTTATCTTCTTTGTTTTCCATAATTACCACTCCTCTTTATATTTGCACAATTATTAGTTCAAGGTTTTCCAGTACATGATGTTATTCATAATATCTCTATGCTTTTGATAATAGCACCCAAATCATCACAAGTCAATGTTTTGTTATTGTTTATTATGTATTTTTATTGTTTTAGTATGTATTTATTTCAGCGACACAAGTCCTGATATAGCCTATTAATCACGGTTTTACTCATGCTTATCACAATATATTGCTCTTAGCACCTAATTATTTGAGTTGATTTTCCATTATACTAGTGCTATATTGAGACGTAGTGATAAATAACAATAACAAACGCGTTTATGCTCTCAAACAAAAACTATTAACCATTAAGCCATAAGGAGAAATAAATATGAAAAAAATACTATTAACCGGTGGATTAGGTTTTTTCTGTACTCGATTCACACAAAAATACCAGCATACTTTCCAAATATTATCTACAGACAAAGATGATCTGGATATTACAAATGAAAGTAGCGTGACCCAGACCTTTAAAATGTTTAAACCGGATTACGTCATTCATGCAGCAGCTATAGCCGTTACAGATTTTTGCAATGATCATCCTGAAATGGCTTACAAAATCAATGTTCAAGGCGCATTAAATGTTGCAAAGGCTTGCAAGGCAGTAGGTGCTAAAATGGTATTCATAAGTACTGAACAAGTATTTAACGGCAACTTAGAATCCGGCCCTTATACCGAAGATGTCACACCAATTCCGGATACAATCTACGGACAGAACAAACTCGAGGCTGAACGTTTACTCCAAGAATTGATAGATGACCTTTGGATTTTGCGATTCACTTGGCTCTTTGGCTTGCCTGAACGTGATTGTAATATTAATCCCAATATACTATGGAACACGCTTAATCTTGCCCTAGAAGGTAAGAAAACAAAAATTACAACCCATGAGTACAGAGGTTTAACCTATGTTCATGAAATCATTGATCAATTCCATAAAATTTTCACACTCCCCTATGGTTTATATCACATTGGTAGTCATAACAATGATAGCCGATACCATATCAGTGAGTACATACTTTCTTCACTTGGACTTAAAGACCGTATTCATGACTTAATTGAAAAGGATGAAGCAAAATTCAAAGAGCATCCTAGAGACGTTCGCCTGAATACCGGTAAAATAAAAAGTTATGGTTTTGAGTTTTCAGATACCAGAGATGCAATAGACAAATGCATTGAAGAGTTCCATTTTAATATGAGATAAGGAGACGCCTATGTTATATTTATTAGATACTGCTAACCTCGCCAATATAGAAAAAGCATTTGATTTGTACCCTATGGATGGTGTTACAACCAATCCAACCATCATTGCAAAAGAAAACATTAATTTTATTGAGCATATACTAAAGATTCGAGCCATCATCGGTAAAGACGCCATGATTCATGTACAAGTGCTTGGCAGCACTGCCGAAGAAATGATCGAAGAAGCTTATCATCTTCTGGAAAAAATCGGTGGTAATTTGTATATAAAAATACCTGTTACTTCTCAAGGGATTAAAGCGATGAAACACCTTCATAATGCCGGTGTTAAAATTACTGCAACCGCTGTTTTTACAGCACTCCAGGCTCTAGTGGCAGCAAAAGCCGGCGCTGATTTTGTTGCCCCCTATGTGAACCGTAGTGACAATATTAGTAGTGATGGTGTCGGTATGGTCGGTGAAATCGTGGATCTGCTAAAAGGCTATAACTTCACAACAAAAGTACTTGCCGCATCCTTTATGAATGTTCAACAAGTACATGCATCCATGCTTGTAGGATCTCATGCCGTTACCTTAAATCTTGATACTTTTGAGAATTCAATCCGACACCCATTGACCGATTCTAGTGTGGACCAATTCATCAAAGACTGGGAAGCAATCTACGGTGAAAATAAAACGACATTCAATTTATAGTACTATATCTATGATTGAAGGACAAAACGCCGATAAGTCGAAAGCTATAATGCTTCTACTTATTGGCGTTTTTTGATTTGCAACTTATTGCTTCAAGTATAGGTATGGTTTCCACATTTATAAGTACTGCTGTTTCAACACGAAAATGATGATTGACAAACAAAGTGCACAGCGCTAACATATGTATCATAATAGTTTTGCGCCATTAGCTCAGATGGCTAGAGCATCGGACTCTTAATCCGGGTGTCCAGGGTTCGAATCCCTGATGGCGCATTGTTTAAACCACTTCTTCTTAGAGAAGATGTTTTATACCAATAATTCATCTGTCTTTATTTTTTTGTCTTTTAATCGTATTAGAAGAAAAATACTGTAAGAAAAGGCGATACTTGCTCCTATCATTGGTATAATGACAATCGGCAGTCTGTTTATTAATAGTCCTGAAGTAATGATTGCTATAGGCAACACAACTTTTACGAGACTCATAATTAAGCTCAACACTCTTCCTAGCAATTTTTTGGGAATGTCATTTTGTAATATGGTCATCAATGGTACATCCACATAAGCAATCCCAATACCCATGAGCATATAGATAATTCCATAAAAAATAAGATTGTTGCTGTTCGTCAAATTCATAATAACCGGCAATCCAATCAATCCGGCAAGTAGGGCAATGAAAGCATTCATAGATATTAATAGTCTTCTAAACTCAATTCTTTTCATAATCTTCTCAACAGTAAGCGTTCCAAGAATTAAACCCACCGGAAACATGCTGTTGATCATACCAAAGCTTGTGGAAGGCATCTTTAGCAATTGGTTAATGATATATGGCGCCGGTACATTCACAGAAAATCCTAGTAAAAAATTAAGAGATACAAATACAAAAAAGAGCTCTAGAATGGAACGGTTGTGTGAAAAAAAGTCCCACCCTTCTTTTAGGTCTTTTAAGAATTCTTTTGTATTTTTTCTGGATTTTTCTTTATTTTCTTTTTCTTCTTTTTCTTTATTTTCTACCTTTTCTTCATTAAGTTCATAGTCAATAAACCATTCCGTCACTGCAGAAAAAATAAAAGAAACGGCATTAAAAAGTATGAATAAGTGTATATCCACCAAAGCAAAAACCATGCCTCCGACAATTGGCCCAAGTATAGAAGCGGATGAATCGATGAGTTTGCTTAAGGAATTGAGCTTTATCAATCTCGCTGATGTTACCAGCGACGGCTTTGCAGCTTCCATACCAATCCCAAAAAATGTTGTGAAGATATTCAGAAGCACCGTGGATATGTATATGACAGCTAGATTCAGTGTCATTTTTATGGAATAAAAGTAGAGGGCTGTGAATAATAGCCCACTTAAAAAATCCATACCAACAACAAGCCATTTTTTGGGTATTCTATCCGCTATCACCCCTGCTATGGGACTCATGACGACCAATGGAAGGATGCTTAACATTAAGGTGGTCGCATAACTTTGCGCTGAACCTGTTATTTTCAATACATAAAGACCGATTGCAAATGTATATATCGATGATCCAAGTATTGATACGGCTTTTCCCGAAGTAAATAAGTATAAGTTGAAACGTTCATGACTACTTATATTGATATTATTACTTTTATTGCTTTTTTTCCTAATATCCATTTTTCACATCTCCTTGTCTAACCTAAGTTTACTACATTGGGTCAGGACAAGTTCAAGAGCATATTTAAGGTGAAAATCATCCTATTTTTGGAGTAAAAATATAAACCATTGGGTCACCCCAATGGTTTGATTGATTTCTTGCCGTTATAAAAGTAAGTTCTTACCTGCTCGCCATCTACAAAATAATCTTCTTGAGGACCACCTTTATCTACCGGTTCAGAGATGAATTCATCCAGACATTCATAATTTAGTGCCTTCAACTGAGATTGGATGTGCCGGATGCTAAAACCTTTTCGATGTGTCATGGGTATCTTAGACTGGGAAACGAAATTCTCAAATACAATATAACCGCCATGAATAAGTGCATTCTTTTTTAATAAATGATCTATTTTATCTAATAAAAAATCAGTATGTTCAAAGGCATAGTTGCTTGAGCCCGACATATCAAGTAACATATCTACTGAATGGTTTTTTAGTGGTACTTGAGTAAAGTCTGCACAAATAAAAATGACTTTGCATTTCGGATGACTTCTTTCGATTATTTTTTTCAACCACATCATCTTCACAGGGTCATGATCTACTGCAATATAGGTGCTGATTTCCGGAAATTGGTCTAACATATGGCGCATAAAGTAGCCATGTCCACTTCCAAGCTCTAGAATAATAGCCTTCTCAAGTAAGGCAAACGGAATATGTCTTGAAGACCACCTAAGTCCTGTATGAATCTTTTTCAGGTATTCTATATCCGTGGTATTGATATATTCATCAATAAAGCTCTCACTGTAATGACTATCTTCTGCATCTTCTGTATCTTCTTTTTCCTCATGTTTCCTTAAGGTAATATCCGGTGTATACACGATGCCTTCTTCAACACGCATCTCATAGTTGCACTGACATGTCAAGGTAGCACTTATCAATATCCCATGTTGAATATTGCCCTTTGTGATTTCAAAAGATGCCTGACAAACCGGACAAGCAAACAATTCTAAAGAAGATATGTTCATGCCAATTATTTCTCTTTCAACTGCTTGATCTTCTTCTAATTTAAATCGCATTTCAATTATTTCATTATTTAAGTTATGTTTCATTTTGTTAAGTCTATTTAATTCCAGTTCAATCTGTTCTTTCTTCTTCTCAAAGAAGGAAGTGTAAGTCATACGTCGATCATACCCAGTTAATTTGCCGATTCTTCTATATAGAATTAAGTGCTGAATCTCTGACAACGTGAAACCAATTTTTTTAAGTTGGGCTATTTCATGAAAATCTTGGGTACAGCTTTCATCAAAATCATATTGAGCATTCCTTTTTTCCGGCACTAATAATCCCATCGACATATAATGCCGAATGGTATCTATACTGGTATTATTTTCTACTGCAAATTGCCCTATTCTCATATACTTCTCCAATTATTGTGCAAACCAAAAGGTTGACTGACATGTTTGATCCTAATAATTATTATAAAGAAAGCATCTACTAAAAACAAGCTAAATGCATGCTTAACATATGCTTAATAGCGATTGCTACGTATTATGTGGAAAGAAGACTTGTTACGTGCTAAAATATAGTTAAGCACTATAAATTCTAAGTTGTAGTAGGAAATTGAGCTGTGTTACATTAGTTACTTAATACTAAAAGGAGGCACACATGTTCAAAAATCTGAAAATGAAAATACTTTTCTTATTCCTTCTTGTTAGCGTCATTAGCCTCCTATTATTTGGAGCCTCTACTCACTATTTCGGTTCTCGACTACTCAATGCCAACACATTAGAGCGTAGTGAATTTGCGGTCCTTGCCATGAAACATGAATTCGAAAAAGGGATTGATGAATCCTACAAAGTCATTAATATCCTCGAATTCACACTTCTAGACTATTTGGAAAACAATCCACCAAAAGGTAAAGATGACATCGACCTCTTGATGACTTGGCTTGAACCTACTGTTAGGCAACAAGCTCAAAGCCAAAATCAAAGTAAGACAGCCTATATCTACATAAATCCTGAGCACTATAATTACGCCACCGATCTCTATTATGCCGACCAAGACGGAAACGGCATTGTCAGTCGACAGTCTACCATACCCTACGACTATTATATCTCCGGTCCCACAAAAGAGGATGACAAATCCTGGTGGTTTGGACCCATCGAAGCACAAGGCGACTTTTGGACACAACCTTATGATTGGAAGTTAGATAATGGAGAAACCATTCGCTTCATCTCTTTAACACGACCCATCTATTATGAAGGGCAACTTTTTGCGGTGATTGGTACGGATTTGGCCTATGAAATTATTGAAAAGCGTGTCGAAGATTATGCCGATTACAATCTGGGTACCTCATTTTTACTAAATGCACAAGGTGATGTTATGATTCCAAGTGATCTAGCTGTTTCTGAAAAGCTATTTGCTGAGGATCAACTCCTCTTTACCGCTGAACTTTCGAATGGGTGGACACTCGGCATGTCAACTTCTAAGCAACAAATATACGCACCACTTTGGAGATTCCAAGAATTATTGTTGCTCGTAGGCTTGGCTGTTATACTCTGTGTCTCAATGCTTTCTCTATGGTTTAGCCGAAGTGTTACCGCACCTCTTAAGCTTATGGAGCAAGTGATTCATACTGCCCAAGGTAATCTGTATGCCATTGACCTGCCAGAACATCTGGGGAAACGGGAAGATGAAATAGGTGCATTGGCACGTTCACTCATCCAGATGAATCTCCAACTCCAAAAGGATCTTAAGACGATTCAGTTTAAGGATCAAGCACTTGACAATGAGCAATCTAAGCGAAAGAATGTGGAAACTAGGTTGCAATTAATTACAAAAACTCTGGAGCATTCTGATAATGGTATCTTCATCACAGATGAGCATTACCAAATCTTGTATACCAACAAAACTTTTCATAATATTACCGGTTGTCATGATCAAAATTATGATTCGGATTTATTGACAGCCGGCGTATATCTCACAGATCAACAAAAGCAAATCCTATCAACAAAAGGTGTTTTGCAGGGAGAATTCGAACAAATTCGATTGGGTGATATTCCCTATCCCATGCAACTTTATATTACCCGAATCGTTGACGGTAGCATTTATTATCTCGGTCTTTTCAAAGATATAACCGAACAAAAAATCAAAGACCAACATCTCAACTATCTTAGGTTCTATGACCCAGCCACACAACTACCGAACAAGGCTCTTTTCCATGACAAACTGGATGTGTTGTTACATTCTAATACTTCAGTTTCTTATGTCTGTCTCTTAATTAATATTGATAATTTCAGAATACTTAACGGACTTATTGGAACAGAGGCCTGTGATCAACTCATCAAACAATTTTCCGATCGTCTTATACACTATGAAAAGGCCCATGATCTCATTTCACGAACGGAAGGGGATGAATTTGGCGTCTTTTATAAACATAACTCTGGAGAAGATGTACTCCGACGTATATCTTTCCTCAAAAGGTATTTAACCAAACCTTATTTATTAAATGACGAACTGCATCACATCACTGTTAGCTTTGGTTTTTCTTGCTCGCCTGAAAATGGTACAACCGCCGAGGAACTCGTTAAGAATGCAAGCATCGCCTTAAACCATGCAAAAAATAATGGCAAAAATCAAATCACAAAATATGAAGATTCCTTTGAATCCATTTCTTCAGAAAACTATGAGCTTCTTAAACATATTCGTTTTGCTCTGGATCGAAATGAAATGTTTGTGCATTTTCAACCACAAATCAACATACATACCAACCACATAATCGGTGTTGAAGCTTTACTACGTTGGACACATGAAGGCAATAGCATCTCTCCCAATCAGTTTATCCCTTTAGCTGAACAAACACGTTTGATTATCCCCATTGGAGAGTTTGTCCTAAAAGAAGCTTTTTCCCTTGCACAGGATTTCTACAGATCCAATGATCCAATTGTCGTGGCAATCAACATATCCGCTGTACAATTAAAATGGGATTTCTTATTTGCTCAAGTCAAACGTTTAAAGCAAATGTATGAATTTCCCAATGAGCTCGTAGAATTCGAGGTTACCGAAAGCCTTCTGATTACCAGCGAAGATGAAGCCATTGACGTCATCAATGAATTAAAGCGTATGGGCTTTCTTATTGCAATCGATGACTTTGGTACCGGATATGCTTCACTTAGCTACTTAAAACGTTTTCCCTTTGAAAAAATCAAGATGGACCGAAACTTTATCAAGGATTATCCACATGATGATGATGGTAGTATTGCCAAACTCATTCTTAACCTTGCAAAAAATATGAACATAGAAATCGTTGCAGAAGGTGTTGAAACCTTGGATCAGCTAGAGTTTTTACAACAAAACAATTGCAATATTATACAAGGCTTCTACTACTCCAAGCCCATCGCAAAAGAAGACTTATTAACTTATATGCAGAAATTAAATCATTCAATAACATAAGTGAGGTACCCTACATGATATTTTATGAGTTTGGTACTGTAACTTCGATATATTTATTCCCAAAATTCTCGATGCTTCTTAAGACAACTGCAAATTCTTCACCAATGTCCGTCATGCTGTATTCGACTTTCGGTGGTATTTGCGCATATACTTTGCGCTCAATTAACCCATATTCTTCTAAGGAGCGTAACTGTCTCGTTAGTGTGGTTTGTGTCATCTCCGGCATCCTTCTTTGAATTTCATTAAATCGCAACGTTTCATTGTTTAATATATGAAGTAACATAAGTGCCCATTTCCCAGATAATATTTTTTGAGTGGTTGCATAGGGACATCGTCCGAATAAATCTTCTAATTTTGTCATGAGAACCTCCTTAAAGTATAAAAATATAATTGTATGATTCATAGTATCAAAAATGATACTATGAATCATAAATGACAGTACTTGTTATTTATGTTGTACCTGCTATAATTATATTATAAGTTAAATGAGAATAAATATCAAGCAATATAAGGAGGTATATCATGAAGTACATGGTTACAGGTGCAACAGGACATTTAGGAACATTGGTGATGGATGCTTTACTGGGTATGGTCGATCCAAAAGAGATTGCAGTCAGTGTAAGAACGGTTGAAAAGGCTCAATCCCACTTAGAAAAAGGCGTTGATGTTAGACAAGGTGATTTCGATGAACCGGAAATGCTGGTTCATACTTTTAAAGATATCGAAAGACTGCTCATCATTTCAACTGATGGTGATAATGCTACACGTATCAGGCAACATGCTCATGCTATAGAAGCAGCAAAAAAAGCAGGAGTGAAATTTATTGTCTATACCAGTGTCGCTAATGCGGATCAATCGAAGTTATTCTTAGCTGAAGTACATCAAAAAAGTGAAGAAGCTATTATAAATTCAGGTATAGACTATACGATACTTAGAAACAACTGGTATCTCGAAAATGAAGTTTCTTCTGTTCAAGGTGTATTAGCGGGAGCCCCTTGGGTTACCTCTGCAAAAGACGGAAAAGTCGGGTGGGCATTACGAGAAGACTATGCTCTAGCTGCCGCAACTGTTCTGGTCGCAAGAGAAAAGCATAATAATATGATCTATGAGTTAAGTGGAACCCTTCATACACAAGATGAAATATCTAAAGAAGTTGGTAAAGTTCTAGGGAAAACTATTGAAGTTTTGCAAGTGGATGATCAAACTTATGAAGAAATCATGCTAAAAGCAGGTGTACCGGAAAGCTTTATGCCGCTGCTTCTTGGTATTCAAGAAGGTTTTCGCAACCATGAGTTGGAAGTTATTAGCAATGACTTTGAAAAAATCATTGGACGTAAACCCGTCCCACTTGAAACAGCCGTGCAGCATCTGGTGAAAATGGCGCAAAGTTAACGACATTGACAATTACAACGTAATAAAAAGGAGCTGAATTCAGCTCCTTTTTGCTACTATATTGCATCATCGTCATCGACTACTTCTTAACTCTCTTCTGTTGCATCATCTGTACCAACTTCATCTTCTGCGTTATCCTCATCAACTTCAATTGTTTGGGTGTCTTCATCCCATACAACCTTAAGTCCTAGATTCTCTGCAATGAATCTTAAAGGCACCATGGTTCGATTATTCATTACACCGGCAGGTACATCAATAGCTACTTCTACATCGTTGACATAGGTTATGTTGTTTAATAGATCAAAAACAATTGTTTTGTCATCTTTTACAATTGTCACAAGCTTCTCTTCACTGTTCCATGTAACGGTAGCACCCATAGCTTCTGTAATGGCTCTAACAGGTATCAGCGTTCTACCTTCTTTAATAACTGGAGGTGTATCAAACTTGACGTCTCTGTTTTTGAAAAATACGTTCTCGACCGGAATGGTTCTCATGTTTTTTAGATTATTGAAGCTTTTATAGACTTCATTTAACTGGCTCAATTCTTCATCTGTATACCTACTTTTTGCAATCTGCTTCATTTGCGCCAGCTTATTTCTCATATCCATTGTGTAAGTGTCTTTTTCAACTTTTAATGCTTCAAGTTCAGCTCTTAGACTTTCTATTAGTGCTGTGTCGCCAGCTTCCTTAGCAGTTTCAAGCTCTGCTTCTAAAGCCTCAAGTTGTTCTTCGAGTTGATCCTTAAGTTCTTCAAGTTGGTCCTTCTCTTGTTCAATGAGCTGCTTTTCAAGCTTCCAGGCATTTCTCATTTCTTTATTCTTACCTCTTCCCTTGTCACCAACTTCTTCATCATCTACATCTTCAGTCACTTCTTCTTCGACTTCACTGTCCGGCGCCGTCAGGTCTGTATCTTCAGCATAGGATACCGCTGAAAATCCGAATGTCAATACAAAAATCATAAGCATTGCTAATACCTTGTTAAATTTTTTCATTTTGCTTCCTCCTTAAAAATGATTGTTTTTTAATCCCCAGAGCGCAAAAAAGCTCTGGTTGGATTGCCAAACAGAGCTAATACATGAATACTGTATTTTCAGTATTTGGTAACCCGGCTACCTTGGTTGTTTTACCTTAAGGCCCGTGGCTTTGCGTCCCCAAATTTCCTTGGGTTTGCCTTTATCGATTACTTTTTTTGTTGAGTTATTATGTAAAGTATAGTCGTAAATACCCGTTTTGTCAATGGTTCACAGTATGCATATCAAAACTTAGGAGGGTTAAAAGATTCTTCAAAAACTTTTATGCGGTCTTGCTTTGTAAATGCTTCTAGAGTTATAAGTTGTTCCGTAATATTTCCTAGAGCTGTTGCTTCTTTCACACCAAAAACAAGTTGTTTTTTGCTGTATTTTTTAATCAACTGACACAATAACTGATCTTGGACGCCACCGCCAAATATACAAACACGATCATAACTTTTTCCTATGGCCGCTTCAATTTCTGTAAGTGTTTTGACGATCTGTTTTGCAAGACTTTCTTCAATGACACGTACAATTTCACCTATACTACTTGGCACTTGCTGCTTTGTTTCCTTGCAATAATCTTGAACCTTGATTGGCATCTCTCCGGGCTCAAAAAATCGAGGATCGTTAATATCGATTTCACTTCTAATGACTGCGCTTTTTGCTAAATCAACCATTTCGCCAAACTCGATGTTCATACCCTTGTTTTCCCAATATCTTTTTGATTCTTGTAGAATCCAAAGTCCGACATGATTCTTTAGAAGATTCACTGACGGATAGGATCCACCTTCATTGGCCAGTCCATATTCAATCACCTTTTCATTCATGGTCATCTGTTTTTGCTTGGCACCGACAATAATCCATGTTCCGGTGGCAATAAACAAATAGTCATCTTCCATCGGTAAGCTTTGTAAAGCCAGCGCCGTATCGTGACTTGTCACCGAGATAACCTCCAGCGTCTCAATACCTAGTTCTTTAAGTATCTCATTCTTCACAGATCCTAGGTTAGTGCCTGATTGTACGATTGGCATAAACAATGATGCTTTAAAGCCAAGCTCTTGAATCAATGATTTGTTCCAATTCATAGTTTTATAATCAAAAAGTTGTGTTGTTGTTGCCATACTGTATTCAGATAGCTTTTTACCTGTTAAAAAATAATTGAATAAGTCTGGGATATTCAGTATAGCGTCTGCGTGATTCCATTGGATATATCGATCTGCCATTAACTGATTAATCGTATTATAGCTCACACAATCCATGCCTGTTTCTTTTTTTAGTGACACCCCATTCTTCTTCTTTAACAATAGGGCTAAACCTTGACCACATCGTTCATCTCGATAGTGTATTGGATTTGCTATCAACTCACCTTCTACATCCAGTACACCATAATCCACACCCCAAGAATCTATCCCGATACTTTGGATTTTATATCCTTGATTTTTGGATTTTATTAATGCCGTTTTTAATTCAAAAAGTAAACGGGGAAAGTCCCAATACAGATGGTTATTCATTTTCACCGGACTATTGGTAAACCGATGGACTTCATGTAACACAATTTTCCCTCGGTTGTACTCTCCAACAATAGCACGTCCGTTACTTGCACCTAAGTCAAAGGCTAAAACTTGCATCAATGAACCTCCCTAAGTTTATTTTTTGTAAAGAGCTCCGTAGGATTGACATGCTCTAAAGTCTGCGCCCTCTAAATCTTTGGTTCCGAATCCACACCATGCTTTCGGTCTGAAGATACGGTTTGCATCAACATTATGCATACTTACCGGTATTCTTAACATGGATGCCAGTGTAATAAGTTGATCACCTATATGTCCGTAACTAATAGCGCCATGATTAGCACCCCATGTGTTCATAACTGAATAGACACTTTCAAAGGCACCTTCACCGGTTAAAATAGGTACAAACCATGTTGTCGGCCAAGCCGGATCTGTTCTTTGGTCTAATATTTGATGTACGTTATCCTCGAGTTCGACTGTATAGCCTTCTGCAATCTGTAGAACCGGACCAAGCCCCTTTATAATGTTGATTCTAGACATGGTCACCGGCATATTTTCTTTAGTAACAAAACGTGTTGAGAATCCACCGCCACAGAAATACTCACTGTTTGCCGGGCAGAATCTTGTTGCATCCAGACAGCGTTTTACCTCTTCTTCTTGAATCTCCCAATAGGGTTTCATGATTGGCTGTCCCTTTTCATCACTTTGCTGCCCTGTTCCATCAAGAGTTGTTGAACCACTATTTATCAAATGAATAATACCATTTTCTGCAAGACCTGTAAGTTCATGACCTGTCACACGTTTAACAGCCTCCGGGCTCCAATAGGTTCTTACATCAGAGAATATTTGGGCTGTACCTGTTAATAGATGACCAAACAGCATCGGTGCGCCATTAAGACTATCGTTTTCTGTAGCGACTACAAATGCCTCACGAATACCGTTCCAGTCAAAGGATGAATTTAGTATTGTTTCTAAAAAATCACCATTTGGCAAATAATCCGTCCACTGCCTTTGGCCTTGAAAACCTGCTGCTATGGCATGATGACCAGCCGCTTCTTCTACAAATCCAAGCTCCTTGAGTTTCGGGTTTCCAACCATAAGGTCTCTAAATATAATGGTCATCTTGACCACATACTCCCAATAAGCATCAAGGTCTTGACGATTCCAAGGATTTTTATTATAATCCGGACCTTCTTTACAATTTTCTTTTACCCAAACTAGTGCTTTTGTATATTCCTCTTCATCATATATTTTTTCTTGAATACGTCGCGTAATCTCGCACATATCTACGTATTCATTACGCATACCTAAATAGTCATTAAAAAAGTTAACGTCAACGACTGATCCAGCTATACCCATTGATACGGTACCCACAGACAAATATGCCTTATCTTTCATCGTTGCAACAGCTATGCCTGATTTTACAAAAAGTAGTATTTTACGCTTTACATCTTCTGGAATCGTTTCATCCTTTCCATCTTGAACATCTTGACCATAGATGGTAAATACTGGAAGACCCAATTGGTCATGTCCTGCTGCTGCTGCTGCTAAATATACTGCTCCAGGACGTTCTGTTCCATTAAACCCCCATATTGCTTTAGGGCGCATCCCATTCATATCAATTGTTTCCATGCCATAGCACCAACTTGGTGTTAGCGTTAGTGAAAGGCCAACACCTTCACGTTGGAATTTTTCTTCACAGGCTGCCGCTTCAGCCACGCCACCGATTGTTGTATCTGCAATAACACATTCTACCGGTTCACCACTAGCATGTCTTATATTTTCTTCGATAAATTTTGCAGCATTTTTAGCCATGGTCATGGTTTGATCTTCTAAGGATTCTCGAACACCTCGGCGACGTCCATCAATGGTTGGACGGATACCTACTTTTGGTAAGCTTACATTTAATCTGAATTCGTTTTTCATTTTATTTGCCTCCTTCTTATGCTCTAAGCACAACACACGCTTGACTTGCAAGTGGGTGTTGTGCTTGATTTTTCAATATTTAGTAGATTTATTCGTAAAGAACCGGGAACACGTCTTCGTCATTAATATTACTTGCATCATACCAGACAAATCCTGTGTCAATGTTCTTTTCTAGTGTTTCGCCTCTAGCCGCTTTAACAGCAGCTTCAACCGCTTTATATCCTATCCCTATTGGATCTTGAGATATTGAACCACTAATAATGCCTTCACGTACTGCATCCATTTGCGCTTTTCCTGAGTCATAACCCACTGCAATAATTTTACCTTCTAAACCAACCTCACGAATGGCATTAAGTACACCAATAATCGAGCCTTCATTTGATCCAAAAAAGCCATCTAGTTCAGGATTTGCTGTTAATATTGCTTTTGCTATTTCTGTGGATTTTAATTGGTCGCCATCTCCGTATTGAATATCTACAATCTCAATGTTGGGATATTTGTCTTCCATTCGATCTTTAAAACCATCTCGGCGATCAACACCCGTTTTTGATGTTTGATCATGAACGATCATTCCTACTTTACCTTTTTCACCAATCAGTTCTGCCATTTTATCTGCTGCATACATAGATGCCGCATAATTATCTGTTGCTGCTGTTGCTGCAATGAGTTCACTGTCAACACCTGAATCAAAGCCAATAACCGGAATGCCTGCCGCTGTCGCTCTTTCTATCAAAGGTATTAGCGCTTTTGAATCTAATGCTGCAAGACATATTGCACTCGGATTTTTGCTTAATGCAGCCTCGACCATTTCAATTTGCTTATCAACCATTGCCTCTGTTTCTGGTCCTTCAAAGGTAATCGTTACCCCATATTCATAGGCTGCTTGTTCTGCTCCGTTTTTAACCGCTTGCCAAAACTGATGTTGAAAACCTTTTGAGATAATCGGAATATAAAGTGGCTCGTCTTTGCCTGTGTCTGGTGTCGTATCACCTGTTGCAACCTCAGTTTGTTCTGTACTTCCCCCGCTTACATCTCCTGCACTTGTTGTTTGTTCTTCCTTACCACAACCTGAAAAAAGAACCGTTAATAACAACATAACCATAACCATACTCATTACTTTCTTCATTCCTTTTTTCCTCCTCTTATTCTTCGTGTTGAAGTTGATTTATTTGAACAAGTTATTACTTGTCACAAATCATATTGATTGTTTGTTGCGTCGATAGATATCAACGAAAACTGCTACAATCACAATAACGCCAGTTAATACTGTTTGCCATTCTTGTGGTACCGACATGATCCGTAATCCATTGAGTAAAACACTCATTATAAAGGCTCCGATGACTGTCCCGGATATTGTTCCTTTTCCACCGCTCAGTGACGTTCCACCAATGACAACCGCTGCAATAGCGTCAAGCTCATATCCTTGTCCAAGTGCAGGCTGTGCTGAGTTTAACCTTGCTGCCATAAGGACGCCTGCAAGACCAACAAAAGCGCCGGTTAAACTATGAATAATAATGAGCCATCTTTCTGTATTGATGCCTGATAAGCGTGTCGCTTGTAGATTACTACCTATTGCAAAATTAAACCGTCCAATAATCGTCTTGTTTAATATAATATGTGCGAGGACAGCTGCAAGAAAGAAAATAATAACGCCTGATGGAATACCTAAAACTGTTGCTTTTGAAATATTTGCAAACTCAGGTGTGTCCATAAAATATATGGGTTTTGCACCTGAAATCACAAGAGATAAGCCTTTTGTAATCATCATCATTCCAAGTGTTGCAATGAATGCAGGAATCTTAAGCTTAGCCACATTAATGCCATTTATGAAGCCAATGAAAGCTCCGGTAAGTATGCCGACGAATACCCCAACGAAAATCGGTAAGCCTAGAAAAGTAATGGCTACGCCTGTCATCACCGATGCAAAGGTCATCCCTGTACCAATAGAAAGATCAATACCACCTGTTATAATTACAAATGTTACACCAACTGCTAAGACACCGTTAACTGCAGTCGCCAATAATATACTAATCAGGTTTGAGCTTGTCATGAAAACCGGCGAAGCCAGTGTGAAAAACAAAATAAGTAATACTAACGCTCCTAGTGCTAATAATTTTTGTGCTGCACCTGATTTGAATAAGTTTTTCTTTTTGGTGGTGCTTATATCCGCTATAATATGTTCCATTCTATCCTCCATTCTATGCCGTACGATCCGTTGCACATGTCATAATACGTTCTTGTGTTGCTATATTCCGCGATAGTTCTCCGGTAATCTTCCCTTCACACATCACCATAATGCGATGGCTCATACGAAGAACTTCCGGTAATTCTGATGAAATCATAATAATTGACATGCCTTGATCGGCTAATTCATTCAGAAGTTTATAGATTTCACTCTTGGCGCCAACATCAATGCCTCGTGTCGGTTCATCAAAAATCAAGATATCACAGTTTCTTGTCAACCATTTTCCTATAACCACTTTTTGCTGATTCCCGCCAGAAAGATTTTGCACCAACTGTTTTCCACTTGGGGTCTTAATCGATAATGTGTCGATGTACTTTGTTGCGTTCACTTTTTCTTGATCTTCTTTCAAAAAGCCAAGTCGATTACTAAATTTTGGCATCGTCGCCATAGCAATATTCGTATTGACATCTAATCCGAGAACAAGTCCATACCGTTTTCTGTCTTCTGATAAGTATCCGATACCATTTGCTACTGCATCCTTTGGTGATCGAATATGAACTTTCTGTCCATTAATGTAAATCTCACCACTATCTTTTGGGTCTGCCCCAAAAAGGCATCTGGCGACTTCTGTACGACCCGCTCCCATGAGCCCTGCAAAACCAAGGATTTCTCCTTTTCTAAGTTGGAAGCTTACATCTTTTACTTTTTTCCCGCTTGTTAAATGCTTGACTTCAAGAACAACTTCATGATTTTGATGACGTTCTAAATCATGTACCCCTTCGTAAATCTCACGTCCAACCATCATTTTAATGATTTCATCAATTGTCACTTCATTCATATTTTTCATTCCGACATATTCACCATCTCGCATCACCGTTACACGATCACAAATCTTCTTCAATTCTTCCATACGATGGGAAATATAGACAATTCCAACACCTTTGGCTTTTAACTCTTGAATGATTCGAAAAAGTTCATCAATCTCTGATTCGGTTAACGCTGCAGTTGGTTCGTCCATAATCAGGACTTCTGAATTAAAAGAGAGTGCTTTTGCGATTTCAATCATTTGCTGTTGTGCGACGGTTAATTGCTCAACTTTCACTGTCGGTTCAATCTTGACATTCATATTGTCTAGTAATTCTTTAGCCATCTTGTTTTGCAATAAACTGTCACAGAATATGCCTTTAAATCTCATTGGTTCTCGTCCGATATAAATATTTTCTGCCACTGTTAAATCCGGCATGAGATTTAATTCTTGATGAATAATGCTGATACCCAGTTCTTGAGCCGCTTTAGGTGAATTAATTTCAACTTCTTTTCCCTTATAATAAATTGCTCCGCCATTTTTATCGTAAACACCGGTCAGTATTTTCATAAGCGTTGATTTACCTGCACCATTTTCTCCTATGAGTGCATGTACTTCACCTTTGTTTAGCTCAAAAGAACAATCTTTTAATGCATGTACGCCCGGAAATCGTTTATCAATATCAACCATCTTTATTACATTTTTAACCATTTACTTCACCTCCAACAACTTTCTAAAACTATTATAACGAGGAGCCGACTTGAAAAAGTTGAAATTCTGACACAAAAAGGGTAAAAAAAGAACTGATTTCTCAGTTCTTCTTTACCCTTTATATCATTTAACGTTTTTGATTATCTATTTGAAAATGGAACGATGAGTTTTTGATTCTCCGGTAAGAACATGTTTTTTTTATTAATAAGAACAGCGCTTACATCGACTTGTCGTGTTTCTCTGGTCTTTTGAACTTCCAAAGCTTCCTTCACAGCCAAATACCCCATATTAAAGGGTCGCTGTGCCATCGCGGCTTTAATAACATCGATTTCAATAAAATAGGCGATGCGCGTATTGATATCAAATCCCGCAACATAAATCTCATCCTTAACACCCAAGTCATTGACCGCTTCCGCTATACCTTGCAATGATACCTCATTAGATCCATAAATCGCAACCAGATCGGGATAAGTTTTTATTATTTCGACTGCATAATCATAAGCCGTTTGTAATTCATCATTGCTGTAATAGAGCGTTTCTTCAACGATCAAATTTTCAAATGCTTTCATACCTTTTTTAAAACCTTCTTCACGTTCATATGCAGAAAAACTACCTTTTACATGGGATAATATGACCACGCGACCATCGCCATCAATAGACGTGCCTAACTCATGTGCCAGACGTTGAGATGCTAACAAATTATTGGTAGCAATGTAACTGTGATCTGTTTCAAACAGTGCATCAGAGTCATAGGTGACCACAACAATACCTTCCTCAACCGCTTGTTGACATATTTCACCAACACGCTCATAATCTGTTGCTGCTACCGCTATAGCTGCTGGCTTCTGACGGATTGCTTCTTCAATAATAGCAATTTGTTCATCTACTTCTGTTTCATTACGAGGTCCCTCAACAATGACTTGTACACCAAGTTCTATAGCAGCAACCTTTGCCCCTTCAGCAACACTCGTCCAAAAATCAATACCGCCTGAAGTTTTTGTAATTATGTAAATGGTTTGTTGCTTTTGCACTTGATTATCTAAGCGTTTCATTGAACCAATACTAATACCTACAAGTAATATTAGTACTAAGATGAGAAAATATATCATTTTATTGTGATACTTTTTCATCGTAGTCGCCTCCCGTCACATAAGGTAATCGGATTGTCACACATGTTCCTTCAAACATCTCACTCTGAATCTGAATGCCAAACTCTTCACCATAATATAGCTTAATTCTTTGATCTACATTATATACGCCGACACCACCATTTTTTTTCTCCGATTGAATTTGTCCAGAGAGCAACTGCTCAATGGTTGCATCCTCCATACCAATACCATCATCTGTTACATCAATGCACAAGTAATCTTCTTTCTCCAGAGACTCTTTATAAACATGTACGGATATATTACCCTTACCCGGCATTTTTTTAAGTCCGTGATAAATAGCATTCTCGACAATCGGTTGAATAATGATTTTTATAATGCGCAAGGAAAGAAGGTTCTCTTCTGCTGTTATGGTATAATCCAGCTTGTCTCCATAGCGCATCTTTTGAATTGTTAGGTAACTTTCTACATGCTCAAGCTCTTGCTTTACCGTGATATACTCTTGTCCTTTACTAATACTAATGCGAAACAGTTTAGATAGTGCCGAGGTCATTTTTACGACTTCCGCCGACTTGCCCGCTTCACCCATCCAAACAATAGAATCTAGAGTATTATACAAAAAATGTGGATTTATTTGAGCCTGCAACGCCTCCAAATCGGATTTTCTTTTTAAGCGCTCTACTTCTTTATTTGTATCTATAAGCGTTTTTATTCGACGTGTCATCGTATTAAATGTATTTGTCAATATGCCCAGTTCATTCTGGCTCTCAACAGCGACTTGCACATTTAAGTCACCAGCTTGAAATGCTGACATTCCTCGAAGCAGAGACTTAACGGGACGCAAAATATTTCCGGCAATCATGACAGCAAGAACAAGAGAAATAATTAATGTGACAAGAATGATCATAATGAAAAACTCTCTTAGTACATCACTATAACTGTTTAAGTCTTGGTTATATATTTTGCCTATGACTTTCCAACCTGTATACTCAGAATTGGTAATGACAAAATTCACGGCTTGTTCTTCATCAAGTTTTTCTATTGTTGTTGTGTTACTTGTCAAAAGATCTTCGATCGGTTCCGTTTTTATCCCACTATATATAAGTTCTAACTTAGGATGATAAATCAAATTACCACTATCATCAATGATAAACAAGTACCCTTGGTCGCCAATACTAATCCTACTAACCATGTCTTCAATCAAACTAAAATTAAGATCAATAAGTATGACGCCAAGAAGTAGGTCTCCATCATATACGGCTTTTGAACATGTTATTACCCATGGATATTCTCCTAATGCGATGTTTTGTAGATGGGATTCAGAAATAACGAAGTCACCTGTCTCAACTGACTTCTGATAATAAGGCTGTTCTAAAGGGTTTGCCGTCTCTTTTATAACAGCCGTGGCATCATTGGATAGAATTTCACCTGTTGTGGTAATGAGATATATATTTACCAAATCTTCACGGGTGGCTAAAAGTGTATTTAAATAGTTACGGGTATGTTCAGCCTGAAGTTCTTGTGGCATATAAAAATATTCTAATACATTGTCAGAAACACGTAGGCCTTCTATTGTTGTTTCAACATTTCTTAGATAATAGTCCATATCATAATTCACTTGGTTAATCATCTTAAGTGTTGATTCAGAAGTGTTTTCCAATATAACGCGATTCGTCGCAATATAAGATAATATGCCAATACTGGCAATAACGGTCACAATAAGAATGCCTATACCAACAGCTAAAGTCATCTGAATACTATGAATAAAACGTGTTTCATTATGCTTTTTCGACCGCATCGCTACTCCTTTCTGTAATGTGAGGGTGTCATGCCTACATTTTTTCGAAAATTATAACTAAAGTAATGAGGATCATCATATCCAACTTTTACAGAAATTTCAAAAACTTTCATGGTAGAGTTCTTTAAAAGCTCTTTTGCTTTTTCCATCCTGAACATGGTCAAATATTCGAGAAATGTTTGATTTTTATATAGCTTAAATATACGGGCAAAATAGCTACTACTTACATGTAATACTTCACATATCGTGCTAAGATCCAGATTCGAATCGTCATAATAGCTTTCTATATATTGAATCCCTTGAAACACGAGGATTGCTTTATCATCTTCCCTTTTTTGCTCAAGCTGTTTTATAAGTTCTTCACATTTTTGTATGATTTTCTCTTGTATTAAGTTTAAATCGTTAATTTTCAATAATTCTTCTACGAGATAAAAATCCAATACAATGTTCTCTTTTTTATCCACAATAAGTTGATTAAATGTGGCAAAAATTCGAGTAATTAACGTTAAGACAAGACTTTTAAATTCTCCCAGTTGAACTTTATTGAATTTTAGCATGTCAAAATACAAGTGAATATATTTGCTTAGATTGTCCATGTTATTCACACGGATGGCTACTTCAATTTGTTCTAAAAACTCATTGGATTGACGGTGTCCTTTTCCAGAACTTCTCTCAATATCTGTTTTTACTATAATCTGGTTTGCACCTTCGATTACTTTATATTCTAGAGCGGTCAAAGCATCTTGAAAAGAATACTGAAAGTCAGAGAATTCCATATAGCATTCACCCATACCTGCAACGACATCCATGTTATAAATATGGCGAATACTGATCAACATTTCTCCTAAGATCTCATATGCTTTTCCATAGTTTTTTGTCTCTTCATCCGAAATAAAGCACACAATAATTTTTCCATGATCGCCCATCAATACATAATGCCTTGGATAATCGGCAATAATCTCTTTGCATATATTATACAAAGCAAAATGTAACAACGAATAATCTTCACCCCATACCGCTTCCCCGACTTGTTTCTTATTCATAATCTCAATTACACCAACGACATAAGCTGCCCCTGCTGTGTTGACGCCTAGTTCCTGACAGGCTTCTACCACACGATCTCGGGGTATAAAGCCCAATAGAACATCATAGAGCAACTTATCTTGAAGATATTCTCGTCGCTTCTCATATTCCAACTTTAAGCGACTCATATTATTTCTTTCCGTTATTTCTTGATGAATGTTTTCACGAATTTCTTCTAAAACAGTCGTCAATTCATCTTTTGTAATTGGCTTTAACAAATACTTATTCGCATTCAACGTTATGGCTTCTTTGGCATATTCAAACTCATTGTAACCTGTCAAAAAAACCACCTTACAATATTTATCGTTTTTCCGAACACGTCGAACCAGTTCTAGACCATCAATAAAAGGCATATAAATATCCGTAATCATCAAATCAATCTCATGATCTTCTAAAAAATTTAGTGCGTCTTGACCATCCTCAGCCGCATATACAACTTCAAAACCTAGTATTTCCCAATTAATGATTGAGATAATAGCGTCTCGAACCGGCAATTCATCTTCAACGATTAGAACTTTATACATTGTACGTATACCTCCAATTTAATTGATCAGGCGTCAAAACAATAGTTTGTTAATATCATAATATCAAAAAAAAGAATATCGCACCACGATATTCTTACATTTTTAAGTCACAGACAAATATCCCTAATGTTTTACAACACCTTTTTTGAGTATGATATTGGCATATAAAGCTTGTTCGCCAGTCGCAACAATTGCATAGGCTTTTTTTGCACGTTCATAAAAGGCAAAACGTTCTACGAACTCGAGTTGATGTATACCTTCTTTATTCATTATAATCCGCTTATAGTCATCCCAAATGATTGGCTTGTAAGTATCCCCTGGTGTCACTTCCATAAGTGCGACAGGAGCAGGAACATAAGTGTCAAGTGGCATGAGCTCCAATATCGCTTCAAGTATTTTGTCCACACCATGACCATCTAAACGAATTAATCGTTTCGCCATGGCGGCAGATGGAAAGTTCCCATCAGCTATAACAATCTCATCACTATGTCCCATCTCCATTAGCACTTTTAGTAGTTCCGGTGACAAAATATCCGGTATCTTCTTTAGCATTTTTACGCCTCCTAATAAATTCCTATAGCTTATATAAATTCTTGCCACAACCTTGGATCCGGTCTTGGTATAACCGATGTCTGTAGTAATAATCCTTTTTCAATAACACTTTTCTTTGCTTTTTCAATAGATGCATGCACACTTGAAAGCTCTCCTGAGAAAACAACGTATGCCTTTCCACTGATGCCTTTGGCAATACGTATTTCCAAGATGTTGACCGGTGTTGTTTTTACAATGTCATCAGCCACTTCAAAAATCGAAGCCACGGAATAGGTCTCCATGATACCGATTGCTTCAATGTTGTTAATATCGCCACTACAATTTAGGCCTTCAAATATGGCCGGATGTGGATTCCCAAGTGTACATTGATCCACGAGGGTTGCCTCATGTTCTTGAGATGTTCCCCGTTCCATAGCCGCTGTTACAGCACTCAGGTCGCCTTTAATCAGCACAACATACTTACCTGGGCAGACCGGTTTTGCGAAAACCAAATCAACGTCTGCGGTTTTTAAGACATCATCTGCTGCTTTCATCCCTGTTGCTATAGAACGATATTCTAATACACCTAATGATTTTTTTGAGTCTACCATAATTATATCCTCTCAATACAAATGTATCCATCACTAATTTCAGTAACGCTTCCACTGATGCTTGCATGTATATGGGCACCTAGGCCACCTTCAAACGCTTTGGCTATGCGTGAGTTTTCCATAATTTCTTGACCGACTGTAACGATTGCTTTTGCCGGTTGACCGATATGTTGATTTAGTGGAATTTTTACTTTTGACACTTGTATCGGCTCCGGATAAAAGGGAACAGTCTCATCATATCGACTTAATCCTAAGCGCATCACGAGACGCCCAGATGGAACTCTTCTATAGTCACGGTCAACATGCATACTTGTCGTGTTTTCAGATGAAGGTCGTACACCATTTTTGGCAAACTCTTGTTTAACCATCATCATCATTTTGCGTGGTGACAGATCATGATGACAGGCGTAGAGTTCACAAACACCGCAATCCACACAACCCAGTGCTGTTTCTAAAACACTGCTGTTATGAAGTACACCATTGGCCATTGCATTCATAAGCTTATGAGGCTCTACATGATGTCCCAGTAAATGCCGAGGACACATATCCGTACACGCTCTACATTGAGAACAAGATGCCATAATGCGTGTTAGGTGATTTATGTTTACATCCTCCATTTGTCGTATTAGAGCATGGTCTTTGTCAAGTACGATTAATGCTTTAGAATTCTTCTTAACAACGTCATGAATGGTTGTTAAGCTGCCTGTCATCGGACCACCGATGATGATTTTGTGGTTATCATTTCTTCTTTTTCCTACTGTATCTACTAAATACCCAACAGACGTTCCAATCGGTGCGTAATACGTTCCGGGTGCGTCCACTTCACCAATAACCGTTACAAAGGTGTGGGTAACATTTTTCTCTTTAAATAGTTTATGATATATATTGAATAATGTCTCTGTGTTGATTACCATGACTTCGTATTGCATCGGCAATTCACCTTTTTTCATAACAATACCTGTCACTTCTTCAATAAGTACAACCTCATCTCCGATTGGATATACATTCGGAAGGGGGTATATTTCGATATTTGCATAGTTTTTTCCATAATCTTTAAGTTGCTCAATTATATCCGTATGCTTATTTTTTATACCAATAATACTTTTCTCAATGGATAATGCTTCCATCAGTTGGTGCAGACCTTTTATCAATTCAGTTGCATAGGATTTTGTCAGGTTTTTATCCACCTGTAAAAGCGGCTCACATTCAGCACTGTTAATAATTAATGTTTTTATTTTGCTTTTCAGCTTAACATGTGTTGGAAATCCTGCGCCACCTGCACCTACAATACCGGCGTCACCTATTTTCTCAATGATGTTTTCCATAGTTGTTCACCTCTCGCTAACTAAAGATCTCTAGATCATTTTCTTCATCAACGATTCCGATAATTGAAGCATCTACAGGGGTTTCGCTGTTGTTCATGCTCACTCTAGCGCTGCTACCGAGTGTTATAAGCACACTTTCTCCGATGCCGGCTCCGACTGTATCCACTGCAACGATGATATCTGACATATCCCCTTTTTTGACTTCACAGACCAAAAATTTATTTCCGACCAACCGTTCATGCTTCCGTGTCGAAACGATTCGACCAATCACTTTTCCAATAATCATGATATTTCTCCGTTCTTATAGGATCACAGTAAGCTTCGGCAATTGTCCATGACTTATGTGTTTCAACAATTGCCGTTTTCTTACTGAATGATCTTCACTTGATCGCTTTGCATGATACCAAAAGCGTTTGCTTCATCTGTGTCTATGTGCATCTCAAGCCTATAGGTGTCGTGAACCCTTACTAAAACATTACTGAGTATCCCTTTTCTTGCTCCGTCTTGTGTTTTAACACAGACGATTTGTTTGTCTTTTACACCAAAACGTTTTGCATCCTCATGGTTCATGTGTATGTGCCGCTGAGCTACGATACACCCTTGATCTAATCGTATGGCACCAGCCGGTCCAACGATTGTTATGGGCATTGAACCTTCAATGTCACCGCTCTCACGAATAGGCGCATTGAGTCCCAATTGTCTTGCATCTGTTTTTGACACCTCTACTTGAGTTGCAATTCTTTCCGGACCTAATATTCTTACATTCTCAATTACCCGCAAATTAATTCCTACAATGGTCACCCGTTCTTCTGCTGCAAATTGTCCGCCCATCAAGTCTTTCTTCACATGAAGTTGATGGCCTTTTCCAAACAGAATATCCAAATGTTCACGGGTCACATGTAAATGTCGTGCCGATACGCCGACAGGAACAGTCAATGCAGGTTGAGATTGTTTTATAGCTTTTGAAGCTGTTTTCTTTTGGATTTCTTGCAAAACAGCTTCCTTTACAAGCGCTTCTAATACATTCGCTGTGACTGCCATATGCATCTCAACCTTTCAGACTTTTTATAGTTTAGGTAATATTTTTATAACATCTGTGTGAGGACGTGGAATAACATGCGTCGCTACAACCTCACCAAGTCTTGATGCAACTGCTGTCCCAGCTTCTACCGCTGCTTTAACCGCACCTACATCCCCACTCACCAATACGGTCACAAGACCTGAACCGATCTTTTCTGTTCCTACAAGCTCTACATTCGCTGCCTTTAACATTGCATCTGCCGCTTCTGTTGCTGCTACCAAACCTCTTGTTTCTATCATTCCCAATGCTTTCTGTACCATGATTACTTCCTCCTTGGATTCTTTCGTTTGATTTTTTGATGTTTCTGATACAATATCTTTTGACGTCTCTATGACTTTCTCTTTTGCTGCTGATTTCTTTTCCATTGTATGACCACCTTTGTCTCGCATATGCTTACTTAGAACATGCTACTTATTACATGCTTATTTAGTAAATGCATATTTTGATGCACTTTCATTAATCATCCTAAGTACTTCATCATGAGGATTGTTAATACATGCTGTTGCTACCGTTTTTGTAATGCCATTAGCAATTGCTTCTCCATGTTGGATGGCTGCATGTACAGAAGATATGTCCCCCTGTACAACAATGCTCACCAACCGCCCACCAAGTTTTTTTTCCCAAGTAAGAACGGTTACATCCGCTGCTTTTACCATTGCGTCAATAGCCTCATAGGCTGCAACCATACCACTCACTTCAATAATTCCCAGTGCATTCATCACATTCACCTACTGTTTCGACTTATTTTAATATTGGAAGTATTTTTTCCACATCCAGGTGAGGTCGTGGAATAACGTGTACCGCTACTAGCTCACCTAAGTTAGATGCAGCCTTTGCACCGACTTCGGTTGCCGCTTTAACCGCGCCTACATCACCACGCACCATAACCGTTACAAGTCCTGAACCGATTCTCTCTGTACCAATAAGTGTTACATCTGCCGCTTTTACCATTGCATCTGCTGCTTCTATTGAAGCTACTAAACCTCTTGTTTCTACCATTCCTAATGCTTCTTGCATAATGAACCTCCTATGATTGATCTTCATTTTTTAGTTTATAAACAGCTGATCTTCAAGAACTTTTCCATATCATCCGATGGATTAGCGATTATGTACTTAGCGTGAACGCCAGCAATTTCATCTGCTGCTCGTACTGCGGCTTCAACCCCTGCTTCAACGTCTGCTACCGCACCTCTTATCTTAATCATGATTAATAATGGTACAGGTAAATCGTCTGCATTCGATGGCTTATTTTTATCGAAAGCTTCGATGGTCACATCACCTGCTTTACACGCCGCATCTGCTGCGTAATAGGCTGTCGCCATCCCGAATACCTCGATCAATCCTACAGCTTTTTTCATCGTACACCTCATTTATTAATCTCTATTTATTGACAAAAGCAACTTTGATGCCTTCAAGGCGCATGTTAACCTGCATGGCTTCATTCAATGCTTCTAGTCCGAATTCATGGGTTACCAATGTTTCAATCGGAAGACCGATGCCTTTTGCGCGTCGAATGAAGTCTAATGTTGTTGCATAGTCTGCAAATGTATAAACCCATGAACCAACAACCGTTATTTCTTTCTGACATAAGTCAAAGTGGGGATTAATGGTTGCATCGCCATTGTCTACGAAGAAACCGACTTCACACAAACCACCACCACGGCGTACCATCTTATAGATTGAGCTTGCTGCACTTGGAACACCTGTACATTGGAAAGCAAAATCAACGCCACCGTTTGTCGTCTTGTGTATTGCCCCGAGCATAACCTCAAAATTATTAAACTCTTTGAAGTTAAAGGTGTACTTAGCGCCTAAGCGTTTGGCCATTTGTAATCGCTGTTCATCACCATCAACGGCTAGAATGTTTTCTATGCCCATGGTTCGAAGTACGGATAATAGCATCAGGCCGATTGGACCACATCCTTGAACAAGGACCATACTGTTAAACTTTAATAAGCCCGTTGTTTTTGCACGTTCAACGGCATGTATGGTTACCGCTGCCGGTTCTATGAGCAAGCGCTCTTTCAAACTCATATCGTTCACTTTAAAAATGGAAGAATCTTTACGAAGAATAATATATTCTCCAAACCAACCATTGAAACGGTAAGCATCATCCGGTAATAATCCATATACTTCCATATGGTCACTTAAGTTCGCTTTTTCCGGATGCATTTTGGAAAATGTATCTTCTTTCGTGATGGTTACACTGGTTACAATCTTGTCTCCGACGTTTAGAGGTTGGGACATAATGTCATGTTTAATATTTTTCCCGATTTTTACGATGGTACCTGTTCCTTCATGACCCAGTACGACAGGGATCAGATTAAAGGGATCATTTTTGTACTCATGTACATCTGTGCCACAAACCCCACAACCTTCGACCTTAACAAGCACTTCATCATCATTGATTTCAGGGATCTCAAATTCTTTGATCTCTATTTTCTCTTTTTGAGTTAGTACAGCTACTTTTGCTCTTTTTGGAACTTCTGTTGCTGGGCTGGTTTGCGTTTTTGGGTTTTCATTTAATGATGCCATGACCTTTGATACTATTGTTTGTATATCAATTTGATTGATATCCATATGTACCTCCTTCTTATCTTATGTATAAAAACTCTGACATAACGCATCGACGCGCTTTTGTAAACGTATTTGCATTTGTTAAGCCTTCACCTGTTTTACTTGCAATCGTAAATGTTGTAAAGCCTTCTCCTCCAAATCCGATGCCTGCGTAAGACGGTGCGTTCTTAACAAATATTGCGGTGTCTATTGCACGGGCAAATTTGGTCAGATTCTCAATGTTCATTGAATGCATATGTGCTGAATGTCGGTTGCCACCTTCAAGTTCTACACTTACAGCAATACCTTCATCTACATCGCGCACACGTACGATTCCAAGGATCGGCATCATCAACTCTTCAACGATTAAAGGATGGTCTTTTGATCCTTCGAAGATGATACATCTAATGTTCTCGCCGGCTTTGATGTTAATGGCTTCAAGAATCTTATCTGCATCTTTACCGACCCACTTACGATTAACGACAAGATGTCCGTTATTCTCAATTAACACTTCTTTTGTTAACTGATCGACCAGATCATTGGATAAGAAGTAGCAATCGTTGTTATGAATCATCTCTGATATAAGCTTGTCTGCAACTTGATCCACGACGACGACTTCTTTTTCTGCGATACAAGGAAGATTGTTATCAAAAGTTGCGCCGTTAATGATGTCTTCAGCCGCCTTAACAATATTCGCTGTTTCGTCTACAAATACCGGTGGGTTACCTGCGCCGGCTGCAATCCCTCTTTTCCCTGAACTTAAGATAACTTTTACAATGCCTGGGCCGCCCGTTGCAACCAGCAATACTGTATCCGGATGCTTAAACATAAGATTCCCACTCTCAAGTGTGGGTTGTCTCACCGAAACCGCAAGGTTCAAAAAAGCGCCACATTCAATTGCTGCTTCATTTACCAGTTGTACTGCATAGTTGGAGGTATTTGCCGCACCAGGATGGGGGTTAAATACGACCGTGTTTCCGGAGGCAATCATACCGATTGCATTACATAGAATTGTTTCACTGGGATTTGTTGAGGGTGTTACCGCACCTACAACCCCCCATGGACCACGTTCTATCAATGTTAATCCTTGATCACCAGTAAAAACTTCAGGGGAGATGCATGCTGTTCCCGGTGTCTTATCGGCTACGAGCTGGTGTTTTAAAACTTTATGCCCAACCCGTCCCATGCCTGTTTCTTCGACACCCATTTTGGCTAACGTGTCCACATTCTCCCGAATTTTCTCACGAATACGCGTAATAATTTGTTCTCTGAATTCATTTGGCATCATGCGTAATTTTCGTTGTGCTTCTTTGGCTGCTGCTATGGCATCTTCCATGTTTTCAAAGACACCTTTTCCAACTGTGATTACAGGAAGTGACCCTCCTACCTTACTGTCACACGCCGGTTTTTTTTGACTGCTTTTCGTTGTTTCGGAGATTTCGCAAATCACTTTTGATACAATCGACTGAATATCTAATTCGTTCATATACGCTTCCTTTCTGTCTTGTTAACTGCATATGATGCTAAATATATGTCATCTTCAACACTACCACCGCTGATACCAACCGCCCCATAAGTGACTTTATTATTCTTAAGAGGATAACCGCCGCCTAGTGTTATAATTTTTTCTTCCACCATGGCCTCTAACCCTTCAAGAGATGCACCTTTTTGCGTCAGTTCTTTTAACGCATGTGTCGGCATTTGAAGTACTGCCGAAGTATATGCTTTTTTCTCTGCCAGTCCTTTACTGATGATATAGGCTTCATCCATGATATGTGTTAGAACACAGATGCCATTTTTATTGGCAATACTGATGACAATATGAATACCCATACGTTTGGCTTCATTCTCAATCTGCTCCGCCAATTGCTTGGCAAAACTTAATGACATTGTTTTTTCTGATTGCTCATCTACTGTATTTTCTAGCGCTTTTTTTATGAGGGCTTTGAATTCAAGCATGCGCGCTAATACAAAAAGGTAATCTGATAATCGATTCAAGTAACTGCTTATGCCTTTGTATGCATTTTTCTCTGATATTAAAGCGGCGAACCTGCGTTCAGCTCTTCTGGCGATTGTTCGTGTTAAATCAATTTGAGCCGATATGCTTAGGTCACCGGAGTATACAAATTCTTGTAAGGGTGGAAACAGCAACTGATACCTGTCAATGGCTTTCTCTAAAGATCTTATGTCTTCGATCGTATCTATTTCATGCTCAAAGTCTCTTGCAACCACTGCCATAATATCTTTTAGCTTTTTTTGTATGCCTAGTAGCTCATCTGAAACATCTGGGTCTTCTGACATAGAACGGATTAACCCTATCGAACTGGTAAGTTCATCTATGGTTCCTAGAACTTCAATGTGCAAGTCCGTTTTATTAACGCGCTGTCCAGTTAATAGATCTGTCATGCCCATATCACCTTTTTTTGTGTATACATTCACTTGGTCACCTCCTTAAATAAAAGGTCTGTTCTTTGTATAACGTGTTGCATTTTGCCCTAATTGTCTAGGCGTCATTTGCTCAAATTTCAGATTCGCCAAACCTATCTGGGTGTTAAAAGCTATGGCTACTTGATCTTTATAGATGCCAATGCCTGCTCCAAGACTTGACTGTTTAGAGGCTTTCCTGGCTAGGGTATCCTCTACACTCTTAAAAATCTCCAGCACAGTCTCAAACAAACCGCCTTCTTCTTCAATACCAGCCAAAACTTCATCTAATGTCAGTGGATCCGGTTCATAACATGCAATGATGATGCTGTTTTTTTGACCATTCATGATATGTCCTCACTTAAATAGCTCATAACCAAACCTGTTGCCACTGCATTTCTAGGTCCCATAATCCCACGTATATCCCCACGTCCTGCGACAATCTTATGGTTTGCTAATTCTTGTAAAATCAGTTCAGGTATTTCTAAGTCCAGTGCTGAGCCACCTAAAATAACCACATTGGGAATATGCCTCATATGACCATCCGGTGCTACTTTTTCAAGTGCGCGTAAGGCATTGGTTACAAAAACTCTGCGCTTAATCTCTTGACGTGTTGTTACGATACGTTCTAGTGTCAGATCGGTTATTATCGGGATGAGTTCTTCATCCATTACGACGACGACCCTCGCATATAACTTAGGTGGTAATGGCTTATGAAAAAATATCACTTCACCATTTTCCATGGTCATATGATAGAGTGAATTGACTTTGGCTAGTGGATAGCGCTTAATGTTTTCAGCCATTTGGACACTGTCTAATCGAAGTTCTTTATCAATGAGCATTGTGACGAAACTACCGGCGCCCGCTAAATGAACCGAGCGCACTTCACCTGTCTCATCTAGTAACGCCGCATCTGTTGAGCCGCCACCTAGATCTAGTATGGCTAAAGGCAACTGTGTTCCTTTTGTTGTCATCGCACCAATGGCTGCCATAACCGCTTCTACCCCTGCCACCTTCACCGGAACATTAAGCTGCTCTTCCAACTGCTTTGCTAATCGGGTCATGGGTAACTTGTCTGCTTGAACCATAGCCGCAATGGCAACGGCTTTTTCCATGGCTACGTCTCCTGCTAAAGCACCTTTTACTTTTACAGGTACAAATGTGTCAATGGCCAACAAATCACTAATCGCCAAATGTTTCATAGATGCTTCTGATGTTACTGATTCTAACGATTCTACTGATACTTCTGATGCTTCTGATAATTCGGACAACTCTTTTTTCATATCATAAAGCATATTTCCGACGTAAGAGTCTCTTTCACCTTCAATATCTTTTATGTCCTGAATCGAATGGACCACTTCCATAATGGCTGCAGCACCTGCATCTATTGAAACGGTCGTCGACTGATTCTTTTGGCTCTTAAAGGTTATTTTACCTGCTTTAATCTTAGTTTCTTGCATACCGCCATCGGTGTTCTTGACAACAACTGCCGATTTTTTGCCAATTAAACTTTTTGAGATCGGTATCACCGCTGATGTTTCAGATGGGGATAAATCAAATAATTTTGCCAGACCATAAGGATTGGATAATGTCTTGATTGTCATACCTAGCCCTGCAACTTCAATCGCCGCTATTTTACCGATTGGGAGTTGTTCAATGCCCTCTACTTCATCTACAATTGGTATCTTTTTATCCAGGCGATTATAGACCAAAACCGCCTCATCTTTTTGTAAGATCAAGCCGACAATTTTTTCATTTGATGCATTGATGGTCTTTGCACACACTTCATAATCCATTGTTTTGGGTACGATGACGATGATCGATTCGTTGATATAAGTTTCTTTTAGCTTATGAATCGGTACGGTTCTTCCTACGGCAACCCCTTGTCCTGCTGGGGTGTCCGGATTATGCCCTACCATGGTGGAATCCGTAATGATGGTTTCTGTAATGGTTTCCATAGCCGTACCACCAATAACTGGTGCTGCCTCATTTAATCGAATAAGATTCAAGTCGCTTATGCGCAATTTTTCTTTTTGCATTGCGATTATTAAGCTTTCATGGATGCCCTTAATATTCTGGAGTGTGCCTTTCGTGCCTGTTGTTGCCACTTCAGCTGAAGAGAGAAAGTGCATATAACCATGTTCATCAACACTTGCTATACATACTTCAGTTGTTGAATTTCCGATATCAACACCGGCTATAATCACATCATCACCCTTTTCTCTAATGCTTTAATAAATCACGTTTTTTATATACATGTAGTGTTTCTTCTATAAAATCCGCACATACTTGAGCATCATATTGGTTCTTTAATTCCATACTTAAGGCTTTTAGTTCTTCTTCTGTGGACCTATAAGGTCGTAACATATTATATATTTCTAGGATTCTAGTATCCGGAATGTTTATAAGCTCTGCTGAACGAATAAAGTTCTGCGCCAGTTGTATCTTCCCTTCTTGTCTGGCCACTTCTGCCTGTAGAACAAGAACTTCTTTTGAGATCTTAATATCTTCTGAAGTGACTTCACCGGATACAATGGCTTCTAAAGTGATTTCATTCAAATTTTTATGACTTTTGCTTTTTATGATGTTGGGATGTTTCTCTTTTAACGGATATAAGTCCATACTTACCTCCTATACAGGTACTTCTATTTCAATATATGGTCCTCTTTTGACAACATATTCCGTTTCTTTGGTATGCATCAAAGCGGCTTTCACTTGGTATTTTGGCCTTGAGGTAATATCGTTGATGACCTTTACTGGTTTAACCTGTTCGCCTTTGGCATACTTTGCGGCATTTTTTCCAATCTGACGGTACATCTCCAAAGTAATAATCGGTGCCTGAGGAAAAAGCTCAAGGTTGGTCAGTGGATAGAGGTCTTTTTGATGTATGACGGTTGTTCCTTTTGATTGTATGCCAACGGCTATGCCAGATCCAACCAGCTTTGCTACATCATTGGCAATAAAAGCCACATCGGATGTTCGCGTGCCTCGAATCACCCTTGGGATCATACCTTCTTCTTCAATGCCGGCTAAGATTTCTTTTAGTACGATCATATGATCAAGTCCAATGATTGTTTTGTGAATATGAAGTCCATAAGCCGGTCCAATCGCGACGCCAACCTCTTTCACATCTTCACTTGCCTTAACCGGTCCTAATGTTTTTAAACTGCCAATTTTTCCTTCTGATATGCTATCTGAAGGTGTTGTCATAGTTCTAATCACTTTATTCACCGCTTCAACAATCTCTTCAACGGTAATCTCTCTATCTAATCCATTCATCTATGACACCTCGTTACAGATCATCCAATTGAATGATATGTGGTATTTTCTTGATTTCTTCCCAACGTTTGTCGCTCATCACATAGCCTGTTCCAGGACCTTTATAACTATTGGGGTAATTGACAGTGCTCATTACATCATAAGATTCATTGAGAATTGCAGCTGTTTGCAAATAATCACCTGAAAGTCTTTGCTTCAACATATTCAAAACCATTTCTGCTTCTTCTGTAAATCCGGATTGATGTAATGCCTTGATAATATCAATCCCTGTTATTTTATCTTGCATCATCCGATCAATAGCCTGTAAGTCTGATACAATATCACGGTCAGGTACGTCTTTACTGCCATGGGCATAGGTAATGGCCTCAACTTCTTCATCTTTTACTTGTCCAAGATCCAGTGTTTCTATTATCGCTTTCATCGCTTTTGCCGCTCTATTTCTAACACGTATAACATCTTCTTCTTTAACCGGTCTAAGTCCTCCGTCCACTTTTAGATCACGTTGCAATACATTGTAATCATCAAAGTCTTCAGCATCAAAGTTGGAACCAGCAAACATATTGTCTTCATTTGGAACACCACTATAGCCGCTAAAAATGAAATCTGTTCCAGGTAAGAATTGCATCATGGTTCTTGCCGTTCGACGTATGTCCGAGTGACTAAAGTTCTGGTCATTTGACGATGCACATTCCAGATCAAGAGATGAAGCAATCAGGTTCTCTGCTAATACTGCGCGTATGCCTGAAGGCACCGCTGAAGTTACGCCGATACAACTAACAGACCCGTTCTGAATGCCTTGCACACCCGCACCTTTTGTTACCATGAGACATCTTGTTTCCAGATAAAGCATGGACTTACCGTCCGCACTCCCCATCAAAACTTCCGAACCGGTTCCGGAGGTGAAACGGGTTTTTAATCCTCTAGATGCATAGGCTGAAGCAAGAAAGGCTTTAGAATAAGGGGTATCGTCACCATCCATAAATACAGCTTCAGTGCCATATACACTCATGGTTTCAGCGTAAGTCGTAAAACCGCGCATGCCTAACTCCAATTCAACGGCTTCTTCAACTGCACATTGTGTTAGGACACCTTTTGAACCAATCTGTGAACCGACCAAAAGTCCAACCGCTGCTAAGGGCGCATATCTGGCAATACCCACGGTTGTCTCTTCCTCACGAAAACCGCGAAGTGCGCCTTCAGCGGCATCCGCAGCAATTAAAATAGGATTATCTTTGGCATTGGTGATATGTGCTTGGTTAGCCGGAAATAAACGTCCACGCATTTTTTGCATGGCCATCATCATCTCCACCACGTTTAGTTCATTCAATACTTCCGTTACTCTTTTAGGTGTGAGCCCTTTGAAAATATTTATTATTTTTTGTCGATCAACATTGATATCCACCATGAATCTCGCTATTTCAATCGGTGATAATGCCATGCTTACTTCTGTCGTTGTTACATCGATATAATGATCTGCTATAAACTCATCAATAAAGTCAAATACTTCACGTGACTTCCCATCCATCTCAATGACGCGATTGTCTTTGATGACAATACTCGCTATGGGATCATAGGGACTTGCCATGGCAATAAAACCTTTCTCTGGCCATTCATCGATGAAACCGTCTTGATTAACCGGACGTTGGTCGAGTATCTCCATTCTTCGTGAGCGTTTCACATTGCCACCTCTATTTCATTTGTTCAATAACGCGTTTTATAATTTCTTCTATAGCTGTTTCACTTATACTTGCTTGAGCCAAAGGACTTTCTGTATTACATGAGCTTGTAGCACTCTTACAATCAGCAGGATGTCTTCCGGGAACTGCAAATTGTCTTCTAAGTTCATACAATCTTGCCACTTCAGCAGAAGGTAATTCTTTCGCGCCGCCTAATGCTTTTGCTTTGTAAGCCAGTGATGCATAGAATTCTAAGCTTTCCATTTTAAAATAGGCAGACATTAAATCTTCTCCCCATGATAATGCACCATGGTTTTCTAGAAGTACTGCATCATAACACTCTAAGAAAGGCTCTACCGCATCCGGAATCTCCATTGTAGAAGGCAAACCGTATTTTGCTATTGGTACTTCACCTAAAAATATGACGGCTTCAGGCATGATTTTCTCTGTTAAAGGAATACCGGCAATAGCATAAGCTGTTGCAAATTGAGGATGAGCATGTACAACCGAGTTAACATCCGGTCTTTGTTTGTATATGCGCATATGCATCTTAATCTCAGATGAAGGTTTCCACTGACCATTTGGTTGCTTCAAATTTCCTTCCTGATCGACTTTACAGATCATATCCGGTGTCATAAACCCTTTTGATACACCTGTTGGTGTACATAAAAAAGTATTCTCATCTAACTTTACTGAAAAGTTACCATCATTGGCAGCTACCATTTCCCGTTGGTAAATACGTTGACCAATTTCACACATTTGCTTCTTAATCTCAAATTCGTTCATTCTTCTTACCTCCAAAGCGTTCTTTATTTATGTTGTTTTATGTTGTTTTATCTTTATTTCATCTTAATAATACCACCTAAACGCAGCCATGTCAATTGATTAAACCACTTTTTTGTGGATTTATGTGGAATTATGTTGTTTGTTGCCTCATTATACTTAAACAACATAAATAAAAATAGGAAGAGCTCAGCGTCCTTCCTATTTTATATGTAACTACTAAGGAAATATGATGGGTGCGTATTACACTCTTTTTAACAAAACATCTTTCTCGTATTTTTTTACTTCTTCTAACCAGCCCAATCCAACCGGAACATCCTGTTGCATACAGTAATAATCCCATACCGCTTGCCATGGCATGGATTTTAACTCTTCTAACATGGCTAAACGGGTCGTAAAATCAAAATCAACCTCTGCTGCTTTCATCTGATCAAAGGGTTCTACAAGTGCCATTAATAATGCTCTAAACATATTCCTTGTTCCGATGGTCCATGCCGCTACGCGGTTAATACTTGCATCAAAGAAGTCTAATCCGATGTGGACACGGTCTAATAAGTCACCACGGATAATTTCTTGAGCAATGGCCATCAGTTCATCATCCAGCACGATTACATGGTCACTGTCCCAACGCACCGGGCGACTGACATGCAACAGTATCTCGTTAACAAAAAGACTCATTGCTGACAATTTATTGGATATCACTTCTGTTGGATGAAAATGCCCCGCATCCAGGCAAACAAGAACATCATTCTTCACACCATAACCCATGTAAAACTCATGAGAACCAACAACATAGCTTTCTGATCCGATACCAAAGACCTTAGATTCTACTGCATCTAAGTGGTATTGCTTATCGATTTTTTCTGTTAGAATCTCATCTAAAGCTTCTTTTAAGCGGCGCCTTGGTCCTAGTCGGTCCGCCGGAATATCTTTAAAACCATCGGGTATCCATATGTTCATTACAGAAGGTGTTCCTAACTCTTTACCAAAATATTCACTGATTTTTCTGGAACGTTTCACATGTTCAATCCAAAAATTACGTATAGCCTCATCAGGATGGCTTAATGTTAGGCCCTCATCTGCCTTTGGATGCGAGAATAGTGAGGGGTTAAAATCCAATCCCAGATTTTGCTCTTTTGCCCAGTTTACCCAATTTTCAAAGTGCTTTGGTTCGATTTGATCACGATCTATCTTTTCACCTTTTGTTTCTAAATATAGGGCATGCAGATTGACACGTTTTTTGCCTGGGATCAATGAAAAGGCTTTTTCCATATCTGTTCTTAGTTCTTCCGGTGTTCTTGCTTTACCAGGATAATTACCTGTCGCTTGAATGCCACCGGATAATGGGCCATCCGGATTCTCAAAGCCACTCACATCATCACCTTGCCAACAATGTACAGAAACAGGTATTGTCGCCAGTTTTTTTATGGCTGCGTCCGTATCGACCCCTAATTCTTTGTACATCTCTTTTGCAATTTTATAACTTTCTTCAATTCTATTTTTATTTTGCATGACCCAACCTCCTGAATTTATGCCATTGCTCATTAATTTCAACCTGATTTGTAGGTTCAAACTTCGTAATATCAAATGATGCCATCACCAGTTGCCTTGCATCGACTAGAGAATCAAGTACCCCATTTGTAATGAACTGCATTAATAAATTACCAATTGCAGTCGCTTCATCCGGGCCTGCATACACATCACATTCCGTAAAGTCTGCACACAGTTGATTCAAAAATAGGTTTTTCGAACCACCACCTATAATATGTATACGCTTAATTGGAACATCATAGATCTCTCTCAACTGTATAAGCACTTCTTTGTATTGAAATGCCAAACTTTCAAAAATACAACGTGAGATTTCTCCGGGTGTCATCGGAATCGTCTGGTCTGTTTCCTTGCAAAACTTCTGAATCTCTTCAACCATATCAATAGGATTCAAAAAACGTTCGTGATTGGGATAAATTAAACACGTAAAACGTTCAGACGCTTCCGCTAATTCTACAAGTTCTGCAAAGCTATACTTATAATCATACATACGTTGTACTTCTTGTATCAGCCATAAACCCATGATGTTTTTCAGCACACGGTATGTATTGCAAACACCGCCCTCATTTGCGAAATTGTATTGGCCTGCAAGTTCACTGGCAATCGGCACATCACTTTCAACACCCATTAAGCTCCAGGTTCCCGAGCTAATATAGGCAAACTCTTTATCAACTGCCGGTACTGCTGCAACTGCCGAACCTGTGTCATGGGTCGCCGGTACAACCACATCCATTGAAGCAAATCCAATTTTTTGTAAAATCTCCGGTTTCACTTGACCTATTTTTGTTCCTGGGGGCGTAGGTTCCCTGAAAATATTCTTATTAAATCCAGTGACTCTAATTAAATCTATGTCCCATGTATTGGCCTGTACATTCAACATCTGTGTTGTTGTCGCATTTGTGTATTCTACAGAAACTTTACCGGATAATTTGTAATGCAGGTAGTCCGGAACCATCATATAGATTTTGGCATTTTTCACATCTTCCGGGTGCATTTTATAGTGTTCTTTGAGTTGATAAAGGGTGTTAAATTGAAGAAATTGAACACCTGTCTTTTTATATATTTCATTTCGATTTATTTCTATAAACACTTCTTCCATAGTAAAATCTGTACGATGATCACGATAGGCATATACTTTTTGAATCAATTCACCTTGCTCATCTAGGAGTACATAGTCAACACCCCACGTATCTACACCAATCGAAGCTACGTCAGCATAAACTTCATATACTTTTTTTAGTCCTATTTCAATCTCTTGAAAAAGTCTTTCAAGATCCCAATACTCATGTCCTTCTTTTGATGTCATACCATTTTTAAAGCGATGCAATTCTACAATATTAAGCTTTCCATCTTCAATGGTTCCTGCAATCAGCCGTCCGCTGGACGCTCCGATATCCACAGCAATACATGTTGTTGCCATTTTCTTCTCCTCCAATTCATTTGAATGAGTCTATTTAAGATAAAATACTTCACCCATTGGCGTAATTGGTTCTGCTTCACCAAAATCAAAACTACCCTTAACCATTTTTGAAGTTATGGCGTTCCATCGTTGACAAGCTTCGCTTTGATCTATATAACCAAACGCTTTTTCTACATCATCACATTCAAATACATAAAAAAATTGATTGCCATTTTGAAAAATGGAATAGTTTTTTATGCCCGCTTTAGAATGCTCTTCTAAGATCTCTTGCCACGGTTCTAAATGCATCTTTATATATTCATCTAAAAACGCTTCTTTTACTTCCCAAGTCCAAGCAAACTTGTTACTCTTTTCCATCTTGTAACCACCTTTTTAGTTCATCCTTATTTTGCAATAATCACCCGTACACCTTGATTGTCAAAGTATGATTTCCATGACTTATCTAGTGAAAACTCTGTGATCACCGTGTCTACTGCACCTGTTTCTATAATGCGAATTAAGGCTGACCGATTAAATTTTGATGCATCGATCACCAGAATCACTTCTTTGGAATTGGCTATCATATGACTTTTTAATTCAGCAAGGGACTCTCTGGAATCCATAAGCCCTCTTTCCTTCGATATTCCTTTAACTGAGAAGAAAATTTTATCAGCATAATAATGATCAATAAACCTTGCTGTCATTGGACCTTCGAAGGAAAATGTTTGATCATTCAGATTACCACCAACACCAATCAGATTTATATGGCTGTACTGATTCAGCTGATGAATGGCGTTCAGTGAATTCGTAATAACTGTGATATGAATGCGTGGATCCACTTGCTTAATGACTTCAAGTGCTGAAGTACTGGCATCTATGAATATCGTCTCTCCTTCATCAACAAGTTGTGAGGCGTATTTGGCAATCAAACGTTTTTGATCCATATTCACCTTTTCTCGGTCTGTGTATGGCAAATCGTCAGAAACAAGATTGTCAAGTACAGCGCCTCCATAGGTACGTTTTAGAATACCTTCATTTTCCAACTTTTCCAAGTCACGTCGCACGGTTTCTTCAGTAACGTCAAACTGTTCACTCAATTGATTAACACGTACAGCTTTTTCTTTCTTTATAATTTGAGCTATTTCTTTTCTTCGTTCTATAGGTAGCATATCGGTCTCCCATCTTATTGAAAATCTGTTTTTTTCTTCTTTTATCTGTTTTTATTATACAGTTTTCTTCTATCTCTTGCAATAAGGTAGGAAATGTGAAAAGCAGGTTTGCATCGATTCATGGGTAATATGGTCATTGAAGCGCCCACTTCTATGCAATCCTGCTTAAACACTTATTCTGTGATCACCATCATCATGGAGTTATATGCTTCTTACTATAAAATACCGCCCCATTCTTTCATGTTGCCTTGGAAGAATACATAAGGATTGCCTACAACGATGACTGAACCTTCACTGTCAGGATCTTCAATGGCTGTATATATTTTTCCGTTATAGCCAAAAGATGAGCCTACAGTACCATCGTATGTTCCATCTACCGCCGCTACTGCTGCCGCACCGGAAACTGCACCAAGATCAATAACGTTCCATAACATCATATATGGACACACTGCATCAAATTCATCAACATGGCTCGTTGGCATAAAGTTAACCATCTCACTTGGTAATCCAAGTCCTGTTAATTTAATTTTTGAACTACTGTCTTGTAATTGTTGTCCTGCTGCAAACATACCAACTGTTGTAGGCGATACAATTACATCGACTTTATTTTCCGAGATAAACGCATTGGCTTGAGTTACACTGTCTTGAGGGTCATCATTTCCATACTTAATATCTAACATGGAATCTGCTGAATTTGTATTCGCATCTGCAATGTTTCCTGGATAAGCTGCATCTAAACGCACTAATTCTTTTTCCATTGATGCAATCCATAGATTCTGTACCGGAGATGTTGTTGTTGCTGATAACACACCGATGACAACCGGATCGTTAGCAAATGTATTTGCCGCCAAAATTTCTTCCGCTTTTGCCTTCATATCCATGTTCTCTTCATAAGATACTTCTGCCAAAATCATAAGTGCTGCATAAACCAAATGTGTTCCAACGCCATCTATCGTGGTTGGGATTGTGTGGCTTGCACGAATGCTTGGATCAATCGCTGAATCCGCACTTAAAAGCTTTACGCCATTGCTTTCAGCTAGTCTTGAAATAGCATTAAATGCATTTGCATCATTTGCTGAAATTGTAATACTGGATACACCTTTAGCGATTAGTTCTTCAACCAATGCAACTTGTGCAGCGCCAGTTGTTTCTGCAGGTGATTGATACTCTGCAATGTTTCCTGTAGATTCTACTGCTTCTTTGAAACCTTGATACATTAAGTCTCCAAATAAGTTACCGGTACTTTTGAACATAAAAACATGTGTTTCAGGTTCGTCAGTGTTAGAACTTGCCGCTTCGGATGTGTCGGCCGTCGTTGTTTCTGTGTTGTTACCGGTTGGTGCGTCAGCAGTTTTTCCTCCGCCGCATCCTACCATTGCTACTACCATTGCTACCATGAGTGTGATTGCTAATAATTTTTTCATTTCTTTCCTCCCGCTTAATTAGATTTGTTTGAATTTTATTTTTTCAGCCAGCAAAGCAACAACCAGTAATATACCTACTGCCATAACCCTTGCTGCCGGTTGAACACCGTTATATCCCATGAGTTTATCAAGGAACGACATGATAAAGACGCCAATGATTGGACCTATTATTTTACCTTTTCCGCCACTGGTCGATACCCCACCAAGAACACAAATTGCAATGACCCTTAATTCATAACCTTCACCGACATTGGCTACAACACTTGGCGAACGACCTAAATAGAAGATCGCTGATACCGCTGCCATTAAACCCATAAGTGTGAATGTGATCAGTTTAACTTTGTTGACTTTAATTCCGGAAAAATAGGCACCATCTTTGTTCTTGCCTACAGCATAAAGCTGTCGACCATAGGACGTCTTATGGAGTACCAATCCGAAAATCAAGGCAAAAATCGCAAATACCCATAAGGAAATCGGCAATCCCCAAAAATTGGAATACCCTAATTCCCCAAACCAGTCCGGGAATGCTGTAAGTGAACGCACATCAAGTACTATCTTAACGACTCCTCTATAAAAAAGCATGCCGGCTATGGTCACAATTACTGCTGATATTTCTTTGAATCTGGTAATAATAAAGCCGTTTAGAAACCCGGCACTGGCGCCTGTTAATAGACAAGCACCTATTGATAGAACTGTGTTTCCTGTTGCTTCATAAACCAACCCAAGCATCATAGCCGATAATGCTAAGATAGAACCTACAGATACGTCAATATCACCTAAAAGGAGAATAAATATCATCGGGAATACCATAAAAGACAGATCCATGCCGGCTTGTATGATACTCATGTAACTTCGTGTAAACATATCGCCGTTTAGTACATATAGCAAGATGTTAAAAGTTATAAAAATGTAGATAAGAATCATTTCCCATTGTATTAAAAATTTCAGTACTTCATTTTTTCCGTTGCTTTTTTCAACGGTAAACCGATATTTTTTACTCACTGTCTCTGTTGTCATAATCATACCCCTTTATATGTTTCTTTCCCGTAAAGCACGTTGCTTTGACGATCTTGATGTATAGATATTTAAGATGACAGCTCCAATAATAATGACACCTTTAATCGCGTCTGTCCAAATGCTCAAACCGGATAACATACTTAAAAAGGAACTGATAATAGCAAATAATACTGTCGCGATAATGATACCGGATATTTTCCCTGTACCTCCGTTAATACTTACACCACCAAGGATGCAGATTGCTATAACATCCATCTCCATTCCCATCGCCATGGTGCTTTGGGCTATGGCATAATTTGATGTGTATAAAAATCCTGAAAAACCTGCAATGGCGCCCATAAGAGCATAGACAGCTATAATGACCATATCACTCTTAATACCGGAGACCTCTGCCGAATCTGGGCTAGATCCAATAGCAAAAATTCTTCGACCGAATTTAAGATGTGTGAGTATAACATAGAATATAAAAAACATAATGATTCCGGTGATAATGAGGTTGTTCACACCAAAGAGATTGCCTACAGCAAAGGATTTATAAGAATTCGTATAGTTGGCCGGTACAATCCAACGTGATTGACTAACAACATAAGCTAAACCACGTACAATGTATAAGGTACTTAGTGTGGCGATAATCGGTAAAAGTTTTAGCTTACTCACCAAAAGCCCATTATAGATTCCAATGACGGTACCTATTAAGATTGCCAGTAAAACAAGTGCAAATATTGGAACCTCAGGGTTATCTGCATTGATCATCGATATAACAAGTCCACTAAACACCATAGTTGCTGCGATGGATAAATCGATTCCGCGTGTCACTAATACCATAAGCATACCAATCGCTAAAATTCCTGCTATCGAATTATTTTTTAGCATATCGTTAAGCGATTTGACTGTTAACAATTGGGGTGTTAGCTGAGATGCCAGTATTAACAGTACGACACATGCCATCATCAAACCAAACGATCTGTTTTTTACGATACTTTTTAACATATCTTTTATTGTAAGATGTGGGTTTGATGTTGATTTCATTGATTCTACTTGATTACTCATAATTCATCTCCTGTTATAATTTTTACTGGTTATAGTCCGGAAGGGCAGCTGCTAAAATCTGTTCTTGATCCAAATTAAAATTATCAAATATACTGGACACTCTACCTTCACGCATAACAATGACACGATCGGCCATACCAAGTACTTCCGGCATTTCAGAAGAAACCATAATAATTGCATAGCCTTTTGCAGCGAGTTCATTCATAACCTCATAAATTGCATACTTAGCGCCAACATCAACACCTTTTGTCGGTTCATCAAGAATCAACACCTTAGTATCGTTGATTAGTAGCTTACCAAAAACAACTTTTTGCTGATTGCCACCAGATAATGTTGACGGATTATCATATAAGCTTCCGGCTTTAAGTTCCATTCGACCGGCAATATCAACTACTTTTTTTTCTTCTTCCTTATTCTGCATCCACCCGAACTTGGAAAAACCATCTAAATTCACTAATGTCGTATTTTTAATGATATCCATATCAAGAATCAAACCATGTAACTGTCTATCTTCCGGTAAGTAACCGATCTTGTTTTCATAGGCTTCGTTTGGATTATGATTTCTAACCCGCTTATTTTCAACGAAAATCTCTCCTGAATCTAAGCTAGTAACACCAATAATACTTTGACATACTTCCGTTCTTCCTGCGCCTACCAGACCTGTTAAAGCGACAATTTCTCCACAACGAACATCAAAACTTACATCTCTAAAATATCCCATCAATGATAAATTCACCACACGAAAAGCTTCTTCACCAATCACTGCACTCTTTGTCGGGTACATCTGGGTTAATTCCCGCCCCACCATCGCTTGAATCAGTTGCGGTTGTGTGATCATATCAATATCCCAGCATCCGATGTATTGTGCATCACGAAAAACCGTTACACGTTCTGCGAGTCGAAAGACATCTTCAAATTTATGTGAGATTAAGATAATGGAGACACCGTCATTTTTAAGTTTTTTTGCTATACGGTACAACTCTTCACATTCAACTTTCGTAAGTGAAGCTGTTGGCTCATCCATGATTAAAATACGTGCATTGGCCGATAAAGCTTTTGCTATTTCTACAAGTTGTTGTTTTGCAACACTCAAATCACTCATGGTTGTCTTCGCATCAATATCGCCACCGATTTCATCCAACAATTTTTGTGCCTCAGTATTCATAGTTTTCCAGTCATACATATTGAACTTATTCATGATTTCTCGACCCATGAATATATTTTCAGTAATACTAAGATGTGGAAATGCCGTTACATGCTGGTAAATCGCCGCTATCCCTAATTCATACCCCATTTTCGGGTTTTCAACGACAATCTTTTTGCCATCTAGAAAAATTTCACCTTCACAGGGTTGATGCACACCAGTGATCACTTTTATGGTTGTCGATTTACCGGCCCCATTTTCTCCCATCAAGGCGTGTATCTCGCCTTCCCTAAGTTCAAATTCAACACCTCGAAGGGCCTTAACACCACCAAAATTCTTAGAAATATTTTTCAATTCTAAAATCGCCATATCATTTTGCCAACTCCTACACATTATTTGTTTGAATGGTTATTATCTTTTATTTACTTCTATGATTGTTCTGCTTCGTATGTTTACATATTACAATTATTTTGATTGTTTGTCAACAGATTTATGTATTATTATGTACGATTGTGTTCATTTTGTTTTTTCTTGTTTTAAATCCACAAAAAAAACACCTCAATGAGGTGTTTTCTGAGCATACTATTTACCAGTCTTGTAATATCTTAATGAGATTATGAACCGATAAATCTTTTCTATTAATTTCTTGTTTGATTTTTCCACCTTCTATGACTAAAACTCTGTCACACAATCCTGCAACTTCTTCTAGGTCATTACTGATCAGGATGATCCCTGCACCAGACGCTGCAAGATCTGCAAAAATATTATAGATATCTACCTTAGATGAATTATCGACATTTGCAGTCGGTTTATTAAAAATAAAGATTTTTGACTTACTAAAAAACCACTTCGCCAAAAGAATTTTTTGTTTATTCCCTGCACTCATATCTTCCATCAAGTAATCCACTTGGGTATTTGAAATGTTTAATAGTTCAAGATAGTATTTTGATACAAGTCGTTCGGCGCTTTTACTCAACCTACGTACACGGGGTACGTTGGCCGAAACGATATTTTCCATAACCGAATCTTCTACAAACATGCCTTCATTGGAGCTTTCAAGATAGCACAGCCCCGCTTCTACAGCATGGGTCGTTGTGCGTATTCTTTTCTCTGAACCTTCCACTTTAATATGACCATCATAAGGCAATGCCCCGAATAAAGCTTTGCCTATTGTCGATTTATTCGCGCCACGAAGCCCTATAATCCCAAGTATTTCACCTTTTCTTAGCTCAAAATCAATGTTCAAAATATGTTCTGTTTTCAGACCTTGTACCGTTAGAATCGGTTCTCCAAATCGTATTCTGCGCTTTGGATATTTATGAATATCTTTTTCTGAAAACTCTAGTAAACCGCCTGAAATCGCTTCTTCGGCTTCTACAATCCCAACTATTTTTCCGTTTCTCATTGTAATCACTTGATTGACAACCTGAAAAAGTTCATCCAAACGATGAGATGAGTAAATGGTCATGCGCTCACTGCTCATGAAGTTTTTCACCATATCATTTAAGAACTGGACTTGCTCTAAGTCTAATAGGGTTAGAGGTTCATCTATAATCAATACATCCGGTTCTTTTGATAAGGCGATTACGACTTCTAGAAGTTTTTGTGTTGCCCTTTTTAATTCGCTGACTCTAGCTTTTGGATCAATATCTAGATTAAAAGCGTTCAGAATTTCCTTTGTTTTTAACCTCACTTGTTTCCAATCATACTTTTTTAATCCAAAGAAAGATAGCTTAGGTTCTCTATTTAGAAACATGTTTTCATAAACCGTCATATCTTGAAACAAACCATTTTCATGACATACCATTTCAATGCTTAAATCATGTTTAATAAACCCTGAATCCGGCAAGATCTTCTCACTGATGATCTTAAGTAGCGTCGTTTTTCCCACGCCATTGGTACCAATAATCCCATATATATTCCCTAAGGCTAAATAAGCTTGATCTATGTCTAAAACCGTATTATGATGATATGCTTTTTTAACATTTTCTATTAAAATACCTTTTTCACCCATAGACTTCTCCCATGATTAGTTTAACATCGATGTATGCACTTTTATATTATTTTCAAAATAGTAGGCTTTAAATTCATCCGGCATTTCTTTATCTGATACAATCGTCATGATGGAGGATAATGGCGCCATTTTTGTTAGACCTCGCTTATCATAACGTTCACTTGGAACAACTAGAATAACATCTCGCGACACTTTTTCTAATTTTTTATATAAACGGACTTCATTTTTTTCATTGACTGTATACCCATATTGCAAATCTACACCATCGGCTGTTATAAAAGCTTTTTCAATAAGTAGTTCGTCGAGTTGATCGAACTCACTTGCATTACCGCTCCCCATATCAATCTCTCCACCAATCATAACCAGCTTATGATTGGTTTCTTTATAAATAAACATACCAATCTCGATATTATTTGTTACAACAATCATCTCTTTGCTTTCAACAAGGCACTTAACCAACTCAATCCCCATGGTGCTCCCACCAACAAAAACCGTATCTCCTTGTTCGATTAGCTTTGCAGCTACGCCCGTTATTTTACTAAATATTTGGTTGACTTCGCTTTCAACATCATTTTGATATTGGGGCGGATTTACAATAGAGGACCCATGATCTTTTTCAATCAAAATAGCCCCACCATAGGTTTTCTCAACAAGCCCTTCTTTTTCAAGCTTATCCAGATCTCTTCGAATCGTCACTTCAGAAACATTAAGCTCTTTACTTAAATATGTTACTTCAACAGATTTTTTTTCTTTGACAAGCACCCTTATGGCTTGTAATCGCTCTATACCAAACATCTCATCACCTATATCTCTTTTTCTATTTTACGTTTCATCCGTTGATTAGAATAATGCTGAATAAAAATATTCACCAATAGAATCACACCCATAATCGCACTCATCAAGTGTGAATCCATATACGCTAAATTCAAAATCCTCAGCATCACACTTATAATAGTGACTGCAATCAGCATGCCTTTCATTGTTCCTTTACCACCATTAATATCTATACCGCCTAAACTAACAATAACCAGACCATTAAGTAGGTACGCTTCACCATAATCAACTCGAATTGAATTATAACGCGCCGTCATGACCATGGCTGTGATTCCGGCAACAATACCTGCAAGAATATATGCCATAAAGATAACTTTCTTCACATTAATGCCGGAGTATATGGCCGCTTCTTTATTCTTTCCAATACGATACAGTTGTTTACCAAAATCACTTGAACTTAGAATCCATCCCACTATAATGGCAACGACTATAAAAACAAATAATGGGAAAGGCATTCCTAATATTTTACCATTTCCGATATAGGTAAAAAAAGGATGGAAGGATCTAATCGCTCCCCCTTGGGTAATATTTAAAGCCACGCCTTTAAAAAGCATCATCGTACCAAGGGTTGTTACTATAGGTGACACTTCTAAGAAACTTACTACCGCGCCATTGATTGCGCCGGTCAACGCACCGACCGATAGCATCACGATAATGCCGATCACGACTGAAAAAGAACCCAAGCCTTCAAAATAATGCATGGTTAATGCCCCAATAATACCTGCTAGTGTTGTCATGGATACTATGGATAGATTCATCCCTGCAACAATTAATGTAATCATTAAGGCAATCGAAATAAGACCATATTCCGGTAATTGGTTCGCCATGATCAGTAAAGTTTTCATGGACAAAAATTCACTACCAAACAAAGCTGTTCCCAAAATTATGATACCAACTAGAAATCCAAGCAATTTTTTTTCATATGTGTTTAGCATTAGGTTTCACCTACTTTGATATTTCTTTTTTTATACCGCTCTTTAAAGACACCATACGCGATGACAAGAATGATAATGGCTCCAATCATCATGTCATGCCAAAATACCGGAATTCTTGCAAAAACTAAACCGCTTTTGAGTATAGTGATAAAAAAGCTTGCTATCAAAGTGCCAAAAACCGTGCCATACCCGCCCAATATATGTAAACCACCTAATATAACAATAATAATTAACTCAAATTCAATATTCAGATATGCATCCACACTGTTTTGGTTAAACGTAATCAAATGTAGTGCCGCGCTTACGCCAGCACTTAACCCACAATAACCATGGGCTTTAATAATTGAAACTGACTCATGATACCCTTTTTGTATGGCTAGTTTTCTATCACCACCAAAAGCATATACACTACGCCCAAAATTTGTATGTTTCAGAATCAAATATGTAAGGAGCGCCATTATTAGCACACTCATATTTTCAATAATGCCATTATAATCTTGAATCTTATATTCTCCAATTATCCTAAAGTGCTCTGTAAAAGTATTATAAATATATTTTGATACACCATAAAAGATGTACATGGTTGCAAGCGTCACGACAACAGAAGAAACTTTAAACTTCGATATTAATGCCCCGTTTAACATCCCGACCAGCAAACCTATAATGGCACCTATTAAGATAACTAAAGGCGCAGGCAAGAAAAACCAACTGCCTATAGCGGATAATAAAACGCTCGTGAATGCAATCATACCACCTATTGACAAGTCAAAGTGTCCCTTAATCATTAATGGCAGTACGCCTAAAGCACATATGAAGTATACACTATTAACACCAATAAGCTCAAGTAGATATCTTGGATTAGCAAAGTTTAAATTCGTTGTAGATATCGATACCCATAGAATAATTGTCATTAAGAATATATAGCTTTCGCGGTTCTTAAAATATTTTCTTATGCTCATACAATCCACCATTTCTGCCTAAAAATCAAAATCATCCACATTCATCGCATTAAAGTCTAATGGCTCTCCCATTATGATCGTTTTTTCAGATTCAATATATTTTATTGGTCCGATCTCACCATACGTAGCACCATCAACAATATTCTCATCTTGCAGTAACATATGAACAACCTCTATTGTCAAACGTCCTAAGTCATAAGGGTTCCACAATGTCGTCAAATGCACGGACCCTTCTTTCAAATAATCATTCATATCATTGGGCAAAGCTAAAGCATAGAGCTTAATATCATCTTTTTTCCCTAAAACCTTAACGGCTTGAGCTGCTCCCGGCCCTGCTTCTGTAGACATGGCGACTATACCATCAAGTTCGGGATACGCCTGTATCAGATTTCGTGTGTGTGCATAAGCTTTTTGTTGATCTTCATCCGTAGGTACGATTGTTAGCAAATTAAGTTTCGGATACTTATTCGCTTGATAGGCCTTCATCCACTGAATCCAAGTGTTTTGATTGTCTGCTGTTAATGATGCCGTCAAAATAGCATAATTGCCTTCGTCGCCGATGAGTTTGACCAAATTGTCAATAATGTGCATGCCTAACTGCTCTGCAGAAACTTGATTCACAAAAACATCTCTGCTCTCTTCAACTGAGTCTGCATCGAAAGTCACAACGATGATACCTTTATTTCTCGCCTCGTCTAGAATTACTTTCACAGCATCCGGATCAACCGGTGCTATGGCAATAACATCAACACCATCATAAATCATATCCTGAATGATGTTCACCTGTGATGCTGCATCTGCTGAAGATGGACCTCTATAGATTAGTTCCATGCCATATTGGTCTGCTAATTCCTTTGCACCTTCTGCACATTGATCAAAGTATGAAATTCCACTAATTTTGGGTATCATCCCAATACGAATGATATTTTGAGACCCAACGTTACTAGGTGTTTTTTCTTCGCAACTTGTAATCACAAACAAAAGCAAAAGAATATAGAATACAAGTATTTTTAACTGTCTTTTTTGCTTCATCTCTATAACCACCCTATTTTAAAGTCTTTCTCTTTATCTCAATCGTTCATAATCGATATTAAACGAAGATATATCTTCTATATTGTACTTTATTTTTTTTAAATATACAAGCATTCTAATAAAATCTCGAAAAACACACCTGCGCAAGTGTGAAAAGTATTTTTATACTGGTCATATAGAAGAATTGCGTGTATCATAAACATAGACATGCCTCTTATCTAATTGGTTGGATGTAATTGTTTGTCTAAGGAGAGCGGTTAATTATGAATGATGTGACCAGTATAATGATTTTTATATACTTTATTTATGGCCTGGTTTTTTTCACTTTAGGTATAAGTGCCTTAATGCACATTAATAGAAAACATAAGGCCTTTCCCCTCGTGAACTCCATTCAGTACTTAGGTCTATTTGGTCTACTGCATGGTATTGTAGAATGGTTGATCATGTTTTCATTCACGACTCTATTCAGTAATCGTTTTGTCTTTTTCAGGGAATTGATTTGGATACTCAACGGCTTGTCTTTTATCTTTCTATTGTTTTTTGCGTTAAAACTAATGAACCATTATGTTTTCAAAACCGATTTAAGAGTATTATTCATCTATACATCAGTTGTCAGCTTGGGTATTTATATCTCGACTTTTTTTATTGGGGATAGGAATATGATGATTCGATACTTGATAGGCTTTCCAAGTGCTTTTATGACTGGAGTAGCTTTGACGTTGACTACGCGAGATCGTTATTACAGTAAAATGAAATGGATGCGTTATCAACTTAATATAATGGCAGCTGCTTTTGTCCTTTATGGATTGACTCAACTCATGGATCAATCTGTTTTTCTAAGTCTTTTTGGAATGAGATTGGAAGTCTCAAGAGCTTTGCTTGCAATCATAATAACATTGCTCTTTGTCAGCGTTATTCGTCTATTTAAACTAGAGAATGATAAACGTTTGAATTATCTTATAGCAAGACAAAATGTGGGTAAAGAACGAAAGCGGTTGGCAAGAGAAATGCATGATGTCATCTTACAAGATCTTTTTTCTGTTGGGATACAAATAGAGAACTTGCAAGATGATTATTCATCTGATACGGAATTAAGTCAAAAACTTAGTGAATCAAAATTTCAACTAAATAAAGTCATGGAACGGATACGTGACTTCTTAAATACCTCTTCTTTTGAGAAAAATGATGTGGATGATCTCTATGTCCGTCTTCAAACCATGTTAATGAATTTTAAGACACCTGATGGCATGGCAATTAAACTAAGTCAAAATAATGATCAGATTAACTATGGGTTCATTAGCACGAATAAGCTTAATCAACTGTATTATGTAATTAGAGAATCCGTAATTAACGCCAATAAACATTCTCAAGGTACCCTCATCCAAGTCACTATTGATTCAACCATCAACGGACTCAGTATGACTGTCTTTGATGATGGCAAAGGATTCGACACATCGAAACCTGATGCACTTCAAGGGATGGGACTTAAGTCCATGTTGGAAAGAATTAATATGATTTCCGGAGAAATAAATATCAGAAGTGATGTAAATGGGACACGAATATCGATTATCGTCCCATGGGAGGTATAGTTGGATAATAAAATTAACATCATGATTGTAGATGACCATGCAGTAGTAAGATTGGGACTCGCATCCATCTTAGAAAAGAATGATACCTATAATGTGTGTTGTGATGCAGAAACGAGCGCTGAAACTTTCGAAAAAATCGCAACATCTGCTCCCGACTTAATTCTATTGGATTACAAGTTGCCGGATGGTGATGGCGTTACCATGTGCTATCAGATTAAAAAAAAATACCCGGACATCAAAATCATCATAGTTTCAGCATTCTGTGACGATTACATAATAAAAGAAGCTTTACAGGCCGGTGCGGATGGCTATTTAATGAAGACGATTGACAGAAAGATGATTCTCTCTTCCATTGAACGTGTCCTGTCCGGCGAAAAAAGTTTTGACCCTTCGTTGATTCATAGTTTGGTTAACCCAGCTCAGGATAAGGAGCTACATACAGAACTAACCTTACAAGAAATTGAAATCATAAGTCGAATTGCTCAGGGCTTTACCAATAAAGAAATCGGAAAAGAAATGTTTATCGCCGAAAAAACGGTTAGGAACTACATCAGCCGAATCTTTGAAAAAATCGGTGTAAACAATCGTACTGAAGCAGCGTTGTTTTGGATAGATCGTAACAAATAAAGGACAAATGTCCCAAGAATATAAAGGACATTTGACAATTGCTCTCAACCTTCAAGTATTGTATGATAAATTTATCACAAAGAGTTGTGATAAAAAACTTTGGAGGTCGTTATGAAAAAAATATTAGCAATTTTATTGCTTGTGGTGTTAGTACTCACTGCTGTCGGATGCAGTTCAACGGATTATTCTGGTGAATATATTGGTTATTCCTGGAAGGATGAAGCTAAAGGTGTCACTTATGAAGAAGCAACAGAAAAAATCGAAACAAAAATGACACTCGATAAAAAAGGTGTCATCACTGACTTTGAAATGGATTTTCTCGTATTAAAAAACGATCAATGGATTAAGAGAAATGATCCGGCTGCAACAGTCACATTTGATACAAGTATCGAGCCAACGCCTGCTCTCATAGGCTCTGAATCCGTTGAAAACGGAGAATCTATGTTTGAAATTAAGACCAATGACAAAATGTCGTTGTTTGTAGTAGGTGTAGACAATGATGGTACCGTTGCTTATGGCATCGTGGATCCTATGACGCGCTATTTATTTGAGGCAAAATTCGAGGCCGATTATGATTACACAACAAAATTGGGACAGTTAACCATTAATGACGGATTGATTCCCACAGTATTAACATCAGGTTCTGGATTAATAAAACCTAAGGCGTTTGAAGAGCTTGAGGGTCTATCCTTACTCGACTTCAGTATTTACTCCCATGTCATCAACTTACGTGGCGTTTATAAAGATATCACCAATGATACAACTGTGGAAGAGTTTTTGACGCTTTCCGGCGTTACTTTTGAAAATGGCAAACCACAACCACTTGAAGGTACTCATGGATTCCATTCAATCGGTGGATGGAATGGTAATTATAATAATATTGCTAAAACAATGATTGGCAAGAACGCCTCCGAGTTGACTGGACTTACCGATTTTGAAGGAAAGAACTACGAAGGTGACGAATACAAGTTAGGTATCGATGAAAACAATTTCTTTGGTATCTATGGGGACTCAGTAACTGGTGCTACTAAGACAATTCAAAAATCATACGAAACTGTTGCTGGTGCCACCATCCGAATTTCAAGAGAAAACACCTCTTTCCAAAGAGCACTTGTTGAAGCTGGCATAATATCTGAAGACCAAGTTATCAAAGGACGATTCTAGGTTTTGGCTTTTTAGAATGAATAATTAGTACAAGTAAAGGGCTACTGGCGATTTCCCAGTAGCCCTTTACTTGTGTACATTAATAATTTATAAATCACGTTCCACTATGACAATATATAACCTGCTAGACCACTAGCATTTAGTGGACACTATTCACCTTAAACCTTAATACTGTTTTCAATTTGTTGACTTGTGTCTTACGAGGGTCTGAAAGATAGATTTCACGATGTTTTTGTGATGCTCGCTCATATCCATTCACTTTACAGTATTGCCTCATTTTGTCAAAGCTTGCCGGCTCATCATCATAACTTCCTATGTGAAGCATTTGGCAGGCTAGTCCTTCTGATATAGTTTCGAACCTAATCTTATCCAAATCAGCATTTGGCTTTTTCTTTTTAGTTTCCTCAATAAACCTCTCAAATAGTTTATCTGTCAAAAAATCCGGCTGGCGTATCATAACAGAATAGGCATAGTTATTTTTATCCGTTATGGGTTTACTTTTATCTACCAAACTCCATACGCCTTCAAGAGGAAATACCGTGTAGTCATAAAACCCCTGGGGAATTTCTTTGCTTTTATAGGACATTTTTACAGCGTAACTAAAACTATAAAGCGCTGCTGTAGCCAGTCCAAACGCTTCTCCGTTTGGATCACCTTCACCATCAATAATTGCAAATCTGATTGAAGGTACTTCAATAATTGATGGGTTAGTCTTTGCAAGATAAAGTTCTTTGTATACTTTTTTGTAGTCCAGTTTATCCATATATAATCCTTTCAATAGTTTGATATGATCCGCATAACCTTAACCATTATTATATCATAATCTGATGACAAAAAAGGCTTGTTATAGGGTTTGGCTTGCTAGAAAAAAGCTTCCTGATCGCTGCTAAACCAATATAAGATATGACTTTTACATAAATTTAACACATACCCATACGGTTCTTGACACAGTTTTGCTATAATTAATGAATCAGTTTTTTTATATCAAAAAAAAAAGCCTATATTAAGGAGGCAATATCTTTGAAAACAAAAGTATTATTTGTATGTGTTCACAATTCTGCAAGAAGTCAAATGGCTGAAGCGTTTTTAAAAAAACTGGGCGGTGACCATTTTGAGGTTGAAAGTGCCGGATTCGCTCCCACAAAGATTAATCCTTTAGTTGTTGAAGTTATGAAAGAAGAAGGCATTGACTTAAGCGAAAAGAAAACCCAAAGTGTTTTTAGCCTTGTTAAAGCTCAGAAATTCTATGGATATGTTATCACTGTATGTAACAGAGCCAAAGAAACAGAGTGTCCCATCTTCCCTGGTAGTCCAATAAGACTACACTGGGATTTAGAAAACCCAGAAGATTATACAGGTACACATGAAGAAAAGCTTAATAAAGTTAGAGAACTAAAAAATCAAATTAAAGAATTGATTGTTGATTTCATTAAATAATCCATTCAAAGTTTCAGATTTATTTTATCGTTACAATAATCTGCGTAAGTAACTCACCTGAGTCCCGCTGATCATCATTCAGATAATAATTATAGATCTTGCCTTGTTGTTCAAACCCATGCTCAACAATCCATTGCATAATCTCAATCATGAGTGGGTCCGTATCTTCATAAGCGCCTAAGAAAATACCTGATACACCTTTTTGAACAGGAATCGTATACCCTATAATGGCACCATTCCCCGGCGAAGGCTTAGCTACAGAAAAGCCCATTTCCACATCAAGATTTTCTAAATCAGTATTATGGTAACATACAAAAGGACCTCCAGAAAGCAGCAAGTCATTGCGGTCTGCATAATCCATAATTTCCCTAAATGCTTGCTCAGCCATTTTCGGATAGTTATTGAAATGGATAACCGTGCGAATCGACAATACGTGCTGCTTTGGTTGTTCAATTAAACTTATTTTTGATATAATTGCCATCTCTATTGCCTCCTACCTCTACGAATCGCGATACACTGCTTAACATCTTCCAGTATCGCTTCATCTGTCACATGGATCATGAGCCACTTCTGACCCATGCCTATTTTTGTTTCGTGATATAAATGTTGCATATATTCTGTAAATAAGGGGAGTGACAGTTCCATCTCGACCCGCTCCCGTTCACCTATGACAACGAGGGCTATAAAGTAACCTTCCATTGGGTACAAGGTACATAAAGAACGGCCCGACTTTTTGTATTTCACATTCCAACCATACTGCAAAGAGCATCTACTGTATTCTAGGACAGGCTTACTTTGATATTCTGTCTCTATAAAAAAACATAAAGCGTCAAATAATGTACTATTTACATAATCTTTGATCATTGCCATAGAGGGCTTTATTGTTCCATCATTAATATCCCATGTTTTCTGCATTTTCAAGGTCTCTTGTGACGTACTTAATGGCAGCCATATTTCCATGTAGTTTGTATCAGAATATGTATCATAATACTTCTCAGCGGCAAACACTCCGCAAGTCAAGCCCTTCTTTTTCAGATGATTTTTCATGAAAATATGCGCTTTGTAAATTGCGGGTCCAATGAGCTCCTCAAAGGTTTCCGCTTCAAAACCGCAAACAACATATTCACCACACGGAAGTGTATAGGTCGCATATCCTTCTTCTTTTACTTTTAAAGTTGTTTCAGCTCCGGCCATATAGGTACAGCAACCTTCCCTAGCCTCACCCATATAAAGAATGCCTAGTTCGTTACCATTTGATAGTAATTGCTGAATGTTTGATTTTCGACTGTGGAATGCATCCCAAATTAAACCTGTGGTTGCAATGCCCGTCGATCTACCGACTAGAAGTTCATTTTCAGGCACTTCTCCTTCAATTCCAATAAATGTACGTGGTTCATCCAATGTTTTTCGAGTAACTTCTATCACAATCCCATCTGTAATCACCGGTATATCTTCTTCAGCCATGACATAATTCAGCAATAGGTCTGGCTTAATAAAGTGATTGAGTATTACAGGACAACGCCGATATGCCTCAGGCGTCATATCATAAGCCTCTTTGAATGCTCGAGTAAAGTTTGCATGATCCGTAAATCCATTTCCAAGTGCTATATCTATGATACGTTTTTCATTGCATTTAAGCGCTTGTGATGCTTTTTCCAACCTACGAAGTTTCACATACTCATTTACTGGCTTTTTAACTAATCTCTTGAACAAGCGTTGATAATAGTAAGGTGATAGCGCTGCAACATTTGCAAGCTTTTCCATCTTAATGTTATCCGATATATGGTCTTCTATGTAGTCCAATGATTGCTGTATTGCCTCCCATGCATGCATACGACTTCCTCCTCCTATTTAAAGAATAGCATAACCAAAACCTAAAGGCTTGTCACACAATGCCCTTTTTCAAAAATTTATTGTACTATATTTGTAGTACAATGCTTTACACAATTAACCATGACGTAACTTATAACTCTTCTATTTTATATACTCAGAATTTAAGCTTTCAATAATAGATTCATAGCTTTCTATTGTATACTTCCTACCACTGTCCGTGAGTTTATACACGCCTGATACTTCTTGAAGCTTTTCTTCATGTATGAGTTGCAAAATCATTCTTTTTAAAAACTCTCTTTTAAGGTTTAAGTGCTCATAAATTGTTGAAACGCCATTTTCAATGCCTTCATTTTCTTTCCCTTCATGATGAAGAATATGAAAGAGCATTGTTTTTTTAGCGAAATCAATGGATTGGAATTTCCGCCTCTTTGCAACAGAGATCATACCCCTCTGGGGTGCAAAAATAAAGACAAACATAAAAGTAATACCGGTAAATGTGGCCATAGAGCCTGCTATGGATACATCATAATAAAAAGCTATCTGATAGCCACCTAACGCATTAAGAGCACCAATACCCGAACTTATATACAACATTTTCTTCAAGTCATCTGTCAATAAATATGCCGAAACAGGTGGCCCAATCATAAAAGCGATCACTAAAATGGATCCTACAGCTTCAAAGGCACCCACTGTTGTCACAGAAACAATCGTCATGAGCCCATATTGTATTAAAACGGGTGAAAATCCCAAAACTGCTGCTAGCTCAGAATCAAATACTACGATTTTGATTTCTTTGAAAAAAATCCAGATCAACCCTAGATTAATTATTAGAATAAGACCCATAGAATAAATCCCTTTAGCTCCTATATCTACGCCAAAAATTCTCAATCTATTAAAAGGGGCAAATGCTAATTCACCAAGTAAAACAGCATCTATATCTATATGAACATTCCCGGCATATCGCGTAATCAATATGATTGCAATACTAAATAAAAAGGGAAACACGATACCAATTGCCGAATCCTCTGAAACTAATCGGGTTCGTGTCAAAAGTTCTACCATATACACTGTAAAAAGCCCCGTTAAAGTCGCACCAATAATTAAAAAAGGCGAACTTATGTCATGGACAATAAAGAATCCTATGATGATTCCAAGAAGAATGGTGTGTGTAATTGCGTCTGACATCATTGCCATTTTACGCAGTACCAAAAAGACACCCGGTATGCTACATGCTATTGCAACAATAACAGCGATGATTTGAATTTCAATTTGAGGTGACATCGTTCTCCTCCTTTCTCATAGGATGTTTCATGATATAATTTAGCCCTTCTTCTGTAATGGACCACCCATCAAGTTGTTCTTCTTTAACCAAAGCTTTTGCTTGCAGATTACCCAAGATGTATTTCAATTGCTTTAGTTTTTTACCACCCTGAGTGTTCATTGGTTCAATTGCAGCAATATTATGACTGTGGTGTGGGTTATTATGATTCATTGCTAAGTCATATAAGTTTAGTAGAACCTGATCCTCATTAATATCTGACTGATGTTTTATTTGACGTACATATCGCCATAAAATACCTCGACTTGGTGACAGTATCATACTCACAAATACGATAAAACTAATGACCAATACTATACTTGGACCCGTTGGCATCTTCTGCATTGAAGAACTGATGATCGTTCCAACAAGACCGCTAACCGTACCAAAAGTTCCTGCTAAAACAATCATGACTGAAAGTTTATTTGTCCATTGTCTTGCTGCTACGCCTGGTGCGACAAGCAATGCACTCATAAGTATAACGCCAACACTCTGTAGGCCAATAATAATCGACAAGACAATCATACTTGAGAGAATATAGGATATTCTCTTACTTGATATACCTATGCTATCTGCAAAATCCGCATCAAAAGTCACAATCTTAAACTCTTTCCAAAAAACAATAGTCAATGACATCAAAATGAGGCCAATTATTAATATTAAATATATGTCTCTTCTTAACAATGTTGATGCCTGACCAAATATGAATTTTTCAAGACCTGCTTGATTAGCATTGGGTATTTTCTGAATATAGGTTAATAGAACTAACCCGAATCCAAAAAAAACAGATAATACCAAAGCCATAGCACTATCAACTTTAATTCTTGAATATTTTACAATCGCATTAATAAGTGCTGTAGCCGTAAGCCCGGCAATCAGTGCACCCAGCATAAACAACTCTGTGCTTTTTGTTTGAATGAGTAAAAACATAATTGCAATGCCGGGAAGAGATGCATGTGAGATTGCGTCCCCTAATAACCCTTGTTTATTAAGCACTGCAAAACTCCCTACAATCCCACTTACAAAACCAAGCATTGCAGAACCAAGCGCTACGACACGTAAGGTGTAGTCATTGGCAAGTAGCTCTAGTATATTCACATGCCTCACCTAACCTTTCAATATTTTTCCGGTGCTTCGATATGCTTTTCTTAAGTTATCTTCCGTGAATACGTCTTCTACAGGACCGGAAGCTATTAATTGTGTATTGATGAGCGTTACCCAATCAAAATAGTCCTTCACCGTTTGCAAATCATGATGCACGACCACTACCGTTTTCCCGCGTTTTCTAAGCTCTTTGAGAATCTCAATAACCGCTTTTTCCGTCTTTGCATCCACCCCTTGAAAAGGTTCATCCATAAAATAGATATCTGCGTCTTGTACAAGTGCTCTAGCTAAAAAGACTCTTTGTTGCTGACCACCACTTAATTGACTGATTTGTCGATTGGAAAAATCTTCCATCGCGACTTTTTTTAGTGCTATCATTGCAAGCTCTTTATCTTTAGAACTCGATCTTTTGATCCAACCTATATGTCCATATCTGCCCATTAGTACGACATCCAGTACCGTTGTCGGAAAATCCCAGTCAACACTACCTCTTTGTGGCACATAGCCAATATGCTTTCGTTGAGTTTCATAACTCTCTCCATTAAAAAGAACGCGTCCTGAAATGGGTTTAATGAGATTCAACATCGCCTTAAGCAATGTGGATTTACCTGCACCGTTTGGTCCTACTATTGCCATTAGTACACCCTTTGGTACATTAAGATCCACATCCCACAAAACCGGTTTAACATGATAGGCTACAGTCATATCTTCTACTTCTACTACGAATTCAACCTCTTTAGACAAGTCAATCCCTCCCTTCATCCATCGTGCATCTATTTCAATGCATTAACTATTGTTTCTACATTGCTTCTCATTGTTCCAATATATGTTTCAGCATCCGTTCCTGTAGTACCTAAGGAATCAGAATATAATTCTCCACCGATTTCAACGTCGAAGCCTTGTGCTTTAACGGCTTCTTGCAAAGCTTCAATATTTCTTTTTGGCACACTTGACTCAACAAAGATTGCTTTGATTTGTCCTTCAACAATATAATCAGCTAAACTCTTTACATCACCGGTTCCGGCCTCTGATTCTGTCGATATACCTTGTAAACCTAAAACTTCCATACCATATGCTTTACCAAAATACTGGAAAGCATCGTGAGCCGTAATAATGACTCGAGCGCTTTCAGGAATCAAAGCAACTTCTTCCCCCACATAACTATTCAATACTTCAAGTTCCTTCACATATGCTTCATGGTTTTTGATGTATACCTCTTTGTTCATAGGATCTACTTTAATAAGACCCTCAAGCAGATTTGAAGATGCCATTTTCCACAGATTCACATCAAACCAGATGTGAGGATCATAGCCCCCAGTTTCTTCATCCATGATCAGATCGGCATCGGGTAATCCCTCTGCAATCATGACAACAACTTTTTCTTCTTTCTCTAAACTCGCAAATATTTCTCCCAGTTTACTTTCCAAATCCAAACCATTGTAGACCACTAGATCCGCTTCTTGAATAACGCTTACATCTCCTGCACTTGCTTTGTATAAATGAGGGTCTATACCAGGTCCCATTAGGCCATTAACCTGAACATAATCGCCACCTATAACTCTTGCCAGATCCGCTAACATCGTTGTTGTTGTTACAATTTTTATTTTACCATTATCTTCATTTTGCTCTTTTGCACAACCTGCTATCATCAAAACCATCATAACAGATACGAATACACCTATAATTTTATTATATTTTTTCAATTTAATTCGCATAATATTCACCTCTAAATCTTTCATGAATTGTTTTCAGACTCTCTATTTATTGATTGATTGCTAACATGCACTTATAAATAAACACTTCGCGACTTTATAACCGATTACAATCGTCTGATTGTTCGTAGACAGTTCAATCAGTTCACTGATCGTGTCTATTCTAGTTACTAAAAATTCTTGTCCTATTCGGATATCTATACTATTTAAATAAGTTAATATCTTTTTGTCATCAACTACACTCTCAAGGCAATATACTTTTTTTTCAACTGCATCAATGAGTGCTTTTTTAGGCGGTTCTTTTCTTTCATTATTTTCCGTATGATGCTCGGTACTGGGTATTTTATTACCATGGGGACACGCTTCCGGTTCTCCCAAAAAAGTGAAGAGTCTTTCTTCCATTTTACTATTGGTAATATGCTCAAGTCTCTCTGCTTCCTCGTGGACTTCCTCCCATGAATAACCTAGTTTTTCTACTAAAAACGTTTCCCATATTCTATGTACACGTATCAACCGAATGGCACTCCTTCTCCCATCCTGTGTCAAATTAGATCCTTTATAAGGTTTGTATTCGACCAACTTCTTCTTAGTTAGTTTTTTAATCATCTCATTAACCGTTTGAGCAGTATGAGAAAAATATTGCATGAGCTGAAGATTAGATACCAAATCTAGATTTTGCTGTCGACTTTCAATTTCATAAATTGCTTTTATATAATCTTCTTCGCCTCTATTCATTTTGACAACTCCTTTTTAAGGTTAGCCTTAACTTTATTCTCAAGTATAGCATAAGTCATTTTTTTGTATTTGTCAATGCTAATGATAGTTGTTATCATTGCGGCCTAGGTATTTTATCTTCACTGAATTTCAAGATATTTTATATGCAAAAAGCATACTTGTGCTATAATTATAGATTATAAGATAGAATAAACTAATATTTGACGAAAAAGGTGATGAATTGGTTGTTGTTAATGTTATAGAATTATACGTAGAGCGATGGGATTTTTTCCTTGAGCTATTACTTCAGCATATCTCCTTGTATAATGAACATATAGTAAAATTCAATGCTCATTTGTTTTATTTTTACTATAATGAACTTAGGCGCTG
>PGZV01000028.1 GCA_002841495.1 Firmicutes bacterium HGW-Firmicutes-2 | reverse complement strand
TCGCTTCGTTATGAGCTCTGCTCATATTTCTGAACGGTTTGATTGGAAAGGTCCTTGACGTATTCTGCCACGCTTTTAGGCCAAATACTAAAGTGTGACTTTCCTTGAGAAAATAAAGTAAACAAATACAGTTCTTGCCATCACCGACCATGAAGTTCCTGGTGGAAGCCATAATCATACACACTCTGGAAGGGTTTTCATGGGACCCCTTTATAATATTTTCATTAAAAAAGCCTCTAAGCTATTTGCTTAAAGACTTAATTGGTTTTTTATATGTAGGCATCACCCTAATATTTTTATAGACAACTCCTTATTTCAACGCATTACCTAAGTTCATAATAAAAAACTGTATTGGATTATTATAATAGAAGAGTTTTGTAAAAATCGAACTTTCAATTAATTCTGACAAAGTTTCTGTAGCTTGAATGGATATAATAAAAGATAGTGACATCGTCGCCACCCATACAATAAGAACACCAATTACAAGCCCTACCGAAAACCCACCTAATTTGTTCATAGATTTGACAATCGGAAGCCTCGTTATAATATCTAAAACAATCACCACCGCATTCAACAAGAGAGACACAATTAAAAATACTATCAGAAAAACAAAAGCATTAACCGCCATCGTAGCTATGGATCCACTAATATAATCACCTAATCCATTGGCTTCTAATTTGTCATTAATCTCAGGTGTGTTGTTTTTTTCAAGAAACCTTAAGATATTTCCAGGCAAATTAATCGCTCCGGATACAATGACTTCTTCCAACTCAGTATCCTGATCACCCATCAAATTTTCTATCTTAAGCAGTTCTACTGTTTTTTCTCCAATCATCTGATCAAATGAGGTGTTGTTAATAATTAACCCACTGACCTGTGGCGAAATTAATAAAGTTAACACCAATGCCACTATGGTAGATGATAGTCCAAATAAAGTTTTTACAAAGCCTTTAATCATTCCATTTATAGCGCAAAAAAGAATGATGGCTATGAGCATTATGTCTAATGTATTCATCGATAGCCTCCAATTGTCAACGTATCTATATATCTTTCAACTTAAGTATCTCAAAGTCATATTCATACTCTATTAAATATCGGTTATTACTAAGTTCATATATATTTACTACATCTTTGTGCAGATTGGTTTCCCATACTTTCCGCTGTCCTACGTATTTCATGACACGCGTACCTTGAATCACATAAAGTGCGTCCCCTTGAGTGGATAGATTGGTCACTTCATCTTCAAATGTTAATTCACTTTCAACCTCACCTTTTTTAGAGAAAATCACGACTTTCTGGCTAAAATCTTCGCCTCCGGGGTTAATTGCTTTACCAAACTTTAAGATTAGCTGCTCATTTAACGCATCTACATCTTCAATTTCCGCATCAAGGGGTATGGATTTAATAAGCTCCGGTAATGGATTCATATAATAAAAAGATAGAAGGTTATCCCCAATAACAACTGCATGCTCATTATCCAGAAAATTAATTCTAGCTGCCAATGTTCCGTTTAGACGATCGTGACCTACCACTCGGTCTGTAAACTCTTCGCCTTTACCAGAAAAATCTAAAAAGGTAATGATTGATTCAATAACATGCTGCGTTACATCTAAATGTGATGTCATCATGCGCGATGCATCTTTGGCAACCGCTACTGAAATTGGAAATCCATCTTCATTAAAAATAGTTCTTCTTTCAACAACTATTCTGCCCTGATAATCATACATATTTATAAAATGCTTATTGTCCTCTTCTAAAACCAAAACTAGGAAACCAACCTCGTTGAGACTACCACTAACTATATTGTGGTTTGTTCTAATGGTTGCAATGTTCCCATCGCCATTAAAAATATATGTTTCTTTTCCTGTTATATTGACTACTGCCATGTACGGTGCTTCTACAAGAAAAAGAAGCTCATTCAGATGATAAGACTTATTCCAAACACTCTTTTGATCAAAGGTGTATTTGGTTAAGCCTTCTCTTGTAGCAATATAATAACCATCTGACATGGTTGTGATTTGTGACCCTTTGAGTGCATCCAGTTTTCCTGAACCAATCGCTTCTAGATATATTGTGCCTCTGTTAATTAAATGATAGTTTGGACGTATGAACAGGCCATAAATCAACACAAAGATTAACAATGCCAAAAGAAATATTACCGGCCTGGATTTTTTTTTATCTATTGTCATCCTAATCTCCTATGGATTATTGCATTAAATCATTATAAGATTCAATGTAATGACTGGCAGAATTTTCCCATGAAAATCGCTTGTTCATGCCACGTTCAACCAATAGTTCCCAAGTTTCCTTATTATAAAAATAACTAATTGCTCTTCTGATACTAAGTTCAAAATCTTGTCCATTGTAATTTTTGAAGATAAAACCGGTTCCCTCGGTTGGTTTTTCCGTATAATCCACAATCGTATCTACTAAACCGCCTGTCTTACGAACAATTGGAACCGCACCGTATCTTAAACTATAAAGTTGTGATAAGCCGCATGGTTCAAAGAGTGAGGGCATCAAAAAGAAATCACAAGCACCATAAATCTGTCTTGCATGCTTTTGATCAAATTGTATTGTAACATTGACTTTATCCGGATATTCTTCCATTAATTCTTTTAAACGTTTTTCATAATATTGATCACCCGAGCCTAGTATCATGAACTGTACATCTTCGTGCAAAAGCTGTTCCATGGCATAAATAATCAAATCAATACCTTTTTGCTCTGCAAGTCTTGTTACAACACCAAACAATGGTACGTCTTTTTGAGGTAGGTCCACTTTTTTCTGTACCAACTTTTTATGCTCCAGACGTTTTGTTCTAAAATTCGATGCGCCAAAATTCAACAACAATGCAGGATCTGTTTCAGGGTTGTATTTGTCATAATAGATTCCGTTTACAATACCTCTTATTTTGTAACTATACTTTCTTAAAATACCATCCAATCCATAGCCAAACCAAGGCGTCTGGATTTCATTAGCATAGGTTTTACTAACTGTCGTAACTAAATCACCATAGACTATACCTGCCTTCATAAAACAAATCTTACCATAATATTCTATGGCTTCAACTTTGAAATATCTGGGCGATAAGTTAAGTGCATCAAGCGTATCTCTTTCAAAAACGCCTTGATATTGTAAATTGTGTATGGTAAATATAATCTTAATCTTATTGTAAAAATCAAGTTTTGAATATTCTTCCTTTAGAAGTAAACCAATTAAAGCTGTTTGCCAGTCATTCAAATGAATAATGTCCGGCTTTAAATCCAGAAACATTAACATTTCTAAAGTAGCTTTGCAGAAAAAGCCAAAACGTTCACCATCATCATCATAACCGTAAAAAGTATCGCGGTTAAAGTAGTTGTCATTTCCAATAAAGTAAGTGGTTAGACCTTCCTCTATTAAATAATACACATCTGCAACGTTAGCCTTACCTCCAGCTTCAACGATGAAACTGAAGGATTTTTTTATAGGAAAGTTTTCACTGATTCCTTTGAATTTTGGCATTACTCTTGTTGTTTCAACATTTTGAGCCATAAGGGCATAAGGTAAGGCTTCCGCAACGTCAGCCAAGCCGCCGGTCGCAGCATATGGAACGATTTCCGGTGATACATACAAAACATTTAGCTTATCCGCCATAGCAGTTCCTCTACTTTCATATCAATCTATTTAATTAATCATTCATGCTTTAGAATTATCGCATATTGATTATTATATCATAAATCTAATGAAGATAACAATGAATGTCCATTATATCCGACTTATTCTTCTACAAGATACCCTCTTTGACGCAGTTCATTTTCAATGACATCCAATATATTTTCTGATTTTGCCTCTACTGTATGATAGTGATTACCCTTTGTTAATGCCATAAGCGGTACAAATTCTTTACTTAAAGTTCTAATAAGAAAATCGTTCACTTGTCTTCTAGAACCTAGATGCATATCCACTGAGATCTCTCCATAAGCCAGATGACTCACGATGGTATTTAACAATAGGCCACCATTATCAACAACAATATAAAGCTCATCTTCTATGGCATCTTCAGGGTGTTTTACACAAAAAACTCTCTTAAAAGTATCTGCCTTAGCCTTATAAATCCGATAACCTTCCGATGTGGAAATGATATCAACACCTTGTGCTCTAAGCAAGGCTATGTCCTGTACAATAACTTGTCGGCTGACTTCAAACATCTTAGCCATTTGCGTCCCTGTTATCGCTTCGGTGTTATCCCCTAAGACTTCCATAATCTTATCTCTTCTTTCTAAACCATCCATATTTCACCTTTTCCTTTTGTCATATATCGTTGTTAAAAGTATCATAACTATATTGTTGAAATCTCATCTAACGAAAATCTTATGATGAATTTGACACCATCAGAGGTGTTACGAACTATATAACTAATCTGATGATGGTCAAATACCTTACCTGCAACCGCAAGTCCTATGCCCGTTCCTTCTTTTCCTTCACTGTTCTTACCTTTGTAAAAGCTTCCGAATATCTTAGGGATATCATCATCTTCAATGTGTGGACCCCTATTACTTATAGTGACTGTAACACAACGATCCACAAGTAGTGTTTCAAATCTTATCTCTGATCCTTCATCGGCATATTTTATGGCGTTATTAAGTATATTTCTTATGGCCTGTTCCAGTTTAATCCGATCGCCCTTTATCATGACAGGTGTTTTTAATGCTTTATAATGAAGGCTTTTATCAGATTGAATCAAAAGTGTTTGATAAGCTTCCTGTATATGATCAAAAAATGATTTTAAATCCATATCTTCTTTTATAATTGAAAATGTACCTGCTTCAAGCTCGGAAAGCTGTAACAGATCCTTAATCATATGGCTCATTTTATCACTTTCTTCATATATAATCTTATAATAATCCTTACGCTCTTCATCGGATTCCACAACACCGTCTTCTAGGGCTTCAATATAACCGTGTATGATGGATAAAGGTGTCTGAAGTTCATGTGATACTTGTGCTACAAATTCTTTTCTAAGAACATCTAAGGCCTTTTCCTTACTTAACTCATATTGAAGTGCTTTAATGGTGGCATCTAGCCTGGTGGCTAATGCATTAAAAGTAGCACCCAATTGTCCAAACTCATCTTTGCTATCTTCTTCATATTGTACATCAAACTTGAGTTGACGTAACTGGTTTGCCATTAAAGTAAGTCTTTTAATCGGACGGGTCATACTCGTCGATATAATACCTGCCATAAACATGGCAATAATCATAATAATAATACCCACATAATTCATAAACGCACTAACCGCTTCAAGTGTCTGATCCATTGCGGTTATAGGGATTTGTAACATAACAACACCGTTACTTGAAAGTCGTTCACTGTAAACGAGCCACCTGGTTTCTTTTACCGGATAATTGGTTTCAAGAACATAAGCTTTTACCCCATTCACTTCGATGTTTTCTATAATTTTTCCCTTTGAATATTTTAACACATCCTCATCGGATATAACAATACCCGCTTCTGCGTCATATATACTTATTTTTCCTTCAAAATTATATCCCAAATATTCAAAATCTTGAATTCTGTCTATAGGAGATGGGCTCACTTGAATAATGGTTTCAATCTGCTGTATGGTTTTTTGCATGGTGGTCACTTTTTGTCTGTAGTAATAAGGTTCTATGAAAAACTCCATACTTAACCAAAGTATGAAGAAGATGATAAGGACTAACCCTAAAAAAGCTATAAATAATTTACCCCTAATTGTCTTCATACTTACACCTCAAACCTATAGCCTACACCTCTTACTGTTTGTATACGATCACCTTCAATACCCATTTTTTTCCTGAGTCGTTTAATAACCGTATCCACTGTCCGGTCATCTCCAAAATAGTCAAATCCCCAAACTCGATTAAGAATCTGTTCCCTAGAAAGCGCTTGGTTGGCGTTGTCTACAAAATACATTAAACAATCATATTCTTTGGGACTAAAGGTCATATCTTCTCCATCGACGAGTATACGTCTTGCACCTGTATCAATCGACAATACCCCAAACTGCATTTTTTCATTGGTGGATGTCACATTGGTTCTTTTCAGCAATGCTTTGATCCTTGCCATCAATTCTCTTGTACTAAAAGGTTTTGTGACATAATCATCAATGCCAACATCAAATCCTTGAAGCTTATCATCTTCTGCCGATCTTGCTGTTAGCATAATAATCGGAACTTGACTTGTCTTTCGAATCTCCTTACTGACTTCATAGCCATTTTTAAAAGGCATCATAACATCCATAACGACCAAATCAATGGTCTCCGTATCAAAAATCTTTAAAGCTTCTATACCATTAGAAGCTTCATGAACATGAAATCCCTCTAAAAATAAATATTTTTTAATAAGTTTTCTTAATTTTTCTTCATCCTCAACAATTAAAATATTAATCTGATACATTTAATCACTTCCATTTTCTAAATAGTTTCATTTCATTTTAACCAATTAACTCTACTATACCAAATTATTGTGACAAAATTATGACGAAATTTGTCCTTTATTTCAACCTTATTTTGTGTTATATTGATTGAACTTAGCAATGTTTTTTGTTAAAATAGGGTTGACTGATAACCGACTGATGAAGGGAGAAGTTATTATGAAGTATATCCGACCGTACTGGGACACTGCGCTGGCCCTTTTACTTTTATGGTGTATTATGAACGGATCCTTTGGATTGTCTACCCTCATTTCGGGCTCAATTGCCTCACTTGTTACTGTCATCATGGTTCGACTCTTGTTTTCTAATAATGACCATGTCAAAAATTATCGTGTACCTCTCTATCTTTTCCTGTGGTTTTTTATCGTTTTGATTTTTCAAATCATTAAATCGGCCATTTCGACAGTTATCTCAATTTCAAAAAATAATATCGATCCAGTGATTATTGAACTCGACACATCTATCAATAACCACTGGTTTCAATGTCTTGTGGCAAATAGCATTACTCTAACACCAGGTACGGTCACTATTGATAAGACCAATCATCACCTCATAATTTTGTGGCTGTATCCAACCACCCATGACAAAAAGGCTCAAGCTGATGCCATCTTTGGTCCTTTTGAAAAAATACTTAAGAGAGGGGACAACTACTAATGTCTTATTTGATGTATATTCTATTACTTTTGTCATTACTTTGTCTTCTTAGGGTACTTCTTGGCCCAACCATTTGGGACCGAATCTTAGGCTTTAATCTTTTTTCTGCCATTTTTATTCTCATCATTTTACTTTATACTGTCATTGAAGATCAAGCTTATTTGATGGATGTAGCTTTGGTGTATGCCCTTCTTGGTTTTATAAGTATTGTATTTATTACCAGGTTCTTACAAAAGAAAGGGGATATATGATGACTGTTTATGAAGTTGCCGGAATGATTTTTATTACCATTGGTATTCTCTTTATCGTCATTGGACTGTTTGGTTTGTACCGGTATAAGAATTTTTATACACGTGCAAGTGTTTCTTCATTAATTGATAGTGCAGGCTTTTTATTCATATCTGTTGGAATCGTTTTGTATAAGGGTTTATCTACTTTTTCGTTGAAAATGCTTTTTCTAATTTTGTTAACTTTACTACTTAACCCTTTAGCTAGCCATTTTACCGTTAGAGGCGCCTATTTAAGTGGTCATCGACCCAGAAAGGAGCACTGACATGTTATATGTTGTTCTGTTCTTGATGGTCGTTTTCGCAATCGCATCGATTCAAACCAATAGCTTGAGACATGCCGTTATTTATTTATGTGTCTTCTCACTGCTATGTTCTTTTGCCTATGTGCTCTATCAGGCGCCTGATGTTGCTATGGCTGAGGCTGTTATCGGTTGTACATTATCAACTGTTTTATATCTAGTTGCCATAAAAAAATACCGTGTTTTTCGTGTTTACTATTCAGGACATGTTACTTTACTTGAAAAGCAACCTGAATTTAATGTTCTTAAAAATAACCTTACAACAATGATGGATAACTTTTTAAGAGAACATGAACTAGAGCTGGATTTGATCGACACAAAAGAAACATTTGATGAAATTCATGGTCATCACGACTATGACGTCATTGTTGAGCATGATAATAAAGGTATTACTATGTTCGGCTCCCAATCCAACTATCTCTATGACGGTTTGGTGACTTATCTCATAGAACATAATGCCTTTGATATTGATTATGAGTATATTTTTGAAGAAGAAGGTGATGAGTTACTATGAGACGTATCGTTACTGCAGCCTTTATAATTGGCATATTCCTACTCATTATTTCTGTAAATGTTATACCGCTTGAGACAAGCACGGATCTTTTTCATTACTACATTAATAATTTTAAAGCGGATACAGGGGCAGAAAATAGCGTTACTGCTATATATCTTAATTATCGTCTCTTTGATACTTTTTTTGAAACCTTATTGTTACTCGTATCGGTCATCGGTATCATTTATTTTTCTAGACATGAAGGTGATTATTAATGGGAAAACATTCTGAATTATTTGCGCAAACCATGGGACTTGTATACCCAATCATCATATTATATGGTCTTTACATCATCTATAATGGCCACTTAACACCCGGCGGTGGTTTTCAAGGTGGTGCCATTTTAGCCGGTGTTTTTACCATTCAATATCTAACAACCGATACCAAAAATGTCAGTCTGGATATACTAAACCGTATTGAAAAAACCATTTATCTCTTGTTATTATTAACCGGTATACTGATTGTGTTCTATATGAATCAAGAGTTGACCCTAATCCAAAAAAGCTACTACCTTTTACTGATGAATACCCTTATTGGTGTTAAAGTCAGTTGTGGTTTAACCGTTATATTTTATCGATTTGTACTTTTTGAAAGTAGGTAATCCATATGGAAAGATTCTTTAACGGCGAGTCCATCAGCATCCTCATATTCCTAATTGGCGTTTATGGACTCCTAGCACGGCGAAATATCATAAAAACGGTTATTTCCTTGGCGATTATGCAATCCGCCATCATCCTCTTTTTCTTAACCATCAATTACGAAGACGGGCGTATTCCACCTATTGGCGATGTCACCATACATACTGCAGTGGATCCTGTGCCACAAGCACTTATGATTACAGCAATCGTTATTGGCGTGGCTGTTACAGCTGTAAGCCTGACGATGTTCATAAGCTTGTACCATCATTACGGGACAACAAATTGGCTAAAAGTTATCAATAAAAGGCGTGAAGATTAGAAGAGGTGATTTATGTCATTATTTTGGTTGGTCGTTCTCCCCATAATAACTGCATTAATTGGTTATTTGAGTCATTACAAGAGGATTTTTGTTTTAATCGCCATAGCTCAACTTTGTACACTTGGTGTGGCCATCTTAACATTTATTCAGGTTATTTTATCCGGACCAATGACTCAAGCACTAGGCGATTACCAGGGATCTATCGGTATCAATCTGGTTGCCGATCCTATCAGTAGTTTTTTTGTGGTTCTGACTTGTTTCTTATTCACAGCTATGTTGTTGTTTAACTATCATAAATCTTATATGAATAGGCTTTTTTTATTTCTTTTCCTGACGCTACAAGGTCTCATCGTTGCTGTTTTTCTATCAAATGACCTCTTTGATATCTATACTTTACTTGAGGTTTCAACTGTTGTTGTGAGTATTCTCATTATGTATAAAAGAGACAGCCAATCTATTTATGACGGTATGGTTTATCTCTTGACGAATCTTGTTTCTATGGCTTTTTTTCTTTTCGGACTTGGCTATGTCTATAAGGTATTTGGCACCTTAGACCTTACCGCCATAAAAGCTGCTATACCTTATGTTGAAAATACAGATACACTTATACTCCCCTATGCCTTTCTAATAACGGCTATAGGCCTAAAATCTGCATTAATGCCATTATTTAGCTGGCTACCACGGGCACACGGCACCCCCTCAGCACCCTCAATTGTTTCCGCTGTTTTGTCCGGTATTTTTGTTAAAGGTGGTGTCTATTTATTTATACGTTTCCAAGAAACTTTTAGGATGGGCCTAGACACGTCCTACATTTTTATATTAATTGGTTTTGCCACTGCTGTCATCGGTTTCATATTTGCTTTGTCACAAACAGATCTTAAATTACTTTTAGCCTATTCTACCGTCAGTCAAATCGGACTCATAGTTTTTGGACTCTCTCTTGGATCCGATTATAGTTACTATGGTGCAGTTTATCACATCATGAATCACGCTGTTTTTAAGGCTACTTTGTTCTTAACTGCAGGTATGATCATTGAGGAGTACGAAACAAGAGATATCCGAAAAATAAAGGGACTTTTTAAGCGCATGCCTTTTGTCGCCATTATTGTTGTCATCGCTATTATGGGTATAACCGGTGCCCCTCTTTTTAATGGTAGCGTTTCAAAATCTCTCATTCAGAAGGGTATCTCTTATCAATCTTATCTAGAATATGGATTGATTTTTATTAACCTTGGGACCATCATTACTTACATCAAGTATGCTACTATATTAAGAGGTGATCATGAGAAGGGTCCTTCTGTTAGATGGAATCAAAAAGTTGCCTTAAGTATATTAGCCTTTGCCTGTATTTTAGGTGGGCTTTTTGGTCAATGGTTTGTCAATATTCTCTTTGACCTAGATCTTGTTCTAAGCTTGTCAGATCTTGTGAATAAAGGCGGTGTTTATTTAATAAGTTTGTCCATTGGTTATCTGTTTTTCAAATACTGGTATCCAAAGATACATTTTTTCAAAACAATGCGAGAAATCGAACTCAGTTTCAATGAAATTATATTTTCAATCGTCTTTTTCTTCGGAAGTTTTTTAAGCTATTTACTTGTTGTGTATTAAGGTTAAGGCGACAAAACTATATAGTTGAACTTTCAGATACAATATATAGTTATGGATGTTTCTACATAACTATATATTGTATCTGAATTAGAGAAACTTAGTTTAGTCCCTTCAACCGTATTAAGGTTAAGGCGACAAAACTACATAGTTGAACTTTCAGATGTAATATATAGTTATGAATGTTTCACTTCAACCTTTTAGTTAATACGTCATATAAGATAAGGAGGCTCAGATGTATTTATTTTGGTTGGTTCTCTTACCTTTACTTTCCTCAATCGTTGCTTATTTGAATAAACGTCAACTTGCCGCATATTTACTTGGTCTGAGCCAACTGTTATTATTTCTCATGGCTTTATACACCGCCTTTAATGTCTACACTTATGGCAATATTATTTACAGTTTTGGCGATAATACGATAAGCACAGGTATCAATCTGGTTGCAGATAAAGTTAACATAATATTTATCCTTCTGTCATCTATCTTTTTTCCTATTATGTTGCTTTTTAATTATCATAAATCCTACATGAACAAACTTTTTCTCTTTCTTTTTTTAGTACTTCAAGGTCTAATCAATGGTATTTTTCTTTCTAACGATTTATTTAACTTATATGCTTTGATCGAGGTTTCTACGATCACTGTCAGTATACTCATTATGTACAAGAAAACCAGTCACAGCATCTATGACGGTATTTTATATTTGCTTATCAATCTTGTATCCATGACTTTCTTCTTACTGGGTATAGGGTATATTTATAAGATCTTTGGTACCCTTGATCTAACTCTCATCAAACAACAGTTAACGCATGTTACCAGTACACCCGGTTTAATTTTGCCCTATACGTTAATCCTAACGCCGATTGTTTTAAAATCAGCATTGTTACCCTTACCTAGAGCACATGGCACGCCTTCTGCACCTTCCATTGTGTCCTCAGTTCTTTCGGGTATTTATGTAACCAGTAGTCTATATCTCTTCATTAAGATTCAAGATACCTTTTCTTCAGCAATCAATACCGACTCACTGTTTCTAATACTTGGTTTTACCATTTCAATACTCGGTTTTGTATTGGCTCTTTCTCAAACTGATATACGTTTGATCCTGACTTATTCTACAATAAGTCAAGTCGGACTGATCGTATTCGGTCTTTCGTTGTCATCGGATTATAGTTATTATGGTTCTATTTACCACCTACTTAGTCATGCTATTTTCAAGTCGACTCTTTTTCTAACGGCAGGTATGATTATAGAAGAATACGATACACGGGATATCCGAAAAATAAGGGGACTTTTTAAACGTATGCCTTTTGTAACCATTGTTATATGTTTCGCACTCCTTGGAATTAGTGGTGCGCCACTGTTTAATGGTAGTATCTCAAAATACTTGATTAAAAAAGGTAGTGACTCCATTCAACTGTTGGAATACGGTCTTATTATCATCAATATTGCAACTATAACTTATTTGATGAAATACACCTCAATGTTTTTTGGCAACTCTAAGAAATCAAAAGTACCGCCTAAGAATCAAAAAATAGCCCTTATATTATTGGCTAGTTTATGTCTTCTTGGCGGTATCGGTGGCCAGTTTTTTATTAATTGGCTTTTTGATCTTAACATCCAATTTGAAGTATTGCATTACGCGGAAAAATTCCTGGTTTATTTCATAAGCTTAGGTATGGGTTATCTGTTCTATGAATACATTTATAAGAAATCCCATTTCTTTCAAACCATTCGCCAACTTGAGCTTAGCTTTAATGAGCTCATTCTAACCATTACATTGTTTTTTACAGGTTTGCTCTCTTATTTACTACTTGTACAGTAACATACCACTTAAAAATGGTTAAGGCGAATCTTCGTTTTAAAACCTTAATCAAAAATGAAATGAGGATTATTATGTATCGCTTATGGGGAAAAATTATGATAGATAGTCGCTTTCGTTCTGACTATGTTTTTGAACTTGAAGATGGGGACATTACGAGTCCGTCTAGCCTAAAAAAAGGTCTGGAATTCTTAACTTTACATTTTGATATTGAGATGCCAATGTGGCTGTCTGATAATGAAAAAGACTATGCACGCTTTAGAAAAACTCGGTTCTATAATGACCATTTTATCGAAACCATTGATTTTGATTATTTTGAAATTGAAGTTATTGAAGATAAAAAGAAAAAGCATAAAAAAAGTGATTTTTAACAACGCTTCCATTTGTTACTATGACAAAAGAGTCTTTAGAGCATACCAAATGATATGCTCCTAAGGCTCTTTTTGGTTCTACTCTTCATTATAAATTATGATCACCGATAATGGCCACTGGCCCTACGATCCACATGGTAGAAGACCACATCTCCTTCCATTAGACTGAGACCGGGTATG
>PGZV01000003.1 GCA_002841495.1 Firmicutes bacterium HGW-Firmicutes-2 | reverse complement strand
AGTACCAGGGTTTGAAGGTGATGAATACAAAATTGAGATTCAAGGTGAAGAGATAAGAACTGAACTGAATATATATTCGAAAACGAGCAAAGTGGCCGCTTGGAGTGTGGTAGCTGTTCTACAAAATGCTGTATCACCAATTGTTTTTTAGGAGGTAAATCAAGATGTTCAAAAAATTAGTTGCAATTGAACCCATTAGTTTGATGCCATCAGCACAGCAAAAACTATATGATTATGCAGAAGAAGTCATCATGTTTGATAATATGCCTAAGAACAACCTAGAAATCATTCAACGAATTGGCGATGCAGATGCCGTACTTCTTAGTTATACGACTTATATGGATAAGGAAGTGTTGGATGCTTGTCCTAATATCCGATATATTGGCATGTGTTGTAGTTTATATTCCGCACAAAGTGCCAATGTGGACATTCCTACAGCCAATGCTAAAAATATTACGGTATATGGCATAAGGGATTATGGCGATCAGGGCGTTGTTGAATATGTAATTAGCGAACTTGTTAGATACCTACATGGTTTTGGTGACAAGCAGTGGAAAGCGCTTCCTATGGAGATTACGGATTTAAAAGTTGGTATAGTTGGCCTTGGTACTTCTGGACAGATGACGGCTGTGGCACTACAGGCACTGGGCGCAGATTTGTATTATTATAGCCGTACCCGTAAACCGGAAGAAGAAGCAAGAAATATTAAATATCTTCCATTGAAAGAACTATTAAGCACGGTTGATGTTGTTTGCTCCTGTTTGAATAAGAACGTTATTTTATTTCATGAAGAACAATTTGAATCACTTGGAAATAACAAAATAATGTTCAATACCTCTATAGGTCCATCCCATGACCTTCCTGCTCTTGAATGAAAAGGTACTTGATAATATTAAGTTGTTTTTAAAGGATCATGGATTGAATTAAATAAAGTGAAAATTGAAAGATTTGAACAGGCAAAAGAGAGAAGGTTTCTTTTGCCTGTTTTTTATTGGTCTAAAGAAATAGGAATCTGTTGTGAATAAAAAGGTGTTCATTTGTATAGAATGATACCTTTAAAAAGTATATCGATGCGTTGAGTAAATATTGAAAGATTAAGTTGATTTTGTATTATAAGATGAAATGAGGAAAATAAACAGATTGAAGGATGAAAAAAGTGAATTTACCAACATTTTTAAAAGAAGTAGATGGGCTTACTTCAAAAAGGTAACCGTGTGGAGAAGTTTTTGATGGTCTAGCACAGTCTATGGTAGAGGATGACGTTGTTCCTATCGAAAATGCTAGAAAATTTGTAAACCAGCACCCGGTTTTGTAAGAACATCTGCTTTGTATGAAATTAGATTCCGGTGAAATGATAAAATGTTCAATATAGGTATGGAGGCTCTCGAAAAAATCCCTGAAGTTTTCGTAATCAGAAGTAAGATTGCTTTACTTACAGCAGAGTATGCTAACAGATTACATGCTGAAGGTGCATCAAAGTTTTGTTACAAACTATTCAAGTTTGGTTTCACACCCATTTCGGCCTTGAAACGTTTCTCAAATTGACGCATAAATGAATTGGCTCGAGCATTTTGTCCTGTGTGTTGATATACTCTTAAAAGCAGTTCGCATGCTTTTTCATCGTAGGGATCTATGCGCATGTGTTTTTCAAGAATTGATTCAGCCTCTTTTAGAGCATCCTTTTTTAATAATAGTTGTAAAAGAGTGTGTGAAACTTCAATATATATGGCTTTATAATATTCCTGGGATAAAGATACCCATTCATCATAGGAATTGTCCTCTAGAAAATCCCCCGTATATAGATCCGTCATTTGTGTAAGCAGATCTTCTGCTGGTAAAGTTTGCGATTTATATGTATTATAAAGCCTGCAAAACTCTTCCACATCGGTTTCGACAAGGTTTTTACTGCTTATGCAGAATCCGTTTTTTTCCTCAATAATCAGCGGATATTCATCCTCAAAACCCATTCCAAACCTATCGAGTGTTTTTCGCAATTCGTACAAAGCAACCCTAAGGGATGTAAAAGCTGCTTTTTTGTCGGAATCTGGCCAGAATACTCCTGACAAAGTTTCGCGTGAAATGCTCTTTCCAGAGTGAGCTAATATATATTTTAGTATTCCACTGATTTTTCTAGTTTTCCACTCTTTATTTTCAATAATAACTTCACCTTTCTGGATAGAAAAGTTGCCAAAAAGGGTAACTTTGATTATTTTTTGTACTTTCTCTTCAGACTCGCAGCAGGCTGTTATAAAACTATTTGGATCAGTAACGGCTATACCAGAGTTTTTCACCATACGCTCACTATGTACAGACCCAAAATATAAACCAATTATTTTACGCATATGTTCAGGGAATAGATTTTTTTCTACAGCCAAAGCACATGCACGGATCAATGTAAAATAATCCATTCCGAAGAAAAACACATAATCATTTTTGCTACTTAGCTTTGCCCATATGTTAAGGTATTTTTTTAGTAGTTTCGTGCAGTTTATTCTATAATATAAATCAGCAAGATGCATGGCAATCGTGGACATATGCTGGCGTGCTTTTTTGTTAAAGGATTCATTATAAGATGACAATAGAAAATCTTCTGCTTTTTCATAATTGCCTGCAGCCTTGTATAGTGCCCCCATCATTCCCTGGCAAAACTCGTAGTAACCATGACCAGCATACTGCTTTGAAATATTTGCAAATTCAAGCTCTGCTTTTTCAAGCAAGGTTTGTGCAGGTACTATTTCCGCTTCCCACAAATATTTTAATATCATAGCTCCGCTGGTGAAAATAGGGCTGCCATATCTACTATACGCAGCAGCCTCTTCTTCTAAGTCAGAAATAGCTCCAACAATGTCTCTTGTTTGATATTTTATTACAGCGGAAATCTCTAAGGCAAAAGAACGAGAAAAGTCAGAGTCGTATTTTTCTCCTAATAGAGCAAATTCTGTCATCAATTTTTTGGATGCTTCAATATCTCTCATAAGCATTAAAGTGCTGTAACAGCCAACTAAACCGATAATACGCCATTGATCACTTAAAAGGCCTACTTGGTGTTCAAGTATTTGATCAAGAATCTTGCGTGCTGACTTAAGACGGCCGATTCTATAGAAAAGTAAAGCACGAATGGTTAAAAAACTATAATCCCATATGGCTTCAGGGATTATCATCCTTGCCATCATTTTGCTAAGCACATTTCCCAATATTAGCTTTTCATCTGCTACAGTATTAATGAATCCGCTAATCAACAGTTTTTTTAAAGGAATCCCGCCGCTTAAAGCTACCTTAAACTTAGGAATATAGGAAGCAACATCTTTTGCATATTTAAAATCATTTGTTTGAAAAGACATTACTAAAATCATACCAAAGGTGTTCATAAGGTATGACATATCTTTTTGATATCGAAGCATTAAAAGTGCAGCTTTAAAACAGTCATAGGCTTCCTCAATTTCAGTGGTGAGCAACATTAGTCCTCTAAAAAAAAGTAAATAAGGATCTCCTTTAATAATATTTTCAGGAAATTCTGTTACCAGATACATGATTTTTTCTGGTTGACCTTTGGCAAACAACTGAGCTCCAAAAATAGAGATGATTTTCAAGGCTTTGTTTGTTTGATCGGCAGCAATATAAAGTTGTACAGCTGGTCGTAGATCTTCATTCTTTTCGTAATAATGAGCAGCCTTGGCATATAAGGTTTTTATATAGGCTTCGCTTTTAATTTTTTTTAAATACACTTCCAACTCTCTACGGAATAGAGAATGAAAACGGTATTTCACTGGTTGTGTCATGAATTTTTGTATATACATGTTGCTTTTTTCTAACCATTCCAGCATTTCTAAGGCGTTATCGACTTGAAGGATCTCGTCTAATTCGTTGTATGAAAAGTCTGGGAAAATGGACATTTCTGCAAGAATTTGAAGTCTATCTACATCCATTCCCTTTAAATATTCATTAAAAAAATGATTAAATAAGGTTTGCTCAGTAGCATAATCCGCTTCTAGCCCATAGTTCGACTGATATGGAAGCGGGTTATCGATGTGGCTAATCATAAAAAGCCCAGCAATCCAACCTTCCGAAAATTCATGTATACGGTCAAGTTCTTCCGTGGTGGATTTGATTTTATATGTGTTAAGAAGCAGTTTTTCAGTCTCTTGTCTTGTAAAACGTAGATCATCCTCATTTATGAGGGTAATATTTTTGTTCAAAGCAAGCTTGCCAGTAAAAATACTGGTATCTACTCTTGACATGACTAACATACCTATTTCAATTGGCATGTTAGCAATAAAGTATCGTACTGTTTCCGAGATTAAGGGGTTCTCAACAATGTTTTGAAAATCATCTAAAACTAGATAGTGAAAATGCTGTTTATCTGAAAAATACTCCCAGGCATCCTGACAGATCAGTGCATTTATCAGCGAATATTCTTCTGAAATATTGCTAATACCTGAGAGCCCTCTATAGCAGTCTAACGTTGTTTTGTCTACGCCTGAGAAAAGTGTCTCAATTACATGGGAATAAAAAACCGGTAAAAAAGCATCTTCTCTTTCCAGTCTGTACCAGTGTATATACTGCCTTTCTTTTTTCAGAGATAAGAGTACGGCAGTTGTTTTTCCAAAGCCGCCAGGGGCGGTTATGATAACAGCTCTCTTTTTATTAATGGGCAAGCTTTTAATTCGCTCAGAGTATAAAGCCTTCTTTGGAAGCTCTGGGATTATTAGCTTAGATTTTAAAAGTAGTGTGTTTTGCATAGAATCACCTGTAATAGAGAAAATATAATATATTTAACAGTTAATTTCACGTTAATTTAACGATGAGCAAAAAAATTTTTTAGAATAACAATATATTTTACATTTAGTTAACACCTGGTATGTTAGCATAACGTTGTGCAATAAAAATTATAAGAAAAGGAGGGTAATCTGATTACAAAGGGGAGTTTTGTATCGTTATTGCTTTAAAATAATGCATTAATTTATTATACCTTAAAAGAGTATTGATGTAAAATATTCGAAAAAAAAGAGAGAATGATTGAATACATAACAACCTTTTAAGATTAGACAAATTGCCAACTAATTTAGAAAATGAAGGAGAGATAGAAATGAAAAAGAGATGTGTCATAACCGTTGTTTTGTTAATGGGTGCCTTGTTCTTATTTGGGTGTGGTAGTGGTTCCACTGACACTAAACCACTTCAGCAGGAGGTAGCTCTAGTGGAAACCATTGCAGAAAATGAAATGATGAGTGAAGGAACGAATGTAGCCCTAGCGGAAACCATATTAGAAAATGAAATGATGAGTGAAGGAACAAAAATAGCCATATCAACAAAGACCTATAAGACCTTTCAAGGATTATCCCTAGATATGAGCATTGAGGGATTGATTGATAAGATCACTCGAGAAGGTATGGTGGAAATAGCTCCCATGAAGGCAGGCGCACTAGAGACAGAGAAGACAAAATATGCCTTTGATGAAGAAAAAGATTTGGCAGATGTGGAGTTTGAGATTTGGGAGGACACCGTTATTGCTGTGAAATACACCGTTAGAATAGGGCTTGAGGATACAGGATTTACAGCAGACAAGAAGCTATATGATCATCTGGTAGAAAAAATTAAAAGTGGTGAGATTTCAACACTTGAGCAGTTGGAAAAAGAAATAGGTAAGGGATATGTGATCCTTAAGGACTATAGAAAGTTTAAAAACCTTGAAAGCGGAACAAAAACGGTATACCGATGGCCGGATGCCGGAACCTATCACATTGAAGCTTCGGTAGATGAGGAAGGTAATCTCATCGGTTCGGTTAAAGGAAGTGTTCGAAAATGAAAAGAATAATATGTTTATGCGACATACGTGTCAGGAGTATTTTTCCAATCAGCTGTCTTGTCATGATGATTCTCTGCCTTGCCTTATCCGGATGTTCTGCCTCCCATTCGGAAAAAACGGCTGGAGTGCAGGAAGTATCGGAAAGAAATGAATCAAAAACACCGGAAGATTGGGGTAACACAATGGATTTTTCTGGAACCTGGGCAGGGACACAGCTAATCGCGGAAGTTAGCAATGAAGAGATGGCAGACATGGAAGGGACGTTTATTGACTGCTGGTTGGATCTTTCATTTGAAGATTATCATCAGGGTACTGGAGAAATGCAGCTTGCTGATGTTCTGGCAGGACCCAATCTGACAGCCCTTGTCTCTAATAATCGGTTGACGCTGACTGGTGAGTTGTGGGAAAGTCCTTTCCAATGGAACGGAACCTTTGAGATGGAAAACAATGAATGGCACTTGGTGGGTGGCGGGGAGATCCAGGATGGTGATATGACTATCCATTTTGTACTGAGTCTATCTCTGGATCCTGACAGTCTGGCACAGGAACCGGGAATCACCTCAACAACAGAAGCATCCGAAATTAGCCAGGAAGGCAGCTCCGGAGACATAACCTTTGGGCCGCCCATCCAAGGTGAACGGTTTGAAACAGAAAAGGTGTCCATGGTGGTACCAACAGGATGGAATGTGATGGAGATTAGCGATGGACTTCAAGCCTATCAGGGGAAAAACGCCGTTGAAGTCTGGGTGAGAGGCAGCGGTCTTGGTGAAGATGCTGCTAAGAAAGCCATAGAAGGGATGGCCAGAGACTATAATGGAAGTGATGTGGAGTCCTTTCAACACTGGGGCTTGAACTTTTACAGCACGGATTTTGAAATATATGGCATGCAGCAGATGAAAATGAGTGCGGTGATAAATGGTCAACGAGTTGAGATTGGTCTTGCTATGGACGCCAGTGCAGATGACGCTACAGAAGACCTGTTGTTTGGGATGTTAGATACCATTGAATTTAATTGATAAGTGGCTAAATCTGCATAGAACATGGATATCTTGTAAAATACCGAAATGTCTGAATTTCGGTATTTTACTAATATTAGAAAGATCAAAAAAAATAAGGAAGAAAAACAAATAAGCATTTTAGATGAAAAGGAGGAGGATATGTATTGAAAAATATGCCGGATAAAGTGAATAGAGTGGCCTCAGTAATAGGAAACTGGGGGCTTAAACTTGTAGCTTTCTTTTTAATGTTGATTCTGGGAGCCTATGGAATTCTTCTACTTACGGGTGATGACCCCCCAAAAAATGCGGGAGAGATTGTGAGCATATCCCAAATGGCATCTACTAAGTCTCTTACAGAGGATAAAAGAAATTTGATTAAAGATTTTGAGGCATATTTGGAGGAGGTAAGAGTGATGGCCAAGGCCCATGGAGGCGTTCTTAAGGAAGATGAGGCTCAAATGGTATTAGAAGTATTTGACCACCTAACATCATCATGGGAGCTGACAGAAGAGGAAAAAAACGATCCTTGGCTTCGCTACGTATTGGGAATGTGCCGAGAAGGGGTTAGTCTTGCTGGTAAAGATATGAGGGAGCTTGCTCTATTGGACTATGAATTTGCGGCCCAAAAGGGAGTGCCACAAGGTAAAATTGCCTATGAAAATCTAAAAAAACAAATAGAAGATAAAGAATCAACTAATGAATCAAGTCAAGAGATATCTCAAGGTATAAAAAGAATAAGCATAGAGGCCATTGATAAAGAACTGGAGATATGCATGAACCAAAATCAAGATACACAAGGTACCATTTCCTGTATCAATGAGGCGATAGAAAAATGGGATTTAGAGGTTATGCGAGTATATGATCTACTTATAGACACCTCACCTGAGGATGTGAAAAAAGCGCTAAAAGATGCCCAGGAAAGCTGGGAAATTTACAGGGAAAAGCAATATTCCATATTAGGTGAGGTTTACTTTGACATTTATAACAGCTTAGATGGTGGCACCATGTGGCTTATTGCACAAGCTGAGTCTGAGATGAAAATACCTCGTCAAAGGGCAATTAATTTAGATTATTTCGTCAATGAAATACAGTTGGGGATGCCATCTTTTCCAGAGTTTTATCCCGAAAAGGAAACAGAGGATCATCAAACTGCCAATTTAGGTGTAAAAAATAACTACTTTGCTATAGGAAAAGCACTGAATAAAAAGGAAAAAGCGGTAGCAGCTTACGAAGCTTACTGTATTTTTAGAGATAAGGAAGTATTTTTTATGGCTGTACTTTATGGTAAAACCAAGGATGAGGGTTTTATACTTCATAACTGTATGGTGCTAAATAAGGATCATATTAAGATGTTAGAAGGAATTATGTCGGATATGGAGCAAGGTGAAATAATCATACCCGATTAAATTTGAAAGGAGAAATGGAAAATGACACAAAAAAAAGAAATTCTTTTAGGCACTTGGACAACAAATATTATTATTGATGGTAAACGGTTTTTAGGAGAATTAGTAATAACCAATGATGCAATGCATCTTACTGCCAAGTACAACATGTCACTTTTTGACACGTCAGCTCCCGCTTTTTTTATCCGTCATGATAATAATATGGTATGCAAAATCAGCCCAGAGGATATTGTTTCAGTAACATCAAAAACAAGCCTTCTTAATAAACGAATCATTCTATTGGCCAAAGATGCTACTGAAAAGACACATGATATCATTTTAGACTATGGTATAATGTCTATTAATTCCATGCTGGATGCGCTTAATAAGTTGAAGGAAAAGGAGGAAAGCTTATGACATGGAAGGATGTGGTAGTACCCATTTTGTTTGTGATTGTACTGGGGGGAATGGCACTTTTGCTTACTCGTAGGGGAAGGCAAAACCATGAAGCAAGAGCAAAAGCCGCTGCACAAAAAAATTATCAATACAATGCTGCAACATCGGTAGTAGTTAATAAAGACGTACCCCGGAATCTCCTATACACCCTAAGGGATAATTCATCTAATGAAAGCAGTTGGAAAATGGAAGCCTATTTTAGAAAAAATGTAAAAGTCGGTAGTTCAACCACTAACAACATAGTTCTTTATGAGAATACAAAATGGTTAGGAAACGGGGGAGGCTTTAATGGGTTAATTATACCGAAATCCCCTATTGACTTATCTGTAGAAGAAGTTGCCAAGAGTCTTGAGACGATGGGGCATAAGATGAATATTAGGGGACTTCAAAGGATAGCTCTCCCGGAGAGGCTGTCGAAGTATTTTGATATGTTTTCTGATGACGAAAGGCAGATGACGGATTTTGTACAAAAAAATGAGGAGAGTTTTTTTCTAGTGGCTGACAATTATCCCATTAGAAGGCATCTTGTGATCATGATTACACCAGACAATATAAGTATGAATGTTTCCTGGTGCATAGAAAATCCTGAAGATATGATGGCCTTTGCTGAATTAGGTGCTTCACTTTTGATATTAATTTGAACAGTTCAGTAAACGGTGGCATGACAACCGCTGTTACAGAAATATTCATGTTGATTGAGCTCATTGTTCAGATTCTAATCGAACTTCAAAACAAAGAAAATTATGCGGTCTATCGCTACCATGATAGTAAAAGTAAGTAAGCATCAAGCTAATGATAGAAACCTTCAAAGTAGAATTCTAATAAAATTAGATATTAACTTTGGAGGCTTTTTATGTTATAAAATAGAGAATATAGTAAGTTATAGTGAATTGACAACTATTATCATTGGTAAGATAATATACTTATATTAAATACAAACAGTTGTCTACTTCTTTTATAAGATAATCTTAGAAGGTAAACGATGTTGCTAACTTTAAACATTGATGGATCTATTGGTGTATTTTGAAAAGTTTATTAATAATACCTATATTAATAAACTTTCATAAGACATAACAAAATATAGTGATTAAGAAGGTATTCATTTGTAAAGAATGATACCTTCTTTAATTTCAAAAACCTTGATGAAGTGCATACTGAAAATATTTAAGCGATTCAAATGTAAGTAAATGTAAGCAAATGTAAGTAAATAAAACTTTTATGGTCAAGAATATAGAAACCAATCAACAGCCATCAGAAATCTCTTGGTAGCAAAAGGATTGATTAATGAATAAGAAATGATGAAAACACCTCCTAGATTTCTGGGGGGTATATTTTTTGGATTATATATCAAGGAGCATCAATTAATTTTCTGAAAAAAGTCGTCTTGACAGTTGGGGTATAATAATACATTCTTACATTAAGAAGAGGGTAACCAAGACACTTACTACTATGTTATTAATATTAGCCAACTATTTAGAGGATGGATTAAGGGGTGGATTTATGGGTATATTTAAGTTTTTAACAGCAAAGGGTATCAGGATTCCGAACCATAAAGAAAAAACGAAAGACCTGAAAATTGAAGACATGAAAGCTCCGAAGTATCTTTGTTACCCTATGTCAATGCATATAGGAAAACCAGCTAAACCTACAGTAAAGGTCGGAGATATTGTAAAAATAGGAACACTTATTGGAGAAAGTGAAGAAGGTGTATCTGCAAATATACATGCCTCGGTATCAGGGAAAGTCGTTTCAGTCGGCGAAGAGGAAGGCTTCAGAGGTGACTCAGAGTCCATAATCATAGAAAATGATTATAGAGATGATAAAGAAAAGTTAGAAGAGTTGTTTGAAGATATCACGATAGAAGACTTTGTAGATAGATTGGAAAAGGCAGGGATCACCGGCAAGGGAGGTGCAGGATTCCCAGCTCACATCAAATATGATATGGAACGTAATGAGGTCAAATACCTGGTCATAAACGGAGCAGAATGCGAACCCTATTCAACAGCTGACCACAGGTGTATGGTTGAGTATGCGGATGAGATCGTAAAGATAACAAAGCTAATATTGAAGATATATCATGTAAATGAAGCATATATTGCTGTTGAGAAGGATATGAAAGAGAGCAAGGATGCACTGGATAAAGCAATAAAAAAGAGTAAAACTGAAAATATAAGGTTATATGAGCTTCCTACCCTATATCCCCAGGGTCATGAAGCACTACAGATAGATCAGATACTGGGAATAGAGATAAAACAAGGTCAGCTACCTGGAGATCTAGGCGTTCTCCTGTCCAATGTATCTACAATCAAGGCCATATATGATGTGATCTTCAAAAACGAAAGCTTTCATAAAAGAATTATTACTGTCACAGGACCTATGATACAAAATCCTAAAAACGTAATGGTTAGGATAGGTACAAAGGTAGAAAGCATAGTGGAGGCATGTGGCGGGTTTCATGAGGGTGAAAGAATAAACATAAAGGGGGGCCCTATGATGGGAAAATCCTTTGAAGATCTCAGTTTGCCGGTAGATAAAGATACGACGACACTTCTATTCCTGAAAAAAGATTCGAAAGAAGAAGAAAGATCATGTATCAGATGTGCAAGGTGCATCAATCATTGCCCTGTTAGCCTTCAGCCAATACTAATTAGCAATGCATATAGAAACTTAGAATATAAAATGGGTATAACCTTAAAGTCTGAAAGCTGTATTAGTTGCGGGACATGCTCATATATTTGTCCATCTAGGATAAACCTGCTAGATGATATACAAAAGTTGAATAAGGAAATGGAGGGAAAAGAGGATGAGTAAAGAATTTGACGCACCCTTTATAAAGACTAGAGTTACAGAACACTTCATAATGAAAGATGTGCTAATAGCATTGATTCCGGTTTCTGTCATGGCTGTAATGAACTTTGGGATTAGTAGTCTCATGATTTTGACCATCGGAGTTGTATCAGCTGTCTTTTTCGAATACGCCTATCAAAAAGCGATGAAAAAGGCAATAACAATAAAAGATTTATCTGCTGCAGTCACAGGTCTACTTATAGGACTCAGTCTACCATCTACCGCTCCCCTTTGGATAGTTGTATTTGGTACAGCGGTCGCGATATTATTTGTAAAGCAGTTGCCGGGCGGGATTGGAAAAAATACATTTAACCCGGCAGTATTTTCAAGGGTACTTATCAAGATCCTATTCACGCCATTTATCACCAATTGGGTGTTGCCTGGACCTGATGCAGTTTCTACAGCGACGCCTCTCAGATTTATTGGAAATGGGAGCAAAGCTATACCGTCAGATGCGCCTACTTTTTATGATGCGTTCATGGGTAACATAGGTGGGAATGTAGGAGAAATGGTAAAATGGGCAATATTATTAGGGTTCGCATATCTAGTGATCAGAAAGGTGATCAGCTTCTGGGTGCCAGCATCGATGATGGCAGGTCTGTTTTTGACTATGCTCCTATTTGGTGAATCAAATGTCGGATTTGCACTCTATCATGTGATAACAGGAACAGTGATGTTTGCCGCTGTATTTATGGTCACGGATTACACATCGGGTCCATTGAACAAAAAAGCAAGGATCTATTATGCCCTGCTTATAGGAATACTGACAGGTATTTTAAGATATGTCTTTGATTTACCTGGAGGCGTAGGAATAGCCATATTGATCATGAACCTTCTGGCTCCTGTGATAGACGGCATTTGTACACCGAGAGTATTCGGACACAATGTAAGAATCATTCCGGTGTCCTCTATATTTCGAAAGTAGGCAAAATACGCATAATATGACATTTACCTATATACCTAGCTAATCAATGATACATACTTTAGAAATGCCTTATTTGATAGGCTCTCTATGAAAGACAGTGAAAGTAGAAAACACTGTTAATCATGAAGGGAGCTTTTATATTGTCTCATAAGTTGAAAGATTATAGAAAAAGTTCGGGATTGATCGCTTAAGTCCTAGTAAAACGTGCGCATCCCCCGAGATTATCTTGGTCAGAATACTCAGCGATAAGACAAAGTTGTTATGCTAACATAAAGCAATACCTTACTAAACAAGTACATGATTTTCAAAGATGAATTAATGATGCTAAAAGGCTTGGGTTCTGCCCAAAGATTATATGTACGACATAGGTGTCGTATAAAAGGAGGACAAATAAATGAATTATTTCAACAATCTCTGGAATAGCTTTATGACAGGAATACCTAACATACTCGTTGCTATAATATATTTGATTATTGCATTTATAGTAGCTTTGATTGCAAAGAAGATTATAATGGGGATTCTTCATGCGAGTGGCGCTGAAAAGCTACTCGAAAGAACAGGCATCAAAGACGAAAAGACAGGAAAATCAACAGAATTTATAGGTAAACTTGTTTTCTTGATTGTTTTTTTACTTTTCTTGCCAGCAGTATTGGTCAGGCTGGGAATGAATAATGTTGGTACACCAATCACAAATGTAGTAGAATCAGTGATTGGATTTCTTCCTCGGTTTATAGCCGCAGCACTTATTCTCTACATAGGGGTATATGTTGCCGAAGTTATCAAACAGCTTGTCAAAGCTTTACTTAAGGGTATCGGGTTAGATAAGATACAGAAAAGATTAGGTGTTGAAGCTTCAGACCAGAACACATTTGCAGGCGTTATAGCTGGAATCGTCTATGTGTTTATACTGATACCTGTATTTATAGCAGCTTTACAGGTTTTAGGTTTAGATGCTGTTGTAGTCCCGGCAACAATATTACTTACCCAGGTATTTAGCTATGTACCCAGAATCTTTGTTGCAGTCGTTTTGCTACTAGTAGGTTACCAACTGGCAAATCTCCTTGCTCCTGTCGTTGAAAGCCTTCTTGTCAGCGTTGGTGCGTACAAATTAACAGATAAAGTCTTCGCAGCAAGCAGTGTTAATACAACAAGTTTTTCAATTTCAAAGGTTATCGGTCAAATTGTAAGATGGCTGATTATGATTATTTTCTTCATTGAAGCAGTCAATCTTTTAAACCTCGCTATTCTTACGAATATTGGTAATCTGATCCTTATGTACTTGCCGTTTGTTGTTAGTGCAATCATTATAATGGGCGGTGGAATCGTCTTAGCTTCATGGGTTGAACAATGGATTATAAAGCATTCACCGAAGCAAAAGGCAATCGCACTTATAGCGAAAGTTTTTATTGTTATTCTAGCAGTATTCATGACATTATCCCAACTTGGCTTTGCAGAAAGTATTGTCAATCTAGCGTTTGTCATTATACTTACTGGAGCATCTCTGGCGTTTGCGATTGCATTTGGTGTTGGCGGAAGAGATTTCGCTGCTAACCGACTAAGAAAACTAGAGAAGAAAATTGATGACGTACCCGAAACGCATTACACACCGGATTCCCCCTTGAATAGACCGGAATAAGATATCAATTTATATAAGTTTAGCAACAAACACTAAATTAGCTTAGAAAATTATAAACATCTGTTTTATAGAAAAAAAGACGTAGAAAAATCAATTGATTTGACTGCGTTTTTTTTCCTTCGATAATCACTTGACTAAATGCAAAATATATATTACAATCAGATGGAACATATATTTTGCATTTAAATATTTAAAAGCGAGGTGATTTATATAATTAAGAATAGTGTTAAACTAAGCCGCATTGAGAAACAACTCACTCAAGAAGAGCTTGCAGAAAAAGCAGGGGTAACAAGGCAAACAATAGGGCTTATCGAGAAAGAAAAATATAATCCCACCATAGCTTTAGGGCTTAAGATATGTCAAGTTCTAAATAAGTCACTTGATCAACTATTTTGGTTAGAGGAGGATGTAGATGAAAAATGATGAAAGAGTAAATGCAGATGTTAAAGTAGCAAAAAGCTTTGGCTATACGATTTTTTGGTTTGGTATATTTGCCGTGTTATTGTATCGGTGGTTTGTGTTAAATCAAACACTTATGGATACCCTTGATTTTTTCTTGGTTTGGCTCATAGCATCGATAGCACAATTTTTTGCTTTAGCGATTAAAGGGATCCCGATCACTTATCCTGTATCAATGAATAAAAAAGAGCATCTAAACTTTGTTGTTTTGGTTCCATTATTAACAGGTATACTATCAGCAATTATCGTTTTTGCAAAGATAGGTATGGATTATAGACGTATATTGGGCGGTTTCACTGTGAGTTTTTTGGGCACTCTTTTTCTATTTTTTTTGTATAAGTTTATTCTCTATTTATGGGAAAAAAGAAATATGTAGAGAACCATGAAGGATATGATTGACTGCATGATTATGTGGTACACTAAGAAGAGAAGCTCATGATATCGGTTGAGGCGGTTATGAGTATTAGCCTCATTAACAGAGAAGTGTTATGAAAAGGAGATGGCGTACAATGTCGGAAAGTAAAAAAATTACCATTGAACAAGTCCAAGAGAATGGTGAAAAACTAGGAGTTGATTGGCAGAAATTTAATGTGGAAGAATTTCGTAGTGGGATGGAAGTGGAGCTTGAACATGGAAGTAGGGATTCTCTTACGAATGTAACCAGTGATGATCTATTTATAACAGCGAAGATAGCCTTAGCACACCTAAATGAATTCCCAGATTACTACACTCGGCTTAAAAAGATGGAAACTGAGGCGGATGCCTATTGGAAAAATAAGTAAACGATGTGGCCTATAATCTTAAGTCACAGAACAAGTTATTGATGAATGATCGTATAACGAAAATTCCGTATCGAAAGTATACTCGACACGGAATTTTTGTTTTTTGTTTTTCAATATGTAAAGCCAATCTTTAATAAAAATCCTTCAAAGGTATCGCCTTATTAATATTGCTTGTATCAAGTGTTGGAAGTTGCATCGCGTCCAGATTTTCTTGGTCAATCTTAGGTGACTTTCTAAATGCATTAGGTGCTACGCCATAAACAGCTTGAAAGCAGTGATAAAAATGGCTTAAATTACCAAAACCAACGTCATAGGAAATATCAATGATTTTTGTTTCAGAAAATGCAATAAGATTCGCAGCATACTCACAACGTATTTCGTTGATAAATTGTGTCGGAGTTTTATTAAGATACTTTTTGCACATTCTAGAAAGATGTTCAGGGCATTTGTCTGAAAGTCGATACATGGCATCAAGTCCAACAACAAAATTTTCTTTCTTATGCATTTCAAAGGCTAAGCATTTGTCATTTCAAATGGATTTCGACGAACATTGGATATAAAAACAATGCCGCCGGATTTGATTTTTAAACCAACATTTTGAAAAAGTTTTAATCAATGATAATTTTATGAAGTATTTTTTTAATTCAGCTGTAGTAGCGATTAGTACGTCCATCATTGTTATACTACTGGGTACGCTCACAGCATATGGCATTTTAATTTATCGATCTAAGCTTGGAGAGTATTTTTCCGTTTTTATGATCCTTGGTAAACTCGTACCAACGATAACAATTTTAATTCCTCTATATATTATGATGAACAAAATGGGGCTAACAGGTACCTATTTTGCACCCATTATTGCCCATTCGGTAATTCAGCTACCTTTTATTACATGGCTTATGCTTTCGTTTATGCGAGGCTTACCTAAAGAGTTATATTTTACTAAGGCTCAAAAGCTTTCAAGTGAAGGGGAAGAAGAGATGATGCTAACTTTAAACATTGATGGATCAAATGGCGTTGTTTTTAATTGGTCAAAATAATAGAGTCAGTTGTGAATAAAAAGGTCATCATTTGTAAAAAAATGATGCCTTTTTTTATTTATATACGGTAAACCATTAGTAATATGAACCATACGCATTACGCCATTCATACCATGGCTGTGGGTACAAGTTATATGCTACAATAGTACTGATAGAAGAGAAAACAGAATAGGAGCGTGAAAACGGATGGATGAGAATGGGTCGAGTCAATTCATAGAATCCACTTTAAACCGAGGTATTTTAGAAGAGATGCTACTAGTAGCATTGTTTATTCTTATCTGCCTTTTGGTATATTTTATATATCACTTAGGTAATAAGCATGTTAGCGAGAATAACAAACTGTCTTTAAACACTTCTCATTTGAAACTGTTGTTTTTTCTACTTCTTGGATCCGTATTTTTCTGGTGGATTTGGCGTCACTGGGCTACACTGACTTCTATCCTTACACCTTTTATCTTCGCAGCTGTATTCGCCTATGCCTTTAATCCATTGGTTAAATATCTCATGTCTTTAAAGCTGTCAAGGTTCGTATCCGTATTGGTTATATTCATTAGTCTTATTCTGCTGATTGTAGGATTTTCTTATATTTTCTTCCCAATGATGGTCACCGAAATAAACAGTCTTTTGACAACCCTTCCTGATATAGGAAAAAACGGGTATAATCGTTTTTCAGATTGGTATCAGCGTATTTTCGGTAATCAAAATATTATTCCCAATACAATTGAAGATTTGTTTGAAAGTTTAAACGTAGATTTTCAATCTATTACAGACTGGTTCAGTAGTTCCATTGGAACAATAGTCTCTAGTATGGGTTCATTTGCTTCTAGTTTTGTTCATATTGTAACTGTACCCGTATTAACTTTCTATTTCATGAAAGATGCAGATAGGTTTACGGTTTTTGCAAAAAAACTGATTTTACCTAGAAGTCGAAAATGGGTGTTTCCGCTACTTGAAAAAATGGATGTAGTTCTTGGCGGATTTATCAGAGGACAGTTACTTGTGGCCATCATTATCGGTACGTTGAGTTCCATTACTCTTATGATTCTTGGTGTTGAATACTGGTTAGTATTAGGCCTATTAGCAGGTATAGGTGACCTGATCCCCTACATCGGGCCTTTTTTAGGTGCTTTACCCGCCGTGTTCATTACATTGTCATCAGATCCATGGAAAACTCTGTGGGTTATTGCAGCTTTCATCGTTATTCAACAGATCGAAGGCAACCTCATTTCGCCAAAAATTGTAGGACACAGCGTAGGTCTCCATCCGGTTGCGATTATCTTTGTCCTTCTACTTGGTGGATCCTTATGGGGACTTATTGGTCTGCTGGTTGCAGTACCTTTGGCTGGAATATTTAAAGTTATAATTGAAAGTATTTATGATTGGTTTAAGGCCAGATATCCTAGAGTGTTCAAAGAATGACATCACAACAGATAAGCGGCCAGCATTGTTAAAACTGCTGGCCGACGTGAGAATAAATGTGCAATTAGTAACTCATAAATATTTCAATAATTCTTTCTTGATCAGGATGCAGTGCTACAGCTAGCTCATAGTAGCCATTAATCACGATGGCATATGTGGCATCGGGGTTGTGCTTGTTTTCCAAGGTGTCCAGAACATCTGCATCTGTCTTATCTGGGTCGTAATAATACAACTCGATGTCACCACCTTCAATCTCTAGTCCAAGTCCAGCGGTAGCGCCAATGATTTCGTGGTTTTTTTCCTGATATTGGCCAGTTTCAAGACCGGCACTTCGGAAATGATTAACCATTTGTTCAAGCTCACTGTAAATCTGAATATTCCCAGTTGCTTCGGGAGTTTCTTGGCTTTCAACAGCAACATCTTTCTTATTGCCATTACAACCACTTAGTACGACCAGAACCAAAACCAATACAAGACCAAACACGATCACTTTTTTCATGATATCCTCCTTTCTACCTCAAAGGCTCAGAAACTTATTGGTAACCCAAACATTATCGGATAATTATATTTATCCCAATATTGAACACCTTTAAATAATGAGTTAATTATAACATAATCATATTAAATGTCCAAATATTAAACGTATATTGTTCTGAATAACTCATTATAAGAGTAAAATAGATTGATTTTCGCATCGAATGGGACGGCGTTCTCTTAAGTTGGGCTGTTCCTAAAGGACTATCCTATAATCCACAAGTCAAGCGACTTGCAATCGAAGTTGAAGACCATCCCCTTGAATACGGGAATTTTGAAAGCACCATTGCAAAAGGTGATTACGGCGGTGGAACAGTTATGCTGTGGGAGGAACTGGATCAGGTAGTACAAATTATTACCATATGCAAAATAGATTGACTTTAATAAGCAAAAATGGCATAATATAGTTAGTTAAACTAACTAACTAACTATAAACCAATTAAATACAAAAGGAGAATAAGATGCGGGAGATTATCATGTTAGCGGCAGAAGAAATTACTATGTTCTGTAGGCTACAAATGCATGTTAAAAAAGATTTACCTATTAGATCCAGTGAGATGGGCGTGCTTATTTATATACAGACGCAAAATGAAGCTGTTACACCAATGATGATTAGTAACTTCTTTCAAATAGCTAAGCCCTCTGTGACGGCAATGATCAATGAGTTGATTAAAAAAAACTATTTGATTAAGCGGCCCTCCGCTACTGATGGAAGAAGTTATACGGTTTCTGTTACTGAGAAAGGACAAGAACTCGTCGCTTCAACACATGATGAATACTTTAAAGCCATAGGCATGCTAGAGAACAAAATGGGGGATCAGGACTTCAAATCATTTATTCAACTTATTCAAAAGGCAAATACGATACTGAGTGAGGAGAAAAGACAATGAAGATCTTAGTAACAGGTGCATTAGGCAATGTAGGTAAATACGTTATAAGTGCGTTAATAAAAAAAGGAGAGCAAGTCGTGGCGGGAGATATCGACATCATTAAAATTCATAAATTATTTGGTGATGAAGTAGAGGCTGCTAATCTTGATTTTACAGATGAAAAAACATTTGTTCAGGCACTAAAAGGTGTAGACCGTGTGTTTCTAATGAGACCGCCACATCTTGGTAAGCCCGAGGATTTACATCCATTTATTGACGCTATGAAGTCCCATAACATCAAGCTTGTTTCATTTTTATCTTTGATGGGTGTTGAAAAAAACACCATACCGCCTCATCATAAGATTGAGAAGTATATTGAGCAAATAGGTGTACCATATGCCCATATAAGACCGGGCTTTTTTATGCAGAATATATCAGGCATTCATTCTGTAGAAATTAAAGAAAAAAATGAAATATTTATCCCGGCTGGCAATAGCAAAACGAGCTTTATTGATGCAGCAGATATTGGATTATCAATAGCAACGTTATTACACGAACCGGTAAAATATAAAAATACAGCCCATACAATCACCGGACCGGAGTCTTTAGATTATGACCAAATAGCTGCAATTTTAAGTGAAGTAACTGGGAAGAAAATAGCATATAGAAAACCTGGCTTTTTTAAGTATAGAAGTTACTACATTAAGAAAAGAGGGTTAGATAAAAAGTATGTCAATATAACAGTAGCCCTTTATTTCATGACGAGAATGGGGACAGCTAAGAGGGTGACAGACGAATTTTATAAGCTTACAGGGAAAAAACCTAGAACCTTTCTTGAGTTTGCAAGTGAAAATGTTAATTGTTTCGTATAGAAAATAACTGCAACATAAATATGCCTAATACTGAAGAGAGGAATAAATTATGATACTAAAAGACATTTTACCAATATTCAATAAACATGAAGTTTCCTTTAAGGAAAAATATAAAGAGGTTGGTGACATTTATACATTTATCTTTGAGACAGAGAAGCAAATAACCTGGAAGGCTGGTCAGCATGGGATATTCACAATAAATCATGAAAAGATTAATAAACCTACAAGAGCTTTTAGCATCGCTTCAATACCATCTGAGGGACACATAAAGATATCATTGAAAATCAGTGAAGATCCAAGTGAATTTAAACAAGCCTTATTAAACCTTGATTCAGGAATGAAAGTAACCATGAGGGGCCCAATTGGTTCTTTTTATACCAAAAATAGTAAGCCTAGATTGTATATAGCCGCTGGTATAGGCATAACACCATATAGAGCCTTAATAAAAAACCTTCTATTAAATTCTGCAGAAATAACGGATGATAAATTGTTTTATTTAGACGGTCGAGAAGCGTTTATATATACAGAGGAACTAGAAGAAGCCAGCAGAATATCCTCTATTAAAACTAAATATTTAGTCAAACGAGAAAAATTAAATAGTGAAATAGAAGAATTTGTGGCTAAGCATAACAATGAAGCAGAGTATTTTATTGTTGGAGCAAAAACCATGGTTCATACCATAGAAACTTTGCTGAAAAGCAAAGGTATTAAGAAAATGAATATAATAAAAGACACATTTGTAGGTTACTAAAATCTAAGAATAAATAGTATTTAAAACCCATGAAATTTTCTTTTAAATTTCATGGGTTTTCTTAATTTTTAGATTTATCGTGTAATCAAAAATTAGAGTTTGATTACACGATAGATTTATAAAGTTCTATAATACCCATAAAGGAAGTTTAGAATGAAAGCAATTGTTCTGGAGCAATATGGTTTGGCAGAAGTTCTTGACAACAACGTCTAATGGTGTTAGACTATGACTGTCTAAAGCTGTTAGACAAAGGAGGATTATTAGTGGAAAAATATAAGCTTGGTGAAATGGAACAAAGATTTGCTGATATTATTTGGGATAAAGCACCTGCAAAAATTCGTGAGCTGATTGAAATATGCGCAATAGAATTTCAGTGGAAGCGAACGACAACCTATACCATGTTGAAGCGTTTATGTGAGAGAGAAATTTTCCAAAATGAAAATGGAACGGTTATAGTTTTAATTGAAAAGGAAGATTTTTTGGCAGAAAAAGGTGAAGCCTTTTTAGAGGAATCTTTTGAAGGATCATTGCCCAGATTTTTAACAGCTTTTACGCAACGAAAAAAGTTGAGTATCAAAGAAATTGAAGAAATCCAACAATTAATTGATGGATACAAAAGGTAGGGTTAGATATGTTAGAGAAAATATTTTTACAAATTATAAATATGAGCTATGTGAGTAGTATTGTGATTCTATTCATTATAGGAGCAAGATTGCTTCTAAAAAAAGCACCGAAAAAGTTCGCCTATATATTGTGGGCTGTAGCGCTCTTTAGACTCATTGTACCTATGTCATTTGAAAGCATTTTGAGCATAATTCCGGTGAATCCTATGCCAATCTCTAACGATGTTTTATACGACACAACACCGAATGTGACTGCAGAAATCTTTACGATAGATCAATCTATAAGTGGTACAGCGGCAGATGTCGCTTCAAGTGTGAATCCAATGCAGGTTTGGATATTTCTTGGATCATTGCTTTGGATTGCAGGCCTTGTTGTCCTTTTGATCTATGGAATGGTATCGCTAATAAAAATAAAAAATAGATTAAAATATGCAAGCCATGAAAAGGATAATATTTACCGGTCTGACTATGTGGATACACCTTTTGTTTTGGGGTTGATTCAACCGAAGATATATTTACCAAATTCATTATCTGAGTCTGAGAAAGAATATATCGTCCTACATGAACAAACCCACATTAAGAGATTTGACCATGCGATTAGATTCATAAGTTATCTGGCAGTTTGCATACATTGGTTTAATCCATTGGTATGGATTGCTTTCTGGTTAAGTGGCAAAGATATGGAAATGTCTTGTGATGAATCGGTGATCCGTCAATTAGGTCACAGAGTGAAAAAAGAATATTCACAGTCATTGCTGAATCTATCAACAGGAAGAAGACGTATTGGAATGACACCTCTTGCTTTTGGAGAAGGGGATACAAAAGGGCGGATTAAGAACATATTAAGCTTTAAGCAACCCAAGTTTTTTATCATTATAGTGGCAGTTATGATTCTTATTATTGCGATCTTTGGATTACTGTCAAATCCTAGGCGTGATGAGCCTGACTTATCGCTACTAAATATTGACAATTTCTTGTCCTCAATGGCAACGGGTGGAGATATTACTGTGGAAACGGAAAATCAAGGCATCTTGAGTCTTTCTCCTAATTCCAATTTTCTAGAAACGTTTGAACACGGAAAATGGAAAGAGAAAAAGGTGAATGCCCCTTTTGAAAGTTCACCAACGCTTAAAATAGTTTTGCATGATGGGTATTACATACGTTTTTATTCCTATGAAAATTTTGCAATGATTATGAATGAAGAGACCCAGGAAAAATACAGATATTATACAATTCCGGAAGAAGTGTATGTTGATTTGCTAAGCTATGTCTTGAAAAATGGGCGGACAGGTGAATTGGCTCTGGATGATGAGGAATCAACAAGCATAAGAGGTAATGCAAGCGACGAGGTTACGAGTAGCTCTTATCAGGACTTAGGTTATATTACTGGATTTGAGGCATTCGACTTAAATAGAATAACATTTGATCCGGTTGAATGGATAACATTCGAGGATACAGATCGAATAGAAGAACTTGATATAGAAGAACTGGATATGCCAAATGGGTACTATATACATAATCCCGAGATTGAACAAATACCATATGAAGTTGATGATAAAACCGAATACAGGTTTATCGACTGGAGAAACGATTTCTCAAGTAATGAGGATGGTAGCCTTCTCTATAGTACAACAGATAAGGATGAGTTTAATGCCTATCTTAGTACTTATTTAGAGATAGCTGCAAATGTACCCTTCTGGGTAACCACTAAAGATGGTGTTGTACAAATAATTGAAGAGCAATATATTCCATAAGATGTAAACATGAATCCTTAGCACGATGCTAAGGATTTTTTACTTGTACCTGTAATAATTATTGATTAACAATAATTTGGGTGGTATAATAAATTAATAATTATTGCAAAACAATAATAAAGGAGATGGATATGGATAACAAGAGGTTGGTTAGTATTTTAATAGGCATAGGATTAATTTGTATCATCGCTTTTTATCTGATGAAAGATCAAGCGATTGGTTACGACAGTATCATTTCTTTTCCATTTGTACAAGTGGGTTATCTTCTTAGAATAATGTCATTAGATGGCCCCCTTGGCAATGTTGTAGCTTGGATGGCTTATGTGTTGTTTTGTATGACACCACTCATTGTACTAAGTACAAGAATAAGAAAAGGCATCCAAAAAAGTGAGGATTTATTACTTTTATTGCTAAGTGTTCTATTATTTTTCGGTATGTATTATATGATTAACCCTGGGTTTGCAGAAGGCATCTTAGCACCTTCTACTCTAAAAGGATCGTGGAAAATAGGCGTTTCAAGCGTTGTATATATTGTGTTAATAGGGTATGTAATTATGCGTCTGCTTCGCAGAATTCAAACAGGGATGACGGATAGACTACTCATTGATCTTGAAGCCCTGCTAATTATATTCGCAGTTATAACAGTACTTGCATTAACCTTTGCATTGCCATTTGATATTATGAGGGAAATGAAAGTGGTTGAATCGGCTAATACTATGGCCGGCATTGATTTTACGCTTACACATTATTTTATTCTATTAAGATCGATCACTAAAATGATTCCGCTATTTTATCAAATAAGTATTATTTTAGCAGGTTATGACCTGGTGCAGGCATTGAAGATTGAAAGATATAGTCAAAGCGTTGTGGATAAGGCCGTTCAACTCGTAAATAAATGTCAACAAGCCATTATTGTAACGGTGATTGCATCCATTTTTATAAACTTACTGCAATTGATAGCAGGTGCTAAGCTGATTCACAGTAATTATCATATTGATATACCCCTTACATCTATTTTAATTGTCATCATGACCATGTTGCTTGCAAAGTATTTTGCACACAGCTCAAAAATCAAAGAAGAAATGGATTTGTTTGTGTAGGAGGCAGATATGGCAATTAGGGTGCACTTAACAGAAATGTTGAAGGAAAAAAACATGACATCAAAAGAACTGTGCTCTTTGATTAATATTACAGAGGCAAACTTATCAATATTACGTAGTGGTAAGGCAAAAGGTATAAGGTTCAATACAATGAATAAAATCTGTTATTATTTGGATTGTGAACTAGGGGATATATTGGAATTTGACGGCAGAATGGAGGATGATGAGGATGCATAAGAAAATAATGGCCAGTTTAGTTATGATACCCATGATATTAGTGATGTTATCCGGATGCCAATTGGCGGTAGCAGAAGCAGGTAATACAATGGAAGAGGATAAGCTCGTGGGGGTTTTTGTAACTGATGACTATATTGATTTATTTGATTTTGAGGCCTATGTTTCAGAAAATAGCAACAAATTGATGCATGGTGGAGAAGTTGTTATGGAATCTAAATATGAAGGAAGAGTATATGGAACAATAAATGAAGCTAATCCTGAGGATGTTGTCTTTGAGAGTTATGAGGGTGTCTTGTTTATTGATGCGAGTTATGAAGAAAATGGTGAAAGCTATAGCAGCGTCGGTAGCAGTAACCAAGTGACTCAGGTTCATATAAGTTTTAATGATGATGGAAAAGAAATAGAAGGCACGATTTTTGCTAAAAATGCACCTGTGATACTGGCTGTTTTGAATCCGGTATATATGACGGATGAAGGTGAGATCTATTTCACTTCTGGTTCAGGCGTATCTATGAGTGGTGAATATGGTAGTGGTGGAAGTATGTCCATGTTCTTAACAGAGAATCGTACGGTTTTGGTATGTAACAGTGAATCCACTGAAAGCTTTAAAGTCAAGATTAATGTTGAAGGTATTAACGATGTAAAATATTATGTTTTGAAGCAGATGGATGATCATGACAATCAGGTCATTGCAGAGAAAATATACGCTCATGATGTACCAAGTAGCATTGAAGTCAGTGATCAAACAAAATATATGATCTTAGAAAAAATAGGTACTGATCAAGAAGGAAAGCCACTCGTAGAAAGACAGATTATCAATGATGACTATTTTCATATTTACTTTTTTAAGGAAAGTGCTTTTGCAGAAGGACATTCAATACAACTAAACTATTAGAAACTTAACTAAGTATGATGAAATATAAGCAAAAGGAAATTATCTGGATAAAAACTTGGACACAAAGTGTCACAAAACCTAGCTTTAATTGTTATTATAGTTAGAAACACTTCCTTCAACATATGTAGGATGGGTGTCATCCAGATGGCGTTCTATAAAGGATAAAGGAGAGAGAGTATGTCAGAAAAAAAACTAAAACGATATAGCATGATCATAGCAGCGCTGGTCACGCTATCAGCTATAAGTAATGTTATCTATGCATCTTATCAGGTTATTGAGGCGCCCTTATTTACAGAAATCAATGATGAGATCTATTATAATGGGATGATGGATGAAACACTGACCATATCGTATATCACGAATAATAGTGACACACGAAGAGTTAAATCCATAAGTTTTTATGGTCTAAAGGTAAAACAGTCTGTCAGTCAAAGCGGTGGTTTCGGTGGCTTCATGTATACCAGCGATATGAATAACAATCCTTACAATGATGAGATAGGGCGATATTATACTTTAAAAAAAGGGTATATCAATCTTTATTTGACGGATGAAGACATAAGTCGAATGAAAGAGAAGGGTAGCCTTACTTTTGGTACGGGTACAGCTATCTTTGATGATGGCACCATCATGCCGGTATCTCTAGGGCGGATTACAATAAGAACGGAAGACAATTGGGAGGAACATAGATTAAGAAAAGGTGGTGGCGGGAGTAGGGATCATTTTACTGCTGATTTTGAGACAGAGACACCAATTAGCATCACATCTCTTGATTTATCATCTTTTGAGCCCCATAGGGATGATTTGGATATGAGCCTCATTGTTGACTTTGATCGTACATATACTTATGATGCATTGATGAACCTTACAGAGCCCATAGAGGTAAAAAGAGGATTTGAGGTGGCTTATACGGCAAAGGATAAGGATGTCTCAAGTGAATGGCGTTTTAATATGATATCCTTGGACATGGTCTATGAAAAAGACGGTCAATCGTATGATACTTGGATTTATTATCCTTTTTATGGTACCGGCATGAACGAAACCGCTGTTGAATCTTTCGTAGCGTTATGGAGGACGGAACATGAATAACGGGTATAAATATATTTTTGGTGGGTTCTTACTGGTCCTAATCGATATTAATATTGGCAGATTTGATCTATTACCGGATGTTCTTGGGTACTATTTTGTGTTTGTTGGACTTGGATATCTATATGCCAAAACAGATTTTGGGGTTTTTCGTATTGCTAGATTCTTGTCAGTAAGTATGATATGTGTTTCTATTCTAGATGTTGTTACAGGGATGCTTGGATGGATACAGATAGGTGATTTTTTCAACTATGCCGTGATGATTGTTGGATGGCTGAGTGAACTGTTACTGGTGGTTTATATCTATCAAGGCATGACGGTTCATATGACCATGCTTGAAGAAGCAACCTTGTCTCATCAGTTTGGGTCTGAGCTCAAGCGGTATGCGGTGATACAGGGATTGTCTTTATTGGTCATGAGTTTTTCACTGAATATGCCAAAAGAGGGCAGCGGTGTATATCTCTTTGTTCTGATGGCCGTAAGTATCATTATGCACATCAGGTTGCTCATTAATCTAAATGCAGCAAAGAAACTTTTTGAGACGTTAGAAGTAGAATTAATGGAGGAGAGTTGATAGGCTGATTCATAATTTAAGAGGATTAGTGGCACATTTTTGATGTTTCAGAATATTTGACAATTAGGTCAAAGTATGTTATATATCGTATAGTACGAACAACGTAATATACGAAGGGAGAAACAATGGATATAATAGAAAGTATGTTAAAGAGAAAATCGGTGAGAAAGTATAAAGATACACTTGTTGAAAGCAATATTCTAATAGAAATACAGAAAAATTTGGAGAAATACATACCAAAATTCGGTAATTCTAGGGTGAGATTTGAAGTATTAATGACTAAAGATGATACAGAGGATGTAAAATTAGGTTTTTTATGGGGGGTTGGTAAGATTAACGCGCCATATTGTATAATCGGAATATGTGAAGATGACCTAGGAATGCAAGAACTAGGATTCGCATTGGAACCGGAAGTGTTGAAGCTTACATATGCTGGATATGGAACTTGCTGGTTGGGTACTTATGATAGAAAGGTATTGAATTTAAAATGTAGTATTAAGAAAAATGAACGGATTGGCGTAGTTATAGCATTTGGCATTGCTCAGGATGAAGGATTTCTAAATAATAATTTTAGAAAAATTGCCGGAAGCACAAAGAGGAAAGATATTAAGGAAATATGGATGAATTACACTGAAGAAAACTTGGACGAAGGGATTCTAGAGATAGTAAAAATGTCTACATTAGCACCGTCTGCAAATAATGGGCAACCAGTAAGAGTTATTATTAAAGAGAAAAGAGCAGATTTTTTTCTGGTAGGTAATAGTAGAATTGATGCTGGAATTTTTATGTCACATTTCTATTTATGTGCACGTGAAACCAGTAACACGGTTAGTATTTCGATTGAGAGCCACCCTTTAGAAGGTTATAATCAAGAAAATGCAGCAAAATATGTAGCAAGTATATTTTTTTAGAAGGTGAATACTATGAGTAGTATAAATAAGAATTCGGAGCAGCTGGTAAAGTTATGGCACAAGATTATGATAAGTGGCGATATTACTGTGTGTACTGAGAAGTTAAAAGGTGCATCAATAATAGATGTAAATATACTCAGGTTATTGGAAGAAAACGAAACAATGATATTGAAAGATATTGGCACGAAGCTTTCTCTTAACTCAAGTACTTTGAGTAGTGCAATTAAGAGAATAGAAAAGAGCGGATGGATTGAAAGAGTTATCTGTAAGGAAGATCTAAGGTCTTATTCAATAAAATTGACTAATGAGGGTAAGCAGACAATTAATGAGCATTATGTACTAGAACTAAACATCATGGAGACGTTGCTAGATCGTTTGGATTCAGAAAACGAGAAAAAAGAATTTGTAAAGATGTTAAAAAAACTGGTAGGATAGCCAATAACTCAACGGAGCGTTGGTTGTGATAAAGTCCGTAAGTGATTATACTAAATGAGTAGGAGGTGAACATCTTGGATTGTGATAAAGTTGGAAAACTGATTTTTGGATTAAGAAAAGAGAAGGGACTAACACAGAAGCAACTTGCGGATACGATGAATATCAGCGATCGAACCATTTCAAAATGGGAGAGAGGAATGGGTTGTCCGGATGTGTCCTTGCTTCATGAACTTTCCAAAGTATTAGGTGTAAATATTGAAAAAATACTGATAGGTGACTTAGGATCCAACAGTGCAGACGGAGGTAATATGAAAAGAATCAAGTTTTATAATTGTCCAACCTGTAACAATGTTTTAACAGCTACAGGGGAGGCGGAAGTATCTTGCTGTGGTAGAAAATTAGCAGCACTTATTCCTAAACCAAGTAACCAAGAGCATTATCTTAATGTTGAAAATATTGAAAATGATTACTATATAACTTTTCCACACGAGATGTCTAAGGAACATTATCTGAATTTTGTAGCGCTTATAAGTGTTGACCGTATCCTGTTTGTGAGGTTGTATCCGGAACAAGGCACAGATGTGCGCCTTCCAAGACATCATGGTGGAAAACTATTCTTTGGTTGTAGCAAACATGGATTGTGGGTGAATGACTAATTTGAGTTGTCATTATCGTTTGAGATCCATTCGTCTAATGAAGAAAAATAATGCGCCACCTACCACCAATTAAGGAGCAATACACCTGACTGGTGGTTTTTAATTTTCAGATTTTTTAAAACCTTAGATTTATAAATAATTTGAACTAGTGGAACTAATACAATGTAACTAATGATGTGGTTGCGGATAATTATTGAGTGATTAATAGCCACCGTGTGTATAGGACATCTGGTGGCTTTTCTTATATTTTGCTGTAACTTGAACACAGAAGAAGTATTAATATATTAATTGGAAAGAAATAGGAAAAATTTGATTATTCTGAATAAGAAGGATATAATGAGAAGATGAGCTTCTTCAACTAAAATATATATCAAAGCTCAGACAATAGGAGGTCCTCATGGGAACCAAGGAAAAAGAAGAACAGAATTTTTCGGTTGTGGGAATAGGCGCATCTGCAGGTGGATTAGCTGCATTTGAAGCGTTTTTTACGGGAATGCCTAAAGATGTAGAACCTAATATGACTTTCGTTTTAATACAACATTTGGCACCAGATCATAAAAGTATTTTAACGGAAATCATTGAACGCTATACAAATTTGCCGGTTTTCGAAGTAGAAGACGGCATGATCATAAAGCCCAATTGCATTTATATCATACCACCTAACAAAAATATGGCTCTAATAAATGGCAGCCTCCAACTATTAGACTTCACATCTCCAAGAGGACAAAATATGCCCATCGATTACTTCTTTCGCTCTTTGGCAACCGACCAGAAAGAAAGAGCTGTTTGTATCGTTTTATCAGGTACAGGGAGTGATGGTACTTTGGGCCTTAGAGCAATCAAAGACGAAGGCGGTATTGCTATTGCACAGAGTACAGAGAGTGCAGAATATAATGGCATGCCTTCAAGTGCAATTGCAACAGGTTTGGTGGATTATCAATTAGCGCCAGATGAGATGGTGAAGAACCTCATATCATATGTATCCCATGCCAGTAGGATTGCTGACCATCCGGTGGATACGCTTGAATCGAATAACGAAAATTTGCTGAAGAAAATATTTCTACTGATTCGAAACCAAAAGGGACATGATTTCTCAAAATATAAGCCAAGTATGATTAACAGACGTATTGAAAGGCGATTGGCCGTCAATCAAATAGAAAATATGGCGGACTATATCAAATTTTTGCAACAAACACCAGCAGAGATAGAGGTTCTGTTAAATGACATGCTGATTGGTGTGACAAGTTTTTTTAGGGACAAAGATGCTTTTGAGAAGTTAGAAAAAGAGATTATTCCGAAACTTTTTGAAGGCAAACCAGAAAATTCAACGGTTAGAATATGGTGTGCAGGATGCTCGACAGGTGAGGAAGCTTACTCTATTGCTATCTTGCTTCGTGAGCATCTAGAAGAACTTAAAATGCGGTATAACGTACAAATTTTTGCAACGGATATTGATCGACAGGCTATAGCCATAGCTCGATCAGGTATTTACTCGAGCAGTGTCATTGAAGAGTTGAGCTCAGAAAGAATTGAAAAATTTTTTATTCTGGAACCCGGCAATTCTTCGTACCGTATCAGTAAGTCCATCAGAGAAATGCTCATTTTTTCAGAGCAGAGTATTATTAAAGACCCACCTTTTTCAAGACTTGATTTGATTTCCTGCAGAAACCTCATGATTTATTTAAGCAGTGAACTGCAGAAAAAACTCATACCCTTATTCCATTATGCACTAAGTCCTAACGGCATATTGTTTTTAGGTGTTTCTGAAACTGTTGGTAATTTTGAAATGTTATTTGAGGTTGTAGACCGTAAGCTAAAATTCTATCGACGTAAGGAAGATGCTCAAGGGATACAAAGAAGTATACCGAGTCAAATCCTAGAGGCGCCTGTAAATAAAGAGGAAGTCGATAGCTTAGTAGGGGTTAAAACCGATTTTAGGCCAAAGCCTACTCTAAGGGAAATAACAGAACAAGCCATTCTAAAGGATAATTCAGTATCAGGCATTTTGGTGAATGATAACGGTGATACTTTATACATTCATGGTAGAACAGGTATGTATTTGGAGCCAAGCCAAGGAGAAGTAGGAGTTAGCAATATACTGAAGATGGCCAGAGAAGGTTTAAGACGAGAATTAAAAAACGCTCTAAAGAACTGTATTGAGAAGAATGAAACCGTTCGCATACAAGAGATCAATGTTAGAACAAACGGACATTTTACAAAGGTGAATCTTACGGTAAAGCCAGTAAGAATAGGCACGATTTCTACAAAAAAACGTACTTTGTATATTATATTGCTCGAGGAAGCAAAAGAGCAAGCAATCAATAGAAAAGTAGAAGTGAATGAAGCGCATCCGACGGTTGAATCAGATGCCTATATAGAAGAATTAAAGTCTGAGTTACGTCTGAAAGATGAATATTTGCAGGCAGCAAACGAAGAGCTTGAAACATCAAACGAAGAACTCAAATCATCAGTCGAAGAAATGCAATCGGTTAATGAGGAACTCCAGTCGACCAATGAAGAACTTGAAACTTCCAAAGAAGAGTTGCAATCCATCAACGAAGAACTTACAACGGTGAACTCTGAGCTACAAGTTAAAGTGCATGACTTATCCCAAGTCAGCAACGATATGAATAATCTGCTATCAGGAACAAATATTGCGACGATTTTCTTAGATCATCAACAAAACATTTTAAGATTCACACCAACAGCTAATAAAATCATTAATCTTATTAGTAGCGACATTGGTCGACCGGTAACTCATATTGCCTCTAATTTAGTAGAGTATAATCAATTGACAGTTGATGTAAAAACGGTTCTAGACACGTTGATACTAAAAAACATTGAGGTTCAGACGTTAGACGGCAATTGGTATGAAATGATCATACAACCCTACCGAACCATTGAAAATGTGATAGAAGGTGTTGTACTAACCTTTGTTGATATAACTGAAGCCAGAACGGCCAAAGATAAGCTAGCAGTATCTGAAATGCGCTATCGGACATTATTTGAAACGGCCCAGGAAGGCATTTTGATCTTAGATGGCATGTCCGGAAAAATCAAGGATGTGAATCCATTCTTAATAAAGCTTTTGGGTTATTCGGAAGAAAAACTCTTAGAAAAGCAAATATGGGATATTGGATTATTGAAAGATGTCGTTGCCAACAAGGAAATTTTTTTGGATTTGAAAAAGAAGAAATACATGCGCTATAAAGATTTACCTCTTGAGACGGCTAACGGCGAAAAGATTGCTGTTGAGTTTATAAGCAATGCCTATGAAATCGACCGGATAAAAATCATACAATGTAACATCAGAGTGACCCATGACTTTAAGAAATCTGGTTTAGTTGAAAAGGAGGGTACATCATGAGAAAAAAGAATGAATTAGATAAAACGCATACTAATTCAAAACATGGGACGAATACCGAAAATGATTTACGCTCGGTTGCTGAAGCATTAATTATAGAAGAAGACAAGAATAAGAATAAAGCGTTGGACAAATTATCACTTGAAGAAACGGATTCAATTGTTCATGAATTAAAAGTGTATCAAATTGAACTTGAAATGCAGAATGATGAACTTAGAAGAACGCAATCGGAATTGGAAATAACAAAAGCCAGATATTTTGACATTTACGATCTTGCACCTGAAGGTTACTTGATACTATCAGAAAAAGGACTCATTATTGAGTCCAATTTGACAGCTGCAGTGATGTTTGGGGAATCCAAGTATAGTCTTGCTAAAAAACGAATATCTGAATATATTTATAAGGAAGATCAAGATGTATATTATACCTATAGGAAAAAACTGTACGATACCAAGTTACCCCACGAATGTGAACTGAGAATGTTGAAAAGTGATCAAACGGTTTTCTGGGGGCATATGAAATCCATCGTTGTAGAGGAAGGTGGACTGAACAATTGTCGTATGGTAATAAGCGACATTTCACCTAGAAAGACTGCAGAGAATGATCTGAAAGAGAGCGAAGAAAAGTTACAATATTTAAGCACCCATGACCATCTTACCGGTTTATATAACAGAAGGTACTACGAACAACAGTTAAAAGAATTAGATACAAAAGAGAATCTACCCTTGTCGATTATCATGTTTGACCTAAATGGATTAAAGCTGGTCAATGATTCCTTTGGACATGATATGGGTGATGTACTTCTTAAAAAAGCAGGAGAAACAATAAAAAAAGCATGCCGATATGAAGATATTATTGCTCGAATCGGAGGAGACGAATTTGTACTTATGTTACCGAAGACCTCAAGACGTGATACGATAAAAATTGCAAATCACATTAAAGAACTGACGTCTAAAGAGATCGTTTCCAATATAGAATTATCTATCTCCTATGGATACGACACAAAGGAAATGGAGGACCAATCCATTTCAGAGATTGCCGTAAATGCTGAAAATCATATGTACAAGCACAAGCTATTTGAGCGAACCAGCATAAGAAGTAAAACGATAGAACTCATTATGAATACATTATTTGAGAAGAGCAATAGCGAAGAACTACATTCTAATAGAGTCAGTAATATTTGCCAAGCCATTGCAGTAGAAATGGATTTAGACCAAAACACGGTCAATCAAATGAGAGTCGTCGGACTTATGCATGATATTGGAAAAATCGGAGTAGATGAAGAAATTCTGAATAAAGCGGAAAGCCTAACCAGTTCAGAAAGGGTAGATATTGAAAAGCATCCGGAGATTGGTTGGAGACTTCTAAGTTCTACAAATGAATTTTCAGAGATCGCACAATTTGTTATTCACCATCATGAAAAATGGGATGGTACTGGGTATCCCGATGGCATTAAGGGCGAAGCTATACAAATTGAAGCTAGAATTATTGCCGTAGCTGAAGCCTATGCTGCAATGACAAGTGAGAGAAATTTTGATAAAAAGCTATCTAAAAAAGAGGCATTGAGGGAATTAGTGAGATGTTCTGGAACCCATTTTGATCCAACAGTTGTGGAAGTTTTTAATGAGCTTGTGTTATCTGGAAACAACAATTATTAAGTTTATTGCCTGTAGCGCGGATGTACTTACGCTTGATATAAAGTGGTTGTGAATAAAACTTGACTCCAATGGCTCTACTCTCTTAAAGTGCAGAGAGATTGGAGTCAGAGGAGTTTTTTATTTATTGAACTTAGGTTATGTTATTTGGGAGGGGAGAATCTATGGGACATATAACAAGTAAAGATGCATATAAGAGTCTAGAAGAAAGAATCAATTGGTTTACACAAGGCGCCCACCCATCGGAGAGTTTATATAAAATCTTGCAAATTCTATATTCAGAAACTGAAGCCAAATGGGTCGCGAAGTTGCCGATTCGTCCTTTTACTGCAAAAAAAGCAGCAAGAATATGGCATATCAGTGAAGGAAAAGCAGAGATTTTTTTAGAGCATCTTTGTGAGAAGGCATTACTTGTGGATTCTTACTATAAAGGGGAACGTCAATTTGTAATGCCACCGCCAATGGCTGGTTTTATTGAATTTGCCTTGATGCGTACAAGAGGCGATATTGATCAGAAGTTTTTAAGCGAATTATATTATCAATATATGAATGTTGAAGAGGATTTTATTAAAGACTTATTCTTCGCAACAGAAACCCATCTTGGACGCGTTTTTGTACAGGAGCCAAGTCTGATTTATGAGAAAACAATTCATATTTTGGATTATGAAAGAGCAAGCCATATCATTGAGGAAGCAACGCATATAGGTGTTGGAACTTGCTATTGCAGACATAAGATGTTACACGCAGACCATCCCTGTGAAATAAATGCCCCACTGGATGTTTGCCTCACATTTGGAAATGTTGCCCGTTCTCTGGCAGAACATGGCCAGCATGCAAGATTGATTGATAAAAAAGAGGCGTTTGATGTTTTGGAACGTTCTTATGCATCAAATCTGGTACAAATTGGTGAAAATGTTCGTGAGAGCCCGGCATTCATATGTAATTGTTGTGGTTGCTGTTGTGAAGCTTTACAAGCCGCTAGAAAATTCAGTCCAATGCAACCGGTGGCGACGACCAACTATATACCTAAGATTTCAAAAGCATGTATAGGATGCGGCAAATGTGAAAAGGTATGTCCTGTATTAGCAATATCAATGGCAAATGACAAAGAGGGTATGATGGTTGCTAAAATTGACAAGGAAGTATGCCTGGGTTGTGGTGTATGTGTGCGAAGTTGTCCTACAAACGCCATTGAACTCGTGGAAAGAGCGGCTAGGGTCATTACACCGGTGAACAGCACCCATCGATTTGTATTACAAGCAATCGAAAAAGGTACCCTTCAGAATCTCATATTTGACAACCAAGCATTCGCCAATCATCGCGCGATGGCGGCTGTACTTGGCGTTATACTTAAATTACCACCGTTAAAACAGATGATGGCGCGTAAACAGTTTAAATCCATCTATTTGGATCAACTTTTGTCGAAAAAAAGTGCCAAATAGTTATAAAATATCTTCAGAGAAAGTATCATCCTAAGAAAATCTTATAGGCTGCTATTCCTGGATTTGATTTGTTTACTTCTAAGCTTGATTGTGCCATATCATGACCTATATATCATGGTCTTTTAATTTTATATATGCTATCATAATTGTAATTAAGTTTGTTTATTGGAGGTATTATGAGAAAGAATAAAGGTGATTCTAATTTTTTAAATCAATTGCTCGTATCCATTATTATATTAGTTGCCGCATTTAAGTTTGGCGATGCATTAAGTAGAAAATTACAATCTAGAATTGATAGAGGGAATGAATAACATGAGTGAAAATTGGTTTGACATGTTTATGAAAAAATACAATGAGGAAGTTGAGTCTATGTCTACAGCAAATATAATGATTATTGGCAAGACCGGGGTTGGAAAAAGCACGCTCATTAATAATGTTTTTAGAGAAAAACTGGTTGAAACCGGAATTGGTAAACCGGTGACGCAACACATTAGCAAAATCACGAAAAAAGGCGTTCCTCTTACCATCTATGACACAAAAGGACTTGAGTTGGATTCGGAAGTACAAGAAGAAATAAAAAAAGAAATCGTTGGACAGATAGATCAAACTTTACTGAGCCAGAATGAAAAAGATTATATACACGTAGCATGGTATTGTGTTAATTCAAGTTCAAATAGAATTGAAGATTTCGAAGTGGATTGGATCAATGAGTTTTCTAAAAAATTACCTGTAATTATAGTTATGACCCAGTGTATGGGTCTACAATATAAGGCATTTGAAAGCTATATAAGAAATCTGAATTTGCCGGTTATTAATGTTGTGCCCACACTGGCTGAAGAAATCGTCATCAGTGAAGATATTATAATACCACCATTTGGCCTTACACAACTCGTCGATGTAACCTATAATTGTTTAGATGAAGCAGCTAAAAAAGCCTTTATCAATGCTCAAAAAGTTAATCTTGAGAAGAAGGTAGTGGCTGCAAGATTAGCTGTATTACCCTATGTATCGACGAATTTCGTTACCGGATTCACCCCTATTCCCTTTGCGGATGCAACAATCCTAGTGCCAAGCCAGATTGCTATGATTGCGCATTTGACGGTTATATTTGGTATTAATGTTGAAAAAACGCTCATCACATCAATAATCACTGCAATTGGAGGTGTCGGTGGCGCTACTGCACTTGGCAGGACAATCGTTGCAAATGTTGTCAAGTTTATACCAGGTGTTGGGACTGCTGTTGGCGGCGTGATTAGTGGAACAACAGCTGCAATCTTAACGGCTGCTCTTGGCTATGCTTATATTGAAGTTATGAACAAGATTGCCGTTCGGTTATATGAAGGAAAGAAAATTGATAATAATGAAATTATAACCATGATGAAAAAAGCATATGAAGATCAACTTAAAAAAGGGAAAAATATTATCACTGGTACAAAATCTGAATAATAGCATTGAAGATACAAAATTCTAAAAAAAGTCCTTCTCTTGTTGAGTAGGACTTTTTTGTTAACAGGTTAATATTTTGAGACGAATTCATAACGTATTAAGCCTCGTTATAAAATAGCAGTAAATTCTAGCTTTAATCAATATCTAATAATTATCTAATACTTCTATCACACTAGCAATGCTATAATTGTTTGAATAAAAGATTAATTCAATAAATGTATTCATATAGACCATTTGAGGAGGAACAACCACAGTATGAAAAAGTATAGTTTAGTAATAACAGTATTGCTTATATCCACAATAATATTTACTGGCTGTCAAGGCGAATCGGAAGTAATAGGCGCTGAAGGTGAAACGTATACCCCTGTAAAAGTATCAACGGTCGTAGCCAGTAATATGAGAGATGAATCTATTTTTACCGGTCAAGTTAAACCGGTTAAGGAAGTTGATGTCATGGGCAAATTCTCCGGTGAGATTAATGCAACGTATTTTAGTGTAGGAGAAAGTGTTTCACAAGGAGATATCTTATTCGCCTTCGACGAAACCGATATGAGACATACGGTTGAAACCTTAGCAAGTCAGGTGAAGTCAGCGGAAGCTGCTGTAAACTCAGCGAAGTTAAACGTGAATATTGCTTCAGGAAGTCAGCAAGAGAGCCAACTCAATCAACTGAAATCCTCTTTAAACAGTACCAAATTAACCTATGATAATGCAAAAATTAACTATGATAATACCAAAGCATTATACGCATCAGGCGCAGTATCCAAAAGTGAGTATGACGGCATGGAGCAAGCTTATCTACAAGCAAAAAATGCCTATGACACTGTTTTACAAAGTTATAATTTATTAACAGGAAAGCAATTATCTGAAAATACGGCGCTGGCTAAAAATGGATTACAGCAAGCCATTGCTTCTAGAGATGCATTGGCCGTCCAATATAATAATGCCAAAGAAACCTTATCCGATTTGAATGTATCTAGTCCCATAAGTGGGATCATTGCTACTAAAAACATTCAGACGGGAGAAATATATAATTCGAGTTTTCCGGCTTATAGCGTTATTGATATGGATACGATTCTAATTCCTATCAATGTTACGGATGATTTGATTAATGGTCTAACTATCGGCGATGAGGTTTATGTTACGATTCAATCGCTTTCAGGAGAAGAATACACCGGAATGATTACTGAAATAAGCCCTATACCTAATGACATGGACTTTACTTACCCTGTTAAAGTACAGGTGAATAATGCTAACCATCATATAAAACCGGGTATGTTTGCCGAAGTGCGTGTCGTTAAAAATCAAGTGAAGGACGTTATCGTTGTAAACCGTAGCCACCTGGAGCTTAAAGAAGACATTTGGTATGCATATGTTGTAGAAGAAGAAACAGCCCATATACGACAGGTTAAGCTAGGCTTAGATAATGGTAAAGAAGTAGAAATTATTGAAGGTCTTAAAGCGGGAGATCTATTGATTGTATCGGGTAAAGAATATGTGAGTGATCAAGAAAAAGTAACAATTGTTGAGTAGAAAGGGGGACTAATAGTGAATATAGATAAAAAAGCAATACCTGAGTTATCCTTAAAAAAGAATCCCCTAGGAAAATGGGCCGGAATATTTATTAAACGTTTTCGAATAACCTTATTGATTATTATTGCACTGGTTATATGGGGAACAGGAAACTATATGTCTTTACAGCGAGAAGCACAGCCTAAGGTTACGATACCTTTTGCCTATGTACAAACAATGTATATCGGCGCTTCTCCAGAAGAAGTCGAAACACTCGTCACAGAACCCATTGAGAAAAGATTGGATGAAATTGAAGGGGTTAAAACCATAACCTCAAGTTCAGGTATAGGTAACTCTATTGTATTTTTAGAATTTGAAACCGGTGAAGATGTAGATGAAAAGGTACGTGAAGCTAAAGAAAAGCTTTCAGGAATTAGTGCTCAGTTGCCAAGTGATGCGAACACGCCTGAAGTCTATGATATGAAAACCGGTCAAAGTCCTGTACTCATCTACGCCTTAACCACAAATGAAGACATCCTTACCTTACAGGAAAAGGCTAAAAAACTTCAGAAAGAGATGGAACTTAGTTATGGCGTAAAGGAAGTTGTCATCTCAGGTGATATCGATAGAGAAATTCAGATTACTATAGATCCTCAAAAACTCACAATATATAACATCTCAATTGATGATATCCATAATGCCTTAGCTGCTTCTAATGTGAGTTTTCCTGCGGGAAAAGTAGAACTAAACGGTAAAGAATATAGCCTTAGAACCTCTGGAAAATTTGAAACGATTGAGGACATTGAAAATGTCATTATCAGATCTAACCCTGGCAGTAATATCATCTTAAAGAATGTTGCTTCAATAGAAGATACTTATGAAGATAGAAAAGTGTTTATTCATGAATATAACGGAAAAGCAACGACTATTGATGAGCTAACGAATAAAAATACAGTAGTTCTTGCTGTACTTCGAAAAGATAATTCTGATGAAGTACGTATTAAAGAAGATATTGAGAAAGTATTAGACGAAAAAGAGAGCGAGCTTGTCCCTAAAGGGTTTGAGTTATCGTTAATTGCGGATAAAGCAGATTATGTAGACAAACAGCTTGGATCCGTTACCAATAATGCAATCTCCGGATTATTCCTTGTTGTCATTGTTCTATTCTTATTTATCGGTTTAAGAGAAGCCCTTATTGTGTCCTTTGTTATACCAATGTCATTACTCGCATCCTTTGGATTCTTAAAGCTAACAGGTAATACGTTAAATGAAATTACAATGTTCTCTCTCGTTTTGGCCGTGGGCATGTTAGTGGATAATGCCATTGTGGTCATGGAAAACATTGATCGATTAAGAAAAAAAGGCCTCAGAGCAGATATTGCTTCTTTAGTTGCAACAAACCAAATAGCTCCGGCAATATTGGCTTCTACCTTGACAACGGTTGCTGCATTTTTACCGATGTTATTTACGTCAGGTATAATTGGTGATTTTATAAAGTCCATACCAATGACCATCATTATTACGCTCAGTTGCTCTTTTTTCATGGCAATCACGATTACACCTTCTATCTGTGCAATCCTATTAAAGGGTGGTCAGAAGGAAAAAAGTCAGCGTTCTGAGTTCATCACTAAAGTACTCTCCGTCGCCATCATCATCCTGTTATCCTTATTCGCCTTTGCGGATTTTGATCAACCATTATTTAGATCCTTTACAGTATTATCTTATATTGGAGCATTTCTTTTTGGTGGAGGCATGGCGATTAAGCAGTTTGCACCTAAGGTATCACACACGGACCATATTGTTATTAAAATTTACTCTAGGGTACTAAGTCACATTATCGCCAAGACACACCGTAAACTCATCCTAATTGGTTCAGTTGGATTGATATTTGTCTTATGTGTGAGTATGCCCTTTACCGGGATCTTATCGGTTGAGATGTTTGGTGGTGAAGATATGCCGGAGTTTTCAATATCTATAAAAACACCTAGCGGTTCTTCGATACATCAAACAAAAGCAATAACAAAGCAAGTGGAAGAGATTATCTTAGACATACCGGAGATAGATACTTTCGTAAGTTATGTCGGAACGGGTGGTTTGAGCATCTTTAGTGATTTAGATACCACCGCTGGTGATAATCCAATCCAATCATCCATTGAAATCAATCTAAAAGACTTGAAGGAAAGAGAAAGAACAAGCAGTCAAATCGTTGGTTCCATTCGTCAAGCCGTTCGATTAATCCCAGGGGCAGACATTGAGATTAGAGAATTAGAATCAGGTCCTCCAAGTGGTAGCCCTGTCTATGTGAAGCTAAAGGGTGACAATCTTGAAGACTTAGAAACAACAGCAACCGATATCAAAAATATTTTAGCTTCTATGGAAGGTATCAGGGATCCACGAACCAGTTTTGGAGAAGACTTTCCTGAGCTTGAAGTAAAAGTGGATTCGGTTAAGGCGGCTACACTTGGTCTTGATGAAAGGTCCATTGCAGCATCCTTAAGAAGTTCGATCAATGGTATTGTAGCTACGACCTATCGAGATAATCAGGATGATATTGATATTGTTATTAGAACAACCAGGCAGAAACTTGAGACAATATATGATCTTGAAAAGCTAACCTTTTATAATCGAAGTGGTGTCGCTATACCTTTTTCACAGGTAGCGGAAATTATTGAAACAAAAAGTGTTCAGTCCATCTCTCATGAAGATGGAAAAAGAATTGTTCACGTAGCGGCCAATATTGATGAAGACAAATGGACCGCTGCTGAGGCCACCGCTGCATTCCAAGAAGCTACAATAGATTATCCTTTTATTGAGGGTGTATCTATGAGCTTTGGCGGAGAAATGGAAGCTATGGGAGATTCTTTTGGGGAGATGATGCTTAATATGGTTATGGCTGCTTTGTTTGTTTATATCATTTTAGCCGTGCAGTTTAACTCTCTGTCCCAGCCTTTTATAATCCTGTTTACCGTTCCTCTTTCGATTATTGGGGTCATGTTGGGATTATTAATTACCGGTAATAATTTTGGATTTGTTGCTTTTATCGGCGTGGTTGCACTGGTTGGTATTGCAGTGAATGATGCCATCGTCTTCTTAGATTATATTAATTATCTTCGTGGCGAAGGCTATGAAATGAATGAAGCCATAACAGAGACAGGTGTTACCAGATTCATCCCTGTTATGGCAACCACCATAACAACGGCCGGCGGTATTCTACCGATTACACTTTCAGACCCATTTTTTGCTCCGATGGGCGTTGCCTTAATCTCTGGACTGAGTATGGCCACTATTTTGACCCTTGGCGTTATACCTGCTATGTATTCCTTGTTTGAAGGTAAGAAAATTAAGGTAAAAGAAAAGCTTGCAGAAAAACAGGCGAATAATCCAGTAGAAGATTATCTTGAAGTTGAGTATGAAATGTAGTGTTTTAATTATCAAAATAAAAGTCGGGCAATTGGCCAATAGACTTTGTTAGAAATTTTATTAAACCGTATGTGGCAAAAAGCTGTTATTACATATAATATCTAATCAGCAATTCAACCTACCTAAGCGTATTATTAATATGGGTAAGAAGTGGGAAAGAACTAGATATATAACCCTATAATCACAAAAGACTAGGACTAGAAATGGTCCTAGTTTTTTGTGGTTTTTTAGTGAATCAATAGCAATATCACCCTATTGCGCATTAAAATGTGCAAGCGCACAATTAATTTAGGTAGTAAGTGAGACAAATACAAATGGGAATGTGGAATTTTAAGGAGGATACTATGTTTTTTAAGAAGATTGAAACAGAAGGACTTGCACATTATTCATACATGATCGGTGACGGAAACGAGATTGCTGTGATTGATCCAATGAGGGATGTTGAAGTATACATGCATGAAGCTAGAAAAGCCGGAATGAGAATCAAGTATATTTTTGAGACACACAGAAATGAGGATTTCATTATCGGGTCTATTGAACTGGCAGAAAAAACAGGGGCAACCATATACATATCCGGACATGAAGAGCTGGGTCATGTCTATGGCGAAAAAATTCAGGATGGTTTTCGGATTGATTTGGGGAAAATCACGTTAGAAGCCATTCATACACCAGGACACACTTTGGGTCATATGAGCTACGGGGTGTTCGAAGAAGGTTTAGAAAAGGCATATATGGTATTCACCGGAGACTGCTTATTTATGGGGGACCTTGGAAGAACAGACTTTTATGGAGAAGAGAACCTTGAGAAAATGACGGGACTTTTATATGAGAGTATATTTGAAAAGTTACTGCCAATGGGTGATCATGTGCTTCTCTGCCCTGCTCATGGTGCGGGATCTGCATGCGGTCTTGCTATGGATGATAGGCCTTATTCAACTTTAGGTTATGAGAAGGTAACAAACAAGCTGTTACAGGTAAGCTCAAAAGAAGCATTTATTAAGAAATTCGGGGAAATGAGAATCATACCAAGATATTTTAAGCGGATGGAGGTTCTTAACGTAGAAGGCGCAGACTTTGTTGGAAACGAAGTGGTGCTTCATGCACTGACAGTAGATGAAGTAGCCAAAATGAAAGAGGATGTGCTTCTAATTGATGCCAGAACAAAAGAAGGCTTTATTGGAGGGCATATACCTGGATCCATTTATCTACCAAAAGGGAATCTAACCGCTTTCCTAGGAGCCATATATGCTCCGGATGTTAAATTGGCGTTTATTATAGACGGTCTTATGGGTGAGATGGAAGAGATTTACTGGTATTGCAGAAGAACAGGATTTGATAATATCGTCGGATACTTGCCGGATAGTATAGAGATGTGGCAGGAAAATGGCCACGAGGTCGATCAGCTTGCTACAATCTCTGCAAAAGCATATAAGGAAATGCCTAAGGGCGACGACTTTATACTTTTAGACATAAGAGATTACAATGAAGTTGAGGAAGAAGATCCGGACAAAAACAAAGAAAGCATTCCTTTAAAAAGTCTCTATCAGAACCTAGATCAGCTGAATAAAGAGAAAAAAATATATATTCTTTGTGGCTCAGGTAACCGAGCGACGACGGCTGCAGCATACCTAAATGTAAGAGGGTACGATGTGGTTGTTATAACGGGTGGTGCCGAAATGTACAGGAATTTTGTGTAAAAACAATCAGTTATCATAGAACATGGGGAGGGTAGCTATGAATTCTGATGTGATCATTGTATTCGTGATACTTTTTGCAGCTGTGGTGATGTTCTCAATAGAAAAAATAAGGAATGATGTGGCATCTATTATGATCATGCTTTCTTTGGCTTGGACTGAAGTTATACCCATCAATCAAGCGTTCTCTGGGTTCTCATCCAATGCGGTTATAGCCATCATGGGTGTTATGATTATGGGTTATGGCATAGAAAAAACAGGTGTCATGGATGACTTGGCCCAGTTCATTACGAAAAAAATCGGAACTAAAGAGCGTATGATTACAGGCACAATCATGGGGGTGACCGGAATTATTTCTTCCTTTATGCAAAATATAGGTGCGGTTGCATTGTTCTTGCCAGCAGTCAAGAAAATCGGTAACAAAACAGGCATCAGTCATCAAAGACTGATTATACCGATGGCGTTTTCTGGAATTCTTGGTGGCACGCTTACAATGGTTGCGTCAGGCCCCTTGATCATTCTAAATGATCTTCTTTCAGATGGTGGCTATGATGGTTATGGGATGTTTAGTGTAACACCCATAGGACTAGGTCTCCTTATATCAGGGATCGTGTATTTTTTCTTTTTTTCAAAGATTGTATTACCTGGTGGAGATGAAGAAACCCGAGTTAGAAACGACGAGCTTCTGGATATCTATAATCTACCGAATAAGATTTACGAAGTGGATCTAAAAAACACCGGTGAACTAATCGGAAAGACCATAGAGGCACTTGATATATGGAAAGATTTTGGGATTCATATTCTTGCTCTTTGGGACTCGGGAAGCAAAACCTATATACCTTGGAGAAAAACAACTTTAAGGGAAGGGCAGACATTGGCCATCTTTGGCGAAGAGATTCATATAGAGAAGTTCTTTAAGGCTTTTGATTTGAAGCCTAAGGAAAATTTGATGGTTTTTAGAGAACTTGGAGATGATCAGGAAGCAGGATTTGCTGAAATTATATTGCCACCGGATTCAGATCTAAAAGGAAAAAAGATTGAAGAGATTGCTCTTAGAAAAAACTACAAAATTGAACCGATTATTTATATTAACAACGATGGCAAGAGATTGGATTTTATGGATTGGGAATTGGTGTCAGGACTAAAGGCCATCGTTTTTGGAAGATGGGAAGATCTTACCAGTCTTAGGGAATCAAAAGATTTTGTTGTCATCAGTCAGATTAAGCCACCGGATGAAATCTCAAGAGCGGATAAAAAAATACACGCCATGCTGATTTTGGGCGCAGCGATTATTGTAATTCTACTGGGTGTACCCTTGCCACTAAGCTTCCTATCAGCAGCTGTATTGATGCTTTTTACCAAGGTTATTTACAAGGAAGAGCTTTATAAAGCCATTGATTGGAAGACGGTATTTTTACTTGCCGGACTTATACCCCTAGGGATAGCTTTTGAACAAACCGGAGCGGCAAGACTTGTCGCTGAGGCCATTATAAACGTGGTCGAATCCTGGCATGTGCTATTTATACTACTTGCAATAGGATTAATTACTTCCTTTTTTTCATTGTTTATGTCAAACGTTGCTGCAACTGTATTACTGGTACCTCTCATCTTGATTATGGGTGAGAGTTTTGGTATTGATCCTAGAGGCTTGGCGTTGTTGGTTGGTGTAGCTGCTTCAAATGCATTTATATTACCGACACATCAGGTAAATGCTTATGTAGTAGGGGCAGGCGATTATAAGAACTCTGACTTTATGAAAGCGGGCAGTATTATGAGCATTGTATTTTTAACTGTATCATCATTAATCATTTATTTCTTCTATATATGACAAGATTTGCAAGGGAGTGTGAAATATGGATTTTTTAATGTTAGATAGATGGTCACCTTATATTATAGGTGTTTTAATTGGACTATTAAATATTGGTGCCTTACTGGTTTCTAAAAAAGCTTTGGGTGCCTCTACCAGCTATATGAAGCTAGGTGGCATCATTTACAGTTACTTTAATAAGGAAAAAGTTGAGAATAATACGTATTACCAAAAGACCGAGTTGAAGTTAGATTGGGGAATTATGTTAGTAGTTGGAATCATTCTTGGTGCCTTTGTATCGGCGATGATTTCAGGAAGCTTCAATCTGACTGCGGTTCCGAACATGTGGGCTAGAGAAATTTCTGACAGTGTTGTTATAAGATTTTTTGTCGCTGTTACAGGCGGAATATTTCTTGGAATAGGTTCACGGTGGGCAAATGGTTGTACCAGTGGTCACAGTATTAGTGGTACAAGTTTGTTGTCCGTTATAAGCTGGGTATCGTCGATAGCATTTTTTATTGGTGGCATAGCCGTCGCCTTCCTCATTTATGGAATATAGAGGTGAGTAATATGTATAAAAAAAATAAAAAGCTCATACAAGGTCTTGTAATTGGTCTATTATTTGGTTTCTTCCTTCAAAAAGGTGGTGTAACCAGGTACGAGGTCTTGATGGGGCAGCTAAGACTTACAGATTTTACTGTATTAAAAGTAATCCTTACAGCGATTATAGTATCTATGCTTGGTGTGAGTTATTTATATCCGAAGGGCAAAGTTCCGGTAGAAACAAAAGAAGGGTCTATTAAAAATGCGATTATCGGTGGCCTTTTATTTGGTATTGGCTTCGGATTATTGGGTTATTGTCCCGGCACAATAGCCGGTGCAGTCGGTAATGGTTCTATAGATGCGATAACTGGTGGGTTCGTTGGGATCGTGCTGGGTACGGTAATCTATGCAATGATGTATAAAAAATTGAAAGAAAGTGGTGTTCTTACCATAGACAAGTTCAGTGAGTATAGCTTATTCCACAAGATATCCGGAAATCCGTTCAAGATAACATTACCAATAGGTGCTGCACTTGTACTTGTGATGTATATCATAGAAAAAGCGGGATTTTAGATGTTGATATGAAGAGAACTTAGTACGACTATGAAACAAGGAGGTTTTAAAATGAACAATAAAACGTCACTGACGGTCATTCAAATAAATGATAGCCATGCCTATCTTGATTTGCATCAGGAAATGTTCTGGCAAGGCGATCAGGCAGTTTATCGTCAAGTAGGTGGATATGCACGCATCGCAACACGCATTAAGGAAATACGCGAAGAAAAAGGCGACCATGTATTGCTATGCGACAATGGGGATACACTTAACGGCACTTATCCTGCTGTCAAGACGCAGGGAGGCGTAATGGTGCCTGTCGTAAATGCTCTGGGCATTGATGCCATGTCGTCTCACTGGGAATTCGCCTATGGCCCATCGGAATATAAAAAACGTGCATCCGAACTGAATTTCCCGGTACTTGCTATTAATGTTTTCGATAAAAAAACAAATGATCTTATTTTTCCGCCCTATATAGTAAAGGAGATCGGCGATTTGAAGGTGGGACTGATTGGAATTGCTTCCAATATTGTTGACAAGACCATGCCACCTTCCTTTAGTGAGGGGGTTCGTTTTACCCTAGGCAAAGATGAACTGCCTAGCGTCATTAAGCAACTACGTACAGAAGAACATGTGGATCTCATTATTCTCATTTCCCATCTAGGCTTTCCACAAGATATGAAGCTTATGTCACAAGTGCAAGGTGTAGACCTTTGTCTGAGTGGTCATACACACAACCGAATAGTACAACCTATAAATCAGGGCGATACGCTAATCATGCAATCCGGTTGTCATGGTTCTTTTCTTGGTAGAATCGATCTGGAGATAACCAATGGAAAAATCACAAGCTATGAACATCAATTAATTGAAATTGAATCAAGCATCATTCCTGATCCGGCGATGATAGAGATCATCGAACGTGTACGCGCACCATTTAAGAATAAGCTGGATACGATTGTTGGGGAGACAGCGACAGCGTTGAACCGTTACACAATGTTGGAATCAACGATGGATAATTTTCTATTACAATCCATACTGGACGCCTCAGGTGCCGAGCTGGCATTTTCAAACGGTTGGAGATACGGCGCCCCAGTTATCCCCGGACCGGTTACATTAAACGATCTTTATAATATGATTCCAATGGACCCACCTATTGGTAGAGTTGAACTCACCGGCAAAGAATTGATTCGAATGCTGGAAGAAAATCTGGAACGGACATTTGCTTCTGATCCATATGAACAGATGGGTGGATATATCAAACGAGGCCTTGGACTAACCGTCTATTTGAAAATTGAAAATCCGGTCGGACAACGTATTCAAGAAGTGTTTATTGGTAACGAACCTTTGGAGCTCAATCGCACCTACCATGCGGCATTTGTAACCGAGCAAGGCGTCTCAAAAAAATACGGGCGTGAAAGAAGTGAAATGAACATTCATGCAGTTGAGGCGATGCAAGCATATTTAAAGAAAAATAACCCTATGTCTGCAGAACTACTTGGAACATATGTCCCTGTTTAGATTAACAAATAGCACATTTGGATTATCCAAATAAAGGAAGACCATCATGTTTATTAAGAATGCAGCAGGTAGTCATGAAAGTTTCAGCGAATTATTTGAAAGGCATCCAAACAATCCAATCTTTCAGGCATCTGACTGGCCTTACCCAGCAAATACAGTCTTTAATCCTGCAGCTGTAATTTTCGAAAATAAGACACTTCTTTTAGCGCGTGTCGAAGATCGCAGAGGTTTTTCTCATCTAACAAAAGCCATTAGCGAGAACGGTATTGATCGTTGCATTTGCACAATATTACAACTTGTTTCATGATGAGTCCGCCTTAATCATGGTGGATAAATATATGTCTTTTCTAATCCATTGCAAGCGCGATGATGGTTGGTTCAACAATTTTATGAACTTTAAAAAAGAATTTCATCCGCAGAGCATCAGCTAGGATACCTTCGGTCGTTGCATGTGGGGGCTTGGGGAAGCTACCAGCTTAGTTTGGAACCGGGCACCTGGTCTATTGGCAAAGCTTATTTTGGAAGAGCATCTGCCTATGATCGATCAACTGGTTTTCCCGCGTGCACAGGCTTACAGCTTGTGGTCTCGCATCCTTTTTGACCTTACATCATGACCATAACGTTGCGAAAGATAGCCTGAAACACATTTGTGATGCGTTGCTTGAATCGCTATCCAACTTTTGCAAACGGTACCTGGAACTGGTTTAAAGACTTTTTGTCTTATGATAACGCTCGATTGTCTCAAGCGTTGCTGCTCGGGTATCGCCACCTAGGCGACCCTAGTTATTTGGAAGTAGGCATGGCATCACTGGATTTCTTACTGAATACGCAGTATAATAAGGGTTACTTTGATATGATCGGCAATGAAGGATGGTATCACAAGGGAAAAGAGAAGGCTCTCTATAGCCAACAACCGGTGGATGCGGGGGCTATGACGGAAACATGTATCTTAGCCATGGAACTGACCGGGGATCAAAAATATCTGGAAATGGCTTACGCAGCATTTCAGTGGTATTTGGGTAGAAATCTTCAGGGTAAATCATTGTTTAACCCATTGATAGGTTCCTGTTCGGATGGCCTTGATCCAGACGGCCCAAATGAAAATCGCGGTGCCGAGTCAACCATTTCATACGTACTTGCACAATGCGCACTCTATCGATGGGAGTTAATCGGTAGTATTAATGATTCGGTCCTTAGTGCTCCAAAATTATATGATGGAGGTGCTAAAATCCAGTTAGAAAAAGCTTTAGAATCTGCACATCGATGATCAGAATGGGTAGTTTAACAGTTTATTTATGAAAGGATGACAAAGGATGAAGCGATATGCTGTAATTTTGGCGGGAGGTCAAGGTACACGTTTTTGGCCTGAGAGTCGAAGCAATAAACCGAAACAATTTCTGACCCTGATTGGAAACCGCTCTTTGATCCAACAATCTTATGACCGCTTGCTAGATTTATTCCCACCGAATCAAGTATTGGTTGTTGTCGGTTCCGAACATTTGGATTTAGCGAAACAACAGCTGCCAGATCTTCCGCTTGAGAATTTTCTAGTGGAACCTATTGGCAAAAATACTGCGCCTTGTATTGGTCTTGCTGCTGTCCATATTCGAAAACGAGATCCCAGTGCAACAATGCTTGTGTTTCCGGCTGATCATATGATTCAAGGACTGACTGACTTTCATCTCTGCTTAGATAAGGGTATTCAATGGGCATCGAACTCGGATTATCTTGTAACAATTGGCATCATGCCCAGCCGTCCCGATACAGGCTATGGTTATGTGGAGCGCGAAGAGGTCCCAATTGATAATGGCCCTCCAGTATATTCTGTAAAACGCTTTGTCGAGAAGCCGGACTTAGACACCGCAATGGCGTTCGTAAAATCGGGTCGTTATTATTGGAATAGTGGCATATTTATCTGGCAGGTAGACTCGATCCTTAATAAAATTCAGCTATATTTGCCGGAACTTTATAATGGGTTAATCCAAATTGAAGAAAACATCGGAACCGATAGTGAAGATGTCGTCATGAGGACTGTTTTTCACAACCTTGAGGCAATATCCATTGATTACAGTATTCTGGAAAAGAGTGATCAAATTCTTCTGGTCCAGGGTGATTTTGGTTGGGATGATTTGGGTAGTTGGGGTGCACTGGCAGATACTTCAGCTTCAGATATACAGGGTATGGTTGTGAAGGGTGATTATGTTGGGATTGACAATACAGACTGTTTCATTCATGGACAGGATGTTTTAATAGCCGCTTTGGGTGTTCATGATCTTGTAATCGTGCAATCCGGCAATGTCGTTTTGGTGTGCGATAAAAGTCGTACCCAAGAAGTAAGAGATCTGGTCCAACAGGTTAAAGAGCAGAAAATGGAACATTATATTTAATCGTCAAAAAGTACTTCTTAGTCATCCTTTCGTTTTACATCCATGTGAAAATGAAGGAAATTCTACATACCTGTAGAGCTCTGATTAAGGCGTACTTTTTATATAAACTATGGTATTTAGCAATCATTTAGACTTTTATAAAGAATTGATATGACTATTATTGATGCCAAATAAAGTATATAATAAATAGTATAACTATCTTTTTGAGGAAACGTTTTAATTATTAAATTTTAAAACAGCTGTTAAAATCATGACAACCTTACAACTTTAATAAAAAAGGAGTGAATGCTATGAAAAACAAGCCGATAACTTTAACACAAAAAACATGGATATCCATGTTTATAGTTTTATTGTCCCTATCTTTTTTATCAGGAACACTGATGGGTAATGATTTAAGTGAGTTGATAAAAGTTTACAGAAACACAGTGACGGTAGAAGTGGATAATACACCGGTTTCCACAGATAATTTTGTTGTCGATGGTACGACCTATATACCTCTTCGCGCAGTCACAGAGTTATTTGGAAAAGAGGTGGGTTGGAATGCATTAACAAAAGTGGCAAGCATCAATGAACCAATCTATCAAGTCGATGCATTGTCTAAATTATTACCGGATAGGGTTGGCTATGAGTGGAAATACGAAGGATTTGCAGAATACGGCCATAGGGCACAACTGGATTTAGTAATGAGTGAACCAACAAAACGCATGTACATGGTAAGTGGAACTGTAGATGATATGTCAGATGGCGAAAGTACCAAAGATTTTTCGATAGAATTAAGCTATACGATTGAAGGCAATAGACTCATACAAACAAAAACAGAAGAAGTTATGATGGATTCTAAGTATAATCAGCTTACCTTGATTCAGACACCTTTAGTAATCGGAACTTACTGGACTGAAAATGTAAGAGACCAAGACGGTGTGCTTCAGTCGATCAGCGGACAGATTACGAAAGTAGAAGAAAAAGACACAGGTCTTAAAGAATATACGGTTTTACATAGGCAACAAGGTCGTGACTATTACGAGCAACGGGTTATTCGTGAAAACATTGGGGTCGTGACTTTTGAAAAATTATTTGAATTAGGAGATGAACCTTTTTCAGCAGGCTATTTTTTGTCCAGCGCTATGAATATAACACAAAATGAAGTGACATTATATTTTCCTGATCTGGATGCATTAAAAGTATGGAAAGAAGTAAGGACACTAACAGTTTATGATAATGGGATAGCCAAAGCAGCTGTTTTAGGCTTGATTGCAGGTACAAATAACACCATCTTGTCCTCATCCATACCTGAAGGAACAAGGCTTCTTAGTATCAACCTGGAGAATGGGCTATGTACGGTTGATTTTTCAAGGGCGTTTGTAGAAAACCATCCAGGCGGAAGTGCGGGTGAACTTATGACGCTAAGTTCTATAGTAAATACCTTGACTGAGTTTCCTGAAATAGAAAGGGTACAAATTTTGGTTGAGGGTCAAATCGGTGAAACAATAGGAAACATCCTATTGGATGAACCCTTAAACCGTTTCGAAGATTTGATTGGTCTTTAAGTGATGAAGTATTTATTGGAAGCGGCAAACGAAATGGAGAATATAATAGTTGTCACTGCTATAACCATTTATGGCGGTAAAGGTATTTCGTAAAATAGAGTAAACACATCTACTGGGCAACCATGTTCCGCGGATGTGTTTTTCTTTTTCAAATGTGGTTGTAATATTATTGGGCTTATTTTATACTTGAACTATGAGTCGAGGATGTAAAAATTCTGAATCATCAAGAGGATTAAGAATAAAATAGAAGTGGAATAGCTAATATGATAACTTTAATCAGTACGAATTTGCTTGCAATGATTGCGCTTTTATTTCTAATGAATTTAGCCAAGCGCAATATTATTATAAATAATGAGAAAAATAAGGTGTATACTTATGCAGTCGTGACGACAATTATCCTATTACTATTGGAAATCGGGACGATTTATATTGAATACTCAGGTAATAGCAATCTTATGATCCCTTATCGGTTCATCAACGTCTTAGGGTTTTCTTTAAGCCCCGTAGTGCCATTTTTTCTATTATTACTATTTGGAGATAATAATAACAAACTACAGACCTTCTTATTAACACTGCCTTTATATCTCAATGCATTCATTTGCATTCTAAGTTTCAATACAGGCCTGGTTTTTTTAGTCGATGCTCAAAGTCAATATACACGAGGCAATCTATTTTTGCTGCCAACGGTTATTAGCATGTTTTATTACATAATGTTTCTAATTGTTGTAATAAGAAATAGTACTGAATATAAATTAGGTGATAAGAAGGTAATTATTGGTATTTTTTTCTTACCTGTATTAGGCATTCTAGTTCAGATTCTGTTTAAAGACCTCCTGCTCATTTGGAGTTGTACATCGATATCTTTATTACTATTTTATATCTTTTTACTTGAGATACAATTTAGGTATGATGTTCAGACCAAAATAAAAAATCGAGCATCTTTTGAAGAGGAGATGCAACAATATACGAATGGCAATAATAATGCATCCATTGTTATTTTTGATATCAATGACTTGAAGGTCACCAACGATAGATATGGACATAAGTATGGAGATGATTTGATTTTTGCAGCAGCAAATCTGATAAAAGAAATTTTTACGGATATTGGAACGCCTTATAGAATCGGTGGCGATGAGTTTTGTGTTATTTGCAAAGAGGGTTCAAAGAAGATGGTTGATGAGGCTCTAGCCAAGTTTGATGACTTATTAATGGATACAAATGAAAATAGAGAAATAAAATTAACATTGGCGTACGGACATGCTTTTTATAATAAAAATGGAATTAAAAGTATATATTCTATATTCAGTGAAGCGGACAAAGCGATGTATACAAACAAGACAAAATCAAAAGGTTTATACGGCAGAAGAGAACAGGATCAGTAGATCAAAGTTTGATGGAAGAAGGTTTCAAGTGAAAAAGATTCTGGTGATTGATGATGAGCTAGCGATAAGAGATTTACTTGAGTTTGTCCTAAAAAGCGAAAATTATCAAGTGAAAACCGCCGAAAATGGTCGCATAGGACTTGCAGCGATGGATGTCTTTCAACCGGATCTGGTCTTGCTGGATTTAATGTTGCCAGACTACTCCGGATATGATTTGTGCAAAGAAATTGAAAAAAAGTACGTGATTCCAGTAATCATATTATCAGCAAAGAATGAAATCATAGATAAAGTATTGGGTCTTGAGCTTGGTGCAGAAGATTATGTTACAAAGCCTTTTGACAATAGAGAGCTTCTTGCGAGAATCAAAGTTGTTCTGCGAAGATATGAACATAACGGGTTGAGCCAAGATGATGAAACTAATGAAATTCTTTATGGGGAATTAAAGTTTGATTTGGAAACGAGAATGGTGCTAAAAAACGGAACGCGCGTATTTCTTACTGCAAAGGAATACAAAATTCTTGAAACGCTACTACTAAGACCCAAAAAGATTTTTACCAGAGATGAAATCTTGGATATTGTATGGGGTTATGATTATTTAGGTGACAGCCGAAGTGTGGATATGACCATTATGAGGCTTAGAAAGAAGTTAGAAGATGATACTGAGAGCCCAAAGTATGTTAAGACCATCTATGGATTTGGTTACCAAATGGGAGGTGAATCCATATGAAATATGCAACGAGGTTGCTTTTAAACTATTTATTTTTCTCGGTATTATCTTTTGCTATAATTATTGTATCGGTTGATAAAGCCATTGACTACTTTAGTTTTGTGACGATAGAAAAGCAAATGATGGAAAAAGTTGATTTGTCTGAATTATTGTTTAGAGAGGTACTCTCAAAACAGGATAGGCTAACGGAACAGGGACTCACATCGGATGTATCAAAAAATGCACTGGAGGTTTTAAAAGCTTCCGGTAAGGAAGTGCGCATCTATGATCATAACCTGAATCTTATAGGTTTAGCGGTGAATGGCATTAGTATAGATAATGGAACGCCACGTATTTATAAAGAGAACATTGAAAATGCCCTCAAGGGAGATTATTCTTATACGGTTACGAAAGATAAATTAATCTATTTTGCCATACCCATTCAAGACAAATATTATCAAAATATCTATGTTTTTGAACTTGTAGAGAATATCTCTTATTTTTATGACATTATGGATCAAATAAGATATATATTGTTTGTAGGGGCAGGCGGTTTTATTATTCTTATTACACTTTCAAGCTTATACATAGCTCGTAAAACAACAAAACCGATTCAATATCTTCTAGATGCTACAGAAAGGTTCTCAAAACAGCAATTCGAGCCAATCCAGCTGAAGCGGAAGGATGAATTGGGGATGCTTGCAGCGGGATTGAATAGGATGGGTATTCAATTAAACGACTATATACAGTATCAGAAACAGTTTGTTTCAAATGTTTCTCATGAATTAAAAACACCCCTTGCTGCAATCAGAGGCTTTTCACAGTATCTCTATGAAGAAGAAAATGAAGATGAAGATTTACAAAAGATATACTTCCATCTTGTAAATGAATCAGAGCGACTTACGATTCTCATCAATGAACTTTTGATGCTCTCTCGTTTTGACAAAATAGATCAGGAGGAACTGAGCATGGAGAAGACGGATGTATCTGAATTAACACAGATTGTTATTTTGGAAATGATGCCAAAAGCAGATAAAAATGAAATCACTTTAGAAGTTAGTTTAGATCAGTCGGTTTACGTTCGTGTAAATAAAATATTGATGTCACACGCGATTGGGAATATACTAGATAATGCTATTAAGTATTCCAATCCTAAAGGACATATAAAGATAGAAGTTTTTGCTCAGCAAATGGAAGCGGTTTTAGCCATAAGTGATGAAGGTATTGGTGTCGATGAGCGTGATATTTCACACGTTCAGGAGCGGTTTTATAGAGCGAAGAATTCAAATACAATCAAAGGTTCAGGTCTGGGACTTTCTATCTGCAAAGAGATTATTGAAAAATTTAATGGGGAATTGGTGTTTGAAAGTGAAATAGAGGTAGGAACAACAGTTTCATTGATACTTCCATTAGTATGAAGTTACAAGAATGATACAAGTCTGTTATGACTCCGTCAAAGATATACATTATAATGAGCTTAGGATAAAGGTGGATACCCTAATCACCAAAAGCCAAATAATGCAAATGACGGAGGAATAACAATGAAAGCTTTAAATAAATTAATTATATTAGGTATGGTTTTGACATTTTGTGTGATCGTTTTGGTGGGATGTAAGACTAATAAAGTTGACACATCAACGACGCCACCAACGGTAGAAAATGAAAATGAGGTTGCAGCAGATCCAACTACAGATCCTACTACAGATGTTTCTGAAGAAGACCCAGATGATAATAGTACCGATTCCGAAGTGATTAAACAAGGTACAATAAAAAAGGACGGAAATGTAATTCTAAAAGAGTTGGCCTTTGTTTATAACGATAATACCGTTACTATTTATGATGTGGTGGATGATGAAAAACTTGAAGGTATTCTGGGAACGGCTGTTGAAATTAAGTCCCATACATACGCGATAGATGATGGTTTAAACATGGATCCACTGATTGGATTTACAGAAAAACAGTATGTGTTTAATGGACTTGAAATAAGAACCATAAAAGCACCTGAAGATGATAAGTTCTATATCTTTCAAATCCTAATCACAGACACAAAGTACGCTACTATTCGAAACATAAAAGTCGGGGACACTGTGACGAAGCTTAAGTCAGTATACCCTGAAGGCAACATGTCCGGAAATGGAGCGCCCAATGAAGAAGATCAATATATATATCTTCCGGTGAATTATGTTGACGGTATGATTTTTCATGTAAAAGACGAAGTGATTGGAAACATAAGCATGTATAAGCTTTTGTATTAATGCAGGATAGAGTCAAGGGATGCTTAATCCTATAAAAATGACATCTTAAGCTTCAATTTTGACCACTTAACGGACAAACCTATATACATTTTATAATCTGAAGTAGAATGTATTTATCCGTTAATAAGAATTAGGAAGGTGGTCAAAAATGAAATTACGATATAAAATATTATTAGGCATTATAAGTTTGATAATGATTAGCTTTAGCGTTATAGTTTATCTGAATAGGCCGATATCAAGAGAGGTCACTCATGATGAAATTAATAAGCATCTGAGAAAGGTACTGGATAAAAACGATTCATTATCCAGTATCTTACTAACAATATACTCAAATGAAACGGATTACTTAGGTCAGTTTGCTGTTGGTACGATGGATATGTTTTCAGAACAACCTGTTTATAAAAATAGTCAATTTCATTCTGCAAGTGTTGGTAAAACGATGTGCGCCACAGTATTTGGTTTATTAGTCGAAGAGGGAAAAATCCGCTTTGATGATAAGATTAGTCATTGGCTTGGTGATGAAAGTCTTGAAGGGCTTTTTGTTATTGATGGCAAAGATTATCGTAATCAAGTGACGATTGAGCAGTTGCTTCGCCATACATCGGGCGTTGGAGATTTCTTTCTAGACCCTGTTGCAAACGGTAAAACAATGTTTGAATTCATTAAAGAGAATCCGGATCATGTGTTTACGCCACAAGACTTGATTGCTTTCACAAGAGACTATCAAAAACCTGTAGGCATACCGGGTGAGCAATTTCATTATTCGGATACTGGATATATTTTATTGGGTCTTATTCTTGAAGAGATTGAGCAAATGACGTATTCTGAGATTCTCGAAGTAAGAATATTTGAACCTTTGGGTATGGATGATAGTTATCTAATGTTTTATCAGGATGTACAGACGGATATACTTGGAATTTATATTGATGGCGTTGATTATAAAAATAAAAATGCATTGTCGCTGGATTGGTCCGGTGGTGGTATTGTAACAACTATGGATGACTTATTGACATTTATGATGGCTATGGAAAGCGGCGATTTTTTGTCAGACGAAGTGTATAATCAGATGAAGGACTTTAATGAGAAATATGATAAGGGTATTTATTACGGAATGGGCATGATGCTTTTTGATTTTAGTGAGTTATCCTTTTTGTTAGGTTCAATGTCGGAAGTGTATGGTGGGATGGGGTCTACAGGTGTCTATATGTTTTATGATCAAAATAATGACACTTACTTCATTGCCAATTACGGCTCCCTTGAGTTTATGGAAAAAAGTATTGAGGAACTCATCAAAATCAGAATGATTTATGACAGAATGATAATCGAATAAGAGACTGCTATTTTAGGAGAAATAATGATTCAATTGGTGTGTTCTAGCAAAGTCAGTGAAAAACTAAAAGTCGAGCTATCCAAGTATCAGCTTGATTATAATATAGAATATGAGTTGATATTGGTTGAAAGAGGTCATGAGGTACCAAGCGATAAGCTCTGTGTTGTTTTTGATGCCATTGATTATATGGATGTGGTGAAGTTGTTGGTCTCAGGGATTCAGAAAAATATACATAAAGACACTGTGACAGGCTTTAGCGATAATAAATACATTGTAATTGAACCGAAGGATATTCTATACCTGGAAACAAATTCTGACTGTATTGTTGCACATACACTCTCACATACATATAGTATGAAAGAGACTTTGCAGTATTATGAAACATTATGGATAGAGAGAGGATTTGTTCGAGCAAATAAGTCCCAGTTGATTAATCTTATGCATGTGAAAGAGATTATTCCGTGGTTCAATTCAAGATATATTCTTAGGATGGTTAGTGGTCTTGAGTTGGAAGTGTCAAAAATGTATTCAAAAAGACTTAGAAGTACACTAAAAATGTAGGAGGGCCATGATGGAGAAAATTCACATTCAAAATATTATAAAATCATTTTTTTTAGGTATCTTTATCGGCATCGTCCTGCAGTTTAATGATATCGAACTAACAGGATCTGATAGAATCCTGTTAGTCCTAAGCAGCGGAATGATGGGATTAAGTATCGGTTTTGTTACAGAATGGATAACATCTAAAATCCCGATTAGCTTGGCAAAACCTCTTAATTACTTTTTGATTAATAACATGATTGCCTTAATCGTCACGACTTGTATAATGCTATTTGCATTAGCTACGATAAGAAGCGAGTTGAACAATATAAGTGAATTTTTACCAATCCTAGGAATTGTTCTGGTTATTGTTTTCGTGGCAAATTTGGGAGATTACATCCTGTTTCTAAGAGCTCAAAGTAAGCTGAAGATATATAAAGGGAAATTGAAAGAAAAAGTATCAAAATAAAGGTGGACATATGATAAGACTAGCTATCTGCGACGATGAATTACAAGAACTTGAGCGCACCCATAGTTATATAACAAAGTACATTCAAGAGCATTCTCAATATGAACTAACAATATATACCTTTTCTGCCCCCTTAGAACTGCTATCTTATGTATCAAAGAACGGAGGGTTTGACATACTGGTCCTGGATATCTACATGGACGGAATGCTTGGCACTGATGTGGCAAGAGAATTACGGCAGCTAGGTGATCAAGGGGAATTTATATTTATTACCACCTCAAGAGATCATGCTATTGAAGCTTTTGAAGTAGAAGCTACACAGTATCTTGTTAAGCCCTATACTGAGGTGGCTATTTTTAGTGCACTTGATAGAGTTATGGAACGTGCAAATAAAGATCGGCGCGTTGTTGTTAACATTAAGACATTAGAGGGTATGACACGCCTTGCTATACGAGATGTTGTATTTACGGAAACAGGGCGAAATAACTACCAGATTGTTCACACCATCCAAGGAAAGAAGATGGAGGTGCGCATGACTGCAACGGAACTTTTTGAGTTACTTTCACAGAATAAATTTTTCATTAGGTGCGGTGCTTCCATAAACCTAAATCTCAAATACATTCGCCAGATATCTAAAGACACCATAACTTTTGATACTGGTGAACATGTAACATATCCTTACCGTGCTTATCAAAAACTCAAGGAGGCATTTTTACGTTTTCAAATGTTCACTGAGGAATAGAACATGTCAATTACCCCTAAAATGATGTCAATTACCCCAAAAAAGTTATTTCAAGCAGTTTTGTGCTAGGATAATGGAATAAAGTTATACAAGGAGTCCATAAATGTTATACAATATATCCGTGTTTTTCTCATTTTTGCAATCAGTCATCGGTTTTACGCTCATGTCATCTGCTGTTATGCGTTTTCGGGAACCTCTGAAAAAGAGGATTATAGCAGGGCTATTTGTTATGATTTGTGGGATAAGTCTCTTAAGTTATCAATTATATACACAAGGCATTGATTCTGTAAATCGATATGCCATTCTGATTATTTTAGTCATCCAACTTTCATGGTTTTTGATATGCTCGGATGATGATTTTTTTGTGTCACTTTTCAGCTTTTTAACTTTTGTTAATATTTATGTGTCGATTAGCTATATGAGTGATACTTTGGCAATACATGCGGTTGGGACAGCTTTTGTTATACAACGGATTATCATTCGATTGGTCATATATATTGTTATTCTACCACTGCTGTATACATACGTGCGACCACGTTTTAGAAGGCTGGTGGAGGCGCTTGATCGGGAATGGCGAGCTGCTACGCTTGTACCACTGATGTTTTTATTTATGCAAATTATTGTGCTATACTATCCGGAACCCTATTGGTATTGGGGCCAAGATAATTGGTATAGATTCATTATTAGCACAGCCTACATGTTTTTTCTGGCGGTGTATTACCTCTTCTATAATCAAGCCAATACCATTGTTGAAAAATATGCACTTGAAAAGCGACAACTTCTTATGGCACAACAAGAAAAGTTGTGGGAATCAGAACTTGATCGTCAGAAGATAACAGCAGCTCTGGTATTTCAGCAACGTCATGATATGCATCATCATAATGCAGTTATTATTGAGATGTTGAAAAACGATGAGACGCATCAACTAAAAACATATATGAAAAGTTTTGATGCAGCAATAGATGAACACTATACCAACGCTTTTTGTTCAAACCCAATTGCCAACAGCATATTTAATGTATACGTTCGTAAAGCAGAGAAGGAAGGGATTAAGACGACGTTTCGTGTAACCGTGCCCAAAGACATTGGGATCGATAACGTCGACCTTACTTGTGTTCTTGGAAATGCTTTAGAGAATGCGCTAGAAGGTTGCCAAAGGCTACCTAAGGATGTCGATAGAGAAATCATCGTAACCGTCAAATTTATTGATAACCGCTTGCGTATACAAGTGGAAAATACATGTAAAAAAGGTATCATCTTTGATGGCGAACTACCGGTAACTCAAAAACAGGGCGGTGGAACAGGTACAAAAAGCATCCTTTACACTGCAGAACGTTACGACGGTACGGCGGGCTTCTCAGTATTAGACGGTAAATTCATCACACAAATTGTACTTAATGGAAAATGAAATCATCTATAAATAAGATCTAAGCAGCTGTCGATCATTTTTGACAGCTGCTTTTTTAAAAAATATGCAATTACCCCTAAAACCATGGCAATTACCCCAAAAACGGTTTTCTCCATTTTTTTGTATTACAATATATAGTGAAGAGCATATTTGAATAAAGAAGACAATATCGAGAAGTTTGAATTTATAAGTTAAATAACCTGTCAAGTTGCCACAACGCGATATTTATTGTTGAAGGAGCCAATTATAGTGAATTCTGATGAATATTACAAGCTGAAAATCGATGCATTATCTTATGAAATTAGTAAGTATAGAAGAGCGATTGCGGAATCGGGCTTTGATTATTATGACATTAACCTTGACACTGGTGAAGCAATGCAGAGCGTGGTAATTGGAAAAAGTCTAGGGCTACAACCTAAGGAGTATAATACCATAGAAAAAATAAGTGCTCTGTTTCATCCTGACGACTATAAGAAAAATATCAGGGAAGTCAAACGTATTATAGAGGGTGAAATCGATCGGTTTGATTTACAATCAAGGGTTTATAAAAAGGATGGTAGTCTTGTGTGGCTACAATATTCAGGAACGTTAAGCTATCATCCAAGTACAAATGACAAGCATCTAGTGGGCTTACTTAGAGATATTACACAAGAGAAAGCCAATATAGAAAGTCTTAAATACTTGGCGGATTATGATGGACTCACACATGCATATAACCGAAGAAGTGGCTTGCTAAAACTGGAAAAAGATGTTGAAACATTTGAATCTGTGAGAATTATTTATATTGACATTGATAAATTCAAATACGTTAATGACACGTATGGACATTTTATTGGAGACCAAACTTTACAAGAATTTAGTAAAAAACTCAATAAATATATGCCAAAATCAACATATTTGATACGCTTGGGTGGTGATGAGTTTTTATGCGTGATACTAAACCAATCTGAAAAAGTTATAAAAGAAAGCACACATAACCTAATAAGCAACCCAGTCATTTTCGGAAATCAAAAAAATGACATTCTTCATTTCAGTTATGGTATTGTTAGCTTTGACCAGAATAAGCATAAAACAGTAGATGCATTCATTCGTGATGCAGATGAGCAGATGTATATTTTTAAAAAAGCCGAGAGCTGTAGGCATATACTGACAAAAAGGAAACATGAACTAAGTAAAATTTAAAATGCACTATCAAATAGACAATATTAAAATACCGGTATCAAAAGTTAGAGGTAACGTTTTTAGGTCAACTTAAAGACTTAAAGACGTTATCTTTTTGCATTAAAATCTTAGTCAGAATATAAAAGAACAATGTCAAAACACTTTAATGATTAAACCAGATCAAACTGTACAATATCTATCAATATGTCAATTAATGAACATTAGCTAATGATTGGCAAATTTTATGGATATTAACTCGGCAAATAATGCGGTAAAAGTTGATCCTATTGAAGCCCTTAGATATGAATAAATACAAAATTATGGTAAGATGTTAAATATCAAACATTCAAGTGTCTATTTAAATACGAGCTTCTGATCAACGTATAAATAGCTTTAAAGAAAGGGCTTTTATGGAAAAAATAAGAATGATAGACGTGGCAAATAAAGCCGGTGTTTCAAAAAGCACAGTATCCCAATATTTGAATAAAAGATATGAGTTTATGTCTAAAGATACGCGTCAGCGCATCTCGGATGTCATCCAAGAATTAGGTTTTAAGCCCAACTCAGTAGCAAGAAGTTTGAAACTAAAGAAGACCAATACGGTTGGCATTATAGTCCCTAATATTAACTATTCATTCTCAACCGCAGTTAGCCGTGGTGTAGAAGATTATTGCCAAAAACATGGCTATAGCGTCATCATTTGTAACAGTGATGACAATCCTGAAAAAGAACATGCGTATATTCAGATGCTTCAAATGAAACAAGTGGATGGCATTATTATTTCTAGTACAGGTCAAAATAATGAGCTCCTCAAAGAAGAGATTATAAGAGAACTACCTCTTGTGTTGTTGGACCGTATATTTGAGGATATGGAAATCGATTTGGTTTGTTCAGATCACAGAGCAGGTGCTTTTGAAGCCATTTCGCATTTGATTAAGATGGGTCATAAAAGGATTTTAGTGGTAATTCCGGATGAGCATCTTAACAGTTCAAGGGTTTCAAGAATCAAAGGCTATGACGATGCATTAGAGAAAAATGGAATCGATAAAGATGAGAAGTTAATTGTATATGTATCTGAAGATAATATCGATTCAAAAATAGACGATTTATTCAGAATCGATGATCCGCCTACGGCTATTTTTTGTATCAATGATTTAGCGACATTGGAAGTATTGACTTGTCTCAAGAGGAAAAAAATAAAGATTCCTGAAGATGTTGCGGTGATTGGTGTGGATGATTTTCCTGCCGCAAATTTGTTGGAATCCCCACTAACGGTTGTTGGACAGCACACCTATGAAATGGGTATGAAAGCTGCTGAACTGTTGATTCGTCGTATTGAAGAGAAGAAGATTGACAAATATGTTCAACATGTTTTTCCTTGCGAACTCATTGTTAGAGAATCATGTGGGTTTAAAAATGAATGACTTTTAAGATTTATTAATCGATTTAACTGTAAAGTCGCAAATGCTAAGAAAATTGTTAAATAATGTTGACGTTATAATTTATAGGGTTTATAATAGAGTTAATAAACCGGTTTATCAATTTATTTGTGTATATAAATTGCTGATTTTTATGTTTGGCAATAAATTTATAGTCATTTACTAAACCGATTTATCAAAACTACAGTTAAGTCTCATATAAAGACAAAAAAGGAGAAAAGATGATTGTAAGAGAACCCTCAAATTCAAAAGATGCCAAGCATTATACAACAGATCGACTTAGAGAAGAGTTTTTAGTTCAGGAACTATTTACTCCCGGAAAGATACAACGTGTCTATAGTCATATTGACAGAATCATCACCATGGGATTTTGTCCGGATGAGCACAGCCAAAAACTAGATGAAAACATGGATGTCATGAAAACCTTAGGTGTCAATTATTTCCTAGAAAGCAGAGAACTGGGTGTTATTAATATCGGTGGACCGGGTACCATTACAGTAGACGGTACCGTACACACCATGAAGTCTCAAGATGGCCTCTATGTAGGAAAAGGCAACAAAGAGATTATTTTTGCAAGTGATGACGTTAACAACCCCAGTAAATATTATGCCTTGAGTGCACCAGCACATATGCATTATGAGACCGTCCACATTGACATCACAAAAGCCAAGCAAGTGCCAATGGGTGATGCAGAGTCAGCCAATAAAAGAACCATATTCCAATTCTTACACCCGGAAGTATTGCAAACCTGCCAACTCAGCATGGGACTTACAAAAATGGCACCAGGCAGCGTGTGGAACACCATGCCATGTCACAGCCATGAAAGACGTATGGAAGTTTACTTCTATTTTGATTTACCACAAGACAGCGTCGTCTTTCATTTAATGGGAGAGCCGTCAGAAACCAGACATATTGTCCTTAGGAATGAAGAAGCTGTCATAGCACCCAGTTGGTCCATACACTCCGGTTGCGGCACATCAGCCTACAGCTTCATATGGGGTATGGTCGGTGAGAACAAGACATTTACAGACATGGATCACATAGCAATGAAAGATCTAAGATAGGAGCGTCTAGATGATATTAGAAAACTTTAGTTTAGAAGGCAAAGTAGCAATTGTATCCGGTAGTAGTCAAGGACTTGGTCAAGGCATGGCAATGGCCCTTGCAGAAGCAGGCGCAGACATCGTTGGTGTGGATTACAGCGCTGGTGGCGAGACCCAGCAGTTAGTTGAAGACCTAGGTCGCAAGTTCCATCATATACAAGCAGACTTGATGAAGATTGACAAACTAGAAGCCATTGTGGCAGAAGCCGTAGAAGTATTTGGTCATGTGGACGTCCTGGTCAACAATGCAGGCACCATACGACGTGAAGACGCCATTAATTTCAGTGAAAAAGACTGGGATGATGTCATGAATCTCAACATAAAGACCGTATTCTTCTTCAGTCAAGCCGTTGCAAGACAGTTTATGAAGCAAGAAACAGGCGGCAAAATCATCAACATCGCCTCCATGTTATCCTTCCAAGGCGGCATTCGAGTACCCTCTTATACAGCATCAAAAAGTGGTGTTATGGGTGTAACAAGACTAATGGCCAATGAGTGGGCAAAAGACAATATCAATGTCAATGCCATTGCACCGGGATATATGGCAACAGCCAATACAGAAGCACTACGTGCCGATGCAGACCGAAATGCAGCAATACTCGAGAGAATCCCAGCAAACCGTTGGGGACTACCATCAGATCTAAAAGGCCCGATTGTTTTCTTAGCATCGGAAGCTTCATCATATGTGAATGGTTATACCATTGCTGTTGATGGTGGATGGTTGGCACGATAGATATAGAGTTTTGTAGTAAGCGGCAAATTCAAGGACAAAACTAGAAATAATCATTAAAAGAGCATTATTAATCAAGAATGAGTTTAAACTCTTTCTGAGTAATAATGCTTCTATAATTTCTAGAGAGTTTCATTACTTTCAACCATTGCCAACATACGTGCTAATTTGAAATGCAGTTCTTATATTATGATTAATCAATGAGTATACCGGATTTAGATACATCCATAATGGTACAACGGTTTCTGTCAAAACAACATGGTCTTGTATCTCCTTTTTGCAATTTAGAACATGCTACCTCAATTCTTCTTTGATGGGTCGAGGGGTTCTTTGTTGAACGAATAAAGCGCAGCCAATCCCATTTTGCCTTTGGTGTAATCTCACGCCATCGATTCACAAGACCTGCATCATGAATAGCTTTCATAAAATCCTCAGGCATATCTGGTTCATTCCAATCATTGATTGGTTCAATACTTAAAGATACAGGATCACCAACAGATACTTCCACATCTTTAACGAAAGCCCCTTCTAATTCAAACCAATGACTCCCTTTACCATCCGGTTCTAATGGTGTATGAAAAGCTACACCATTAAGTGTGCCCTCAATCATGACCATGCCTCGGGAAGGGAGCTTTTCACTAGAAGCCAAAGGAATCCTTATGATATAGTAGGCTTCAATTATTTCAAGTTTTGAATCAAAAACGATACCCATATATTCATCTCCTAATCTCAAATAGAATCGTGATTGCCATAGACTGTATTGATAATGAATATCAATGATATCATTTATTATACCATAAATACCAAATCAGCTCAAAGCGAACAGCAGTCACGCTTCTTGAAAAAATTGTTTTGTTGAACCCCATTGTGTTAAATGTTAGAATCTAAATAAGATGTCTAGAAATCTTAGTAAAGTATTGTGGAATAATATTACTTACAGTTCACACGATTCGCCACTTTTATGAAGAACGGGAGGCGTAATATGGAAGAATATCTCAATAAGGTGATAGAAAACCCTCATTTTATAAAACTGATCTTTGTTGTAGTAGGGATCATGATTATTTTAACTGTGAAAAATCTTATTCGGTCTCGTCTGAGTAGACACTTCAAAGATTATAATAATGCCTATCGAAGCAAGAAAGCCATAAATGCTGTGGGATATTTTTTTATTGTCCTATTAATATCCACAATTTATAGAGAAAGTTTCGGAACTTTGACCGTATTTTTCGGAATCGCCGGAGCAGGGATTGCTTTTGCTTTGCAGGAAGTTATTGTTAGCATAGCCGGTTGGATTGCTATTTTGTTTACAGACATCTATAAATCCGGTGACAGGGTGTTGATGGGCGGTATCAAAGGTGACGTCATTGATATTGGTGTATTGCGAACCACCATTATGGAAATCGGAGGTTGGGTGGAAGGTGACTTATATAATGGAAGAATCGTAAGAGTCGCCAACAGCTTTGTATTTAAAGAGCCTGTATATAATTATTCAGCAGATTTCCCTTTTCTTTGGGATGAGATTAAAGTTCCGATTCAATTCGGTAGCAACTATACATTAGCGAGAGAAATCCTCTATGATGTAGCTCAAGAGGTAGTGGGTGATTACTCAGATGAAGCAGAAGAACAATGGAAGATTATGGTTCGAAAGTTTTTGATTGAAGACGCCTCAACCCATCCTATGGTGAGTCTTATTGCCAATGATAACTGGGTGGAATTTACCCTTAGATATGTAGTAGATTATAAAAAACGAGTGGGTGTAAAAGATCAACTTTTTACAAAAATCCTTGAGAAGGTGGAAAACAGTTCCAATCAAGTTGAGCTTGCTTCTGCAACATTTGAATTGACAAAAATGCCTTCCATGGAACTGAAATCAAAAAAACCGGATTAGAAACTATAAACGAGAGGAAAAAAGACAATGAAATCACAACAAGCAATGCGCATATTATTTGTAACTCTATTTGTGATAATCAGCATTCCATTTACATCTCCAGTTCAAGCACAATCCAGTGTGTGGAAAGAAAACAGAACCGTTACTTATACAGGTGGCAATAAAAACATTTCAGTTCTTTGGGCTGATTTGAAAGATGATAAGATTCGTATTGACGCAGTATTAGCTCGTGGAAAGATTGGCGCTACCGATGCCTTATCAACGATTGTTCAATCAGCTAGCAATTCGGATGGAACTGCTGTTGGGGGCATCAATGGTACTTTTTTTAATGCTTATGCCGATATGCAACCTTCAGGAACTCTGATGTTAGATGGAGAAGTGTTGCATATGGCAAATACAGGTTCGGTGCTAGCTATTTCTGGCGACAATACGGTTAGCGTTGATCCTCTTTTTGTAAAGATTGTTGGTGGAACCAATGGCCAATGGGACTGGCCATATAGTTGGTATTCATGGAATATTAATCACTATTATTCCGATTCTGCTGCAACTATGATTTTTACACCTGAATATGCGGGTCCTAGACCAAGCCATGATTTTACCTCAATAGAGGTGGATAAGGGTGTGGTTATAAAGAAAAGTACGGGCAGTTTTAACATACCTGTTGACGGCTTTTTGGTACTAACCAAAGATGTGAATGTTAGCAAAGTATTTGAGATTGGGAAAACGGCTGATTATAAAACGGAATATTACGTTAATAACTATACGACGACTGGCCATGCTGGTGTCAGCCTTGATTATGATAACATACGAACAGTAATTGGAGCGGGCCCTACACTGGTTAAAAATGGTAAGTTAAAAGCGGATGCCGGTGCAGAAGGCTTTACCGAAGGTAAGATTACAAGTTCTGCAGCGACGAGAAGCTTGATCGGTATAACAGCAGACAACAGACTGGGTATGACCGTTGTTTCAGGGGTTACAGTTAAACAGTTAGGTGAGATTGCACTATCTTTAGGTATGGTTGAAGCCATGAACTTAGATGGTGGCGGATCGAGTGGTCTATATTACAATGGGAGCTATATGACCACACCGGGAAGACTTTTATCGAATGCAGTTGTTATTAAGATCCTGAATGAATCTCCTATGACGATTTTATTAAATAATAAGCCTTTGTTTTTTGATACCGAACCCTATGTTAACAAGAGCTATAATCGTACCCTTGTGCCACTAAGAGGCATTACAGAAGCACTTGGCGCTTCTGTAGGCTGGAATGCAGCCACTTCTTCTATTACTATAACACGTTCTGACACGAAGCTTGAGCTAAAAGTGGGAAGTGCCTCTGTTTTGGTGAACGGAAAAAGTGAAATGATGGATGTACCCGTACTATTAAAAGATAGTAGAACCTATGTGCCACTTCGTTTTATCACACAGTATTTTGGAGGGGACGTTAAGTGGATACAAGAATCAAAAACCGTAGAGCTGACGATCAATGATACAACCCAGTGGATAGAGCAAGCTAAACAATATGAAGCGGCAAATCAATATGAAGAAGCAGAGCAAAAATATAAGGCGATTTTGGAGATGGATGCAAATAATATATTTGCAGCAAAAAGGTTAGCAGTGATTTATGCAAGTTTATCTCCGGATAAAATAAATGCCATAAAGTACTATGAAAAAGTTTATGAATTAGACCCTAAGGATGCAGCAAATGTTGCCTCACTGGCTTGGGCATATTACGACAATATGCAATTAGAAAAAGCCATTGATATGTTTTTAATTTATAATGAAATGGTTCCAAGTTCCGGTGTTGGATATTACGGAGCAGCCGTTTGCTATTCCCATTATCAGAAAAACGATATTAATTCAGCAGTGAAATACTACCAGTTAGCTTTGAAAAAAGCATTAGCACCTGCACAAATTGATTTTGCCATGAAATATATTACAAAACACGAATAAAAAGAAAACAGAAATTGAGGAGATCCTATGAAAGCGTTAGACAAATATAAGCTAGGGAATATTGAATTAAAAAATCGGTTGGTCATGTCGCCAATGTGTATGTATTCAGCAAAAGATGACGGTAAAGCCAATGACTTCCATTTCATTCACTATGAAACCAGAGCCATTGGTGGCGTTGGTTTGATTATAGTGGAGGCCACAGCGGTCATGCCTAATGGAAGAATATCGGATCAAGACCTTGGTATTTGGAGTGATGAACAGATTGAAGGGCTTAGAGAAATTACCTCCAGAATAAAAAAACATGGCGCTCGTGCAGGGATTCAGATTGCCCACGCCGGAAGGAAAAGTGAGGCAACAAAAACTGAACCTTTTGCACCCAGTGCCCTTAAGTTCAGTGAGGATTATAGGATGCCGCAGGTTCTGGATGAAAACCAAATACAACAGGTTGTTCAGGCTTTTGTAGATGGTGCCAAGAGAGCCGTAATAGCAGGTTTTGATTATATTGAGATTCATGGTGCTCATGGTTATTTGAACCATGAGTTCCTCTCTCCAATTACCAACCAAAGAGAAGATCAGTTTGGTGGCAGCTTACAGAACCGATGTCGACTCCTTAATTGGATTATTGATCAGGTCAAGGCTTCTATTCCTGAACATGTAGCCTTAGGTCTTAGAGTATCAGCTTCTGATTATGTCGATGGTGGCATTGATGGTGACGAGATGGTCAAGATTATCGACCAAGTGAAGGGGAAACTAGATATCGTTCATACAAGTTCCGGTGGTTTGGCTCCGGTTGCTATGCGTGTTTATCCCGGTTATCAGATTCAATTCGCTGAGCAAATTAAGCATGAATGTCAAGTGGCTACGATAACAGTTGGCTTAATAACCAGTATTGAGATGATCGAAGAAATACTTAATAACAATCGGAGTGACCTGATTGCACTTGGAAGACTATTGTTGCGCGACCCTTATTTTCCGTTGAAGGTGTACCACCAATCAGGCGTTGAAGATGGGATTCCAAAGGCATATAAGAGAGGTTTTTGATACCTATATTAAATTCTGAAAGTAAACCTAGTAAGTAAGAGTAGGCATTACAACTTGACTTATAATAAACGAACATGAAAAGGAATCACAATACTGGTGATTCCTTTTGTCATATATTTGAAAGGACAATAAATTTAATAGCGTGTGTCTGAATAGACGTTATTAGATTTATCCACATCTGAGTATACGACTAGGTGAAACTGGAACACATTAACTAATGTATGTCTATCTTATAAAGCGTATAATGAATATACCAACATTTACTATAAAATCATACATCACTTATCCAGTAGAGGTCATCCAAAGACGATATAACTGAAAATGAAAGTAATTTTCAGTTATTAATGGTATAATGAATGTGATTCTTATTTTTAGTGAGTATAATTGAACTTAAAATGATTGTCATGATATAAAAATAAGGGGTTAAGCTTAATTAGGAAGGTAGTGTTTAAATGATATTAAATAGGATAGGGATACTAAATAATTTTTTATTCAATAGATCCGTTGGATTCAATATCGTATTGGTCATAATTCTAATCATCAGTATATCGATTTTTCTTTATGTTAGATACATTCATATTAGAAAGAGGGTCATTTTACCCATAGAGCCAATAGGGTTGGATGATATACTTGGACCGATTGAGTGGGAACAACAGATGTTGGATTTGGCGAAGAATCACCAGAATGTCAAGTTAATGCGCTATAATTTTGTCCTTGGGGACTACAATCAAATTGCATACAAAAAATTAAACCAAATACGTAGCAGTATTTCTGAAATATCATCAGACTTGATTGCTTTAATTCCTGCGGCACGTTGGTTGTTTGACAACTACCAAATGTTGTACAGAGAGATTAAGAAAGTCAGAACGACAGGTACAAGTTATGAGATATTACCGATACTTAGAACAAAAGAATACCATGGCTATCCAAGAATTTATGTCGTGGCGAAAAAAATGGTGGCTATTTCCGGCGGCCACTTAAACGAAGATAATATTGCGATTATGCTTCAAGCGTATCAAAAAGAAATACACTTACTGGACAAGGAATTATGGGTGCTACCTGAGATGATTGGGTTTTGCCTATTAGAGAGTATCATAGAAGTAGCAGAAGAAGTTGTAAGTATTGTAAAGATTAAGGCAAAGGCAGAAAGGTTTGTTAAAGAAAAGCTTGGGGTACAACCAGGTGTTATTGATATAGCATCCTTTCTAAGTGAAGTTGATGCAGACTGCAAAAAAAACTTCTCTTTTCACGCTCATGTTATTTACCAGTTAAAAAACATGTCTTTTGAAGAAGAATCGATCCAAAGATATGTAGCGTATCATTACAAATCAAAATCAGTCAATAAGCGGATTAAGCCTTCCAAAGTATTCTTAGAGGAAAGTAAGTTAGAGTCCTACTTGGAATCCGATATCCGCGCTCTTATAGTCAGTCTTAAAGGGATTAGTGAAGTGGATGAAGAAAAGTTTTTTGAGGCATTCTCACTTCTTGAAAGCATCCTTATTAATGATCCTGATGGGGTATATGCCAAAATGGATTCTGAGAGTAAAGGTATGTACAGAGGGGTTATTGTAAAGCTTTCCCTTAAACATCATATCGAAGAAGGAATAATAGCAGAGTACGCTTTACAACTCGCCATAGAGGGTCGTGATGATCTTAATTGTCCTCATCATGTAGGTACCTATTTGATAGGTAAGGGTTACCCCCTTCTTAAAGCAAAAGTACTAAATAAAGAGGCACCTAAGCATCTGGAAAAGAAACAGAATATAAAAGGTATCAGTTATTTTTTAACCGGCTTCTTGCTTGTTATTGCTGTATCTTTCTTTGTAATTTTTATGATGAAGCGCTTTGGTTTTATTGAGGAACTCAGTAAATATGTTATCGTCTTGGTCGTAGGGTTGCCGATGTTGACCGGAATTGCCATAGAGATCACCAATCATATTTTTACAAGACGCATGGCGGTAACAAAGATTCCTTCCTTACATTTTCTAGAAGAAATACCGGATGATGCCAGAACATTTTTAGTTATGCCTGTACTTGTGTCATCAAAAGATCAATGTATCGAGTATCTTGAAAGGTTACAAAAGCATTATTTGGCCAACAGACAAGATAATCTTTACTTTGCATTATTAGCAGACTTTGAGGATGGACCCAATAAGGATATGCCTAAGGATGTGAGCCTTGAGAAGGTTCTAATCAAGCAAATCAAAGACTTAAATGAACTCTACCCATCAACCCATCAACGCTTTTCTCTGTTTATAAGAGAAAGGCTATGGAATGCGTCAGAAAATTGTTATATGGGCTGGGAAAGAAAAAGAGGGAAGCTGGAGGAGTTTAATAATCTATTAAATGGGATTAGGAAAGAAGATACAAGTTTTTCTACATTATTATGCGACGAGGAATTATTAGAAACTTTCAAATATGTTATAACCCTTGATGCGGATTCGAATCTGATTAGGGACAATGCGTCGAAGCTTGTGGGGCTCATTGCTCATCCCCTTAATCAGCCGGTTATTGACCCTATTACCAAAAGGGTGAAGGAAGGTTATGCCATTATCCAACCTTCCATTAGCAATCATATTGTGGACAAGAAAAGCAGTCATTTTCCTGAAGTTTTCGGTGGTCAATCAGGGTTAGCGCACTATGCGTCTATTCTGTCCGACATTTACCAAGATGTATTCAATGAAGGTGTATATACCGGTAAAGGTATTTATCATGTAGAGGCTTTTCATATAATCTTAAATAAAACCATACCTGATAATAGTGTACTCAGTCATGATTTACTAGAGAGTTGCTATGTCAGAACGGCATTCTCCAGTTCTGTTAAAATAATGGACACATTTCCAAGTAGTGTGCTTTCTTATGTAAAAAGAGAGCATAGGTGGATTCGTGGAGATTGGCAACTGATACCATGGTTGTTTAAAAAGAAGCCAAAAAATGGTGCTAGTTTAAACGTGATATCCAAATGGAAAATAATGGATAATCTAAGACGTAGTGTCGTACCCATATCCAAAACACTTTTCATTATCATAAATTTAGCTGTCATGCCACAGGTGTTTTATTTGTGGTTGCCCTTGGTATTCTTTTCTGACGCTCTTAACTTGGCTTCTTTACTCTATGGTATCATTTCACAAAAAATCAACAGGCCACAGTTTACCATTGTTTATAAGGGTTTATTTAAAGAGATAGGGTTAATGTTTGAAAGAGCACTTATGGAACTTGTGATAACCCCTTACAGGGCTCAGATAGCTACAGATGCGATTATGAGGACTGTCTTTAGAGTGCTCATCAGTCAAGAAAAAATGTTAAGATGGAACACATCAGAGAATGAAGATGCATCTGTCGTAAATTCATTAAGAGGTTATTTCCTGAATATGTGGAGTGCTCTTTTGTCAGCGATTGTCTTAGTGGGATTATTAACAGTACAGTCAGTTCATCCTATAGGAACTGCCATCTATGGTACTTTAGCACTTGCTTGGGGTATGTCTTTTTGGATGGCCTATCGTATGAGCCAACCAAGAGAAGACCGATTCATAAAGGGAGCGCAAGAAGATAGGGAACTTCTTCTGGAGACAGCACGAAGAACCTGGCTCTTTTTCAAAGATCATGCAACAAAAGACAATAACTATTTATGTCCGGATAATTATCAGTACGCACCTAAAGAAAAGCTATCAAATAAAACGTCTCCAACAAATATTGGTCTCCAACTTCTGGCCACACTTTCAGCAAGAGACTTTGGTTTTGAGACTTTAAGTTCCATGATTGCTGATGAGGAAAGACTACTGGAGACTTTAGGCGCTCTGCCAAAATGGAAAGGACATCTTTATAATTGGTACAACACGAGCACCCTTGAAATATTACATCCGGATTATATATCTACGGTAGACAGCGGGAACTTCTTTGGTCACCTAATAGCCTTAAAGAATGGTATTCTAGAACAAATAGATACACCTATCTTTACTTCCGACCTAGTCTCGGAGCTTAGGCACACATTAAAAACGAGTCAAACAAATATGTTATTAAAAGAAAACTACAGTACAATAGGAGAATTCTCGGCTGATCTTTCGGACATAAGAGCGCTTATAAAAAGCAATGAACAGAAATTGGGTGAGAGTTCTCATAGAATAGGAGAACTGCTAAGTAGTTTAGATATAATCATAAACGAGGCAGAGGTATTTAACTTGGAAAGTATGCCCTTCTCGGATTGTCCTACCTTAGGACAGCTGGCACTAGAAGATAATGACGCTGCAAATGATATGGTTAACAGAATTGAAGCGATTAGACATACAATAGATACGATGCTTAAAGAAGCTGAGTTTAGATTTTTATACAATGAAAAACGGTTACTATTTCACATCGGTTATCATGTATCGTCTCAAACAAAAGATGCAGGATGTTACGACTTAATGGCTTCAGAATCATCACTAACAAGTTTTATAGCCATTGCTAGAGGTGAGGTGCCGTTAAAACATTGGAGCAAGTTGGGCCGCCCTTTTACCATGATTGATGGTTTACCTTGTTTTGTTTCATGGAGTGGCACCATGTTTGAATACCTCATGCCAAACCTAGTTATGAAGGAATATGATGGCTCAGTATATGCTGAAACATCTAAAGCAGCAGTATTACAACATATGAATTATGCTAAACATATGTCCATACCATGGGGCATATCTGAGTCTCAGTACTATCGGTTTGATTTAGATGCCAATTATCAATACAAGGCATTTGGTATACCTAAGCTACGTCTGCAACCGGCTCTCAAAGAGCCCTTAGTAGTAGCGCCATATGCTACATTTCTTGCACTTGAGTATGTGAGTGAGGAAGCCATGTCGAATCTTAGGAGAATGTCAGATTTGGGTGCTTTCGGTACTTATGGGTACTATGAAGCTATAGACTTTAATGGTCCGGATCCGGAGTACGAGACACCCTATTGTATCGTTCGATCATTTATGGCCCATCATCAAGGTATGAATCTTGTAGCTATTAATAATTATTTGAATAATGGCATCATGCGTACGAGATTCCATGCAGAAGCTATGGTAAAAGCCACAGAGGTATTGCTTGAGGAAAAACGTCAATCCCACTTTATATCTATAGCCAAGAGAGGCTACACGATAAAAATCAGAAAAATGGAATTGGAAGAAGATGTACTTAGCAATCGTTATGTTAATAGTGTTGCACCTAAAATAGCCGTAGCCAGATATTTTAGCAATAACAACTATTCTCTTATGATCACTTCGGATGGGGATGGCTTTAGCAGTTATGATGATATGATGCTTTATAGATGGCGATCAGATCTTTATGCCAATACAGGTAATTACATTTATATCAAAGATATGAATAAAAATTCAGTATGGAGCACAACTTATAACCCTACAAAAAAAGAACCTGAAGATTATGAAGCCATTTTTCACCCTCATAAGGCTGAATTCAAAAGAACAGATGGTGATATAATTACACATACAGAAGTGAGTCTTTCTCCAAATTATAATCTGGAGATTCGAAAAGTGACTTTGACCAATAATGGGCACGATCTAAAACAACTTGAATTAACAAGTTATATGGAAGTCGTTGGCGATCGTTTTCTTGCTGAACTGAGTCACCCTGCCTTTAATAAGCTTTTTATAGAAAGCGAGTATATCGAAGAACATGGTATTTTCTTATCTAGACGACGAAGCAATAAAGAGGGCAATAATCCATACTTAATGCATATGGTAAAAACCGATGTAAATCTATCGAAGAATGTAGCATATGAGAATGACCGATTGAAATTCATAGGTAGAAATAATACTTTAATGAACCCGGTTACCGTTGTAGATAGCATATTACTTTCTAATAGCACAGGATTTTGTAATGATCCCATTATGAGTCTACGGGTAAATATTGCTCTAGCAGAAGGAGAATCAACAAGTGTTTCCTTTATAACGGGAGTGAGTAAAAGCAAAGAAGAGGCCATCGCCATAAGCGACGAGTTAAGTGTTGATTATAGAATAGATAATATGTTTGAAAAGTTCAGACTTCAAAGTGCAATCGAGCTCAAATACTTAGATATTTCAAGAAAACAATTAAATGCTTTCCAAGATTTAATTAGTCCTTTATTCTATCCTTCAGGCTATTACAGGGGGCCAGCAGAAAATATTAGACGGAATTGGAAAAACCAAAGCTTCTTATGGAAATTTGGCGTGTCAGGTGATAATCCAATTATGTTGTTAACGGTCAAATCGATTGAAGCGGCAAGTGTCATACGAGATGTATTAAAGGCTTATGAATATTTAAGAATCAACCAGGTCAAAGTTGACTTGATTATCCTCAGTGAGGCAAAGCATGGCTATATACAAGAACTACATGATTTGTTAAATGATATGACATCCTCACTTAGAATCTATGATGAAAGTAGAGACAGACCCAGTCTTTTCATACTACACTCGAATCAAGTCATCCCAGCTGAGCTGGATTTACTGTTCACAGTTGCAAGAGTTGTCTTTAATGAAAAAACTGGTATTTACTTTAGAAATATTAAAGAGACATTAAAAGAGATTATTGAAGAAGTTGTAGAAATATAGAAAAAACAGAAGGAGGCGAATAAACTTGAATCTTGATAATGAATATGAATTTTTTAATGGTTTTGGTGGGTTTGTAAAAGATGGAAGTGAATATGAGATTCTTCTTGAAGGTAAAAACAAGCCACCAGCGCCTTGGATTAATGTAATTGCAAACAAGAACTTCGGATTTCATATATCGGAGTCTGGTGCCGGATTCACTTGGGCAACGAATAGCAGGGAGAATAAGATAACACCTTGGTCCAACGATCCTGTCATTGACAAAGCATCAGAAGCCATATACATAAAAGATGAAATAAGCGGAAAGGTCATGACACCCACCTCATTAGGTAAAACGGACAGGGGAACCTATTTGGTTCGACACGGCTTTGGGTACTCAAAGTTTTATCATGAAGAGGAAAGCATTGAACAGGAATTAACAGTGTTCACACCACTGGATGAACCTGTTAAGATTTGGGAACTAAAACTTACAAATCATTCTGATAGAGAAAGGTTTATGGGTCTTACCTATTATGTAGAATGGGTTCTTGGAACTGAAAGAGAGCAAACCAATCCCTATATTTTAACAGAATATAACAATGAGCATGAATACTTGAGTGCAAAAAGTATTTATAACTATCACTTTCGCAAACACAACGCCTTTATGTTTACCAGTGAGATGATTATAGGATATACAGGTGATCGACATGAATTTTTAGGTCGAAAAGGTTCGATATTGAATCCGGAAGGTCTTGACATCAAATTATCCAACAATACCGGTGTGTCTTACGACTCTTGTGGTGCTATACAAGTATCCATATCAATGAAGCCAAATGAGAGTAAAACCATCATTTTTGGGCTAGGACAAAGTGTTCATCTAGAAGAAATCAGCAAACTAAGATATAAGTATAAAGATTTAAGCAAAGTTACAAAGGAGCTAAAAAGAGTAAACGATTACTGGGAAGAGATACTTGGAACCATTCAAGTCAAGACAAATGACCGGGCAATCGACATTATGGTTAACGGTTGGCTATTATATCAAACAATATCTTGTAGGATTAATGCAAGAGCTGCCTTTTATCAATGTGGTGGTGCTTACGGATTTAGAGATCAACTTCAAGATGCACTTTCTCTTTTAATTACGGATCCAACAGCACTAAAAAATCAAATCTTAATTGCTTGTAGTCGGCAGTTTGAGGAGGGGGATGTTCAACATTGGTGGCATATGCCCATGGGTGTAGGTGTTCGTACGAAAATAACAGATGATTTATTATGGTTACCCTACACAACTTCGGCTTATATCCGTAGCACTGGAGATTATACGATCCTAAAAGAGAACGTGCATTACATCAAAGGACCATTTCTTGAAGATGGCCAGCATGAAGCCATGGTTACAGCTGAAAAATCTGAGATTTCTGCCAGTGTTTATGAACATTGTAAACTTACAATTCTTCATACAGAGTTTGGCAAGCATGGACTTCCTTTAATGGGCGGCGGTGATTGGAACGATGGTATGAACATGGTAGGTATAGAGGGAACAGGAGAAAGTGTTTGGTTGGCCTGGTTTCTATATACTGTATTAGGTGATTTTATACCGCTTTGTCATTATGAAGGGGACCTTGATAGTGCTGAAAAATTTGAGGAAATGAGAAAGACACTACTTGCAAATATTGAGGAACATTCATGGGATGGTGATTGGTACCTTAGAGCCTTTTATGATGATTATAGTAAGTTGGGTTCAAAAGAAAACACTGAATGCCGAATTGACTCCATTAGTCAGTCTTGGAGTGTGATATCAAAAGGCGCACAGAAAGACAAGTCTGAAGTTGCAATGCAATCAGCAGTACGATATCTGGTCAGAGAAGAAGACGGTATTTCCCTACTACTAGCACCACCTTTTGATAAAACAGACAAAAACCCGGGGTATATCAAAAATTACTACCCAGGGATTAGGGAAAATGGAGGTCAGTATACCCATGCAGCGGTTTGGCTGGCTATAGCCAGTACGATGATTCGTGATTATAGTCTGGCGGACACACTTTTTACCATACTCAATCCGATCCATATCACTTCGAGTAAGAGAGAGTCACTCAAGTATGAAAAAGAACCTTACGTTATGATTGCTGACATTTCTCTAAGCGCGCCTTATACAGGTAGGGGTGGATGGAGTTGGTATACGGGTTCGGCGGGTTGGATGTATCAAGGATTGGTTCACTGGTTTTTGGGTATTAGAAAAGAAGAGGATGAGCTGATCATTGATCCGACAACGCCTACAAGTTTTGGTGACTATACGATAACATATAAGTATAAAACGACGGTTTATGAAATAAGAGTAGAGAGTCGTAGTAAAGGGGTTATGGTGGCTGAAGGACTCCTCCTTGACGGAGAGAAGATTGAAGGTAATAGGATTAAATTAACAGATGATGGAAAAATTCATGTGGTTGTTGTCTAACCGGGCGGTCTTCTAACCGGGGACGGTTCTTGTGGTTCGAGCATCGGTACTAATTTCTTTAATTTTCGAAAAATATAATATTTATATTGACCCTCACATTATGGTACACTTTATAATAAAGATGAGCTCAAGAAAACACATATATGTGAGGTAAAATAAATGTTAAAAATAGGTGATTTTTCAAAATTATCAAGGATTAGTATAAGGATGCTGAGGCATTATGATGCCCTAGGTTTGTTAGTACCACAAAGTATTGATGTTTCTAATAATTACAGGTACTATGGTGAGGAACAGTTGCAAATTGCTGCTAGAATCATAGCACTTAAGGATATGGGATTTGGTCTTTCGACAATCTTGGAAATATTGATTAAATATGATGATACGAAAGCACTAGCCGAGTTTTTATCAATAAAAATGATAGAAATTGAAGCTCAAGCAGAAGAAAACAAGCATCGTTTACGACTCCTTGAAACAACCATTAATCGGTTGAGAAAGGATGACACATTTATGAATTATAATGTAGTATTAAAGACATTGCCGGAAAGATATGTTGCCAGTGTAAGAAAGGTTATTCCATCATACGATCAAGAGGGTCTACTATGGAATACAATGATGGCTGAGACAGGTGGAATGCATTTACAACCAGATGACCCATGTTATAGCCTTGCAATTTTTCATGATGAAGACTATAAAGAGCAGGATGTAGATGTTGAGATACAAATGGCCCTTAAAGACAAATATCAAAATACAGAGAATGTAGTGTTCAAAACGGTTCCTGCTATAGAAATCGCTTCAGCAATCTACAAGGGTAGCTATGATCAAATCACAGAAGTTAACCAAGTCGTAGCAAATTGGGTCAATGACAATAAGTATGAGTTTGATGGCGCTATGTTTTGCATTTATCATGTAAGTCCGGCACAGACACCAAATGCTGATGAATGGGTAACGGAAGTATGCTATCCAGTCAAGAAAAGAAGCCCCGCTTCGTTATGAGCTCTGCTCATATTTCTGAACGGTTCGATAGGAAATGTCCTTGACGTATTCAGCCATGTTTCAAGGCTGAATACTGTAGTACGACTTTCTTAGAGAACAAGAAAAGAAGCCCCGCTTCGTTATGAGCTCTGCTCATATTTCTGAACGGTTCGACAGGAAATGTCCTTGACGTATTCAGCCATGTTTCAAGGCTGAAAACTGTAGTACGACTTTCCTAGAGAACAAGAAAAAATAGCAACACGAATGAAACTAATATAAAAATATAGGCCCCTTATATTGACAGTGCAAATAGTAGAACTGTTATTATAAGGGGCTTTTCTTAGCTAAAATTGATTTATCTTTTAAGACTATGGTAGAATAAACATTAAAGGAATGATATTAGAATTACGACATGAGGATGTGAAAAAGTGGAAAAAGATAATGATCGAAGTATTTCAAAGTATTATGGTACAAATCTAGCAGAGTTCTTGGCGGTTAGAATTCTTGATGTTTATAAAGAGTTTCCTAAAAAAGAATATATCCAGGCTATTAGTAGAAAGTGTGAGGGCCTTAGCTATTCAAAAAGAGTAGAATTACATGCAGATGAGCTCTATAGATACTTGCCCGAGGCATTTGAAGAAGCAGCAAAGATTCTTGTAGCTATTTTGGGTGAAGAAAACAAGAACGAAACAGGCATGTTCAAAGAGTTCTATTGGATTCTACCACTTGGAAAGTATGTTGAGAAATATGGCTTAGATTATTTTGATACGTCTATGTTTATGATTGAAGAGATTACAAAAAGAAATACAGGTGAATATGCGGTAAGACCTTTTATAAGGTTGTATCCGGAGCAGGCAATAGAGAAAATGACAAAATGGGCAGATTCTGATAACTTTCACCTTAGAAGATTGTCCAGTGAAGGATTAAGACCAAAGCTTCCCTGGGCTACAAAACTGGATACATTCATTGATCATCCGGAACCGGTATTTAAGATATTAGAAAAGTTAAAAGAAGATGACGTAATGTTTGTTAAGAAATCAGTAGCAAACCACTTAACCGATTGGTTAAAAGTCAACAAGACGCCAACGGTAGCACTAATAGAAGAATGGAATCATTCAAATAACAAAAACACAAAATGGATTATTAAACGGGCAACAAGAAAAATCAGCATTTTTAGTGATACAGATCATAATGAATTGACAGAAGGAGGTGTTTTATGAGTTGTAATAGATGCGAAAAACTACCGGAACTCTTCTTTACCAATTCGGATGTATATATGAATCTTCCAACCGATCATCTTAGAGAATTATTTGAACATGCACTTGAAAAAAAAGGTTATCATTTCGAACAAGTTGATGAAGGCTACTTGTTAAAACAGGTAGAATTCGAGGATTTGATTAATTATTTAAGTACTTTTGTCTTTAATTCTATAGAACAAAAGGATGTTAAGATTCTAGCATTGAAAAAGGGAGATGAACTGAAGTATTCGTCTCTAAAGCATTATAGAAGTCTATTAGAGTGGCAAGTACTCTATCAAGGACAGGAAGTAGCATCTATTATTAAGGAGTCTCGCATAAAAACACTTTTTCAACCAATTGTTGAGTCAAAAACCGGAGAAATCTACGGTTATGAGGCATTAAGCCGAGGCATACTAAAAGATGACACCATGATGAATCCGGAGCAACTATTCTCAAAGGCAAAAGCGATGGATTTGCTGTTTTATCTGGATCGGCTTTGCCGTGAGACTTCTATACGATCAGCTTCTAGTCAAGGCATAACAAAAAAACTTTTCATTAACTTTATACCTACGGCCATTTACGAACCTTCTTTGTGTCTACAATCTACGGTAAAAGTTTTAGAAGAAGAGTCAATAGATCCAGATCAGGTAGTTTTTGAAGTGGTAGAGACTGAAAAAGTAGTGGATTTTGGCCATCTAAATCAAATTCTGGATTATTATAAGAGTAAAGGTTATTCTACGGCACTGGATGATATTGGCACAGGATATTCTGATATAAGTTCCCTTCTCAAACTAAGACCGAATTATATGAAAATCGATATGACCATTATACGTGATATTCATATTGACGAAAAAAAACAAGCACTACTGGATATGTTTATAGAACATGGTCAAAAAATAGGATTAAAGATATTAGCAGAAGGTATTGAAACCGTTGAGGAGTACCAATATCTACTAACAAAAAAAGTGGACCTCATGCAAGGGTACCTATTTGGAAAACCTGAGGAAGTGCCCGTAACCAAAATACGATTGCTATGACTAGGAATATAATGAGATTGACTGCGCTTAAAAAATATTGACAGTGCATAAAAAATAGAAAGGCGTTTATGATGGATATAAAAAGATATAGTAAAGAAGATGAACAACAATTGTTTGACATGATTGAAGAAGAGGGAGAAGAATGGCTTGACTACTATAGCTCTGAAGGTTATAAAAAATATATAATAGCTTTGGCCTCCAGCATCACTTATGTGGCTTATATGGAGAACATTCTATGTGGGTATGCCCGTTGTCGTGATGATGATGGCTTTGGAATCTATGTCTATGATTTATTGGTCAAAAAAGCGTATCGTGGAAATTCAATTGGAAAAAGGCTGATAGAACAAGCGTGCAAAGACTTTTCAGATCAACCGGTGTATGTTATGAGTGATGTAGATCCATATTATGAAAAGCTTGGATATAAGAGAGAAGGATCCATATTTGAAGTAAACAATAGCTAGGAGCTATTGAATCACTACTTGAAGAGATTTTGGATAACCTGAAAGTTATACAGTGTGAAATCAGAAAAATATATGTTATAACAAATTAGAGAATATATTTTTATTATTAAAGATGAATAGTACTTATGATTTGTTGAAAATAATAGCATCAAAGTGTATACTTATTTAAGAAATATATTAAATACCAATGGTAGTTTGACTTAGCCAACTAACATATATTTGTATAAAAAGTGGTATAAAGAGAGGGAATGAAATGAGCCGAATTGACATTAGAGACATTCCGATTATTCATGAAGAAGATGATTACTTAAATATTGAGAAATATGCTGATGCTTTAACCAGATTTATCGTGACTTCAGATACCCCCATTACCATATCCCTCCAAGGTGAATGGGGGAGCGGAAAATCATCTCTCATGAACATTATTAAGAAAAAGTTGTGTGATCATGACAGCGATGAAAAATTTGAAGCGATATGGATTAATACATGGGAGTTATACCTTCAGGGTGAAGAAAAAGACATTATTGAACACCTATCCTATTTGATTTTGAAAGAAATTAATCGAATAGCGAAATCAAAGAATATTATATTAGAAAAGGAATTTGATGATATCTTTTCAAGTTTCAAGAGATACTTTTTCAAAACTTCAGACATACTTATGAGCATGACGGGTGCAGATGAAGAAGCGAGAAAGCAAGCACTTGGTATGTTTAATCAAGGTGAGCATACTTATGTGAGTCAGATTAGAAATAAGATTGCTAAAGTAATTGATATATTAGTTCACTCCGAAAATGGCATATCAAAAAAGGGTTTTGTATTTTTTATTGACGACTTGGACCGGATTCAACCAAGTTTCGCCATTAAAGTGCTTGAAGTACTCAAAAATCTTTTTGTCATTGAAAACTGTGTGTTTGTTCTAGCGGTAGATTACGAAGTTATCTTAAAAGGGTTAAAATCAAAATATGGTGAAGATTATGATGAAAATGACAAGACCTATCGATCGTACTTTGATAAATTAATCCAATTGCCTTTTGTTATGCCGATATCAAAATATAATATTAATAAATACGTCATGCAGGTTTTATATGACATTGGTTATTTTGAAGAAAGTCATGCACCAAACAATCGATATCAGGCCTATGTAATAAAGACGATCAATTTAACTGTGGGCAAGAATCCAAGGGTTATAAAGCGGCTGATGAATGCAGTAAAATTGAGTAAGATATTCGATGACAGCAATGAAGGGTTATTATGTAATGATGGGATGAAACTGGCAAATCTAATATTTGTCTGCATGCAGATGGCTTATCCGAAAATGTATGACGTCTTTGAACAAAATATTCATTATAAGACATGGACAAAAGAACAACAGGATATGGCTTATGATGAAACTTTCAATAAATTTAGGCTGACTCAACAAAAACAATTCTTAGATTTGATTTTTGAAGTGTTTGAATATGATGAAAATATTAATAAAGAAACTTTGGAAAAAATCATAGCACTATCGGTACTTACGAATATGTCGTATAACGTTGATGATGATCCGCTTATGTATAATGGACAAGAATATAATTTATCGTCAGAGACTCAATCACAACAAGGCAGTACCTTAATTGATATGATTGAACTTAATAAAGGGATAAGGGTACTAGATGTAGGATGTGGTAATGGTAAGACAACATTAGAACTTTATTCAAAGAATCCTTCAATAAATATTGATGCATTCGACCTATCACTTAGTCAGATAAAAGTAGCAAAAAATAATCAGGAGGCGTTAGGTGTACCAGAATCACAGGTTCACTTTTATCAAAAGAATGCTATAACCATTGATTATGAAAAGAAATATGATTTAATATTTAGCAATGCTACTTTGCACTGGGTGACAGAAGCTAAAGAAATGTATGGTAAGTTATATAAAGCGCTAAAACCAGAAGGGAAACTTGCGGTACACCAAGGTGGATTCCGTAGTTATAGTGGATTGCATAAAGTGGTACTTCAAGCAATCCACAACTTGGACTTGGAGCCTTACTTTGAGAATTGGGAATATCCGATTTATTATCCAACCAGTGATGAGATGGAGCATATGCTTTTGGAAATAGGTTATGAGAATGTGCGTGTCATTAGCCATGTTACCGATGGAAAAGAGCACTTAAATCTTATTGACAATTTTAAGAATGCCAGTCTGTTGCCTTATTTAAATAAGTTACCGGATGTTGTTAGCAGAGAAAATCTAACCACAGAATATTATGATTTATGTACGAGTCAAGAAATAGACACATATACCCATCGTCTGTATATATTTGCGAAAAGAGGAGCATAATATGTCGATAGTTTTTGTAGAGGCATTAGATAAAACACCCTACGAGCAAGCAGTATGGGAAATTTTATGTGAATGCGATCAAGAGTTTTTGCCGTCTTTGTCATCAAGAGAGAGTTCTAGTCAGAAGATATTAGGTGGGTTAGAAGCCCCTAAAACTTTATTGCCATACCGTTACTTTGAGGTTATGAAAACACAGAACTATATTATTACCTTGGACGAATCCAGTGGTATTACAGGTTTTATGACATTTATTCACAAGTATGCCTGTGAAGAGCTGGCTGATATCGGGATATCTAATTATATAACAACAATTTGCGTGAGAAAAAACCATAGAAATCAGGGTTTGCTTAAACAAATGTATGGTTATATAGAAAAGGATTTACCTAATTCATATAAGCTACCTTATGTGAGTACACGAACATGGTCGACCAACACCCATCATCTGGCAGCGCTTCATAATCTTGGTTTTACCGAAGCTTATATATTAAAAAATCATAGAGGAGAAGGTATCGATACTATCTATTTTTACAAAGAGCTATAATAACAAAACGAAGACAAAAGAGTCCTTATATCATGACCTAGAGCATCTGATAAAGATCAGCTTCTGATACAGGTTTTGAAAAATAATAGCCTTGCATCATATTAATATTACTCTCAACTAACAGTTCGGCTTGCTCCTGTGATTCGACGCCTTCAGCCAATACGGTTAGATTCAACTGTCCTGCTAATGTTGCGATGGTTTCTAACATATTTCTTTTTCGTGTATTGGATAGAATCTCATCTACAAATATTTTGTCGATTTTTAAGATGTCGATTGGCAATTGATCTAAATAATTCAAAGATGAATATCCGGTGCCAAAATCATCAAGGTGTATTTTAATGCCTTCTTTACGGAGTTTATTAAGATGTGAAACCACCAGATTAAAGTTATCAATAAGAACTGATTCAGTAATTTCTATTCCGATTTTGTTAGGGTCCAGGTTACAAGCCTTAACTTTTTCTAGGAACTTCATGGCAAAATCTTCCATTTCCAACTGCCTGTAAGATATGTTAATGTTTACATCATAATTATAACCATTTTCAGCGAGTCGATGCGCAAACTGACAAACAGACTCTATAATAAGATCGCCAAGGTCGTGTATTAAAGCGGATTTTTCAGCAAGATTAATAAATACATCTGGGGAAATAGCACCTAATAAATCATCTTGCCATCTTGCAAGTGCTTCAAAACCAATGATCTCACCTATTCTGGCATCGTATATGGGTTGATAAACCATCACGATATGCTTTTTTTCTATGGCGTTCTCTAATGCCAATAACATATTGAAACGATCCCTGATTTCCCCGTCAAGCTTATGATCATAGATATAACAATGAACTGAGTTAAGCACTTTAGTCTTTCCCAGTGCTATATCTGCTTCGTTCAATAACATAACAGCAGTCTTATCCTGCTGATTACAAGAGGCTATGCCAATTCTATACTTAATATTAATACCATGTTCTTTAATAAAAACTGAACTAATCAAATCGTTATTTATTCTTTTTTCTAGATCCGATATAGGAATGTTTTTAACAACAACAGCAAAAGAATCATTCCCAACCCTTGCGTTATGATCACTTTCAAGAGGGCTGTCATTTAACATTTTTGCCATTGTAATTAGTATTTTATCGCCAAAATCATACCCATAGACACCGTTGATATTTCTAAATTGAACAATATCAATAAGTAAAATAAAAAAAGTATCGTTAAAGCTGGTTTCTATTTTATGATCCAGCGCATGAATGAATCCTTGACGGTTTAATAAACCGGTTACAGAATCATGATAAGCCAGCTCCGTTAACTGAAGGTTCTTAACCTCATTTTCATCAAGTAGTAGATTAACTTGTACATTTTTTTCATTTAGAATATCGATATCTTCAATGACTTTTTTTTGATATTCCAGAAATAAATTAACCACCCTTGGAACAGTGATTAACAAGATGATTAATACAGTATACATACTCACGTATGTGGATCGGGTTACCTCATATTGATAGGTTGGATACCTAAAATTGTAGATGATCGTTATGCCAAGATGAATGAGTATAAACACATAGCTTAATTTAATGTTCATAAGAGCGAAAAGAAAAACAACAAACATGGGTATCCATATAATCAAACTTAAGATTTTACCTATGGAAACCGCTATAATAATGAAATAAAGAATAAGCGTCATTAAAAAAATACCGGTATCAATCCAGCTAACTTTTCCAATATTCCGGTACAACATATAAAGGAGGCATAATGAAATAGAAATGACGATACCTACAGGCAATAATTGACTAACTTTTACACTGCTTGAGCTTAAAGGATTTGACATAATAGAACCGGTGGCACCGAGTAAGCCGACAATATAAATAAATGTATAAATATAAATGCTTAAGCGTTGTCGGTTCATTGTCAGTTCTTTCATTTGATCGTTTGTCTCTTTATTCATCTGGTCTCCCTCTAAGTAAGCACTCGTTCTTAATGAAATTATAACACATGAAATGAAATAATAGACAGGTCTAAGCATTATTTTCCAACAAATATCCAGTATAGATGTAGTGAACGCAGTACTTTTAGCTTGTTTTGAAATTAATAGAAAGGGTATAATAGAGATAGAGAACCTAATAATAATAATGGATAAGAAATACAAATCTTATTAAGAAATTCATACATTATAACACTAGTCCAATGAGAGGAGCCATGCCCTTGAAAATGCCAGATAAAATAGATGTAGCTATGTTTGCACCTTGTGGTATGAATTGTTTGGTTTGTTATAGACACTGCAATCACAAAAAGCCCTGTGCCGGTTGTTTAAATAATGATGTCGGGAAACCTGAACATTGCAAAAAATGCAAAATAAAAGAATGTGTCAAAGAAAAAGGTACTTCTTATTGCTATGAATGTTTGGAGTACCCATGTAAGCACATTAAATCACTGGAAAAAAGCTATAATACTCGTTATGATGCAAGTCTCATGGATAACAGCAGTTTGGTAAAGGATGCCGGACTTACAGCGTTTATGAATTTACAACAAAGAGAATATTCCTGTGCTATTTGTGGTGGCATTATATCCTTACATGACAATGCGTGTAGTGAATGCCAAACAAAAGTAATCAAAGATAAGTCTTAAACTGTCGAAAAAATGAACTTTGATTAAGGGAGCGGTCTATGAAAGCAAAAACAGTTTTAATAACAGGTGCAAACTCAGGTATAGGTAAAGCGGCAGCAATTAAGTTTGCTAGGGAAGGTTATTATGTCATAATGGCTTGTCGCAATTTAGAGAAAGGGCGCTTGGTACAGCGCCATATCATAGAAATAACAAAGAATAGCCAGGTAGATTTACTAGCTTTAGATGTTGCCTCATTAGATTCTATCCGAAGATTTTGTGCTGAATATGAGAAGAAATATGATCAGTTAGATATACTCATTCATAATGCCGCCTATTTGCAACATGGTGTAAAAGAATATCAATTTAGTCAGGATCATATTGAATTGTCTTTTGCCACCAATGTTGTCGGACCTTTTTTTCTAACGTATTTATTAAGAGGAATGCTTGAAAAATCAGAGAATCCCAAAATACTAAATGCCTGTACAGTTAGCATCAGACATTACTTTATAAAAAAGAGAAAGATAGAATTTGATAATCTGCAAGGAGAGTTCAAGGACTCTAGACCTTACAATACATATAAAAAGTATGGTGATTCCAAAATGGCCCTACTTTTGTTAACATTTAAGATGGCAGAAGTAATGGGAAAAAGTGGTATTAAAGTAAATGCACTCCAAATACCGGCGATTAGGATTTCAAAAGATACAAGAAGCCAATTCAAATCTGTATGGCGACTATCAGCCGAAATTCAAAATGCTTTCGGTGCTAAACCTGAAACTGTTGCAAATACGTATTTTGATATATGTACTTCCGAAGCCTTAAATCATTTATCGGGTAAACTCATTAATAATAAGTTGGAAGTCATGAAGCCATCCTATTATACCCATAGCTTCATACAAATTATCAAGCAACTTATAGATATGCACGTTTACCCTAGATATGCAGATGATGCTGATAATATAGAAAGTGTTTGGGAAGTCTGTAGTAAGATGACACAGGCTGATTTTCGATAGAAAAAATCCTGAAGTGGATTACATTTAGACACATAAGAAATCACCAATAGATAATAATTCTCATAAGAGAATGGTTGTAGAATATAATTCGTAGATGTATAATTGTATTATGTAGAGTGAAATTTTAGCAACTTAAGAGTATAAGCACGATTATCTTGTGTTTGGTTTTGGAGGTGTAAAATGAAAGGTATTCATAAAATTATGACCCATTTGTGGTTTGATAAAGAGGCTGGTGAGGCCGGTGATTTTTACCTTAAGGTATTTGAAAACAGTCGTTTATTAAGTAGACGGACAATTCCAGGTACCCCTTCCGGGGATGTTGAGAGTTTAACCCTTGAGATTGAAAACATCAACTTGATGTTATTGTCTGCAGGACCCTATTTTAAAATAAATCCATCTATATCTTTCATGATTTCATGCTCCGACAAAGATGAAGTCATAAAATATTGGGAGGTATTTAGTGAAGGCGGGGAGGTCATGATGCCTCTTGATACTTATGATTTTAGTGATTTATATGGTTGGGTAGCGGATAAATTCGGCGTATCTTGGCAAATTATGTATGTGGGTGATGAACAGATAGAAGCTAAGATTCGACCGGCACTCATGTTTGTGGGTGACAACTGTGGACATGCTGAAGAGGCAATTGCTTATTATACAGAAGTATTTAAGAATTCTAGGATAAAAAGGGTATCAAGGTATGGTGAAAACTTTTTGCCGAATAAACCTGAGATGCTCAATTTCGCAGAATTTATCTTGGAGGGACATAGTTTCTCCATTATGGATAGTGCTTATGATCATGAATTTGGTCTTAACGAAGCAATTTCATTTATTATCAACTGTGATACTCAAGAAGAAATCGATTATTATTGGGAGAACTTGTCCGCTGATCCTGCATCGGAACAGTGCGGTTGGATTAAGGATAAATACGGTGTGTCCTGGCAAATCACACCCATGGCTATGAATGACATGATGGAAGACGCAGATGAGGCAACATTAAATCGTGTTACACAATCATTTTTACAGATGAAAAAATTCGACTTGGCAGAGCTTGAACGTGCTTATAAAGGTGAATGAGTTTATGATATAACAAGGAAAAGGGACCATCTCAGTAGAATCTAACTGAGATGGTCCCTTTTCTATGCTATGTACAAATTCCTTATATTCCTATTATTAAGGTGCTACAACAGTACTTGCATCTAAGGTGACTGCGGTTTGAGCCAATAGTCGACCGTTGATGGATGCATTCGTTCCCATGGTGATGTTTGTTTTACTAAGAATGATACCTTCAAAATGTGAACCGGTTCCGATAGAAACAGATTCAGCCACTTGCCAGAAAATATTTTCGGCTTTTGCACCGCCGGTTAATGTGATTCTGGTTCCATTTGCTTGTGTAATGCCTTCGCCAATTTGGAAAATCCAAACATCGTTCGGGCCACCATTTAGGGTTACATCAGAATTTATAAGGACACCTGTACCCCATTTGTAGACACCGGGTACGAGTGTTTTACCACTAAGATCGCCACTATGAAGTTCCGTGAAATTAACAGCTCTTCCGGCAGCGTCGGTGTATGCAGTTTCCATATCACTAACTGCTGTAGTTAGATTGCTTGGTGTCGGTGAAGTATAAGTTGCTGCATATACCCTTCCGGTTACTTGGTCGGAAAGAGAAAATTGATTGGTTGCATCCAGTGTAAGAGAGAATCCTGTGATCGCTGTGTCAGCTATAGGACTAACCCCAATATCGCCTGTGATTACTGAATTAGGAACGGATGAAATACCAGTTTTTGATAAGATTACAAAATCACCTGCCATACCAAGATTTACGGAATCAACGGTTTGGATAGGTTCGGTTGACTTTTCAACTGTTACTGTAACTGTTGCGGTTTTTGTTTCATCTTCTTTTGAAGTTACCTTTATGAGAGCGGTTCCTTCTGCTATCGGTGTAACGATACCATCTTCTACCGTTGCGACACTTGTATCGCTTGAGGTCCATTCTACACTTTGATTGGTAGCGTTATTTGGGGATATCTCAAGGGCTATTGTCCCTGTTGATCCACCTGCAATTAGAGTCATGGTATCTTGTGCGACATCAACAGATGATACGGCGATGGGCTCGTTAATAACGTTATAGCTGAAAGCTCTTGTAATGGCCACCAAAGCTTCCGCTCTTGTTGTCTGAGCTAAAGGCTTGAAGCTACCATTTGGATAGCCAACCATGATTTTCGCTTCATCAACGGCTATGATCGCTTGCTTACTCCAAGCTGCTATAGAAGACCCATCTGTAAAATCCGGGGTATCTGAGGTTGCTGACAGAGATTTGAGACGGCTTATTATAGATGCGACTTCCTGACGAGATATATGTGCGTCAGGTTTCATACTGCCATCAGGATAACCACTAATATAACCGGCTGCAAGAGCTTTTCCTATAGTAGGTGCATACCAATCCGTTGTGGACACATCTGTGTAATTTGTAGTAGCAGCATTTGTAAATCCGAAAACATTGTTTACCAGTGAAATAAACTCTGCACGGGTAACTGGATTATTTGGTTTAAATGTACCGTCTGGATAACCAGTGGCAATTCCGGATGATAAGGCAGATTGAATGGTTTCTTTTGCCCAACTTGATTCATAGTCTTTGGAAGTAACAGCACCAAACACGGGTGTAGCTACGGTGAAAACCATTAGGAAGCATAAGAAAACTGTAAGTGACTTATTAAGTGATATTTTCATTTTGGACTCCTTCTTATCTTTATTATTGTATTTGTAAAATTCAAACTCTGACACCTATACATCATATCTTAAAAAAGAAAATATAGCAATGATTATTTGAAATATTATATTATATATAATATTAATAATTATTAAAACAATAATTTATACCATAATAAATAGGACTTGCTGCGTCTATTTATTTGAGATGGTGTAAGTAGTTTTATTGATGCAGTATACCTTTTATTTTTGAATAAATATATTATGAATAGTTTTGCTTATATAGGGCGTATGTGATAAAATACAGTAAAAGATGACATATATTAGGATACTAAATAAGATAGAGGTGATACCTGAATGATAATTTCAACAAAGGCACTTGTTTCAAATTCGGAAATGATAAAAAACTATAAGGCCTGTAGGGAAAAAGCAGATGATTACGGTAAACTCTTCATATTAAAGAATAACCAACCCGATGCCGTACTCCTATCTATCGATGAATATGAAAGGCTTTCTGTTATCATCGAATATTTTGAAAGCCTTAAGGCAGAAGATGCGTTGAAATATGCGGCATCTCTACCTAAAGAAGGCATAAGAAAAAGATATTCTATGGATCATTTGAATACTGAAGAAAAACAGTAGGAGATAGGTCCTATAAAAGCTGACTAAAGTGAAATCACTTTAGTCAGCTTTTTGTCGTTATAGGTAATGGATGAGCAATATATAGTTCTAATTACTATAATTATAGTATATAATAATTAGAACTATTGTATTAACTATAATTTGACTTGGTAAATGATGTGGTGTATAATATATACTAGGTAAGAAAATTTATTAACCATATAACTAAAAGATTTTCTTAAGCTGGTAATTTTTGTTAGTAGGAACTTTGTAGAGTCATTGATCCTATCCAAAGAGATAATATCAATTATGACACTACGAAGTTTGATCAAAATAATTGACAAATCTGAGAAAAAGAACAGATTATTTAAGAAAAAAGAAGGCAAGACAAATGGGAAAACTAGAGAAAGACAACGATCAACTACAGGTAGCGAAGCGGTGTTAGTTGAAGATTTAGCAATTAAAGTTAAGGAAGGTGTCATTATGTTAAATATTATAGCAGTCGTACTTGTCGTTTTATGGATTTTAGGAATGGTTACTTCATATACCATAGGAGGCTTTATTCATGTTCTATTGGTTATAGCAATTATCATCGTTCTTTTGAGAGTGATCAAAGGTAATAAAGTGTTATAACCAAGGCTTTTGGTTTGTGAATAACACTATGGAAAGGAATTTATAATGAGTACACCTCAAGTTCAACGCACACATGAAAAAAATCTTAAGTTTCGTAAAGTTGTAGCGTATATATTTGGAATTTTGGAAGTGCTTTTAGCATTTCGATTTGTCTTTAAGCTACTTGGTGCAAATCCAGGGAGCCCATTTGTATCTGCTATTTATAGCTTATCAGAACTCTTTTTACAACCGTTTATCGGTATTTTTAGAACCGGGGTTGCACAAGGCATCGAAACTACAGCATATTTAGAAGCAGCGACACTTATAGCCATGGCCGTATATGCTTTATTGGCTTATGGTATTATTCGTATAGTAGAGATTATGAGAAAACCAGGTTTAAGTTAAGCTCATTTAATAAGTTTTAACAAAAAGACGATCACCTTTAGGTTAATAACCTATGGGTAATCGTCTTTTATTTTCCACAATTGATTTAGAAGCTATTATGAAACATATATACGTTCCACCTAGCGCAATCATTGGCATAGTATATTCATTTTAATTAAAAAAATAGGGTGTTTTCGAATAAACAATTTGGTATACTATACTAAACAGATAGAGTCTTACCGGTTTGGTATAGACCTTTATTAGAATAGATTATAGAGGAGGCGTTAAATATGTTAGAAATAGGCATCAAGGCACCAGAGTTCACATTACAAAATCAAGATGGTAAAGAAGTATCCCTTACAGATTATAGAGGGAAAAAAGTGATTTTATATTTTTACCCAAAGGATGATACACCGGGTTGTACCAGCCAAGCTTGTGGTTTTACACAGCTTTATCCGGATTTTAAAGAAAAAGGAGCTGAGATTATCGGTGTGAGTAAAGATACCGTTAAGTCTCATAAAAAATTTGCAGATAAATACAATTTGACATTCACACTGTTGGCAGATACTGAAACAAAGGTCGTAGAAGCCTATGATGTTTGGAAAGAAAAAAGCATGTATGGCAAGAAATATATGGGTATTGTTAGGACCACATATTTAATTGATGAAGAGGGTATGATAATAAAAGCTTATGATCAGGTTAATGCAGCAAAAAATCCGGAAGAGATGTTAGACAATTTTAGATAGGTATAATGAGTATGAAAGCAGGTGATACACTTATGGAGATTACATATATTGATCATAGTGGGTTTCTCTTAGAATGGGAAAACTGTTACTGGTTGTTTGATTATTATAAGTCAGATATACCGGTTATGAATCCGAATAAAAAGATTTTTGTATTTGTGAGCCATAAGCATAAGGATCATTTTAATCCTAAGATTTTTGACTTATATAATATGTACGAGGACGTTGAATATGTATTATCCTCAGATATAAAGATGCTGGAGTTGAAGGAACAACAGATGGGTATACACCAAGATCTAATGGATAAAATCATCTGGGTGCATCCATCTCAAACATATCATCTGAATGTCCATGAAGTCAATGAAATCAACTTAAAAACACTTGTATCAACGGATGAAGGCGTTGCGTTTTTGTTGAAATATCAAGAAAAGACCATATACTATGCAGGTGATCTTAATCTGTGGGTATGGCCTGGCGAGACCGAAGCTTATAATAAGGATATGACAATAAGATTTGAAGATCAAATGAAAGCTTTAAAAGACCTTCGTATTGATGTGGCTTTTGCGCCGCTTGATCCAAGACAAGAAGAATATTATTATTTAGGTTTGGAAAGTCTATTAAGTACAGCTAAGGTTAAATATGTATTTCCTATGCATTTTTGGGACCAACCGTTAATTATTCAACAGTATAAAAAAGATAAAGCAAGTTCTATGCATGACACAGAAGTAATAGAAATACAACAAAGCGGTCAAAAGTGGCACATACAAATATAGAAAGTTTGAGAGGAAAAATAATATGAAGTTTAAAATGGTGCATGAAAATTACAATGTATTGAATCTTGAAAAATCTCTGGCGTTTTATAAAGAAGCATTAGGACTTACAGAAATAAGACGTAAGGAAGCCGAAGATGGAGCCTATATAATCGTTTTTGTAGGAAATGAAGATTCAGACTTTCAACTTGAACTTACATGGCTAAAAGACTGGGAAAAACCATATAGTCTAGGCGATAATGAGTTCCATTTGGCATTTAGAGTAGATGATTATGAGGCGGCACATGCGCTACATGAAAAAATGGGATGCATATGTTATGAAAATAAAAAGATGGGCATCTACTTTATATCAGACCCAGATGGCTATTGGCTGGAGATTGTTCCAACAAGATAAATGAAGCATTAAGATGAGAGAATCAATAAGTTTACAATGGCGTGTTACCGACAATATTGCCGATAACACGCCATTGTTATAATATTTATTATAAAAGCTACAGTATCTAATTTGATTTTAAGAAAAGAATGCTATAATAGTAAAAAATATGTTTTGAGGTGACACTTGCTATGAGATACGCAAAAAATATACCACCGGTAGACCAAGAACTAAGTAAAAAATTAATGAATCAAGGTTGGATGAGAATAAAAGAACCACCGAATTTACCGATGGCTTTGTTGGCATCCATTCCAATCATGGTTGCTTGTGGCCTATTTTCTTTTTTTATCATTACGCTATTTGACTCTACTTTGGTAAGCTTTTTTGAAGGTATGGATACGAATCGTGGTGTGTCCTTTAGCTTTAGATGGTATTATATTGCTTTTATGGTTATCATGATTTACATTCATGAGATGTTACACGCTTTATGGATACCGAACTTCTTAAGAGATGATAACACTTTTTTTGGCATCAAGCTATGGGGCGGTTTTGTATTTACTGCTCAATCATTGACTAAAAAAAGATTTATTATCATTTGTTTTGCGCCTTTTGTGACTTTATCTATCCTACTTCCTTTGATTTTAGGTGGGTTAAATCTGTTAAACGGCGTTTTGATCTTTCTGATTATGATCAATGCTATGGCTTCGTCCGTGGATATTCTAAATGCATTATTGATTCTATTCCAAGTGCCTAGGGATGCTATGGTGGTCACCAATAGCTTTGAAACTTATTATAGATAGAGTGAAAAATAATTGCAAACGAAGTAAGTAATTCAAGAAGAAGCATAATCAACTGATGTTATATAAAAAATTGCATATTGAAATTATTTTTAAAGGAGGTCTAACATGTGGATTAATTTATTAATTGGAGGTTCACTGATTTTTGTTGGTATGGCGGTTCATTTGTTTAAATGGTATTTTCTAATATCAGGTTATAACACCATGTCTAAAGAAAAGAAAGCCAAGGTTGACACAAAAGGGTTAGCGCGTTTACTTGGGATGTTTTCTTATATGAATGGTGGTGTTTTCATTTTTATTGGTATACTACAACTTGTAAAGATTGATATAAGTACCACACCAGCCTATGTCTTCCTAATTATTTCTACGGTAATCTTACTTATAAAAGCTCAAAAGTATGATGGGAATTTGTTTGACAAAGAAGGAAAGCTTATTGAAGGAGCAGGTAAAAAACTTATCCTGCCGTTAGTCATCGTTACGATTACACTAGTAGCCATCGTTTTCTTACTGGTCTTTTCATCAAAGGACACTCAAATCAGTATTGAGGATACAGGCATACAGATACATGGTATGTATGGCGATAATTATGCGTGGACATCGATTCAGTCGGTGGAGTTACTTGAGGAAATGCCCCTAGTGTTAACACGTACCAACGGGTCAGCACTAGGCTCTATGCTAAAAGGTCACTTTGAAATCAAGCCATATGGCCCGGTCAAGCTTTTTGTCGACACAGAGAAGCCGCCTTATATACTAATGGTAACAGCTGATCAACCTGTGATTTTTAATTTGAAAAATCCGGAAGAGACGCGTAGAGTCTTTGAAAATCTACAATTGAAAGTCATAGAATAGGAAAAAACCTTCTTCAATATTGAAGAAGGTTTTTATTCATGCCTCATAATGTGTCAGAGCCACTTTTCTTGTTTAGGGGCAATACCACATACGTATAGACAATACAACCAACACAAAAATCAAAAATGGCTTCAAGTAGAGCAAAGGCCATAAGAACCAATAGTACGACAAGGCTAATCTGTGGATTGAGAGGATATAAAGCCAAAGCGGTTATGGAGAAAAGAAAGCCAACTCGAGAAGCAAATATTTTAGGTGCTTTATCAATTGTAATAGGCTTTAAATGGAAAACCTTAGCAATTTGAGTGGATAACCAACTCAGTGGGCTATATTTTAAGGTTGTAAAAGCACGTATTATAAAATCAATAAGAATAGCAATAATGATATAGACACTACTCGTTAAGGCATACAATACGATGAGCGTGGCAATCAAGAAGCCGGTAAGACGAACCACAGCCTTATTGGCTGTTTCTTTAGAAATGGGACATATGAGTGTATTCATAGTAGACCTCCTGTTTTGGTTGCAAATAGATGCGTTTAATGACAATCAGTTTCAATAAATAGAGTATACAATGAAAATGTTAAACTGTCAAATACGTATGAATTATGCGTATTTAAAACAAGTCACATATCATAATAATATTACAATATATTATATAATTGTAAGCAAAAATGATGAAGATGTTTTTTTATTAAAATAAGCATTGTCAATAACCCTATAAATCATTATAATAGTTCCTTGTTGAGTTCTATCAATTGAAAGTCATGTCGTAACCGTAGACATTATATGATAGTAAGAGATTATATAAGATATAAATTGTAATGAGGCAATCACTAATTGGGATTTTAGAAAGAAACAAGGAGAACACTATGAGAAAAACAAAAATCATTTGTACAATGGGACCGGCAACTGAAGGTATTTATGAGGATATGATTCTAAACGGTATGGATGCCGCTAGGTTTAACTTCTCTCATGAGAACCATGAAGTTCATGGACATAGAATTAAAACCATGAAGGCAGCGAGAACAAAACTGAATCAACCGATTCCTTTGATTGTAGATACAAAAGGACCGGAAATGCGTATCGGCGTTCTGAAAAACAAGGTGAACCTAATAAATGGTGAAACAATCCGACTTATCTCAGAAGAAATCGAAGGAGATGAGAAAGCAGTTACTATTTCTTTCAAGGACCTTTACAAAAGTGTCACCATTGGCCAGTCTATTTATATCGATGATGGTCGTATTAATCTTGAAGTCGTATCCATTGAAGGGACAGATATTGTCTGTAAAATTATAGCAGGTGGTGTCTTATCCAGTAGAAAAGGTGTTAATGTCCCTGGATGTATAACCGGTCTTCCTTTCATGACAGAAAAAGACCGAGCAGACATCGAGTTTGCTGTTGATCAGGATGTTGATTTCATAGCGCTTTCTTTTGTGAGCAACGCAAAAGATGTAGAATCGGTTAGAGAGATATTCAAGCAAAAAAACCGTGAGGATATTAAAATCATCTCAAAGATTGAGAATACGGAAGCGATAAAAAATATTGATGAAATCATTGCAGTATCTGATAGTATTATGATTGCTCGTGGTGACTTGGGAATTGAATTGCCGGTTAAATCTGTTCCTATCATTCAAAAGAAACTCATTAAAAAGTGTTATACAAGTTCAAAACCGGTTATCGTAGCCACACAAATGTTAGAGAGTATGACAGATAACCCGGTTCCAACCAGAGCTGAAGTATCGGATGTTGCCAATGCCATTTATGACGGAACAAGTGTTGTTATGCTTTCGGGAGAAACGGCTGCAGGTAAATATCCGGTAGAGACATTAAGGATGATGACAACAGTCATCTTAGAGACGGAAAACGACATTGACTATAAAGTCAAATTAGATGAAGGTGCATGGAAAGTCATTGACCAAAATGTGATTAATGCAATCAGTGAAGTAACGGTGATTGCTGCTTCTAAGATCGATGCAAAAGCCATTGTTGTACCGACCCGTTCAGGTAATTCAGTAAGAATGATTTCAAGCTTTAGACCGGCGTGTCCAATTATTGCTATAACATTGGAAGAAGGTCTACAACGTCAGTTAAATCTATCCTGGGGCATTAGACCGATGATGAGCAAATTTATTGGGGATCAGAAAGAATTTTTTGAAAAGGTTCTAGATCAAGCAGTAGCAACAAACTTAGTTGAAAATGGTGATCTAATCATTCTAACAGCAGGGATTCCTACAGGATATGATGGTAAGACCAACATGTTGAAAATGCACAAAGTTGGAGATGAAGTTATTGGTGGATAATCATCATCTATAGAAGTTCATGAAAAAATGCTATTATATGGATATTAAAAGAAAAAGCAGCAGATTCGAATTATGAGTCTGCTGCTTTTAATAATACTTTATTTTAAACAAGATAGTTGATGGTGAGTGTGGCGAGTCCTAAAAAGAAGAAGAATCCAAGGACATCGGTTACAGTGGTAACAAAGACGGCTGAGGCAAGGGCAGGGTCTATTCCGAATTTTTTTAGTAAAACTGGGACGAAATAACCGGAAATCGTTGCTATAACAAGGTTTAGGAACATAGCAGATCCGATTACTAGGCCAAAGACTACGTTGCCGACCCAGTAATAGCCGAGAAAACCAACAACTAAGCCTAAACATAGTCCATTAATTAAGCCAATGGCAACTTCTTTTTTCAAGATTTCTTTTTGATTCTCATAGGTCAATTCACCAAGGGCAATACCACGGATGATCATGGTTAGAGTCTGAGTGCCGGCATTACCACCCATACCGGCTACTATGGGCATGAAAGTGGCCAGTGCTACGATTTTTACTATGGTGGCTTCAAAAAGACTGACAGTGGCTGCGGCAAGGATAGCAGTAACCAGATTCACAAGAAGCCAAGGTAACCTAGATTTAATGGCTTTGCTGATTGAACCGGATATTTTTTCTTCTTCATCAAGACCTGCAAGACGAAACATGTCTTCAGTATATTCGTCGCGTATGACTTCCATCACGTCATCAACGGTTACGATACCTTGCATAACACCAAGGTTATTAATAACCGGCATGGCCATAAAACCATATTTTTCAAAGATAAGCGCGACTTCTTCTTGGTCCATATCTATCGGGATGGTTATGATGTTTTCTATCATTATATTCTTAATGGGTGTTTCCGGTGTAGAGACAATAATATCTCTTAAACGTACAACACCCTTAAGCACATTAAGTTGATCAAGAACATAGACATAATAAGGTGTCTCTGAGGTTGGTGCCATATTCCTTAGAAACTCGATAGTGGCATTGACGGTCATATCTTCATGAATGGCGATGAACTCCTTGGCCATGATACCACCGGCAGAAGTTGGGTCATAAGCGAGAAGCTCATTGACTTCATTGGCATCATCTTGATCTAATGACAAGATAATGGCATCTTTTTCGGCGCTACCGATACTACCTAAAAGGTCAACCAATTCATCAGAGGACATTTCAGCAATGATGTGCTGCTTTCGAGTTTGGGAAAATAGGGATAGTAAGCTATATTTTTCATCATCATCGGCATGATCGACCAATTGAGCGATATAATCATCAGGTAATTTCTCGAGGATGGTAAAGAGATCTTCATCAGTATTTGAAAGTGCTTCTAAAAAGTCGACAGGATGAATCTCATCAATATCTTGAAGTATTTCAAGAGATGTTCTATTTTTTATAAAATCTATGATTTCGCTTTTGTGCTCCAATGGTATCACCTTCTTTTCAATAAGTACTATTATTATAAGGGTGGGGGTCAAGACTGTCAAATATTCATTTTAATAGGAAGCAACAAGTTGCATATGAATAAAAGACGCATATATTTGCGCCTTTTATTCGAGACATTTAATAGGAATTGTAAAAATATAAGAGTATGCCTCTATAGGGTTTCCCATTGGCCAGTTTTACCGGATTCAAATAGTTGATCAATGATGCGCATGTTCATATAGCTATCGTTTAAAGATATGGGAACAGGGGCATCCTCCCGTATGGCTTTTGCAAATGCGGAAAAGAGTGCATCATATTGATTGGTAGGCTCAAAAGTAACAACACGTTCTCCGAGGCTGTTAATCACTTTAACTTGCCCCATGACATCATAGTGGTCGTTAAATGGAATCAGTATCTCGATGCTACCGCCGGAGCCATAAATCTTAACCTCCTGAGTAGGGTGTAGACTGGTACTTACGGTGAAAAGTGCTCTTGCCTTACCAAAGTCCAAAATACCGGAGCTTAGCACATCCGTGCCGAACAAGTCAGAATAATGTAACATACCAAGAACTTTACTTGGCTCAGTATTCATAATAAAACGTGCAGTCGAAATGGCGTAACAACCAATATCCATTAAAGCGCCACCGCCGTAGTCCTTATTGTTACGAATGTTTTTTGGATCATCGTTTTTATAGGTGAAGATGGTATGGATGGCGTTAATTTCACCAATACCCTTGACTTTTATAAGTTCTTTTACCATTTGCCATTTGGGGTGGAAACGGTACATAAATGCCTCCATAACCTTGATCTCTTTTTCTTTAGCAAGGTCCATAATTTCCTTGGTCTGAAGGGCATTCATGGTTAGAGGTTTTTCACAGATGACATGTTTACCTGCGAGAATCGATTTTTTAATCCATTCCAAATGCATATGATTGGGAAGGGGTATATACACCGCTTCAATCTCAGGATCATCTAAAAGTGCTTCATAACTGCCATAAGCTTTCGGTATCTGCCAGTTTGCTGCAGCTTCTTTAGATTTTTCAAGATTCCTGGAAGCCAGTGCGATGATTTCCACTGTTTTAGAATTGGTTAGCGGTAACATAATTCGGGTTAATAAATGTCCGGATACGCCGATGACGCCAAGCTTAATTTTTCTCATTTTATCTCCATTCTTAGTTTTGTCGAGGGTTATAGTTACATTCTAACATTCTTATGATCAAGCTTCAAATGAAATATGAGCTAAGCTTATACCGTGGCTGTGCCACGTTTCTTGTTATTTTTTTCTAAATAGAGGAGGGTGATGAGAAGGCCCAGTAGGCCAATGGCGCCGGTTACGGCAAAGCCGGCTATAAGACCGTAGGTAAAGGCGATAAAACCCAGAAGCATAGGTCCAAAAACCATGCCGATGCCATATATGGCTTGAAACATACCCATAGCAGTGGCTCTTTTTTCCTGATCGATGTGTTCAATACCAAGCCCCATAAGGAGAGGGAAAACCAAACTACGTCCAATGCCCGAAAAAAACTGAGCCACATACAAAAGCCATAAATCACTAATCCAAGGCATCGATATACAAAGAAAAGCACTTAAGATGAAGCCGACACTAATGGTCATCCTTCGACCGAAGCGAGCAGGAAAGTAGGAGCCGGCAAGTCTGGAGATGAATATGGCAGGAATAATGGCAAGCGCTGTCAGTAAACTCAGTTGAATGTTCTTTGCACCAAGGTTCTTAGCAAGTATGGGCACAAAGCCGAAAGCTGTAGCAAAAGTAATAAGTTGAGAGAGTATTGAGAGTAAAGATACAACCTGAAGTTGACGATTCTTTGCAACGTCCAAATAGTCCCTAAACTTAGATTTTCTTATGGTTACCGGTTTCTCATATATGAAAAGTGCCGAAACGAGTCCAATGACACCACCTATAGCAGCAAGTAGAAAAAGATACCTTGTACCAAAAGCATAGGATATTACAGCACCCAGAGCCATAGCAGTTAATTGACCTACAGCGTTGTAAGAGTTCATAAGACCAATCGCTTTTGTGGCCTCTTCTTTCTTATAATAACTGGAGAATGTTACTGTAAAAATTACCCAAGTCGCAGCAGAAACACCGGCAAGTGATCTTGTTGCTAGGAGAGACAGCTGTGAAGGGAAGAAGAAAGTAATCAGAGCACTGATTGTAGCAACGAAAAGGCCTAAAATAATAAAAATTTTGCGTTTTCCAAGTATATCAGAAAAGATACCAAGGGGAATCCTAAGTAACAATTGTGTTAAACCATATGAACCGGTAATAATACCGATCATTTTATAGCTTGCGCCTAAAGTATTGGCATAGGTGGAAAGTTCGGCAATATAGGCATAGAGTGAAAACCAAAACATACTGGTCGCAAAGGTGAAAAAATAAATAGAGTAACGTTCATGACGAGAAGGTTTCATAGAGATTTCCTTACATGGGGTCAGAGGCATAGAGCCTTACATAGGTGTTGGTAACTACCATTATAACAGGAAGTAGGTGATTAGGGATTAAGATAAGTTAATTTCATGAAATCGTTATGTATTTATTAAAAACCTCACGATTTCCTAGGGTTTTTTATCTGAAAATGTGTTATATATAGAGTATACAGTTTATCGAACCAAAATGTGATTAGAAAAGGGTTAGTAGGTGTAAATGTGTCTTTATTTTGGTTAGTCGTATTACCCATTCTTACGGCGCTCATCGGTTACTTGAGTAACTATAAGAAGATTCAACGCTTGATTTGGGTTTCCCAAATCAGCACGTTTATAATGGCTATTTTCTTTTTTATTAAGGTCATCACGGAAGGCACCATTATAGAAACACTTGGTAATTATTCAGGTGCGATTAGTATTAATTTGGTGGCCGATGCGATCAGCAGTCTTTTTGTGGTCTTGACCACTTTTCTTTTTACAATTATGTTGTTGTTTAACTATCATAAGACTTATATGAATAAACTGTTTCTATTTCTATTCTTAACACTTCAAGGCTTAATTGTAGCCATCTTTTTATCCAATGACCTATTTGATATTTACACCCTTGTAGAAGTGGCCACGGTGGTGGTTAGTATACTGATTTTGTTCAAAAAAGACAGCCAGTCTCTATACGATGGTATGGTCTATCTGTTGACCAACCTGGTTGCCATGGCCTTCTTTTTATTTGGACTTGGTTATGTTTATAAGATATTTGGAACCATGGATCTATCAGTCATAAAAGCCGGCGTACCTTTTAGGACTCAAATCAGCCATCATGCCTCTTTTTAGTTGGTTGCCGAGGGCACATGGTACGCCATCGGCACCGTCCATTGTTTCGGCAGTATTGTCAGGTTTATATGTAAAAGGTGGCGTCTATCTATTTATACGTTTTCAAGATACATTTAAGGCGGGTCTTGATACAACAAGTCTTTTTCTCTTAATTGGGTTTTTGACAGCGGTGCTTGGATTTGTATTTGCCTTATCACAAACGGATATTAAGCTTATATTGGCATACCATACAGTCAGTCAAATTGGTTTAATAATCTTCGGACTTTCTATGAACTCAATATATAGTTATTACGGATCGATTTACCATATTATGAATCATGCGGTTTTTAAGGCGACGCTTTTCTTGACGGCAGGTATGATTATAGAAGAATATGAGACTAGGGACATAAGAAAAATAACGGGTGTTTTTAAACGCATGCCTTTTGTGGCCATAATAATGAGTGTGGCCATATTGAGTATTACTGGTGCACCTTTGTTTAATGGTAGTGTATCCAAATTTCTAATAGAAAAGGGCATAGGTTATCAAACGTATCTTGAATATGGACTGCTATTAATTAATCTAGGAACCATTGTATCCTTTGTTAAATATGCAACCATGCTATTTGGTCCTCATGAGAAAAGATATCATGTTCGTTTTAATCAGAAAATTGCCTTAGGCATACTGGCAACAGTTTGTGTTGTAACCGGTGTGTTCGGACAACGTATCATCAGTATACTTTTTGATCTTGAAGTGATTATAGATCTGAAAAGCTATCTTGTAAAAAGCACACTTTATTTATCCAGTCTAGCACTTGGCTATCTATTCTATAAATATCTATATCCAAGAATTGGATTTTTTAGAACCATGCGTGAAATCGAATTAAGCTTTAATGAGATTATCTTCTCCATTATATTCTTTTTTGGAAGTATGCTCAGTTTTCTTATAGTGGCATATTAAAAAGAGATCAAACCGGATGAGATATTATAAGATGAAAAAACAGGCATGACAAGTCAAAAGGAGGAAGATTATGAATAAACATATCGAAGCGATTTTAAAAGAAAATAACCTCTGCGTTTTATGCACGGAACACAAAGGCAATCCTTATTGTTCTCTGATGACGTTTACTTTGGGAAAAGATAATAAAGTATTGTATATGGTCGCCATAGATGATTCGAAAAAATATAGAAACATTGCTTTAAATCCAAGTGTAAGTATATTGATAGATAACAGGCAAAGTTTGGGCAAGGCATCTAAAAATGAAATCATATCTGTAACATTTGAAGGTTATTGTGAGGCGGTAGATAAAGAAAAGTCTGAAGACGGAAAAAAATTATTACTTGAAAAGCACCCGGATTTGTATGAAATTATACAAGATCCCAAATGTATACTTCTAAGCATTCGTCTAAAGGCCTATAAGCTTTTAAAGGGACCAACAAAAAGTGAAGAGGGTCGTGTATAATGTCAAAATAATCGTTAAATACTTAACGCGTTAAGTTGTTAAAGGTTAAGGGTTTTATTGATATGGGATATTTACTTCATCGTGCTAGTGTGGTAACATAGTGAGGCAGAAAAAATAAGAAGGAGAAAATAAAAATGAAAAAAACAATTTTAACTATGATAATATTGGCAATGGTACTGACTTTAGGTGCATGCGCTAAGACAACACCTACAGAGGATACTTATGGGCAAGATACGATGACAAAAGAGACATTCGTAGTGGGGTTTGACCAAGATTTTCCACCTATGGGTTTTGTAGGTGATGATGGAGAATTTACAGGTTTTGACCTTGAACTTGCGGCGATTGTTGCGGAGCGATTAGGGAAAGAGCTTGTTTTACAACCAATCGCTTGGGATTCTAAAGACATGGAACTAGAATCAAAGAATATTGATTGTGTGTGGAACGGTTTTACCATTAACGGTCGTGAAGAGAAGTACACTTGGACAGATGCTTATATGGCCAATAACCAAGTATTTGTTGTAAAAGAAGGATCCGGTATAGAGACCTTAGCAGATCTAACAGACAAGGCAGTCGTGGTACAAGCGGATTCTAGCGCTGAAGCGGCACTGGGTGAAGTTGAGGACTTGGTAGCAACCTTTGGTGATTATTTAAAAGCTGCAGATTATAACATGGCATTGATGGATCTTGAATCCAGTGCTGTGGATGCGGTTGTTATGGATGAAATCGTAGCTAGATATCAGATTGAAAAAAGAGGCAGTGCCTTTGTTGTCCTTGAAGAAGCACTAGCAGCAGAGTCTTATGGTGTCGGATTCTTACTTGGAAATGAAAGTCTTAGAGATCAGGTTCAAGAAGCTCTCGAGGCGATGGCGGGAGACGGTACATTAGAGTCAGTATCCATGAAGTGGTTTGGTGAAGATGTAACAACCATTGGTAAATAAGCATCTGAATGCTTAAGATGAAGTGGTATAGTAGGAGGATGTTTTGGATTTATTGACCCTGTTATCTAATCTAAGTGACGGTATGATCGTCTCTATTCAAATATTTGCTTTGACGTTGGTGCTTTCACTTCCTTTAGGGTTGATTGTGGCACTCGGTAGAATGTCAAAAAATCCCATACTCAGAAATCTGGTTAAGGTATATATATCCTTTATGCGTGGGACACCCTTAATGCTTCAATTAATGGTGGTCTATTTTGGACCTTATTATATGTTTGGTCTTATTATGCCAAGAGGCTATAGATTCTATGCAGTGATTATCGGATTTGCTCTAAATTATGCTGCCTACTTTGCAGAGATCTACAGAGGTGGTATAGAATCCATGCCGGTTGGTCAATATGAAGCGGCAAAGATTCTTGGCTATTCCAAAGTACAGACTTTTTTTAGAATCATCATGCCACAAGTCATAAGGCGTATCATTCCTTCTATTACCAATGAGGTCATTACACTGGTAAAAGACACTTCTCTTGCTTATGTGATATCGGTTACAGAAATGTTTACAGTGGCTAGAGCAGTGGCTTCAGCACAAGCAAATATGATGCCTTATGTGGCGGCTGGTGTTTTCTATTATGTCTTTAATTTTGTAGTGGCAACCGTAATGGAAAAAATTGAAAACAAATTAAGTTATTACAGATAGGGGGTCATCGTATGAGTTTACTTGAAATAAGACAGCTTAAGAAAAGCTTTGGTGACCTTCAAGTCATTAAGAACATATCTCTAAAAGTCGAGCAAGGGGAAGTGATAGCCATTATCGGTCCCTCAGGATCAGGGAAGTCAACTCTTCTTAGGTGTGCGACTATGTTAGAGTCCATTGATGCAGGAGACATCCTATATCTTGGAGAATCGGCTTTTAAGGCAGATAAAGATGGCATGCCCCATAAGGTTACAGGGGCGGAGCTTAAAAAGATTCGTAGCTATTTTGGTCTTGTTTTTCAAGACTTTAATCTGTTTCCACATTTTTCAGTGATGAAGAATGTGACGGATGCTTTGATTCATACTCAGAATAAGAGTAAGGAAGAAGCCTATGATATAGGCCGTAGGTTGCTTACAAAAATGGGTTTGTCTGAAAAAGAAAATGCGTATCCTTTTCAGCTTTCTGGTGGACAACAACAAAGGGTGTCTATAGCAAGGGCTTTAGCCCTGAATCCCAAAGTACTCTTTTTTGATGAGCCAACTTCAGCCTTAGATCCTGAGCTGACCAGTGAGGTGTTGAAGGTCATCAAATCACTGGCAAAAGAGCATATGACCATGGTAATCGTAACCCATGAGATGAATTTTGCAAAAGAAGTGGCCAACCATGTTATTTTCATGGATGAAGGTGTGATCGCTGAAGAGGGTACACCAGAGGAAGTGTTTGGTAATCCTAAGAGTGATAGGACGAAGGCTTTTATTAAAGGGTATCAATAGGTTGGTAAAAATATATTAATTGCCTCTAAGTGGTTAAAAGCTTAGAGGCTTTTTTTTCAAAGAGAATTATAATTGGGTCCCATGAAAACCCTTCCGCAGTATGTATGACTTCGACCGACCGTTGGTGCGTCCTTGCACCAAATGTCGGCGGACAGCTCCTGCTGTCTTTACTACGTTCATACACACTGTCTCCAGGAACTTCATGGTCGATGTTGGCTTATTTTGATATTACTTTATAGATTTACACATTATGTTGAGCTTGATACTATTATAGACGATGTGAAAATTTTAAATAGTTCTTATTCAAAGAGTTGATTAATACGAGCATGAATGATTTAAGAGAATACTAAGGTTTTAATATATGATATAATCAGATTGGTAAACCAATAATTAAGTAAAAGATGGTCATCAGGAGGTAGCGATGAAAGTATTAATGATTAATGGAAGTCCTCATAAGGAGGGTTGTACCTATACCGCGTTAAAAGAGGTGGAAAAAGAATTGGTTGGCGCTGATATTGAAGTGGAGATGGTCCATTTGGGTCAGTCACCTATTCGTGGATGTACAGGTTGTGGCAAATGTGCCAATAACCGATGTATTTTTGATGATGATATCGTCAATCGAATTTTGGAGAAATCAGAATCCGCAGATGCCTATGTTTTTGGATCTCCGGTTCATTATGCTGGTGCCTCCGGTGCTATCACATCTTTTCTTGACCGATTTTTCTATGCAGGCAAGATTCATGCCCATAAACCGGGAGCGGCTATTGTCAGTTGTAGAAGAGGTGGTTCCACGGCAGCGCTGGATCAGTTGAATAAATATTTTGCCATTAGCAATATGCCTATGGTTCCGTCACAATACTGGAATATGGTGCATGGCAATACGCCGGATCAAGTGAGACAAGACCTAGAGGGGATGCAGATTATGAGGACTCTTGGGAAAAACATGGCATGGTTACTAAAGTGTCTTGAGGCTGGAAAAGCGGCAGGGATAGAAGTGCCGGAGCGAGAGCAAAGAATTGCTACGAATTTTATTCGATAAGGAAGGCACTAAACCAAAGCTTTGGTGACCCATTTTTTGTTGTGCCATCTAAGAAAGTTTAAGATGCCTCGTACCCATTCATCCAGTAGCAAGGCAAGCCATACGCCGGGAAGACCCCAGTCGAAGATGACGACAAAAACATAAGCACCGGCAGCGGCTATACCCCACATAAAAACGAGGCCAATGGCAACAGAGAAAATAACATCACCGGCACCACGAAGACCGCTGATAAAAACGATGTTGAAGATACGACCAAGTTCTAAAAAGGCATCAAGGGCAAGAATAATCATGCCCCACTCTATGATGGTGGGATTGTCGGAAAAAATACGCATCAGATGGCCACCGAAGAAATAAAAAATAACACCGATGCCACACATAACATAAAAAGCAATCCTAAAGTTCTTGATACACATATGATAGGCCTCATCTATCAGACCTTCGCCAATAAGACGACCGATGATGATTTGATTGGCTTGACTAATGGCGATGGTAACGATTAAAGCAAAAGTGACGATACTGCCAACATAAGTTCGTACGATGGACATTTCTTCACCAAGATAGACCAACACAATACCGGTGATGACAATCTGGCTCACATTATAAGAGAGGTTTTCAAGTGCAGCGGGAAAACCTAGTTTTAACAAGAGTCTTAATATATGTTTAGGGAAGTTTTTAATATAGGTTATGGCAGATAGTGGTACAATGTGTTTGAACACAAAAATAGTCGATAAAATGACGGCAATCAGTCGGCTAATGGAAGTTGCAATAGCAACACCGGCTGCACCAAGGGCAGGTAAACCAAAAGCACCAAAAAGTAAGGCATAGTCCCCGACGATATTAATGATATTCATCGTAGCGGTAATATACAGTGTCTGTTTACTATAACCATAACTACGCATGGTAACGGTGGATATGTTCAAGAAAGCCTGAAGAAACATAAAAATTCCGACGATACGTATATAATCACTGGCATAACCCATAAGCCCAGGTGTAATACCAATGAGTATCAATAGATCAGGGCCAAAGAAAAAAAGACCGATGGAGCAGACCAGACCAATGATTGTTAGTACCACATAGGCGACAATGATGGTCATATGGCAATCCACCCATTTTTTTGCACCGATGAACTGAGCGATTAGTATGGCTGCACCTACGCTAATGATTGTAAATATGATATTGGTGAAATTGATGAGTTGATTGGCGATGCCGACTGCACCGGCAGCCTGGTCGGATATACGGCTTAGCATTAAAGTGTCAACAACACCAAGGGTCATAAAGAGTATGACCTCAAAGAATATAGGAATAGCTAGGCTCATTAAAGTGACTTTTTTTACCATAATAGGCTCCTGTTAATATATTTATTTTGGTGTCGAATCTTTTGTAACTTGAATTATACTTGATTATCTACATATGTCAACAAAACAAAACAGTCGAAACAGGTGGTATGAGGTTGATTATGTATTAATAACATGAATTGAGCAATACAGGCTAATAAGAGCATCCAATGCTAGAAAAAACAATTGGATGCTCTTATTGGATTTTAGTTGGTTTCATATATTATTACGTGTTAAATATCATTGGTCTTGATCCGACTTAATACCTTCATAAATAGATTGCATTTCTAAGTCCAATAAGGTAATAGAATTGGCACAGTCCAATAACCGACCACGCAGATCTTCTGAGACTTCATCCTGGGTTTTGTATTTTAGCTTGTGTTCTAGACTGGCCCAGAAATCCATGGCGATGGTACGAATCTGAACCTCAACCTTTACTTGCTCTGTCGAGTTGGATAAGAATATGGGCACAGCTACTATAAGATGGAGACTTCTATACCCATTTGATTTCGGGCTTTCAATATAATCATTGCGACGAATTAAGGTAACATCATCTTGCTGAATTAAAAAAGCGGCAATCCGATCAATATCGTTGATATAATTACAGATGACGCGAATACCGGCTACATCCGACAGGTTGGTCCAAATATTTTGTGTGTTAATTTCAAGATCTTTTTTTATAAGTTTGTCCATGATGCTTTGAGGTGATTTGAGTCTGTATTCAATATGATGAATCGGGCTGTGATCGTATTTGACTTGGAATTCTTCATCTAGTATTTCTAATTTGGTTCGGACCTCTTTAATAGCGGCTCTATACAGTTGCTGAAGAACCCCAAATTCTTGAATGTTCTCGATAAAGTTCGTATTTTTAAGGATGTCAAGGTGTTTATTACCTATGTTCATCTGTAATATTTTATGAAATTCCATACATGTACTCCTATCGTTATTTATGATGCTTTGAGTATAACAGAACAGGTTGAAAGTTCATATAAATAATGTATTAATAAATTATAAAATATTTGAATATACGACTTATGACAATAGGGTTACAAAATCAATCATATCTAGATTGAAGGTCGACATATCTGATATAATAGGTATGACCGATGGGTCGAAGGAGGTTTTCGTATGAAATTAATTAGAAATATAACACTAAGTCTTATACTATCTGCGGTCTATGTCATTACATCAAGCATGCTGACCATTGAGGGCCATGCCCAAGATATGCGTCTGATTGTAGATGGAAAAGATATAACAGAATTATCGACACCGATTATCCAAAATGGAAGAACCATGGTACCAATACGGTTTGTTACAGAGGAAATTGGCGCTACTGTCAATTGGGACCCCACTAACAGAACAGTTGAGGTTATTAAAGGTAATCAAAGTGTTTTTCTTAAGATTGGTAGCACTCTAGTAGGCTATAATCAAGGCGCGTCATATCAGGTGAGTGATGTGGCACCCCTAATCGTTGGTGATCGTACTTATGTACCCTTAAGATTAATCAGTAATGCCTTCGGCATTGGTATTGAGTGGGTCAATGAGACAAGACAAGTCCTTGTAGACTCGAATAAAACATCTGTTAAAGCACCTTTTCATGAAGTATTAATCACATCTCTTTCACCTGGTCAAACGATTCAAGGCAAAACAACGGTTACTTTCACCTTTGGCGAACGTTATAAGGCAACACTTGGAGACGTCAGATTACTTCTTGTGGACCGACAAACGGCAACCGGCTTCGTAGTCGGTAGAAGTTTAGGTGATACAAGCAGTTTAACTTATGTGCCATCCCTTGAAGATAATGGAAACAAGGTCATGGTGGTTGCTCTATACGATAAGTACAATAAACTTATAGCTGCAGATGCGGTGCCGGTGGTCATCTCAGTTACGCCGAATATAGTATTAGAAGGTCTTGTTAACAATGAAACCATTCAGAAAACAGTTGTACTTAGGCCGAATGTAAATTTTATCGCAGAACATATTACCTATGAGCTTACCAATCTCGGCAATGGTAAAGTCATAACAGTCATCGAACAAGATCCCTTCGGTTCCTACACATGGACACCTACCAAATCTCAGGAAGGTCATTATAGCGTAAAAGTGATGGCTTATGATGCAGTAGGTAATATCTATCATAGTGCACCCTATACCATTAGTGTTCAAGTGGATGAAAACCTTAGCTTGACCGGTGTCACAGCAGGTATGACGGTGAACAAGCCGGTTACCTTGCTAGCATCAAGAAATTTTGATGTAAGGGAAACAACCTATTTGATCAAAGATGAAAAAACAGGTGTAGAAACGGTACTGGCAACACTACCTTACGGTGGTTACAGATGGTTTCCGGGTGAAAGTTTTTCAGGTAATAAATCTCTAAAAGTCAGAGTCATTGATGCAGGGGGTGTAACACGTGAAAGTGATTATATTCAAGTTAAAGTGGATGGAAGTCCAAGACTACAGCTTTCAGGAGTAGGACCAAATCAAGTTTTAACAGGAGAAACAAAGCTGAATGTAAGCAGCAACGTGACAATGGACAAAGTCAATTATATATTGACCAATAAAAGTACAGGGTCAACTAAGATTGTCGGATATGATATTCCGGTTACTAGCGAATGGACTTTTAAGCCAACAGCATCCGACGTTGGACAAGTATCACTTAAGGCTGAAGGTTACTATAAGGGTGCCAAAATAACATCGGAGACCATAGATTTTAGAATATATCTAGACAAAACGTTTGGTCCAAAAGCCATAATTGAAAAAGACAAATTTCTAGCATTTTCATCCGGTATGGCAAAGACATCTTGGAACAGTACAGGTATGTCTGCGGCGTTACAAACAGCGCAAGCCATATTAGAAACCGGTTGGGGTCAAAGCGTACCACAAGATAAATACAGCGGTAAGTTTTCATATAACCTCTTTGGTATAAAAGGTTCGGCTACCAATGGATCCGTTACTTCCAATACGTGGGAGGTCTATAACGGTGTAACCTATAGAGTGGATGCGAACTTTAGAGCATATAATAATGTTCAAGAGAGTTGGAATGACCATAAGAGCTTGTTACTTAATGCAGATCGATATGCACCGTTTAGAGATGTGATGTATCAAAGTAGCTTAGGTGCATGGGCCATTAAGCGTGCAGGGTATGCAACCGATCCTCAGTATCCGATTAAGCTGATGAAGTTAATTCGACAATACAACTTGAAAGAATTGGACAGGGTTGGTATTTAGTTTATAACAGGCATGTGTACGAATTATAAAAATAAAAGGCAAACGCTAGATGCGTTTGCCTTTTATTAATAGGTATGATTGGGAATTATTTGATCATCCGGCATATATTATCTTACTCAACGATTACGCCTACTTTTGTTGCCAGTTCAAGGTTTTTAACACCATGAGGTGCTTTTTCTATTTTGCCGGTTAGGTCCGTACCGGCATATTGTCCGTTATGGGTACCATTGGCCCATTGAGGTATATCAGATACATCATAGATGATGTTATTATGTGCGACATAAGCAGGCATACCATCTTGACCGTTATAAGTAGCTAAAGCCTCTAAGGTTAGTTCGATGCTTTCCATATCCGCAACAGGTTCATCTGTATCCATATCAGGTTCATCGGTGTCGACAGGTTGGTCATCTACAATAGGTGTTTCTTCTTCTACTACGGGTACATTGGTAGCCTCATCAGATTGACATCCGGTAAGGGATAATGCTAATACCATAAGTGTTATTAGGAGCCACTTCATATGATCACCACTTTCTTTTAAACAAACAGTTTGATACTTTAACCATAGATTAAATAAAATACCATGGACGTAGATAATGGAGTAAGAAAAGTAAAACGATGAGTATACCCATATATCGATGGACCTTAGCAAAAGATCTTTTTTTAGTCCGCTTATAAATTAACCCTAAGATGCCATTAAACGTCAAAACCATCAATAATAAGGAGCCGGTATGAAAATCAAAACGACCTAGTTTTAGATAGCCATGAGTAAGTCCGGTCAGAATCAATAAACCACCGACGTAGGGATGCATCTTTCGACCTTTTTTCAAGAACTGATTATAGTTTTTGTTCTTTCCTTTTAACCAACGTTTGTTCACTTCAAGGGCAATCGGAAAAGAGAGGAGTAAAAATAATAAAAAAGCGTTCAACCAACCCAACATATAATCAGTCCTTTCAAGGTTAGTATTACCCGAACAATGCCAATTCGGATAATCATAATCATTATCATTAATAGTAATATTCACATTATATCATGATGACAAAAGAAATTCTATAATTATTGTGTATAAATTCATAAATAACATAGAAAAACGGTTACACTTCAGAGATACAAGGTTATATCTTGGTTAATGTTCTTTTATTTAACCTTGGGCAATTGTCAAAATTAAGTAAAAACCATTAAAAGATGATTAAAACGATGGTCATGTGATGGTAAGTGGAAATAGTTAGTGGTACAATATAAAAGATATTAAGTAGCAATAAGTTTAATTATAATGATCATCATATCAACTATGTAAATGACAATTAGAAGAGGTGTTAGTATGAAAAAAGGTAGTATAGTATTAATCATTATAGCAATAGTCGTCTTAATCATCTTTAGCATTGGTGGTACAGTCGTATCGAGATATAACAATTTAGTCGTATTAGACGAAGAAGTTAATATGTCTCTTAGTCAAATTGATAATCAATTACAAAGACGGAATGATTTAATTCCAAACTTGGTTGAAACCGTTAAAGGTTTCGCCAGTCAAGAACAAGAAATTTTCAATAACATAGCAGATGCACGTGCACGAATGATGGGTGCCGGTACAGTAGGCGAACAAGCAGAAGCAGATGCACAATTATCAGGCGCTTTATCAAGATTACTTGCAATATCGGAAAGCTATCCGGATCTAAAATCGGATGCGAATTTCAGACAGTTAGCCGATGAACTGGCAGGAACTGAAAACAGAATTGCCGTAGCCAGACAAGACTACAACTCAGTGGCCAGAAACTTTAACAGTGTTGCTAAGCAATTTCCTATGAACCTTTTTGCCGGAATGTTTGGTTTTGAACCGGCAGAATATTTTGAAGCCAGTGAAGGCGCAAGTGAAGTCCCTACTGTAGATTTTAATAATTAGGGGGGATTAGATTGAAAAAAACTATAGCAGCATTGTTCATTCTATCCATGCTGCTTTCTATGTCGGAGTTATATGGTCAAAGCTATCCGAGCCATACCTCAGAATTCTATGTGAATGATTATGCGGGCATTCTTTCGGCTGAAACAGAAGAAGCCATCATGCAGGTGTCGGTACCATTGGCACAAGAGACAGGTGCACAGATTGTAGTTGTTACGGTAGACAGTTTAGAAGGACAAGATATTGAAACTTATGCTCTGAATCTTTTTAGAGAGTGGGGCATTGGAGATGCAACGAAGAACAATGGTTTACTCTTGTTGGTATCTCTAAATGATCGTCAATCTCGTATTGAAGTGGGATATGGTCTAGAGGGTGCCTTAAATGATGCAAAAACAGGACGGATACAAGATGACTACCTTATTGGACATTTTCAAGAAGGTAATTACGATGCAGGTATTATAGGAACGTATTTAAAGCTTGCAGAAGAAGTGTTCATAGAGTATGGCCTGGATGAAGCAACTATCACAAGCCAAAATGTTTACTATAAGCCTGTGACTGAAGAGGAAGAAAGCGGAAAGATAACGATTTTCCACGTCATCCTAATCATAATCGGCATCATACTTATGATGTTAGATTTAATATTCAATCGTGGACGCATGACAAGAGTTGTGTTGTATATGCTTGCTAGAAATTCAGGTAAAGGCGGCGGTGGCGGCGGATTTGGTGGCGGCGGTGGTCGAAGTGGCGGAGGTGGTAGCTCTAGGGGATGGTAATTAAGTAACCTAGGGTACCGTAATCTTTATGGATGAAGTCTATAATAACAATTATGATTAAAGGGTAAAAACTAAGTTTCACTAAATTAACCCACCATGGTAGGTAAAAGTTCAACTATATAGTTTTGACACCTTAACCAATTATAAACCAATCAAATTCCTAAGGAGGACCAATATGGAACAATTCATAAAAAATATAGAATTTTCACAAGCCATGGAAATGGCAAGCCTAGTCAATTATCAAGCGGGACAGGTTGTAAGTCGAACGTTAGCACAAGGAAAAAACCTAAGCATAACACTGTTTGCTTTTGACCAAGGTGAGGAAATTAGTTCTCATGCTTCAGCAGGAGACGCCATGGTGTATGTTATGGATGGTGAGACAGAGATTACTATAGGTGATGAGGTTTATTTCTTGAAAAAGGGAGAAACCATTATTATGCCATCCAATGTTCCTCATGCTCTGTTGGCTAAGGAACAGTTTAAAATGTTGCTTGTAGTTGTTTTTAAGCCATAACTAAACCAATACGCGATAGAGTTAAATAAGAAAAACACCAAATTGTGATATTATATGTTTCTACAAAGAAACCCAATACAACGAAACGGTGTTTTTTTTATGCTTATAAATATACACGATTATCCTTGACAAAAATAAATCTGTATAGTAAACTGAACATGTTCAAATGATGTTCAGAAAAGGAGTTGCTGAAATGAATGATAAAGATGCCAGAACGAACATAATAAAAGTGGTTGTGAATATGCTTTCAGAAGTGGATGATGTAGAGCAGATAACAGTCAGACAAGTAGCTGAACGTGCAAATGTAGGGATCGGTTTAATTAACTATCACTTTAACTCTAAAAATAACTTACTAAGTATTGCGGTTGCAGAATATATGGCAAAAATGGCAACTGGCTTTTTAATACAGGGAAATGCTTTTAACTCAAATCCTGTAGAAAAATTTAAGACAATGTTAAAAGAGTTGTATAGTTTTGGAGAACAACATGAGAAATTAATCAAGTTTACGATTACTCAAAACATTCTTAATGGAGAAATGCAGACACCACTTTTTTTGATTCCGGTCTTAAAAGAAATATTCGAAGATAAAAAAGATGAGATGGGTCTACGAATTATTGCATTACAAGTTTTACTACCTATACAGGTAGCGAGTATAAACCCAACAGAATTCCATCTATATAGTGGTATAGATTTACATGAAGAGGATCAAAGAAATAGTTTTATTCATGCTTTAGTGGATAATATTATGAAAGTGCAGTAACCAATGAAGACCAATTGCTTTATAATGTAACCAAGAATGCTTAGAAAGGTAGAGATCATGAAGAAAATATTAATATATGCTGTAATTGTTGTAGTATTGATATTGTTTATTGTTGTATATATTCAATATGATAAGGACATGCATGCAGCCTATCAAAGAGTGTCAGAAGGTAGTGAGAAGTTTATGACGGATTATGGTGAAATTGAGTATAGCGTTGAGGGTGAAGGAACACCGGTTTTGCTGATACATGGTGCAGGTGGTGGCTATGATCAAGGCTTGTTAATGGGTAATAACATTCTAAAAGAAGGATACGAATTCATATCTGTATCCAGATTTGGTTATCTTGGATCTCCGATGATTGAAGATTCCACGGTTGAAAAACAAGCCATGATGTATACTCAATTACTTGATTACTTAAATATTGATAAAGTGGTTGTCTTTGGAGTCTCAGCAGGAGGCCCTTCGGCTGTACAATTTGCGCATGACTATCCGGATAGGAGTCATGCGCTGATTTTGGTATCAGCAGTAGCCAAATATATGGGTGACGATGTTCCGACAAGTACAAAAATAGTGAACAGCATTCAAAAATCAGACTTTGCCTACTGGTTGGTTCTGAAAATATTTCGTACTCAATTTCAAACGTTCATAGGCATTTCAGAAGATACTATTGAATCACTTAGTTCAGAAGATAAAGAAATTGTCAATGATATGTTGGCGTATATGCATCCCATGAGTCCAAGACTTCCGGGTAATCTTCATGAAGCAGCAATCAAACCGTTAGCAGGAGAAGAACTGAGTAAAATAACTGTCCCCACAATCATTTTGCATGCTAAGGATGACAGTTTAGTAGATTATGAACATGCTATTTTTTATAAAGAAAATATTAGAAAAGCTAAACTTGTAACTTTTGATCATGGAGGACATGGAATGGTAACGGAATTGAAGGACATGCATCAAGAAATAAAAGCGTTTCTAGAAAAATACTTATAAGAGCTTTAATATACGTAAACACCGAAATAACTGTACTTTAAATAGGAATTGTAGTATAATAATGTTTTAAAAGAAAAGTGACATACGATAATTATCAAGTAATAATTGTTTGATTTTATAATCACATAATGTAAAAGGCACAGCTGTCGAAAGGCAGTGTCGCAAAGCTATGGGTCTAAGGGTTACTATGATTGCCAGGTTACCGTATGGATAAAAGATATTGTATATTTGTATCTTAACTTTACCACCGGTCTGTAGTCGACTGGTGGTTTTATTATGTATTACGAAAGGAAAGTGTTATGAAGAGTATTAAAAGTAAATTAGTGGTGTATTTTTCAGTATTAATCTTATTGATATCAGCCAGTTTTGGAATCATATCATTAGTTATTATCAGTAAGACAGTTACGGAAAATGCGGAGGCATCCTTGGTGCTATTGGCAGAAGAAGGCGCAAAGCTTACGGAGAGCCGAATTGAAACAGGCATTCAGTCATTAGAAGCCATTGCAAAGATTGATCAAATTGAAAGTATGGATTATGAGCAGCAAAAAAGCGTTATGGAAAAACAAATGACAGATTCGGGGTTCTTAGCTTTGGGGGTCGTTAGTCCGGATGGGGTGACCAATTACCATGATGGAACAACCGCGGAACTTGGTGACAGATCCTACGTGATTAAAGCATTTGAGGGAGAATCCAATGTCTCTGATGTTATTATCAGTAGAGTGACAAACTCTGCCGTACTTATGTTTGCCACACCCATAAAAAACAATGGAGAAGTTGTTGGGGTATTAGTTGGCAGACGTGATGGAAACGCCCTTAGTGATATAACAGATGATTTGGGATATGGAGAAAACGGATATGCTTATATGATTAACAATCAAGGTACTGTCGTGGCCCATATTGATCGACAAATGGTATTAGATCAGTTTAATCCAATAAGTGCACTCGAAGAAGATCCTAGTCTAGATTCATTGGCCGTTCAGTTTGAGAAAATTATTTCAGGTGAAAATAATGTGGGCAGATACACATATAGTGGTAAGGATTTGTATATTGGATATATAGCTGTTGAAGGAACGGATTGGATTATTGTAATCACAGCTAATTCGGGAGAGGTACTTAAAGCGATTCCAACATTACAAAAAAGTATTTTGATTACGACAATAATCATACTTATAATCAGTATAGCTTTGTGTTATGTACTAGGCTATTCTATAGTAAAACCTATTATAGGCATTATAGAGCATTCTAAGAAAATTGCTAACTTGGATATTACTGAGGATGTGCCACAGGTCTATATGAGTAAGAAAGATGAAGTAGGATCTCTTGCTAAAGCTTTCCAGAGTGTAACGGAAAATTTGCGAGATTTTATAAAACATATATCAGATACATCTCAACAGGTTGCAGCGTCTTCAGAGGAGTTAACAGCAACCAGCCAACAATCCGCTTATGCGGCAGAAGAAGTGGCAAGAACAATAGAAGAGATTGCTAAAAGTGCAACAGAACAGGCAAAAGATACAGAAAATGGTGTTATGAGAACCGATGAAATAAGCCATATCATAGAAGAAGATCTAGAGGATATGAAGCAGGTGGATATAGCAATGAGGCAGCTGACATTGCTTAAGGATGAAGGTACAGAAATTATTATCGGTCTTAGTAAAAAAACTCAAAATAGTAATAATGCTATGGACAAGATCTACCATAGTACACGAGAGACCAATGAAAGTGCAGATAAGATTGGACAGGCGAGTGAACTCATTAGAAGTATTGCAGAACAAACCAATTTACTAGCGCTTAATGCAGCTATAGAAGCAGCAAGAGCGGGTGATGCCGGCAAAGGATTTGCTGTAGTTGCAGATGAGATTAGGAAGTTGGCTGAGGAATCCACAACTTCAGTAAAAGATATTAACGATATGTTGAAGAAATTACAGGACAACTCGAAAAGTTCTGTTAAATCCATGGAAGAGGTTCAAGGCATTATTAAGGATCAAGTAGATAGTGTTAGAATAACAGAAAGTAAGTTTAATGGCATATCCAAGCAAGTCGAAGATGTTAAAACGATTATCAATAGAGCACTAGATTCTGTTAGCACAATGGATGATAAGAAGAATGAGTTAGCAGAAATCATGCAAAGTCTAGCGGCTATAGCTCAAGAAAATGCAGCCGGTTCTGAGCAAACATCGGCTACCATGGAAGAACAAGCGGCATCTATGGCAGAGATATCTAATGCCAGTGATGCTCTATCTCGTCTAGCGGAGGATATGCAAACGAGAATTGCAAAATTCAAGTATTAGTGGTCAATATTTGAGTCGACGAGGTCTCTAAGTGGAAAAAAGCTTAGAGACTTTTTTCTAGGGTCTTCATAGTCGAATCTAGGCTTTTATAGATACTTCTTGACAATCGACTAAGTGTCGGTTAAAATGATAAAGTATCGACGTAACGTCGGATGTCATAGGAGGCAAGGGTTGACATGAATGCAGAAGCGAGAAGGCTACAGATATTAGAGTCGGGGTATGATTTGTTTTTAGAAAAAGGTTTTATGAATACAACCATAGAAGAAATAGCAAAAAAAGTGAAAATTGCCAGAACGACTGTTTATGAATATTTTAAGTCGAAGGATGATATTTTAATAGCACTTATAGAACAGGTGATATTAGAACATCCAAAAGAATTGCCAGAAGGTGACACAAAAAGCAAACTGATTTATCTGATTCAATCATCTCTAGACCAACTTCAAGAGAATAAGTTCATCTATAGGATTTATTTCGAAGAATTCTATGCTTTAGAGCAACAAACAGTAGCTTACTTTAGAAACTGGCAAAATCATAAACAGGCGCAGGTATATGAAATTATTCGACAAGGCATTGCATCCGATTGTTTTTCTAGAAAATGGAGTTATCTGGACATTGGTTTCGCTTATCAAGCTTTGATAGAACATAAAATGAGAAACATATTAAGAACGGGGCAGGTGGTAGATACAGGATATGAGGCAACACACATGGTGGATCTTTTGTGGCTAGGAATAGGAAAATAGGTAAATTATGGAACAGTTTTATATTTCATACGTCTAAAAAGGTGAACCAAGTAAACAAAATTAGGAGGTATTTAATTATGAAGAAATGGATGATTTTTGGCATATTGATTATAGTCGTCGGGCTGTTTTCTGGATGCTTTAAAAGCGAACCTGTAGTTGTGGATGAAGGGCCTGCTGTTTCAGATGTCATAGAAAATGAAATGACCGAAGAAACATCAGAGGAAGTGACTGAGGATATTTCAGATGATGCAACAAAAGAAGAAGATGTTATCTTGGAAGATGAGATGGAAGAAGATTTAGAGACAGCAACAGGTATCTATGTCGGTCAGATTGATTCCAATAGCATTGAAGTTGAGCTTACAGATACTTCAGCAGAAAATACTTTCAAAGCCTTTAGATTCTCTGAAACAGTAAAAGCGAACTTTGGTGACTACAATCTTACAGAAGGTGATAGAATTCTTATTTCATTTACACTGGATGAAAATAATGCAAGTATAATTCATGACATAGAAAAAGTAGAATAAATACTATAAGTACAACAAAAGAAGTCCAACTAATGAGTTAGTTGGACTTCCCTTTAAGCTTCGTCAAATAAATATTATAATTCATAGTCCCCAACGAGTGGTACGAATCGAACAAGTTCTACTGATGTGACGGTTATATGACTTTCACTATCTTTTGTTAAAAGATTTAAGTCTTGTGCATCCTTATTACCAACAGGAATAAGAAGTCGACCACCAGGACTCAACTGTTCAATTAAACTTGGTGGAATTTCTCTTGCTGCAGCGGTCACGATGATGCGATCATAGGGTGCATGTTCCTTTAAGCCATAGGTACCATCCCCAAGAAAAAAGTTAATATTAAGATAATTTAGTTCTTTTAGACGTGCTTCTGCTTTTTTCATAAGTGGTTCTATGGTTTCTACTGTGTATACCCAATTGGCAAATTGTGCAAGAAAAGCCGTCTGATAACCGGAGCCTGTTCCTATTTCCAACACTTTATGATTTGGCTTAAGTTCTAGAATCTCAGTCATAAAAAGTACAAGTGAGGGTTGAGATATTGTTTGTCCAAACCCAATTGAAAAAGCTCGATCAATATGAGCCAGATCTTGGTATTGATCCATGAAAAAACGACGATTTAACTGCTTGAAAAAAACCTTAGTAGCACTTTTATTCAATAAATCACATCCTTAGTACAAAAAGGCATTGTGTTTACAGTTGCGATAGGGGATTTAACCTATATAAAAAGTATAACATAGAGTTAAATTATAGGAAATCCGTCCTATGACCTTAAAAATGTTTCTTTTTATTGGTTAATACGTCCAATAAAGAGTAAGACGTATGGACAAGAAGGTGAGGTAAAAAATGAAAAAACAATATATTTATAAAACAGCTTTTTATATGATGCTCATAGTGATTGGAACCTTATTCTTGTATGGATGCCAATCAAAAGAATCACAAGAAGTCAATGAGGAGGCAGCATCTGTTGAAGCGTCACAAGAGAGCCAACAGGATGAGAATCTAGAGAAGCCTCAGCTTGAAGTAGAGGTTGTAAATGTAGTGGAGAAAAAATATGAGGATATACTGGCCACATATATGAATGCTTTACCTATTAAGCAATCGGATGAGCCGGTATCTTCAGATGAGCAAAAAATATGGGTAGCAGATATGAAAGCGCTATATAATGAAAAGGGGACATCCAAAGCCATTTATGATTTATATAAGAATGGTATAAGTAAGTTGGCTCCAAAAGAAGCAGATCTATTTACAGCTTATGCTATTTCAGGCATGCGCAGAAATAGCTTTGAGGATTATGTAGCATTAGAATCCTATGCTTTGCAAACGGATTTTTGGGATCGTTTTTATAAGGAAGCAGAACGCTATGACTATAAGTATATTAAGTTAAGTCAGAATGTAGAGGATATTGAAGATACTGAAATCAAGACTCTAGTGATTGAAGCAAAAGATCAAGGTTATTATCTCGCCAGCGGTGAGGGTATGATGTTTTATCTTGTCGATTTTACAGAATTTGCTAGAAATAGAGATTATAATACAGAACCTATGAGAGACTTGCTGATTACTCTGGCAATGGATACCCTTGAGCCAATAGCAGCGGATGGTGGCTTTATAGTAAGTGGTGACATCATTGCTGCTAGGACCTACGGTATGGGCAAGATGTTGGAAGATTATGAGGGTACACGTTATGAAAAGTATATGGCCATTCGTTTTAAAGATCATATGAGCATGTTGCTTATGGGTATAGACAATTCGCCGACGTATAATTTTGAAGATCAACGTTTAAAAGAAGACAGTCTAAAAATTTTCAAAGAGATACAGACATTAGAAGATAGCTATATGGCTGAGCTTGTAACGGAATTCATGGATCTGATATCAAATAATGATAACATACTGGATGAAGCAGTACGAACAGAGGCTTATGAAATGCTAAATAAAATTGATGAAAAATATAACCTTACATTAGAGGATATATCATCATTTGGAACATGGATGTCCGGTTTAGGTGTTGAAGAAGAGTAACAAAACAATATAATGTATTTATGGGACAGCGATGAGATCGTCATCACTGCCCCTTTTTTATATTTAGTAATAGTCTACATAATAAGGTATAATAATACTGAAGAATTGTATAAGTGAAGCGTGATGAGCTATAAATACTAGTATCACATAGTTTTTAAGGCGGATATTTAATATGAATAAGGTCGGTTAAATTGATTAAATATATAAAGCATGACATTGAAAGGGGTATCTTAGTTGAACAGACATTTTATTAATAGACAAAAAATCGGCTATAAATTGACTTTGATGGTGTTTTTAATTGCTATTTCATCATTAATTGGGTATTTATTTAGATATATGGGGTTTCCGGAAACCAATATTGTTATAGTATATTTACTGGCGGTATTGATTTCAGCTTGGATTATTGACAGTTTTTTATTGGGTATCGTTGCATCCATACTTTCAACATTAACCTTTAATTATCTTTTTACTAAACCTTATTTCACATTGTCTGTTCATGACTCAAGCTATATGATTACGTTTATTATCATGACCATAACGTCTTTTATAACAAGTTCACTAACGTCGCTTGCTAAAAAAAATGAATTGATAGCTAAAGAAAAAGAAATGGAGACAAAATCTCTTTATAGTCTTACAAATCAGTTGACTGATGTTGATGACATTCATGATATTGCTTCTGTTGTTGTTAAGGCATTAAGTGACTGTTTATCAACAAGAGCGGCTATGCTATGTTTCGATCAAGAAGGGAATCCAGAAAGTAGCTTCATTCAACAGGCTTCAATAGATGCGCAGGTTCGGAGGCAGATTTATGATATAGACGAGATCAAACGTAGAATGGAAGAGCTAAGAACCAGTCATGATGAATGGGGAGAGTTTTATGACTGGCCAATATACGGTAGGGAAAGCATACTGGGTATAATAAGAATACCAAGTGAAGATGCTAAAAATATGAACGAAACACATACCCATCTGTTGCATTCGATGCTTGAGAGTACGGCATTGGCTATGGATCATATTAGGGTATCTGAGCAGCGCATAAAGGACCGTGAAGAAACAGTGCAAGAGCGTTATCGAAGTACGCTATTAAAATCCATTTCTCATGATTTACGTACACCTTTAGCTGGAATTATGGGTTCTTCTGAGATGCTTTTAGATATGACAGAAAAAGAAGATTCACGTTATATATTAGCTGAAAGCATATATAATGATGCTAAGTGGCTCCATTCACTTGTGGAAAATATTTTAAGTTTAACACGGTTACAAGAAGGTAAACTTATCATTAAGAAGCAAATTGAAGTTGTTGAGGAAGTCATAGGGAGTGCGCTAGATAGATTCTTATTAAGGACAGGTGAACGGGAAATCGTTGTAAATATACCGGAGGAACCGTTGATGGTTCCAATGGATGGGAGACTTATTGAACAAGTATTGTTTAATCTATTGGACAATGCCTATAAACACACCCGCTATGATGATGAAATCAGTATTTGTGTTGAACGTGATGAAGTGTCAAAAATTGCAAAGTTTGTTGTAAGTAATAATGGTACAAGTATACCTTCAGAAGATTTACCACATCTTTTTGAGCAGTTTTATACAACAGAAGGTACGAATGGCCATGCTAAAACAGGTATTGGATTGGGATTATCAATATGCTATGCTATTATAAAAGCACATAACGGAAGTATTACGATTAACAATCTCACAGATGAACAAGGTGTAGAGGTTACTTTTACTTTACCTTTGGAGGATTATGAAAATGAATAATTATAATATAAATATCCTTGTTGTTGAAGATGATCACAGAATCAGTCGCTTTATTTGCTACACTCTAAGTCAAGAAGGGTATAAATATAAGTCTGCCGGTAATGCTCAAAATGCACTAGGGATACTTGTGTCGGAGCAGATGGACTTGATGCTTTTAGATTTGGGTTTACCTGATTTTGACGGTATGGAAGTTATAAAAAAAGTACGTGAATGGTCTGAAATTCCGATTATCGTAATATCAGCTAGAGATCAAGACAAGGAAAAGGCTGCCGCTTTAGATTTGGGTGCAGATGATTTTCTGACTAAACCCTTCTCAACAACAGAGCTTATGGCAAGGATTAGAGTCGCTATGCGCCATATGAAGATGAATGCATCCATCAATAAGAACCCGATTCTAAGTACTGGTGACCTAAAAATTGATTTGGAAAAGCACCTTGTATTTTTAAGTAATCATGAGTTACGGGTTACCCCCATGGAATATAATTTATTAGCCCTTTTTCTGAAAAACATTGGAAAAGTGTTAACAACAGGATATATCATTCAAGAAATATGGGGAAAGGGATATGGTAATGATACTCAGGCATTAAGAACATTGATGACAGGTTTAAGAAGAAAGATTGAGTATAATCCGGCAAAACCCAAATACATTATTACTGAAATTGGCGTCGGATATAGAATGAAAGATTATTAGTAAAGACATAAAATTAATCTAAAGAGCCATTAAAGTAAGCATTTACTTTAATGGCTCTTTTCTCACACAAAACTCACATGATCAGACGACAACTCACACACAACTCACACAATTTTTGATATTGTTACAGTAGAAGCTCATAAGAAGAAAACAAACAAGGTGGTGATAACGTTGAGTAAAATGCTAATCGACGAGAAAAATGATGAAAGTATAAGTCTATATAAATCGATAATTGGTTTGTTAAAAGAGAACAATCTAGTAGAAAGCGAACCTTTACTGGTTGAAGCAATTGGAAAATATCCACATGCCCCTGAACCCCATAACTTAATGGGTATATGGCTAGAGCGCAAAAGGGATCATATGTTAGCTATGAAGCACTTTAGGGCGGCTTGGTCACTAGACCCAACCTATTTACCGGCACGTCATAATCTAGAGCTATATGGTACATTTTTCTCAAAAGGACATTGCGCATTTGAATTGTCTGATTGTAAACATGAAGTAAATACCAAAATCAGAGATGTGAAAGATGCATAGACTTATGGAGAATTTAAGGAGGATTAAAAATGAAGGTTGTAAAAAATAGGAAAATGGCATATACATTGATTATTGGATGCGGTCGCTTAGGATCCAGCTTAGCAAATGAATTATCGGATAGGAATAGTGATGTCTTAATTATTGATCGTGATAAGGATGCATTTCGAAAACTGGCTCCTTCTTACGGAGGCTTAACTTTAACGGGTGATGCCACGGATTTTAATATACTTAGCATAGCACACATTAAAAAAGTGACAACCATCATTGCGACAACAGATAGTGATAATACGAATATAATGTTGGCTCAAATAGCTAAAACCATCTTTAATATTAACCGTGTAATTATTAGGCTATTTGATCCGGATCGATTATGTGTATATAACGATATGGGAATTGAGACCATAAGCCCACTTCTATTATCCATTAAAGAAATAGAAACGAGGATAGATATTGATAAGGAGACTATAAATGAAAAAGCAAGCGGTTTTGATAGGTAGTTTTAATAGAGCACGCGCACTGGCAAAATCACTAAATAGTAAAGGATATCATGTAACCATAATTTATAATAATTATGAAAAATGTAAAATATTAGCTGAAATAGAAGAAGTAACGGTTATCTATGGTGAAGAAACAAAGCCTTTTGTACTTGAAGATGCCAATATTAAAGATGCAGATATTGCAATAGCACTTACATCAAAAGATGAAGATAATCTGATTATATGCGAATTATGCAAAAAGAAATTTAATGTCAAAAAAACAATATCTGTACTAAATGATCCGTTAAAAACTGATTTTTTTTACAAGATGGGTGTGGATTCGGTAATTTGTGAAGTCAATGCAATTACAAATATTATCGAGCAGCAGGCAATATATGAAGGTATTGTAACTATGATACCAACAGGGGAAGGACGTATTAGTATTGTTGAGGTACCCATACTTATAGGCTCACCCGCAGTCGGAAAGAAATTATGGGAAATCAATTTGCCAAAAGATGTAATTATCGGTTGTATCATTCGAGGTGAGGAAAGCAAGATTCCAAGGGGTGATACAAGAATCCTAAGTGGTGACAAACTGATACTCATTTCTGCAAATAAGCAGGAAATATATGCAATCAAGGAGCTGACAGGACAGATATGAGACATTTAAGTTTTTTTTATGATAAAAGCAATTTCGGAAAGCTTATTATTATTATTGGCATTCTACTTGCTGTACCTATTTTGGTAGTGCCGTTCTACCCTTCTGATGGGAAATATATAATAGATTTTCTAATACCTTCCTTTTTTTCTGTTTTTTTGGGTGTATTACTATGTATCCTACTTAAAAAAGATGACAATGAAACACAATGGCTTAAAATACTTCAAAACAGTCATTTGACAGTTTTATTTGCATGGGTATATGGCTTTTTTGCAGGTGCAATGCCTTTTTTTATTTCGGGTGAACTCTCATTTGTTAATGCTTTATTTGAAGCCGTTAGTGGATGGACGACTACAGGATTATCCGTAATGGATGTGACGACTACTTCTCCAATATTTTTATTTCACCGCAGTTTCATGCAATTTTGTGGTGGCTTAGGCTTTGTTATGGTGATGGTCATGTTTATCCAGGGGAAACAGGCAATGAACTTATTCAATACAGAAGGGCATCCGGATAAATTGATGCCGAACCTAAAAAAAACGGCCAGGATTATACTGATGATGTTTATAATTTTATTATGCATTGGTACAATATCATATACTGTTTTTGGCATGCCAGTTTTTGAGAGTCTTTTACATGCAATGTCTGCACTATCAACCGGTGGTTTTTCAACCAGAGTAGATAGCATAGGCGCTTATAATAGTATTGGCATTGAAGCTGTAACAATTGTACTCATGATCATTGGTACTACGAACTTCGCTGTACTGCTCTTAATAATGAGGAGAAAGTATAAGCAGGTGGTTCGAATCAGTGAAGTTAGGTTCATGACATTCATTATTTTACTTTTCACCATTATTATTACATTTTCATTATTTTATGAAATGTATAGAAATTTGGGCGAAAGTGTTAGAATCTCATTGTTTAACGTTGTATCCGCGATTTCCACTACAGGTTACTCGACAGTTACCTATAATGACTGGCCACCATTTACTATCGGTATACTTATTATTCTCATGTTAATCGGTGGAGGAATTGGTTCAACGGCAGGCGGTATAAAACTTACGCGGATTTATATTCTTCTTAGGGCAACACAGGGAAACTTAATTAAACGCATAAGTCCGGCTCGAAAAGTGTCAGCACCATATTATTATAGAGCTCAAGGCAAGACACCAATAGAACAGGGACTGGTCGAGGACATTGTAGGATTTATTACATTTTACCTGATGATCTTTGTTACAGGTACATTATTATTGACTTTAGCATCAGGAAGCAGTTTGATGGATTCGATGTTTGAATTTACATCAGCTATTGGTACTGTGGGGTTATCAATTGGCCTAACCGGTCCGTATTTGAATATACATTCACTCTTTATACTGATGGTAGGGATGATATTAGGAAGGCTAGAGATTTTTATTGTTTTGATTGGTATTTATTCAGGCGTTTCCTTGCTGACACAAAAAATAAGGCAGATACAGTCAAAAATGCACTTATAATTTTTTAAAGCAAACTGATTTATGGGTTTGCTTTTTTTCAAAACTTCAAAATCAACCATAGCATGTTGTAGAATTTTACATTATAATAAAGTGAGAGATGTATTAACTGTAATAAAATGTAGGAGAGTAGGTGATAGCATAATGGATTTAGAACATAGGATTTTGGAGAAAATAAGGTATCGGGTATATGAGGTATTGGACCTTCAGGGCCAACAAAGCTATGATTACCAACATGTTAGAAGTGTCGAGCGCTTAAGTGATGAAATGGCAAAAAGGCGGGGTTTGAACAGTGATGTTGCCCAGACAATTGCTTTGCTTCATGATATGGGCCGAATCACGGAGAATGTTATAGGTAAAGAACACGGTATTGTTGGGAGTAGATTAGCTTATAGATGGCTTACGGATTATGATATTGAAGAACCGATTAAACAGACCATAGTCGATGCAGTGGCCAAACACAACAAGAAAAAACAGATCGATGGGCCCTATGATGAATTAATTAAGGATTGTGATGCATTAGCCCACGAACTGGAGATTGGAGAATACCTTCCCAAGTATGAGCAAATTAGATGTGAACAAGCCTATAAGCTGTTTTTTAAAATGGTTATGATGGATCTTGATGAAATAGACAGGATTTTTCAAGAAAAATGGACCGCGTTATTTGTGGTTCTTAAGAATATGGATGAGAAAACACTCGACACTAAACAGGTCCATACGATTCGAACTGAGATAAGAACTCTAAGGGCTATGATATGGTTGCTTAGGGGGTATCAGTCTAAAGGCGTTAAAAACTTAGATCAATTTCTTAAAGAGGTATTTATTGATCTTGAGCAGTCAAGAAAGCTTTCAGTATTTAGAAAGTCTTTAAAAAAAGCAGAATCATCCAACAAGCTTATTGAGCAAGTTACAAGACTCATCCAGCAAGAAAATAAAAAAATGATAAGAAAAATCAGCAAAAGAATGTTGAAGCAAGAAAAAGTACTGAATAAAGACAACTTTGGATTGAAAGCAATACCGCATCAGGATGCTTTAGCTATAAAATATAAAATACAAGAGGACATAAAAAATGACTATGTGTCTCTTCTTAAAACGGTATCTATTAAAAATCTAAAATCTTTACATAAGCTTAGAATATTCGGAAAAAAATTCTTGTATTTGGCGGAGTCAGGTATTTTCTCATTTCTTGATGAACAGGATGGCCAACTATATAGTAACATTCATAAAACAGTTGGAGGTCTTAATGATATTAAGGAAAATAAAGACTTGCTCAAGCAATTTATGAAAAAAAAGTCCATTTCTCTTAAGAAAAAAGAAATGGAGCGATTGCTGACTTATTATGAAATGGAAACATCCAGATTGAACCAAGAGATGAAATGGATGTTGTTTATGATGAAAAAACGTTTTAATTAGAAGATTTATTTTTTTAGTGAGCCCATTATACCACGTATTAAGGATCTGCCGACATGGGTACCAATGGAAGAAGCCGTTGACTTCATAAACCGATCAAGTGGTGTGTCTGTCTTTCGAACACTTTTTTTGGCATCTTCTTTAGTGGTTGTAGCGGATTGTGTGTGTAAGGCTTTGTCTTTTAGGGCTTCATATGCAGAATGGCGGTCGTAACTTTGATTATATTTATTCTTAAAATAAGACATATTGATGTGCTTGATGATGGCCTCTTGCTCTGCAACGGGGCCGATTTTACTTTTTGGTGGCATAATATAGGCCCTCTCAACAACACTAGGGATACCTTGGTCATCTAAAAAGGAGATTAGTGCCTCGCCAACACCTAGATTGGAAATAACATCTGCCGTATCAAAGGCTTCATTTTGTCTGAAGGTCTCAGCTGCTACGCGAACCGCCTTCTGTTCTTTAGGAGTATAGGCACGTAGAGCGTGTTGAATTCTATTACCCAGTTGTGCCAATACTGATTCGGGAATATCTAGGGGGTTTTGAGTAATGAAATAGATACCGACACCTTTAGAACGGATTAACTTTATAATTTGATCCAACTTATCCAGTAAAGATTTGGACATATCTTTGAAAATCAAGTGTGCCTCATCAAAAAAGAATACCAGTCGTGGTTTGTCAAGATCGCCAACTTCATCTAAGTCTTCAAAAAGTTCGGAGAGTAGCCATAGAAGAAAAGTCGAGTATAGACTGGGGTTGGCAGATAGCTTTGAAGATTCCAAGACGTGAATCATGCCACGCCCCATATTGTCGTATGTAAGCAGGTCATGAATGTCAAAAGCAGGTTCTCCAAAAAAATGTTCAATGCCTTCTTGTTCCATGATAATAAGTTTCCTATGAATCGCACCTAGTGTCGCTTTGCTTATGCTTTTATACTGACCTTGCAGTTTGGAACCGTTATCTGTAATATGGCTAAGGACAGCTAACAAGTCTTTAAAATCCAGTAAAAGAAGGCCGTTTTCATCTGCGAACTTGAAAATGGTATACAAAACGGAGGTCTGAACATCGTTAAGTGTGAGTAATTTGCTGAGCATAAGCGGGCCCATATCCGATACGGTAGCGCGAATTGGATGACCTTCTTGCCCAAAGATGTCCCAGAATGTAGCAGGATAAGCTGTGAAAGGCACACTTTCAAGACCAATCTGTAAAAGACGCTCTTGAAATTTATCACTTTTTGTACCGGGCTCAATAAAACCCGTAAGATCTCCTTTAACATCTTGCATAAAAACGGGTATACCCTGTTCACTAAAAGCTTCAGCCAACACTTTCAAGGTTACAGTTTTTCCTGTACCGGTTGCTCCGGTTATAAGTCCATGTCTGTTAATCATTCTAGGGTTCATACTAATTATTTTACTTGCATTAATACCAATCTCCATGATACACCTCATACTTTTTCTTTTTTTTATTTATCATAGCATAAAAGTAACATGTTTTCATCTTGTAGATGGCAGGTTTGACAATAAAATTATTTTCTAATAAGGTAAAGTGAGAAGGTTGAGTTGTCTATTGAATATGGCTGTGCTACAATCAATGGTTATAGGGTCAAAACTAAGTTTCACTAAGTTCACATACAAGTTATGCGAAAGTTCAACTATATAGATTTGACACCTTAACCATCTATGAATTATAAAATCTTATGAAAATAAGATCACAAAGGAGGCAATATGAACATCATACTTATTGGGATGTCAGGAGCAGGGAAAAGTACCCTTGGCATCCTACTTGCAAAAGCCATCGGAAAAGAATTCCTTGATACGGATTTGCTTATTCAGAAAAAAACCGGAGAATTATTACAAAACACTATAGATCAACAGGGGATTGAAGCTTTTCTTGAGATTGAAGAACAAGTGATTCTGACGATGAAGGCACAAAACACTGTGATTGCAACAGGAGGCAGTGTTATATACTCAGAAGCAGCTATGAACCATTTGAAAATGTTAGGCTCTATAATTTACCTTCATGTACCTTTTGATGAAATAGAAAAAAGGGTCAATAACATTAAATCCAGAGGGATTATTATGCGCAAGGGTAGAAGTCTAAAAGATGTCTATGACGAAAGAACACCACTTTATAGACGGTATTGTGATGCGATTGTTGAGTGTGGTGGTAGGGATGTCGAAGCTTGTGTTGAAGGGATTATACTCAAATTAGAATAAAAGGATGTCATAAGAGAGCCACTATGAAATTAGAATTGTGTAATCATTTAATATGAGACTAAGGAATGTTTTTTTTGTACAAGTTGATAATTGTAACTGTGCGTTATAATCGTAGATGTAACACACAGCTTTTCCTTGCCTTACACTTTGTACGGTCAGCAGAAAAGCTGTGTATCACATCTACTCCATACTAAGCCAACATCGACCATGAAGTTCCTGGAAGCAGTGTGTATGGTGGAGTTAGTCAGCATGGATGATTACGGTCGACTTTTGGTGCATGGATGCACCAACGGTCGACCGTAATCATACATACTGTGGAAGGGTTTTCATGGGACCCACTTTAAAACACATTCATTTTTTCATTTAGAGACCTGATCGACACATTAACATATATGTTACCTAAAGATTAACAAAGTTCAACAATTCTTATATTTCCATCAAAACAACAGCATCAAATTCATCTGTGATCTCTTGAGTTGGTGGTGCTGTAAGTTGTGAAACAAGTACGATGGCTACCAGCGCTACAATGAAAGCCGGTACAATCTCATAGATCTGCCAAATAGCACCATCAAAATTCTTCGCAACTGTGATCCAGAAAATTACCGTTAAAGTTCCGGAGATCATGCCTGCCATAGCCCCCCATTTGTTCATGCGCTTCCAGAATAGTGAAAGTAATATAACCGGTCCGAATGCGGCCCCGAAACCGGCCCAAGCATTAGAAACAAGCCCGAATACAGAACTGTTAGGGTTTAGGGCAATAAGGATGGCGATAACAGATACGATGGCAACGGATAAACGACCAACTAAAATTAATTCTTTATCATCAGCGTTCTTCTTAAAAAATTGCTTGTAAAAATCTTCGGAAATTGAAGAAGCTGTAACCAAAAGCTGTGAATCAGCGGTGCTCATACTAGCCGCCAGAATGGCTGATAAGAAGAGACCAGATAATATTGGAATGAACATACCATCCACCATATGCATAAATACTTTTTCCGCATCAGCAACAGGAGCGTTAACAAAATAGAGTCTACCGACCATACCGACAAAGACAGCAGCAAATAACGTAAGAATAACCCAGATCATGGCGATGAGTCTGGCTTTTTTTATGTGGTCTGAAGATCTGGCAGCCATGAATCTAGCGAGTATATGAGGTTGTCCGAAATACCCAAGTCCCCAAGCTAAATTAGAGATAATAACAATGAAGGAAATATTGGTCACCGTTCCGGTATCTTTGAAAAGGTTCATATAATTTACATCAACAGATTCAAGGGCTGTGAAGATTTCACCAAAACCACCCAGCTCAGCAACAGCAATAACGGGTACGACCATAAGCGCAATAAACATAAGAATACCTTGAATAACATCTGTCGATGAAACGGCCATGAAACCACCAAGGAAAGTATAAAGCACAATGACAAAACCACCAAGAATTAAGGCGTATGTATATGGTATGCCCATGACCAATTCAAATAGCTTTGCACCGGCAGCAAATTGTGCGGAAGTGTAGACAGAAAAAAAGACGATGATGACCAAGGCGGAAACGACTCTTAGAATCTTTGTATCATCCCTGAAACGATTTTCAAAAAAATCCGACAAAGTTAAGGAATTTTTCGAAAGCTCAGTATATTGCCTTAATCTTTTGGCCACCATCTTCCAATTAATATAAGTACCAAGAGCCAAACCGATACCAATCCAAGCGGCCTGTATACCTCCAAGATAAGCAGCACCCGGTAATCCAAGAAGCAACCAACCACTCATGTCGGAAGCCTGTGCAGACAAAGCCGTCGTCCAACTACCTAGATTTCTGCCTCCAAGTACATAGTCTGAAAAATTACTGGTTTTGCGGTATGCAATAAAACCGATACCAATCATGCAAAGTAAATAAAAAGCCAACACCATTAATTTCGTTACCTGTGAAATATCCATATTAAGTTACCTCTCTCGTTTTTTAATTCATCTGTCAGTTCTCAAATTTAATCTTATTGCATTATACAGGAAATAGGGCGTGTAAACAATAGTTTAGCACAATATCTAGCGAGATTTTTAAAAGATACTGGTGGCTTATTCATGCTTGTGGTAAAATCATATTAGTTAAAAATGGAGATGTCAGTAAGCATCTAAGAATATAATGTGGGGTATAAGAATGGATAAAAAGACTATTAAGAGCATCATGTTTTTAATTACCTATGGCATTTTACTGGTACTGATTATTGTTAAAATTGATTTGGTCATCTTGATGTTAGGAAAAGGATTGCATATGGCAATACCGATACTAATAGGGTTTTCAATTGCTTTTATATTAAAAAGACCTTATAGCTACTTGATTAAGGTTTTTGAGAAACATAATAAAAATAAAAAACTAGAAAAAGGAGTCAAGCCTCTTGCTTTAGCCTCGGTTTATCTTCTTTTCTTCGGAGTGGTTACTTTATTATTAGCGTTTGTCATTCCTCAGATTTCAGACAGTATTCAATTGCTATATAAGAATATGGATGTTTATGGACGTAATCTAGAAACATTTTTGATGAGTGCAGCAGACTATTTAAAATTAGATAATCTGGATACGAGTAGATTAGATAATGCTTTGGATCAATTACCGGATCTTGTGACTGGCGTTGCGACAGGTCTCATGCCGAAAATCTTTAATTTTACTACGAACTTCATATCAACGGTGGTGAATATCGTTATTGGGTTTGTGATTTCTGTATATTTATTGGCAGATAAGCGCCACTTAAAAATTCAGTTTCACGATGCAATCAAGGCTTATTTGCCACAAGAGGTGGGAGAAAAGCTTTTAAAAGTATTACGCCTATCCAATGAGACCTTTACGAAATTCATATCCGGTCAATTAACAGAAGCTGTCATCTTAGGTGTCCTTTGCTTTATAGGGATGTTGATTTTTGGCTTTGAATATCCAATATTAATCAGTGTCATCATTGGCATTACCAGCCTGATTCCTATTGTAGGTTCCATCATAGGTCTGATGCCAGCTTTATTTATTTTATTAATGATCGAGCCGATGCAAGCTGTTTGGTTCTTAGTGTTCATCATTGTCCTTCAACAGATTGAAGGTAATCTGATATATCCTAGAGTGGTTGGTGGAACGATTGGGTTACCACCGTTGTGGGTTCTTCTAGGCATTATTATCGGTGGCGGACTTTTTGGTGTTCTTGGCATGCTCCTTGGTGTACCTGCATTATCGGTTATCTATCAGCTTTTAAAAGAAGACATCCATGCAAAAGCGCATGGATGAGGTATCTGTAAATATTAGGGTTTTACCATAAAGGTTGGTTGGTCTGTGTGAGATAATTGTCTTTAGACTGAATAAGCATTTGGAAAAGAGGATCTTTTTCACCAAAAACGGTCTCTAGTAAATGAAAGCTTATTATGAGATCATTTCTGGTAAGCCTAGGATAATCTTGTAATCCATAACTACCATCCGGCATATAGGCGTACCAAAGGTCATGGTTGTCTTTTATCCAGTGTGTACCCGTATCATGAACGGCTGTTCGAATCTTGGAAGCCAGTTCAAGATAGGGGTATTTTTGGATGGTTTCACTTGAATCTGTTTTAAGATGCCTATAGTTAAGACTGTCTAAAAGCAGACTGTAAGATAATAGAAAATTCATTTCAGTTACGAGATGATTCAGGGATACATGAGTGGGTGCGTGAGCAACCGTAGGGTGAAAATAATCTTGAAGCAGTAGCCCACCGTTTTTTGTAACAAAACTGTATCTATCTCCATACCAAATCAAAAAATCAGCATATTTTTTCTGACTTACCATTAATCGACTGGATTCATCTGGTGACATATACGGTATACCTTCTTTATTCTTGTCTTTGTAATAACGGTACATGTCCATTATGAATAATGCAGCATCCGTTGAAAAACGGGTGTCATAGAATCCAGCTTCAATGCCATAGTCATCATAAAGCCACCTTGATTTTGGTTCAGTAATCCAAAAACCTTCATTATTTTGTTGAGGCAGGCTATGATTAAGGCTCATAATACTTAGAGTTTCAAGGTATGAGTTAAGGACCTGCTGTCCTCTTTTCTCTTGGTTTTGAATAGAGCTGATAAAACGCTGTCCGATATGTTCAGCAGGTACCCGCCAATAGGCTCTAGGTGCATAGGGAACATAGGAAGATGGCACTTCATAGTAAATGCCATCTGTTCTAAGCTTACGAAATCGGTTCAAATCGGCAATGCGTATGTCTTCAGCTATGATAGGATCTTGGCTTTGGGTAAAGGGTGATAAACGGTTTAAAGAGATAATACCCCAGTGTTCTGTCAGTGTTTGGTGAGTATCTGATTTCGGAAGGGGTAGTTTGGCGGTCCATTTCCTACCCTCTGTTAGTTTGGTTAATGAGGTTGTAGGTGATAGCTCTAGGTTCTCAACAATGACATTGGCATCTAGCAGGGTATAGACATCCACCATGCCAAAACGCATGTTGTTGGAGAAAACGGTGGTTTTGGGTAATACAAAAGTATCACTTCTAGTAGCCATAGGCTGGCTAAAATCGTTTGATTGTATTGATGCCCACTGGCTGGTTGTATTATTGATGGCGTCAGTGTAAGTGATTTGGAATAAGTCATCAATCTTAATAGAATGACTGTCCTCTGTTTGGGCTAATGATTCCATGATTGCCCATGTAAGACCAAGGTCTCTTGTGGATGGGGGGGTTATGGGTAAGACACCAGAATTCATCTGAAGAACATCTTCAGATGATAGAGATAGACTTACATGATAGGAAACATCCCCGTTAATAAAATGCCTGAATTGAATATCCAGTAGAGCTATGGGTATCTCAGATAGTTTTTCGGTTATAACGATGGGGTAATGGTATGAGGTCATCATCAAATCATCTTTTATAGAGACTTTATCCGTATCAAGCTCCAGGCTATAATTAGGATGAATGGTGAGCATGGGTGTGAATAAATCACTGAGTTCATCCGGTAACGACCAAGTAAAGCCACCTTTCGCATTTTCATGAATGGATAGAGCTTTATCTTGGGTTAAGGAACTAGCAAAGGATGTATGAAAGTTATAAGGTATAAAGCCTACAAGAAGTAGAATCCATATAATGATGATGCCACAGTGTTTGTATAAGTTTATGTTTTTCAATGTTAAGCCTCCGGGGAGTTATTTTTTAGTAGCGCGCCAACTGCCGCTCATAAATCCGGTCAAATCATAATCACCTACAATTTCTCCCGGTCCTACCATTTTTCCGTTTTTTAGGAATTCATATTCAATATAAGTACCATCTTCCGTGTAGGCGAGCGCAATCATGACAATAGCTCCATTTTTTATTTCCATACGAAGTCCAACGATCTCATCGGCTCCATCTATATAACCGGTATTGGATTCGACAAAAGTAAAAGGTCCCTCATATAATACTTCACTTTCATCTATGCGTCTAAGTTCTAAAGCATAGGTCATGGTCGTGCCGACAAAAGTAAAACTTTCAATCTGGCTATCCATATTACTGAAATCCTCACCAAAAGCTTGTGCTAAAGGGATGATAAAGATATTAACAATCACCTTCATCAGGGCTATGACCATGGTCCTGAGAAATTGACTTTCTTCTTCAATGGTTAAAACTACATCCCAGGGACCGGCCATTTCGCCCATATAAGAGGATATGTTTATTTTGTCATAAGCCCTTTCAAGATTCCTTTTGGTATCAATAATCTTAACCTGTGCTACATATTCCTTTTCTTTTTCATAGATATGGGTAATCTCTTTATCTCTTGTGATAACAGGCGGTAAGATATTCTCTTCGTCATCTTCTTCATCTCCAAAAGTCCATTCCAATTTATAACGTTCAGGCGCATTTTCTATTTCCACTTTGAAAGTAACAGCTTCACCGGGCATAATGGTGGTTCGATCAGCCTCAAGGGTTATTTTTGGTGAGTTTTGTTCAAAGACGTAATGTTCGCTATTTACAATTTGAACCCCTGCATTGGCAACAGCATATAAAGAATCCTCCATCTCAATGGTATAATCGACAGATGAACCGCCAAGGGTTATTTTTTTGTCTGAACCTAGAGGCATCCAAAAAGTGGGTGTTCCATCTACCATATCCCCTGTTATAGGATCCGGGTAGCGTACAATTTTTCCGTTTTTAAACTCAACATCACATAGCTTCTCGTGTTTGTTACCTTTAATTGTCCATAGCTCACCCGGACCGGCATAATTGATTTTGAAGCCAAGTTCACGCCACTCAGGGTCGTTTTCAATTAAGTGGGTCAAAGCAGCATCATATGAAAATTGTTTAAGTTCTTCAGCACCTTTATCGAGGGCTTCTGCTAAAACGTCCGCATCCGGTTTAACTTCGGTAATCACCTGTTTCATTTCAAGACTGGGAAAAAATAGATTCATCGTTCGCGTTGTGGCAGCCACCGCTAAGGGTACCAGTACAAAACTCTGTTGGATGGCAAAGTCTGCGGTTATGACATAGGAATTATAGACGTAACCGGTCTCATAGCGTACCATAGGTATCTGAACACCACCAAAAGTCTGATACCAGGTATAGAATTTGTCTGTGACTTTTTGATCCATGTTTGATATCTGAGGGGATGGATAGGGCGTTTCCCAATTCTTTGGTTTAACACCCAACTGGGTGTCGGCCATAGTATCTTCGGAATAAAAATTCTGATTGGTCCATGTGGCTAACCCAATCATGAGTTGGTTTGTGTTGCTACCATAGTCATCTAATTGAATCCCATCGAGTCGAGACATTTTTGTAATATTCCTTGAGAGTATTCTATTTTTAAGTGCGGTTTCGGTAATCTCATATTTTGGATGGGCATCATTTCTTACATGGGCCGGTTGGGTCATATCAGCAACCATATGCATAACTTCACCAAGTCCACGCATCGCTTTGCCGGTATACATGCTGCGCATTTCTTCTAAGTCTTTGGGTGCCCCAGGAAAATCTCTAAAATTACCGGATACAGGCATAGAGAATACCATACTGTCACAGGGGATTTCAAGAGCTCTTTTATAATTAAGTATGGCATTAATCAAGGAGTAAGGGTTATCACTTCTATATAGGGCCCAGTCGTTTGCAGGAACAGCTTCGTAGATATGCCAACCGTGAAGTGCATATTGATCGGTCAGCTGATGACTGCCGGATAGGGCAAGTGGATCGTAAAAATGCTTGACCGACACATAAACATGAGGTTCATCTGCTGAAAAACCACCATGGATGATATGATCACGCGCCGGTTTTAGAAACCACTGTTGCAAATAAGTACGTTCAAATTTGCCGGAAGAAGTCACGGTAGGCGCGGATGTATTTCTGTCAAAGTTTACAAAATTATTTTTATATTTTTTTGAGGTTTCATATTGCTTCTGGAAACGGTCGATGGATGTTCTGTTAATTTCTTCATGGGTATTTTGTTCCCATCCATAAGCTGGCATAGAAAAGCCTTGAAAAAGTAGGGATAGAATTAAAAGTCGACTCATAAGGCGCCGTGTTTTTATAATGATTTTCATCGTATTTGATCCACCACCCATCGGTCATCTATTTTTACCATCATAATAGTGGCTGTGCCGGATGATGGTGTATCATCGGAAGGTATGCCGGCTATCACAATTGCCACTTGTTCTACAGCAAAATAATCATTGTCCGTATTCATGAAAGTGATATCCAAGTTGCTTAGCATTTCTAAGAAAGCGGGCAAGCGTTCCGGATTCTCAGAAATCATAGTTTCAATCATATTTTTCTCATCAGGATTCACGTATTCTAGGGCAGCAGGTAAGTCGCCGGATTCTAAATGTTTGGAAAAAGCACCAAGGGCTTTAAATATCGCTTTTTCATGGTCCTTATAGCCAGGTTCTTTTTGCCAAGCGGTTGCAGCTTTAGCAATGGCTCTATCTTGCCAAAAACCGGTCATATCACCGATTTTCCATATACCATACCCGACAACACCCACAATAAAGAAAACCATTAGGCTGGTGGTTAAAAGCCTTAACCACTTTGGTTTTGGAGCAGATATTTTTTTGATTTTCTTTTTTGAAAGTGAAGCGGAAGTTGAAAATAGACCGTCTACAGAAGAAGCATAAACCCATTGAGTCAGAGAATCATGATAAACTAAGGTGTTTGGCATCAATTGTCCTGTTTTTGTCATTTCAATCATGATGTCGAATGAATAAGGTCCATATGTTACTGCATTCACAAATGCATACCAGTTTTCATTCATGGTTCACCCTCCTTATGTTTCTTCCTTCATCATACCATATTTTTATACGAAAAAAAATCCAGAATTTACAATCTTATACAATAAAACAATTTTAACGACAGATGATTAGGTTATATTAGTAGTCTCATTTATTAAAACATGGTCAATCAAAAAGAAATAGGTTAGAATTGGTTTAACAGTATGGTTAAGTCGACCCTTTAACCACAGGATAAATGGATGACAAATGGAGGCGCTTATGCATGAAAAAGTTAAAACAGGTATCGTGGGTTTTGACAACGTTATTGATCAATTTCGCTTAGGAGACAATGTAGTATGGCAAGTGGATTGCTTAGAAAGCTATGAGAAAGTTTTGCAACCATACGTGGACCAAGCTCTACAAGATCAGAGAAAAATGGTGTATATTCGCTTTGGAGCCCATCGACCACTACTAAAGGCTTCAGAAGCGATTAAAGTATACGAACCTTCTCCGGAAAAGGGCTTTGAGAGCTTTGCGACAGAAGTCTATAATATTGTGGCAAGAGAAGGTTTGAAAACATTTTATGTTTTTGACGTCTTAACAGATCTCTTACAAAATTGGTATTCAGATTTGATGATTGGTAACTTTTTTGAAGTGACCTGTCCATTTTTATATGAGCTGGACACCATTGCATATTTTGCCATTATGAGAAATGCCCATACCTATTCTACCATTGCGACCATAAGAGAAACGACACAGCTTTTACTTGACGTCTACCAAGTTAAGGATAATTTCTATATTCATCCTTTAAAAGTGTGGAAGCGGTATTCACCGACCATGTTTTTCCCCCATCTGATAGAAGCAGATAAGGTCACGTGTATAACAGCCAGCACTGAGTCTGCCTCTTTATTTTCGACGATTCGACTGGGAGAAGAAAGACTGGATTATTGGGATATTGTTTTTAATGAAGCAAGATTGGCTTTGGGGGTAGATGATGAACTACGAACTAAGATCAAAGAAAGGCTAATGAAAAAGTTGATTGGTCATGAATCCCGTATGCTGGATTTATGTAGAAGGTACTTTGACTTGGCGGACATATTGATGATACAGTCAAGAACACTTGGAACCGGTTTTATAGGTGGAAAAAGCGTAGGTATGCTTGTAGCTAGAAAAATAATTGAAAAAGAGGGTGAAAAAGCCCTTGTTGATCATCTTGAACATCATGATTCCTTTTACTTAGGATCGGATATTTTCTATACTTATATTGTACAGAATGGTTGGTGGCAACTACGAGCAAGACAAAAAACATTAGAAGGCTACTATAAGTATGCCTCGGAACTTAAAGAAAAACTCATGTCCGGTAAATTTCCTGAAAATATTAAGGAAAAGTTTATGCTGATGTTAGAGTATTTTGGTCAGTCACCTATTATTGTAAGGTCCAGCTCCCTCCAAGAGGATAACTTTGGTAATGCTTTTGCCGGTAAATATGAGAGTGTTTTTTGTGTCAATCAGGGTACAGAAGAAGAACGTTATAAGGCCTTTGAAAATGCTGTTAGAAAGGTCTATGCCAGTACAATGAATGAAGAAGCCTTAGAATATAGGATGAATAGAGGTCTTTTTGAACAAGATGAACAGATGGCCATTTTAGTGCAAAGAGTGTCCGGAGATTTTTATGAAGAAGATTTTTTTCCTCATGCAGCAGGTGTGGGTAATTCGTCTAATCTCTACGTATGGGATAAAAGTGTGGATATGGAAGCTGGTATGCTTAGGTTGGTTTTTGGTCTTGGTACAAGAGCCGTAGATCGAACCGTAGTTGACTATGCCAAGATTGTCAATCTTGACCAACCATCACGGGTACCCCCTATGAATCATGAGGATGAGAAAAAATTCTCACAGCATTTTGTGGATGTACTCTCGTTAAAAGAAAATAAATGGAAAACCAAAGAGATGACATTATTTGCGAATCGGGAGTTAAGGGTGGATCAATCTCTATTTTTTAGACCGGATGAACCGATGGTCAAGAGGCTGAGAGAAATGAAGCGGCATGACGCACCAATACCTTACATATTGGATATGAAAAACATGGTCAATAAAACCGACTTTCCAATTATTATGCGGCAAATTTTAAAGTTATTGTCAAAGACCTATGCCTATCCTGTGGATATAGAGTTCACTGTCAATTTTAGATCAGAGAAGAACTATATGATTAATCTCCTACAGTGTAGACCCTTACAGACCAAAGGTCTTGGCAAAACGGTGGAAATACCGGTGATAAAAAATGAGAAGGACTGTTTTTTTAAATCATCAGGTAACTTTATGGGTGGTAATGTTCACTTGCCCATAGAATATGTAGTTTACATTAAGCCTAAAGCCTATCTTGAATTAACAGAGCAAAAAAAATATGAATTAGCAAGACAAATCGGCCAAATCAATAAAGCTTTAAAAGGTAAATCGGCTATGCTTATGGGACCCGGTAGATTTGGAACAACCACACCATCCCTTGGTGTTCCTCTTAACTTTCAAGAACTTTGTCATATGTCTGTTGTTTGTGAGATGGCATCCATTGAAGCAGGTTTTATGCCTGAACTGTCTTACGGTAGCCATTTCTTTCAAGATATCGTTGAGACCGGAATATTTTATATTGCTTTATTCGAGGGTAATGATGAAGTTCTACTTAATATGGATCAAGTTATAACCAAAGAAAATCAACTTTCAACGGTATTAAGCAATTCTGAAAAATGGGAAGATGTGATTCATGTTGCACATATGGAGCCTTTGGAACTGTATTCAGATATTGTATCACAACAGCTGATCTGTTTGTAAGACTTATAACATTATTTTTTATTAAATGTCCATATAAACAAAAAACAATCATATTTGATGAGTGAATATGATTGTTTTTTGTTTGTATGATTACCTTAAAGCACAGATTTACTAAGTAAAAAGGTATAAAACAGTCAAATCGCCAAAAATGCATGACTGATATTGATTGTTTTTGAGCGAGATGTTATGATGAAGTCAATTAATAGAAAGGATGTTTGCTGTGATAGGAGTATCAGTATTTAAAGGTGTAGGCATAGGTAAAGCTTTCAATTATGAGATTGAGTCCATCATCATACCAGAAGAGATGATTGGAGAAAACGAGATAGAAAGTACACTTGATAAACTTAATATTGCCATCGGCAATCAAAAGACATCATTAGAAGCACATATGAAGCATGTGGAAGAGACCATTGGTGCCTCTGAAAGCCAGATTTTTTCTGCACATATCGAGATTTTAAACGATCCTGAATTAACCAGTCGTATTCGCAAAAATATTGTTGAAAAAAAGATGAATCTAGTAGCATCCATAGATGAAGCAAAAAACTTTTATGTTGGGATGCTAAGTGCACTTGAAGATCTTTATATCAGGGAACGTGCGAGAGACATAGAAGATGTCATGGAAGGTTTAATAAAAAACATATTAGGGCTATCCGACAATCCCCTAGACAACATCAATGAAGATACAATTTTATTTGCAAAAGATCTAAGCCCATCTGAAACCATACATTTAAACAATTGGGTTAAGGGTATTGTTTTAAGTGAAGGCAGTATAACCAGCCACAGCGCCATAGTGGCAAAAGCAAAAGGTATACCAACCATTGTGGGTTACAAAGAAGATCCGATCCTAAACGGCAAATCAGTGGTTCTTGATACAGTAACGATAAAAATACTCGTTGATCCAACAGATGCTGAACGAGAGATTTATAGAGAAAAAGTCAGAGAAGAAGCTTTACATCAGAAACGTTTAAAAGAATTGGTAAAAGTGGAAGCCATAACTAAAGATTATAGACATATTGAGCTTTTTGGTAATGTTGGTTCGGCAGAAGAAGCACTATCCATTGTAGAACATGGTGGTTTTGGTGTCGGACTTCTTAGAACAGAATTGGTTTATATGAACAGCAAGGATTGGCCGACGGAAGAAGAACAGTATACGACCTATGAAAGTATAGCAAAAAATGTCAATGGGGAAGTGATTATTCGAACATTAGACATTGGTGGGGATAAAACATTGCCTTACTTCACGTTTCCAAAAGAAGAAAACCCATTTTTAGGTCTTAGGGCCATCCGGTTTTGTCTTAAAAACAAGGAAATCTTCAAAACACAACTGAGAGCGATACTAAAACTTAGTGTAGCCTATCCGATTAAAATCATGTTTCCTATGATTGGTTCACTTGAAGAATTAATAGAAGCAAAAAAATGTCTTGAAGAAGCAAAGAAATCCTTGGAAGCGGAAAACCAAGCTTATAATGAAAATATTCCGGTAGGTATTATGATTGAAATACCATCCGCGGTATTTGCCATTGATTTATTGTCAGAACATGTGGATTTTGTATCGATTGGTACCAACGATTTATGTCAATATACTTTAGCCGTCGATCGATTGAATCCGGAAGTGGCGTATTTATACGATGCTTTTAATATCAGCATTATACGTATGATTAATCATGTGGTTCAAGGATGTAAGCCAAAAGGTGTCAAAGTTGGTATATGTGGTGAAATGGCCAGTGATGTTGAAGCAGCCAAAATTCTTATAGGACTTGGCGTCGATGAATTATCAGTAAGCCCGTCTATGATTCCTTATGTAAAGGAAGTTATTATCAGCTCAAACTATGAAGAACTTAAGATATATGCACAACAAACTATAAAAAGCTAGGAGGAAGATTATGTTAATAAATGAAGAATTGATTGTTATACCTGTGCAACAAAAAACAAAAGAAGGTGTTATAGAGGAATTGGCGGAGGTTGCGCTTTCTGTCGGAAGGATTGCTGACAAAGCCCAGTATGTAGCAGCCGTATTAAAGCGAGAAGAAGAATATTCCACTGCTGTTGGTTTTCATGTAGCTATACCCCATGGAAAAACAGATGCGGTAACGGAACCATTCTTAATGTATGGTCGTGTAGAGAAAGTGGATTGGAATGCGCTTGATGGAGAACCTGTTGATCATGTATTCATGATTGGTGTACCTGAAAAAGAAGCAGGCAGTACCCATTTGCAGATATTGGCAAAACTATCTAGAAGGCTAATGAAAGAAGAATTTCGAAGTGAACTGACAGAAGCGACAAATGCTCAAGCTATTATTGATGTGTTGAAGAAAAATGAACTGTTATAGGTGATCTTATGATGCCTGAAGAAAGAAGACAGAAGATTATTGAGATTCTATACGCCAATAAAAGTGCAACCGTAAAAAACCTATGTGATCAACTTATGGCTTCGGAAGCGACGATTCGTAGAGATTTGACGGTACTTGAGGATGAAGAAAAACTGGAGAGGGTCCATGGCGGTGCCATTATTCAGTCCAATGTACCCATTGAAAAAGAAGACACTTATAATGAAAAAGAAGGTGTCTATCTATATGAAAAAAAACAAATTGCAAAAGTGGCTTTTTCTTATTTGAGAGAGAATGACAGTATTTTCTTAGATGGCGGAACAACAACCATAGAGCTTGCCAAACTAATTGGTAGAAGTAGAATCAAAATCAATGTCTTTACCAATGCGCCCCATTTTACTCAGTTCATAGCCGGCAACCCAAAGGCAGAGCAGTTTATTCTTGGGGGTAGAATTAGAAACAATACCCTTGCAGTTGTAGGGCAGTTGGCCATTGATACAATACGTAGATTCCGCTTGAACAAGGTATTTATTGGTGTTAATGCTATAAGTCTAGAGTATGGATTAACAACACCGGATTTTGAAGAAGCGGAAATGAAGCGGGCAATATTGGAAAAAGGTAGAGAAAGGTATATTCTTGCAGATGCCAGTAAATTCAACAAAGTGGCACTGTGTGAAATATTACCGGTCAGCTCAGTCGATACCATCATCACGTCATCTCTTGATGAGGATGAAATCAAAGAGAAGTTTAAGCTTGAAGGTGTCTTATTGGTTGAAGCAACAAAGAAGGAGGCGGGCATGTATGATTACGACGGTGACGCTTAACCCGGCAATTGATAAGATTATCGAAATCAGGGGATTAACAGTGGGTCAAGTGCATAGAGCTCAAAGGCAAGTCGTAACCCTTGGAGGTAAAAGCATTAATGTAGCAAGAATCATATCGAGTCTTAATGAGGCAACAAAAGCCATATGCTTTGCCGGACGAGATAATTTTGAAGGTATTAAAAATCATGCAGAGGCAGATGGCATCCCGATTGATGCAATACTGGTCAGTGGCAGTACTCGAACCAATGTTAAGATTGTTGAACCGGACCAGAATTATAGAACTACGGATATCAACGAAATTGGTTTTAAGGTTACAGACGATGAACGGGAAGCCATGACAGCAAAAATCCTAGAGGCAGGGGAAAACAGCGAGTATGTGGTACTTAGTGGCAGTCTTCCGGAAGGCATACCTAATAGGTATTACCGGGAAATTGCAGAGAAACTAAAAGGCGTTACAAAGGTAATCATTGATGCCGATGACAGAATTTTGTTAGAAAGTCTTAAAGGTTCACCTTATTTGATTAAGCCGAATATCCATGAATTGGAAGCGGCGCTTGATATGAAGCTTGAGAGTAAGGAAAGTATTGTCCATGCATGTAAAAAAGTAATTGATGATTATGGCGTCAATTATGTACTGGTGTCCATGGGCGAAGAAGGTAGTATTCTGGTCAGTGAAAGGTACGCACTATCGGCAGGCATTTTGCCACTTAAGGTGGTGAGTACAGTCGGCGCAGGTGATGCAATGCTGGCAGGATTCATCTACGGATTGAAAACACATCAAGATTGTGATGAGCTTGATTGTTTGATAAAGGCACTGTCATATGGAGTGGCATCAAGTTCTATCGCCATCAGCACTCAAAGTCATATGCCCATTGAGGCATTAACTTTGACGGTGAGAGCGAAAGAAGTCGCCATTTCAAGGCTATAGCTTTAACAAAAATTGTATAGGAGGAATGAAAATGAGGATTTTAGCAGTAACAGCATGTCCAACGGGTATCGCACACACGTATATGGCAGCAGAGGCCATTGAAGAAGCAGCAAAGAAAAAAGGTTATGAAATCAAAGTGGAAACAAGGGGTTCTGTAGGTGTCGAAAATGAATTAACCAGTGAAGACATTGCAGCAGCAGATGCCATAATCTTAGCGTGTGACACATCCGTACCTATGGATCGGTTTTCTGGGAAAAAACTGGTATCTGTAGGCGTAAGTGATGCACTTAAGGACGCAAACAAATTAATTGAGGATGCACTTAAAGCACCTATTTACAAAGCATCAGGTAACGATCTTGTAGACGACGTTGCAGGTATCAAGGCAAAAAGAAAAGATGAAAGCAAGGGTGCTTATAAACATTTAATGAATGGTGTATCTTTTATGATACCATTCGTTGTAGCGGGCGGTATTGCTATTGCACTTAGTTTTATGTTTGGTTATGATGCATTTCAACAAGAAGGTACTTTAGCAGCTTATTTAATGAACATCGGTGGTGGGGCAGGATTTGCACTTATGATTCCTGTACTAGCCGGTTATATTGCGTATTCCATCGCTGACCGACCAGGTTTAGCTGTAGGTATGATTGGTGGTTCTGTAGCTGTCCAACTTAACGCAGGTTTCCTTGGCGCTATCGTTGCCGGTTTTATGGCCGGTTATGTCGTTAATTTGATTAAGAAATATATTAAATTACCTAAGACACTTCAAGGTATTATGCCGGTATTGATCATACCTGTATTTGGTTCTTTAATTGTCGGTTTGTCATTCTTCTATATTATAGGAACACCTGTTGCGGCCATTAATACGGCAATGAATAATTTCTTAACAGGTATGTCAGGTACGAATGCCGTTCTTTTAGGATTAATTATCGGCTTAATGATGGCTTTTGATATGGGTGGTCCGGTTAACAAAGCAGCGTATGCCTTTGGTACAGGTACGTTGGTTGCCGGAACAGGTTCAGCTATCATGGCAGCTGTTATGGGAGCAGGTATGGTGCCACCACTTGGACTGGCATTAGCAACATTTATCTTCAAAGATAAATTCACCTTAGCAGAAAAAGAAGCTGGAAAAGCAGCCGCAGTACTTGGCGCTAGTTTTATTACAGAAGGCGCGATTCCTTTTGCAGCAGCAGACCCACTTCGTGTTATTCCTTCCATCATGGCAGGTGCAGCTGTAACCGGCGCTTTATCTATGGCATTTAATGCAACATTATCGGTACCTCACGGTGGACTGTTCGTGTTTTTTGCTGTTGAAAACGTAGCAATGTATATCGTAGCAATCCTTGCAGGAACAGCAGTAACAGCAATCCTTACAGGTATGCTTAAGAAAAAAATAGAGGTGTAAACATGGTTGAATTTACAACAACAGTAGGCTTTGAAGAAGGCTTACACGCTAGACCGGCGGCCGAACTGGTTAAAGTATGTCAGAAAGCATTGGCAGATATTAAGATTATAAAAGATGACCTAGAAGTAAACCCCAAAAGTATTCTAGGCATATTGACCCTTGGCGCAGCTCATGGCGATAAGATAAAAATTATTGTTAATGGTGCAGATGAAAACGATGTAGCCAAAAATCTTAAGGCATTCTTCAACAAATAAAACCCAAGATGAAAAAAGAACCGATTGGAGTCACATCCGAGTCGGTTCTTTTTTTGTTCTTTCATAAAAATCATTCACCTCTATTTACATAGATTTTACATGAAAGACTTTGACATGACATTCTAATAGGTATAAAATGATATTAACACATCAACATAACATGATATGTAAAAACGAGGTGAGTCCTATGTATACCCATTTAGTGTTATTATTTCTCTCAAGATTATTATTATTATCGGTGACTGTTTTATATTTAGGATTAATCGGTTATTTTAATTATCAACGCGCTGTTAAAAAAGGACATGAACTCATGGATCTGATGACAAGTGACTTTACAAAAGGTTAACTTTACATATCAGGATATCATGATACAATAAAGACATCGAAATCAAAAAATATTTATGATGACGTGTTCCAGATTTGCTGGCCTTGTGCCAGCAAATCATCCCAACAAAAATACGGAGGAGAACCAATATGAAAAAGAATGCTTTAGTATTATTACTGTTATCACTTGTATTAATTGTAGCAGGTTGTGGAAAAACAGATACACCAGCTATGAATGAGAGTACCGAAGCTCAATCAACTCAAGAATCACAAGGTTCAGATGAAATGTCACAAGGCGACTTAGTAGGTGAAATCAGGATTGACGGTTCATCAACAGTTTTTCCGATTACTGAAGCGGTTGCAGAAGAATTTCTAGTAAGCTATCCGAACATTCGCGTACCTGTTGGTATTTCGGGATCAGGTGGTGGGTTTAAAAAATTCATCGCAAATGAAACGGATATAAGTAATGCATCAAGACCAATCAAAAAAGAAGAAGCAGAAGCGGCAGCAGCAGCAGGTATTGAATTTATCGAAATAGAAATAGCCTATGACGGCCTTAGTGTCCTTGTTAATCCTGAAAATGATTGGGTTGATTACTTAAGTGTAGAAGAGCTAGAAATGATTTGGAATCCGGATAGTACTGTCAGTACATGGAAAGACGTTCGAGCAGAGTGGCCTGATGAAGTAATTAAGCTATATGCACCGGGCACGGATTCAGGAACATTTGATTACTTCACTGAGGAGATAAATGGTGAAAGTGGTGCTATTAGACCTGATTTTATAGGTAGTGAAGATGATAATGTTCTTGTACAAGGTATCGCAGGAGATAAAAATGCTCTAGGTTTCTTCGGATATGCTTACTATGAAGAAAATCAAGATGTATTAAAAATCGTTCCTATTGATGGTGGAAGTGGACCGGTTGTACCGACTTTTGACACGATTAAGAGTGGTGAATATACGCCTTTATCCAGACCTTTGTTTGTATATGTGAATAAAGCTTCTTTAGCAAAAGAAGAGGTTAAAATATTCTTAAAGTTTTATATTGAAAATGCAGGCGCTATGGCAAGTGAAGTCGGTTACGTAGCACTTCCGGATGATGTATATCAAAAAGGACTTGATTCGATCCAGTAGTTATAATGGAGTGATAAACGTCTCCAAGATATTTGGAGACGTTTATTCACTTTCACATTTATTTAGAGAATTACTACTTTTCTAATAAAAAAGAGAATATATGATGCATAGTATTGAAGTGGAGGTAAGATCATGGAACCATCTAAGACTAGAAAAAGAGCGCTACATATTGAAAACATTGCAAAGAGAACAGTTTTTTTGTTTTCTAGTATATCCGTTTTAACCACAGCTATTGTTGTGTATATTTTGTTCTCAGAATCTTTTATATTTTTTAAAGAAGTTTCCATAGTGGAGTTTTTTACTTCGACGAAGTGGTCACCCACATTACGACCGCAGAATTTTGGTGTTTTGCCTTTACTAACAGGTACATTGATGATTGCAATAGGTGCGAGTCTGATTGCAATTCCATTTGGCCTTGGTAGTGCTATTTATTTAAGTGAATACGCACCCAAAAAAGTCAGAAAAATTCTTAAACCTATTCTAGAAATCTTAGCAGGGATTCCATCTATTGTATATGGTTTTTTTGCTTTAACAGTGATCACACCCTTAATTAGGGTTTTTTTACCTCAAACACAAATATTCAATGCACTAAGTGCCAGTATAGCCGTTGGTATCATGATTATTCCGATGGTAGCCTCTTTAAGTGAGGATGCGATGATGGCAGTTCCGGATTCACTTAGAAAAGGTGCTTATGCACTTGGATCGACACAACTGGATGTGGTACTAAAAGTAGTTTTACCGGCGGCAATATCCGGTATAGGCTCAGCATTTATATTAGCGATATCCAGAGCCATTGGTGAAACCATGATTGTTGCTATAGCAGCAGGACAGAGTCCGACCTTCACTCTTAACCCTCTAAACAGTATTCAAACAATGACCGGTTTTATGGTGAATATCAGTTTAGGTGATATACAGCATGGTACCATTGAATATCAGACGTTATTTGCCATTGGTGGGCTCTTGTTTTTTATGACCTTGTCATTAAATATTCTGGCACGATGGATTGTGAAAAAACAGAAGGAGAAATTAGGATGAAAGATTATCATGATCAATTGCACAATTACAATACAAAACCCAAAGTTATGCTAAACCGTTTATTTTACATAATTTTGTTAGTGATGACCATGTTTTCTGTTTTTGTCTTGGCTATATTACTGTATACGATTATTCGTGATAGTTGGGGTTGGTTTAACTGGGATTTTATTACCAGCATGCCTTCGAGAAAAGCTGAGAATGCAGGGATTTATTCGGCTCTATTAGGTAGCATTTGGACCATAGGTTTAACCGCTTTATTTTCCATACCACTTGGTGTGGGCACCGCATTATACTTGGAAGAATACTCAGATAAAGCCAATCATATCAACCGATTTATTCAGCTGAATATTAGTAATTTGGCAGGTATTCCTTCAATTGTCTACGGTATGCTAGGTCTTGCAGTATTTGTCAGATTCCTAGCATTTCAAAGAAGTATTTTATCCGGTGCATTAACGTTGACTTTGTTAATATTACCTGTAATTATTGTTTCGTCCCAAGAAGCAATCAAAAGTGTACCCACTAATTTGAAAGAGGCATCCTACGCTGTCGGCATGACGAAATGGCAAACCATAACAGGTGTTGTGCTACCTTTTTCGATACCCGGTATATTGACGGGCTCTATCTTAGGCGTCTCAAGAGCTATGGGTGAAGCAGCACCTCTCATATTAGTGGGTGCAGCCGGCTATATTAATTTTGCACCCAAAAGTGTTTTTGATGCGTATACAACTTTACCGATTCAGATCTTCAACTGGACATCAAGACCGCAGGCGGAGTTTCAGAAGATTGCTGCTGCAGGTATCCTTTTACTGCTGATTTTCTTATTGACGTCCAACGCCATAGCCATAGTTATTAGAAATAAATATCAAAATAGAATTGATTAGAGAGTAGGTATAGTGATGTCGAAAATTATCGTAGAAGACTTGAATTTTTATTACGGTGATGTTCAAGCTCTAAAAGATGTTAATATGACCATAGAACCCAATGAGATTACAGCTTTGATTGGACCTTCAGGTTGCGGTAAATCAACTTTTTTAAGAGCGTTTAATCGCATGAATGATTTTATTAAGAATACAAGTGTAGATGGCAGTATCATCTATGACGGTATGAACATTGTAGATAAAGATATAGATGTTGTTGAACTTAGGATGAAGGTTGGTATGGTTTTTCAAAAGCCAAATCCTTTGCCGAAGTCAATTTTTGAAAACGTCATTTATGGACCCAAAAGACATGGCCTTAAGAAAAAACATTTGCAAAAAGAATTGGTAGAATCTAGCCTTAAGCAAGCAGCATTATGGGAAGAAGTTAAAGAAGACTTGAATAAATCAGGATTTGAGTTGTCAGGAGGACAACAACAACGACTCTGTATCGCAAGATGCTTGTCTATGAAGCCGGATATACTACTTTTTGATGAGCCGACTTCTGCTCTTGACCCAATATCCACCATGAAGATAGAGGACTTGTTGGTGCAATTAAAAGAGCATTATACCATCATAATCGTCACCCATTCGATGCATCAAGCTGCAAGAATTAGTGACAAAACAGCTTTTTTCTTAAATGGTGAAGTGATTGAGATGGGAGAAACCGGAGAGATTTTCTCTAATGCGAAAGATAACAGAACAGAACGTTATATAAGCGGAAAATTTGGTTGATGATGTAGGTAAAAGGATGAAAGCATAGGTAGGTTATGCTATAATAAGATAGGAGTCGTCAAAATATATTTGAATATAGGTGGATGAGGATATGTTGGATAAAAATGAAATCATGAAATACCGAATGATGAATAAATTCTTTAGTGGATTTTCTGATTATAGCCGTATGGTTATATTTGGACTATTAAGTGAAGGTGATAAAACGGTCTCGGAATTGGTTGAAGAAACCGGTTTTAGTCAATCGAAGATCTCAAATCATTTGAAATGCCTAAGAGATACCAATCTGGTAGACACTATCCAAAATGGTAAGTTCGTCATCTATTCTATTAAGGACGAGAAAATCAAAAAAATTCTTGAGCTGGCAGATGAATGTATAACGAAACAAACTCAAGAACAATATAATTGTTTAAAATATTAGGTAGGTGATCGCATATGGAAAAATATGCTTTTATATCCGATATACATGGGAATGATATGGCACTAAAAGCGGTACTTGAAGATATCAGATCTCGCAACATTCCAATGTCTCATGTATTATGTTTAGGAGATTTGGTGGGTTATGGACCACGTCCAAATGAAGTGATAGAACGCATTAAAACCCATAAGATTAGGACCATACTCGGTAATTATGACGAAGCGGTTGGCTTCTATTTACCGACTTGTGGTTGCAAATTACACTCTAAGCGAGAAAAAGACTGGATGGAGAACTCTCTTTCAGTGTCATTAAAATTAACCACAGAAGATAACAAAGCCTTTTTAAGAGAATTGGAAGATAGAATCCTTATAGATATCAATGGACATAGAGTATTGTTGGTACATGGCAGTCCTTTTTCCATTGTTGAGTACGTATTTGAAGAAAGCTTGGAGATTCAAAAATCCATTATAGAAGAAGTGGATGCGGATATCATTATGTTTGGACATACCCATTTTCCTTATATCAAAATAGTGGGTGAAAAAACATTAATTAATACAGGCAGTGTAGGTAGACCAAAAGATGGAGACAATAGAGCGGGTTATGTGATGATTGACTTTACCCATGAAGTTCAGGCTGAGATTATCAGAGTCGAATATGATGTTTGTGAAGTGAGAAGACAGATTGTTGATTCGGAGTTTTTAGATGTTTTTGGTGATATTGTTGTGATGGGTAGTACCAATGTGAAAAAAAAGGATTATAATACTTTAAATGAAAAATGTAAAGTATTATAAAATGTTGTTGTAAACCTAATAGTCACGAAAAAGCCATTTGGAAGTTGATCCTATATAGGTCAACTTCCAAAATGGCTTTGTTAATTTTATAGCCTAATGTTTTTATCAAGATTTTATTCTTTTGCCTCTGCTCTCCTTAGTAGTATATAAAAGCATCCGGTCAGAAATAGACTCAAAAGGAGGAACGTGAATATAGCCATATAAGGGTTTCTAGAATGCCAGCCGAAGGCAGTGGGAATGAAATATCCCAGACCACGAATCCAAGTACTTGGCAATAAGCCAATCATATTCCTAAGGAGTACAAGTAATGCGACAGGTGTCAAGGATACAATGATTTTAAGAAGATTACTGCTTCTGAAGTAAATCATGGTAATAACAACTCCCAATATAAAGAAAAGAACATAAACAGCAAATTGCCAAATAACAGTAGAAATAAGTGTGAAATAGGAATTATTTTGTACCCAAATATATTGCATAGCGTTCCAATCAAACATGCCAGTATCACGGTAGGTACCATAAATCATATCAAAGTTCGTAGGTGATGGAACAAAAATATTGTAAATCCGGTTTATGATGAGATCAATAATGGACATCAGGAAAGCTATTGGTAGAATAGACATGAGTAAACCGCTCCAAAATGTCTTCCTTGATAAATTATTGGCTTGAGAGAAATTAAAGTTTTCTCTAAATGCATTTAAGCCCATGACAAAAAGAAATATAGCGGTGGATAATTCAAGTCCTGACGAAGAGAAATTCTGACCACTGCCTGAATTGCTTGCAGCTAAGAAAGTTATAATCGTAATGAAGACCATATAGTAGATCATTGCGGAGGGCAGCATCATTTGTATATGAAAATTAGCCAATTTTAGGGATTTCATGTAAAACACCTCCTATATCCGTTAGTTTTATGAAAAGTTCCTGCAAACCGACTTTGGATTTTTCAAGACCTATTTGATGAATTGTTTCAAGCGTTTCTGTGTTAGGTGTTTCAAGAAGGGTGGCTTTACAATAGTTACCTAAATATTCTAAGCCAATGAAGTTTTTGTTTTGGATAAAAGCTTCTACATCTGAAGATTTGCCTGTAACGGTATAAGCACGCTCAAGTAAGGAAGATACACTTTCATTAATGAGCACTGTTTGGTTGCCAAGGATGACGACCCACTCAAGTAAATCAGCAATTTCTTCAATAATATGTGTTGAAAGAATAATGGTTTTTGGCGTTTTGATATACTGGGCAAGGAGTTCCTTATAAAAAAGTGTTCTATGATGGGCATCTAAGCCTAATATAGGTTCGTCAAAAATCAGCAATTCAGCATTAGAAGCCAAAGCGACAATCAATTTAGCAACGGTATTGTAACCGGTGGATAGTGCCTTGATTTTTTTGTTAGGATTCAAGTCGAATTTTTTACACAACCCATTGGCGTAGTTGAGGTCAAAATTCCCATAAAATGTCTTGGTCCAACGAAATACTTCATGAATTTTCATACTCTCTGGGTAAAGATTTCTTTCTGTCATATAAAAAATACGCTCGAGGAGGGCATCGTTTTCGGTAATGGGTTGATCGGATAGAGTTATGTGACCATGGGTCGGAAAAATGCGATTGGTCATTAAATTAAGTAAAGTGGTTTTTCCTGCGCCATTACGTCCCAATAGGCCATAGATTCTTTTTTCTTCAAAAATAAGGGAGATATCTTTTAAGGCACAAGTGGCTTTATAATTCTTAGTGATGCTTTTTAGCTCAATGTTATTCATATTCCGGACCTCCTGTCAGCATTTTTACGATATCTTCGATATGGATGCCCAGCTTGTCAGCTTCATGTAAGAGATGCACAACATACTTATCGTAAAAATGGTCTTTTTGTTTTTTAATGAGTGTTTTTTTTGCATCTTTTGCTACAAACATACCGACGCCTCTCCTTTTATAAAGAATGCCCTCATCAACGAGGAGGTTAAAACCTTTTGCAATGGTTGCAGGATTAATATTATAATTTAATGAGACCTCTGTCGTTGAAGGTATCTGTGTCTCTTCTTCAAATATATCACGTATGATATCGTCTTCAATGGATTGTGAAATCTGAAGGTATATAGGAATTTGACTGCCGAAATCAATGTTCATCAGACATACATCCTTTCTTAGTTGGTTAACTACTTATGTAACTAACTATATAACCATTATTTATTTTTGTCAATACTTTTTTTGTAATTGAGGCATAAAGCCTTGTGCAATCTGGCGGCTTACTTTATAATGGAAAAAATCAAAGACAACTTCCTGGAGGTGACAAGATGATCTATTCCAATACATACGAAGAAAAAGAATTACAGAAGGAAGGTAAGCAACTTATTCTGAGCGTTTTTCCATTGGTCTTTATGGTTTTTGGTATTGCCTATGGTTTAGCAAATCAGGAGGTCTTATCGGAAGGACTTATAGCTATTTTTTATTCTCCGACAACACTCTTAACGGATTTCTTGAAAGTTGGCGGGGTAGGTGCTACATTTATCAATGCAGCATTGGTGGGTTTATTTAACATATATTTATTAAGGCGTTTTGAGATGAGGATTAATGGGTTACTGATTGCTGCAATTTTTACAGTAATTGGTTTTTCTTTTTTTGGGAAAAATATTCTCAATATCTTACCTATATATTTAGGTGGCTATCTTTATGCACGTTGGCAAGGCATTGCAATGAAAAATATTATACTCATCATTATGTTTAGTACAGCTCTAGCACCAATTGTTAGTGAGATTACATTTGGAGGTTATTTTGATCGAGGGTTTAATTATTTTATGGGTATACTAATTGGGACACTGATTGGTTTTATCATTGTACCTTTATCCTCACATATGTTAAAATTTCATGATGGCTATAATCTCTATAATATCGGATTTACGGCAGGCATCGTGGGAACGGTATTTACAAGCTTGCTAAGAAACTTTAAGATTAATATAACGCCTGTGAATATATTAGACACAAACCAACATATAACCATAATCGTTATGCTGTACTTGCTTTTTACATATCTTATTGTTATGGGTTATAAGATTAATGATCGAGGTTTTAAAGAATATAAGAACATTCTCAAGTACAGAGGACGAACCATAACAGATTTTACAGAACTTGTTGGGTATGGTATAACATTCATGAATATGGGTATAATGGGTATACTCAGTACCAGCTTGGTTCTTTCACTAGGTGGCATCGTCAATGGACCGGTCATTGCTGGCATATTGACAATTGTTGGTTTTGGGGCCTTTGGTAAACATCCCAAAAACTGTTTGCCCATTGTAATAGGTGTTTTATTCGGTGGTTTTATTTTTGGTTATGACTTTACGAGTACGGGCTTTATTATTTCTGTACTCTTTTCTACAACCATAGCACCTATAGCCGGATCATTCGGACCCATCATAGGTATATTAGCAGGTGTATTACATCTTACCCTCGTTACGAATGTAGGTGTCATCCATGGTGGCATTAATTTATACAACAATGGTTTTGCAGGTGGGTTGGTTGCTGGGTTCTTAATACCAATTATCGATGCATTCAAAAAAGGAGAATAACTGTTATGAGACATGAAGTGAAAAAAATAAGCCGTATGGTGGATGAGCTTACCACATTATTCCTAAAAGAAGATACCAATGAGTTGGATTTTAAGATTGTAATAACAAAGGAGAAATGTATCATTAAAATTGTAGATTATCATACAAATTTTGATGATGCGTATATTGAACAGCTCTCAAAGCGACTGAATAGCCAACGACAGAGAGAAATAGAAGAATATTACTGGCAATTAGCAGGAGAAACGGACGAAGATGATGAAATCACTTTAATTTGTGCTATGGTGGACTCGGCGATTGTAGAAAAAAAAGATGGCAACTTGGTGCTGGAATTGACGAGGTTGTATACTTCCTAGTCTAGAAGGATAAAAGTTAGAGGCGATGGCATGAATAAAATCTACGAAACAACAAAAAAATATTTTTTACTAACGATAGGTACAATATCCGTGTTTTTGGGAATTCTAGGTATTTTTCTACCTTTATTACCAACCACACCTTTTTTACTTTTGGCGTCTTATTGTTATTTGAGAAGTTCTAAGAAAATGCACCATTGGATTATGAATCATAAGACTTTTGGTAGCTATATCCATAATTATGTGGAATATAAGGCGATTAAAAAGAGAACCAGAATAATGGCATTACTCTTTTTATGGGGTTCTTTAGGATTTTCCATATATATAGTACCAATTTTCTATGTAAAGATTATGTTAGTATTCATAGGCGCAGCAGTCACCCTTCATCTTTGCTTACTTAAAACTTTACCTGAAGAAGCTAAAATAGGACTGGATAATTTCGGAAAAAAATAAGATTGTAAGTAGCCACTTGAGTCAGCATAATTGTTCAAACAATGTTGAAACATGTTATAATAAAGTGTACTTGACGCAGAAATGTATAATTAATGGATCGTTGAATTTAGGGAGGAATGTACAATGGAACAAATTTACGTGGATTGGGAAACCATTACCGGGTTTGTAAAAGAAGTTTTCATAGGCTATGGTGTGCCAAAAGAGGATGCCGCTATCTGTACAGATGTTTTAATAGCTTCAGATCGAAAGGGTATCGACTCTCACGGTGTCAATCGATTTAAACCTATATATTTGGATCGAATAAAGGCCGGTATTCAAAAACCGATAACAGACTTTGAAGTGATAAGAGAAACGGCTACTACAGCAGTTGTAGACGGCCATGATGGTATGGGCCAAGTGATTGGTTATAAGGCGATGACCATGGCTATAGAAAAAGCAAAAAAATACGGTATGGGTATGGTGGCTGTAAGGAATTCAACACATTACGGTATTGCAGGCTATTATGCAGAAATGGCGACAGAAGCCGGATGCATAGGTATTACGGGAACCAATGCAAGACCATCAATAGCGCCTACATTTGGTGTAGAAAATATGTTGGGGACAAACCCATTGACCTTTGGTCTGCCAACAGATGAGCCATTTCCATTTATATTGGATTGCGCAACATCGATTACTCAAAGGGGTAAAATTGAATATTTTGCCCGAGTGGGGAAAGAAACACCGGAAGGTATGGTTATTGGAAGAGATGGTAAAGCAATGACGGATTCTGAACAGATTCTTGAAGATTTGGTTAGTGGGAATGCGGCATTGGCACCTCTTGGCGGTATAGGTGAGACGTTAGCAGGGTACAAAGGCTATGGTTATGCGACAGTGGTTGAAGTATTGTCTGCGGCACTGCAACAAGGTAACTTCCTTAGAATGCTAACAGGTATTGGTGAAAATGGCGAGAAAGTACCCTATCATTTGGGCCATTTCTTTATAGCCATTGATACAGAAGCCTTTATGGGTCTTGAGAGTTTTAAGAAAACAACCGGTGACATCCTAAGGGAACTGAGAGGTTCTATTAAAGCTCCGGGTGAAGAAGCCATATTCACAGCAGGTGAAAAAGAATACAACCATGGTTTGTTTAGAAAAGACAAAGGTGTTCCTGTAAATGAAGCGGTACAAAAAGAACTGATTGAGATTAGAGACACATTGAAATTGGACCACTATAAATTTGAGTTTGAAGCGAAATCCTTTTAAGAAAACCTAAGAAAGTCTTAACGGTTATTTAATATTAGTCTGTTATACTGATTTGGTTAGGACTTAAATTTTAGAATTATAGAAAACGTATGAACGTTGGTTGAGGTGGTCAAATGAATATTGGTATTTTTACAGATTGCTATTATCCACAGATTAATGGTGTAGTGACTTCGGTCATGATGTTACAAGAAGAACTTGAAAAAAGAGGACATAACGTAACCATCATAACCGTTAAAGTACCTCATCATATAGAAGAGCGAGAAAATGTTATTCGGATCAAGTCCATACCGATTATAAGGATGAATGAGTTTAGATTAGGTATTCCTTTTAATGTACCTTTAATTAAAATGATTAAAGCATTAAAGTTGGATTTGGTACATACCCATACTGAGTTTTCGGTGGGTTTACTTGGGAAATACATGGCTAGGGTACTAGACATACCCTTGGTTCATACTTATCATACCATGTATGAAGATTATACCCATTATATTTATAATTTGAAGTATGGACAAAGGGTGGTCAAGAAGATGGTCGCCAAGAGTTGTAAAATTTATACGAAGAAATACAGCTGTATTATTGCACCAACAGATAAAACCTTGGTATCTCTTAGGCGGTATGGGATCAAAAACGATATTCATATCTTACCCACAGGTATCGATATTGACAAGTTTGGTAAGATTGAAGCAGATGATTCGAAAATACTGGCACTTAGGAAATCCCATCATATTGAAGAAACGGATTTTGTGTTACTATCTTTGGGTCGTATCAGCAAAGAAAAGAATCTTGAATTCTTGTTAGATCAAATGCCCGAACTCATAAAGGTCCATAAGCAACTTAAATTGGTAATTGTTGGAGACGGACCATATCTGAGCCAATTATTAAAGCAATGTGAGGAGCTAGATCTTCATGAACATGTGGTATTTGTAGGAAGAGTACCTTATGAAGAGATTGGGCAGTATTATAAGATGGCAAATATATTCATAAGTGCGTCCTATACGGAAACTCAAGGGTTAACAATTATTGAAGCGATGGCTTCAAACCTTGGTGTGATTGTCTATGACGATACGAATGTACAAGGTATTGTCATGGAAGGTGAATCAGGACGGTTGTTTAAGACTGAAGCAGAATTGAGGTATCAAATTGCTGACGCCATCAACCATCCGGATAAAACAGTCACCATGCGTAACCGTGGTTTAGAGATTGTAAGTTCACTTTCCAAGGAAAGCTATGCTGAGAATGCAGAAAAAATATATAACTTACTCGTGGAAAAACATATGTAGTTGGCATATGATTCATAATAATCATAATATAATTAATAAGAAAGGATTAAAAAATGAAGCTGAAGAACAAAAAAGTTTTAGCATTTGTACATACGGATTTTGAAGACCTTGAATTATGGTATCCGATATACCGTCTAAGAGAAGAAGGTGCAGAGGTGTTTCTGGCTGGTGAAAAGAAAGGTGAGACATATATCGGTAAATATGGTGTACCGGCCACAGCGGATATGGATTTTGATGAGGCTATGGGCATGGAATTTGACGCTCTACTGGTGCCGGGAGGATGGGCACCGGATAAATTACGTCGATTCGATGCGGTTTTGACCATAACCAAACGCATGGATCAAGAAAAGAAAGTCATTGGCGAAATCTGTCATGCAGGTTGGGTACTCATATCTGCGGATATATTAAAAGGAAAAAAAGTAACAAGTACACCGGGTATTAAACACGATATGATGAATGCAGGTGCAATATGGCTGGATGAACCAAGTGTGGTGGATGGTCATCTTGTTTCGGCTAGAAGGCCACCTGATTTACCGGATTATATGCGCGATTTTATAAAAGTTTTATCAGAACAATAAAAAGTAGGCCAATGGGCCTACTTTTTTCTGTATCTTACACTTCAAATGATAGGACTGTTTAGGAAAATCCTATTAAATTCTGCATTTTTAGTCAAAAATGTTGGGATTTTGTCTATTTTAGGAAATGATTTACAAATTTACTGAAATAAACTAAAAAAAAACATCAGAATAAACGTAATATAAATAAAAAATAGGTAATAAAATATAAAATATCTGAAAATTGATTGATAAAAATATAACGAAGCAATTGCTGGCTATCGTTTATTGTATACAATGTGGATTGAATGATTATGTTTCAGAAGACTGCGCGGTTACTGGTATTACTTGACTTTTAGGTACTTTTATAGTACATTTAGCAACGGTAAGTTAAAAAACACTTGGAGGAAAAAAAATGTCTAAATCGCAAATGAATGATATTTTAATCGACAATCCGATTATCGCAGCGGTCAGTTCAAGAGAACATATGGAAAAGGCCATCAAATCGCCATGTAATGTGATTTTTATGCTTTATGGTGATATCATGACATTGAAAGATGATGTCAATTACGCCAAAGCAAACGACAAAAAGGTTTTCATCCATATTGACCTGATTCATGGTTTCTCTCATGACAATTATGCACTCCGTTATATTCAATCCGAAATTAATCCGACAGGTATCGTAACCACCAAATCAAGTCTTACAAAGAAAGCAAAAGAGATGGACATGTTGGTCATTCAACGTCTGTTTATGTTAGACTCTAAGTCAATTAATGCCGGCATTGCTACGATCAAAGGCATGAAACCGGATGCAGTAGAAATCATGCCAGGAATTATTCCTAAGATCACCGCGGTTATGAGTAAAGAGTTATCTGTGCCTATTATTGTGGGTGGTTTAATTGAACACAAACAGGAAGTTCTTGAAGGACTTAAGGCAGGTGCTACATCTATTTCGACCAGTAGTGAAAAAATATGGTATAGCTAATAAAAACACCCAAAATAACAGCAAAATTAAGTTAATTATTTAACGAAGATGTCGATAGTCATTCTCTTTTCGTCAATGTGCATTAAGAAAAAATGAACTTGACAAATGCTTTGTTAATAATGTATAGTTGTCATATAAGTTAATAACGATTAGGTCGAGAGTTTGAGAGCCGTGTGGATCAAGAATTTGGAAATTAGTATTGATTTTCACATTCTTAATGTATCAACTATGCTTTCTTTTTTTGTGCATCATTACCGGTCAAGTTAAAATGGTGCATGATAACGAAGGACCTGGTCAACACAAAACTTAATTTTATCTTGGGAGGTAAAAACATGAAACATTTAGGTACAATTTTAGGAGCAGCAATTGCCGGTATGTTTGTAATGAGCGTTTGGGGCGCTTTTGCAGGAGCTTACGGAATTGGTGGCGGTTGGTTTGCTGGATTTGCTATCATTTCAACAATGTGGTTTATGAATCACTTCATTGGTGTTCATAACAACGACGGCGCTTGGGTTGACATGGCAGTTGGTATTGGTGTTGCAGGTACTGCACGTGGCGCATTCGAAGCAGGAACATTCCAAGTAGTTGTTGATTCTCTACCAACAATGATCATCGTTATTCTTGGTGGTATCACAGGTGCAACAGTTGGCGGTTTACTTCAAAATTCAGCACTCAAGAAAGATTAGGAGGGAAGACAAATGACTCTACAATTAGGATTAGCTACATTTTCAGGAGGATTTATATTTGCCTTTTTAATCAGAATTATTTGGGGCGAATTAGTTGGAAACTTTGGACCAATTGGTGGCTGGTTGGCAGCTGGCTTTATAGTAGGTACAGCATGGTCATTAAATCATGGCGTTGGATTAATCTATCAAACAGGCGCAGCATGGATCGATATGGCTTATGCAGCTGGTTTTGGTTTGTTCACAGCTAATATCATCGTGGACAAAGCAGATGCAGGAAAAGGCTTTGTAAACTTAGTATTTGCAATCGTTGGCGGACTTTTGGGTGGTTTCTTACTATCTTGTATGGGATAAGTAACAAAACAAAGTTGTCAATTAACAATAAAAGAATGACTTAAAGAATGATATAGAATTACAGAAAAAATTACGGGTAACTGTAAAGAAGGTATAACAATATAATATGGAGGTATTTAGAATATGGCAAAGAAATATGTAATGGCGTTAGACCAAGGTACTACTAGCTGTAGAGCTATTCTTTTTACACATGACGGACAAATCGCTTCTGTAGCTCAAAAAGAGTTCACTCAAATCTATCCTAATCCGAGTTGGGTAGAGCATGATGCACTTGAAATTTGGGAATCACAAAGAAGTGTTATGATGGAAGCAATGAAAAAAGTTAATGCTACAGCTGATGAAGTAGCAACTATTGGTATCACGAACCAAAGAGAAACAACAGTTGTTTGGGACAAAACTACTGGACAACCAGTTTATAATGCAATTGTATGGCAATCTCGTCAAACAGTTGGTATCTGTGAAGAATTAAAAGCACAAGGATTAACTGAGTATGTTCATTTAAATACTGGTCTTGTAATTGATGCTTACTTCTCAGGCACAAAAGTAAAATGGATCCTTGACAATGTTGAAGGCGCAAGAGACAAAGCTAACGAAGGTAAATTATTGTTCGGTACTATGGACACATGGTTAATCTGGAACTTGACAAAAGGTCAAGCACACGTTACTGAGTACTCAAACGCATCAAGAACATTAATGTACAACATTCGTGACCTTAAGTGGGACGAAAAATTATTGACTGCATTAACAGTTCCTACTTCTATGCTTCCAACAGTTAAACAATCCAGTGAAGTTTATGGATACACTGCATTACTTGGTGGCAATACACCTATATCCGGCGCAGCTGGCGACCAACAAGCAGCATTATTTGGACAAGCTTGCTTCGAAAAAGGTATGGCTAAAAACACTTACGGAACTGGTTGTTTCATGCTAATGAACACTGGCGAAGAAATGATTCCATCAACTAAAGGTCTTTTAACAACAATCGCATGGGGCGTTGACGGCAAAGTTGAATATGCTCTTGAAGGTTCTATCTTTATAGCTGGTGCAGCAATCCAGTGGTTAAGAGATGAAGTTAAGATACTAGACAGTGCAAAAGACAGTGAGTACTTTGCAACTCAAGTTAGCAGTACAGACGGTGTTTACGTTGTTCCTGCATTTGCTGGACTTGGCGCACCATACTGGGATATGTATGCACGTGGCGCAATCCTTGGATTGACTCGTGGTACTGGTAAAAACCATATCGTTCGTGCTACATTAGAATCATTAGCTTATCAAACAAGAGACGTACTTGACGCAATGCAAGAAGATTCAGGTATCACTTTGGCTGCACTTAAAGTAGACGGTGGCGCTTGCGCTAACAACTTCTTAATGCAATTCCAAGCAGATATCGTTAAAGCTCCAGTTGAGCGTCCAGAAGTTATTGAAACAACAGCTCTTGGTGCTGCTTACCTTGCAGGACTTGCAGTTGGATTCTGGGAAAGCAAGCAATCTGTTATAGATTCTTGGAACCTAGATCGCCGTTTCGAGCCTTCAATTGATAATGCAGATGAGCTTTATGCTGGATGGCAAAAAGCTGTTAGTCGTGCACAATCTTGGATTGACTAAGAAAAAACGTAACGGTATAAAGAGATAATTAAAAAGTAATAAATGGCATCATATTGAGAGGCCGTACATCTTTTCAGACTTACTGGATATGTGCGGCCTTTTTTATAAATTATTTGATGTGATAAACTGAAGGCTAGGTTTTTCAGATCAAATAATTACAATAGATGAATAACATATTTAAAACACTTTAAGGAGGCAATAAAATGTATGATGTAGTAATAATCGGTGCCGGCGTAGCGGGCACATCTATTGCAAGAGAGTTGTCTAGGTACAAGCTGAAAATAGCTGTTATTGACAAAGAAAACGATGTTGCAAATGAAACAACCATGGCAAACAGTGCCATTATTCATGCCGGATACGATGCAGAACCTTACAAGAACAAAGGGAAATTCAATGCAAAAGGTAATGCAATGTACACACAACTTACTGAGGAACTAGATATTCCTTTTAAAAGAGTTGGTTCACTTGTACTTGCTTTCTCAGAAGCTGACCTAGCAACCATTGAGCTCCTTTATGAAAGAGGTATAGAAAACGGCGTACCGGATCAAAAAATATTAACTAAAGAAGAAGTTCTTGAAATGGAACCTAATATTAATGATACTATTTTTGGAGCGTTATACGCACCAACAGCTGGTATTATTTCTTCATGGGAAGTGGCGATAGCCTGTATGGAAAATGCTATGGATAATGGTGCAGAGTTATACTTAAACACTGTAGTAGAAGCCATTAGCAAAGACGGCGATGTCTTTACAGTAAAGACAGATCAACAAGATTTCCAAACTAAATACGTCGTCAATGCAGCCGGTGTTTTTTCGGATAAAGTCAATAATATGATTGCAGCACCAACTTTTGAGATACAAGCAAGAAAAGGTCAATACTTCATCATGGATAAGGATATTGGCAACCTTGTAAACACGGTTCTTTTTCAATGTCCATCAGATGTAGGTAAAGGTATTTTGGTTGCCCCAACGGTTCATGGTAATTTATTGATAGGACCGGACTCAGTATTTGTAGATGATAAAGAAGATGTTAGCACAACAGCACCCGAGCTTGCTATGATTCGTGAGGCTGCTGCACTAACAACCAGTAAAATTGATAACAGAAAAGTTATTCGTTCTTTTTCAGGCATTAGAGCGACTTCGACAACCCATGACTTTGTACTTGGTGAAACACCGGATGTAAAAGGCTTCTTCAATGTAGGCGGTTTTGAATCACCAGGTCTTTCAGCGGCCCCAGCTGTAGCGGTGTTTATTGCTGACGAGATCAAAGAAAGAAACGGCGGTTTTGAGCCAAACCCAACTTTTAATCCTGTGCGTCGTCCTTTCATTCGTTTTGAGGAGTTGGACTTTGAAGAAAAAGCAGCCTTAGTTAAAGATAATCCTCTTTATGGTCGTGTTATTTGTAGATGTGAAACGGTTACAGAAGGCGAAATCATGGATGCGATTCATCGTAATGTAGGTGCAACGACTGTTAAATCTGTTAAGAAACGTACAAGAGCAGGTATGGGGCGTTGTCAAGGTGGTTTTTGTGAGCCACGTGTTATTGAGATTCTATCTAGAGAACTTGGTAAATCCATGAATCAGGTTAGCTATGATTCACCTAAGGCATACATATTAACCGGCAGAACAAAAAACGTAGAAGAATAAAAGAGAGGACGAAACTATGCAAAATTATGATTTGATTGTTGTCGGTGGTGGACCGGCTGGTTTAGCTGCCGCTATAGAGGCAAAGAAAAATGGTGTTGATAGTATTTTGATCATAGAAAGAGACCGTGAAGTAGGTGGCATACTACAACAATGTATCCATAACGGTTTTGGGCTACACATATTCAAGGAGCAATTAACAGGTCCTGAATATGCAGAGCGATTTATTGAAGAAGCCAAATCTATGAACATAAATTATGTTGTAGATACAATGGTACTGGATGTTACACCTGAAAAAGTTGTACATGTGATTAACCCTAAGACAGGTTATCAGACCTTCCAAGCGAAAGCTGTTATTATGGCTATGGGATGTAGAGAACGTACAAGAGGCGCTATCAACATCCCTGGCTATAGACCTTCCGGTGTGTATTCAGCAGGAACAGCACAAAGATATACCAACATGGAAGGCTTTATGCCAGGTAAAAAGGTATTCATACTAGGTTCAGGTGATATCGGACTTATTATGGCTAGACGTATGGTCCTTGAAGGCGCTGAAGTTCTTGGTGTTGCAGAATTGATGCCATTTTCCGGTGGTTTAAAACGTAATATCGTACAATGTTTAGATGACTATAATATTCCATTATTACTCAGCCATACCATCGTTAAGATAGAAGGTAAAGATCGTCTTGAGAAGGTCATTGTTGCTCAAGTAGATGAGAACTTCAGACCAGTGCCAGGGACTGAAAAAGAGTATGAAGTGGATACATTATTACTTTCTGTAGGACTGATTCCTGAGAATGAACTTTCCAAAAAAGCAGGAATTAAGCTTAATCCGGTTACATCTGGACCATTTGTTAATGAGTCCATGGAAACCAGTGTTGAAGGTATTTTTGCTTGCGGTAATGTTGTTCATGTACATGATCTTGTTGACTTTGTTACTCAAGAAAGTCGTCGTGCAGGCTTAAATGCAGCAAAATATATCAAGAACGAAAAGGCGACAGAAGGTAAGGTTGTAGAAGCCAACACAGGCTTTGGTATCACCTATGTTGTACCTAGTAAAATATTAGTAGACAATGTTAAAGATGAATTGGTTATGTTTATGCGTGTAAATAATGTATACTCCAATATGCGTTTGGAAGTAAAATCAGGAGATACAGTGATTAAGTCAATCAAACGACGTCATTTGGCGCCGGGAGAAATGGAACAAGTCAAACTTAAACCTTCCGATTTGGCTAAAGCTGAAGGCGAACTGGTATTTTCTATTGTAGGGGAGGATGCATAAGATGTTAGAGAACAAAATTGAATTAGTATGTATTGCATGTCCCGTTGGATGTTTAATGGAAGTTGAACAAAACGGAGATGAATTTATAGTAACAGGTAACGCATGTAAGCGTGGGCCTGAGTATGCTAAGGCAGAGTTAACACATCCAACCAGATCATTGTGTACAACTGTAGCTATCAAAAACGGCTTCTTGAATCGATTACCTGTATTTACGGAAGAAGAGATTCCAAAAGGTCTGATTTTCAAAGCCATGGATGAAATTAATAAAGTTGTTGTTGAAGCACCCGTTAAAGTAAGGCAGGTTATTATAGAGAACTTATTAGATACTGGTGTTAATGTGGTAGCAACAAGAAGTATGGATAAAAAGCATTCATAAGTTAGCGCAAAAAAAGTCATTCCGGGGGGGATGACTTTTTTGTTTATACATAGATTCCGTTGAAGCATTCGGAACTAAATGATTTCGTCCATGAGTATGGGGTCACCGTTGATGGCCATGAAGAGTTTTCTTCGTAATTGCTTTTTGGTGTTGACAAGTTCTGCTGCCAATTTATCGATGGCGATTGTGGACAATACAGACTGTATGTAGCCTTCTATTAGACTGTCAAGACTTAGACCTAACTGGTTGAAATCTTTTTGATCCACCAATTTTAGTCGACCGGTTTCGCTGGCCCATCCATCCACCATTTTAATGGATAGATTCGTACCAAGCATTTGCCAGGAGTCTTCAGATGGCTCGAGATTGGTTGTTAAGGGACTTTCAGCCCTTCTGGCATACATAGCTATAGGACGGTAGCCATTTGGCGTAGAAGCAATCATAAACCTTAGATCAGCTACATAGATTTCTTTCTTTTTATTAGGAACCATACCTACATGGTAATAAAGACCATCACTACCATTGGTACTCCAATGATAATTACCAATAAGACTTTGTACAATAAAGTCTTCATAGGGATGGCTTAAAGCCATAAAATGATCCAGTTCTTGCTTACAAGTAATGGTAAAAACGCCTTGGCCGGCATTGCTATATGGATTTTTAATAACAGCATGTCCACCGAATCGATCTACCCATAAAGGAATCTCATGCAACTTTACATCTTTGATGGTTTCAGGGGTATTTATTTTAAGACCATAATTTTTAAGATCTCCGTTATAGAAATCATAAGCTTTGGCCGCCATTCTCTTGTTTCGACCACCAGCAAGGCAAGCGATAATTGGGTTATATATGAGTGTTTTGGATTTAACTGGAATACGGTTCCAAGGGGTTTGGGTCACATAACGTATAGCAGCTTTAATTGGAAACCAGTTGCCATCTTGGTCACGTACCTCCATGACTTCATCTACAAATCTGACACTGGGGTTTGGGTCACCATCATAGAAAGAGGCTAAATAGACATCTTCACCGGTTATTTGAGCAAGTGCTGCAGCATATCCGGAAGCCTCCATTTCGTTTTTATCATAGATAATGGCATAGTGACCACTGACCACTCGTTTCTCTTTGACGAGAGGTAAAAAAGATGTTTCGATGAGTCGTTGATAGCCCCCCATTTCTTCTTGATCAAACAATAAAGGCATGGATTTTTGACCTGAAGGGGATGAATTGGTTTCGATGACGACCATTTGCCTTTTTCCATTAGCTGTGGTCACATGAAAAAGATCCGTACCGGACCACTGTATATGATTAGGGCGATAATTAAGAAGTCTTGTGAGTCCATCACTGTCCACTCTTGGATTTAGATGGCAGTAACGTTCTATGATTCTGTCTGTATCCATATTAAGAAAAAAGAGTACTTGCTGACTGATTTGAGCATTGACGACCTTATGATAATAATGATTTTCCTGAATAAAAGTACCCGGTCGGATGAGAAGAGCAGGTTCTTCAAAGTTAATTTTCATATAGCCTCCTGATTATCCATGTAAGCGTGTTTTTATATATTCATATATTTCATGTGGTACATTGACATTGACGCAAGATTCCATACCTTTGAACATAGGTGAGGAGTTGACTTCACAAATCTTGAAATGGTCCCCATCAAAAAGTAAATCCACACCGGAAATGTCAAGTCCTAAAACCTTTGTAGCCTCAAGAGCCAACCATTCTATGGCAGGCGTTAATGCATAAGGTGTCACGGAACCACCGGCAGAATAATTGGCACGGAAATCATTATCACCGGCTTGACGGTGCATACATCCGATTATACGGCCGCCAACCACAAAAACACGCAAATCTCGGCCACGACTATCGGTCATCATTTCTTGCAAAATAATATTAAGCTGTGGATTGGCAATTTCTATGATGCGGGTGATGTTTGTAAAAGCGTCTTCGTTTTCAGCCATAAAAACACCTTTACCTAAAGAACCAGATAAGGTTTTTATAACAATCGGAAAAGAAAAAAGACGCTTAATAAGCGGAATTTCAACCGGAAATTTAAGAAGCATGGTTTTTGGAACCGGAAGGTTGCGTTGCGCCAAAATCTGATGAGAAAAAAGTTTGTCTTTAACCGTTTCGATGCTTAGCGAAGTGTTAATACATGGAATGCCCAGTCTTTCAATATGCCGAATAAGAGCTAAGGCAAAATATGTCGTACCGGATCCCATTCTTGGAAGTACAAAGTCGGGTAAATCGGTAATAGCACCATTCACATATATACTTTTTTCGTCCTCTCGTGTGACGATAATATCAATTTGATCAGGACAATAGACTTCAATATCGATGTCCATTTTTGCTGCTTCTTCAAGAAAACGATTGACTTCATAGTGTGTTTCGTTTAACTCTTCTTTAGATACTTTGTAGATAATCCAACCTTTCATGGTTGACCCTTAAAGTGTTGCCACTTTACCTTTCTTCTGTATGTTTGTAGTGCTCAATCCGTATAATATATCTATTAAAAAAGTCAATATATTTTCATTATACATGATTCAATCCGGTTATCAAAATAAAAAATGGTGATTAAAAATATAATTAATGATATAATAACATTTACAGCAATGAATATGTTTATATGAATTTAGATTATAAGGAGTACACATGTCAGAGAAAAATCAAGAAATGATGAAAAAAATATTAGAACAGAAGAAGGCAACACAAAATAACCAACAAAAAATGATACCGAATAAAAAAATCGGATCTAGCCAAAAAGGTAAGCTTAATCAGAAGGCCGGAGGCTCAAACAACAAGGTCTAATTATATGTTACTGGATGCTTTTCGTTTCATAGCCTCATTTTTGTTGATGTTAACAGGAATGGGGCTTTATAGTGTATAAAGAATTGGAGTGGAAATATATGATAAAAACCCCTTTTAGAATGATTGGCGTTCTGTTGATAGTGGTTCTGTCTGTTTATTCATGGTCATATGCCACGGATACTTTAGATGTGGCGACAGAAGCTGAAAATCAAATCCTCCAAATCAATGAGGAAGAAGCCATGATTTTGTCGGATTTGTACAGGATTGAGCTAGAAATCATGCAGCTTGAGGATGATGAAGTGACGCTATCAACGGATATTAACAGATATAATAATGAAATCCAAACATTAGAAAAAAGAATTGCGGATGAAGAAGTTGCATTTAATGAAAACAGGGACATTCTCGAACATATTTTAAAAGCGTATCAAAAAAGAGGGGCCGGAACATTTTTGGAAATCTTGCTTGACTCCGACCATTTGGCTGATTTTTTAAGAAGACTGAATATGCTAAGAGACTTAACTCAAGATACAGGTGTATTGCTCAATCATTTGGAGGAAGTACAACAACGCCTAGCTATAGAAAAAGAAACACTGGCAGAACAACTTTTGAATTTAGAAGAGGAACAGACAAGACTTCAGAAGGTTGTAGAAGAAATCAAACGGACGAAGATAGAAAAAGAAGCCTATTTAACAGATCTGTTAGATAAAAGAGCATTTTTTGAGAACATTCTGGATGAAATTAGCACAGCGTGGAAAATACTTAAACCTATGTTTGTACAAGCCAGTGAGGGGTTTTCTAGATTAGCTGAAAGCGGCAGTCTACCTGAAGATGCTATGAAGCTTAGGTTATCGATAACCGGTTTTGACGCTATAATATCAGAAAAAGTATTTAACGATGCCATTTTACAAAATCCGGATATTCCTGAGCTGGAATTTGAGTTTGAGGAAGGTTTTATTCGATTATCAGTACCGAGTAAATTTTTAAGTGTGGATGGGAATTTTCAAGTCGTAGAAGGTACTGAACTGGTGTTCATTCCGGTGGAAGGGACCTTTTATGATATGCCACTTGATATGAAGTCGATGAATGAACTTTTTGAAGACGGTGGATTAAGGTTGAATCTAAAACCGATTATTGGCAACAATAAGATCAAAACGGCAAAGTCTAAAGAGAATGACTTAATTCTATCGGTACAACTTAATTTGTTTTAGAAGGAGAAAAAATGATAGAGGCACATGATTTAGAATTGATTTATAACGACGGCACAGTAGCGGTTAAACCCTTTGACATAACTATTGGAGCAGGAGAACTGGTCTATATTACCGGCGCAAGCGGATCAGGTAAAACCAGTCTACTTAAGTTACTTATTGGAAGTGAGTATCCTACAGGTGGTACTTTAAATATATTAGGAGAGCCGATAAAAAAAGGTAATAGCAAAAGCATTCATAAGATTCGACATAAAATCGGTCCGATTTTTCAAGAGTTTAGATTAATCAAAGGGAAAACTTCCATGGATAATGTGAAGCTTGGGATGCGATTTATCGGCATGACACCAAGTCAAATTGAAGAAGAAGCACGATTGGTATTGATTAAAGTAGGACTTGAGGACAAATTAAATATTAAGGTGGACAACCTTTCTTGGGGGGAATGTCAAAGGGTAGCGATTGCAAGAGCTGTTGCCAGAAAACCTTCTCTTATATTGGCAGATGAACCTACCGGTAATCTGGATCGGAATAATGCAATTAAGATGTTGGAACTATTAGGATCTTTTAGAACGAAAGAGACTGCGGTTATTATGACCACCCATGCAACTCATTTAATTGAAGGTCATGCTCATGCCACTTACATTCATATGGATCGAGGCAGGGTGAATATTGAAAGGCAAGGCAAATCCTATTGAAAACTTTTATTTACAACTTTCGTTATTTTATTAAAGAATCTATAGACATATTTCGTTTGAACTTAATATCCAATATTTTTTCATTACTCAGTACAGGTCTCATATTTTTTGTATTGACTTTGATTATTGCTGGCTGGAACATCAGTAGCTCAGTAACAGAAGCCATCAAAGGTGAATCAGAAATCAGCGTTTATTTTCAGGAAGGCTTAACAGAATCAAAAATCATAGATTTGACCAATTCAATCACCAATGTGCGCGGTGTGGAGTCGGTCAATCTTGTCAATGAAGATGAGGCTTATGGGCGTATGGAAAAAGTATTAGGTGATGATGCTCAAGTACTTTCCTTTTTTGAGGACAACCCCTTTGACGCCTTTTTGGAAGTGGGTATAGAACTCACTGAAATCGAATCTATAGTAGATCAAATCAGTCAAATGGCCTATGTTGATTTGGTTAGGGACAATAAAGAGGTGTTGGATCGATTGAGCCATATGTCAGATGTTCTTAATTTGGTCAGTTATTTGGCTTTAACAGCTGTTGGTATAACAACGTTGGTGATTATGTCTCATATTATCAGACAAGGCATCTATCATCATAGAGAACAAATCAATACCCTTGAGCTGTTGGGTGCACCCAAATACTTCATAGCACTTCCATTTTATATAGAAGGTATAAGCATGACACTTATTGGTGGTTTATTGTCCCTCGTTCTAAGCCATTTTGTGATCAATGAGATTTATATACAGGTATCAGGCCCTCTGCCTTTTATTCCTATGCCGAATCAAGGGATAGTGATGCAAAATCTGATTATTGTAATCTTAGGTTTAAGTTTAGTTTTAGGCTTCTTTGGTAGTGCTTTTGGTGTCAGTTCTTCAAGGTATAAAGAGTAGATTTGAAGATGGGATCAGCTGATTACTTATAATCTATGAGTTGCCCGTTTTTAATCACTTTGGATTGAATATCTATATGATTAATTTTTTCTATTTTTTTGATGTCTTGTAACTGACTAAGAGTTATGATGGAAATCGCCACACCATTTTCTCCGGCACGTCCGGTACGACCGACACGATGAATATACTCATTTAGATCAACAGGAATATCCATATTGATAACATGGGAGAGATTTTGGAGGTCAAGACCGCGCGCGACAAGATCTGACGCCACAAGTACTGTGGATTGACCGCTCTTAAATTGATCGATGGCTTTTTTGCGCTCTTGTTTTGTGGCATTTCCGTAAATACCAACAGCATCTATTTTATGATAATTAAGCTTTTCCATAACATCAATAATTGCCTCATTTTTATTTAGGAAGACAATAGCTTTTGATGGTTTTACCGCATGTATGAGTTTTCTTAGCATGTCGATTTTTTCTCGCTGTGGGGCAATAAGGAAACAATGTTCAATAGCTGGATTAACCTTCTCAGGCGCAATATCAACGATGGCAGGACTTTTCATTAAAGACACAGCAGATGTTAAGGCTTTTTCACTGATGGAAGCAGAAAAAGCTAGTAATTGACGATCTCGTAATGTGGTTTTAATAATGCTTTTGACTGTTTGGATATTACTGTCACTTAACAATTTATCTGCTTCATCGATTACTAAGGTCTTGATTTGGTGGGCTTTTATTTTTTTGAGCTGAATTAACTCCAGAACGCGTCCGGGTGTTCCAACAATAATATGGGGTTTTTCTTTTAAGTAATCTATTTGACGCTTAATATTAACCTCGCCCATGATGGAAGTTGACCTTAAGGGATGGTTAGAATTTTGAGCCAACGTCTTAATAACGTTATTAATTTGGATAACCAGTTCGTGGGTAGGTGCTAATATTAAAGTATGCAAGTCTTTAGAATCTGTATGAATACGTTGGAAGGCGGGCAATAAGTAGGCGAGAGTTTTACCGCTTCCGGTGATGGCCTCTGCAATTAAATCCTTATTTTCCAAAATAATGCCTATGGTTTTGTTTTGTATGTCAGTTGGTTCCACGATATTTTCTTGTTTAAGTCCTGATATAAAAGTATCACTTATATTCAATTCATTAAATGTAGCCATTATTTTTCTCCTATTTTTCCCACAGTGAACAATTTCCAAGCAAAATGAGACAGAGCCTCTTTCTTCTTCTCTAGGAAAGTCTACTTGTCTCTTTGCCTTGATTCTATAGATAGATGGCAAATTTGTCAATGAGACAGTATGATACTTTTTCCATACAGCCATGGTTAAAATGTCAAAAGTATATAGTTAAACTTTTACATACACTATATAGTTACGCGTGTGTCAACGTAACCTATATTTTTATGGAATTTTGAAAAACTTAGTTATGGCACTTTAACCAGCCATAAAAACGACGAAAGGTCATGTAAATCTATAAAATCGAAGAATAATTTATAAGGTAGTAAAAATTTTTTAATGTCAGGGAAAAACAAATGTCTTTTAAGGGAAAACGCTTTACATCGGTTTTGATTTATTATATACTATCCTAGTAAATCAAGGATTCTGTACAATAAAATTATTTTATAATCTACTAGAATTAAGGTGAAATAGGGTTAATTTTATGAACCTTTAAGTTGGAGAAGATTATAGTTATCAACCGCATGAATGTGTCGGTTCGTATAAGAATCATAAATGTCGAAAGGAGCTTTAAAATGAAAGGTTATTACGCAAAACGAATTTTCTCAGCGTTGATTACCCTCTTGATTATCACGACACTAACATTTGTGATGATGCATTCTATACCAGGAGGTCCTTTTACTAGGGAACGACCTGTACCGGCTGAAATATTAAGAACACTTAACGAAAAGTATAATTTGGACGCTCCAATTTATGAACAGTATTTTGATTATTTAAAAGGTTTGGTCACTTTTGATCTTGGGCCATCTTATTCAAAGATAGGAACCACCGTTAATGATTTGATTATTTCCGGTTTTCCCGCATCGGCCAAAATCGGGTTGTATGCGACGATACTCATAGTACTTTTTGGCATTCCACTTGGCATTGTTTCTGCCCTAAAACAAAATAAACCTATTGACTATCTGGTTATGTTTATGGCAACACTAGGCGTTACCGTTCCCAGTTTTGTTATGGCGACCTTGATTATCTATTTTTTTGCAGGCAAATTAGGCATTTTACCTAGTTTCGGTATTACGTCACCCCTTGGTTATATCGGACCGGTACTGGCATTATCCGGTTATTCATTATCTTTTGTTGCAAGACTTACAAGATCCAGTATGCTTGAAGTTTTAAGACAAGACTATATTCGTACAGCCAGAGCCAACGGACTGAGCGAGTTCAAAGTTATCTATAAACATGCAATCAAAAATGCATTGATTCCGGTTGTAACCTATATTGGCCCGATGGTCGCGACTATTTTAACCGGTTCCTTCGTTATTGAAAAAATATTTGCAGTTCCGGGCATGGGTCGATATTTTGTGGAAAGTGTTGGTAATCGAGACTATACGACAATTACCGGAATTACCGTTTTTTATGCAGCCTTTTATATCATCATGGTATTATTTGTCGACATTGCATATGGGTTTATTGACCCTAGAATAAAACTTGGGAAGGAAAAATAATCATGGCAGACGAAAGATTTGTATTTATCAAAGACAATACAGAAGACATGGAAACAGCACGCCCAAGTTTAACATACTGGCAAGATGCTTGGCGTAGGCTGAAAAAAAACAAACTTGCGATGATCGGCGCTTTTACAATTATTTTTGTCCTACTATTTGGTCTATTTGGACCAAGTTTGACAAAATATTCTTATTCAGATCAATTGAACAAGTTTAAGAATTTACCACCGAGGCTAGAGATTTTTAATGTGGATGAGAATCTAAACTTTCATTTATCCAATGACTATAATATATTCTTGGTAACGGATAACGGTGAAGTCTATGACCGACTTGAACCGGACAAAAATCAAAGAGATATGATTAACAAGATTTATATTTATAAGTATGGTACAGAAGATAATTATGAAGAAGTTATTCTTGATTTTTCCTATAATTTGCTGCCTTCCAAGCAAGGATATGATTATAATTTTACGATTGAGTATGACGGCGTTGTGTATACTCAGCCAAATGATAAAGTCTTCAACCGAACTTTTCCTTTTGGAACAGATGACTTAGGCCGTGATATTTTAACCCGCGTTATGTATGGTACGCGAATATCACTCATGATTGCATTCATTGCAACCCTCGTAAACCTTCTGATTGGCGTGGTATATGGTAGTATTTCCGGTTTTGAAGGTGGTAAGGTGGATGAGTTTATGATGCGTATTGTGGATATCATTAATTCAGTGCCTTTGATTTTATATGTTATTCTCTTGATGGTTACCTTCAAAGACAATGACGGTCTGACCAATATTGTTATTGCACTGAGTACGGTTTACTGGGTGTCTATGGCTAGGTTGGTACGTGGTCAGATGTTGGCACTAAAGGAACAGGAATTTGTATTGGCAGCCAGTGTCATAGGTGTGCCTAGGTACAAAATTATATTTAGACACTTGATTCCAAATGCCATGGGTCCTATTATCGTTTCTATGACCATGATGATTCCAAGTGCAGTATTTACAGAGGCATTTTTAAGTTTCATTGGTCTTGGTGTATCGGCACCTCAAGCGTCTCTTGGAACACTAGCTAACAATTCCCTTACAGGGCTTTTGACATACCCTTATCAATTGTTCTTCCCTGCTCTTACGATTGCAATTATCATTCTTGCATTTAATTTCTTAGGGGATGGATTACGAGATGCACTTGATCCACGACTAAGGAAAGGATAGGTTAATAAAATGAGTAAAATTCTAGAAGTTAAAAATCTAAGTACATCCTTTTACACCCATATGGGTGAAGTGCAAGCTGTACGTGGGAATAGTTTTACTATGGAAAAAGGGGATATTCTTGGTATCGTTGGTGAATCCGGTAGTGGAAAGAGTGTAACAGCGCTATCCATAATGGGACTCATCGACCATCCGGGAAAGATTAAGGGTGGAGAAATCATCTTTAATGGCGAAGTTATTTCCACTAAAAGCAATGAAGAAATGTGTAAAATTCGTGGTAAAGAGATTTCTATGATCTTCCAAGATCCGATGACCTCTCTAAATCCGGTATTTACAATTAGAAATCTGATGGTTGAAGTCATAAGAAGGCATCAAAAAGTATCTAAGAAAAAGGCACTTGAGATTGCAATAGATAAACTACGTATGGTTGGTATTCCTGAACCTGAGAAAAGAATCAACGCTTATCCTCATGAGTTTTCAGGTGGTATGCGTCAAAGAGCCATGATTGCAACGGCATTATCATGTAATCCAAAACTTTTAATAGCAGATGAACCTACAACAGCACTAGATGTAACGATTCAAGCGCAAATACTGGAGATTATGAAAAAATTAGCCAAACCTGTAAGCATATGATTGTTATGTATGGTGGTATGATTATGGAAAAAGGCACTGTAGATGAGATTTTTCATAGTCCTCAACATCCTTATACAAGAGGCTTAATGAACTCGGTACCCCGTATGGATGCAGCTGCAAAAGAGAGACTGGTTCCGATACCGGGTTCACCACCGGATCTACTGAATCCACCTAAAGGCTGTCCTTTCTCATACAGATGCCCACATGCGATGGAAATATGTAAAGAAGAAATGGCACCGACGTATAAAATCAGTGATGGACACACATCAGCATGTTGGTTAATTCATGTAGATGCACCGGAAGTTGAAGGTTATATAAAAGGATGTGATATAGATGCCGGATAGGAAAGTATTATTAGAGATAAAAGGACTTAAGAAATATTTCACCGTCAAACACAGTATGATTGAAAGTAAACGTAAATATTTAAAAGCAGTGGATGGTATTTCTTTTGTGATACATAAAGGTGAGACATTTGGATTGGTAGGAGAATCCGGTTGCGGTAAATCCACAACAGGCAGAGCTATTGTAAGATTGTATGAGCCAACGGGTGGAAAGATTATCTATGATGGTGAAGATATTACCAATATCTCACCAAAAGAGATGCTTAAATATCGAAAACGCATTCAAATGATTTTCCAAGACCCTTATGCATCCTTGAACACACGTATGACCATTGCCGATATTATTGGAGAAGGCCTTGACATACATACAAATATTAAGGGTGAGGCAAGACTGGAACGTATTCATGACTTGCTGACACGCGTTGGACTTAAAAAAGAACATGCCAGTCGTTATCCTCATGAGTTCTCAGGTGGGCAACGACAAAGAATCGGTATCGCAAGAGCCATAGCCATTGAACCGGATTTGATTATTTGTGATGAACCGATTTCTGCCCTAGATGTTTCCATACAGGCGCAAGTGGTAAATATGCTCGAGGATCTACAAAAAGAGCTAGGTTTAACCTATTTGTTTATTGCACATGATTTGTCTATGGTTAAGCATATTTCAGATCGTATAGGCGTAATGTATTTAGGTCATATGATGGAAATTGCCGAAAGCAATGAGTTGTATGAAAAGCCATTACATCCTTATACCAAAGCGTTGTTGTCCTCCATACCGATTCCGGATCCACGTGCTAAAAAAGAGGGCCGAATTGTGTTAGAAGGGGATGTTAGAAGTCCGATTGATCCCAAAGTAGGTTGCCGCTTTAGTTCCAGATGCCGTTATTGTGAGGAAATCTGTGATGAAGTGACACCTGAGCTTGTGGAAGTCTTACCGGACCACTTTGTTGCCTGTCATTTGGTAAAAAAGATTAACAATCTCTAAAGATGTGGTATAATGTAGAAGTGTGAAAAAAATTTTACTGATATTGTTTGTTATGAAGTGCATAACAATTAATATAGGTTAAAATGTCAAACTTATATAGTTGAACTTTACATAGAATATATAGTTATGAATGTATCAACGTAATCTATATATTTTATGTATTAGAGAAACTTAAGCTTGACACTTTCACCAAGGTTAAAATGTCAAACTGACACTTTAATCAAATATAGAAAACAATAAAAGGAGGAAGAACATGAAAAAATTATTATCATTACTACTAGTACTTGCGTTATCGGTTTCATTGCTAGCAGCATGTGGCAAGAAAGAAACACCAAGTACACCAGGTACAACTGAAACACCGGAAGTTACAGAAACAGGCGCTGAAAAGATCCTTAATTGGAACGTTGGTGCAGATCCAAAAACCATCGACCCAACTTTAAACGGAGCGAGTGATGGTGGAGACGTTATCAACCAAACTTTTGAAGCTTTAGTTAGAGAAAAAAGCGGTGAAATATACCCAGGTATTGCAGAATCATGGGATGTTTCAGAAGATGGTTTAACGGTGACTTTCAATTTAAGAGAATCTAACTGGTCAGACGGATCACCACTTACTGCCCATGATTTTGTTTACTCATGGAAACGTGGTATGGACCCGGCAACAGCATCTGAGTACTCATGGATTTGGGAGTATACCAATGTTGTAGGTGCAATGGACGTCGTTAACGGCGAAGGCTCACTTGATGACGTAGGTGTTACAGCAACAGACGACTATACATTAGAAGTAAAGCTTAATAACCCTACTGATTATATCGTAAGTTTATTATCTTTCTACCACTTTATGCCTGTTAAACAATCATCTGTTGAAGCGGCAGCTGACGGTGCATGGGCAAAAGATCCTGCACTTGCAGTATCAAACGGACCGTTTGTTTTAACATCATACAAAATTGGTGAAGGTTTAACTTTAGTTAAAAACCCGGAATATTGGAATGCTGAAAGTGTCATGCTTGACGGTATTAAAGGTGTATTCATTGATGAAGAAGCAACATCTTACCAAGCGTATCAAAATGGTGAATTACACTTTATTCCTACAGTACCAACAGCAGAGACACCACGTCTAATAGCTGAAGATCCAAACTTCTATGTGTTCCCATTACTTGGAACATATTATTACAACTTCAACCTGAACCTAGATATGTGGCAAGACGTTCGTGTTAGAAAAGCATTTGCTTTAGCCATTGATAGAGAAATGATTGTTGAAACATTAGCAGCAGGTCAAGTTCCGGCGGCTGGTTTTGTACCACCAGGGTTCTTGGATGCAGATGGAAATGACTTCTTTGAGACTGCCGGTTCTTACGGTGTTCCAACAGATGGTAGTAAAGTAGCTGAAGCACAAGCGTTACTTGCTGAAGCTGGCTATCCAAATGGAGAAGGTTTCCCGGAATTCACTATTTTATACAACACTTCAGAAGGTCATCAAACCGTTGCTGAGTTGATACAAGAGATGTTCAAAACCAATCTTGGTGTTAATACTAAGCTTGAAAACCAAGAGTGGGCTGTATTCCAAGACACACGTAAAGTGGGCGACTTTGAACTCGCACGTGGTGGTTGGTTAACAGACTTTATGGATCCTATGGGACTTTTAAGTATTTTCACAACCGGAAACGCTTATAACGATCCTAAGTACAGCAACGCCGAATATGATGCATTACTTTCTAAAGCTGCGGTAACAAGAGGTAAAGAGCATTTTGATGTACTTTATGAAGCACAAGAAATGTTTGTTGCAGATATGCCTGTAATTCCTATCTATCACTACACAGATGTTATGTTAGTGTCAGAAAAATTACAAGGATGGGATCGTTCTGTACTTGGTACAGTTGATTTCAGTGGCGCTACTTTAGTAGAATAAGATAGATCAAATAGAACCATAAAAAGCCTGCTTGAATTCTAAGCAGGCTTTTTGCTTTATTAATAATGGGTCTAAAAATTGGCTTACAAATTAATGGTAATATGGTATGATATTAGCATAGTACATAAGACTAAAAATAGATAGATTGAACCATTTAATAGGATTGATTCGAGGTGCAAGATGTATAAAACGATGAAGCATGTCATTATATTGATTAGTATGGTCGCAATTATTGCCATGGGTATGGGCATTGCGATTATTAATAACCATGCTTGGGATGCTTTAGTAGATGAGTATATAGCAGATAAGTCCAGACAGGTTGAGTATTTTATATCAGAACAAGGGCAAAGCTTACAAGATGTTATAGAGACCAATGCCGTATGGACAGATTTAATTGTTGCGCTTGACGCGGAGGATGAATTATGGATGGAGGAAAATGCTACCAAATATATAACAGACAGCGAAACTATGAATATTGATTTGATTTTTATCAGTAATGAAAATCAAAGTTATATGAGAAGTTACGGGACAGATCTGATGGATGTTGTTAGAAATTCATCTGCTTTTAAGTTAACTTTAGAAGAAAACACCCAGAATGATTTGCTGGTATGGCATGAGGGTTATGTTGTTTTGATTAAGTTAGTTCCGATCATGGATAATGAACGAGAAAACCCGGAAGGTGTCTATGGCGCAGGAAGAACTTTGGATCAGACACAAATTAAAAAGATGAAATCAGCAATCGGAGAAAATACGATTTCAAAGATTGATGTTGCAAAGTCCCCAATTTATCATAGTCAAATAAGTGAAAATTATAGCATCATATCTTGGAGTAAGCCTTTTAGATATGGCAATCAAAAAATTTATTTTAACATCGATGCGAATGTTCCCATTTATCAATCCTTGTTTAGGAATCAAAGGAAGCACATTTTTATTATTGTTATACTATTAGTTGCCTTTGTTATTGTGGCAGAACTTAAAATATTTAAGAAAATATCAAAAAGCCTGGAAGTTACAATTGAAAGTGTCCATAAGATCTCAAATGGTGATTATAAAAGTAAACTAAAAATTCATGAAAGTAAGTATCTACCTGAGATTACCCTACTATCAGAATCCATTAATAGAATGTCCTCTGAAATTGAAAATAATATGGAAAAAATTGATAGTAAGTATATACAAATGATTGAGATTATTGCCAATGCAATGGAGATTAACGATTCATATACACACAAGCATAATAATTTGGTATCGGATTACGCACTTTCTCTGGCTATAGCAATCGATTATGAAGATACAGATGCAGTGGAAGTGGCGGGTAAGCTCCATGATATTGGTAAAATAGCCATACCATATCATATTCTAAATAAACCGGGTCGTTTAACAAATGAAGAATATGAGATTATTAAAAAACATCCTGAAGAAGGCTATAAAATCATAAAAGACACAGATTTTAATGAGAGGATTAAAGATGGTGTACGTTATCATCATGAATGGTATGATGGAACAGGCTATCCGTTGCAGTTGAAAGGCGATGCCATACCTCTGATTGCGCAGATTATAGCGATTGCAGATGTGTTTGATGCCTTAACCTCCGACCGTCCTTACCGAGACGGTATGAGTAAAGAAGCGGCTATAGAAATACTAATAAAAGGCCGTGGCACTCAATTTAACCCAAAGCTCGTTGATGTATTTATTACACTATTATAATTTTATATGAGTATAAGTAGAGAGATGACCACCATAATGGTTACTCTCTATTTTTCTGTTCTCCAGGAAAATCTATGCTATGTTAACTATCAAGGAAATCTTTCCTGCCGGAACAATTTGCTTTGCAAAGCGAGGCGTAGCCTCTTTGTTCTTGTTCAGGCTTAAATGAGTTGGCGTTCACTGAAACATTCGGACAAATCAAATACCGAGTTGGAATAAATCCAGTTTATTTAGAGAATGTCCAGTTCTTTAACCGTCATGATTTGATAAACTATAATCAAGTTAAGATAAAGAGGTAGATAATAAATGGAATCTTATTTGGTTGAATTAAAAGACATAGAAAAAGAATTTCCCGGTGTTAAAGCGTTGGACCATGTGGCATTAACCTTGAAACATGGCGAGGTACTTGGCTTATTGGGAGAAAACGGTGCAGGCAAGTCCACTTTGATGAAAATACTGTCCGGTGTTTATCAAAAGGACGGAGGGACCATATTGGTGAATAATGAAGAAGTTTCTTTTGAAACACCAAAAGAAGCAGAAGCTAGGGGCATATCAATCATTCATCAAGAACTTAATTTATGTAAACATCTTACGGTGGCGGAAAACATTTTTTTAACAAGAGAGACAACAAAATTCGGTTTTTTAGATGAAAAAGACATTAATCTTAAAACACAGGTTATACTGGACTCTTTGAATCTAGATATAAAACCAACGGATCTTGTTAGTAGTTTACAAGTTTCCAAACAGCAGATGGTAGAGATTTGTAAGGCTTTATCCATCGATGCAGAGATTATTATTATGGACGAGCCTACCAGTGCTTTGACTGAAAAAGAAATTGAGGAGCTCTTTGGCATTATACATCAGCTAAAAAAAAGAAATAAAGGTATTATTTACATCTCACATCGCTTGGAAGAATTGGCGCATATTGTAGATCGTGTGACCATACTCAGAGATGGACAATATATAACAACTATGGATTATGATGTAACCCTATTACAAGAAGTCATTAAACATATGGTAGGCCGATCAATTAAAGACAAATTTCCAAGGGTAGAAAGCCATATAGGTGATATTATCTTTGAAGTTGAGCATGTAACCACACCGACAGGCGTAAAAGATGTTAGTTTTAGGGTGAGACAGGGTGAGATTGTTGCTATTGCCGGTCTCATGGGTGCAGGTAGGACGGAACTGGTAAGAGCAATTTTTGGAGCGGACCCCATTTCCTCTGGTGAAGTTCGAATTGAGAACCAACTCATAAAAATCAAATCACCTAGAGATGCCATTAAGAACGGTTTGTATTGTGTACCGGAAGATAGAAAAAAAGACGGTCTTAGTATTAAAATGACGGTTAATGAGAATATGGCCTTACCAAATTTGGATTTTACAACAGGACGTTTCATGACCGATGAAAAAAAAGAAGCAATGATGACAAAAGAGATGGTTGAAAAACTGAACATTCGAACACCTTCTATTCACCAAAAGGTTAAAAATCTAAGTGGCGGTAATCAACAAAAAATTGTTGTAGGAAAATGGTTGGTTAGAGATGCCAAAGTGATCATTTTTGATGAGCCGACCAGAGGCATTGATGTGGCCGCCAAAATAGAAATCTATCATTTGATGAATAAACTTAAAGAAGATGGTATTGCTGTCATTTATGTGTCGTCTGAACTGCCAGAAGTTTTAGGATTATCAGATCGAGTTCTGGTGATGTGTAATGGAAGACTAAAAGCGGACTTAAGAACCTTGGATACGAATCAAGAAGAGATACTTCATTTTGCAACACAATACGACGCCTTGGAGGAATAGTTGGATGAGTGAATTAGTAGGTAAAATAAAGTCGAAGAGTCTATTTGACAGCAAAGCAAAACAGTTTTTTTCAACCATTAGCGGTTTAATCATACTCATGATTATATTTAGTGTAAATAATGAGAATTTCTTGACCACGGCCAATCTTTTAAACGTTGCGGTTCAGACAACGCCCATACTTCTAATTGCTATGGGGCAGACCTATGTTTTAATAACAGGTGGTATTGATTTGTCTATAGGCTCCAATATTGCACTTGCAGGTGTTACAACAGCAATTTTTATGAAGGCAGGTATGCCCATTCCATTGGCGATGTTATTAGGCTTAGCCGTTACGGCAGGTGTTGGTATATTAAACGGTGTTATGATAGCTTATGGTAAACTACCCCCCTTTATCGTTACACTGGGCACCATGACAACGGTACGTGGGATTACCCTAACAATGACACAGGGCATACCCATTAGCGGTTTGCCGGAAGCTTTTAACAACATAGGTATCGCAAAATCGTTTGGCATACCCAATCCGATTTTTATCATGGTTATTTTTGCAATCATTTTTGGCTTTATCCTAAGTAAGACACGTACCGGACGCTACACCTATGCACTTGGGAGCAATTTTGAAGCAGCTAGGTTATCAGGCGTGAATGCCCATAAGACACTGATTAAAGTCTATATGTTCAGTGGTATTTTAGCCGGAGTTGCAGGGTTGGTAATGGCAGCAAGAATCATATCAGCACCACCTACGGCCGGTATGGGGTATGAGCTGGATGCGGTAGCTTCTTCAGTCATCGGTGGTGCCAGTACAATGGGTGGTGAAGGTGCTATTTTCGGTACAGTAGTAGGTGCGTTTATTATAGGTGTTCTTAGAAACGGTTTGAACCTGATGGGTGTCTCTCCATTCATTCAACAGATTGTAATTGGGGTTGTCATTATTGCCGCGGTATTTTTTGATAAATTGAGACATAGTAAATAAAATGAAAGCATCAACATAATCTTTATATTGATCGTGTTTTTGGAGAAATTTAGTATAGATGTTGGAATGATGTAATTGAATCTACTGGGATTACCCATTAGAATAAATGAATGGTCGTAAAGACGATTCACCAAAAATAACAGGAGGGTTTTATATGAAAAAGTTATTAGCAATGTTACTGTTAGGGGTATTGGTTATTTCTTTTGCCGGATGTGCTAAAGAGGCACCGGAAAGCGATGTAGCAGCCGGAGGCGATGGCGAAACCTATACCATGACACTGATTACAATGGATTCAATGGATGAGCACTGGCTTAAAGTAAAAAATGGCGCTGAAGCTGCAGCTGCTGAACTGGGGAATATCAAAGTCGTTTTTGATGCGCCACAGACCAAAGTTGATGCGACTGTACAAGCACAGTTGGTTGAAAATGCCATTGTTAACAAATCCGATGCCATTTTATTGGCAGCATTAGATAAAGAGGCTTTGAAGCCGGTGGTTGAAAAAGCTAAAGAAGCAGGCATACCGGTTATACTGGTAGATTCCGGTGTCAGTACGGAAAACTATGATGCATTTTTGTCAACAGACAATGCAGCAGCAGCAGAGCTTGCAGCTGACAATCTGGCGGAGCTCATTGGAAAAACAGGGAAAATAGCAATTATTAATGCTCAAGCAGGTGCAGGCACAACCATGACAAGAGAAAATGCATTTAGAGATCGAATTGAAAGCCAGTATCCGGACATTGAGATTGTGGGTGTACAATACTCAGATGGTGACAAACAAAAAGCGCTTAACTATGCGACAGACTACATGACCCAATATCCTGATTTAGTGGGTATCTATGCATGTAATGAAGGCTCAACCGTCGGCGTTGGAAATGCTGTGGATCAAGCAGGTAAATCGGATAGCATACATGTTGTCGGTTTTGATTTTTCAGCTGATGTAAAAGCGTTGATTGAAAAAGGTGCTATTAAAGCCAGCATGGTTCAAAACCCTTATGTAATGGGATATGAAGGCATAAAAGCTGCCAGTACAGTCGTTTCAGGTGGACAAGTCTCTGTTAGGGATATTGATACCGGCGTTACAGTAGCAACGTTAGAAAATCTAGCAGATATTAAATAGTATCTTAAATAAGTATCATTAAATTATTAACACAGATTAGCAAAGTCAAGGATTGGCTTTGCCAATTTGTGTTTATTGATTATAATAGTAAGAGTAGTGATGATAGGATATCAAAGGTTATCGAGGTGATACAATGTTGAAGAAGAATATGAGTTCAATCGTTATTGTCCTATTGATTTTACTTATTATGGGGATGATGTATCAGTTACAGATGGAATCTGTTAAAAATAGTGGTAGAGAAATAGGAATCATCGATGAAGAAGAAAAAGCAGAAGAAAAACCGGTTGATTTAAAAATGGTGGTCATCGGAGAAGCGTATCCGGATAGCCCTAAAGTGATGGAGGAAGTCAATAAACTACTTGAAGAAACCATCGGGGCTCATTTGGAGATGCGTTATATTCACCCAAAAGAAATGGCCTTAACATACCCAAGGTTATTTGCCGGCGGTGCGGACTTTGATATGATCCAAGTATTGCCAATGGGCTACTTGGATTATGTATCAAAAAAAGCGTATATGAACCTTACAGAAGATATGATTGTCAAAACCATGCCTAAAACATTTGAAGAAATGGGTGATGGATTATTAAAGGCACTAGAAGTGAAAGAGCGCCTATATATGATACCTTCTACAGGTTTTTTGAATAATCATAAAGTGATCGTCCTTAGAGGCGATTTATTAGGAGAAGTAGGCTTAACACAAGTCATGACCTTAGAAGACCTTGAAAGCTATTTAAAGGGCGTCACGAACCAAGAATTACCTCTTGTCCCTTTTGATTTTGGCGGGGATGCTTTATTAGCCCTTGAGATGTTTTACTTACAGGAAAAAGAAAAGGTACTCTATGATGACTATCTCATGTACTTAGGTGCGAATGAAATCGGTGTCAGTTGGCTGGTGGATGAAGCAGGACTAGATGATTACAGAATGCGGATGGAAGAATGGAAAAAACTAGGGTTCATTAAGGGTGATAGTTATTTACGGAGTCAGTCAGAAGAAATTTTATTTATAAAAGGAGAAGTAGCAGCCATCATCACGTCTGTTTATAGAGCTGAGAATCTTGTCCGATATCTGCATCTGGAAAAACCGGAATATGCACCACATATTGTCACCTTAAATCAGAAGGCGAATTTTTTTACACAGGCGTCACAAATGGGCATAGCCGTAAAAAATGGCTCGGTTAATGCTGCCAAATCATTAGAATTTATAGAATTATTGCGTTATAATGAAAAGCTTTTTAGACTACTTAATTATGGTGTTCTAGATGATCATTATGCCATTAATGGGAATGGCGAATATATACCCCTTACTAATAGTGTACGTTATCCGATCTATAACATACCGGTCTGGTTTATGAGCAATGAGTTTGCTTTAGGTTACCGATTTAGAATTAATGGTATCGCACCTTTTGCAACAGAGAACCCCTACGAAATTAAAATAGTCCAAGACTATAATCCAAAAGCACACAATCTCTATAAAAAGAAAACACAGACCCTTCTGTTTCCTGCGCTTATAGGTGAACTCTATAGTAAAAATCCGTTAAAAACTTACAAAGAGGAGTTGATGGATGAAGATTTTGGCATCTATATAGAGCAACTGTTAGGTGACGACTAAAAGTAAAATGAGGTAGGATGATGTTTAAAATAATGATTGTAGACGATGAATATAGAACAAGAAAAGGCATTCGTAACCAAGTTGACTTTAAGGGGTTGGGGATAACAGAAGTTGAAGAAGCGGATGACGGCGTCCATGGGTTGGAAAAAGCAATGATTTTTAAGCCGGATATCATCCTATCAGATATAAAAATGCCAAGGATGGATGGTATTGGGTTTGCATTTGAAGTACGCAAGGTACTGCCACAGTGTCGTCTCATCTTTATGAGTGCCTATACGGAGCTGGATTATTATAGAAATGCCATAAAGCTTGGGGCCATTAACTATATTGAAAAACCTTTAGACATAGAGGAATTAAAAGCAGCCATCAGAAATGCAGTGAGTGACTTGAAGCAGTATAGCAACATGTTATCACTTAGGGAAGAAGTAGATGTACTAAGAGAGAACAACCAACATGTGATGATGCGACAATTGTCAACTTTGATGATTAGTCACAAAATCAAAGAAACAGAATTATTGGAACGATTTGATCATCTGGGATTGAAAATTGATCCTAGTAGTTCCTTTGCTACCATATTGATTAAATATATTTATAAAGAGCATTTAGATTCATATGAACAGGAGGAAGTGAAAAACAGAATAGACACTTTTTTAGTGAGAGCAAGCGAAGCACTTGATACAGGCTATGTCTGGCACTATAAGCAAGATCAAGTCGTTCTGAACTGTTGGTGTAAAGAAGGCCATAAGGTTCTATTGACTGAAAAAAAACTCATGTCGATGGCCAAAAATCTATACCTATTTTTAACGGATTTTTGTAAGCCGAACATAAGTATTGGCAAGGTGGTGGGACAAATCAATGAGGTCTATGATTCTTATACAAGTGCGGTAATCACCAACGAAAAATTATTCTTCAAATCAGGTGAGATGATTGAAATGTATAAGAAATCCGGAGAAAGTAAAGTAATAAACTTTGAGTTAAAGGGTTTGGAGATTTTTTCAAAGTTATTGGAAAAAGAGAGCAAGACCGAAGCCATTCTGTATGCCAAACATTTATATGAGAAACTTCTAAGGCATCAGGATACGCCAATTAACTCGGTCAAAGAAATCTATTACCGTCATCGATTAGAGATACTAAGTTTTTCAAAATCAGGGAACCCTCAAGAAAGTGACATGATATTAAATGATTTGAATCCCTTGACAAGCCTAACGGCTCTAGACACTTACTTGTGTCAAAGTATTCATGAGTTTTTTCATCAGAAAGATGCTCAAAGTGAGAAAAACAATCTAACACGATTTGCAGAAAGATATATTAAGAATAATTATAAGGATAGCAATATGACCATTGAAACGATGGCGCAGGCTTTTGGCGTTACCAGCTCCTACCTAAATGTTATTTTTAAGAAGACATTTGGTATGAACATTAACAAGTATCTGACCCAGTTTAGACTGAGTAAGGCGAAAGAAATGCTCAAAGAAGAAGGCCACCATCATTATACAATAGCACAAATAGCCATAGCTGTCGGCTATTTTGACCCGGACTATTTTTCAAGAATCTTTAAAAAAGAAGTGGGCTGTACAGCAACAGAATATAGAAAAAAATTTATGATATAGGGGACCGGCTATGCTGAAAATGTTTAGGAGCGTTAATTTGAAAAATCAATTACTCATCAGTTATATCGTGCTGATTGCGTTACCTTTACTCTTATTTAGCCAGTTGTTCTTTAGAGAAGTTTCTGCGTTACTGGAACAAAAGATTATTTACTCAGCCACACAGTCATTTGATCAAGGGACCGATTACGTTGCTTATAAGATTGATAAAATCATAAAAATATCAGATCAGATAGCTGTTGATAGTAGAGTCAAAGAAATACTGGAGCGCGATGTTACAACCACACAAAACAGACAACTGTTAGAAGATCATTATGATCTAAAAGAACGGATCAAATCCTATGAGGAGGATCAAGACATAAAAGACATTGTGGTCTATATTAATCCCCAGTTGCCTCATGATGACATGGAAGAAGAAGTCAATTCAATCGATTATGCCATGAAGCAACACTGGTACAGTCAATTACCGGGTGCCGGTTCAAGGGTTTTTATGGTACCGCCCTTATTTTACACGAATCCCAATGCTATAGAAGAACCGATTCTGTCCCTAGCAAGAAGAATAACCGGGTCGACGAATTATGTGCAAGTGATTGGTTACCTTAGAATTGATTTTGCCGGGTCGACCATAGGTTCAATATTGACCTATGCCAATGCTATTCATGGGTCATTGACCTATATCCGTAATCGAGATGATAGGATTGTCAGTTCAACCAACATGGAGATGTTAGGCAACTACCAACTCTCCTTACAAGAAGTTGAATGGATGATAGATAAAACCCAGTGGGAAGTTCTTTTAATTAATGATGAACCATGTTATGTTAAAACAAGACTTATACCGGATACGGATTGGACCATCATAACCATTATACCAAAAACGAAGATTTATGAAGAAGTAGCCGGGTTGGTAAGGTTAATGTACATTTTCTTATTGTTGATTTTACCTGCGGCGATTATTTTTTCAATATTTTTTGCCAATCAGATTACAAAAAGACTTTCAGTATTGTCCGGAAAAATGAAATTGGTTACAGAAAATATATATGATGAGATTAATTTCGATGATAAGCCCAGTGATGAACTGAGCGAACTGGCTGGTTCCTACAATTTTATGGTGAAGCGGATTGAGAACCTGGCAAAAAGTCAATATCAGCTTGGCCTTAGTATGAAAAGTACTGAACTTGAATTATTGCATGCCCAGATTAACCCACATTTTCTTTATAACACCATGGACATGATAAACTGGATGAGTTATGAAAATAAAGGAGAAGAGATCAGAAAAATCACAAAGGCACTCTCCACATTTTACAAACTTAGTTTATCACGAGGGGAAAGCTTGATCTCCATTAAGGATGAATTAACCCATGTTGGTCTATATATGGAAATACAGAATCATCGCCTTGAAAAACCTATAGATTATCGGGTCTATTGTCCCATAGACCTACAAAAGTATTTGATTCCCAAAATAACATTGCAACCGATCGTTGAAAATGCAGTGGTCCATGGTATCTTATATAAGAAAGACAAAGAAGGTATCATCACCATTAGTTGTGACGAAGATAAGGATCAAATCAGGATTACCATCAAGGACAATGGTGTAGGTATGTCAGATGAAACGGTGAAAACCATATTGTTGGAAGATCATGAAAAAGGATTTGGTCTACGAAACATTCATGCCAGGTTATTGCTTACCTATAATGAACGATGCGGTCTATATATTGAATCCAAGAAAAATGAAGGCACATCGGTAGAAGTACGGTTGACAAAAAGAAGCATGGTGTAGTGTATAGCCATTAAACAAGCAAAAATTCATGTGACAAATGGTGGGAATTCTGTTACATTATGATAGGATAAATTGTCAATAGTGATTAGGAGTAAAGATATGTTACATGCATTTTCAAGAACTGAAATGGTCATTGGTACAGAAGGATTAGAAAAACTAAAGCAAAGTAAAGTGGTGATACTGGGGATTGGCGGCGTTGGCTCTTATGTTGCAGAAGGCCTTGCCCGCTCAGGAGTTGGGTACTTTGTTCTTTGTGATGATGATGAGGTATGTTTGACCAATATTAACCGTCAGGTGCAAGCCACAAGGCAAACCGTCGGAATGGCAAAAGTAGAGGTTATGAAGTCCAGAATCTTATCCATCAATCCAAAGGCGATTGTAGAAACCCATCCCTATTTGTACAATAAGGAATCAGCAGATCGGATTATTCCAAAAGACGCGGATTATGTGGTGGATGCCATTGATATGGTGAGCGCTAAAATAGATCTGGTTTTACGATGTCAAGAACAAAATATACCTTTGATGGCTTCTATGGGAACTGGTAATAAACTTAACCCTACCATGCTTGAAGTGTCCGATATTTATAAAACCAGTGTATGTCCTCTTGCGAAAGTCATGAGAAAAGAGTTGCGAAAAAGAGGTGCCAAAAAGCTTAAGGTTGTTTATTCAAAAGAAATACCTGTTAAACCGATAGATATTGGTAGTGATTGTACGACAGACTGTATTTGTCCGAACAAGGACAGGACCTGTGATCAGAGGCGGTCCATCCCTGGAAGCGTTTCTTTTGTTCCATCTGTTGCAGGTATGATTATAGCATCAGAGGTTGTAAAAGACTTAATAAAGGATAAACAAAAAAAGCCTATTTAGGCTTTTTTTGTTTATCCTTCTCAAGGAAAGTCATACTCTAGCATTCAGCTTTAAAGCATAGCAGAATACGTCAAAGACCTTTCCAGTCGAACCGTTCAGAAATATGAGCAGAGCTCATAACGAAGCGAAGCTTCTTTTCTTGTTCTCAAGGAAAGTCATACTCTAGCATTCAGCTTTAAAGCATAGCAGAATACGTCAAAGACCTTTCCAGTCGAAGCGTTCAGAAATATGAGCAGAGCTCATAACGAAGCGAAGCTTCTTTTCTTGGAATAGTTAATTCCGGATTTGATGATGTCAATGAAGATACTTTCGATATCATTTTTTGATAAAGGACATCGTCCATGGTCAATACGCCAGTTTCGCATATAAGTAAAAAAACCAAGATAATCTTCCAAATATTTGGTTGAAACATTGGCCATATCTTGACATATGAATTTTTGAATGTCAGCATGAAGCTTAAGAGACATATCCGAAGATGACATGCCAGTAACATTAAGCTCTTTAAAATAATCAAAGGCTAATAGGGCTTTTTCACAAGGCTCAGTCATAGTATTTTGTGTTTTCTGCTTATTAGAAGATGGCGAAATAGTATTACTATCATCTTCTAAGTAGTGCTTCAATGCATTAAAAATATCTTCCGGCTCGCCATCACCCATACCGATAACATTGCAAATACAATGACCGGAGCTGTCAACAGCGGTTGCGATGGTTGTGTAAGCGACATCAGAGGCTTCTTTTTTTATGGAAAGCCGTCCGGTTCTTGGTTTTCGTTCAAGTTTTAAATTCTTATAATTCACCAAAGCTCGAGACCCTTTTTGTGACTCACGAATGGTGATACCATCCATATGGACATAATTGGTTAATTTGATTTTAGACATTTGAGCAAGTACATAAATCAGTTTATGACGCCAAAGGAATACTGTTTTATGGTTGATATTGGTACAGTCAAACTCAGTTTCAAGGGTAGACTGAATATCCTTTAAGGAGTAGCCATGTATGGTAAGCTCCAGAAAGCGAACCCAGATGTCCCAATGCCATTTCGTTTTTTCGAGTACCGTACCACTAAAGAGGGTGTAGGTTTTACCACAGTCTTTACATCTATATCGCTTAATTTCTTTTCGTATGGCATGAATGGTATATTGGTCTGAGCCACAAGAAGGACAGGTGTCATTAACACCTAATCGCTCCAATCGTCGTTGAAAGTCAATAGCGGTAATAAGGCTGAGTTCTTCATTGAAATCCAACTTTTCCATTTTTGAAAAAAGCAAAACAGCATGCTTGAAATCCTTGTAAGGGAGTTTTTCGATAAGTTGCATTAAAGCATGTCGGTTAATCTGTTCAAATGTTTCCATTATAGCCTCCGATAGTTATAATTTTAACAAATAAATCTAAAAAATCCTCAAATATATACATTAAGTTTAAAATGCCAAAACTATATAGTTGAACTTTGACCACAATCATATTATACCATAATTACAAAGATTTAGCTGAAGTAAATCGAAAACAACACAATTTCACACACAATTTCAGAGTAGAAAATATAGCAAGCACCGATTCTTACATTTTGGGAGCACCGATTCTTACACTATGATGCAATTTTACCTTGACATTGTGTTCAGTGTGAAGTAAAATTAACTTAATGTTTATTTACAATACATAAAACCATAATGTTTGTCAAGACGCTGCAGAGAATAGAGAGTTAGCAGATAGTCTGAGAGATAGATAGGATCGTGGTTTTATTTTTTTGCATAGACGATAAAACATTTTTCAAGCGATAAAGATTGTGAAATTTTGAACAAAGCGTAAGCGAGGTAGTAATTTCATGATTAATTTGGCTGAAGTTGTTTAGGGGACTTCTTCATGTCTTTATTAATAAATTAGTTGTGGTAAGGCAAATGTCTTAGACACACAAAAATCAGGAGGAATAGTTGTGAAGAATAAAAAAGTAATCATTTCATTGGTAGTTGTAGCAGTATTAGCAGTTGGTGCATTTGTGGGCTGGAAAATGATGTTCGGTGTTCAAAAAGTGGCAGTTGACTCATCAGAGCAAGGTCAAAAAATTGAACAATACGCGAATCCGAATGCATTTATTACACCTTTTCAATTAAAAGAACTTATGGAAGATGGCGGAGATGTTGTTGTACTAGGTGCTCTTGACCCCAAAAATGCGGATGCTCAGATTACAGGATCTTTTAGCTTCTGGCGTGGTGCTTATTCAGCAGACGAGGGTGCTTATCCATATGGTGGTATGAGTGCGGATGTTGCGAAAATGGAAGCATTTTTGTCCTCTATGGGTGTGACGGAAGATTCAATTATCGTAACCTATGCATCAAACAATCATCATGATGCCGCAAGACTTTGGTTCCAAATGAAAAGCTTGGGTCATGAAGATGTTAGATACTTAGATGGCGGCCTTAATGCATGGGCTGGCGCAGGTTATCCAACAGGCGGAAGTAACCCGACAGTAGAAGCAACTACTTATAAAGCACCAAATCCAAATACAGATTTCTTAGCGACACTTGATGACGTTATAGTAGCCCTTGATAATGAAGTTGAGATTCTTGATACGAGAGCAGCGGATGAGGAAAGTGGCGAAAAAACACTGGATGGTGCATTTGGTCCTGGTAAAATTGAAGGTGCAGTTTTCATTCCATGGACGACAGCTGTTGCAGAAGATACAACTTTAAAAACTTTAGATGAATTAAAAGAAATCTATGGTGGGCTTGAAGGCAAAAGCGTCATTTCTTATTGTCAATCAGGCGTTAGAAGTGCTCATAGTTTATTGGTGTTAAGTCAAGCTTTAGGCTATGAAAATATTAAGAATTATGACGGTTCATGGATAGAGTATAGCTATGAAGTTTACGAAAACGGCAATGAACTTGCTAGAATTGAAAACGGCGCAGAATAATTAGTCTAAAAGTATTTTAATAGAATAATGTATAAAACATCCGGCAACATCTTGAAAACAAGGTATTGCCGGATAATTTGATATTAGACTAATTTGATAATGACACTCAAACTCAAAACACCAACACCAACAATTATACTGGAGGTCAAGGAATTGAATAAGGTTAAATTTAACGAAAGCATTCTACAAGATGCCGAAAAAATTATTGATGAGTGTATGGGCGAAGCATCGGCATTTTGTCAAAGCCGTTGTCCGATGCACACAGATGTTAAGAAGTATGTGAACTTAATCGGTGAAAAGAAATATGATGAAGCAGTTAAAGTCATTAGAGAACAACTATTTTTACCTAATACACTGGGAAGAATCTGTGCCCATCCATGTGAAATGGATTGTAGGCGAGGCGTTGAGTACAATCAACCCTTATCCATAGCGGCTCTAAAAAGGTTTGCGGCAGAGCAGGCGGACGATGAAAAATTATGGGATGTGACCAAAGAAACGGCTAACGGTAAAAGTGTTGCTATAATCGGTGCCGGTCCTGCAGGAGCTCAAGCAGCGATTAATCTAAGCAAGTTAGGCTATGATGTTACGATTTATGATAAGCTCAAAGTATTAGGTGGTATGATGCGTGTGGGTATACCGGCTTATCGATTACCAAGAGATATTATTGATTATGAATATACATATTTAGATAAATTAGGCGTGAAGTTTGAAATGGGTGTAGAGATTGGTAAAAACATCTCTTTTGAACAGCTTAAGAATGACTATGATGCCGTTTTATTAGCACATGGCGCACATAAAGGGAATATCATTCCAATGCCTGGCCATAAGTCGGAAGGTGTCTTTGCTGCGACTGCGTATCTAATGGAAATCAGCCTAACTCAAGCATTCAAAGGCGCGGGCAAAAAAGTTATGGTCATCGGTGGCGGTGATGTTGCGATGGATTGTGCCAGATCATCCCTTAGAATTGGTGTAGAAGAAGTGCATCAATGCTCTTTAGAGGATTTTGATAACCTGCCTGCTTCAGAAGAGGAAATACATGAATCATTGAAAGAAGGTATTCTCTTTAACGCTGGATGGGGTCCGGTAGAAATAATATCCAAGGACAACAAAGTAACAGGCATAAAAATGAAACGTGTTAAAACTATTTTTGATGAAGCCGGCAACTTTGCACCAACTTACCATAATGAAGAGCGTTTCATTGAAGTAGATACTGTGGTTATGGCGGCCGGTCAATTGGTGGAAGATGTGAGTGGCGGTATGTTAGAACAGACCCGTGGTGGTCGATTTGTTGTAGACAAAGCAACATTAGCAACAAGTGTTGAAAATATCTTTGTAGCAGGTGATGCCTGTGGTAGTAACATCGTGGTTGAAGCCATGGCCCTTGGTAGAAAAGCAGCTATTAGTATTGATAGAAGTTTACAAGGCGTTGATCTCTTAGAAGGTCGAGATCTTAGACTGGAAGAAATCTATGACACCAATCTTGAGATTCCTTTACCAAATGGAACAGTGAACTTACAGCGACTTCATACGAATATGCGCCCAGTTCGTGAACGTATAAGAGATTTTGAACAGGCGGATTTAGGTTTCACAGAAGAACAAGCCTTAAAAGAATCATCAAGATGTTTGTCTTGTGAATGTAAACTTTGTATGAAAGAATGTATTATGATGAATGATTTTGGTGAATGTCCGAAAGAAATTATGATGCCTCTAGCTAAAGATGGTGATATGAATGTTCTTATGGCCTATTCCTGTAATGGTTGCGATAACTGTACCATAGTATGTCCTCATGAGTTACCGATGAAGAAGATTTTCATAGGTGCTAGAAAAGACTATGTTGCAGCCAACCACGGAGAATCTCCAATACCGGGTCACAAAGCAATCAAAATGCATCAAATGCTTGGCTTCTCAAAACTGTTCACAACCAAGAAGCGTGGAGGTAAATAAATATGGCTATCACAATAGATAAGAGCAAACGATATGGCTTTATGCCGGGATGTAGCTTACCCTCCTATAGTCCGGAAGCTGTCATTAAAACAACAGAGTATTTAAAATCTGTCTTTCCAAAATTCTCAGCGGTACAAAAGTGCTGTGGTAAACCGACCAAAGCGGTAGGACAATATGACCTATTCAAAGAACGTTTTGCCCAGCTTCAACAGGATATGGATGAAGTAGGCATAGAGACGATGATCGTGGCTTGTCAAAGTTGTAAACTAACATTTGATGAGGCCAGCAAGACACCGACTTACTCCTTGTGGGAAGTGTTGCCATTAATTGGTCTTCCTGAAGGCATGAAGGATAAAGCCAAAAACAGTGATATTGTATTTACCATTCACGATTCCTGCTCAACACGTAATGATCGACCTTTGCAAGACGGGATTAGATGGATTCTTGATGAACTAGGTTATAAATACATTGAGTCGGAATACGCTTTTGAAAAAACCAGATGTTGTGGTTTTGGCGGTATGGTTGTACCGGCGAATCCTGAAGTGGCTAAAAAGGTTATGAAGCGAAGAGTAGAAACACTGGACTCTGAGAATGTAGTGGTTTATTGTTCAGCATGCCGTTCTTCTTTATTACAAGGCGGTGCAAAATCATGGCATATTCTAGATTTAGTTTGGGGACCTGTGGTACAAGCAGGTGACATGGCACCTGTCGATGTATTGTCTAAACCGGTCAATTCATGGCTTAACCGATACAAATCAAAAGCCGGCATCAATAAGGCTTTCAAATCATAGGAGGAAACACATCATGAATAAAACAGTAAGGACGCTACTTATTGTAGCTATACTCGCAGTTGCATTTTTTGCTATTTGGAAATCAGGTTTAATAGAGATGGTTTCTGATTTTGATGCATTTAGAGCCATGATTGAACGTGCCGGTTTCTGGGGTTACTTTGTATATATCTTAATTTTCATTGCAGCAGCTGTATTTTCTTTACCGGCATCTGTTATTACAATCACTGGTGGTGTTGTATTTGGACCGATTGTAGGTGCGATACTGGCTTTGACAGGTGCAACTATTGGTGCAGCAGCAGCTTTCCTTGTTGCTAGATACCTTGCAAGAGGCTTTATTGTAGATAAATTCGGTGAGAATGCCATTTTCAAGAAAATTGAAGCAGGCGTAGAGAAAAATGGTAAGGATTTCTTAATTCTTACAAGACTGGTACCTGTATTTCCATATAATATTCAAAACTATGCCTATGGTGTGACCAATATTAATTTTGGTATGTATGTGATTATTTCTGCTATTACTATGGCGCCGGGAGCATTTATCTATGCTTATATGGCAGGTGAAATTGCTGTAAACGGCATTAGCACAAAGCTATTCATACAACTTATTATCGCAGGGATTCTATTGTTTGGTGTATCACAGATTCCTAAGATTCTAGCTAAGAAAAAAGGCATTGATATGAGCGACATTAAATAATCATAGTTGGGATGAACAGAATCAGATTATTATCTTTTAGGGTAATGGTCTGATTCTTTATCTTCTTCTAGGGAATTCATATGCAGATTTCAGACATGAAACATAGCTGTAAGCGTCTTCGTGTTAAGGTTGCATATAAACTCAAAATATGTAAAAATGGTTAAAGATAAAAAGGGAGGATTATATGAAAAAAATATGTGTTATACTGGTCTTAATGTTAGTGTTTATAAGTGTTTTAGCAGGTTGTAAAAAAGAAGTAGTCACGGAAAAAGATATTGCGGATATGACTTTTGATGAAATTGTGGAAGCGGCACGTGGTACTACTGTAACCTTTTATGGGTGGGGTGGTAGTGAAGATATTAATAAATGGTTGGATGAAACTGTTGCAAAATCTCTTATGGACCAATACGAAGTTACACTAGAGAGAGTGCCCATGGTTCCGGCTGAGTACTTACCTAAGTTATTAAATGAAAAGCAGTTGAACAGTAAAGGCACAATAGATGTACTTTGGATTAATGGTGAGAACTTTTATAGTGCAAAAAACAACGACTTACTGTATGGACCCTTTACAGAAAAATTGCCGAACTTCAATACGTATTTAGATGGAACATCACCGGATGTTTTGTATGATTTCGGTCAACCGGTTGAAGGTTATGAAGCACCTTATGGTAAAGCACAAATGGTATTTATTGGTGATACAGGGAAGTTGACTACGTTGCCAAAAGGCCATCAAGAGCTATTAGAACTTGCAAAAGCCCATCCGGGAAAACTGACGTATATCGATGCAAGTCATTTTACTGGTAGTGCCTTTGTAAGAAATATTATTTATGATATTGTAGGGTATGAAGTTTTTTTAGATCATGTTGCAGATAAAGCAACTCTAAAAGAGACCATACAGCCGGCACTGGATTACTTAAAAGAGTTAAAGCCCTACTTGTGGCGCGAAGGTGTAACATATCCTGCGGAAGATGCACAGCTTGATAACATGTTTGAAGACGGAGAAGTCTATATGACCATGACCTATACACCTTTCCACGTAGCCGGAAAGATTGCTGACGGTTCATTTCCAGAAACTGCTCAAGGTTTCTTATTTGACAAAGGTACCATCGGGAACACACATTTTATGGCGATGCCTTTTAATGCCCCTAATAAAGCGGCGGCCATGGTTTTAATCCATCATATTTTATCACCGGAAATACAAGTAACCAAATACGACCCTTCCGTATGGGGCGATCTACCTGTAACGGATCCATTGAAGCTGACAGAAGCGCAGATGGCATTGTTTGATGCCGTTGATATTGGACAAGGGACTGTTCCTCAAGAGGAATTACTGGTAAAACGTTTGCCTGAGATGAGAGCGGATCTTGTACCAATCATAGAGGAAATATGGCGTGATGAAATACCGGGCAACTAATTTTAGAAGAAAGTTAAAACCATATATCATGCTTATGCCGGTTATGATTTTTATTATCGGTATATTTATAACTGGATTGGTGTTCGGACTATTACAGAGTCTCGGATACTTTCCGGCCTTAGGGCTTTATGAGATTTCATTAGATTATTATAAGAATATATTTCGAAATACGGATTTTCTCTCTTCTTTTCAATTTAGTCTCTATACTTCCTTTATATCCACCTTGTTATCGGTGGTATTAGGTGTTTTCTTATCCTATTTAATCATATATACCAAAAGCAAGCATATAAAAGGTTTGGTCAATGTCTATAAAGGACCGATTTTAGTACCCCATACCATAGCAGCGTTGTTGATTTTTATTTTATTTATTCAAAGTGGTTTATTGGCCAGGATTTTTTATGGATTAGGCTTGATCCATGACATGTCAGATTTTCCTCCGTTAATTTTTGATGGTAGCGGCATCGGTATTATGCTCGCCTACTTATGGAAAGGGTTACCCTTTATTACCTTTATAACCATTGACATTCTAAGAAATCTGGATGATAAGTATGCCAAAGTTGCAGCCAATCTGGGCGCCAGTCATATACAAGTTTTTAGGCATGTGCTCTTGCCTCAACTTTTCCCAACCATAGCATCGGGTTTTATGATTCTTTTTGCTTTTTCCTTTGGTGCTTATGAGATTCCTCATTTACTGGGTGCTTCAACACCCAAAGCCTTACCTGTTCTTGCCTATATTTATTATGCGAACATAGAATTAGCAAACCGTGCCAATGCTATGGTCATTAATATGTGTATCGCCTTTTTTGCTTTCATTGCCTTAGGGTTATATGTTTTAGCTTTTAGGCTACTTAAGAAATATGGAGGTGCATGATGCGGAAACTAATGAAATACATGATGCTTCTCATGATCTTAATACCTTTTGTTGTCATGATGATTTGGAGTGTAACCAGTAGTTGGCCTTGGCCACAGTTATTCCCTAGGAATTTTTCTCTTAGAGGTTACTTTTATGCGATTCATCCAACTACAAAAGCTTTTGGCATATTGCTTCAAAGCATTCTGCTTTCAGTGATTGTGACAGTGATAACATTGACCATAAGTATCCCAGCAGCTAGAGCCATTGCTTTTTATGACTTTAAAGGCAAATCCCTAGTCAAAGTTCTTATTTTAATGCCGGTGATTGTGCCCATGCTGAGTGTGGCTATGGGCATCCATTTGACATTTACAAAACTGGGTCTTGCCAATACCTATTTAGGTGTAATTCTCATTCATGTGGTACCGGGTATACCCTACGGTGTTAAGATTTTACTGAGTATATTTGAACTTAATGGTGACAAAGTTGAAGCTCAAGCAAGAGTGCTTGGCGCCTCTGCTTTTCAAACCTTTAGATACATAACATTACCTCTTATAATGCCAGGTATGGTTATTGCAGGGTCAATGATTTATATTATTTCTTTTAGTCAATACTTTATAACGTTTTTAATCGGCGGTGGACGTGTTGTCACCTATGCCATGTTTTTATTCCCATTTGTGCAGTCAGGTGATAGAACCATGGCATCGGCACTCAGTGTGATTTTTATATTATCCATTGCCTTAGTTGTTTATATATCAGAAAAATCCGTTGGTTTCTTCTATCAAAAAAGTAGCAAATATTATGTGTAGAAATAGGTGGTATAATGTCCAAAATTAGGATCAATCGTTTAAGCAAATCATATGATGACAATCCAGTCATTCACAATATAGACATGGAAGTTGAAGAAGGTGAGCTTGTAGTTTTACTTGGTCCTAGCGGATCAGGGAAAACGACATTACTTCACGGTATAGCCGGTCTTATTCAGATGGATCGGGGTAATATCTATTTTGATGAAGAATGTATTGATCAAGTACCCATTGAGAAAAGAAATGCGGTTCTCGTGGATCAGAGTCTATTACTTTTTCCACATATGACCATCAATCAAAATATTGGTTTTGGTCTGAAAATGCGTGGCATACACAAAAAACTTATAGATGAAAAAGTAAAAAAACTGGTTGCATTATTGGAACTTGGTGGGCATGAAAACAAACGTCCCAATGAGATTTCCGGAGGTCAAATGCAAAGAGTAGCGATTGCAAGAGCGTTGGCCATAGAGCCAAGAGTGCTGTTGCTGGATGAGCCTTTTTCGAAGTTGGATATTGTACTTAGAAAGAATATGCAAAAATTCGTAAGAGATCTTCAGAAAAAGCTTGGGATTACCATGATTATGGTTACACACGATAAAGAAGAGGCACTCTCTATGGCGGACAAAGTTGCCGTTTTGTTAGATGGCACCATTCAACAGTTTGATACACCGGACAAGGTCTATGAGAGACCTGCGTCAAGAGCGGTTGCTGATTTTTTCGGAATGCGGAATTATATAGAAGGCTATGTTGAAAATGGGCGACTTATTACAGCATTAGGCGCATTTCGAACCCATCATAAAGAAGGGTTAAAGTTAACCTATGTGTTTAGACCTGAAGAAATCCATATAGATAATGAAGCTTATGATGGCGCTTTAGGTGTCATCATAAGCAGAACATACTTAGGTGATAAAATCACTTATGAAATAGCATGTAAGCATCAGATTATACATCATATAACATTACAGCATAAGGCGTTAAAACCGGGGGATACAGTTAAGGTTAATTTTGACTTTAAGAATGCCGTCTATTTCGAGACGGCCATTGAAAAAAAGGAGAAACCAACATGTTAGATACAAAAGCACGAAGGATCATACAGCCTTTTATTGGTAAATGTGCCCAGATATTTATTAAAGCAGGACTATCAGCTAACCAGGTTACAATTTTAGCCCTGGTAATTGGTTTGATTCCGGCAATCATGATGGTCATGAGCCTTTCAAGCATACTAGCTGTAATGATTTTATGGCTATCCGGATTATTGGATGCGATGGACGGAACCATAGCAAGAAAAACGAATACCATGTCGCCTTTTGGTTCTGTTATGGATGTTACCTTCGATCGCTTAGTAGAAATTTCGCTGCTCATATCTATTGGTTATCGTTACTCCAATGAACCAATAGTCTTTGTTATACTGGCTTCATCTATTATCCTCTCTATGACCATATTCCTTACTGTTGGTGCTGCTTCTGAGAAAGCAACTGAAAAAAGCTTCTATTATCAACCGGGATTGGCTGAACGCACGGAAGGCTTTATCCTATTTTCATTCATGATGATTTTTACAAACCATGTGGATGTATTGGCTATGATTTTTTCGGGATTAATTCTAATTACAGCATGCCAGAGATTTGTCGAAGCATACAAGCATTTAAAATAAGGTAAAGATAATGAAATTGAAGGATTGTCATTCGTTTCTTGCAAGTAAAGTGACCTTATGCTACAATCATTTTATGTTTAAAATCAAAATTGATGTTTTACCGGTTTATTGGAATAAAAAAGGGCATCATAAACGAAATGGAGTGTGAAAAAATGCAGAAATGTATAATGGCGACCATTATGGCACTATTTATATTACTTGGCATGGGATACAACACTGAAGCGGCCATGATGAAACTGGATATTCGCGTAAATGACATGATTATTAAAATGGATAGCAACCCTTATATTGAAGAAGACCGTACAATGGTACCGATTCGAACGGTGGTAGAAGCATTAGGCCCTGAGGAAGTGGTCTGGAATGAAGAAGATAGGAGTGTCACCATTGTTGTAGGGGATAAATCTATGATCTTTAAGATAGACAGTATGAGTTATTGGGTGAATGGCGTGGAAAAAACAATGGGTGTTGCGCCGGTTATTGTTAATGAGCGTACGATGTTGCCACTAAGGATTATTGCAGAAGAACTGGCATTTAATGTTAATTATAATCCGCTGATTCGTACTGTGGCGATTAACAATCCTACTGCAGTGGTATCTCAGGATCTTCTTGCGACCAACCAATATAATTACGAAGATATCCTATGGTTAGCAAGGATTGTTCGAGTGGAAGCCTACAGTATAGGCTATGAAGCCAAGCTTGCAGTTGCTAATGTTGTTCTTAATAGGGTCAAAAGTGGTAGATTTCCAATGACCATCAAAGAGGTCATTTTTGACACGAAGTATTCCACGCAGTTTCCACCAGCACATCGAGATAGTTTCTTAACCTTAGAACCGGATTTAGAGAGCTGGGCAGCAGCAAAAAATGCATTAGATGGCAATAATAACATAGGTCAAAGTTTGTTTTTTAATCACAAACCTTTTCCGAGAAAATCCAGTGATTTATATAGAATTATAAATGGACAATATTTCTATTACTAAGATAGAGCATAACGGCAATAAGCAAAAGCAAAGATTAAGGAGGCACTTATGGAAGATGGGTATATTATCATTATGACAACATCTAGAGATTATCGTGAAGCAGATTACATTACCAAAATATTGCTTGAAGAAAAACTTGCAGCCTGTATACATTCATCAACTGAGTACAGCCACTATTATTATAATGATAAGTTACATCACGATGAAGAAATAAGATTGATGATTAAGACAAAGAAGCATTTATACGAGGAAGTTGAAAGAACCATTAAAGGCTTGCATTCCTATGAGTTACCTGAGATTATTGTCATCCCAATCGAAAACGGCTCAAAAGAGTATCTACATTGGATCGACTTCATTACAAAATAGTTTTTACACTTTTACCAAAATAAGGTTGAAGTATCAATTTAAGATAAAAGCTACCTCAATTATAGAGGTAGCTTTTATCTTATTTAATAGTATAACGGAATACTTGTTTAAAATTATTATACTGTTATTGAATATACTTATATTGAATCTATTAAAATAAGGGTATAGAATAGTATTGAGAGAAATATTTGATTTAATATTCTTATATTTATAATAATAGGAACAAGTAATATGGAGGTTAATATGGTAAAAGACTATTGGAAAGACCTGAATATATTAAGTATGAATACGTTAGATCCTCATGGATCAAGTATACCCTTTGATAGTGTGGCGCAAGCACTGGAAGGTGATAGATTGAAGTCCAGTCGTTTTAAGTTGTTAAACGGCTTATGGAAGTTTAAGTATTTTAAACATCCGGCCTATGTACCTGAGGATTACTTTGCAACTACATATGATGATACTTTGTGGGATACTCTACCGGTGCCATCCAATTGGCAACTTCATGGTTATGATGTACCTGTATATACCAATGTGGCTTATCCCATACCGGTTGACCCACCAAATGTACCGGAGGAAAACCCTGTAGGCTGTTATAGATGTATGTTCACAGTGAATAACACCTGGAAGGACTTGAAAACCATTTTGCATTTTGGTGGTGTGAGCATTGCATTTACGGTCTATGTCAATGGCAAGGAAGTCGGTTATAGCCAAGGGAGTCATATGCCTTCTGAATTCGATATCACACCATATCTACAAGTAGGAGAGAATTGTTTATCCGTAGAAGTGTATAAATGGGCTGCTACCAGTTATCTTGAAGATCAAGACTTCTGGCGTATGAGTGGTATTTTCAGAGAAGTCTATCTGTATGCCACTTTGAATAAGCATATTAAGGACTATTGGGTTCAGAGTTTACTGGATACGAGCTATAAAAACGGTATATTAAATGTGGAAGTGGCTACGGAAGGCTTGGAAAACAAGGATGAGGTGACGGTAGCGATTGCCTTATATGAAACACCTACACAGCTCATACTTGAGACTTCATTAGATGTGGTTCAAGGGAAAGCAAAACTGGAACATAAGATAGAAAATGTTAAAACATGGAACGCTGAAATACCGAACCTTTATCAAATGGTTATTTCAATGAAAAATAAAAGTGGTGAAGTGATAGATATTAGGAGACAAACCGTAGGGTTTAGATCCATTCAGATTCAGAGTGGACAAATCTTAGTGAATGGTGTATCTGTAAAACTTAAAGGTGTGAACAGACATGATACTCATCCTGAGAGAGGTTATGCCGTAACAAGAGAGGATATGTTAGAGGATATTCTATTGATGAAGCAACACAACATCAATATGGTACGATCCTCCCACTATCCTAATGACCCTTATTGGTATGAGTTATGTAATCTGTATGGCATGTATGGCATGGATGAAGCGGACTTGGAAACCCATGGTTTTGTGCGTAACGAAGGTATTGCCAATAATGGCATTGGACAAGCACTGGGTATCAATCATCTAAAGGTATGGGAAGAAGCCTTTGTGGACCGTGCCAAGCGCATGGTTCAAAGAGATAAGAATCAACCGTCCATTCTTTTCTGGTCCCTTGGCAATGAATCCGGATACGGTTCTAATCATGATGCTATGGCAGCTTATATAAGGTCAGTAGACACAACACGTCCGATACATTATGAAAGCGCTGGAGAAGCGGCTGTAGCAGATATGGTAAGCGTTATGTACCCATCTGTAGAGACTGTCATCGCCGAAGGTGAAAGAGAAGATGAGAAACGGCCTTATTTTATTTGTGAGTTTATACATTCTATGGGTAACAGCATGGGGAATCAACAAGAGTATTTTGACGCCATCTATAAATATGACCGTTTGGTTGGTGGATGTATTTGGGAATGGGCGGATCATGGGATTAGTCGACGAGATGCACAAAAAGGGTCTTGGTTTGCTTACGGTGGGGATTTCGGAGATGAACCCAACGACCTTAAGTTTTGTATTGATGGCATGGTTTATCCGGATAGAAGACCCCACACTGGACTGTTGGAATTTAAACAAGTGATTGCACCAATCAAAGTGACGGAAGTGGATGGGAGAAAAGGCATCATTAAAGTGGAGAATCGCTATGATTTCCTTGATCTAAGCCATATTATGATGAACTGGGAATTACGAGAAGACGGGTTTACGATTCTTGATGGATTTGTGGATAATTTATCGATAGATCCCCATGATTCAGAGCATATATATTTACCATATAACCTTGATGAGATCGGTAAATCCGAATGTGATTATCATCTAAATGCATATTTTATTACTAAAACGCCTACAATGTTTACAGTAGGTTGTCATGAAGTTTATAAGCAACAAATTGAAATTAAAGCCAATGGCATAATAGATCATGTACGCCATAATGAAAAAACATACTTTTCTTCACAATTAGAAAATAAATTTGAGTTGCTATTAGAAGGGAAAGATTTTGAAATTATTTTTGACAAAGTTTATGGTGTATTAAGCAGTATCAAATCAGAAGGTATTGAAACACTTGAAGAAGGTCTAACGGAGAATTTCTTCAGGGCGCCAACGGACAACGATGAAAAGGGATGGGTTGGTCGAGAAGATTGTCCGGCTGGGCTTTGGAGAAAAGCCGGTCTTGACAAACTGGGAAGAAATGTTAAGTCGGTTGAAATTAGAAAAAGTCAATATCAGGTTCACATAGAGGTTGAAGCCAATTTTGCCAAAACATCAGAGTATGTTGCTTTTGAAACAACGGTGAATTATTATATACAAGGCAATGGTCGAATCGATGTGGCGATGGCTGTAAGGCCGTTGTTAAAAATTGATATACTGCCAAGAATCGGTATGATGTTCAAGATGAAGTCAGGCTTTGATCAACTGAGTTGGTATGGTAGAGGACCACATGAAAGCTACAGTGACAAGAAGGAAAGTGCTTTGGTAGGTATATATCAGGGTACAGTAGACGATCAGTTTGAACCTTATATCATTCCCCAGGAAAATGGCAATAAGACAGAAACCAGATGGCAATCTTTGGTGAATGAACAAGGTGTGGGCATTATGGTAGCTGCTAAAACACTTATGGATTTTTCGGTGATGCACTATGACTTAAAAAATCTGACAGAAGCAACCCACACTTATGAGCTGAAAAGGATGCCTGAAACCTTAGTTATGATTGATTATGGACAATCAGGTCTAGGGAATGGTAGTTGCGGACCGGATCAATTAGAAAAATATAAGCTAAAACCCGTTCATACAGTGTTTGAGTTTGTTATCTTGCCCATAGATAAGAAAAAAGCAAATGAAATAAGCCTATATAGAAGCATGTAATGAATGCGTGAGCATCATGTCAGTACTTAAGACATGATGCTTTCTTGTTCTCTAGGAGCGTGTCCAGCAAAGCTAGCCACTTGCAAGTCATGCTTTAGTATTCAGCCAAAAAGCGTGGCGGAATATGTCAAAGACCTTTCCTGTCGAAACGTTCAGAAATATGAGCAGAGCTCATAACGAAGCGAAGCTTCTTTTCTTGTTTAAAAAGATATGGCTTGCATTTAACTGTATCATGTTATATAATACAGTTAATACAGGAGGTGTCTTATGTATCAAGTGGATATTAGAAGCCGAATTCCGATTTATGAACAAATGTATGAAAATATTAGAAGATTAATTTTAGAAGGCCATATTAAGGAAGATGAGCAATTGCCATCTATTAGGGAGCTGGCATCGTTACTGACAGTAAACCCCAATACCATTCAGAAGGCTTTCAAACAGTTGGAGCAAGATGGGTATATTTATGCCCTTCAGGGTAGAGGGAATTTTGCAAAAAAACTGGATATTCAGTATAGAAATCAGGAAATAGAAGGGATTAAGCTAAAGTTAAAAGAAACCATTCTAGAAGCAAAATTATTGAATGTTTCTTTAGAAATCCTATCAGATTACCTGATTGAGGTTTATAAGAGAGGTGAAAATCGATGATTAAAACAGTAGATATAACAAAATCATATGGGACTTTCAAAGCCCTTGACCAGATTAACATACATGTGAAAAAGGGATCCGTCTATGGTATGGTTGGACCAAATGGCGCAGGTAAGACGACGTTGTTAAAAATCATGACAGGGGTGTTTAGACAGAATCAGGGGCAGATTTTCATTGATGGCCAAGTTGTAGAAGATCATATTAGTTTGAAGCAACGCATTAGTTTTATACCTGACGAACTTTATTATTTTCCAATGGCTACCATTAAAGATATGGCTGATTTCTATGATGAAATGTTTGAAGTGTTTGACCGTGATCGTTTTGTTAGGATACAAGGACTGCTTAAGATTCCCATTCAAAAGAAAATCAGTCAGCTCTCTAAAGGGATGAAGAAACAAGTAGCCTTTTGGTTGGCGATTTGTACGAAGCCGGATGTTATGATCTTGGATGAGCCGGTTGACGGACTTGATCCGGTTATGCGTCGTCAAATATGGTCACTTCTGTTACAAGATGTTTCAGAAAGAAACATGACGGTTGTCGTTTCATCTCATAACCTCAGAGAATTAGAAGACGTATGTGATTATGTCGGCATTTTACATGAAGGCAAATTGCTTCTTGAAAGAGATCTTGATGAAATGAAATCAGATATTCATAAAATTCAAGTGGCATTTGAGGATTCAGATGTATCACTCAAAAGTTTGAACCCCCTTAAAGAAATGCAGGTGGGGTCTGTACATACTATAATTGTAAGAGGTTTAAGAGACGAGATTGAAAAGTCATTAAGCCCTATGAAACCTGTACTGGTAGACTTTATACCATTAACATTAGAAGAAATATTTATTTATGAGATTGGAGGGGAAGGCTATGAAGTTTCAAACCTCATTCTATAATAAGGCCATTCTTAAGAACAATATTAAGCGATTTGCATATATAGGCATATTATATTTTGTTATCCATTTTTTAGTGGTTAATTTTGGGATGCTGATGAATACGCTCGGTCCAACCCATACGATGGATAACCTATTATATAAGATACCAAGTGGATGGGATGTATTTATTTTATTTTTCCTTCCGGTTATTTTGGGTATTGTCTTGTTCAGATACATACAGGATGAAAAAGCGTTGGCAACCATCCATGCTTTTCCGGTGAGTCGTAAGACACTATTTTTTAGCCATATGATTTCTTTTTTAATTTTATTCGGTATACCTTTGGTAACCAATACGTTGATATCTTATATCATTTTGGTGTTTAAAGGGTATCCGGCTTCAGAACTTGCCATACATCTGAGTATTTATACACTGGGTATGATTCTAAGTGGCATGACTATTTTTTATATAACGGTCATGTTTGGTATGTTGGTGGGCTCATCGGTGTTACAGGCTGTTTTAACCTATGTTATGATGGCCATGCCTGTAGCGATTGTCGAGTTTGGTAAGGTATTAATTGGTTGGACTTTAAAAGGTTTTTCTACATATATGGATGATGAGGCGCTACATTTACTTATGACGCCCTATTACACCATCGGAAGAATGGTGGATATCAACAATACGGCGTTTTTGTTAAAAGGTTTTATTGTGATCATTGTTTATCTGTGTTTTTCATTAATAGCAAGTTATACTTTATATAAGAAAAGAGATCTTGAAAGACATCATGATTTAATCGTTTTTGACTTTGCAAAAATTGGCTTTATAGGCTTGTTGACAGTCTTGATTACGTTAACACTGGCCAATATGTTAGGATCGATGTTTTACGATAATCGTTCACTGGGGGTTTACGTAGGTGTATTCTTTGGTGCGGTTATAGGCTATGGTGTTACAAAGATGATAGCGGAAAAAACAGTAAGAATATTTGTCTACTACAAATCCTGGATTGTGGTCGTTGGTCTTTTTATGTTAGCACTTGTGGTTATAGACTTTGATTTGATTGGTTTTGAATCCTATGTACCGGAATCAGATGAGGTGGCTTATGTCATTTATGGAGAAAACAGCTATCCAAGACAAGGAAAGATGTCAAATGAAACAGTGCTGTACGGAAGTGAAAGTAATTTTGAGCTGATTTTTACAGATCAGACATCCATACAAGAGATACTCTACCTTCATGAAACGGCGATTCATGCCGAGCAAGATATGGGATATAACACACGTGTATATAGACTGGATCTGTTATATGTTTTAGAAAACGGTAAAAGAATAAGCCGAATGTATGAATACCCTAAAATGGATGAAGGATTTGCCATTTTACATGAATCTGAAGGGTATAAGCTAGGGCGTCTTAAAGATATAGAAGCCATTCTCACCCACCCGAGAATATCTACAATTCATGTTTGGGGCCGTGGTGGTCAAGAAAGAAACATGAACCTACAAAAAGGTGAAGCATTATTCGAGGCCTATAGAAAGGATTTTATGCTTTTATCTTATGCGGAAGAAATTAGTTATGACAATTGGGGTACCATTGATATTGCAATAACAGCAGGAGATGGCTCAAGAGAAGAAGGTTATGAACTACTGACGTATCATAGTCTGAATATTTGGCCAAGCTTTGAACATACAAAAACATGGTTAATAGAGAATGGCTATGAAGGTATTGTACCAAATAGAGAAGGCGTTGTTAGTGCACGTATTACTCCGGTCATCAACCTCGATATGGAAGTTGACATGTCGCCTGAATATGTGAAGGATATGCAATCACAAGGTGTGATCGCTTCTACCGGCATTGTTGATGATGACATCATTGACATGATTTATGATTTGCCTTATGACTATTCTAAAGATCCAGAAGACAGTTACAGGATTACATTAATTTATAAAGATTATGGTGAGTACTCTTATAGAGTGAGCAGTTTGCCTGAGATCCTAAAATCCTATGTAACGCAATATTAGTCAAGTAAGAAATATGAGCAAAGAAGAAGGACTTCCCCTAATTATATTCTATATGATATATGACATGGGCCAGTCCTTCTTCTTGTTAACTCTCCTCGAGTTTGATATAATGAAACGAATATAATTGAAAGTCGGGGGTATTGTCATGTTAGAGATAAAGATTATTAAAGCTGAGCAGCTCAAAGATAAACCGGATCCAAATAATCTAGGATTTGGAAACTATTTTACGGACCACATGTTTGTGATGGCATACCAAGAAGGTCTGGGTTGGCATAACCCTAGGATAAAGCCTTATGAGGACTTACGTCTTGATCCTTCGGCGGTGGTGTTTCATTATGGACAAGAAATGTTTGAGGGCCTTAAGGCTTATCGAAGAAAAGATGGGAAAATTAATCTTTTCAGACCGGATATGAATGGGAAACGTCTCAATAATACCAATGACCGTATTTGTATGCCCCAAATACCAGTAGAGGATTTTGTACAAGCGGTTAGAACTTTAGTTGAGTTGGATGCTTCTTGGGTACCGGATGAAGAGGGAACATCCTTATATATTAGGCCCTTTGTTATAGCTACAGAGCCAACACTTATGGTAAGCCCATCCAAAGCCTATCTGTTTATGATTATTCTATCTCCGGTTGGCGCCTACTATAAAGAAGGTTTGAATCCGGTAAGGATTTATGTGGAGGACACTTATGTAAGAGCATCAAGAGGTGGCGTGGGAGAAGCTAAAACAGGTGGTAGTTATGGTGCTAGTATGATTGCACAAAGAAATGCAAAAAAGGAAGGTTTTGCTCAAGTCTTATGGTTAGATGCAATAGAACACCGTTATGTGGAAGAAGTAGGCACCATGAACATCTTCTTTAAGATTCGTGGTAAGGTATATACCCCGGAATTATCCGGCAGTATACTACCGGGAATTACAAGAGATTCTGTACTCATGCTTCTTAAGTCGTGGGATATTCCCGTTTATGAAGAGCGGATATCAATGGAAGATATTATAGAAGCTTCGAAAAATGGAGATTTGGAAGAAGTATTTGGTACCGGCACAGCAGCGGTCATATCACCGGTAGGTGGTATACATTATAAAGGTCATGACTTTGTGGTACATAATAATGAAATCGGCCCTATAACCAGAAGGGTCTATGATACCTTAACGGGTATGCAGTATGGTGATGCGAAAGATGACTTCGGGTGGATCGAGACGCTTTAATTATAATTGAACCGTATAATAGAAAAACAAAGGCGTTGCATAGATGCAACGCCTTTGTTTTTTCTCTAGGTAAAAATCACTTACTTAGTTTTGGCACATTATTTAGTATTCATAATCAACAACAACTCGATCTTTAGTAACCTGACGTACATATTCACCTACTTGTACATGGGCCGGATGAACAATATAAGCATCGAGGCCGTCTTTGTCTAAAAAACTTGTAATTAGGACGACATCTCGCTTAGCTTCAGACGTATTATAGTTGAAGCCTACGGATAATTCTTTTAAGCTTTCTACAGCATGCGTCAAAGCCTCTAGCTTTTCTTTCAGTGTTTGTCTTGTACGATCAAGGTCCAGATCTTCTTTAATGTTCCACATGACGATATGTTTAATCATATTCTTCCTCCTCTTTGTCCTTCTCTAGGAAAGTCTAAGCTGTTAATGCGTTGAAGCGTCGCATTAACAATCAAGGAAGACTTTCCTGCCGGAACAATTTGCTTTGCAAAGCGAAGCGTAGCCTCTTTGTCCTAAATTGATTATATCATGAAGTCGGTTTTATTGCATTTTCAATCTCTAAGTTATATAATGTACATTAGCTTGTTATTATATTGCTAAAAGACACGGGGATACTTGGAGAGGTATGGTTACATATGGATAATCTAAAAAGACAGTTGGATGTTAATTTAAAGCCGACACAAGTGTTGGTTCTAGGCTTTTTGATTCTTATTTTTTTAGGTGCTATTTGTTTGAGTCTTCCGATGGCGAGTGTATCAGGTACGAGTACCGGGTTTGTGGATGCTCTTTTTACAGCCACTTCTGCAGTCTGTGTGACAGGCTTGGTCGTCGTCAATACAGCATCCCATTGGACCCCATTTGGAAAAGTGATTATTCTTATGCTTATACAAATTGGTGGATTGGGATTTATGACCATAGCCAGCACTATCTTTATGATATTAGGACGAAAAATAAGTTTACGAGATCGAATGATGATCCAAGAGTCATTGAACCAAAACACTTTATCAGGCATGGTACGATTGACAAAAAACATTATCATAGGGACATTAATCATAGAAGCCGTTGGTGCTTTGTTTCTATCCTTAAAATTTGTACCGGAGTATGGCAGTAAAGGTGTTTTCTATAGTATATTTCATGCCATATCTGCGTTTTGTAATGCTGGGTTTGATATTATCGGGAACAACAGTCTTATGCCATATGTAGGCAGTGTTACAATTAATTTTACAGTTATGGCGCTCATCATTATTGGTGGCTTGGGTTTCACGGTGTGGATGGATGTCATTAAAGTTACGAATAAGGAATTAAGAATTGGCATGAAGCCCAAAAGATGGTTTAGGCATTTGCGCCTTCATACAAAATTGGTTTTGGTTATCACAGCAAGTCTGATTATGGGGGGATTTATTTTCTTTTTCTTCCTAGAAGGATTTAATGAAGCAACGCTTGGTAATCTACCTCTAAAAGACAAGGTATTAGGCGCTATGTTTCAGTCAGTGACAACAAGAACCGCAGGTTTTAACACCATTGATAATAGCGCTATGACAGATGTATCAAAGTTTGTGACCATACTTTTGATGTTTATAGGGGGTTCACCGGCAGGTACGGCAGGTGGTATAAAGACAGTTACTATGGGTGTTATATTTTTTGAAGTGTTGTCGGTTGTTAGAGGGAAAGATGACGCAGAAGCATTTAACCGTCGCATCCCAAGAAATACCATAAAAAGAGCCCTTGCAGTTATTATGATCAGTTTGTCTGTGGTTATGGGTGTGACAATGTTGCTTACTATAACGGAATCGGGTGGATTTATGGATATCTTATTTGAAGCGGTATCCGGGTTTGCTACGGTAGGCCTCTCCTTGGGTGAGACCCAAAGACTGACTCAAGTTGGTAAACTGATTATGAGCATGACCATGTTTATTGGAAGACTCGGGCCGATCACTATGGCTGTGGCCCTTACATTAAAGCATGAAAAGAAAAAAATTAACATCAGAAAACCGGAAGAAAAAGTAATGGTAGGATAAATGGAGGCTCAGTTATGGCAGGTAGAAATGATTTTGTAATTTTCGGATTAGGTAAATTTGGAAGAAGTGTGGCAGAGACCTTGGCTTACAATGGTAAAGAAGTCCTTGCTATTGACATTAAAGAAGAGGTGATTCAAGATGTGGCAGATTTTGTAACCCATGCGGTACAAGCGGATGTTACAGATGGCGATGCTCTAAAAGCACTGGGAATTGGTAACTTTGACGTAGCTGTTGTAGCCATCTCCAATAATCTACAAGCCAGTATTATGGCGACCATATTGGCGAAAGAGTTAGGCGTACCCTATGTGCTATCCAAGGCCCAAAATGAAATTCATAAAAGGGTGCTTGAAAAAGTAGGCGCGGACAAAGTTATTTTCCCTGAAAGAGAAATCGGTGTGCGTATTGCCAATAATCTCATTTCTGAGAATTTTATTGATTATATTGAATTATCCGTTGACCATAGTATTGTTGAAATTGAAGTCATTGACGATTGGGTAGGCAAGACACTAAAAGAACTGAATATGCGTGCTAATTATGGTATAAACGTTATGGCCATTCGTAAAGGTGAAAAAATAACCATAACGCCTGGTGCGGATTTTGTTTTTCAGTCATCTGATGTACTGGTTGTTATTGGTGCTAATTCAGATCTTAGAAAAATTAATGTAATAAAAAAGGATAATTATGATAAGTAGTCTATCAAATGCTAAAGTTAAAGAAATACAAAAACTTCAAAACAGTCAAAAGTACCGTCAACAATCCGGAAAATTTGTAGCAGAAGGCTGGCGCCTTATAAAAGAGATACCCTTTAATCAGATTGAATGCATTTATATACAGTCCTCTCAAATGGATAAATGGACTGCTTTAGATATAAGTGGAGATTGGGATATAGAGCAAGTCAGCGATCAAGTGATGAAAGCCATAAGCAATGAGACGACCTCTCAAGGCATTTTGGCGACGGTTCATATGAAGTCTCATAAACAACAGGCATATTCAACAGATCATCCGTTGATTATAGCCCTTGAAAATATACAGGACCCAGGTAACCTTGGCACCATACTCAGAACGGCAGATGCAGCAGGGGTAGATTTGGTGGTATTGTCAAAAGGCACGGTTGATTTGTATAACCCTAAAGTCATTAAAGCGACCATGGGTGCAATTTTTAGACTACGTATCCTTAAAGATATGGACTTGTGTCATTATGTGAAGGAGCTTAAAGATCAAGGCATCCAAATTATTGCAGCTCACCTAGAAGGTACAAAAAACCATTATGAGGGTAATTATGTTGCCGGTACATGTTTTTTAATGGGTAATGAAGGTAACGGTCTAAGCGATAAGCTATCCGCTCTTGCTTCTGATTATGTAAAGATTCCCATGAGATCTGATGCTGAAAGTCTAAATGTTGCAGTTGCCACAAGCATTTTGGTATATGAAGCCATAAGGCAAAGAGATATAAATTAATGCGCCACCAATTATAATAAAAGCCATTTTGGTCGTCATAGACGGCTAAAATGGCTTTAGTAGTTGATGGATTTATTATTGTTTTACGCTAGGTAAAGGATGGTTAATAGCTGTATCAATCATCTCGTAAGTAATGGTGCTTAGGCCATCAAGGTAACAGCTCTTAGCCTTTTTTAGATGTAGCAGTGCTTCCGTTTGATTGCCCTCTATCTGATAGATGAGGCCAATTTGGTATAAGGTATCAGGAGCGTTCTCATCCAGCTCTAAAGCTTTTAGAAAGTGCTTTTTAGCATCAGCCAGATCATCTTGTCTAAATGCAATCTGCCCTAGATTATCATAGGCTCCGGCGTAGTCCTCTTGCTTACTTAAAGCAGCTTTTGTAAAAAAGGTTGCTTTGATATAATCTTCTTTCAGAATAAAAAGATAGCCTAAAGTGGTGAAGTCTTGTGGGAAGAAATAGGGGTTGTCTTTTACCACATCATGGATTCGATCCTCTAGATAGCTATGATCTGTTAAAAATGCTTGATTTTCAGCACCATATTTACTGAAAAAATCATAATAGATTTGAATGGCTTCATCCAGATGACCCAGCTTCCAATAGCAGATGGCTTTATTGCCCATTAAAGTTTTAGTGGTGAGAAAATAGCTATTTGTTTCAAGCCCCTTATCAAAACACTCAAGGGCTTTGTTCACTTCATTATTTCTAAGAAGCAAGAGACCATATGTGGCTAAAATAGTCGTATTTTGTGTACCTAGTTGATAAGCTAATGAATAAAAAGGTAATGCCTTTTGGTTGTTCTGCGTAAACGCTTGGATAAGAACACCGAGTACACCGATGAAAGTGCCAAGAAATATGAAGATGAATAGTAGAAAATAAATACCTAAACCAATTAAGAAATAAGATACAGGTAAATGGTTTATGACGACGATTACAAAGTAGCTGACCAACAGATAACCAATTGTAATGGAACGCCATTTTGTTTTGAGTTTTGCCATGAAATCCTCCAAGTAATATTATTTTTAGGGTAGTAGACCTTTGACTGTTTTAGAAAGGTTGGGTTGCTTTGTTTTAATCATCATACTTTTTTGTGTGTAGGTCAACAAGTGTTTTATATATTTCTCATGATAAGTCTGAATAGATTGATCCATTTTCTCTAAGAACTTATTTAAAGTGCCGGAGGAACAGTTTGGGAAAAAAACGACAAAGGTATCACCACTGATCCTGCAGGGAATCTCATATTGGCTGGCAGCTGATTTTAGGTCAAGTGCTATTTCCTCGAGAAGATGGTCAGAATGTGTATGGCCAAGTTTTTTATTCAACTGTTTTAGACCTTGAATGGCTAGAACATAAATACCAAGAGGCAGAAAACCATGTTGATTCAGCTCTTTCAACTTCATTTCAAACTGGGTGTGATTGTGGAAACCGGTCAGAGGATCGAAATTATTTAGGTACTCTAGGGTTGAAGACATCGTGTTCAGATCGGACACGTCTTTTATATGGCACAGGGTTAAACCATCGCCTACTTTATGCAAGGTTGTATCTAGTACTTGGATGGATAACGTTAAATCATGTTGGTATTGAAAGTATAGATTGATTTTTTCGCCGGTATGCTGTACCCGCTCCATGATTTCTTTTGCATAATCATAGGGAAAGGCTTCGAAAATACTGTCGCCTTGAATAGTTTTTAGAGACTTTCCAAAAAGCTTAAGATTATTTTGAGGAATATCTACAATGTAACCATTATGATCTATTAAGAACATGGGTGTTTCTAGATGTTTGAAGTATAGGGCTACTTTTGTACGAAAGCTTTGATTCAGTGCTTCACTTTTGAGAAAATCTGTTTGATCGGTGAATTTTAAGAGTAAAAGTGATGTCTTTTGGAATTTAACAATTTGATGATTTAAGAGAAGCTTAGAGATTAAGCCACTTGGATAAGTCAGAAGAAATATTTTGTTTTCATATTTTATATCAAGAGGTAACTGACTTAGATTAAGCAAATTTGTGAAAGTCTTTTCGTACTTATCCAGCATAAACAGTTTCGAGAATGTATAATTACGGTATTCAATATGCCCAAAATGATTAATAAGAACAATACCTTTCTCGTCATTGGCATATAATTCTTCAATTAGAGTAAAATCTTGATGGCTGATATGACTTGAACTTTTCTCTTTTTGATTGCTGGTCAAGACATCAATATGGCTCTTTATCAGAAGCTCGACACTGTTTTGTAAGTCGGACATAAAAACCTCCACCTATCAACCCATTAAAATCATGGTTTTTGCTCTAGTTATTATATCATAAATTTATATGAATCACATCACAGAATAAAAGTTAACATAGTATTTATCAGAACATTACATAATCTGCTAAGATAATATGGTATAATTATTAGATATAGGTTCATTTAATCATAGAACTAGGAGATGTTAAATATGTCGAAAAATCTAATAGCAGCCATAGATGTGGGCTCTCATGCCATAAGAATGAAAATCGGTGAAATCAATAAAGCGGGAGATTTCAGATTACTTGAAAAATTTCGGAAAATAGCGGTGTTAGGTCATGACACCTTTGCTCATGAAAAGGTAAGCTTTGAGTCTGTAGATAAAACATGTGAAATTCTCAAAAACTTTAGAATGACAATGGATGATTACGGTGTTAAGCGTTATGTCATGATGGCTACCAGCGCCATTAGAGAAGCATCCAATAAAGACTATATAATGGATCAAATTAAATTAAAAACGGGTCTGGATATACGTATTATTGATAATTCTCAAGAACAGTATCTCACTCTAAAAGCACTGAAGCACAAGTTGGACCATTATAATACAATTACTGCGGAAGGTGCCGTCGTCATCGTTATTGGTGCAGGCAGTATTCAGATTACAACTTTTTTAAAAGGTGAGCTAAAATCCAGTCAGAATGTGAAAATGGGCGCCCTTAGAATTAAAGAAATCTTAGGAGCACTAGAGAACCAAACCACAAAATATTATAAAGTGCTTAGAGAATATATTGAAGCGAATTTGGAAGACTTAGATTTTTTAAAAGATAAGGATGCTTATAAGCATCTCATCGTAATTGGTGGTGAAATTGGTGTTATTCAGAGTTTGATGGATGATGAAGTGACAGAAGCAACTTATAGTATGAAAAAAAAGGATTTTCGTGCTATATCAAACGAAGTCATGTCTAAAACGACAGAGGAAATCAAAAGAGATTATGGGATTAAAAGAGAAAGAGCTGAAATCATTGTACCTTCGTTAATGCTCATCAACATGTTTATTGACAAAACCACTGCCGGAGAAATTATCATACCAAACATATCCTTAGCAGATGGTATTATCCGTTACATTCATGAGGACATCTATAATCTCCATACAAATGATATCTCCACTCAAGACATCATAACAAGTGCAATTGTATTAGCCAAAAAATTCAATTATGATGAAACTCATTGTAACCATGTTGAAGCCCATGCGTTATTACTTTTTGATAAGTTGAGAAAAATTCATGGCATGAAAGAGGAACGCATCTTGCTTCGTGTGGCGACCATCCTTCATGATATAGGGAAGTTCATAAGCTTAGATCACCACAATGAGCATTCTTATAATCTCATTAAGTCATTGGAATTGTTTGGTATGTCAACATTGGAAGTGGAGATGGTGGCAAACATTGCCAGATATCACGGTATTGTCGTGCCTAAAGATCAAGACCAAAATCTAGCGTTATTGCCGACTAAAGAGAGAATTATTGTAGCTAAACTAATTGGAATCCTTCGAATGGCAGATGCTCTAGATCGGAGTCACAAACAAAAAATTAAGATTGAGTCCGTTAGAATAAAAGACAAAGAATTAATCATTAGAGGAAAATCTGTAAAAAACACCACATTAGAAGAATGGAATTTTGCAAAGAAATCAGAATTTTTTAAAGAAGTGTTTGGGATTAAACCGATCCTAATTATTACACGTGAGTTATAGGGGGCAGTAAAATGAATGTAGATTTAAAAGATCGTCAATTATATGAGAATAGGGAACTGTCGTGGTTAAGCTTCAACAGAAGGGTGTTAGAGGAGGCTCAGAATCCGGAAAATCCACTATTTGAACGGATTAAGTTTCTATCTATCGTAAGTTCCAACTTGGATGAGTTTTTTATGGTGCGGGTAGCCTCTTTAAAAGAACAGGTCAATGTGGGCTATGAAAAGCTGGATTTTTCAGGCATGAATGCTAGTAAGCAACTTGAAGCCATAGCTGCGTATACCCATGAAATGGTTGAAGATAGGGGTAACCTTTATAAAAGAGCCATCATACCGGGATTGAAAAAAGTCGGTATTCACTTTTTGTCGCCAAAAGAGCTGAACCAGGATCAAAGCGACTATATAGATGAGTATTTTGAAGATGTCATCTATCCGGTACTAACACCTATGGGTGTGGATGCCAGTCGTCCCTTTCCCTTGATATTGAATAAAAGCCTTAATGTGGCCGTTATCCTTAAGAAGGAAGATGAAGAAGTATTTGCTACAATACAAGTACCTTCCGTCTTACCGAGATATGTCACAGTACCCAGCGAACATACGGATGAGAAGTCCTTTGTTTTACTAGAAGATATCATCATGAATAATATTGATAAGATTTTTGTAGGGTACCATGTAAAGTGTTCCAGTGCCTATAGGTTAACTAGAAATTCGGACTTGTCCATAGATGAAGAGGAAGCACAAGATTTATTGATTGAAATCGAGAAATCGATTAAGAAAAGAAAATGGGGCGAGGGCATAAGGCTTGAGGTTCAGAGTCATATAGATGCTAAGCTGTTAAAAAAGTTAAAAAAATCAGTCGACATCCATTCCAAAGATATTTATTATATTATCGGCGCTGTTGATTTAACATTCCTTATGAAATTATACAGTCTTAAGGGTTATGATCATCTTAAATTCAGAGACTTTGATCCTTGTGAACCCAAGGATTTATTAGGTGAGACAGACTTGTTTGAAGCGATTCAAAAGAAAGACATATTCCTATCTCATCCTTTTGAAAAATTCGACGCAGTAGTTGATCTTATAACCGCAGCAGCCAAAGACGAAAAAGTATTGGCTATTAAGCAAACGCTCTACAGAGTCAGTGGACAATCGCCGATTATCAAAGCCCTTGCTGCAGCTGCTGAAGCAGGTAAGCAGGTTACGGTATTGGTTGAGCTTAAAGCAAGATTTGACGAAGAAAACAACATACAGTGGGCCAAGAGTCTTGAAAAATCAGGGTGTCATGTTATTTATGGTCTTGTAGGTTTGAAAACACATAGCAAAGTGACCTTGATTGTTAGAAGTGAGGCTTCCGGTATAAGGCGATATGTTCATCTTGGAACCGGTAACTATAATGATATAACGGCAAGGTTTTATACGGATGTTGGTCTATTCACCTGTAATGAGAAAATAGGTGCAGATGTATCGGCAATATTTAATGCCATTTCAGGTTATTCCGATACGCCTAAACTATTAAAAATAGCTATGGCACCGACAGGTCTTAGAGAGAAATTTGTTGAGTTGATACATCGTGAAATCCAGCATGTCCTTCAAGGTAAAAAAGGAAAAATCATTGCTAAAATGAATTCTTTATGTGACCAAGAAATGATTGAAGAATTTTATAAAGCATCTATGGCCGGTGTGGAAATCGAGTTGATTGTGAGAGGTGTATGTTCCTTAATTCCGGGCATTGAAGGTGTTAGTCATAATATTACGGTTCGAAGCATTATTGGCAAATATTTGGAGCATAGTCGTATCTACTATTTTGCAAATGATGAAGATGAAGAAGTCTATCTTTCAAGTGCGGATCTTATGCCAAGAAATCTTGACCGTCGGGTGGAGTTATTCTTTCCTGTAGAAGACGCGACCATCAAAGCCAGGGTGAAGAATATACTGGAAATCCAGTTGATGGATGTGGTTAAAGGCAAAATTAAAGACAATGCATGTAGATACAATCGGATAGATCGTCGAGGTAAGTTGGTTATAAACTCTCAAGAATTTTTTGAGAATGAAGCGCTGAAGAGTGAAACGGAATATGTTACGGAAATTGAAAGAGATGTATTTAGGCCTGTAAGTGCAGAAGCCTTAGAAGAATCCTTTAGCTTTAGCCAAAAGGATAATGCTTGACAGAAAAAAAGAAATGATATATTATAAATATAAGTTTTTATGAATAATAATACAGAGGTGATCGTGTGGCAGTGAACTTAAAAGGAAGAAGTCTTTTAACACTAAAGGATTTTTCTAAAGCGGAAATTGAATATTTACTTGAGTTATCCAAGGATTTGAAACAAAAAAAACGTATGGGTATTAAAGGAACGTTACTTGAAGGCAAGAATATTGCATTGATTTTTGAAAAGCCGTCAACAAGAACAAGATGCGCTTTTACTGTAGGATGCGTCGACGAAGGTGGACATCCTGAATATCTTGGAAAAAATGATATTCAGCTTGGACACAAAGAATCTGTTGAAGATACGGCGCGGGTTCTTGGTAGACTCTTTGATGGTATACAATTTCGAGGCTTTAAGCAGGATGTTGTAGAAAAATTAGCCAAATACAGTGGCGTACCGGTATGGAATGGCTTGACGGATGATTACCACCCGACTCAGATTCTAGCGGATTTATTGACCATTAAAGAACAGTTTGGTTATTTAAAAGGTTTGAACTTTGTCTATGTAGGCGATGGACGTAACAATATGGGCAATAGTCTTATGATTGGTATGACAAAAATGGGTGTAAATTTCAAAGTTATTGCCCCTAAAAACTTATGGCCGGACTCGGATTTGATTCAGGTGTGCCAAGAATATGCGAATGAATCCGGCGCACATATCGTCTGTACAGAAGACGTGACACAAGTGGAGGAGGCAGACGTGATTTATACAGATGTCTGGGTATCCATGGGTGAAGAAGCACAAGCAGAAGAGAGACTTAAGCTCCTAAGACCTTATCAAGTCAATCAAGGATTATTGGAGATGACATTAAAGGCAGAGACCATTGTAATGCACTGCTTACCGGCTGTAAAGGGTTATGAGATTACAGAAGAAGTTTTTGAGAAGCATGCCCAAGTAATATTCGATGAGGCAGAAAATAGAATGCATACAATTAAGGCGATTATGGTAGCGACAATATAGTCAGAGCTTAAACAGGAATTATAAACAAGAATCATAGAAAAAGCCAGTCGAGAAATAATCGTCTGGCTTTTATTAAATTCCTCCATCAACGGTTATGATTTGACCGGTGATGTAGTCGGAAGCATCTGAGGCAAGAAATAAAACGGTATTGGCAACATCTTGGGGGGTACCCATACGCCCGAGACCAATATCGGATATAAGTGCTTCCTTTTCAGAATCAGATAGCCACGCATTCATATGTGTATCTATTACGCCACATGCCACAGCATTCACACGTATATTTGAAGGCGCTAATTCCTTAGCCAATGCTTTTGTAAAGCTATTGACCCCACCTTTTGTTGCAGAATAAGCTACTTCGCAAGAGGCACCTGTACCACCCCAAATAGATGAAATGTTCAGGATGACCCCTTTTTTTGTGGCAACCATCATTGGTATGGCAAATTTGCTGGTATGAAACAAACCGGAAAGGTTCGTGTTTAGGAGTTGGTTCCATGTGTCAACGGACATATCTGTTAATAAGCCTATATAGGAACAAGCGGCATTGTTCACCACTAGGTCAAGGTGGTCTGTGTAATCTGTGATCTGCTCAAAAAGGTTTTTGGTGTCTTCATAGGAGGCAACATCAGAAGTCAACCATCGACAACGTGCACCAATCGTCTCTATTTTTATAGCGACATTTTCTAAGTCAAGTTGACTATTTCGGGAGGTTATAATTAGATCATAACCGTTTTTGGCCAAAGTGATGGCAATGGCTTCTCCAATCCCTCTTGAGGCTCCGGTGACGAGTGCTACAGGTTTTTTGTTCATACAGGAAATCCTTCTTTCTAAAAGGTTGTTTTATCTATACTATACAAGAAATTAGGGATTAATACAAAGAAAATTGGAACCTTAGATCAAACCTTTAAATAAGTGTTACAAAGCTTTCATTTTGTGAAAAATATGTTATTATATAGGAAGTGAATATGGAGGGTACCATATGGGCTTATTGTTGGGCATAACTTTGGGTATTATAGCTATGTCCTTTATTGCTGTTATAGAAATGAACGGCGAAGAGAAGGTTGCACAGGAACAAATAAGAATTGAATTAGAAGCTCAAAAATTGAGGGATCAGGAACTGTTGGATGCTGAACGGGAAGCAGAAGAAGCAGAAAAAGCTATACCGGCGCCTATTAATGGCCTATTTGTAGGTTTTGACACGTCCGGCGCTTTGACGGATGTTCTTATGGTGGGTCACATTGACCCTAAGGAGAATAAAGTACAACTTATTTCTATACCTAGAGACTTGGAAATCTACTTTGATGAAGAACCTTTCAAAACCATTAAAAAGAACAATCCCAAAAATAGAATCGTCCATGCTAAGTTGACTGAAATATATTCCCTGATAGGCGGGGATGAGAGAGCCCTTGAAGATGTGCGCGTGATTGTTGAGGGTATTACAGGCCTGGAGATTGATTATATTATGACGATTGACACATCCGGATTACGCGAAGTGGTGGATGCGGTTGGTGGTGTTGAATTTGATGTGCCACAGAGAATGTATTATTCAGATCCGGTTCAGGATTTGTATATAAATTTACAACCTGGACCCCAGGTCCTGGATGGGGATAAAGCCGAGCAACTGGTTAGATTCCGCAAATATAGAATGGGTGATTTACAAAGAATTCAAGTCCAGCAAGCTTTTATTGCTGCTATGGTAGATCAGGTTTTAGGGTCTAGAGATTTTAATCAGATTAGCCAGTTCATTTCTAAAGGTTATAAGTATATCGACACGGATTTTGGTATGGTTGTCATGCTAAAATACGCTGAGTTCTTCTTCAATCTAGAGTTGGAGCATCTGCTATCACCAGAGAATATGATAACCATACCTTCATATGGCGAGTTGGTGGATGAAAGATGGTTCCAGTACTTTGAGCTAGAGGAAGCAAGAGAGGCTGTCGATGCGCTGATTCATAATAGAAATGCGTCAGTTGACATCTCAGATTTAGATGAGTAACAGATATATCCTTAGAAAAACATTAATTAATCATTGATAAAGCATACATATAGGAGGCCTCACTGTGTCGAAAAAAAAGCAGAAAAAACAATTGGTCAATAAATTCATACAGATATTCTTATCTACCTTTGCGCTACTCATGGCAGTCGTCGGAATCGGTACAGTTATTTATGTTGTGGTAATGGGTAACAGTATTGGTAGCATGTTGGATTTATCTAAATACAACTTAACAGAATATGGAGCAAAGGCTGCAGATCCGGATGGGAAAAATATTTTCGGAGACAAGAAGTTGACCACTTTTGCTGTTTTTGGCGTAGATGAAGACAGTTATCGAACCGATGTGACGATGGTCGTTTTTTTTCATCATGAAAGTGGTAAGGTAGACATACTTTCGGTTCCAAGAGATACGAAAGTTAAAATTCCGGACGATATGTATAGTACTATTAAAGAGCGAAGAAGTGATGTGAAACAGTTGGTCAAGATCAATGCCATACCTGCCTATGTTGCGGAGAATCGAAATGAGGCATCTGTAGCAGTTCTTGAAAGCAATTTAGGTGTTCCCATCGACTATTATGTGAATATCAAATTGGATGTGTTCAGATATATTGTGGATACGATCGGTGAAATCAAGATTGACATACCGATGGATATGAAATATAGTGATCCGTTACAAAATCTATATATTAATCTTGAAAAAGGTGAGCAATACATCAATGGTGCCCAAGCTGAGCAATTGGTCAGATTTAGATCCGGTTATGCCAGCGCCGATGTAGGCCGTGTTGAGATGCAACAAGTATTTATGAAGGCCTTTGTTGAGCAATTACTGAATACAAAAAACAGACTCAATATGGTAAATGTTGTTGGTGCTGTTTTAGTGAAGGTGGATACGAATTTTGAGCATGCTGTGGATTATCTGATTTTCCTTGACCGAATCAAACCTGAGAATTTTGTTATGCATATGTTGCCTAGAGACCCTAGTGACAAAGGTGGCTCCTATTATATTTATGACTATGATGCGACAAAAGAGCTTTTAGACAAAATCATAAATGAACCCTTTTTAGCTTCTGAAAATGTAGATGAAGCGGTTATTGATGTAACACCGGAGGAAATTATAGATATAAAAAGTTTAACCATATCGGTTCAAAATGGCACCAATATGAAAGGACTTGCAGGCAAAACAAGAGATATGTTAAAGGAACAGGGCTATGATCCTATTGAAGCAATAGATTATGAAAATAAACCGGTAGAAAAGACAAAAATATATGTTCCCATACCTGAGGCTTATGCAGAAATAAAGACGCTTTTTAAGGACTCTGAAATGATTATTCAACCGGAATTAATGGATCAGACACATCAGATTATCATTGTTTTAGGGAATACAGAAAAATAAAGAAAAGATAAAGGTGGTTTGTGATGAACAAGAAAGTAAGTATACTAATAGGCCTATTATGCATAGTCATTATGGTCAGTTGGATCATTGGTATCAATATGGAAGCAGGATCAACAGAACCGGGTACGGTGAATGATCCTTTGGTTACCAAATCCTATGTCGACCAGAAAATAAATGAAATCATCAATCCAAGCGGATCAACGGGTAATACTGGAGAAGTGGATATGAAGGCGATCAATGCATATATTGATCAACAGATTGCCGGACAATTGGGCAGCACTTTTGTTGTCGTAGAAGCCGAAGTCGGAGATACGATTATATGCGGCGGAGGAACGGAGCTTATTTTGCGAGCAGGTAAAGCAACAGTGATACAAGGTGTCAACGGCGATGGATTGGCGGACCTAACTCAAGGCTTAGATCTAAAAGGTGGAGCGTTTGTACCCATGCAACATCTTCTCTTGATTTCTAGGGATGATGGCAGAGGCATTAAGATTACAGAGAAGGCCTTCATCATGATTAAGGGGGCATACACATTAAAATGATATCAAGTAAAAAGATCATCAACATATTAGGTACCAAGTTCCATTATGTCACAAGATCAGAAGCCGCAACCTTTATTGTAAAATGTTTACAAGAACGGAAGAAAGCTTCTGTTTTTACGCCAAATCCGGAAATTGTTATGGAAGCCTATCATGATACAAGATTGCAAGCTATACTTAATAATAGTGAAATGGTGGTTCCGGATGGCATAGGTGTTGTGATTGCTTCAAAAATACTGGGTCAGCCATTACCGGAAAGAGTAGCCGGCTATGATTTGGTTCAAGAAGTTTTTAGACAAATTGAGCACAAGGAAATAAAAGTTTACTTTTTAGGCGCCGGTCAAGGCGTAGCTGAACTGGCCAAGAGAAAAATGGAAGAAAAATACACCAACTTAAAAATTGTAGGTGTCCACAATGGCTATTTTGATAACGATGAAGATATTATTAAGCTCATTAATGCTGCAAAACCGGACTTTCTCCTTGTGGGATTAGGCGCGCCCAAACAAGAATATTGGATAGAAAGCAATAGAGATCAGCTCCATGCAAGTGTTTTAATGGGTGTTGGTGGATCTTTTGACGGGATGTCGGGGAAGGTCAAACGGGCACCGGATTTTTTTATTAAGTTAGGATTAGAGTGGTTTTATCGTTTGATTAGCCAACCTACAAGGGCAAAAAGAATGCTTAGACTGCCTGTATTTCTTTTTAAGGTGATTATTGAAGGTAAGAAGTATCTATAGGAGATGGAAGATGGAACTAATAAGAACACGTAAAGTATGGGTGGATTACCTATATATCATCGTCGGTGTGACCATAATGGCAATAGCCATTAATGCTTTTTTTGAGCCTTTAGATATGGTTACCGGAGGAGTTACCGGTATCGCCATTATTGTTAAGGGATTATCCATGGACGTCGTCCAAGGTGGTATCCCCCTTTGGTTGACCAATATGATCATTAATATCCCATTATTTGTATTGGCGATTATCGTCAAAGGCAGGGACTTTGGCTGGCGAAGTTTATTTGCAACCTTTTTTTTGTCATTTGCTCTATTTTACACACAGTGGGTTCCGGTTTTGACAAAAGATATACTTCTTGCCAGTATTTTCGGCGGTGTGTTAGCGGGTGTTGGGTTGGGCTTGGTGTTTTCAGCTTTTTCAACAACTGGCGGTACAGATCTTGCTGCCAGTCTGATTCAACATGTGATTAAGCATGTATCGATAGCCAGAATCATGATGATATTGGATTCGATTATTATCTTATCCGGTGTTTACTTTTTTGGTGCTGAAGCAACACTATATGCTGTTATTTCGGTTTTTATTTCAGTAAAGGTCATTGATGCCATACTAGATGGTTTACACTTTTCAAAGGCTGCATTCATCATTTCAGATCATCATAAAACCATAGCTGAAAACATTATGTCAGAGCTGGATAGAGGTGTAACCGGTTTAGTGGGAGAGGGTATGTTTACAGCTTCACCTAAGCATGTACTTTTTTGTGTCGTATCAAAAAGAGAAATCGTCAAACTTAAAGAAATTGTAAAAATATCAGATCCAAGAGCATTTGTCATTGTAACGGATGTCAGAGAAGTTCTGGGAGAAGGATTCAAAGAGTATGAGCATTATGATTTTTAGAAGATTCACTATAGAAAGCCATCATTAAGCTATGAAAAATGGGCATTATGTTAAGAATTTTATAAGAGACACAAACATTATAATTTAATCTATGATTTTAGACTTATTATGATGTCGAAAAAAGTAAGATAACTTCGGTGAAGTTGCCTATAGACGTCAGTAAATAACGAGATAGGGCATACTAAACTTCGTTATAATCTCTATAAATAAACGATGGATGTGTTCAATAATACATGAAAGAATCTCCCGTATGCAATATGAACAAATTGTGTCTAAGCCTTTTGTTGAATTAACCAATGGTTTTAAGCAAATAGTTATAGTATAGTTATTTCCATGAGTTACAGCAGTATTTAACAGTTGCTGATTAATAACATTAGGATCATAACAATTCGCAAGGGGGCACGTGCAATATGGCAAGTTTATCATTGAAAGGCATTAAAAAAGTATACCCTGGTAATGTAACAGCGGTACAGGATTTCAATCTTGATGTGGCAGACAAAGAGTTCGTTATCTTTGTTGGACCGTCAGGATGCGGTAAGTCGACAACGCTTAGAATGATTGCCGGACTAGAAGACATCAGTGAAGGTGATCTTTATATCGGTGACAAGAGGGTCAATGATGTAGAACCTAAAGATAGGGACATTGCTATGGTTTTCCAAAACTATGCTTTATACCCACACATGACCGTATATGATAATATGGCTTTTGGTCTTAAACTACGTAAAACACCAAAGGCAGAAATTGACCGACGCGTTCAAGAAGCAGCCAAAATCCTCGGCATTGAGGTATTATTAGATCGTAAACCTAAGGCATTGTCAGGTGGTCAAAGACAACGTGTTGCTATGGGACGTGCTATTGTAAGAGAGCCTAAGGTATTTCTTATGGATGAACCTTTATCTAACTTAGATGCTAAATTAAGGGTTCAAATGCGTGTTGAGATATCAAAACTTCATAGAAGACTTCAAACAACCATCATTTATGTTACACATGACCAGGTTGAAGCTATGACTTTGGGTACAAGAATTGTTGTTATGAAAGATGGTATTATACAGCAATGTGATTCTCCTACAAATCTATATGAAAGACCAAACAACGTATTTGTTGCAGGTTTCATTGGTTCACCACAAATGAACTTCTTAGAAGCAAAAGTTGAAAAAACAGATGATGAAGTATCACTGCTTTTTGGAACCAATTCAGTTATATTGATTGAAGAGAAAGCTAAGAAACTTATTGATGGAGGTTACATTGGTAAAGAAATCGTTATGGGTATTCGTCCAGAAGATATTCATGACGAAGAAGCTTTTATTCAATCACATCCTAAAGCTTTGGTTAATTTCGAAGTTAATGTTACTGAAATGCTCGGAGCAGAAATTATTCTGATAGGCTCAGTCGATAACTATGAATGTACCGCACGTGTAGGTCCTAGATCAATAGCAAAACCTGGTGAAACAGTTAAAGTAGGTTTTGATTTAAAAAGGCTACATATATTTGATAAAGAAACAGAGCAAGTGATTACAAACTAGCATAAAAATAATTAAAATACGAGGGAATGCACAAAAATGTGTATTTCCTCTTTTAATTTTGAATAATATACTATAGAATAGAATTAGGTTTAGCTCAAAGTGAATTGTAGCTATACGAGTAGCTCAATACTGAGTATAAGGAGACTATCATATGATATCTAATCAAATATTGCAAACGACCATCGATGGACTTAAAACCATAACAAGAATTGAACTCAGTGTTATGGATGCAGAAGGTAAAGTACTAGCCGCAACAGAAGAAGACAAAATGGATGAATATAATTTTGCCGTTCCGGATTTTGTAAACTCCCAAGCAGAGAGCCAGTTGGTCCAAGGATACCAATTTTTTAAAGTCTTTGATGACAATACGGTTGAGTATGTTATATCAGCCAGAGGCGAGGCAGAAGACGTCTACAAAATCGGAAAGATTGCATCTTTTCAGATACAAAATCTACTGGTAGCTTACAAAGAACGTTTTGATAAAGACAATTTTGTAAAGAATCTGCTATTGGACAATCTTTTACTGGTTGATATTTATAACCGTTCTAAAAAGCTTCATATCGATACGGACGTCAAACGCGTTGCATTTATTATTGAAACCAAAATGGAAAAAGACAATAATGCCCTTGAAGTGGTCAGAAATATATTCCCTTCAAAAACCAAGGAGTTTATAACAGCTGTGGATGAGAAAAACATCATAGTGGTTAAAGAACTTAAAGATGGGGATGGCCAAGAAGAAATTGATCGGATTGCTAAAATGATTCTTGACACCTTAAATGCTGAAGCCATGAGTTCTGTTTTTATAGCCATTGGTACAGCAGTAAGAGATATTAAGGATGTATCAAGATCCTATAAAGAAGCAAAAATGGCATTAGAAGTTGGCAAGATATTTTATTCAGAAACCCATATTATGGCATATAGTCGCTTGGGTATCGGACGTTTAATTTATCAGCTTCCTATTCCTTTATGCAAAATGTTTATATCTGAAATATTCCAGGATAAATCACCAGACGATTTTGATGAAGAAACACTCTCTACCATCAATAAGTTTTTTGAAAACAGTCTTAATGTTTCAGAGACGTCGAGACAACTCTATATTCATAGAAACACCTTGGTATACCGTTTAGATAAGCTGCAAAAAAACACCGGATTGGATTTAAGGGTTTTTGAAGATGCCATAACATTTAAAATTGCCTTAATGGTCGTAAAATACATGAAATACATGGTTGAATCCGATTATTAGGATTAAAGTATCAATACTTAGTTTTGAGATTTTAGTCAAATCAAAACATGAAAAGCAAGTTTGGTGTTGATAACCAGGTTTGCTTTTTCTTAGACACATACTTTAATGATTCATAACTTATAACGTAACCCAAAGGCATAATAAAACTTATTAGAAGCATGCAAGCATTTTTTTAAAGAAATTCAGTTGGCTTAGAGGCGCTGGGAGGCTTAAAATGATTCGATTGGAAAATGTGACAAAGGTGTATCCAAATGGTGTAAAAGCTTTGGATGACGTGTCATTTGAGATAGAAAAGGGAGCCTTTGTATTTATTGTTGGGAATTCGGGTTCCGGTAAGTCAACATTGATAAAAATGTTGATGAAAGAAATAAATCCGACGAGTGGTAGTTTATTTGTAGAAGAAAAAGATATAACCAAATTAAGAAGAAGTAAGATACCAAAATTAAGAAGAAGTATTGGTGTTGTATTTCAAGACTTTAGATTATTGGAAAAAATGACGATATATAACAATGTAGCCTTTACTTTGAAAGTGACAGAAGCACCAATTAGAACCATACGAAGGAATGTACCTATGGTGCTCTCCCTTGTAGGGTTATCTCAAAAAGCAAATATGCATCCAAAACAGCTATCAGGTGGCGAACAGCAAAGAGCAGCCCTAGCTAGAGCGATTGTCAATAATCCTCCGATTCTACTGGCAGATGAGCCTACAGGAAACTTAGATCCAAAAACATCTTGGGAGATTATGAAGCTGCTTCTTGATATCAACCTAAGAGGTACAACTGTTGTCGTGGTAACCCATGACAAGGAAGTTGTCAATTCTATGAAAAAGCGCGTCATAACCCTTAGAGAAGGTCGTGTCATAAGAGACATGCAAAAGGGGGACTACGGCTATGAAAATTAGAACGATTTTTTATTTAATGGGACAAGGTTGTATGAATATTATTAAGAATCAACTTATGTCTTTCGCCTCTATTACAACGATATCGGCCTGTATATTTATGGTTGGCATCTTTTATACAGTCAGTGTTAATATGGATTATATGTTGGATGCTATAGAAACGACCATGGGTATGACGGTATTTTTTGATGAAGGTACAAGTGAAGAACAGATTATCGAGATTAAAGGTCTTCTAGAAGCAAGAAATGAAGTGCATAAGGTCAATTATATATCACCCGAGGAAGCTTGGACGAATTTTAAAAATGAGTATTTTACGGGGAAAGAAGATCAACTGGCAGGCTTCGAAGGTGAAAATCCATTAAAAGATTCTGCATCTTTGGAAGTTTATTTTGCCAGACTAGAGACTCAAAAGGACTTGGTCGCATATATTGAGGCATTACCAAATGTCAGAAATATTCGGCAGGCTGAGCAAGTTGTTGAAATCATGCAAAGCTTTAATACATTGGTACGGTATTCCAGTCTTGTTCTTGTAGCGATATTATTAATCATATCCATTTTCTTAATTTCTAATACCATACGACTTGGTATATCAACACGGCAAAAAGAGATTGAGATTATGAAGTATATTGGCGCAAAGGATGCCTTCATAAAAGGACCATTTATTATAGAAGGCGCCATTATTGGCATTATAGGAGCGGTTATTCCCTTGTCAATTATTTATGTGTTTTATGAGCGCGTAATTGAGGTGGTAACGACTGAATTTGTATTGATCAGTAATTACTTAATCTTTATGGATATTATGGATATCTATAAAAACTTAGTACCTATGGCGGCTTTATTCGGTATTTTGATTGGGCTTATTGGTAGTCGGGTAACAATTCACAAATATTTAAGAGTTTAGGAGGTGGCGCATCTTGAAAAAGGGATTTCTAGTTATTGTGTTGCTGATGATGAGTCTAATACTTGGAACCCAGGTCGATGGCTCAAAGATGGAAGAATTAGAAAAGAAAAAAGAAAATATAGAAAAGGAATTTGAGGCAGTCCAAAAGAATTTGGCGAATACAAAGACTGAACTCAAGGTAGCCCTTCAGTCGATTGAAAAAATTGAAGTGGATATACTGGATACTGAATTCCGTCTAAATGATCTTAACCGTCAGATAGAGGCCAAGCACATAGAAATTGAAGACACACTGATTGAACTTAATAACATTAAGATGGATAAAGATATACTGAACGAACAAGCAAAAGATAGAATCAGAGTTATGTATGAATATGGTAACTCTGGCTATTTAGAGGTTTTATTTGCATCCAAGGATATGGTAGACTTCTTTAATCGTTTAGAGTATATCAATCGATTATTAGAATTCGATAATAAGCTATTTAAAAACCTTGAGGAGATTGAGGTATCTATAACGGATAAAGAAGCTAAACTTAAAGCAGAAGAAGTTCAACTCAGCCATATGTCTGCTGAAACAAACCTTAAAAAGATTCAGCTTGAGGATAAAATTCTTACAAAGAATCAGGAAGTTGCAAATTACTCAGAGGACCAAAAAGTCTATGAAAATATGATGATTGAACTAGAAAAGGCTGAAAAAGCAGTGGATGCGGAAATCAAAGAGCTCATTAGACGTAGTACTTTGGTTTACAAAGGCGGAAAAATGGAATGGCCAGTTTCTGGTTGGTATAGAATTTCTTCACCCTTTGGTCAACGGGTTCATCCCATTTTCAAGACAACACGGTTTCATAACGGTATAGATATTCCTGCATCTGGAGGCGTATCGGTTACAGCGGCCGAAAAAGGTGTGGTCATACTGTCTAAGTATAGTAGCTCTTACGGTAATTATATTATTATCGACCATGGTAGCGGTTACGCCACTCTGTACGCTCATAATTCTAAGCTTCTTGTGACAACAGGGCAAGCAGTAACAAGAGGTGAAAAAATAGCTGAAATTGGTTCGACAGGTTGGTCAACAGGTAATCATCTACATTTTGGCATACAGATTAATGGGGAATGGGTGGATCCCATGCTCTATGTAAAGTAATAAAAGACCGAGAAAGACCATCTCATTGAAGATGGTCTTTCTATTTACAATTTTGATTTTGAATTGTCATAATTGAATGTTATAATATTTAGCGTAACAATAATGGCAAACTAAGGAGACAATAATGAAAAGCAAAAAAAGTTTTTGGATAGGCTTGGGGACCGGAATTGGTATTTCGCTACTTATTGTAGCTTTATATCTTGGTATACAGTCGGTATTAGATTTTACAAAATCAGCAGGTTTGGGTTTAATTCAAAGTGAATACAGCAGCCAAGATGAAAAGTTTGAAGATATCTTAAAAAAATTAAACACCTATTACCATGGGGACATAGACATAGAAAATATGTACGTTGAAGCTTATAAAGGATTTGTTGATGGCATTGGTGATCCTTATACCGTTTATTTTTCTAAAGATGAATTTAAAAGCTTTACTGAAGATATTGATGGGACCTATGAAGGTATTGGTGCCTATGTTGGGTTTGGTGAAACGAAGGATGAGTTGTTAATTATTGCCCCTATGGTAGGCTCACCAAGTGAAAAGGCAGGGCTTAAAGCCATGGACCGTTTTATTTCAATAGATGGTGTGGATGTATCAGGTATGACAACGGAAGAATTGGTTAAATTAATAAAAGGTGAAAAAGGGACTACGGTTGTAATTAAAGTGAGCCGTGATAACAAAGTATTGGAGTATTCTGTCATTAGAGACGAAATCGTTGTACCGACGGTTAGTCATGAAATGTTGGATAATAAAATTGGCTATATAAGAATAGGTGGTTTTGATAGAGTGACGGAAGCACAATTTATGGAGGCTTTCCTTGAATTGGAAGATCAGAATCAAGAAGGCATGATTATTGACTTAAGGTATAATGGTGGTGGCTTAACCCATGTGGTTTCGGCCATTGCAGATGAGCTTTTACCAAAAGGTATCATCTATTATACTGAAGACAAAGAAGGCAATAAAGCAACGGTTTATTCAGATGAAGAACGACAATTTAATAAGCCTTTGGTGGTTTTGGTCAATCAATCCAGTGCCAGTGCTTCAGAAATACTTGCCGGTGCAATTAAAGATCATGAGAGAGGTGTTATTGTTGGTACAACCACATTTGGAAAAGGTTTGGTACAACAACCGGTTATACTTAGTGATGGATCTGTGTTAAAAGTAACCGTAGCCAAATACTTTACAGCCGGAGGTCATTACATTCAGGATGTAGGTATTGAACCGGATATTCTGGCAGAATTACCAGAATTGGATGAAGATGCCACAGTACCTGAGGACTGGGATCCCCAGTTAGATGTTGCAATGGATACTATTTTAAAAATGATAGAGAAATAGAGAACATACGTTTGCATTCCTAGTATATATTATGATATAATAGTGGGCGAAGGATCAAATGTTGAAAATCGAAATGAAACGTATGGAAATGAGGTGTCAGTATGGCAAAATTTGATTTGATATCTGACTTTCAACCGACAGGGGATCAGCCGGATGCGATTGAAGCCCTTGTACAAGGGTTTAAAAAGCATAATAAATTTGAAACTTTGCTGGGGGTTACAGGTTCGGGAAAAACCTTTACAATGGCCAATGTCATAGAAAAAATAGGGAAACCCACCCTAATCATGGCGCATAATAAGACATTGGCAGCCCAACTTTATAGTGAGTTCAAAGAGTTTTTCCCACATAATGCAGTAGAATATTTTGTAAGTTATTATGACTATTATCAACCGGAGGCTTATGTTGCCCATACAGATACATTCATTGAAAAAGACAGTTCAATTAATGAAGAAATTGATCGGCTACGGCATTCGGCTACAGCCGCTTTAGCAGAAAGAGACGATGTGATTATCATAGCCAGTGTTTCGTGTATATATGGCCTTGGAAGTCCGATAGATTATGGAGAAATGGTTATATCACTTAGAAAAGGTATGTTAAAAGAAAGAGACGATATTCTCAAAAAGCTGATTGAGATCCAATACGACCGAAATGATATGGATTTTCAAAGAGGTACATTTAGAGTTAGAGGTGATGTGGTTGAAGTTATTCCTGCCGCCATAACTGATGTTGCTTTACGTATTGAATTTTTTGGAGATGAGATCGATCGATTGCTTGAAATCAATGTTTTAACAGGTGAAGTGCTTAGAGAGTTGGAACATCTACTTATTTTTCCGGCATCCCATTATGTTATTGGAGAAGAAAAACTAAACATTGCCATTGAAGCCATTGAAAAAGAACTGGAAGAAGTAGTAAGAGCCTTTAAAGAAGAAGATAAGTTATTAGAGGCGCAACGTATTGCACAGAGAACGAATTTTGATATAGAAATGATGAAAGAAACAGGTTTCTGTTCCGGCATAGAAAATTATTCCAGACATTTAACAGGCCTTAAAGAAGGCGAGCCACCACATACCTTAATTGATTATTTCCCAAAAGATTTTCTATTGATGATTGATGAGTCACATATGTCCATTCCTCAAATACGAGGTATGTATGCAGGGGATCAAGCCAGAAAAAGTACTTTGGTGGAATATGGATTCAGGCTCCCATCTGCAAAGGATAACAGGCCGTTGAATTTCTCAGAGTTTGAGTCGAAAATCAATCAGGTTTTATTTGTTTCTGCTACACCGGGACCATATGAAAAAGAGATACAGCAATCTTATGCGGAGCAAATCATTCGCCCTACCGGTTTGTTAGATCCAGTGGTTGAAATCCGCCCTGTAAAAGGTCAGATTGATGACCTCATTCATGAGGTGCACAAGGTGACAGCCCAAAAAGGCAAAATCTTGGTGACCACATTAACAAAAAAAATGTCTGAAAATTTAACAGACTATATGAAAGAAATGGGCGTTAAGGTAAGGTATCTCCATAGTGATATAAAAACTTTAGAGCGCATGGAGATCATAAGAGATTTACGCCTAGATGTTTTTGATGTACTCATTGGCATCAATCTCTTGAGAGAAGGTCTGGATATTCCGGAAGTATCCCTTGTGGCGATTATAGATGCGGATAAAGAAGGATTTCTTAGATCGGAGACGGCGTTGGTACAAACCATTGGACGCGCAGCCCGTAACGCTGAAGGTAGGGTCATCATGTATGCGGATAAGATAACCCGATCCATGTCACTTGCAATTGACGAGACCAATCGTAGGCGTACCATTCAAAGTACTTATAATGAAACACATGGTATTACACCTGAATCCATTATAAAGGCAGTTAGAGACATTATTAGAATATCAAAGGCTGCTGAAGAAAAAGGCAGTTACACACTTGATAAAGATCCGGAGTCCATGGACCGTTTTGAACTTGAAGTACTGATAACGAAGTTATCAAAAGAAATGAAAACGTCGGCAGCCGATCTTCAGTTTGAAAAAGCGGCGCTCCTTAGAGACGAATTGCTTAAGCTAAAAAAACAACTCCAAGTTAAAGAATAACCACAGAGGTGATCCCATGTCAAGTCAGAATATCGTCATTAAAGGTGCACGTGAGCACAATTTGAAAAATGTAAATCTAACCATACCCAGAGATAAAATGATTGTTTTTACCGGCCTTAGTGGCTCCGGCAAATCATCCTTAGCGTTTGATACACTGTATGCAGAGGGTCAGAGACGTTATGTGGAGTCCTTGTCATCTTACGCTAGACAGTTTTTGGGTCAGATGGAAAAACCGGATGTAGACAGCATAGAAGGGTTGTCTCCAGCAATATCCATCGATCAAAAGACAACCAGTAGGAACCCTAGATCCACTGTAGGTACAGTGACAGAAATATATGATTATTTTAGATTGCTATTTGCACGCATCGGTGTTCCCTACTGTCCGACTTGTGGTAAAGAAATAAAAAAACAAACTATTGATCAAATTGTAGATCAGGTCCTACAAATGGAAGAAGGCAAAAAAATTCAACTTCTAGCGCCGGTTGTGCGAGGGAAAAAAGGACAACATCAAAAAATTCTGGATCAAGCAAGAAAAAGTGGTTATGTCAGAGTACTTGTCGATGGCAATCTATATGAGTTATCCGAAGATATAACATTAGATAAAAATAAAAAACATGACATCGATGTCGTTGTGGATCGTTTGGTGGTTAAGCCGACCATTGGGAAGCGATTAACAGATTCTATTGAGACGGTTATGCATATTACCGGAGGAAGTCTACGCATAGATATTATTGGAGAAGCGGCGATTAATTTCAATCAGAATTTCGCTTGTCCGGATGGGCATATTAGTTTCGATGAAATTGAACCAAGAATGTTTTCATTTAATAACCCTTTCGGAGCCTGTCCTGAGTGTCATGGATTAGGCTTCACAATGGAGTTCGATAAAGACCTCATTATACCGGACGGCAGTCTTTCCATTGATGAAGGTGCCATAAAAGCACCGGGTTGGTCAGCAGCATCTAATGAAGACAGTCATGTAAACAGTATATTCAGAGCTTTATCATTGAAATATGGGTTCAGCTTAAAGATACCATTTGATGACTTAGAACAGAAGATTCAGGACATTATTTTGTTTGGTACAGGCAATGAGAAGGTACGCGTGGTTTATGCCCATAATCATGGTGAAGGCTCATATGACACGGCTTTTGAAGGTATCCTAAACAGTTTAGAACGACGATATAAAGAAACGACATCAGAGTATATGCGACAAGAGTATCAAGGACTCATGACAAATAATGATTGTCCAAGTTGCCATGGTGCTAGGCTAAGAGCGACATCTTTAGCTGTTAAACTAGGTAATTATAACATCTCCGAAGTGACAGAGATGTCTATTAATGATGTTAAAGATTTTATGCAAAAACTTCCTTTGACAGAGCGGCAGCACATGATTGGTGACCAGATTCTAAAAGAAATTGATGCCAGAATTAAATTTCTAATGGATGTTGGTTTGGATTACCTCTCCTTGTCTAGGTCGGCAGGTACCTTATCTGGAGGAGAAGCCCAACGTATTCGCTTGGCAACTCAGATTGGATCCGGTCTTGTGGGTGTTGTCTATATACTCGATGAGCCTTCCATTGGCCTACATCAACGTGACAATGTCAGGTTACTTGCAACACTCAAACATCTAAGAGATCTTGGAAATACCTTAATTGTCGTAGAGCATGATGAAGATACCATGTTTGAGGCGGACTGCGTTGTGGATATTGGACCTAAAGCAGGCGTTCATGGAGGCGAGATTGTAGCTGTCGGTACAGCCCAGGAGATTATGGCCCACAAAGAATCCATAACTGGCGCTTATTTAAGCGGAAGAAGAAAAATAGCTGTTCCAAAAGTTAGACGGTCGGTAGGTGACAATTGGTTAACTGTAAAGGGCGCATCTGAAAACAATCTTAAAAATATTGACATTAGCATACCCCTTGGCATATTAACAGCCGTAACAGGTGTCTCCGGTTCTGGGAAAAGTTCCTTTATTAATGAAATCCTGTATAAGCGATTAGCCAGAGATTTAAATAGAGCTAAAATGAAACCAGGTAAACATGATGATATTGAAGGCCTTGAATATTTAGATAAGGTTATTGATATTGATCAATCACCGATTGGAAGAACACCAAGATCTAACCCAGCAACTTACACGGGACTCTTTGATCCGATTAGAGATATCTTTGCCAAAACCGTAGATGCCAAGATGAAAGGTTATCAGAAAGGCAGATTCAGTTTTAATGTGAAAGGTGGACGTTGCGAAGCTTGTCGTGGGGATGGTATCAATAAGATCGAAATGCATTTTCTTCCGGATATATATGTGCCTTGTGAAGTGTGTCACGGAAAAAGATACAATAGAGAAACCTTAGAAATTAAGTACAAAGGAAAAAATATCTCAGAAGTTCTAGATATGACGGTTGAAGATGCAATACATTTTTTTGAACATATACCAAAAGTTAGAAGAAAATTAGATTGTCTGAATGATGTAGGATTATCCTATATCAAACTTGGGCAACCGTCTACAACGCTATCAGGTGGAGAAGCACAAAGGGTGAAACTAGCTACTGAGCTTAGCAAAAGGAGTACAGGTAAGACGGTTTATATTTTAGATGAGCCGACGACAGGTCTACACTTTGCAGATGTACATAAACTGATAAAAATTCTTCAATCTTTGGTGGATTCGGGTAACACGGTCATAGTGATAGAACATAATCTTGATGTCATAAAGACGACAGACTATGTAATTGATTTAGGACCGGAAGGTGGCGACCGAGGCGGAAGCATTGTTGCTATCGGAACACCAGAAGAAGTTGCTGATATTGAGACCTCGTATACGGGGCAATTTCTAAAAAAAGTTTTAAAAAAGCATATGCTGAGTTTAATGAATAAAACCTTGATTTATCAAGGTTTTATTCATTAAAAAAATAGATAAATTTGTTTACAGTATAAATATAATCTGCTATAATAAACTGTGTTATGCTCAATTTGATAATAATTTAACGAAAAGTGAGAGGTCTTATGGAAATTTCATATGATTTACATATTCATACAGCCTTATCACCTTGTGGTCATGAAGACATGACACCAAACAATATCGTTAACATGTCAAAATTATGTGGTGTAGATGTAATAGCTATAACCGATCACAATACTTGTGAAAATGTGGAAGCTGTCATGAAGGTCGCTTCAAAATCTGGCTTAATCGTCATACCCGGTATGGAAATAGAGTCAAGAGAAGAAGTCCATTTGGTTTGTCTTTTTCCAACACTGGAACAAGTACAAAAGGTTCAAGATATTATATATAGCCATTTGCCCGACATACCTAACAATCGAAAAATCTTTGGTGAACAAATACTTTATAATGATGAGGACGATCAGATAGGAACTATGAATCGATTGCTTTCATTTGCATGTGATTTGTCCTTAGATCAAGTGGTACAATTATGCCACGAACATGATGGTGTATGTATTCCGGCTCATATTGACCGACCAAGCTACAGTATTATTTCTAACCTTGGTATGATTCCAGAGAACATAGATTTTCCGACTTTAGAGATTTCTAGACACAATGCTCTTGAAGCCTATATAAACCAATACCCCAATCATCAAATCATACAAAATTCTGATGCCCATGACCTTGGTTATATTGGCAGTTGTAATAAGACCATAGATGTAGCGGAAAAAACACTTGAAGCCATACTCAAAAAACTAAAAACGAATAACATCTAGTAGAACTATTATTTGAAGAAAACCTTCAAAATAATATAGAGACATAATCTGCGTTTTCAGTGTCGTTAAGATTGTTAATGATTTAACTATATTGTAAAAAGTAGATTTAGTTCAAGCGTAATGTCACACAGATACTTTATTTAATATTATACTTAAGGAGGTAAATTATGGCTGTTAACACTGAATTAACTGTTGAAAAATTTAACGAATTAGAACAGTATATTGATTCAATGCCTTCCACAAAAGGCGAACTTATTCGTGTCTTACATAAGGCGCAAGGTATTTTCGGATTTTTACCACAGGAAGTGCAGAAATTCATAGCCAAAAAGTTGGATTTATCAACGGCTAAAGTTTTTGGCGTTGTAAGTTTCTACTCATACTTCACGATGGAACCTAAAGGGGAAAATCCAATCGCCATATGTATGGGAACGGCTTGTTATGTAAGAGGCGCAGAGAAGGTGCAAGATGCATTTATTAAAGAACTGGGTATTAAGGTAGGCGAAACCACTGCAGACGGTAAGTTTTCATTAGATGCTTTACGTTGTGTAGGTGCTTGCGGACTTGCACCGGTTGTATTGGTAGGGGAAAAAGTATATGGCCGTGTAACCGTAGAAGACGTTAAAAAAATCATCAGCAACTACTAAATCATAAAGGAGGCATTCAAATGGCAAAAATAAAATCATTTGCAGATCTAAAGAAGATCAAAGAGGATGTTCAATCTCAAGTAGCCTTAAGAGAAAAAGGTGAAAACAGTGATACCTTGGTGAAAGTGAGAGTAGCTATGGCTACTTGTGGTATTGCTTCAGGAGCAAGAGAAATCATGACCTATATCATAGATGAGTGTGCAGCAAAAGGCGTAGATAACGTTATCGTCACACAAACAGGATGTATGGGTTATTGTTATGCAGAGCCTACTATTGAAATTGTTCTACCGGGTCAAGACGGTGTGGTGTATGGTAATGTTGATAATGAAAAAGCACTGGAAATCATAGAAAAGCATATTATTGAAGGCACTTTAGTAGACGGTATCATACCACAAACTCATAAAACAATTGAATAAAATAGGTTAGGAGGTTAAAAAATGGCTAACTATAAAATGCAAATGCTGGTTTGCGGTGGTACAGGATGTAAATCCGCCGAAGCAGACGGTATTGTAACGAATCTGGAAAAAGCTATTGTAGCAAACAATATTAGTGATGAAGTTCAAGTTTTGACAACCGGTTGCTTTGGTTTCTGCGAAAAGGGACCTGTCGTTAAAATATTACCTGATAATACATTTTATGTACAAGTTGTACCGGAAGATGCAGAAGAATTGGTTGCTGAACATTGTGTTAAGGGTAGAAAAGTTGAAAGATTGCTTTATGTCAATCCGGACACAAAAGAAATCATTTCAGACTCTAAGGATATGGATTTCTACAAAAAACAAATGCGTATTGCTCTTAGAAACTGTGGTTTAATCGATCCGGATGTTATTGATGATTATATAGCAAGAGATGGTTACCAAGCTATTGGTAGAGCCTTAACAGAAATGACACCGGAAGATGTTATTGATGTAATTAAAGACTCCGGTTTACGTGGCCGTGGGGGTGGCGGTTTCCCTACAGGTCTTAAATGGCAATTTGCAGCAGGTTATGATGCAGACCAAAAATATGTTATTTGTAATGCGGATGAAGGTGATCCAGGTGCCTTTATGGACCGTTCAATTCTTGAAGGTGACCCTCATTCAGTTATCGAAGCTATGGCAATATGCGGTTATGCTATAGGCGCTACGCAAGGTCGTGTCTATATACGTGCTGAGTATCCTTTGGCTATTAAACGTCTTGAAAAAGCGATCAGTGATGCAAGAGAATATGGTCTTCTTGGTCAAGACATTATGGGAACAGGTTTTGAATTTGATATTGAATTGACTTATGGTGCAGGTGCCTTTGTATGTGGTGAAGAAACAGCATTGATTCATTCAATGGAAGGTGAACGTGGAGAGCCAACTACAAAACCACCATTTCCAGCTGAATCCGGTTATTGGGGTAAACCAACCAATGTTAACAATGTTGAAACATTCGCTAATGTACCGGCCATCCTTTTAAAAGGTGCAGATTGGTATTCAAAAATCGGAACAGAGCGATCAACCGGAACCAAAGTTTTTGCATTAGCCGGTAAAATTAACAACGTTGGATTGATTGAGGTTCCAATGGGCACAACCTTACGTGAAGTTATTTATGACATTGGTGGTGGCATAAAAGACGGCAAGAAATTTAAGGCTGTTCAAACGGGTGGACCATCCGGTGGTTGTTTGACTGAAAAAGACTTAGATACCCCAATTGATTTTGATAATCTAATTGCAGCAGGTTCAATGATGGGATCTGGTGGTATGATTGTCATGGATGAAGATGACTGTATGCCGGCAATAGCCAAATTCTATCTAGAGTTCACTGTTGAAGAATCATGTGGAAAATGTACGCCATGCCGAGTAGGTACTAAGCGTTTACATGAACTTCTTGAAGTCATTGTAGATGGTAAAGGCGAAATGAAACATATTGATGAATTAAAAAGACTTAGCCGTACAATTAAGAGTGCCTCATTATGTGGTTTGGGACAAACAGCACCTAACCCAGTTTTATCCACTTTGGATGCATTCTATGACGAGTATTTGGCTCATATTAATGATAAAAAGTGCCCAGCAGGACAATGTACATCCCTATTAAGCTATTACATTCTTGAAGATAAGTGTATCGGCTGTACAGCATGTGCACGTGTATGCCCTGTTAACTGTATTTCTGGTGAAGTTAAGAAATTACATGTAATTGATCAGGAAACATGTATCAAGTGTGGTGCTTGTTACGATACTTGTAAGTTTGCTGCGATTGAAAAACGATAATTGAGAGAAGGAGGCAAAACCAAATGTCAGATATTAGAATAGTCATTGACGGGAAAGAAGTTTTTGTTCCAAAAGGCAGCACCATATTGGATGGTGCCAAAAAACTTGGAATAACCATCCCCACTTTATGTCATTTAGATTTACATGATACAAAAATGGTCAATCAAACGGCTTCATGTCGTGTTTGTGTGGTTGAAGTAGAAGGTAGAGGCAATTTAGCACCTTCATGTGCAACACCTGCACTTGACGGTATGGTGGTTCGTACAAATACCATGCGTGTCCTTGAAACAAGAAAGACTGTAACAGAATTGATTCTGTCTGATCATCCAAAAGATTGTTTAACTTGCTCTCAATCAGGTGAGTGTGAACTACAAGATCTTGCTGAAATGATTGGAATTAGAGACATAAATATTACTGGTAATGAAATGTCAACGTATAAGAAGGATTATTCAACCTCAATTATACGAGACATGGATAAATGTATCATGTGTAGAAGATGTGAAACCATGTGTAACAATGTTCAAGAAGTTGGCGCCTTATCAGGCATCAATAGAGGTTTCAATGCCGTAGTTTCTCCTGCTTTTGAGTTACCATTGACTGAAACTGTCTGTACCCATTGTGGTCAATGTGTAGCGGTATGTCCTGTAGGCGCATTGTCAGAAAACGACCATACATGGAAAGTTGTTGAGGCTTTAGCGAATCCAGAAAAAACCGTTATCGTTCAAGTAGCACCAGCAGTTAGAGTTGCCCTTGGTGAAGAATTTGGTCATGCTCCTGGAACAATCATTACAGGAAAAATGGTGACAGCCCTTAAGCAAATCGGATTTGATCAGGTATTTGATACTGACTTTGCAGCAGACTTAACCATTATGGAAGAAGGTACAGAGCTTCTAGGACGTTTAGGACGTTTTCTAGCAGGTGAAAAAGATGTTCCACTTCCAATACTAACATCATGCTGTCCTGCATGGGTTAACTTTGTTGAGAGTCAATTCCCGGATTTAATTGATATTCCGTCTTCAGCAAAATCACCTCAACAAATGTTCGGTGCTGTAGCAAAATCCTATTACGCAGATATCCTAAAGATTGACCGTAAGGATTTGGTAGTTGTATCCGTCATGCCTTGTTTAGCTAAAAAATATGAAGCTGATAGAGTTGAATTTAGTGTGGATGGTAATCCGGATGTAGACCTTGTAATCTCAACCAGAGAGCTTGCGCATTTAATTGAACAAGTTAATATTGATATTGACGAGCTTGAAGATTCAGAATTTGATAAGCCACTTGGTGTTTCTACTGGCGCAGGTGTAATCTTTGGTTCTACGGGTGGTGTTATTGAAGCTGCACTTAGAACCGCATACGAAGTTCATGTTAAGAAACCTTTACCAAAAATTGATTTTGAGCAATTAAGAGGCTTTGAAGGTGTACGTGCTGCAGAAGTTGATTTTGATGGTTTGAAGCTAAATATTGGTATTGCTCACGGACTAGGTAATGCGAAGGCATTACTTACTGAGATCCGTAATGGTAACCCTAGAAACTTCCATGCCATTGAAGTTATGGCTTGTCCTGGTGGCTGTATCGGTGGTGGAGGACAACCTTACCATCACGGTGATTCATCCATCATCAAAAAACGTATGGATGCTATTTATCAGATTGATCAAGACATGCCAATCAGAAAATCTCATGAAAATGAAGCGGTAATGGAGTTATATGATAAGTATCTTGGAGAGCCAATGTCACACAAGGCCCATGATTTATTACATACACATTATAGTCAAAAAGATAAAGCATAATAGTTTAGATTATGTTTAGAAAGAAGTAGTAGCCATGGATGCAAATCTAAGGTTACTACTTTTTTTGGTATTATTTCAATAGTCCTATAAAAACCCTTCCGTGGATTAGCTACAACGGCCTCTTGTTCCTACATCCATGTAGGAAAAGTCGGCGGTTACATCCATGTAACCTGGCTTATGTAGCTAACACTACTCCAGGAACTTCATAGTCGGTGTTGGCTTACTATGGTATTATTGTATCGTATCCTTATCCCATGAAAACCCATCTGTGTGTCTCTAGGTTTATACACAGTATTATAAATTGAAGATTAGAGAAGTTTTACGAGGATTTGAAAATACGCGATAAAGCTTTCCAAGTCGTGTAGGAATAAGAAGTCATGAAGTCGATATGTAATGTTCAAACATTGATATATCTATAACATATGCCTTATTAGTATGTTGACATAATATAGTTATTGAAATGGCATTATCCACACATAAAACTAAAAAAATCCTTGAAAAATGGGGTTGTACACAGAGTTGGACACACTATCCACAAGTAAATGCAGTTAAAATAATAATTAAAATCAGGTTATCCACAGGCGTGTTCAATAAGGTCACACAATTTTCTGACATTTCTTAAACAGGAAAATACTAAAAAAAGAGGTTTCAAAAGAAGGATAAGTGGATTAAATATAGAATATTAATATTATAGCAAAAGCTATAATTTTGTAAAAACACGTTATCGTGTTTGAAAGGAGTTGTTCGTATGCGTTATACAATAAGTGGAAAAAATATCGAGATAACCAACGCATTAAGAGAAGTGGCAACTAATAAACTCAGTAAGTTGGAAAAGTACTTTTCAGAAGACACCGAAGTACAGGTTACCTTGAGTGTTTTAAAGAAAAATCATATAATTGAAGTTACCTTGCCATTGAAAGGCACCATTATAAGAGCCGAAGAAGAAGCTGAAAATATGTATGCAGCTATAGATCTTGTTATAGATGTGTTGGAGCGACAATTGCTTAGACACAAGAAAAAATTAATTAATCGTCATCGCCATCATGGAACTTTTAGAACTGCTTTCGCACAGGTTGATTATGAAGATGATGAAGGTTTGGCTATCGTTAGAAGTAAAAAATTCCCTATAAAACCGATGGATGCTGAAGAAGCATGTATGGAAATGGAACTTTTAGGACATAGTTTTTTTGTATTTAGAGATCGAGATACAGAGGAACTTGCCGTGGTTTATAAAAGAAAAGATGGACAATTTGGTTTGATTTCACCAGAATAGAAGACTCAAAAATCTTCCGGATACTCCGGAAGATTTTTTAATACTTTTTTTAAAACTATAAGGTAGGATAAGCACTAACATGGTAACTTGCTGAATTATTCGACACAAGAGGTTGAATAACCTAAGGGTTAATGGTAAAATTGTGTAATGCAATAATTCAAGGTGTTAAAAAACACAGTAGAAATAGTCTTGGAAGGTGAAAAAAATGTCACTCATTAGAAAAATGTTCAAAACACATAGTGAAAGAGAATTAAAGAGAATTATGCCCCTTGTAGACCAAATTGATAATTTGGATGCTGAGTATGCGCGCATGTCTGATGATGGGTTAAAAGAAATGACCACAATTCTAAAGAACCGATTGGACAATGGAGAAACCCTAGATGATATCTTACCGGAGGCATTTGCTACAGTACGAGAAGTCGGACATAGAGTATTAGGACTTAAAGCTTTTAGAACTCAAATTATCGGAGGCATTATTTTTCATCAAGGTCGTATAGGTGAGATGAAAACCGGTGAAGGAAAAACCTTGGCAGCAACCCTACCGGCTTACTTAAATGCCTTATCCGGTAAAGGTGTTCATGTTGTAACCGTAAATGATTACCTAGCGGCACGTGATGCTGAAGAAATGGGTAGAATCTTTAATTTCTTAGGTTTAACGGTTGGTGTGCTTATTAATGGTATCACCAATGAAGAAAGGCATGCGGCCTATCAAGCTGATATTACCTACGGGACAAACAATGAGTTCGGATTTGATTACTTAAGAGACAATATGGTCATTTATAAAAAAGACATGGTTCAAAGAGATTTGAACTATGCCATCATTGATGAAGTCGACTCTATTTTGATAGATGAAGCGAGAACCCCGTTAATCATATCAGGAAGTAGTAGTAAATCGACCCATCTTTATCAACAAGCCAATATGCTGTCAAAAAGGTTGAGAAAAGGTGAAATCATTGGTGAAGTCTCAAAACTCAGTGCTATACTGAATGAAGAGGTTGAAGAAACCGGTGATTTTGTATTAGATGAAAAGGAAAAAAATGTTACCTTAACGGCAGAAGGGGTTATAAAAGTTGAAGCCTATTTTCAAATTGAAAATCTGTCTGATCCGGATAATATGGAGATTTTACACCATATTAACTTGGCACTTAGAGCCAATTATACCATGTTTAAGGATAAGAATTATGTTATAAAAGATGGCGAGATTGTCATTGTAGATGAGTTTACAGGTCGATTAATGCCTGGGCGAAGGTATTCAAACGGACTGCATCAAGCCATAGAAGCCAAAGAAGAAGTGGATGTTAGACGTGAAAGTAAGACTTTAGCCACCATAACCTTTCAAAACTATTTTAATCGATATAAAAAAAGAGCCGGTATGACCGGTACAGCATTAACGGAAGAAGAAGAATTTAGAGAAATCTATGGTATGGATGTTATTGTTATCCCTACCAATCGACCAATCGTACGTATAGACCATGCGGACGAAGTGTATAGATCCCATGAGGAGAAAATCAGGGCTATCGTAAATGATGTAAAGGCTTCCTATGATAAAGGTCAACCCGTGCTAGTAGGTACGGTTACCATTGACTCATCAGAAGAGTTAAGCCGTGAATTAAAGAAGGCCGGCATCAGGCATAATGTTTTGAATGCAAAGTTTCATGAGCGAGAAGCAGAGATTGTAGCAAACGCCGGACAATTTGAAGCCATTACCATTGCAACCAACATGGCTGGTCGTGGTACGGATATTAAGTTGGGTCAGGGTGTTATAGAAGTAGGTGGTCTTAAGATTATCGGTACGGAGCGTCATGAATCAAGGCGAATCGATAATCAGCTAAGGGGTCGTTCAGGACGTCAAGGCGATCCGGGAGAGTCCAAGTTCTATTTATCTTTGGATGACGATCTTATGCGTCTTTTTGGTTCCGATCGGTTTAAGAATACCATCAGTCGACTTGGATTGCCGGAAGGTGAGCCCATAGCTGCAGGTATCTTATCCAATGCAATAGAAAATGCACAGAAAAAAGTTGAAGGTAATAACTTTGGAATAAGAAAGCATTTGCTAGATTATGATCAAGTCATGAATGAGCAAAGAGAGATTATCTATGAGGAACGTAGTAAGGTATTAGATGGTCAAAACATGCGAGATGTTATTATGAACATGATTTCGGATAACGTCAAAAGAATTGTCAACGGATTTTCTAATGGTATGGACCATCCGGATGAGTGGGATCTACCTGGTATGATGGAGCAAATGCATAATATTATACCCATACACCATGTTCAGATGACAGACGATGAGAAAGATGGTATGAACCGTGAAAAGTTCATTGACTTTATTATAAATAAAGCCTATGAACTGTATAAAATAAAAGAAGATGAATTTGAGGACGTTGAAATCTTAAGGGAAGCGGAAAGGGTTGTATTGCTAAGATCCATTGACCAAAAGTGGATGGATCATATTGATAGCATGGATCAGATGCGTCAAGGTATCGGACTTAGGGCTTATGGACAGAGAGATCCTTTGGTCGAGTATAAATTTGTCGGCTTTGAGATGTTTGATGATATGATTGAAAGCATTCAAGAAAGCACGGTTAGAGCGATGTATTCTATTCGAGCTAAAGTTAAGATTGAACGTGAACAAGTTGCGAAGATCACAGGAACCAACAAAGGTGAAAGCTCAAAACCGGCACCCATAAAAAGAGCTGAAAAGAAAGTAGGACGGAACGAACCTTGTCCATGTGGAAGTGGTAAAAAGTATAAACAATGTCATGGTAAGTAAGTTAGTGAAGACTCATAAATAAGTTGAAAAATGTAAAGAGGTGTTAGAATGATCGAGTTAGATCAAATACGACAACAATTAAAAGGGTATGAAAATAAGCTAGAAGAACTGAGGGCTTCTCTTTGACATCCCTGGCGCAGAAAATAAATTACAAGAGCTAGAAGCACAATCAGGTGAAGAAGATTTCTGGAATCACCCTGAAACATCGCAGGAAGTCTTAAAAACCATTAAGGTTCTTCATGATAAGGTTGATGACTTTAAGAAAATATTGCAAGACTATGAAGAACTTGATATACTTATAGATATGGCACAGGAAGAATCGGATGAAGATCTCTTAAGTGAGATAAAGGTGTTGGTAACCGGTTTTATCTCCAATTATGAAGCTATGGTTATAGCGACCTTATTAAAGGGCCCATATGACAACACCAATGCGATTATATCGCTTCATGCAGGTGCAGGTGGCACGGAGTCTTGTGATTGGGTTGAAATGCTCTATAGAATGTATATGAGATGGTCTAACCAGAAGAACTATCATCTGGATGTGATTGACTATCTTGAAGGCGATGAGGTCGGCATAAAATCTATTACCTTCGAGGTTAGTGGTGAAAATGCTTATGGGTACCTAAAGGCTGAAAAAGGCGTTCATAGGTTGGTTAGAATATCACCTTTTGACAGTTCAGGGAGACGTCACACAACTTTTGCATCCTGTGATGTCATGCCGGATATTGAAGAGGATATAGATGTGGAAATCAAATCAGAGGACATTAGGATTGACACATTTAGAGCAAGCGGCGCAGGTGGCCAACATATCAATAAGACGGACTCTGCCATTAGAATTACCCACATGCCGACAGGTATAGTTGTACAGTGCCAAAATGAAAGATCTCAACATAAGAATAAGGATAAAGCTTTAAAGATGTTAAAGATTAAGCTTTTTGAAGTAGAAAGACAGAAACAACTAGAAAAAATGACAGATATACGTGGCGAAACAAAAGAAATCGGATGGGGCAGTCAAATAAGATCTTATGTTATGCATCCTTATAATATGGTTAAAGACCATCGTACCAGTCAAGAAACCGGTAATGTCGCTGCGGTGATGGATGGACAGCTGGATGATTTTATAAATGCATATTTGAAGTGGATGGCAGTGCAAACCATTTAACTAAGGAGGAAAGCTTATGGCAACGTTGCAACAAGTTGTATTTAAACTGAACAAAGAAGAATATGGCTTAAACATTATGAAAGTAAATGGGATTGAAAAATATCAAGAGGTTGTAAAAGTACCGAATGCACCGGAGTATATAGAAGGTATGATTAACCTGAGAGGTGAAGTACTCCCCATATTCAGTTTGAGGAAAAAATTCAACTTGACAGACAAACCACATGATGATGACACAAAAATCATTGTTGTTAATACAAATGATATCAAGATAGGGTTTGTCGTAGATTCTGTGGAAGAGATTCTTCAGATTGATGAAGAAGTTATTGAAGTAGCGCCGGCCATAGTTGCAGGTATTAATAGAAAATATATAAAATCCGTAGCAAAAGTAGATCAACGCATGATTGTTCTTATTGATATTGATTTGGTCGTAACAGATGAAGAAAAAATATCCTTAGGTGAAGTTATAGCAGAAGTATAGATTAAAAAGTTGTTCCATAATATGGAGCAACTTTTTTCTATTCTCTAGGGGCGTGTCCAGCAAAGCAGGTCACTTGCAAGTCATACTTTAGTTTCAGCCTTGAAGCGTGGCAGAATACGTCAAAGACCTTTCCTATTATTTTTATTTAGTGTTGAAACTCAGAATGAATTATGGTATTATCTTTCTATGAAATACAAATGTATTTCCAGTAAGAACATACTTGGACAAAGTGAGGTGTATCATGCCAGATCAAGCTAATTTTTATATCATACAAAGAAAGGCTTTACCTGAAGTATTTCTAAAGGTCGTACAAGCAAAACAATATCTAGAAAAAGAAAAGGCAATGACCGTTCAAGAAGCTGTTGAAGCTGTGGGTATCAGTAGAAGCTCTTTCTATAAGTATAAAGATACCATTTTCCCTTTTTATGAGAATTCAAGGGGAAGGGCTATAACTTTGGGTATGCGTATTGATGACGAACCTGGTCTTTTATCTTTGCTTCTTAATTGTATTGCCAAGTATCAGGCGAATATATTAACAATACATCAAACAATACCCATTAACGGTGTTGCAGATATTACATTTAGCATAGAGGTGTTACCGACAACGGGAGATGTTCAAGATATGGTCAATCATTTGATTGAGACAGAAGGCGTGCATCAAGTTAAGATTTTAGCTAGGGAGTGATAAGATGGCAAAAATAGCGATTTTGGGATATGGTACAGTTGGATCAGGTGTGGTTGAAGTACTCAAAACCAATCAAATAAGTATTAACAGAAGAGCTGAAAGCGATATTGAATTAAAGTATGTTTTGGATTTAAGAGAATTTCCGGGATCACCTATAGAACATGTGTTAACTCATGACTATATGGACATACTGATGGATGATGAAGTGGATATCGTCGTAGAAGTCATGGGCGGTACAGAACCGGCGTATACATTTGTCAAGCAGGCCCTTGAAAAAGGGAAAAGCGTGGTGACATCAAATAAAGAACTGGTTGCAAAGCATGGTCCTCATTTACTTGAAATAGCCAAAAAAAATCATGTAAATTTTCTTTTTGAAGCTAGTGTAGGTGGCGGCATACCGATTATACGTCCATTAAATCAATCCTTAACTGCGGATGAAATCTACGAGATAGAAGGTATTCTAAACGGAACCACCAATTATATCTTGTCTAAGATGAAAGATGAAGGCCTTGACTTTGACGTGGCATTAAAAGAAGCTCAAGACCTTGGTTTTGCAGAACGCAATCCGGAATCAGATATTGAAGGACATGATACATGTAGGAAAATAGCCATCTTATCCTCATTGGCTTTTGGTTGGCACGTGGATTATGAAAATATTTATACAGAAGGTATTACAAAAATAACACAAAAAGACATGATCTACGCTAAAGCCATGGGTATGGATATTAAGCTTCTTGGCAGATGTAAAAAAGAAGGCGACCAAGTGTGCTTAGCAGTTATTCCGATGCTCATTGGTACCAATCATCCATTGAACAATGTGCATGGCGTGTTCAACGCCATATTAATTAAAGGCAATGTGATTGGAGATGTAATGTTTTATGGCGCAGGTGCAGGTAAGTTACCAACAGCCAGTGCAGTTGTCGCCGATATCATAGATGCTTCTAAGCATAAAGGCAAAAATATTATTGTGCAGTGGAGCATGAAGAAAATGAAGTTGATGCCAATGGCAGATGGCCATTTTAATTATTTTATTAGAGTCAGTTTGCATCATGAAAAAGAAGGAAGAGCCTTTATTGAAAAAATGTTCAATCATGTCGAGTGGGTTCAAATCGAAGAGGATTCTAATTCAATAGGGTTTATTACAGATACCATAAGAGAAGGCGATATCGCCTTGAATATTGAAAAATTAGGTGAGAATGAAGCCATCATAGCGGTTGAAAGTATGATACGCTTAGAAAGGTAGGTAGAAGGATGAAGTATGTAGTCATTCTAGGAGACGGCATGGCAGATCGCCCTATAGCAAGAATAGGGAATAAGACGCCTCTTCAGGTAGCAAAAAAGCCAAATATAGATGCGTTGGCTATGAAGGGTGAAGTTGCCCTTGTGGATACAATTCCAAAAGGGATGGCACCTGGAAGTGATACAGCAAATCTGTCGGTTATGGGCTATAACCCTAAAATATATTATACAGGTAGATCCCCTCTTGAAGCCGTAAGTATGGGGATTAATATGGAGGCTGACGATATCTGTTTTAGATGTAATCTTGTCACCCTATCCGAGCAAGAACCTTATGAAGATAAAATCATGCTGGATCATAGTGCTTCAGAAATTACCACAGAAGAAGCCAGAGAGCTGATAGCTGCAATCGATCAAGTGTTTTCTGATACGATTAGAAAGTTTTATCCGGGTATATCCTATAGGCATGCACTTATTTGGAAAAATGGTTCATTAAATGTTGAGTTAATACCACCTCATAACATTTTGGAAAGTCAAATCAGGCAACATTTGCCAAAAGGTGACTTTAGTGACCTGATTTTAGAAATGCAGAAAACCAGTTATGCAATATTGAATGACCATCCTATTAATCTAGATAGAGCAAAAAGAAAGCTGAACAAAGCCAACAGTATCTGGATATGGGGTGAAGGTACAAAGCCCAGCTTGACATCTTTTAAAGAAAAGTATGGTAAAAAAGGCGCCATGGTTTCAGCCGTAGACTTATTAAAAGGGATAGCTATTGCAAGTGAAATGACATCCATTGATGTAGAAGGCGCAGACGGTACCTTACATACCAACTATGAAGGAAAGGTAAAGGCAACATTGGAAGCATTAAAGTATGGTCATGATTTTGTTTACTTGCATATTGAAGCACCGGACGAATGCGGTCATAGAGGTGAATTAGAAAATAAGATACTGGCGATTGAACTTATTGATGAAAAAGTTGTCAAACCACTTGTTAAGGGTTTGACAGAGTTGGAAGAACCATATAGAATATTAATTATGCCGGATCATCCTACACCGGTGGAAATAAGGACACATACAACAGACCCTGTTCCGTATGTGCTTTATGACAGTCGTAAGGTTTTAGAGGATCACCTGACATACGATGAGGTCATGGCAGAAAAAAATGGTGTTCGATTTAAAGAAGGACATGAACTTATGGGCTATTTCTTAGCGGAAGAATAAGTTTGGAAAACATATATAGGAGGAAAATATAGTGCTAATTGTTAAAAAATTTGGCGGCAGTTCTGTAGCAGATCGAGATCGCGTATTTAATGTTGCTAGAAGGATTATAGAAGATTACGATCAAGGACATGATGTGGTTGTTGTTTTATCAGCTCAAGGGGATACTACAGATGAATTACTGGCTAAGGCAAAAACCTATTGTAGCTTGCCTTCAAAAAGAGAAATGGATATGTTACTTACAACAGGTGAACAAATCTCTGTATCCTTAATGGCATTGGCACTTCAAGAACTGGGTTATAATGCCGTTTCACTTAATGCAACTCAAGCTGGAATGTATACATCCTCCTCCTATGGGAATGCAAGACTTAAGAATATAACCGGTGAACGGATTACTGAAGAGCTAGATAGAAAAAACATCGTCATCGTAACAGGGTTTCAAGGGATCAATCGACATGATGATATTACAACACTTGGTCGAGGTGGTTCCGATACAACAGCCGTGGCACTAGCAGCAGCCTTAAATGCGGACAAATGTGAGATTTACACAGATGTGGATGGTATTTATACAGCAGATCCACGAATCGTAAAAACAGCAAAAAAATTACATGAAATAACCTACGATGAGATGTTGGAACTGGCATCACTTGGTGCAAAAGTATTACATAATCGATCAGTAGAAATGGCTAAAAAATATGGTGTCGAATTGGTGGTACGATCAAGTTTGACGAGAGCTGAAGGAACGATTGTTAAGGAGGAATGTACAGTGGAAAAAATGTTGGTAAGTGGAGTAGCAGCAGATAAAAACATTGCCAGGATAGCGGTAGTCGGTATAGAAGATGAACCTGGAAAGGCGTTTAAACTATTTAGAATCATGGCGAAGGAAAATATAAATGTTGACATTATTCTTCAATCCATAGGGCGCAACAATACAAAAGATATTTCTTTTACAGTAGATATTAATGATGCTTATCACGCCAAAGAAGCCATTGAAGCCCATCAAGAGTCTTTAAGCTTTGAATCCGTTTCAGTAGATGAACATGTCGCCAAAGTATCTCTAGTAGGCGCAGGGATGCAGTCAAATACTGGTGTTGCAAGTAAAATGTTTGAAGCTTTATATGATGCAGGCATTAACATTAAGATGATATCAACATCCGAGATTAAGATTTCACTGTTGATCGACGAACGTTATACGGATGAAGCAGTAAACGCTATTCATGAAGAATTTAGCTTAGGCAACTAATTCAGTATTGAACTCAGCTTTTCATTAAAACAACTCATAAGACCATCTCGAATTAGAGGTGGTCTTATTGTTTATGAACGCACCCACCCTTCTTGTCATACGAACCAAGATATGCTATAGTATTTATGCTTAAATCAATAATAAATAGCGGAAATCCTAATGGCTTTATGAAGTATAAGTCATAGGGATTATTTGGATATAAGGAGAACTGGATGGATATTTATAAGGCACTGCAACAAGAATTCTCGATTCAGAGCTGGCAAGTGGAAAATACAGTCAAGTTAATTGATGAAGGAAATACCATACCATTTATTGCCAGATATAGGAAAGAAATAACGGGTTCATTGACCGATGAACTTTTAAGAGATCTATTTGATCGTTTGTCTTATTTGAGAAATCTAGAGCAAAAGAAAGAACAAGTTGTAGCCACAATTCAAGAACAAGGTCAATTAACAGAAGCTCTTAAACTTAAGATTAATCAAGCACAAACTTTAGTAGAAGTTGAAGATATTTACAGACCGTTTCGACCCAAAAAGAAAACAAGAGCAACAGTTGCAAAAAGTAGAGGGTTAGAACCCTTAGCCTTGTATATCCTGTTGCAACAGGGTAACGATTCATTAGAAGATGTCGCAATAAAGTATGTAGATTCAGAAAAAGAAGTATTTACAGTAGAAGATGCTATAGCTGGTGCAAAAGACATTATTGCAGAAAGCATTGCGGATGATGCGGACTATAGGAAATACATTAGAGAACAAAGTTTTGAATTGGGTATGATTGTATCCAAAGCAAAAAAGGATCAAGCGACATCCGTTTTTGAAATGTATTATGACTATGAAGAAAGCATAAAGAAAGTGGCACCCCATAGAATACTTGCCATAAACAGAGGTGAGAAAGAAAAAATACTCAATATAAAAGTTGTCGTACCGGAAGAACGGTTTATTCAGTACTTGTGTATCAAAGTTATTAAAAATTCAAATAGTCTATACGCGGAACCCTTAAGAGACGCTATTAGCGATGCATATAAAAGATTGATTGCACCCTCTATTGAAAGAGATATTCGAAATGAATTAAGTGAAAAAGCAGAAGAAGGTGCCATAGATGTCTTTGGGAAAAACCTGACCCAACTGTTGATGCAAGCGCCCATATCTGGAAAAGTGGTTTTAGCACTGGATCCTGCCTTTAGGACAGGGTGCAAGATGGCTATCATCACTGGAAATGGTAAAGTGCTAGAAACAGGGGTCATTTATCCAACAGCGCCTCATAATAAAACAGAAGAGGCAAAAGCTAAACTAAAACCTTTGATAGAGAAGCACAAAGTACAACTGATTGCCATAGGTAATGGTACCGCTTCAAGAGAAACAGAGCTTTTTGTGGCAGAGATGTTAAAAGAGATTCAAGACAAAATTCAATACATCATCGTTAACGAAGCAGGCGCATCGGTTTATTCAGCATCAAAACTTGGAACAGAAGAGTTTCCAGAGTTTGATGTGGCACTTAGAAGTGCTGTATCTATAGGTAGAAGACTCCAAGACCCATTAGCAGAGTTGGTGAAAATTGACCCACAAAGTATTGGCGTTGGCCAGTATCAACATGATATGAATCAAAAGAGACTAGCAGAAGCTTTAACTGGTGTTGTAGAAGACTGTGTTAATCGAGTTGGCATTGACTTAAATACTGCATCCCCATCATTGTTAGCCTACATATCCGGAATCAACAAAGCTTTAGCCAAAAACATCGTAGCCTATAGAGAAGATGTTGGTGTCTTCAAAAACCGAAAAGAATTACTAAAAGTGCCTAAATTAGGGCCTAAAGCCTATGAGCAATGTGCAGGTTTCTTGAGAATTCAAGGTGGAAAGAACATACTTGATCAAACAGGTGTTCATCCTGAAAGCTATGATGTGACTAATAAACTTTTAGCAAAACTGGGACTATCTTTAGAGGACATCCATGAACGAAAAGTCCAAATCAGTAAAAAAGTTAATAATCTTGAAGCTTATGCGAAAGAGCTTGAGGTTGGTATCCCAACATTATCAGACATCCTCAAAGAACTGGATAAGCCCGGACGAGATCCAAGAGATGAGATGCCAACCCCGATTTTGCGCGTAGATGTATTGGATATGAAAGACCTAAAAGAAGGCATGATCCTTAAGGGTACCGTTCGAAATGTCATTGATTTTGGTGTTTTTGTGGATATTGGGGTGCATCAGGATGGCTTGGTGCATATATCACAAATGACGGACCGGTATATCAAGCATCCCTTAGAAGTCGTGTCTGTAGGAGATGTCGTTGAAGTACAGGTTATGAAAATAGAGCTTGAGAAAAAGCGCATAGGGTTAACCATGAAGATCAACAGTGGTAAATCTTAAGACTACATTTGATAAGGTAGAGCAATATATAGGAGGTCGTTATGGCAAAAGAAATCAAGGTATCAGGGAAACTGATTGTAAAAGACGTGGTGACATTTATGTTTTACCATAACTATAGCAGATGGGGCGGACGCTTAACAGCACTGCTTGGTGTGGCGGGGCTTATATTGGCACCGATATTTTTAATCAATAAGGATATACTAAGTGCATTGATTTTTGCTTTCTTAGCGTTTGCATATATTGTTGTAACACCCCTTGATTTTTATGCAAAAGCGAGACGTCAAATTCACATGAACCCAGTTTTTAAGAATAAGATGACATTTATTTTTGAAGAAGACTTATTAAGAGTCAAGCTGTATACAGGTGCTTCACAAATTGCATGGCAAGATGTAATCAAGGTTGCTATGCTTAAAGAAATTATATTTGTTTATATACAAGATAATCATGCTTTGATTATTCCGAAAAGAAATTTCTTGAAAAAAGAGGATTATGATGTTGTTAAAAGACTTATTGAAGAAAAGAAATTATCCCTACATAAGGATAAAAGAATGGAAGTCAAATTAAATGATCAAGAGAATCTATGAGTCAAAAACGGAAGCGGAAACTCAAACAATTGGGGAGAAGCTAGGTATAATAGCAAAACCGGGTGAAGTGTATTGCTTGAATGGAGAATTGGGTGTCGGTAAAACCGTTTTTACAAAAGGTTTTGCAAAAGGTCTGCATATTCATGAACATGTAACCAGCCCTACATTTACCATATTAAACATATATGAAAGTGGTCGTTTGCACTTTTATCATTTTGACGTCTATAGAATATCAGATACTTATGAATTAGAAGAGATTGGATATGAAGATTATTTTTATGGGCAAGGCGTCACGATGGTTGAATGGGCGTCACGCATTGAAGAACTTGTTCCAAAAGATGCCAGATATATTACCATTAAAAAAGACTTAAGCAAAGGTCTCGATTATAGAACGATAACCATAGAAGAAGGTGACTAAGTGAAAATATTGGCAATAGAAAGCTCGGCTATGGTGGCAGGTGTAGCAATCATTGAGGATACTAAGATCATTGGCGAGTATATTCTAAACAACAAAAAAAATCATGCGCAGACCATTATGCCAATGTTAGATGATCTTAAAGAACAGCTGGGTTTAGATTTGTCAACTCTGGATGCTATTGCAGTATCGAAGGGACCGGGATCGTATACCGGTCTTAGAATTGGTAGCGCCACGGCTAAAGGATTGGCACATGTACTGGGAATTCCGATCATAGGGGTATCCACGATCGAGAGTATGGCCCATAACATTCAAACAACAGATCACATCATATGTCCTATGTTGGATGCTAGAAGGGAACATGTTTTTTCAGGTGCTTTTGTTTATGAGGGCAACATAATGAGGCAATTAATACCAATTGATCAGATGCCTGTATCAGATTTACTAGAGCAACTTAAAACATATAATAAGCCCATCCTATTTTTGGGAGATGGATTTGAAGCCCATGAAAGTATCATCAGGAGCTATCTTTCAGAAGATAAAATCATAGTCGCAAGAGCCATTGAATTTTTACCAAGAGCGGCTACTTTAGGGTTCTTAGCCATAGAAAAATATAAAAAAGGTGAATGGGAAGATTATTTAACCCATCAGCCTAATTACTATAGATTGTCTCAAGCTGAACGAGAATATGAGGAAAAGATGAATGGAGATTCGTAAAATACTTGAAAAAGATGTGGAGCAAGTTTATGCCATAGAGTTGGAGGCTTTTTCATCACCTTGGTCGAGGGAATCTATTCTAATGGAAGTCATAAGCCCAAGAAGTCACTATCTCGTCATGGACTACGAGGGTGAAATAATTGGTTACGCAGGTCTGTGGAAGATTTTTGATGAGGGACATATCACCAATATTGCTGTAAAAAAAGGGTATCGAAATAGGGGATTTGGATTACTTCTGATGGAGCGGCTTATGGAACATGCACAAGACAACCAAATTGAAAAATTGACGTTGGAAGTAAGATGCGGTAATTTTCAAGCGTTGAAGCTTTATAAAAAGCTTGGATTTGTAGAAGCGGGACGTCGGAAAGGGTTTTATGACCTTCCTAAAGAAGATGCGATTATTATGTGGAAAGAGCAATGAAAGAGCAACTATAATAATATGAACAGTTTTTCACTTGAATTCCACTAGAATTATGATACAATTCTAGTGGAAGATGCTCAGAGTCGGAACTGCCATATATATCAAGGAGGTAATTATGAAGGAAATAGATTCATTATTGATTAATAGTATTCGTATTTTGTCAGCCGAGGCTGTACAAAAAGCGAATTCAGGACACCCCGGACTCCCTATGGGTGCGGCACCCATGGCTTATGAATTGTGGGCCAACCATATGAACCATAATGGCAAAGATCCAAACTGGGTGAATAGGGATCGATTTGTCCTATCTGCCGGACATGGTTCCATGTTGCTTTATTCATTGTTGCACTTATTTGGTTACGGACTGACTATAGACGATATTAAGTCTTTTAGACAGTGGGATAGTAAAACGCCTGGTCACCCTGAATTTGGTCATACAGTTGGTGTTGAGACCACAACAGGTCCACTTGGCGCAGGATTTACAAATGCAGTTGGTATGGCTATGGCTGAAGCAAATTTGGCAGCAAGGTTCAACCAGGATCAATTGGATATTATCAATCATTATACCTATACAATTGTTGGTGACGGTTGCTTAATGGAAGGTATTACTTCAGAAGCAGCATCACTTGCCGGTACGCTTAAGCTTGGTAAACTGATCACACTTTATGATTCAAACAGTATCACAATTGAAGGCAGCACAGACTTAGCTTTTACAGAAGATGTAGGTGCCCGTTTTAAAGCATATGATTGGGAAGTCTTTGAAGTTGAAGATGGAAATGACCCGGTAGCTATTGGGTTAGCAATCGAAAAAGCAAAGCAAAACCTTGACCAACCATCATTGATTATTGTTAAAACATTAATCGGTCATGGATGCCCTGCTAAAGAAGGCAAACACAGTGCCCACGGAGAGCCCTTAGGTGATGACAACATTGTTGAGACTAAAAAGAATTTAGGTTGGACTGAATTAGAGAGCTTTGTTGTGCCGGAAAAAGCCTATGAACACATGGTAAGCATTAACAATAAAGGTGTTTTAGCTCAAAAGCAATGGCAAGACAAGTTTGAAACTTATAAAGATAAATATCCGGAACTTGCTCTTGAACTTGAATCTTGTCTTAATGATGAACTAGATTTAAGTGCTTTGGAAGAAGATGATTTTTGGACATTTGATGAGAAGCCAAATGCAACAAGATCTATTTCAGGTGAAGTTATACAAAAACTCGTTAAAATCATTCCGAATTTATTTGGAGGTGCAGCAGACTTAGCACCGTCTACCAAAACGTATATGAATGGACAAGGCGATTTCTCGGCGGATCATTATGAAGGTATGAACATCCATTTTGGTGTACGTGAGTTGGCAATGGCAGGCATTGGGAATGGTATAAGTATTCATGGTGGCTTTAAAGCTTTTGTTTCTTCATTTTTTGTCTTCAGTGATTATATGAAGCCAATGGCAAGACTATCAGCCATCATGCATCAACCTTTAACCTATGTCTTAACCCATGACAGTATTGGTGTAGGCGAAGATGGGCCAACCCATCAGCCGATTGAACAGCTATCTATGTTAAGAACAATGCCGAACTTTACGACCTTTAGACCGGCAGATGCAAAAGAAGTAGCAGCAGCCTGGTATTATGCAGTAACGAATAAAAAAACACCTACGGCTATTGTTCTGACCAGACAGAACGTTCCTTTCTATAAGGAATCTGGTAGGGAAGCCTTAAAAGGTGGCTATATTTTATCCGACTCAACGAAGTCAATACCTGACGTGATACTTATGAGTTCCGGATCGGAAGTTGAGTATGTCTACGAAGCGGCAATAAAATTAAGGTCAGAGGGTATAGATGTGAGAGTGGTCAGTATGCCATCCATGAATCTTTTTGATGGACAATCAGCTGCCTATAAAGAAGCGGTACTACCGAATGAATGTCGAAAGAGAATTGCCATTGAAGCAGGTGCAACAGCCACTTGGTACAAATACGTCGGCCTTGATGGTAAAGTACTTGGTATTGATACATTTGGAGCTTCTGCACCGGCTTCAAAAGTATATGAAGCTTATGGTATTACAACAGAAGCTGTATATAATGCAGCAAAAGAACTATAGGATAATTTCAAGGCTGTCCTCTTGTTGGTGCTCCAATGAGAGAGACAGCTTTTATTTTATTAACCTGTTTAGGAAAGTCCTTTCATACCTAGAACCTTAGAGATATTTATGTTATAATATGGACACCAAAACCAAAAATAATAAAGATGGTTAAAGTGTAGTTTTGACACTTTTCCAAGATTAGAGAGAGAAATAAAACTATGTTAGATTTATGTTTATTAGGAACAGGCGGTATGATGCCATTGCCCAATAGATGGTTAACATCCTTGATGACAAGATACAACGGAAGCAATCTATTAATTGATTGTGGTGAAGGCACTCAAATCACCTTAAAACAAAAAGGGTGGAGTTTTAAAGCTATAGATATCATTTGTTTTACACATTTTCATGGTGATCATACAAGTGGGCTACCTGGATTACTTTTAACTATGGGAAATTCAGATCGAAAAGAACCCTTAAAAATTATCGGACCTAAAGGTGTTATACGGATCGTTAACGGACTTAGGGTCATTGCTCCGGAATTACCTTTTGAAATAGAGTTTATCGAACTTGAAGATGACTTTAACCATATTGAGTACAAAGGTTATCAGATCGAAGCGTATAAATTGAATCATAAAGTGACCTGCTATGGTTATAATATCATTATTAACAGAACCGGTAAATTTGATATGGATAAAGCCAAAGCAGCAGAGATCCCAATAAAGTATTGGTCAGTACTACAAAAAGGTGATAATGTTCTTCATGAAGAACGTCTGTTGACCCCGGATATGGTCCTTGGTGAGGAAAGAAAAGGCATTAAAGTCACCTATTGTACGGATACAAGGCCGGTAGATAATATTGTCATACACGCAAAAGAAGCAGATTTGTTCATATGTGAAGGTATGTATGGTGATCCAGAGGAAGAGAATAAGGCAAAAGAATATAAGCATATGACCTTTTGGGAAGCGGCAGAATTGGCAAAAGCAGCTCATGTAAAAACGATGTGGTTGACCCACTTTAGTCCGGCGCTTGTAAAGCCAAAAGATTTTGAACATGTAGCACAAAAGATATTTCCAAATAGTTTTGTGGCAAAGGATCGACAGTCCCTAACATTAAAATTTGAAGACTAGTCCCTTGGACTCATATTTTCTGTTATTTTTCCGATATATTTAATGAAAGGCTTATAGATGTATAGCCTTGCATATAAATGACGTTGTTGTACAAGGAGGATATCTATGAGAAAGATTATTGCCGTACTGATCCTAATTGGATTAGGTGCTTTATTATTTTTAAATCCAAGCATATACAACAAGAATAAGGAAGAAGAAACTAAGCGACTGTTTGATGATGTTATTGAAGAAAAAGAAATATTACCTCTGGCGCAAGCCAATACAGGCGTATTAACTTTTAATGTTGAAAAACTTCAAAAAAGTCCTTATGAGATTATTAAGTTCAATACCATGTTGATGAAGGTTATGTATTCAGGAAAGCTATCAGAAGATGAAATCAAGTTACTTGCAAAAGTTCAAAGGACTTATTATGCCCAAGCTTTATTGGAGCTAAATCCTGAAGAAGAACATATGTCAACTATTGTTGAAGAAGTCAGAAGGGCTAATGAAGGAAAGGATCACATTGTAGATTATAGAGTTTTGTTGCCGGAATATAGTCCAACAGATAATGCATTAGCATTTGTAAAAGTGGTTTTCATACCAAACAGTGTGGGAAAAAGTGAAAATATTCAACAACAGTATGTGTTGGAACGATCAGATGGACTTTGGTTTATCAAAGGTTGGGTACCGATTGGCGAGACAATCACGATAGAATAGTAGGGAACAATAATGAAAAAAGAAAATGATATGATTATATTAGCCATTGAAACATCATGTGATGAAACATCAGCAGCAGTTGTAAAAAATGGCAAAGAAATTCTGAGTAATGCCATATCTTCACAAATAGAATTGCATGCCAAATTTGGTGGCGTGGTTCCGGAAGTAGCATCTCGCATGCATGTAGAAAAAATGAATCCGATTATAGATGAAGCCCTGAACGCGGCAGGGATTACCTTTGCAGATTTAGATGGGGTAGCGGTTACACATGGACCGGGGCTGATTGGCGCTTTGTTGGTTGGCCTAGCTGAGGCAAAGGCCATAGCTTTTGCCCTTGATATTCCCTTAATAGGTGTACACCATATTGAAGGGCATATATCCGCAAATTACATTGAACATGATTTAGAACCACCCTTTTTGTGTATGGTGGTCTCGGGTGGGCATACACATTTAGTAGAAGTTAAAGATTATGGTAGTTATACGATCATTGGGCGAACCAGAGACGATGCTGTGGGTGAAGCCTATGATAAAGTGGCAAGAAGCATCGGTCTGGGTTATCCGGGTGGTCCCAAAATGGATGTATTAGCAAAAACAGGTAATGGAAAAGCCATTAGCTTTCCAAGAACCTACTTAGAACAAGGATCTTATGACTTTAGTTTCAGTGGTATAAAATCAGCTGTTTTAAACTATCTGAATCAAATGAAAATGAAAGATGAAGCCATCAATCCATCTGATGTGGCAGCATCTTTTCAAGAAGCGGTTATAGAGGTTATTACTAACAAAACGATGATGGCAGCAAAGAATTTGGGCTTGAATAAAATAGCGTTAGCGGGTGGTGTCGCTTCTAATAGTCGACTTCGAGAAGAAATGCAGCGAAAAGCGAAAGAAAATGGCTATGAGCTCTATTACCCATCACCAATTTATTGCACAGATAATGCAGCTATGATTGGAGTGGCAGCCTATTATGATTATAAAAAGGGTATACAGCATGATATGTCGCTAAACGCTTCATCTAACATTCAGTTCGGTTAGGATGGGCATTATCTTAATCATAGATTATTGAATACGAGGTCATTATGGAAATAAATGTGATAATTTTAGCAGCAGGTATGGGAAATCGAATGCAACATCATCAAAATAAGCAATTTATACATCTAGCAGGATATCCAATTTTGTATCATACTTTGATGGTCTTTCAAAAAATGAAAGCAGTTGATAACATAATTCTGGTTGTAAGAGAAGATGAGATGTCCTATGTAGAAAAAAACATTTTCCCATTAAATGATTTTTCAAAAGTTGTAAAAATGGTAGAGGGTGGCAAAGAAAGATCAGATTCAGTCGACAATGCATTGAAAGCTATTGAAGGTGAAGGTTTGGTATTGATTCATGACGGTGCAAGACCTTTTGTCAAAGAAGTAGATATTTTAAGGCTTATTCAAGTAGCACTTAAAAGTAACGCTGCCGTTTTGGGTGTACCGGTCAAAGACACAATAAAAAGCGTGGATGCGCATCAGTTGGTTATAAAAACACCGGATCGAAGCTTATTATGGGCTGTTCAAACCCCTCAAGCCTTTGAATTGAATTTGATTAAGCAAGCTTATGCAAAACGGTATGCCTATTCAAAAGATTTTTGGGATGATGCCATGTTGGTAGAAGAATTAATGGATCATGATGTAAAAATGGTGGAAGGCTCTTATGATAATATTAAAATCACCACACCATCTGATTTAGCATATGGTGAATGGATTGCAAAGCAATTAACAGATGATTAATTCCGGAGGACATTATGCCAAAAAGAAAGGAACAAGAAGAATTGGACAAAGATGAGCGCATCAAAAAACATGTTAGGAGTCATCCAAGTCAAAATGAAAAAGGATTACCACGACTAAACAGGATAGAGCCTAAACATAAACCTGTGAAGAAAAAAAATATCAATCTTCTAGACACCTACGAAAAGTATGGGGATGATTTCGAAGGCTATGAGGAGTGAATATTTTCATACAAGACAAATGCGCTCGGAGTTATCTGACAACAATAGGATTCTGCAATATTTAAATGGTAATGGCATAAAAGAAAGCCGCTATAAGAGCGGTTTTTAGACGTTTATCACTAAAAAAGGCGTTGTTTTTTAGATTCTTAAAAAAATGAAGAAAAGTGTTGACACCACTAGGGAGATATGATAAATTAATTAAGCGCCAATCAGTGCGCAAGCGTACATCTGGAGAGGTGTCCGAGTGGCTTAAGGAGCTGGTCTTGAAAACCAGTGATCCCGAAAGGGACCGTGGGTTCAAATCCCACCTTCTCCGTTGAAATCTTGATCATCAGATTTCTATGAATATTAGAAGTACAACGTGTGTTTATTCAACGTTTGGAGAAGTACCCAAGCGGCTGAAGGGGCTCCCCTGGAAAGGGAGTAGGTCGTTAACGCGGCGCGAGGGTTCAAATCCCTCTTTCTCCGTTTAGTAACTTAAGAAAATGTTGAAATAGCATTGACTTAGCAAAATGGTTATGATATAATACTTTTCGCTGACCTAAACGGTTTGCGAGGTATAATTTTAGATTGAACATTGAAAACTGAACAGTAAACCAACCTATCAAAAAGTAATTTAAAACGGACGCTATGTAAGAAATTATGT